>NZ_LANS01000001.1 GCF_000964685.1 Anaplasma phagocytophilum str. Webster
ACCATAAGCCGTTATTTCACAGCCTGGAAGATATAGTCTGCAGCATTAATCTCCAGTACACCATACTTTTTCTATATATCAAGACCTATGCATACTCTTAGAAGGTGCTCTCAAAAATCACCCGCTATTCGTATAGTTTGCGTATTCACCTTAAGGCAATTTTACTTCCTCGAGAATGCATTGCGAATTTAACGGAAATAGCTATAAGATTCCCAGTACATAAGATACAGTTTCTGTATGAATTTCCAGACTTACGTGTATCAGGATTATTCCCTAGATACAGCCCTAAAATCACATGCGACATACCCTGCATACGACCATAATTAGAGGAATAGGCAGTTACTGTACTAATTCTCACATAAACAACCATAAGCCGTTATTTCACAGCCTGGAAGATATAGTCTGCAGCATTAATCTCCAGTACACCATACTTTTTCTATATATCAAGACCTATGCATACCCTTAGAAGATGCTATTGAAAAGCACCTGCTCTTCGTATAGTTTGCATATTCACCTTAAGGCAATTTTACTTACATGCAATGCATTGCCACCTTCACCTCTAACAACATTTGCTAGACCTAAATAACAAGCCATTATGCCTGCCAAAAAAGACGGCATTACACAGGTGCAAGCATACGCCTATCCCCTCCAGAAAATACGCCTGAAACTACTACATACCAGCGCATGCACATCTTTTCAAAAGCTATACACCCAATATCTCCACCATAGGACACACACTTCTGTCGTTACGCCGACCTACCTCAACATCCTTATCAATAGACTTATATCACCCGCAAGCTTTGAATCAGTATCTATAAACTTTTCCACCTGCTTGACAGCATGAATAACAGTCGCATGATCCCTACCACCAAAGCTTTTGCCTATGTCAGGCAAACTCTTCTGCGTCAGCCTTTTCGATAAATACATGGCTACCTGCCTTGGTCTAGCAAGAGCCCTCAGCCTCCTCGCAGAATACATGTCTTCTAGCCTGATGCCAAAAAACTCCGCCACCTTCTTCTGAATAGCGTCTATGGTCACTAATCTATGATTCGCACGTAACAAATCAGACAAAATGTCACTCGCAAGCTCAACAGTAACACTACTCCCAACCAACGAAGAATGCGCGACCACTTTATTTAAAGCACCTTCCAGCTCCCTGATATTAGACTTAATGTTTTTAGCAAGAAATTCAAGTACCTCATCTGGCACGTGTATGCCCATCTTCTCGACTTTCAGCTGCAATATACCCAGCCTGAGCTCAAAAGTAGTCTCATTAATATCAGCTACTAACCCCCATCCCAATCGAGACTTAATCCTATCTTCTACCCCATCTAGATCACTAGGAGACCTGTCAGCAGAAATCACCAACTGCTTACTCTGATCTATAAGCGCGTTAAATGTATGAAAGAACTCTTCTTGCGTGCTGTCCTTGCCACTAATGAACTGCACATCATCCACCATCAATACATCTACTGAACGAAACTGCTCTTTAAACAACATGATGTCCTTACTTCGCAGCGCCGTAACGTACTGATACATAAACTTCTCAGCAGATAGGTAAGCTATCTTCCTCTTCCTAGGAGACCCAAGCGCGTACCAGGCAATCGCATGCATAAGATGCGTCTTACCCAAACCTACACCACCATATAGAAACAACGGATTACTCCCTGGAATTGGCTCCGAAGACTCGGCTACACGCCTTGCCGCAGCAAAGGCTAGCTCATTCGGCTTCCCTACAACAAAATTATCAAACGTAAACCTCGGATCCAAAGGCGAACTCAAATGTTCATATGTACTAACAGAAGAAACTTCCTGCGCCTCTGTAGACCTAACCGAAACACCCCTATTACCCTGCAGAACGCTACTCTCAGCACCATCTGCAACACATATGTCAATACAGTAAACAGCGCTATTCTCCCCACGCCAATACTCAAGGATTTTCTCCAGGTAATGCACGAGAATCCACTCCTTTATGAACCGCGTAGGCACCAAAAGAATAACTCTACCGTTTTCATAACCAGAATACACCAAAGCACTCAGCCAGCTATCATATGCTGCACTGCCATAGAAATCCCGTAACTTTTTCTGAACACTCTGCCATGACAAATGCCCGTCATAGGTACTATCCCTATCCATAGTACCCACATTACAATCAGTAGCCCCGGAATTACCCATCATTTTGATAAACCCAAATCACAACTTTGACTTACTCTATCGCTACCTCCGCAACAATAGACAAGCTCAAAAACTAACCACAATCTCAAAGCACACTCCCCCTATGCGAGAGACAAAACAAGCATCACGCTAAACGGAAAATCACTTATAAACTTTTACTGCAAGGCTACCAACGCTCACACGCTATGATCGCCTTTCACCCGGCTTATGTCAGGAGCATCAACCGATTTCATCCCCACCACATGGTACCCACAATCCACATGCACAGTCTCACCAGTTGTCCCTCTACCCAAATCACTCAGCAGATATAACGCAGCCCCCCCGACATCATCAAGAGTAGTATTGCGCCTCAACGGCGAATTATACTTATTCCACGTCAGTATATAATGAAAATCACTAATTCCAGAAGACGCCAAAGTTCTAACAGGCCCCGCAGAAATAGCATTAACTCTTATCTGCTGCTTACCCAAATCAACCGCCAAATATTTAACACTTGCCTCGAGGGCCGCCTTGCACACGCCCATCACATTGTAATGGGGCACTACCTTCTCAGCACCGTAATAAGAGAGAGTCAAAATACTGCCACCATTGGTCATCAGTGGCTCAGCTTTACTCGCAATGTAAGTAAAAGAATAACACGATATATGCATCGACGTCAGGAAGTTACCCAGAGAAGTATCAACATACCTTCCCTTGAGCTCGTTCTTATCGGAAAATGCAACCGCGTGGACCACAAAATCCAGACTACCCCACTCCTCAGCAAGAACTTTGAACATATTGTCTACAGATTCCGCATCTGATACATCACACGGAACCGTCAACTTAACACCTAGAGACTCCGCAAGGGGATCTACCCTTTTCTTAAAAGTCTCTGAAAGATATGTAAGAGCAACCTCGGCACCCTGTGCACACACAGCTTTCGCGATGCCCCACGCCAAGGACTTATCATTAGCTACACCAATGATGACTCCCTTTTTTCCTTCCATGAGCATGCCGGTACGCACAAAACACCCGTAAACTTCTAACAATACCTACTACAAACACAACGCGGGAGTGACGAGACTCGAACTCGCGACCTCAAACGTGACAGGCTTGCGCTCTAACCAACTGAGCTACACCCCCAGCAACCATGCGAAATGCTACTGGCTCATAGCCATGTTGTCAATCACAGTTTTGGCATCAAATGCAAATTAAAATTGATGGCAAACTTATGCATACATATGTAGTACAAAACTCGAAAAAACTCCCACTAACTACATATCTTCAAAATTACATAAAATAAGTATCATACTGTAATTCTACTAGTTTTAAGAAAAATTACACCTGTACTAAAAATAGTCGCGGGTTTGACAACCTACTGCACCATATAAACATAACAAATGCGAAACATTTTACTTCTCAATCTCCCTAAAGATTTATCCGAGAACAAGGTTTGCCCTCAATACTATCAACCTTCGCTTATCTAATAACTGACTCCAACTCTAGTACATGGTGCGTACAATCCACATGAATATTCTCACCCGTCGTCCCTCTTCGCAAATCACTAGCAAATACAACACGCTCCCCCTATTAGAGTAGATAGATGCTATAGATCTAGCTTTGAACCATCTAAGTGCAAAGTATGAAGCAGCTGAAAAAGAGCGAATGAAAAAGCCATCGCGGATCTAGAGACAAAACAGTACGTATCTATTGTACTACAATAGCGAATTGTATCTATTCCACGTCAGTACATAATGAAAAATCACTGATCCAAGCAGACACAGGTCTAATAGATCCTGCCAAAATCGCATTATCTCACCGCTAGATGACTCCTGAATCAATTGTCAGGTACTGAACACATGCCTCAAAAGCTGCCTTATACATACCTATCAATTGTAAAGGAGCAATACCTTAAAAACACCTCATAAGAGAGTCAAGACACCCCACAACTTATACGTATCAAAACCCCAAATAGCACCAAGAATTAAGCACATGAACCCACATTAGACATCTATGTCGCCCATAACCGGAGCATGATCCGAAGGAGTATCCCAACCTCTAACCTTCGATAGTATAGAACAATCTAGAACTTTATCAGCGATTTGAGGAGAAGATAGCAGAGCGTCTATTCTAAGACCTCTATTATTCTGCCATCCGCCTTCTCTGTAATTCCACCAACTAAACTCTTTTCTATCAATACCCACAAAAGTGCGAAAAATATCCACTATACCGTTATTTAGAATTTCTCTGAATTTAGCACGCTCTAAAATATGAAAGCATAGCCTGCCATCAAGAGCTTTAGGATCGTGCACGTCTATCTCTTCAGGTGCAACATTGAAGTCACCCCCAGCAATGAGGAAGTCCTCTGTTTTCATGATGTTTAACAATCTGTCCTTCAGATGTTCCAGGAATTTCAATTTATAGAAAAACGTCTCAGATTCTACCTCCTGCCCGTTGGGAACGTAGACGCTCACTACTCTTATTTTCTTATTCCCAGTACACCCCAGTGTACACTCTATATATCTTGATTCCTCAGATGAATAACTTCCTGCGCTTTCCAACTCCTTTGTTTCTGGCTCTGACAGCGCTGATGCAGGTGCGCAAGAACAATACTGACACTTCTGCTTATTTTTAAGGTGATGTAGATGAAAGCTGAGATTATCAAAGAGTTGTGTCAAGCCACTGATGCAGGAATTGATGACTGTGCCTGCATCATAAGTGGCTAAGTCTCACCTGCAAGCATCTACAAAAGCACATAGGAATTAGAGCCTATCTCCCAGTACTCCACATTTCACTAGACACAACAAGCCCGAAAGTGCTTATCAATAGAGTAAAATACTACTACTGACTCAGCTTGCTCTGAATGAGTGCATTGAGAACTTCAGGATTCGCTCTGCCCTTTGTTTCCTGCATTATCTGTCCTACAAAATATCCAAATAGCTTTTCCTTACCCTGCTTATATTGCTGAACTTTATCTGGGTTTTTCTCAAGTACTCGCTCAACCATAGCACTAAGCACCCCTTCATCTGCTATCTGCTGTAACCCTTCTTCTTCCACTATCTTCGATGCTGACTTTCCTGTCTCAAACATTGTTGCAAAAACCTGCTTAGCCATTTTGCCAGAAATAGTCCCATCTACCATTAAGCGCAGCAAATCTCCCAAGGCATCTGCACGTACCGGTGAATCACTAATGCACATGCCTCGCTTATTTAGCATTCCAAAAAGCTCACCCGTAACCCATGCCGCAACTAAGTCCCCTGGCAAATTGCGCTGCATAACCTCATCGTAGTATTCTGCAACGTCCCTATCAGAAGAGAGAATCACTGCATCATACCTCGAAAGAGAAAAATCATTCATGTACCGCGACATCTTCGCCATAGGAAGCTCAGGCAGCGTATCTCTTATTGACGCAATAAACTCATCCGTTATCTCCAAAGGAAGCAAGTCAGGATCTGGAAAATAGCGATAATCACACACATCCTCCTTACTTCTCATAGTCCTAGTAGTACCAGTGTCAACATCATACAAAAGAGTGCTTTGCTCCACTTTACCACCGCTTTCCAGCACTTCAACGTGTCTCATAGCCTCGTATTTTATAGCCTGAGCCACATACTTTATGGAATTCAAGTTTTTGATCTCAGAGCGGACTCCTAACGCACTCTCACCTACCTTACGTACCGAAACATTTGCATCACAGCGCAAGGCACCGTTTTCCATATCACCACTACACGCACCAATGTACCTTAAGATAATACGCAGCTTCTTAAGATATTCGGCAGCCTCCTCCGGAGACCGTAAATCCGGATCTGTAACAATCTCCATCAGAGCAACCCCTGCCCTATTAAAGTCTATACACGTCTTATCACCAACGTGCAGGCTCTTTCCAGCATCTTGCTCAATATGAATCCTTGCAATGCCGATCTTCTTATTATCAGCAGATTCATCGAGCATTATGTGGCCATTTTTAGCTATAGGATGGTAAAATTGCGTAATTTGATATCCAAAAGAAAGATCAGGATAAAAGTAATTCTTTCGATCAAATACTGAATATTTCTTCACCTCGCAAGAAAGCGCAAGCGCTGTTTTTACCGCCTGAACAATGCAATACTCATTAGTTACTGGCAGAACACCCGGCATCGCCACATCTAACAATGCCACGTGCGAATTTGGATCTACAGAAATCTCCGTAGAGGCCCCCGAAAATAATTTACTATTCGATACAATCTGTGCGTGTACCTCAAGACCAATTACAACCTCCCAATCATGGCTTGCACCGTTGATTATCCAAGACACCACGCCCTCCTACATTTGTCTTTTCTCAACTTTTCTTCAAAAGAGTAGCTATTTCTCTAGAATATGTGACCTTCCCATGCACAACATAGGCCTCATGATTATCATCAATTTTAGACAACTCATAACTGTAATTAACCATAATCCCCAAAGAACTCAGCAAACCCTTTTGAGAAGTATCAGCCATCCAATTTAGTCGCCTAATAGATGCACCATTACTAAGATGAAAATGAGCAACAGGATCGATAACCCTACTACCACTCTTAGTATTTAAATAGTGCGCACATAGCCTTAGCAATAACTCCTGAGACACAACAGGAATACTCTTAGGATCGCTACTAATGGAATTTATATAACTTTGCAACCCTTCAACAGAATGAGATATACCTACACTGCGCAAGAACGCATCGCCATCTGATGCCAAAACCTCATTGAGCCACCTGACAAATCCCGGTATCGGCGAGAGAGTAGCATAAGTTTTAATGTTACTAAACTCACTGGAAAGCCTGCTCACCACTCTTTTGATGAGAAAATTGCCTAAACTAATCCCAGTAAGCCCAACCTGCGTATTGGAAATAGAGTAGAAAATCGCAACTTTAGCCTCAGACGGATCCTTTTTCGGAGCACTATCATCAAGCAACGCCTGCACACTATTTGCAACATCGTTTACCAATGCCACCTCAACAAATATTAAAGGTTCTTGAGGCATCTTATAGTGGAAAAATGCAAAACACCTGCGATCAGACTCCAACCTATGACGCAAATCCTCCCACGAAGAAATCGCATGCACTGCTTCATAAAATATGAGCTTTTCCAACAGTGACGCAGGAGAATCCCAAGTGATGTGACGCAGCTCTAATAAGCCCACATCAAATAACGAAGAAAGTACTCCTTTTAGATCTCTCTCCAATGCGAAAAAATTCTCCCCCTTTCTCGAAAGCGTAATAGCATCCGCCCTCATATCTACAAGAAATTTCACCCCTTCAGATAAGGACATAAACTGCTTTAAGATACTCAGCCTAGGAGAGGACAAAACTGAAATCAGCTCGAATCTAAGCTTTTCTTCTAGAGCACTGTCTGTATTATTAACATACTCACTAATCTTGCTATCTACTTCTTCCTGTGTAGAGTTGAATCTATCGTTCAACATCCGCAAGAACCTTGCCTTGCCCACATCAGACAGCTGTAGATAAAGATTACCCAACGATATAGTATTGTATCTAGCCTTAACTTCCCCTCCCTTTGGGCTTACGCACTCGCGCATCTTGCTCAAGAGATTGTCTATATCTTGCTTCCTAGATAAGTCTTTGCCTATATTACCAACCCACGATAATACAACGTCGGTCACCTCGTCAAATACCTTAACTACACTGCTAATCGTCCTGTATTTTATCTTCAGTAGGGAGTTTTCCACAAAGCAAGCGCGGCTGGTTAATTCCGCTGATGCTATAACATTTGCAAGGCTTCGTCTACATCAAAGTTCACAACATAGCGTCTAGGAAGTTTGATAAGCGTATAAAATGCACCATCTGGCAACTATTCCCCTTACCAAACTACACCTAACGCTATACCGCTTGAGTGGCAAAGTTGCATCTTTTGCCACCATGACTACATTCCGGAGGAGACTACCACCACGGCAGCAAAGTTTATGGAGAAGCGTATCGTACTGGAGTGTACATAATGCAAAGATGCCACATATTAAGTGTATACTCTTTAAAATTACGAAAAACAAGCCCCTTACCCCAAAAAATATTAGCCAAAGTAACATTCAAATAACACTTAATATGAGCTAAAAGTGGGGATAACAGCTAAACTTACGGACCGCACTTTCTGTTTTATTAACATGCTGCCCCCAGCACCAGAAGCACGATAAGTATCAATACGAAGATCCTTTTCTAGAATTTTTATGTCAATTTCATGATCCACAACAGGAGATACCTCAACACTAGCGAAGCTGGTGTGCCGTTTTGCAGCATGGTCAAAGGGAGAAATGCGAACTAACCTATGAATACCACTTTCAGTACGTGCCCACCCGTAGGCGCCAATACCACATATTTTCACAGTAACAGCCTTCAGACCTGTTTCCTCACCGTCAACAGAATCAACAGTCTCAACAGTAAACTTATGAAAAGATTCAGCCCACTTTGTATACATGCGTAAAAGCATGCAAACCCAATCGCTACTTTCGGTTCCACCAGCTCCAGAACGAATAGTCAAGAAACAACTATTAGCATCAGCTTCGTGAGAGAACATGCACTCAGTCTTTTTCTGAGAGATACGCAACTTCAAGGATTGAAGCTCAGCATTTATCGTTGCAAGAAAGTCTCTGTCATCACTGTCAGAAATCATTTCTGCTAATTCAGCTAAGTCCTTATGTTCTTTTTCTAAAACACGAAAAGATGTGAGAACGGCGCTCACTCTCGACCGTTCACTAAGCAAGCTTTTTGCTTTTTCAGCGTCATCCTCCACTAAAAAGTAGATGTAAAATAAAGGAGAGTTCAGTAGCTGGACGCTAGGCTATAAAAAAAATGGTATTGCTTAGAAGGGATTGAAATATCTAATGTTATTTTGTGCACCAGAACATGCATACTCTATCTTAAACTAAAGACTGCTGTTCCTTTCCTGTGCATCCCATAAGGAAAGTGACAAGCACTTTATATCCAGGCTCTCCAATGCAGATTCCAGCCCCAAACACCTCGCTAGATAGCATTGCACAAGTTACCGATTACTAATCCATCGTTGAGTCGACTAATACGCCCCTAATATTCCGCCAAGTTTGGAAAAATATCAATACTACAGGAACTTAGGCAAGAAACTTGTAAAATTACTTTAAAAGAATAGAGAGACAAATTCCAACTTAATAGCTAATCTCACACCTATTAATATGGCTTTTTACGTCAGAAATCACGAGTAGCCGAATATCGCGGCACTACTGCGTGGCATTTACATGAATAGTGCTTCAGAATTTTATCCCTATGTGTTTTTCTATATTTCTATTATCTGTCACTGATTGAACACAACGAGGTTTGAAGGCTTAACATAAAGCCGTACCAATGCTAAGTAATTTCAACCATATCAATACAAAACCCTTGTGGTAAAAATAAAGATACTGGAAGAGGCTTGTTGTAATAATACACACACCATTCTTGTAGTCGGCAGCAGAGCCTCTACCTTGCCGCATGGAATATACAACAGCTATACCTTATCTTACGCTCAAAAACTCCTCACCAAGCAGAGAAGTTTTCTTCCTCTACCCAGCCAACCTATACAAAAAACTGCTATGTGTGTTACATTCCCCTTGTCCTCATAGAGCAGTACTTAAATATCAAAATTATTTAATATCGCTTCCAGCGCGGATAGGGGCAATGCAGATCAATTATATAAAAATATTCATGAAATTCCGATAACAAAGACTTGAATAAAACGAATTAGAGGATTAGTATTACCGGTGTTTTTCTATTACGTTTGCGGTTATGTCCTCGATAGGAGTCAATAAGGTTATTTTGATTGGGTATCTTGGAAAAGACCCAGATGTGAGAGTTATGCAAAATGGGAAGGAAATGGCAAATTTCTCCCTTGCTACGTCCGAGAGCTGGCTGGACAAAGCGTCTGGTTCGCGCACTGAAAAAACAGAGTGGCATAACATTGTAGTGTTCAGTGAAGGCCTCGTGAAGGTAGTTAAGACATGCGCACGCAAGGGTAGTAAAGTCTACCTAGAAGGTTCTCTACGCACAAGAAAATGGGTGGATCAGAATAACAATGACCGTTACACAACCGAAGTTGTCCTCCAGGGTTTTAATTCGACTCTATGTCTTCTTGACCCCAAGGGAATGTCCTCCGGTGATGCTGCTGCTTCAAGCATAGGCGCTCCTCCAGCAAGCAGCGAAGAGGCTGGTTCGTTTGGCGGCGGCGTGGATTTTCTTGATCCTGATGTAGATGAAATTCCCTTCTAACAGGGCATTTGCTAGCAAGTGTTGCAGTGTGTAAGATGCGCACCTGGGTGTCTGGTTTTTCTACCATCTTAATTGTGTAGGTTTGACGCTCTTTGTGGTTTGCACTCAGTGTGGCTTACAACGGACTGCCCTTCTCTTTGCTCACCTCAAAACAGGAAACCACACGCTAACCGTTCCCATGTTGTTTACCACTAGAGAATTCCCATATGACCCACACATCTATGCCCTTTCCCGGCATGGTCACAACCATGCCTCGTATCTTCTTACCTACCTGAGTAAACTTCTGAGACAGCGCCACTATACCTTATAGATAACTTGTAATCCAAGCTACAAAAAGCCCTACTAACCGAGTATTATAAGCGGTAACACTTGTATGTAGTTATAGGTTTAGTTGGGAGTGTGATTAGGTATATAGCACACCTTTATAAAACTTCTCCTGGCCTCAGGGCCCATCCGTAGAAATTCAGGTCAGGGTACAAATGCTCTATAAGATTAATGCTTGCGTTTACTGATGTTTGCTGCAGATCTTTCGTCTACTTCGGCACCTAATGCTGGAATCTGGGTTTCTACTGCTGGTTTTATCCCCCTACTTCCAATATGCGGTATTTTTTACTTTCTGGTAATACCTCCCCAACAAAAGAAACTCGAGGAACGTAACAAGCTTTTAGAAAGCTTAAAAAGGGGTGATAAAACTGGCAATAATCCACTAGTTTACACCTGTATTTGTTTTTACGAGGCTGTACACATATTAGAATCGTTAAGCTCCCATGTAATGGCATGCTGGCCCTATATAAAATGCATCCATATCGTATGGTGAAGGACTTACGTACAGGACATGAAACTGGCAATGTAGATGCAGTAATGAATGGAGACTTAGACGCTTTTATCACTGCGGCTCTCATGCGTGGATCTCTTGCCAAGGTACAGCGATCTGGATCTTAAAATATTCCATGGTGCTTACCTATGGGATAGGATAGCGATACGCAAAATCACTTGAGAACATAATACGGCAGTACGGGTATGGCCCACGCTGAAGAAGATTATTATGTGCAGAACTAATAACATGGATGTGCACTGTTGCATTCCATGCGCATATCCCTATTCTCCGAACAGTTAGCTATAGTGCTTACCTATGGGACAAGATAGCAATATACAAACCGAAGAACATAATATAGCAGTACGGGTACAGCCCACACTGAAGAAGATTATTATGTGCAGAACTAATAACATGGATGTGCACTGTTGCATTCCATGCGCACGTCACTATTGTCAAAACAGTTCTCTATAGTGCTGACCTCGTAGGGCGTAAGAGACTAACTACAGACTTTCAGGAGAACATAATACTGCGGTACAACCCGCTTTTATAGAGAACTACGCTTTGTAGTATTCTACACGTACATCATCGCGACAAACAATGTAGTGTTGAACACAACGTAGTCAGTATTTAAACTTCTGCTTTATAAAGCACGCTTAAATCCTCTAGCATCTTATAAAATGCCTCTACCACATATTGTTTTCTTATAGTTTGTGCCTTTACCTAAAATGCATTATGACCTCTACGAGAATGTATCGCCACTTTCACAGTAATAGCTATAAGATTCCCGTGCAAAAATACAGTTTCTGTGTGAATTTCCAGACTTACGTGTATCAGGATATTCCCTAGATACAGCCCTAAAAGCACTTACTATCACATAGTATGCTCCTTTACCTAATGCATTACAACACACCCTGCATACAACCATAATTAGAGGAATAGGCAGTTGCTGTACTAATTCTCACATAAACAACCATAAGCCGTTACTTCACAGCCTGGAAAGGTACTAAGCTTTATGAAAGACTAGAATGTGCATATGTGTGGAAGCTGTGTCTGATGGGCTAGCTGTCGGGCTCTTGGTTCGTAAAAAGGGGTTTACCCACTTTGAAAACTGGCCCACAGTTATGGATAATAATTGAAAATATTGCTGCTGCGTTATCAAGATGATGTGCTTTTATTTTTTATAACTTCTTCATACAGACCTATAGTAGTCTTCATGATTCTATAACATTATGGTCTGCAGCATTAATCTCCAGTACACCATACTTTTTTTTCTAAGTATCAAGACCTATGCATACTCTTAGAAGGTGCTCTCAAAAATCACCCGCTATTCGTATAGTTTGCGTATTCACCTTAAGGCAATTTTACTTCCTCGAGAATGCATTGCGAATTTAACGGAAATAGCTATAAGATTCCCAGTACATAAGATACAGTTTCTGTATGAATTTCCAGACTTACGTGTATCAGGATTATTCCCTAGATACAGCCCTAAAATCACATGCGACATACCCTGCATACGACCATAATTAGAGGAATAGGCAGTTACTGTACTAATTCTCACATAAACAACCATAAGCCGTTATTTCACAGCCTGGAAGATATAGTCTGCAGTATTAACTTCCAATACATCCTGCTTTCAGCGTATCAAGGCCTATACCTACTATCCGTAGATATACCCCCAAAATCACTTACTCGCACATAGTATACGTTTTCAGCAACACATTACGACACACCCTGCATATGACCATGAGCAGGCCTCTGTCTAGGCGTTACAGACAGTTCTCAGTATGAATTTTCAAATGAACGATTACAAGCCGTTATTTCGCGGCCCGGAGGATATAGTCTGCAGTATTAACTTCCAATACACCCCAGCTCTCAGTGCTTCAGGATCTATACCTACTCCACGTAGATATGTCTTGAAATAACCCAGAACTAGATACGGCTGTATGCACCCCAAATCCCCCCCCCTTTCACACCAGTAACCATAGCTGCATACCTCACAACATACCTAGAAGATCGCAGCACATGCGTCATATACCCTCAACTCACACCCCTCCTACTACATTCAAAAAATTCAGAATCTCAAAAGAGCTAGAACAGCTAAAATATGCCGCTACAGCTCCATCTACACCTGTATAGAAAATCTTAAAGCAAATGCTCACATTTAATGCAGGAATTAAATCTTAGACATATGTAAGCACAACCCCACTAAAAAATTTCAGCATATATTCACACGTATAACCTTGCTCTCAATCCTTACGCATATCGAGCTCCAAGCTTACATTTCACAACGCTGACAAAGCACCATTTGCAACAGAATTTCATCAGATCTCATATCCATATACTTGCATCATAGCTTTTCACAACAAGCAAATATTTCTCATTACAAAAAACATATTCTTACAATCCCGCACCACCTTCGCTAATACCTAAGAACTTAATAAATGTCTTGCAAGATGCTTAATGAATAAACTAATTAAGTATGCTTATTTATTAATCTAAAAAATTAAAATTTAAATACAGCGTGAGGAGATCATGTCTCATTCCGTGCGAAGCTCGTATACGTATGGTGACGCTATATGTCTCAAAACCGTGGGTAAGTTACTCGCGCAAAATGACGGAGTTGCTAGGGTTATCATGTATTATGTGCAGGAGGCCTATGCGAAACTAGGAAAGATATCCGTTGGTGTTCCGGAACTTGTAACGGCTAGTGATGACCTGCTTCTAGTATCCGCATATTGGGGAAGGAGCAAAGACAGTGGCGGGCGTGTTTCACTTACGGATTCTCTATCGCAAGACAATGCTGTTTTAGAAAAACTTTACTCAACGTTGGTTACTTGCATGTCAATTGTATACAAGAATTATTCCCCTTATCACGACAACGTAACCGAGCATTACAGATTTGTATACAACGTTACCCTGGTGAGCGAAATGCTTACTACCGTAATATATAATCACCAAAATATTATTGCCGAGAAAAGTCCTCAAACACTGGAAACATCCCATCACAAACTTGCTATGAGACACACCGGGAACAAAACACAACAAGCCTTATGTTCTTTACTGGATAGTTCAAAATACGCATACTCTTATGCATATAAATTGCTTGAGAAACAACTTAAATCCGCCGATAACACTCATTCTCTATCCTGTCTCCTGCCTCCATATGCGGTAAAAAGTAATCTGCGACTTGCGCGTAAAGCTGCTGGACTTCTAGACGAAAACACACCTGCTTATGTGAAACATTATGTTCATCAATGCGTTGGCATCATAATTTCTGGGATGAACTCTTTGAATAGGACGTACGCATCAATATTTGTGGATGACAAGGATATAACGTTGCTCCTTAACCTCGCGGGAAATGCGCATAGTATACTAGATACTTGCCTTAGGAACTACATTGCCGGCCAGTGCATCACAACACTTAATACAGAAAAGGAACTTGATGAGAATATTAGAGATTTTGTGGGTACTACCGGGTGTTTGCATAAGATGTATGGCTTGTATGAAGAGGTAAACGATACAGATCATCCCTATGCTCTGAGCTTTCACCACTGCCTTGCCCTCGTACGAGATAACATTTACCCGCAAATTACCAGAGGGTTAGAAGAGGATGATAAGTCAGCATATCACTTCCACAGAGTGCGAAGGCTAATGACCAAAGCTATAGAAGAAATGGAAGTTATAGACCCCAATCTGATGATAGACCCTGAGAAATCAGTTCACTTCCATACGGAATCAATGCAATATTTAAACTCCTTAGCTTGTCGGTGGAATGCAATAAATACACAACATATCTACACAGCTCCCTCATCATCGTTACAAACCGATAATGTTGTTGCAGGATGTTCAAGTTTAGAGCGTGATAGATGCCCCTTGAGTGCGTACCGCAATAGACGTAACACAATAATCTCTCCTTTATCATAGCGAAGAGTAAACGCATGCAACCTGCTAATTGCAGCAATCACTTGGATGATGTAGGCCTACTAAAATTTTTCTCCCCTTACTGTTCATCAGGAAGAAGCAAAGTACCTTATTACTAACAAATGGATTTCATCCTAGCATCTCATAAAGCCATTACTTTTGAGCGTATACTCTATGAGTTAATACTCTTGAAAGTATATAACATTCGCGCTACAGTGCATTACATTATTAACTAATATGCACATGCTCACTGTATGTAGTGGCACACATGGCTTCAAGTATTCTTATACTGCTGAGACTTCCTCTGCATATAAGGATATCATATGCGCCGGGATTTATACTAGAGTGTTTTCCCCCGTAGATTTCTCAAAAATCCTACTCTGCAATATTGAAGCTTTGCAGCAAACATTAGACCGTGCGTTCTCTTTAGATCCAGAATTTTCTTCTATTGCTGCAAGAGTTGCTGCTATAAAACTGCTCTTAATAACCAAAAATGCTGGTAGTAGCAAAGACCCAACAGCAGAAGAGGCAATTTTAGCGCAAGTGCATGGTGTCTTTAATTTGCTGTACGATGCGCTGTACGCTTGTGTTACTGCCACCTGCAATTCTGAACCAGGTAGGTTTATTAGCCCTACACATACAGAACATGGTTTGCATCTACATGCGGCTACGGCAGTTGCCTTGCTAGTCAATATCATCATGATGTGTCGCTACTTTGTATTGGTTAGCACTTCTCAATCTCCAGTTACGAGCGAGGAGACCAGCACACATCCCGTAATGGATATCAAGTTGGCAGTTAACGCGTACATAGACGCTGTTCAGTCAGCCACTCGTCGCTCTTGTATGCTAGCTGAAGTGCCTGAAGAAGAAATAAAGGCATTTTCCAATGCAATACTACATAACTCTGAGCTTCTCATAAGAGTTTCCGAATTGCTTGATGAAGACGGCCCATTTTTGCACCGGTCAAGTACAGAACATTGCTTGAATACCCTACTTAGCACGATCAGCCGTTTATCTTCTACCTGTAGCCGATTAGGAACTCACATAAACGATGGTATTGTATCATCGCGTAGAGCCCTGAGTAGTGAATCATATATCATGCTTAGATCTCAGCTAAACCGTTATGCTCTCCGCACGCTGGACCATGATGCACTCCGTACGGATAGCTCTCTTAAAAATCGCAATACAAATATTGTGCAAGATTTGGTTAGTGGATTGGGTGGCTTGTGCCTTATACGAAGGGAATACTCTTCTGTAAGCGCTGAAGAGCATCCTTATGCGAGCCATATTGAGCGTTGTATTAGGCTCATACGCGACAAAGTTTACTCAAGTATACATGCTTCCGAAATGGAGGATGCACTTAGTCCATCACAAAGCACAAATCATGCAGTACAGTTACACCTTAGTGAAGCAATTGCAGGCCTAAAATGCATCAGGGCGAGCCTACTATTAAATCCATCGATTACTACTGAGTTACACGAAACGGCACTGAATCATCTAGAGAAGGCGGAACGTCTTTGGAAATCTAAACACGACGTAGAACAAGCACACTCTTCTTCTGATATGGAAACCTCGGGGCAGGAAAGCACTAGTTCTATACTACAAGACTTACTTGTAACCTCCCCACTACAATCAAATAACGAAAGTGAACTTATGCAGCCTCCTCAAAAACGCCCGCGGTCCGTATAATCTTTCTCTCGAGTATGCTCTTAGCATCATGCCTTATTGTGGGCTTCTCTTTATATACAGTCTGAGGCATACTCATTTCGAAACTGCGGTAGACGCATCATACTTTCATACACCGTCACCACATATGGTCGGCTCGTATTTTTCGATCCTATAGCATTTCTTAGCTATGAAGCATCCAAGCGCCACCTATGCCTTCTAGAATTATTCTCAGCATACGTAACCGTGGCATAAAAAACCAATTGTATTGAAAAAAGAGGAAACAGTGTGTTACTTCGTGCCCGCTTTGAGCTGTCCGTACTAAAAGCACTCACATAGCAAGGAAATAGCTAATACAACATATTCTCTCAAGGACATAAAGTCTCAAATCCTAGATAAACTTGACTTATGCAACGTATATTACCTATCTCACTGTTCTATCTTAACGCAACTCTGCAATAGATCTTCCCTACAAGAAGAATATATATGGCTATCGCACTACATTTCTTATCTTATCCCATTCCCCGCACCACTATAAGCAGCATAAGATTTTGATACGAAAACCCTGTATCACTGGAATCGATACTGATTTGTAGCAGCTGTTTCTCAAATGTCGCATCAAAGAACTGCCTTACTTTGATTTCGTGATACGTACAACTGCTATGAATGCGCTCCACATAACTAGCATAACGTTTTCAGCAACGGCAGATCTTCATATATAAGCACTGAACACCTACGTTCCAAGATCATGCTCTTCGCGCCTGTTTACTTGGTGGCTCAGAGTCATCATCACTAGGAGTTCGTGGTCTGTGAGAGCTAACTTGTGCTTCTTCCAGCGTAGAACTAGCACCTCCCAATCCTGATGCTGAAGGTTGATCCCACGAATAAGGCATAATCCCTTGATCCTGAGGTGGCACATAGGGAGCTTGTGATCTTCCCATTCCAGTACTAGTACCTCCTAGCCCAGATGTTGAGAATTGGCTAGATGGATAAGGAACATTCTCTAGGACACGTAGTAGAATATGAGGGGGGGGGGGGAACGAGTTGAGCTCCCTGTCCGGCAGTACCTCCCAATCCTGATGTTGAGGGTTGATCCCATGATGTTGAGGGTTGATCCCACGATGTTGAAGGTTGTGCATACGAATAGGGCATCATCCCTGGATCATGTGGTGGAATATGCGAAGCTTGTTGACTTCCCATTCCAGCGGCACTTCCTAACCCTGATGTTGAGGGTTGATCCCACGATGTTGAAGGTTGTGCATACGAATAGGGCATCATCCCTGGATCATGTGGTGGAATATGCGAAGCTTGTTGACTTCCCATTCCAGCGGCACTTCCTAACCCTGATGTTGAGGGTTGATCCCACGATGTTGAAGGTTGTGCATACGAATAGGGCATCATCCCTGGATCATGTGGTGGAATATGCGAAGCTTGTTGACTTCCCATTCCAGCGGCACTTCCTAACCCTGATGTTGAGGGTTGATCCCACGATGTTGAAGGTTGTGCATACGAATAGGGCATCATCCCTGGATCATGTGGTGGAATATGCGAAGCTTGTTGACTTCCCATTCCAGCGGCACTTCCTAACCCTGATGTTGAGGGTTGATCCCACAATGTTGAAGGTTGTGCATACGAATAGGGCATCATCCCTGGATCATGTGGTGGAATATGCGAAGCTTGTTGACTTCCCATTCCAGCAGCACTTCCTAACCCTGATGTTGAGGGTTGATCCCACGATGTTGAAGGTTGTGCATACGAATAGGGCATCATCCCTGGATCATGTGGTGGAATATGCGAAGCTTGTTGACTTCCCATTCCAGCGGCACTTCCTAACCCTGATGTTGAGGGTTGATCCCACGATGTTGAAGGTTGTGCATACGAATAGGGCATCATCCCTGGATCATGTGGTGGAATATGCGAAGCTTGTTGACTTCCCATTCCAGCAGCACTTCCTAACCCTGATGTTGAGGGTTGATCCCACGATGTTGAAGGTTGTGCATACGAATAGGGCATCATCCCTGGATCATGTGGTGGAATATGCGAAGCTTGTTGACTTCCCGTTCCAGCAGTACCCCCCATTCCTGATGTTGAGGGTTGATCCCACGGCGCACCATAGGGTATGGGTATACGCTCAAGAACACGTAGTGGGACACTGATAGCTTGTGCTCCTTCCACTCCAGCACTAGTACTCCCTAATCCTGATGTCGAGGGTTGACTAGGTGCAGCACCGGTCTGCTCAACAGCATTGAAATATCTTCCGTATTTCTTGTCACAAATATTCATCATTACTGAAAGATACCGCAATGCTGTATTGCGCCACTTGACTTCTATCTGTGGAATTAATAGCGCATCTTCCGTAATATGCTCATTGATCTCCTCATAGACATGGCACATGTCTAAAAATGATTTGCGAGCCCTGTATGCCCCGAGCTCCCTTCTTCTGCTATATAAAGCACACAAAATCTGGAGACAATGCCCAATCCTACCTGCAACAACATGATCTACATTACCGGTGGAAGCGTATACTCTATACATCAAGAACAAACCACCTACTGCATGCACTAAAGCACCACCCCGATACCTTTCTCGCTTGAGTCGTAAATCAAAACTGTGAACTCCTAAACCTTCAACATATGCCTCTAAATAGTAGAGAAAATTTGCCATCGCTCTTCTAGAGAGTCCTAGACGCAGGCGTGCACTTTCATTATTACGTACCATCGCTTCACATGCAGCTGCACTAGTCTCAATAGCATCAATAACACTGTCCAAGCAAGCCTCTGTACGATGACGGAAAAAACGCGGTGTATTAGGCTCAACTAACTCAGCAACCTTACTGCAAAGCTCTATGTTATGCCGCACTACGCGCAAAATCGCCTTTATATTCTCTGTTTCCTCAGAATCCAAAGAAGAATTTAAGCATCTACTTAAGGCTGAAAATTTTACATAGCAGTATGCACTTAAAGCTGTCACTGTATGAGATGCACTACCATCTCTACGCTCACTACTCACTGCACCAGTAAACCTCGTGGCAATAGTTCTGGCACAGCAGTTCACTATAGCAATAACATTCACTATGATAGCACATGCCTTGCCTATTTGTAGGTGTGCCTTACGCTTAATAAAGTCTTGATCCATGAACAGCGGCACTTCTTTGTTGCACTGCGCCGTGATGCAGTCCTGCAACGCGTCGTACAACCGATTGATCAAACTATACAACACCCCCGGTTCTGCGCTTGAAGCACCTTCTGCAGCAGTTATACAGCTGTTAATACTGTCTATCTTATCAGCTGCCGCAAACACGACATCTACACCCCGGAGCTTGACAAACGTATCGCGCAATTCCAGCATACATTGACGTATAGCCTGCAGGCATGCAGCATATGGCCTGGAATTAGTCATTATTGAATTACATACAGTTTCTTTATATTCCGCAGAAGAGCAACCACTGTAGGCATATCCAGACATAACTGGAGTAGTGAATATACGAGGCATATGCATCTAATTAACCACTGGAACAACTTCACACCTTGAAAGTGTAGCATACCGGTGTGACGCAGCTCAATATTAAAGATTATGCACTTCGTGATCGTTTACTAGGAGGCTCAAGTTCATCATCACTAGGAGTTTGTGATCTAGGAGAGACTACCTGTGCTCCTTCCAGCGTAGAACTAGCACCTCCTAATCCTGATGTTGAGGGTTGTGCATACGAATAATCTTGCAACGGACCACAAGGTGCCTGAGCTTGCAGTGCTCCCTGTCCAGCAGGATTACCTCCCAATCCCGATGTTGAGGGTTGACTAGGTGAAGAGGGCATATGCCCTGGATCATGAGGTAGCGTATAGGAAGCTTGTGATCCTCCTATTCCAGCCCCAGCACTTCCTAGTCCAGATGTTGAGGGTTGACTAGGCGAACCCTCAGTCTGCCTAATATTATTGAAATATCTCTCGTACTTCTTTTCCCAAATACCAATCATTGCCGAAAGATACCCCAACATAGCACTACAGAACCCAACTTCTGTCTGGGGATTTAATAGTAGACCTCGCGTAACGCATTCCTGAATCTCATCATAGACAGTACACATGTCCAAATATAATTCTTGTGCCGTATATTCTGAAGCTCCCGCTCTTCTGACCTTATATTTATAGAGAGTAAGCAACATTTGAAGACAATGCTCAATTTTACTCGCAACAACATGCCCTGTATTACCCGTGGAAGCATATACTCTGTGCATTGAGAATAAACTACCAATTGCATACACTAAAGCTTGCACATACTTGTCATGCCTGAAACTTTTAAAAGCAACGCTCAGTCCTAAACTTTTATATGTCTTGAAATGGTGTAAAAAACCTGTTCTCGCTTTTTTAGCGAGAGCTAGGCGGTTCTTTGCACTATCGTTATCACTCACCATCTCTTCGCATTCAGCCGAGGTAGACCCAACTGCATCAAGCATACTGTTTAAGCAACTCACCGTACGATCACGGAAACAATATGGAATCTCCGGATCAACTAGCTCAGCAACCTTATTACAAAGCTCTATGTTATGCCTCACCACACGTAGAATAGCCTTTCTACGCTTAGTTTCCTCAGGACCCGGAGAATAATTTAAACATCTGCTTAAAGCTGAAAATTTTGCATTTACGTATGCACTTAAAGCCATGTTGGCATGAAACGCACTATGCTCATCAGCCTCACCTATTGCACTGTCAGACGCCTCGGCTATGGTTCTGACATAGCAGTTTGCCATGGTAATAGCATTCACCAGGATAGCACATACCTTAGCGATTTGTAGGTGTACTTCACGCCTCGTGAAGTCTGGATCCATGAACCGCGGCACTTCTTTGTTGCACTGCGCCGTGGCACAGTCATGCAGCATATCATATGCACTATGGATTATGGTGTGCAATACCCTCTCTCGCACTGCAGGGTCTGCGCTTGCAGTACCCTCTTCATCTAAAAATAGCTTGCAAGCAGCTCTACCCTATCAGCATGCTTCGCAAACACAGCATCTACACCCCGTATCTCGCTAAACGTATTGCGCAACTCTGCCACGCATTCACGCAGAACCTTCAGGAATTCATCATACGCCATTAAACCAGAGGTTATGGCTCTACATAAAGAATTTTTGTATTCTGTAGAAGAGAGACCACTGTAGGCATATCCAGACATAGCTGGACTGGTGAATATACGCGGCGTATGCATCTCATTAACCACTAAACAACTTCACACTCTAAAAGTGTAGCATACCGCTGTGATGCAGCTCAATATTATTGATTTTTTAATAAATAGTAATGCCCATAGAATGAGGCGTTTTGTTTTGATGCACTACACAACCAATAATAGCGGCATGCCTATATTACAAACCTAAATTGGCAGCAACCATATAGTATTTCCTTGCAAATACCTACCGAAGCATTGCTGTTTTATATTGGTCACATGTGTCAGAAATGCCTTCTACAAGAGAAATAGCTTACGTTATGCTAGATTTCAATAAACCGTAATAAAACCTAACTACACAACCAATGGGGCATCCCTTCTCTATAATCTGAAATCGATATGCAGATTTGTATTACCGCTTTCTTGCGTGCTTCATGCAACGGAATATCCCGGCAGTAACCCTCTTTGCATAAGACATTCCACTGCTACAAATTACAAGACATGACTAACCCAATGTCTTCAGCGCCATATCTGCATATAGAACGCTAAATACCTAGATATTGGCGAAAGACTATGCGCTTCGCGCTCGTTTAACAGGTGGCTCGATATCCCCTCTAGGAGTTCGTAATGATCTAGGGGAGCTGATGCGTGCCTCTTCCAGTACGGAACTAGCACATACTGATGCTGGAGCTGAAGTTGAGACTGATGTTGCTTGCTCTGTTGAGAGCGATATCGAGGGATGACGAGACGAAGATTCTCCCTCTTCAGGAACACTGAAATGTTCACTGTTAGCTGACTTCCAAGCACATGACATTTCTTTAAGGCAACACAATGCCTTTTGGTGCAATTCACCAGATATATGAGGACTTAGTAGCAGCTCTGGCGCAACGGCTTGCAGCTCATCAGCGGCTCGACACATGCGTAGGTGTGTCTCATATGCTACATTAGATCCTTTCTCTTCTCCCCATTCATGGCAGGACACTTTCGGGTAAACGCTGTCACGTAGAATTTCAATACAGCGCTTAATGCTGCAAGCAAAAGGATGGTTTGCGCTTTCTGAAGCAGCATATTCTCTATATATCAATAGCAAACAACCAATAGCCCTTATCAAAGCATATGTACATGAACTGCTACGATGTTTAACGGCACTGCCAACTTCTGATCTGTTTACATACCGCGAAAGATCATCAAAACAAGCTTCACTCGCTTCAGAAGACAACAGTATCCTCATGCATGCTATTTCGTCGCCTTGCAAAATCTCTTCACATTCAGATGAGCATGAGTCAATCACCTCACTTAAAGTGCCAAAACAACTCTGAGTATAATGACGGAAACAATTCGGTATGCTATGATCAACCAACTCAGCAACTTTCCGCAAAAGCTCTGCATTGTGTCGAACTACACGAAAAGCGCTCCTTCCATATTCTTGATTTTCAGCACTCAGCGCAGGATTTAAGCATCTAACTATAGCTATACATTTTGTATTGAGATACGCATTTAAAGACAGATTGATATTAGATACTACTTCTTTATCACACGCTACATCTTCAGTGTGAGCCTGAGGATCAGCATCATTAGCAAAGCAGTGTACCATGGAAACAACATTCACCAGGATAGCGCATCCTTTAGCCATTTGTAGCTGCATTCCACGCCCAACAAAGTCAGGGTTTCTAAACATCTCATGATTGCAAGTTGCTGCAACACATGCATACAGCGCATCATAGAGGTGATTCACCAGGTTCATGAGATTCAATTGCCGCACTACATCTTCTTGTGGCTCACTGCCTCTTGCCCTCTCATCATCCACTAGAGATTCGATGTATGCCATCCTCGCTACAAGATCAGCAACCTCTGGATCTGCTTGGGCGACAAGTTCAAACGTCTCGCGTAATTCGAGCACACATCTACGCAGGATCCCAAGAAAATCCTCTTGTGAAATGGCCCCTATTCTTATTGCAGCACATACAGTGTCTTTATACACAGTAGAAGCGGTTCCACTGTAAGTATAGCCATAGTCAAGCGCACTTGTGAATGTACGTGGCGTATGCATCTTATTTAACTCTGCAAGGTATCACACCCCACAATTGTATCATATCAGCGCTGTACAGTTCAATATTATTGATTTTTTAATAAATAGTGATATAAGCCACTATATGGCCTATAGGACTTGTGTTGATGCATGGTATGACTCTTAATAATCACATGCGCATAGTAGTTATTAAAACGTATCAACACGAAAAATTATCAACGTTTTAAGGAGTGAGAATAGTTAGTAGAATACTCCGGATTGGTGGTAAACTGACCATGCTTGCGTTCTCGTTTATTTCTTCAGGAAGCAACTGTAAGCACATGCATATCTGAATATACTACCTCTTTGCACAACGGCATTGCTAGAAGATAACTTCTTCTGAAAACACAACCTATGCCTTATTTCTTGTGAGCAAGATTGAAAACACAGAACTCTCAGTTATTATACTCTGAAGAGCACATAACCTTATGAAGCATTGTACGACGTACGCACGTAGCTCTTGTGCCTACTATGCATTCCTAATATTTTCTCGCGCCTTATGAGCCATAACAATAAAGCCTACCGTTATAGTATTTTCCAAGGGTACCCAGCATGTTTGTCAAGAGCGTCCAAGCTAAACTACACAGTATAGGAACACTAGAAAAGAGACGCAGACTGAGGACATTAGCTGCCACCATTAGAAAATGTATAGCAGCAAAAACACCCATTCTAATTAACGTGCTAAGAGGTATTCATATTCTGCCACATCTATCTAACCTCAATACTCTACCTACTAGAGCTGTATGATGAACTTCATATTACGTCAGAGCTTTAGCATCGCCTATACCTAAGCATCAAACTTCTTGAACCAACCGTATGTGCAATCTTTTCTTGTCTGCAGCATGAAAGAACAAGAAGTTTTGCCTCCTGCTATACCCTATACACAGCACCTTCCAGAGCTTTAGAAACAGCCGTACCTCAAAATATTTCTTTTTTTCTCTACTTTGCTATATTAAACGCAACTGTGCTCCTAGTGTAGAGCCGTAAAATTACCAATACTAGTATATAATAAGCACCTTGGTGACTTCTCTGCTACTAAAGCTCCTATAGATTCTCCACTAAAGGAAAAAACAATACAAAGCATCCCTACTCTCTACCATAAAAACATTCGTTTTAGGTTAAATGACTACTATCAAGTTATTCCTGTAATACAAATATTTCCTGCGTAAATAACACAATAAAAAGACGTTTTAGCAGCTCTGCTATATCTTTCTTGTAAGATCCAAATCTGTAGCATAAAACACCTGCTGCGAAGAAGTAATTTGAGGAGTTCCTAGTGGAGCACCGGTAAACGTAGTAGTGTTAGTTGTTTGTTTTTTCTTATTTGGAAATAAGTATAGTGGGAGCATCGCTCTATATTTTATAGCCTCTATATTCCACGCGGAGGATGCTTTTTCAAGGTATAGAGATGCTATATTGTATAAAGCAACCGACTCCGCTGAGTTTAATAATAAATCTAGTGAAATAGCTTTCAGCTTTTTAGTAGCGTGAGATAAATGTATGGGGACAACACAAGCCAGAGCAGAAGTACTCACAAGCTCATTCTCATAGGAAAATACTATTGGATAAACCTCATCGCGTAAAATTGTAATACAACTCTTAATGTCACGGGTAAGAGAATTATCTAATTTTGCCTGTAATAAGCATTCCCTACATAACAAGAACATACAACCCACAGCCCCGATCAAAGCCTTCACAACCGGGCTTGTCTTACTTTGTATTGAACATGCAGCTTCACTCTCAGTAACATAACGATTCATGTAGAAATTAAATACAATGCGTGCTTCAGTTGCGAGGGAAACGTGTAAAACTTTTTCCTCATCAGTAAGTGCATCAGGCCTCGATATGGAATATGAATTCTCAATAGTGTCCATCATAGTATATAGCAAGTGTCCAATCCGGGGCCTGTAAAAAAAAGGTACGTCTACATCAACTAGCTCACTCACCTTGAGCGCTAATTCTGCATTATGCAAAATAAACCGTGAAAGCGCCATTTTCTCCCCTTTAGGCACCACAGACATTAGGTAGTAATAGCTTTTCGCAGCATGTAGCGCATTTAGATATGCACTTAATGCAAGCTGTACATGCAAAACAGTTTCATCATCATTATCTCTGGGCACAATAGTATGTCTAGGAGCATAGGTTTGTACAAAGCAGTGATATATTGAGATGATATTTACCAGGAGCGCACATGCTTCGAGCATTTGTACACGTATACTATCGCGAAAAAGTAACGGGCTCGTAAATTCACTCAGGTCCTTATTACAAGTAGCCGTTATACATGAAAACAATGTGTCATATAGAAAATCTAAGACGCTATGATCTTGTGCCAATATCCCGCCTATTGAATAGATAACTATCCCGTCTTTTCGTGCAACTATTGATTGCACAAAGGACATCTTATCTGCCAGGAGAGAGAACTTCTCATCTTTAGAACATGCACAAACAAATACCTTCTGCAACTCCCCAATGCTGTCACTGAGAACCTCCATCAAATCACATAGCGAAACTTTCCCCGCTCTAATATAGTAACACACAGTATTTCTGTAATCCGAAGAAGTTCTATCACCATTGAGAATGTCCATAATCGCCTACATCACTCACCCACATACTCATATATTATTAAATATTTAATAATATTCATCTTAGAATAGAAGTGGTGTACCACAAATGCTACTAATTTTTTAATAAAAAATTACGAAAAAGTCCTTTTTCATTGCAATCGCACGCAAAGGAGAATTGCTATGTATGTGTGGAACGGTAAAAGTTGCTTAGGTAAAATAACACGTGCGCTACTAGTCATATCCTAATAGAAAATAGCCAGCGTGAATAACCAGATGACCAATTGAAAACTTTCATTAATCCCTGCAATAGTACAAGGCAAAAACAAAAGAGACTAACCCACAGTGCTTATCTATGGGACAAGACACTAATAACGACAAACTCCTGTAGAAAATAATATGGCGGTACAGCTCTCTAGAGAAAACAACTATTTGTGTTATTCCATGCACAACTCACTATTCCCCAAACAGTTAGCTATGGTGCTTACCTCTATAGGATGAGATAGCGACACACAAACCTACCGGAGAACAGTAATCTGGCAGTACTGTTCGCTTTTATAGAGAACTACGCTGTATAGCATCTTATACGTATACCATCGTAACAAACAATATAGTGTTTGGACACAACATAGGCAGTATTTCAACTTTTCCTCTCCCCTGCAGAAGAAAGGAATAAGTGCATACCGTACACCGGGCAAAGCTCACCCAAACGTCAGCCTAAATACCAGAGCACAGCAATATTCAAATAAAGTGCCTAATAGCCAGGATCCCCTATTGGAGATCCCAACATAATCTAACCTTCGATAATTCCCTTAGATCTGGCAAAGCGCTTCCGCTCGTTTGGATCAAGGAATCTCTTCCTCAACCTTATTGATTTCGGAGTACATTCAACCAGCTCATCGTCATTGATGAACCCTATCATCTCCTCCAAAGACATCATTTTCGGCGGAACTAACCTCACAGCTTCATCCGATCCTGCAGCCCTCACATTAGTCAACTGCTTACCCTTCAGCACATTGACTTCAATATCATTATTTCTATTATGAAGCCCAACAATCATCCCCATATAAACTTTATCCTGAGGCTTGATAAACATCATACCCCGATCTTGTAAGTTAAAAATGGCATATGCAACGGCCTCTCCCTGCCCTGTAGAAATAAGCACACCGTTCATCCTTCCAGAAATTTCCCCCTTATGTGGAGCATATCCATGGAACAATCTGTTCATTATACCGGTGCCTCTAGAGTCTGTCAAAAACTCCCCATGGTAACCTATTAGACCACGTGACGGCATTAAAAACACCATTCTAACCCTGCCCTTCCCAGAAGGAGTCATATCTTGCATGTCACCTTTCCGGAAGCTCAGCTTTTCCATTATAACGCCACTATACTCTTCATCTACATCTATTATCACCTCTTCTATAGGCTCTAATATTGTGGAACCTTCCTTTTTAAAAATCACACGCGGTCGCGATACAGAAAGCTCAAACCCTTCACGCCTCATTGTCTCTATCAAGACACCAAGCTGCAATTCACCTCTACCGCCTACCTCATAGGCCTCACTTCTAGCACCTTCTTTTACAGTAATCGCAACATTAGTTTCCGCTTCAGAAAGCAACCTCTGCTTTATAGCAGTAGAAGTCAATTTCGTTCCCTCAGTCCCTGCAATTGGCGAGTCATTCACACCAATAGTCACAGCCATAGTTGGAGGATCTACAGGAGTAGACTCTATAGGCACAGTTACAGATACATCTACAATGCTATCAGATACAGAAGCCCTTTCCAGCCCTGCAACAGCTATTATGTCACCCGCATCTGCCTCTTCAACAGGAACCCTTTTTAGCCCCGAAAAAGACAAAAGCTTCGTGAGCCTACCACTCTCTACAACCTCACCAGCGAGGTTCAATACCTTCACCTGTGAGTTTATCTTGGCCCTACCGCCATAAACCTTACCAGTCAGCACCCTACCCAAAAACTTGTCTGACTCCAATAACGTCAATAGCATACTAAACGGCGCATTTAAGTCGTACTGTTTTGGCTTTATATGCTCTAATATTCCCTCAAACAGCGGCTCTAACCCCTTCTTCTCATCAGTCAAACTCTTAGAGCACCAACCTTCTCTACCAGAAGCATAGAGAACCGGGAAATCTAACTGCTCACTCGTAGCATCCAGATTGATAAAAAGTTCATAAACCTCATCAAGAACCTCACTTACGCGACTATCTGGACGATCTACCTTATTAACAACAACTATGGGCAATAATTTAGCCTTTAGCGCTTTTGAGAGCACAAATTTTGTCTGAGGCATAGGGCCCTCAGAGGCATCTACAAGCAACAATACCCCATCTGCCATAGACAGTACCCGCTCCACTTCACCACCGAAGTCAGCATGTCCAGGAGTATCGATAACATTGATCTTATGGTTCTTCCAAGTAATGGCAGTACACTTGGCCAAGATGGTAATACCACGCTCCCTCTCAAGATCATTGCTATCCATAACACGGTCCACAACATCTTGATTATCTCTAAAAGCACCACTCTGCCTTAGCATACTATCCAGCAACGTGGTCTTTCCATGATCCACGTGCGCGACAATAGCTAAATTACGTATGGAATCGTAGCCACTCGACATTATTTATCTTCTCTAAAACGCAATGGGATAAATCTATATTATTAGCCAAAATAATCAAAGATAAAAACACACTT
Organism: Anaplasma phagocytophilum str. Webster; assembly: GCF_000964685.1. Classification (GTDB taxonomy): domain Bacteria; phylum Pseudomonadota; class Alphaproteobacteria; order Rickettsiales; family Anaplasmataceae; genus Anaplasma; species Anaplasma phagocytophilum. Next base: position 29,290 of record NZ_LANS01000001.1, read on the forward strand.
CTCGTAAGTTATCCCACCATGCTACTAGCAGCAGATCTCTCAAAAAATGTGTACTTGAAGTCATCACTGTCGGGATCGTACCTAACTTCAACCTTGCCTCCGTGGACAAGTTTACCAAACAACATTTCAAAAGCTAGCTGCTTCTTCAGCTTCTGCGCCACAATACCTTGTATCTTTCTAACGCCGTAGTCTTCCCTTTGACCAAGTTTTGCGAGATAACTCAGCGATTCCTGATCAATATCGATGCTCACATCCTTATGAGCAAGCTGCTCCCTGAGCTCATTGATAAATTTCTCCACAACCTGTGCTATGACACAAGAATCCAGGTACGCAAATGGCACTATCGCATCAAGCCTGTTACAAAACTCCGGACCAAAAATCTTTTCAATGACCTTACGTGCATTGTCAATCCGCACGTTACTATCACGATTAAATCCTATAGGATTGCGGCTAAGCTCCATAGCACCAGCATTGGTAGTCAGTATTATAACAACATTGCGGAAACTGACCTTTTTGCCATACGTATCTGTAATGTAACCATAATCCATAATTTGCAGCAGTATGTTATATAAGCTGCTATGGGCCTTTTCTATCTCATCTAATAGCAGAACACTATACTGATTACGGGAAATGGCATCAGTTAACAATCCACCCTGTTCGTATCCCACATAACCTGGCGGCGAACCTATCATCCTGGAAACTGTATGGGATTCTACATACTCAGACATGTCAAATCTAATCAACTTCATGCCCATACATTTGGCAAACTGCCTAACTAGCTCCGTCTTCCCAACACCCGTAGGACCTGCAAATAAATAACACGCCAAAGGCTTCTGCGAACTTCTCATCCCAGCTTTCGCTATCCTTATAGCATCTACAACATGCGTTATAGCCTCATCCTGCCCGAAGATCACCTTCTTAAGATTATCCTCAAGATCCCGCACCTTTCGTATATCATCAGAAGCCAAAAGGTCGCTACACGGAACCTCAGTAATTTTAGAGATTATAGCCCCTATATCCTTACCCGTAACAATCCTGCTGGATTCTGGAGAGCGTAGTTTGCTATAAACACCAGCTTCGTCAAGTACATCCACCGCCTTATCTGGCAACATTCTTTCGCTTATATATCTATCCGACAACTCTGCAGCATACCTGATCGCTTGGTTTGTATAGCGCACGTCGTGATATACTTCGTAGTAGGACTTAATTCCACTCAATATTTGAACGGTTTCCTCTACAGTAGATTCTTCAACATTGATTTTTTGATATCTTCTAGCTAGAGCACGGTCCTTTTCAAAGTTACTGTTGTACTCCTTGTGAGTAGTAGCACCAATACACCTGATAGTACCTCTAGCAAGCGCAGGTTTAAGAAGATTACTGGCATCTAAAGGGCTGCCACTAGTAGAACCAGCACCGATGATAGTATGAATCTCATCTATAAACAGTACCGCATTTTTCTTATTCTCTATAGCCCGAATAACAGCCTTAATCCTTTCTTCAAAGTCCCCTCTATACCTTGTTCCTGCTAATAGAGACCCCATATCTAAGGAATAAACTTCAACACAGCGCAACTGCGAAACTATATTACCTTCTACTATTCTAAGTACTAACCCCTCTACTATAGCTGTTTTACCAACCCCAGAATCTCCGACGTATAGAGGATTGTTTTTCCTACGCCGCAACAAAACCTCTATTGTTCTTTCCTGTTCGTATTGACGGCCTATAACGTAATCTATCTTACCTTCCCTGGCCAAGTCATTAAGGTTAACACAATACGCTTCAAGGCTGTCACCATCCTTCCTTACTGAGTCCTTGACTATATTTGGAAACGCAACAGAACCCCTCCTACTACTAGCATCAGCATCCTTTATAATATCGTGCTGCTCATAGCCCTCATCGTGCATATTCTCGCCGCTAGACATGCAACTCACTACATCGATGTACTTAACGTTATGCTCGTTAAGAAAGGAAAAGCTATGGGATTCCTTTTCCAAAAACATCTCAGCCAGGACATTCACACCATTAATTTCATCCGCACCTGAAGCATGAGCATGAACTACAGCTCTGTGTACCACCTTCTCAAAAACCCTGCTAGGCTTTACTTCCCCAAGAATGTGCCCTGAAGATACTGACATTTCATATCGCAGAAAGTTCATGACCGTAAGCCTTAACCTATCTACTGAAACTCTGCACACATACAACACACGACGCACATCAACATCATCAGTAAGCGCTAATAATAAGTGCTCGAGAGTCGCACATTCATGACGAAAATCGAATGCTATCGATATAGCGCGGTGCAAACTCGCTTCAAGATTTTTCGACAACACTAAACGCAACCCCTATTTCTCTTGTGCATCAGGGTATCAGGTAAGCATTAAAATATGTTGAAAACAACTTGGATTGCTTGCAAAAAAAGATGTAACCTATAACATTACGAAGTGCCGTATAGATCAGGGGTTTTAGATCGATTATGTACGTTATTTACAACTGTATATCAGAATTTTTAACCCTGCTCATGCTGGAGATAATACTAGGTATTGATAACTTAATATTTATATCGATAATATGTGAAAAACTCCCTATAAACATACGCGATAAAGCTAGAATATGCGGGATATTCATAGCTTTGGGCATGAGATTCTTAATGCTCTATGGAGCATCCCTCATTCTATCAATCAACGAACAAGTTATTTCTATATTAAACATAACCCTATCATATCGAGATATGTTCATGATAGCAGGAGGTGCATTCTTGATATACAAAAGTGCAAAAGAGATGTACTCCGAAGTTTTTCCTGAAGATTTACAGGAAATTCGCACATACTCAGGTATCCTCTGGGCAACACTACAGATTGTTGGCATTGATATAATGCTATCCCTTGACTCAGTAATATCAGCAGTAGGCATTACATCAAGAACATACTTAATATGGATAGTATTTGTAATTTACGCCGTGATGGCGCTCTTTCTCTCTAAAAGCTTCAGCAACACAATACGCAAGTTCGGTAATTGCAAAATTATTGCGCTATTATTTATAGGAATGTTAGGCATCATATTGCTATTGGATGGGTTCAAGATATCGATTCCTCACGAATACCTATATACAACACTGATGTTCTCTCTTGCAGTGGAGGCTATTCAACTCTTAAAACAGCGTTTTAATTCGAAAATAGAAGAATAGAACCAGGCATTCGCTCTAGAAAAGAATTTCTACTTACCTTTTTCCATAGCAGCACTCCCGTAAGGATAGATAAAAACCTACCTACTTACACAAAAACACAGTGTCCATATCCCCTGCATAATACGATAATTTAAAGGAAACTAATCTCTAGATGCAGGATTACATCTACTCTGTTGTGTTGAATTCCGGTAAGGGTTATACAGAGTCTGTAGGTAGGATTTTGTTAATGCACGAGAATAACAGGGAAGACATAAGGGAGATAAAGGCCGGTGATATTGCGGCGCTAGCTGGGCTTAAGAAGACTACTACTCAGAAGATAAAACAGAACTTGATATCCTGTAATTCAACTGTGATTACTTATATCAAACAACAAAATTAGTCATTCAACACTGCAAGCGCATCACTAATACGCAAAAAATTCTCAAACTCTACATCTAATTTAAAATGCAACCTAGGCACATACCTGAGTTTGAGATACTTAAAGACAGACTTCCTCACAACATTAGAAGAGGCATTCAAGGCACGCACTATCTCGTCACCATCTACACCCTTACCACGGACTACAACGAAAATCGTTGCGTTACGAAGATCCTCCCCTACCTTCACTTCAGAAACAGATATCAGCGTACTCAGATCATAGAACTCCCTTAGAAATAACTCGGAAAGCGCCTTCTTGAGCACTGAAGAAACCTTGAGACTCCTATGCTCAACTGGATGATCAAAAACAATCACTCCACACCCCTCATGCGTTCTACAATCTCTAAAACCTTAATTACATCACCAGCAAGCACACCCTTCACGCCATCCACAAGAAGACCACACTCTAACCCACGGTTAACTTCCTTAACATCTTCCTTGAACCGCCTCAGCGCTTTCACAGTGCCTTCACCAATGACAGTCTCACCTCTACAAACACAAACAGTAGCTCCTCGCGTAACAGCACCCTCCGTTACATAACAGCCAAGAACTGTCCCGCTCTTCCCGGAAGAAAACATCTGCCTCACCGTAAGCAAACCAACTTGCATCTCCTGAACAATAGGCTTCAACTTACCAGATACCATATTCCTCACATCATCTACCAAGTCGTATATAACCTGATAATGACGCACATCCACCTTTTTTAACCTAAGGAGATCACGCGCTTTCGCATCAACCCTAACATTAAAAGCCAAAATCACCGCCGAAGACACCTCAGCAAGCAACACATCAGACTTTGTTACATCTCCCATTTCCTTGTGCAAGACATTAAACTTCACTTCTTCATGCACTAACTGCTCAACAGCACAAGAAACGGCTTCCATCGAACCAGCAACATCCGCCTTGAGTATTAAATTAATTTCCTCCACCTTACTATCCATAGAGGCCATAATAGCCCCGCTAAATGAAGGCACAGCGCGATTCTCTTCACGCGCAGAATTAATCTCAGACCTATGCCACAACAAATCCCTAGCTTGCTTCTCCGAAGGCATAACAATCAAAGTGTCCCCCGCCTTAGGAATTGCATTTAACCCCAGAACCCTAACAGGCATCGCAGGCAAAGCAGAAGTCACAACCCTATCAGCGTCATCGAACATGCTACGGACCTTTCCATAAGAACTATCGCCCGCAACTATTATATCGCCCTTTTTCAAGGTACCCTTTTGCACTATAACCGTAGCAACTACACCACATCCCCTGTCAATTTTTGCCTCAATCACAACTCCTTGAGCCCTGCACTCCCGCGGAGCACTCAACTCCAGCATCTCAGCAAGAAGCAATATTGCAGACTGAAGCTTATCTATATTCTCCCCCGTCTTCGCAGATACAGGCACTATCATTACATCTCCACCAAGCTCCTCTGCAATGACCCCATATTGCAATAACTCGTTCGTAATTCTACCAACGTCAGCATCACTCTTATCTATCTTGTTAACAGCCACTACCATAGCTACACCAGCAGCCTTAACATGGTTTATAGACTCAACAGTTTGAGGCATAATTCCATCATCAGCAGCAACCACCAAGACTACAATATCTGTAACATTAGCCCCACGAGCACGCATATCAGCAAATGCCTCATGTCCCGGCGTGTCCAGAAACGTTATCTTTTTGCCATCTACATCTATCTGATAAGCACCTATGTGCTGAGTTATCCCTCTAAATTCCTTCTCTGCAACATTTGACTTACGCAACACATCAAGCAAAGAAGTTTTCCCATGGTCAACATGCCCCATAACAGTCACAACCGGAGGACGCGGCTCAGAAACAAAATCATCACCACATACGTCACTAAGCTCCTGCTCCATCTTGACTATGCTAACTACCCTAGGACGATGACCAAATTCCACAGCTATCTCACACGCTACCTCAGAATCAAGCCCAGTATCCATCCGCGCCTCGACACCAACATGAGATAGCATGCGTAGCACATCCTGCGCCTTCTCAGCCATAGCCAACGCAAGATCACGAACCGTCATCTTGTCACTAATAACAACTTCCCTCGATATTCTACGCCCACTTTTAACATTACTACTGCGACGCTTATGAGTAGATGATGAAAACCTAGTAACACGCTTGTCTTCTAACCCACTAAGCGCATTCTCGATATCCAATTTTATATGCTTACTCGCACCCCTAGAAGAAGCAACCTTCTTTATACTAACGCCTTCCTTTTCCTTATGACGCCCCGTAGCCCCATGAGCATACTTCTTACCACCCCTGTCATCATGGCCACTCTTATTGCTATGTGAAGGAGTTGCCACAGGCGCAACCACCTCTTCAACATCAGGCACTGCAGCCTCTACCGCTTCCACAGGCGGCACATCACCCTCAACGGATACCTCCTCGACAGCTTCCTCAACCACAGCTGCCGCAGCAGCCAATTCCTCCTCTTCCTTAGCCTTTCGCGCCGCAGCTAACTCCTTTTCTTTAGCACTAATACTATCAGCCATATTTATGGCATTAATCCTAAATAACTGCTCCTGCGCAGTCAGCCCACTAACCGCCTTATTAAGACCAGATCTTCGCTTATCATCGTGGGAAATATACTCTCCAGGCCTCCGCTTCTTGCTCCGTACTTCAACTGTCGTAAAAGACTTTCCAGTAGAGGTACCCCTAGCCAAAGAAGGCGGCACTTTAAGCTTATCACCAAGCTTAAGCGTCAAACGCTCCCGTTTACCCGAAGCACTACACTCCCCATCAACCTTTTCAACATCACTCATCTGCAGTACCTGGAAAACTAAACCCACCCAACTCGTTTGCGTGATTCCAGAATGACGGAATCCACTTGCTCTTTACTTAACTTAGCCCTGGGAACAATATCATAAAATTCATCAGTACAAAGAGAAGCTATATCTTCTACGCTCCTCACGCCATTCTCACTTAACTTTACGATATCTTCTACCTGCAAGAACGGAAGTTGCATAACCTCTTCACTCACCGACATGCTTTCAAGCATCTCAATAGCTTCCTTACGCTTGCGCGCCAGACACTCAGCCGCCCTCGTCTTCAACTCTCGCGCTATCTCTTCATTGAAGCCATCAACAGCCGCAATATCGCCAACCTCAGCTCTATCTAGATCTTCAATACTAGAAAAACCCTCACTGACAAGAAGCTGCCCTATAATTTCCTCAACATCCAAATCCTCTACAAAGACCTTGGCACCACTACTCAACTCCTTAGCCTTCCTAGTCGATTCAGTCTCATCCCCAATTACATCAATACTCCAGCCAACCAGCTCTGAAGCCAACCTTATATTTTGCCCATATCTACCTATAGCCAAACTCACTTGGCTCTCAGGTACCACCAGCTCTATCTTTTCTACATCTTCGTCGATAATCACCTTCACCACTTCCGCAGGCGCAATCGCACTAACCACAAACTTGGCAAGATCCGGAGAATACGGAATTACATCTATCTTCTCTCCGTTGAGCTCCGCAACTATATTCTGTATCCTAACTCCACGAGCACCAATACACGCCCCAACTGGATCCACATTCTTATCAGACGAATAAACCGCAACCTTAGACCTAGAACCAGCATCCCTAGCCAAGGCCTTTATAGTAACGATACCATCATATACTTCTGAAATCTCCTGCTTAAACAGAAGCTCCATAAACCTCTTACTAACCCTCGAAAGAAAAATCTGAGGCCCCGTAGCTTCCCTACGCACATCCTCTACATGCGCCTTGACCCTAGCATTAGGACGAAATACTTCCCCCCTAATAGTATTGTATACAGGAAGATACCCCTCGCTCCCGTTTAGATCTACAATAATGTTGTTGTACTCAACACGCTTCACAACCCCATATACAAGATCACCAACTCGATCCTTGAACTCCTCGTATTGCCTCTTCCTTTCCTGCATCATTATTAGCTGCGCAACCTTTTGCTTTGCGAGCTTCGCAGAATTATAATCAATATCAATCGGCGGCAACGGCTCCAACAGTATATCACCAACCTCAACCTGCTCCCCGTCAGCCAACGCATCAGAGATTCTCACAAGCTTATACTTATTAACCTCTTCAGCCGCTATACCACACTCTTCACTATCAAAAGTGAAGTCATCCTTCACTACCAGAACCTGCCGAGCTACAGATATCACCCCCGTCTTCCTATCAATGGAGACCTTAATCTTACTATCCCCATACTTAACATGACTCACAACCTCAAGCGCTTGCTCTATAGCTTCTACTATTACACCAAGATCCAGACCTCTTTGCTCTGCAACATCCCTGGCAACTCTTATGAGCTCAAGATTATCAAAATTATACAAATTCACCATAAAACCCCTTGCACGAGTAGCAAACACCTATCACACACCATGCCATTAGCGACAGTGCTCCATACTAGTCTGCCACGGGGATTCTACTTACGATACCAATTAGAGTCAAGTAATTTCTCCGTATCATGGACACCAAACCTCGCTTATCATTCTAGCCATAGAACAGAAAACGCCTTCTCTAACCCCTTGCTTTTAACCACGAATATGGAGCCCCAGGTTATAGTATCTATGGAACATAATCATAGCACTTTATGTGACGATTTTTGCCTACCTCCACACATTAAAACAGCAGGAGTAAAAAGCAACGTAACAGCCGTTGCAAATAATAATCCCATGGACGTCGTCGTAGACAATTCAAACCACAACTGGCTTGTAGGTGAATCGTATAGAATATTCCTGCCTATAAAGTCAACACTTAACCTCAGCACCATAGGCATAAGACCTAACACCCCTGTTATTACTGTGAGAAAAATAGGTCTAAACCTTGAGAGAGCAGACTTTATTATCGCATCTCTGTAACTAAGACCACTTTTGATGTTAGCGCAAAACGCATCTATGAGCAGTATATTATTGTTAACTACCACTCCTGCTAGCACTATAATCCCCACTCCCCCCATTACTATTCCAAATACTTTGCTAGTGAGTAAGAATCCCAAGAATACACAGGTGGTAGATAAAAACACCGCCGTCATCACTACCATAACGTAGTACCAACTGTTGAACTCAGCGATCAACACAAGGGCTATCATCAGTAAAATTAGAAAAAATGACTTGATCAAAAATGTCTTCGATTCCGCCTGATCTTCCATATCTCCCAGAAAGGCAACCTCCACTCTTGGTTCCCTATCTAGAACCTCTTTTATATACCTCACCCTATCAGCTATAGAATATCCGGGTGCAATGTCAGAAGAAATCGTTATTGCCCGCAAACCGTCAATGCGATTTATTGTTCCCGTACTACTCCTTGCTTTTCTACTAATAAATGAAGAAACAGGTCTAGGACCGTACATAGTGTTGATGAGAAAATTGTCTAAGTATTTCAGCGATCTGTGTTTCTCCTGAAAGCGCGCTATTATGTCAACCCCATCTGTGGAATCCTTAGGATAATACGTGCCTACTAATAATCCGTCAGTGAGCATTTTGATGTACTGCCCTATCATTGAAACACTCACTGCAGCAACATCTGCCTTTTTCCTATCCACCATCATGACCCATTCCATGCCAGAAACCGGGTTATCACTGGATACTCCCCTAAAACCTTGTGATGCAGACATCTCTTTTTGTAACACCCTAGCAGCTTTTTGCACCAAAGCAGGATCATCCGCCCTTAAACTGATTTCTAACTGCTTCCCTACACTAGGCTTCATACTGTATTGCGCAATATCAAAAAACACCCCCTTCATGTCTTTTAAAAGAGTCTCAATATTCCGCAGCACTTTAGAAGACTTTGCCCGCAAATACCAATTCACAAATTCCACGTGTATAACGCCTAACACCTCACTACTAGTAGAGGCCTTGCTATCGCTCAACCGCGTATAGAGGTACTTAATCCCTGCAACTTCACTAATTCTCCCCTCCACCTCCTTCATGAGAAAGTCCTTTTCCTTTAAGGACAAATTACTATCGCTCTTCACCGTTATAGTAGCCTGATCAGGCTCTATATCTGGAAAAAACTCACCCCCGGGACCTAGAGTAAAATACGCTACAGTAGAGAAGATTAATACACCTGATACAATGGAAACAAACTTTATCGGATGATCAAGTACCACACCAAGCACTTTCGTATAAAAGCGCGCTCCCTTTCCAAGATTCTCAATATCTATATCTTCAATTGCATTAACTCGAGCCAGCTCCCCAGGTGATGTTGCAGAACCCCTACCAAACATAGCGCCTAATACTGGTGTAAAAATCAGAGCCGTTATCCATGAGCCTACCAATGCCGATATAGACACCACGGGAATATACTTCATAAACTCACCAGTAAACCCTGGCCAAAATAATAAAGGAATAAATACGGAGAGCCTTATCATGGTGGAAGTAGCCACAGGCCAAAACATCGCAGTAGCGGCTAGACGATACGCTTCCAATCTACTAAAACCATGCGCCATTTTTCTATCTGCATACTCACTAACGACTATCGCATCGTCCACCAGCATGCCTATGACCATTATCAGCGTGAACAGGATTACAATATTTATTGTATAGCCCATGAGATACACTACTGTTATGCTAAACAGTACTGAAACTGGAATAGCCACTGCTATTAAAATTGCAGTCCTTATTCCCATAAATATCATCATAACGACTGAAACAAGGATCACTGAAAACACTAAAGTATTTTCAAGCTCACGAAGCGCAGACTTCACTTCCTCTGATTGATCTTGCAAAAACAACAATGAGACATCCTTAGGCAAAAACCTTGCCGCACTATCACAAATGTGTTCTACACGCTTGACCACTTCAGTAATATTGCTTCCTTCTCTCTTAGCAACTTTTAAGACAACAGCTGGTTTCCCGTTAACTCGAACCAACTCATGATTATCTTTCCTAGCAAATCTAACTGTAGCAACGTCTCTTACCGTAACGAATTGATCTTCCCCAGCCTTGAGAACAAGATCCATAATCTTCTTGTAGCTATCTAGTTCGCCTTCTAGCTTTACTTTATGACTACCAACATCAGATTCCAGCATCCCGTATTCAACAAAAGCATAACTAGAAGATAGAGCACGCTGTATATCCTGAATCTGTATACCGTGATAATTAACTAATTCTGGTGAAAAATTTAGCTCAAGAACGTATTCGTGCAACCCTTCTGTCTCAACACTAAGTACATCTCTTAGTGGCTCAATTTTGGACTTTAATTCACGCGCAACTTTTGATAGCACAACAGCTTCTATATCCCCTACAATAGCCAGATGTAATATCGGCATTGAACCTAAATCCATCTCCTGCACAGTAAGCGAGGTAAGCTGTCGCGGCAACTTTGGACGAATCACATCCAGCTGATTCCGCACATCTTCCATAGCAATGCGCATGTTAGCATCATGATTAAACTTCAAAGCCACACTAACATGACCATCTCTCACTTCTGATAGCACCTTCTTAATACCAGAAACAGCTCTCAGCTCTTTTTCCATTGGAATAGCCAACAGTTTCTCCGCCCTTTCTGCAGATATACCATTAACAACCGCACGCACTGAAATTACGGGTATCTTAATAGTAGGAGTTCTTTCCTGCGGAAGCATCCAGTACGAATGCACCCCTAATATCGCTATAAATAACAACAGAAATAGTGTAAATCTGTTATTTTTCAGGAAATAATCCGCTATAACATTCATATTATTAATATTGTATAGTCTTTTATGATCTAGCAAACAAAACCTACATGCCGAGTCTACCATCCATGTAATAGCATTGTCACCTTCTTCTTACTATGAGATAGATGCCTAAGAAATTGCGTCACGCATTACCACACCATAGCTCTGTACCACTATTTTCTGTGTCGCTCAAGTTAATAACCACGCGCTGATTGGTACTTGCGCTTAAACGTATCGCACGGCAGTTCACGATTTAAATGTCGAGCGCAGTAGGAGCCTTATCTTTTCTCGATATATCTACATGCAATAATAGAGGCTTCATATAATAAAAGCATAGGAACAGCCAAGCCTATCTGACTAAGTATATCTGGAGGGGTCAGTATAGCAGCAACAATAAATATAACCACTATCGCTATCCTCCTCTTCGAAACCAAGCTCTGCGCAGATATAACACCCACACGAGCAAGTAATGTCAAAATCACTGGCAACTGAAACGCTAATCCAAATGCGAACATGAGCTGCAGTACCAAATCCAAATACTCACTTACCGAAGGCATAAACTCTATGGGAACCCCCACTGAGGAGTCTCGATTTTCGAATTTTATAAAAAACTTCCATGCTAACGGAAATATATAATAATACACCCCTGCAGCACCTGTCACAAAAAGCACAGGAGCCGCTATAAGATACGGTATCAGAATACATTTTTCTGCCTTATACAAGCCTGGAGCAAGAAACATATAAAACTGCCAAGCAAACATAGGAAAGGAACAAAATAAAGCCGCCATCGCACCTACCTTTAGGTATACGAAAAACGCCTCAGTAAGATCTGTATAAATCAGTGAAAAATCCTCATTATCCCCCTCAAGATCCACAAGAGGAACAAGCAAGAACTCGTATATCTTCTCAGAAAAAAAGTAACAAGCGATGAATACCAGCACAAAAAACGCAATAGAAAACAGTACTCGTCTCCTAAGCTCTTTCAAGTGGCCAGCCAGTGACATCGTTCCCTTATTCATGAAAATAGAACCCTAGAAGTGATACTGCAAAATGGGTAGACATGACAACGTAAAACACCCTAAGACTACCTCATCACATGATTCAAGCAATAACTCTCTCCCCACTATCTAACAAGCCTAACTCCAAAAAACTCGCACACAGTAATTTTTCACTGTTTCCCAATGCAGTTAGCTATAATTCTTTGCAATGTAAGACTCAATAATATTCAAAAACTGCTCCAATATGTCAGCACCTTGAATGGTACATAACTTGCTGCCATCCTCGTAAACCGCAGCCACTTCTCGCTCTCCCTTACCAGGCATACTAAGCCCTAGATTGGCATGTTTGCTCTCGCCAGGCCCATTAACAACACATCCCATAACCGCAACTGTCATATTCACAACACCCGGATACTTCTTCTTCCAAGCCTCCATGTTACTTTCCATATACTTGTTCACCCCGGAAACAAGCTTCTGAAAAACATCAAAATTTGTACGATTACACCCCGGACAGGAAGTACTCTGCGCTGTAAAATATCTTAATCCTAATGATTGCAAAATCTCCTTACATACCTTTACTTCCTCAGTTCTACCCTCTCTAGTAAGAGAAGTAAGCGATACCCTCACAGTATCACCTATACCCATAATCAATAGATGAGCTATACCCGCAACACTGCTAACAACCCCTTTTAACCCAGCTCCCGCTTCAGTTAACCCAAGATGCAATGCATGATTACTTTGCCCAGCTAAAGCGGTGTATACCGCCACTAAATCTCTCACTTTGCTGACTTTACACGAAAGTACTATTCTATTAGAAGGCAAACCTATCCCCTCTGCTTTCTTCGCACTCGTGATAGCAGAAAGCACCAAAGCCTTTGCCTTAACAACATCCGCGGATTCTGGCACCGGAAGATTCGCATTATCGTCCATGAGCTTCCCAACGAGAACCTTGTCCAAACTACCCCAGTTTACCCCTATTCTCACCGGAATATCGTTCTTTATAGCGAATTCTATAACCTCCTCAAAGTTCTTATCCCTCTTATCACCAAAACCTATATTACCTGGATTGATTCTTATTTTCCCCAATGCAGCAGCACACGTTGGATAATCTCTAAGAAGCCTAGCAACTTCATATTGACCGCATCCAACGATCATCTTCTCATCGAACCCATGCTTTACCAGCACATCAACCATGTCAGGAATTACTTTTATAGACTCATCAGAATTTATAGCCACCCTAACTAACTCAGACCCCTCTCTCGCAAGGGCTAGCACTTCCTGCATGTCCCGATCAAAACTTCCGGAACCCCCAAGAGCCATAGATTGCACCACTACCGGATGCCCACCACCAATTGTTACCTTGCCAACCCTTACAGCTTGACTTACTCTCATACCATACCCTTAATTTTTACGCTTTAAAACAAACCACCCCGTCACAGATACTCAAAAACTGCGAGAAGTTCCAATTAATAGATAGCATTTCTACACTAAAAACTGAGAGCGCTACCCTACTCGCAACCTACAAACGCCACGAATACAGTAACACTCCCACATACACAACGTGAAATAGCGAACCTACCTTAGGCTCACAAAATCACCAAGATCATAATACCTGGAACGACTATCTGGCAACGACATAGGAATACGATATCCGTCGCTATCCTTATCAATTCCTTTGTACCCACCTTCTTCACCTTCATCAAGGAAAGTTGAATCATCGACTGATAAGTCATCTGCCGCGCCTTTACCAGCACTAGAAGAAGTAGTAACATCGCCATCATTTGGCAAATAGTCACCTTCTTCTTCCCAATCTGTCACAGAGTCCGCTCCAGAATCAGCCTCTAAATCCTCAGAAGAATCAGTAACTCCCTCATCATCCACTTCTACTGGATCTTGATACACATCAAAATCTTCTTCGGCACGCTCTTCTTCTCCAAACACAGGAGAACTTTCGGAGTAGTAACCCTCACCATCGGAGCTGTCATCAAACGCCCCAAACCCTTCTACGACATCATATTCTTCCCACCACGGGTAAATATCATTACCTTCAGCTACATCATCTCTATCGGCGCCAACATCACCAACAGAACCATACTCTGCAACATTATCCTCATCTTTACTTGAAGCACCTTCCTCTCCGTAAACCGCAACCTCCTTATTTCCATGCTCTAGATTCAACTCATCACTAGGGCAATCATCTCCAGCATTGCAGCCACCTTTTACCCCTATCCCCTCTTGATCCTCAGCAATGTCATCCTTAGGCAATTCACTACTTATCACATCAAGCGCAGGTCTTTGCTCCTCTTTCACCTCTACAGGATGAGACAACTTCTTGTGTCCCCCATGAGATTTGTGAGCGCCAGTAGGACAATCGCAATCATCTCCGCAGTCGCAATCTACTTTTATCCCCTCTTGATCCTCAGCAATGTCATCCTTAGGCAATTCACTACTTATCACATCAAGCGCAGGTCTTTGCTCCTCTTTCACCTCTACAGGATGAGACAACTTCTTGTGTCCCCCATGAGATTTGTGAGCGCCAGTAGGACAATCGCTATCATCTCCAGCATTGCAGCCACCTTTTACCCCTATCCCCTCTTGATCCTCAGCAATGTCATCCTTAGGCAATTCACTACTTATCACATCAAGCGCAGGACTTTGCTCCTCTTCCACCTCTACAGGATGAGACAACTTCTTGTGTCCCCCATGAGATTTGTGAGCACCGGTAGGACAATCGCAATCGTCGCCGCAGTCACAATCAATATTTACTTCAAACTCCTCGTGTTCTTCATCAGCACTATCCCCTGGCAATCCGCCGCTAAGCATAGAACTTTGCTCTTCTGCATCAAGCAACTCACCTTCTTTAGTTTTTACCAAGATCGATTCGTCAACCCTTTCTTCTTTCCCAGAAATAACCCCACTCTTATTCAGATCAACATCTATAAAGCGTGCTCCCCTCACACGAGAAAGGTCGATACCCTCGCTGTTTACCATCCCACCTTTCCTGCGCTCACCAGCATTGTACATTACACCATATCTTTGCAACTCATTGATAATCCTGCCTTTTTCCTCATCACTGATCTGGCGACGCCCACTTTTCTGCTGCAAATCCCTGCCACGATTCCGCTTTTTCATACTCTCTTGTTCACGAAGAGCATCTTCTCTACGCTTCTCGTATATCTCGTAAGATTGAGCAAAACTCTCATCATCATCGAAATAATCCCCACCAGGATTATACGGAGGAGCATAATTTCTACTCATCTCAAAAGCATACTTGCCTCCACAAGAAGAGAGAATCAATAAAACCACTACAGACAGTACAAATCTCAACATGTAACTAACCGATGAAGCCGATATATAAAAGAACAACACATCTATAAAGCCAAGCCCAACAGAACATACGCACCCAAAAGTATAGTGTGCATCACTGCTTTAGAATAAATAACACCATTAAGCAATCCAATACAACATTTATCGCATTTAAAGTATCACCAAAAATGCTAAACTGTTTCCTCATATCGAAAAAGCTTAATTAAGACGCATCGCTAATAACCTCTCTAGCTATACACCTGCCTAATAAATCATATTCCATTATGTCTGCTAGAGAAGAGACTTTTCCATAAGGAACCTTGTTCATCACATGCAAAACAATATTAACTATCTCTAAAAAAGTAATCTCGGAATTTAAAAATGACTCCACCGCAACTTCATTTGCAGCATTAAATACTATACTTGCAACATCCCTCTCAGAAGACTGTAAAATATCAAATGCAGCCTTCAGTGCCGGAAATCTCTCAAAATCAGGCCTAATAAAGGTCAATTTGCCATACGCAATTAAATCCACCTCCCTTACAGACACCTCCTTCCTATGAGGCCAATATAACGCATGAAGTATTGGGATACTCATATCCGGCAACGACATTAACGCAGTAGAAGTTCCATCCTGATAAAACGCCAAAGCATGAACTATTGATTCCGGATGAATCACAACATCTATTTTCCTATATCCGAGCTCAAAAAGGTAACTAGCTTCTAATACTTCCAAAGCTTTATTCATCATCGTTGCACTATCCACAGAGATTTTCTTACCCATTTTCCAAACTGGATGAACTAGCGCATCTTCTATTGTAACACTTTTTAATTGATCATGAGACCAATGCAGAAAAGGCCCTCCTGAAGCCGTAATTGTAATCTTATAGGGATTATCCCCCTGAGATAATAGACGAAAAACCGCATTATGCTCTGAATCCACCGGAACAATCCTAGTTCCACTTTTACAAGCAGCATCCCTTAGAAGAACTCCCCCACAAACTACACTCTCCTTGCTGGCTAAAGCAATAGTACCTACACCACTTTCTATCAGCCGCATCACCGCACTTAAAGCCACAATACCAGTGATAGCCATTACAGCGGTATCTACACTAAGGGCAGCCGCTTCAAGCACAGCCTCCTTACCAGCAGCAACCCTTATACCTGAACCATGTAAAGACCTTTTAAGCTCCTCATATTGAGCATCATCAGCAATAACCGCCATTTCAGCATTTAATAACTTAGCCTGCTGCGCCAACAAGCTCACGTTACTACCAGCTACAAGCGCAATAACCTTAAAATCTTCTGTATTACCCGATAAAATACCTACAGTAGTTTTACCTATAAATCCTGTAGAACCGAAAACTGATACCTTTTTCACACACCTCTACCGTATACAAAAAACTCCACTAGTAACTCTTACAACACATGATCTTCCTACTGCTTACTTGCTTATGCAGAGATTAGCTCAGAGTAGCTATATAATACGCTCTCTTAGAAGCACAACTACAAGACTAAGTGTTACAGCGACAAATGCCATAATCGACAAACCAACATTCCTGCTTGTAGCGGAATGTTCCCCCGTCGGCACATCAAAATAAACCACCTTGGCTATGCGAAAACAATAAAAACACGGGATAATACTAGTGAGACATAGGAATACTACGCATACAAGCGTCGGCACCCCAAATGCATCAACACCACCTATCGCCTTAAGTAATGTGTACTTAGCAAAAAAACCAGAAAACGGTGGCAACCCAGCCGACGCCAACAACGCTGCCACAAACGTAAATGCCAAAAACGGATTTTTTGCGGCTAAACCAGCAACATCTGTTATCTCAAACCCCTCGTCATCATACCTAAGCAGCACCGTGAAAATCCATACATTAATGAGCAGATATGTCACCACATAAAACAGCACAGGCTTGAAAGTAACAACTCCTGTACTCATGCCGGCTAATACATAACCAATATGGCCAATGTTAGCATACGCAAACAGCCTCTTAACATTCTTCTGCTGCATAGCAGAAAACTCACCCACCACCATCGATAATGCAGCCATCAACAACATGCTCCATACAAAACCCGTAATAGGAATAACAACCCCCTGCATTAATCCTGCAAAGACTAATACCATAGCTGTTTTAGTAACTATAGTAAAAAACACCACCGCAACAGTTGGCGCACCTTCATACGTATCGGGAATCCACATATGAAACGGAACAGCACCAAGCTTGAACAATAACCCCACAAGCACTAAAGCACAGCCAAAAGTTGCCCCTAGAGATTCCTCTCCTCCCAACACTTTAGAAACAACACCAAGACTAAATTCCGAAGCATATCCATATACTAAGGAAATACCATATAGCATTATGCACGATGAGAGAGCACCTAGAACAAAAAACTTGATAGCAGCCTCTGACGCCTTTATAGAGCTGCGATTAAAGCATACCAATATGTAAGAAGCAAAGCCTATCAGCTCAAAAGAAAGATAAAAAGACAGGAAATGATGCGCTTCGACAAGAGTCAGAGTTCCCAAGAAAGCAAAAAGCATCAAAACAGCAAACTCATAGCGGTAACTACGCTTCGCAAAGAAAAATAACAAGAAGGCAAAAAGCCCCGATACTGCAACTACTGCCCTAGCAAGACAGGTATGCGCAGTACGCACCACGAAGCCACCAAAAAGAGATACCTCTTCTCCAGAAAAATATATTAACTCCTTACACGCCAACACAGCCGCTATAGCAACAGAGATAAGAGACATACTCCGCACTCGCCGCTCACTCGTAAACATCCCCAACACCAGTAGCGCTAGAGCAGAACCCAATACAGTAATCTCGGGCACTATGTATAGAAAGTCGCTCAAATACACATCACCCCCAAGACAATTGAAACTTTTGTAATTCTGGCAAAATAGCACTTATCCAAGGCTTTAAAAATGTTATCACGGAAGCAGGATATATACCAAAGAATAGAACAAGAGCTGCCAATATCCCCAAAATAACAAATTCAACAGCGTTAATGTCACTATCTATCACCTTAGCACCCTCAGGGCTACTTCCCCATATCACTTCACGACACAAACGCAACGTGTAAGCAGCGCTCAATACCACTCCAACCGCGAAACAAACTGCAGTAAACCTAAAAGCCTGAAAAATTCCCAATATGGATAGAAACTCCCCGATAAAACCTGAGGTTCCCGGCAAACCAGCTGAAGCCATGCTAAAGAATATCATCATAAATGAAAGCTTGGGCATCGATGCAGCTATCCCACCACACTTAGACATATCCATAGTACCAGTACGGCTATATATCATACCAACACATAAAAACAGCGCAGCTGAAATAAGACCATGACTGAGCATTTGAAAAATTGCACCAACAATTCCACTCTCATTTAGTGAAAATATACCAGCAGCAACAAAGCTCATATGCGCTACAGAAGAGTATGCAACTAGAGTCTTCATATTCTTCTGGGCAAAAGCCACTAACGACGAGTAAACCAGTGAAATCGCGCTCAAATAAACCACAAACTCCGAGAGCTTCCAGCTGATTTCAGGAAGTGCACTAAGGCAGAACCTTATAAACCCGTACCCCCCCATTTTGATAAGCAACCCAGCAAGCAACACAGAACCCAGAGTAGGAGCCTGTACATGGGCCTTAGGCAACCAAGTATGACAAGGAACCATAGGAAGCTTCACCGCAAATGCAAAAAAGCAGGCAATCCAGAGCGCTATTCTAATACCTATAGGTAAAGCTAGCGCAACAGAAACATCTGCGTAAAAAGACTCAAACATCCCCAGAGAAAAAACTCGCGAATATACCAGCCCTATCAGAAATAACAGAGATGCCGCTCCAGTATAGATTAAAAACCTAAATGCAGCACTGATCCGATCTCCATGGCCCCACTTGCCTATTATAAAGAACATAGGAATAAGCGAAGCTTCGAAAAATACATAAAACATCAGAGAAGTGTGCACAGAAAAGACGCCAAGAACCGTCGCCTCTAGCAATAACAACAGTGCAAAAAAGGAGCTTTCTGATTCTTTATCAACACCACAGGCACGACTGAATACTCCACATAATGCACATAAAAAGAAGAGAAACGTCGATAGTATCACCATCAACAATGATAACCTATCTACCGCAAATACCTCTCCTATCCATGTATAATCTCTTAATACTGGAAGCCCGTTGCCATAGAAAGACAGCAGAACCGCGATACTCGCTATGAACGTTGCAAAAGTAATTGAAATAAATAGCCCGCCCCTCAACTTAGAGGAAGAGTCTCTCAAAAAAGCAATAAGGCATCCCCCTAATACGGGGATAAGAATCATAAAAGGGATCACTGTGTTTTAAAACCATATACCACTAACAGCGCAGCAGATACCACTCCAAGCAGCATTACAAGAGCATAGCCAACTACACGTCCACTCTGTATTCTTACACCATGCTGAGCAGACATTACAACCGCCTTAGTAATACCACCTAAGATAAAATAATCAATCACTTTTTGGTCAACAGCACGCCAAAGCAACTCGGATATTTTTTGCATTGGAATTACAAAAACACCCTCATATATCTCATCAAAATAAAACTTATTCTTCACTACATTTTTTAATGCATGAGGAATATAGTAAATCAAGCTTTTGTAACGACAAAAGAGATAACACAACAGCACGCCCAGCGCGACCATGCCCGTAGGAATCAATTCTATTATCCTGCTTATCTCTCCTTCATGCGCATGGACACTCAAACTATTGGACCAAAACGCACCCTCTGTTATCCCCAACACATTCTTGAACACCATACCGGAAAATACGGCACCCACCATGAGCACCAAGAGCGGAAGCAACATGATTTTCGAAGACTCATGTATGGAAGGAATCCTCTCAGAATGAGAATTATGAAACACCCTTATCATTAACCGACATGAATAGGCGGAAGTCAAACATGCTACCAAATTCGTGATAACAAACCCCGCTACATGCCCATAACTACTCTCTATAATGAGATCCTTTGAGTAATACCCCGCCAACGGAAAAACACCCATGAGCGCCAGAGAACCTATCCACATCAAGGCATAAGTGAAAGGTATATCTCTCCAGCAATTTTTACTCATATACGCAATTCTCTGCTCCCCATTATTGGAATGTATCACATTACCCGCTAAGAGAAACAACAACGACTTGAAAAACGCATGAGTCAATAGATGAAATATAGCTAAATGGTAGCTCGAAGTTCCACACGCTACAAACATGTACCCAAGCTGGCTACACGTAGAATAAGCCACTATCTTCTTAATATCTTCCTGCAATATAGCCACTACCGCTGCAAACAAACAGGTTGCTAGCCCCACTACCAATATGACTTCCTGCCCTATTGGCGACAACTCTACAATGGGAGAACTCCTCGCTATAAGAAAAACCCCTGCGGTAACCATTGTAGCAGCATGTATAAGCGCAGATGCAGGAGTAGGCCCTTCCATCGCGTCAGGAAGCCATACATGTAACCCCAATTGCGCAGATTTACCCATACATCCCACAAACAGCAGAATAACAGCTAAATCCTTCAGCGGAACCTGGTAGCCCCAAACATCAACCACTCCCAAATCCCAACCATCGGCAATCTTCGCAAAGATTTCATCGAAATTTAATGTATGGAAAGAATAAAAAACAACTAGAATCCCACAAAGGAAAAATAAATCCCCTACTCTATTTACTACGAATGCCTTCATCGCAGCTTTGGTCGCAGAATCTTTACCGAACCAAAAGCCTATTAGAAGATAAGAGCATAAACCAACTCCCTCCCAGCCAAAAAATAGCTGCATGAAATTGCCACTCGTTACCAAAGCCATCATGAAAAAGGTAAACATGGAGAGGTATGCTAAAAACCGCACAGCACCCTTATCTTTGTGCATATACCCAACAGAGTACAAGTGTACGATAAACGAGACAGTAGTTACTACGATCATCATCACAGTAGTCAACTTATCAATGTAAATTGACCAGCGCACCGATACACCACCCACTTCCAACCAAGAAAGCAAATCTACCGCATAACTCTGCTTGGTGGCTAAGAACAAATACCACGACAAAATAGCCGACTTGCCGATAAATGAGCAAGCCACTACATGAGAGACAAACCTCCCATGCTTTAACAAATACCCCAATAGAGCACCTAAAAGCGGAAGCACTACACATAGAAACTCTATACTGAACATAACAGCCACTATAGCAAAATTACACGCTCACAAACATGAGCCACACTTACATAACAAGAACTACAAGCGTACTTAACACAAAAAAGCCACAGACAGCAAATCTCCCCTCTGGAGCAACATTACATCTTTAGCAAATTATCCTTACCAAGGTCTATGTTCCCAGCATTACGAAAATGAGCCAACATTATAGCCAACCCTATAGCAGATTCTGCAGCAGCAACGGTAAGTACAAATACCACAAAAATTTGTCCTTGCATATCTCCACTATACGAAGAAAACGCAGCAAAGTTCAAATTTACGGAGAGCAACATGAGCTCCAAAGACAGCAAAACGTTTATGACACTCCTGCTATTAATCACAATTCCACAAACCCCAATGGCGAACAAGATAGCAGCGAGTGCTAGAAAATGACTCAACGTTATGCCAGAACTGATTAAAAAATCCATGCGTTACACCCCGTGCTATCTCCAAAAATACACAATTCGAAAATTAATCAATATCTTCAATACCTTTACAGACAGCAGGAGAGCATAACTCCACCTTTGAAGAACGATCAACTTGTGCGTACACATTCTGCTTGCGCGATTTCACAGCCTTTGACCTCACCGTCAAAACCAAAGCCCCTATAGAAGCAACTAAAAGTAAAATGCCCGACATTTGAAATGCGTAAAAATATTTCGTGTACATCTGAGATCCAATCAGAAATACATTTCCCATAGCGCTAGCTCCTGCCTCACCTATACCCCTAATGAAAGCAGCCTTAGTATGGAAAATCGCATACGTCGCACATCCAAAAAGCGCCGTAGCAAGTGCAACACATATAGGATAATACCTAACAAACCCATGGGAGGACTTGACAAAATCCATATCTAGCATCATCACCACAAATAAAAACAAAACCGCCACTGCCCCCACATACACAACAACAAGCAGCATAGCTACCAGTTCCGCACCAAGCAGGATGAACAGAACACTAGATATAAAAAATGTCAAGATCAGGCTCAGAACTGCATAGACTGGGTTAGAAGATATCACAACTGCTACTGCGGAAAACACTACCATCCCAGCAAAGCAGAAAAATAAGAACCCAACCATTTAGCAGAACCTACAACCACCGGGATGATAATATAACAGTTTAAGTTATCAAGTCAAATTACTGTGTATCCCAAAAAAAGCATCTATGCCATTGAGAATCTCAAAATTTGTATTCCATCGTCTAAAAATTGTTAACAATTCTTTCCAATATCAGTTCACATGCTGAGCTTTTACTGCTACCTATATCTCTCCAGAAAGCTGGACCACTTCTATCACGCCTAGCAAGGCTCCTAAAACTAACAAACGCTTCTAAAAATTAAAATTGTTTACAGCGTAACAAACAGAGCGTCTGAAAAGCCAATTTTCACATCTAGATAATTATCGAAGAAATGCTAATTATGCTCGAAATCCAACGCGATAGCTTATGCTGAATAGCGAAAAAGGCTCTCATAATCACCTGAAAATCTACGTATCACACTTCTGCATAACAATTCCCTGAAAAGTAATGCAACATGCACGAAGATAGGAATCGGAAGAAGCACCTGCGCGAGGAAGCCACAACCTAATCAAGACGCTGCGCTTGGTATATGCCGAGACTACAATGCGGATCGCGGCATACATAAAGTGCTTTCCTATACTTCCGCCACTACCCATACAATTCATTGCCATCTCTCTTGGCTCCAGAACGGAAACACTACCAAACATCCGCCATACATAGTTGGTGAGGCACAATATTTCAGTGCGGCTCCTATCGAGGGACGTACAGCGAGAAGTATCATGCCTCCCCATCTCCCTACCCATACAACTCACCTCTCTCTTAACTTCAGAAGAGAAGACAGACCTAATATCTGTATTGTATTAGGCATAATACCCCAACGCAGCTCTTATCGAGGAAAGTAACGCAACATGAACTCAAGATAGAAACTGGGATAAGTGCTTTAAGGGAGACACAACCTAATCTAGATGCTGCGCTTGGTACATACCGAGACTACAATGCAGATCGCAGCATACATAAAGTGCTTTCCTATACTTCCGCCACTACCCATACAATTCATTGCCATCTCTCTTTGCTCCAGAATGGAAACACTACCAAACATCTACCACACATAGTTGGTTAGGCACAATATTTCAGTGCGGCTCCTATCGAGGGACGTACAGCGAGAAGTATCATGCCTCCCCATCTCCCTACTCATACAACTCACCTCTCTCTTAACTTCAGAAGAGAAGACAGACCTAATATCTGTATTGTATTAGGCATAACACCTCAACGCAGCTCCTAAGCAGTACGTAATTAAGCTAAACGTCGCGCCTTAGAACTTCTTAGCCTCTCCTCTACAACAGATCTAAAATGACGAAATAGACCTTGTATCGGCCATACCGCAGCATCCGCCAACGCACAAATTGTATGCCCCTCTATCTGAGAAGCAACATCTAGCAGCTTATCTATCTCACTCTCCTCTGCTGTACCATCGAGCATTTTTCGCATCATTCTCCACATCCAACCAGTGCCTTCCCTACAAGGGCTGCATTGACCACACGATTCATGCATATAAAAACTCGAAATCCTCTCTATAGCTTCGATGAGATCAGTAGACTTATCCATAACTATCAGGCCAGCAGTTCCTAACCCAGACTTAGCAGCCCTCAAAGAATCAAAATCCATAGTTATATCGTCGCATATGTGCTTCGGCAACATGGGAACAGAAGACCCTCCAGGAATCACGGCAAGCAAATTATCCCAACCTCCTATTACGCCCCCTGCATACTTCTCAATGAGTTCTCTCATGGGAATTCCCAATTCCTCCTCGACATTGCAAGGATTGTTCACGTGACCAGATATACAAAAGACCTTAGTCCCAGTATTATTCGGTATACCTAGCGAAGAGAACCACCCCGAACCTCTTCTTAGGATATCCCCTACTACAGCAATAGTCTCAACATTATTTACAGTGGTCGGCGACCCGTATAATCCCACAGCAGCCGGAAATGGAGGCTTCAATCTGGGCATGCCTTTCCTGCCCTCAATAGATTCAATCTGCGCACTCTCTTCTCCGCAAATGTATGCCCCCGCTCCCCTATGAATAAAAACGTTCAAGTTATAACCAGAACCACACGCATTTTCTCCTAATAGACCATCTGCATAAGCTTCCTGTAAAGCCTTGAAAAGAACGGTGTACTCATTATAAAACTCACCCCGAATGTAAATGTAAGCAGCAGTCACACCCATAGCAAAACCTGCAATAAGTATGCCTTCTAGAATTTTATGCGGATCATACCTAATTATGTCCCTGTCCTTACACGTACCAGGCTCGGACTCATCAGCGTTTACCACAAGATACGCAGAAGAACCCTCCGGCAAGGCTTTCGGCATAAAACTCCACTTAAGCCCTGTGGGAAACCCTGCTCCTCCTCTCCCCCTGAGGCCTGAGTCCTTAATTTCTTGAATGATTTTATCACGCCCTAGTGCCAGCAACTCTTTAGTGTTAAACCACGTACCACGGCTTTTTGCCGCCGCTAAATAAGGGCTTTCTTTTCCGGATAAATTAGTAAATATAGAATCCTCGTCTCTCACAATACCCCCACTAAGACCATGTCTATATTACTAAAGTACAGAAATAACTCAAATTCTTAAGTTCGCAACTTACTTCAACGAACACTGCATACCAAGCCTGGAAGCAACCTCACAAACACCATACTTCCATCCATATCCTATACGTAGAATATCGTCTACCCTGGATATTATCGTGGCACCATACAGCCCTGAGATATACTCTGCGTACGCCAAAAATCGACTCCATATTGCGTTAGAAAATGTCTCGCACTTTTTGTCTAAAAGGCTTTCATGTAAAAACATATCTTTTTTCAGCCCCCTGTAGAGCCCACTACGCAGATCTATTACCTGATCCATGGCACCATAGCGCATGTGATACGTGCGATAAAAGCCACCTCTTCCGTTGATACCAGTCAAACCATCGGAAATCATACCATAAATGACTTCTGGTAATTTTTGCCGCAACTCAAGCATGGGATCATTTTTCTCTAGACAGCCCACCAGCCTCTCCAGAGAGGAAACAAAACAATCCAATCCCATCTGGTCAAGGATTGAAAAAACCCCCGGTAATGGCACTCCCGTATTATCATTTGTCACAATATGATCAGCAACCTCTACATCAAGACCATACTCCAAAGCCGCAGAAATACAGTTCACTGCCCAAAAGTATCCCATCTGATCAAACAGAGGTTTTTCTCCCTCTGAATAAGTCAAAAAACGCAATTTATCAGCCTGAAACTCGCTCAGAACACGACTGCAAGAAGAAGCGTTGTCATCACACAAAATACACTCAAACACAGGAACAGGTTGAAAAAATGTCGGAAGATGAACAGAAACCAGCCTCGATAATACGTCATCAGAAACCGATTTACGAAGAGCACTACGCTCTTCCAACGACATTCCTAAAGACAACAACGGCACCGCGCTATTACGAATACGATCTCCGCTGTAGAACCTAGCCCTTTTATCTTGATCCTGCAGTAGCTCGAGAACACAACCCACATCCTCAAGAGCGCCAACTTCAGAACTCAAGCTGCGAACCCTCACGCGACTATCAATAGTTTGCCCGCGAGCACATTATCGCAGTACAGCACCAAATCAATACCAGAATCCGCAAGGCACCTGAGCAGTAATACGTTCGAGCACGCAGGATCTACAACTGCTAATTTCCTGGAAAGCAAGCAACCTCCTACAATTGATCACAATGCCGTAAACACCACCCAAATGGCTAACAAGTGCCCCTATGCACCAAACTCGTCCTTAATTTTCTGCACCATATCCTCAGGAGGATTCTCTCCCCAACCAGAATATAGAATCTCCCCATAGAGCGCCACGTCCATCGACCCACTTTTGCTCTTTGCAAGGAACATCTCTTTCTTATGCTTGTCCACCAGTACATAATGCCAAGCCGGCCTGCCTTTATCCTTACCACGCACCAAGAACAAGCAATCTAACCTACTTTTCTTAGTTGCCTTCGCAAACCCTTCGTTATTACTTGTTTTTGAGGTTCTAAGAACGCTCTTATCCTCACGGAAAGAAGCAGGGCGCTCACTCTTGCTTAAGAGTTTGGTAAAACCACCACCTGCAGCAGAAGACGAAGCATCAGAATTTCCCCCTATACCCTTCTTTTGGGTAAAAGTCCCCCCTTTACTGAATCTAGAGGCAAACCCCTTGCCACCGCCACCGGAAGCACCACCTTGATCAGCCATAGCACACACCTTTAAAGTTCAACAATCCAGAACAGCAGCCTACACGAAGTTTAGCATGTGCTACATTCAAGTTCAACATGATTCCGGCAAGGTATTGTAAATAACAACATCCTCCATACATGTCAGGAAACTCGCATTTTAATACCGGTTACCATTTGTCACCATTACAATACCTAAAATTATAAACATTTTTGGTATCCATTGAATTAAAAACAAATTTACAACACTGAAATGCCTCTCAGAAGACTGATTCACGTTTATCAAATCTTCGTAATGAGCATAAAAACTCCTTTTCGATCATCCTAGAACAATACATACTGTATATCATCGTACAATTGTGGTATCCTGCAAGTTAGTTACACGGAATTGTACTCTCAGAACAAAATTTGAGATAATTAATAGACATGGAGAAAGAAATAGTCGTAGTTACAGGACCAACAGCGTCCGGCAAGTCTGCAGCTTGTGATATTATTGCCGATGATCTCAACTGTAGAGTGATAAATTGTGACTCAAAACAAATTTACCACGGTGTGCCAATTCTCACTGATCAACCTGTATCTGTACGCGACATACATAAGTTGTATGGATATGTTGCGCCAACACAAAATTATTCTGCAGGATTATGGTTACAGGACGTAAAAAGAGAGGTACAGCAGGCTTGGGATGACAATGTGCTACCAGTCATAACAGGCGGCAGCGGGATGTATATAAACAGCCTCGTCAACGGCATATCTGACATACCGGCAATAGATCCTGAAGTCCGCAAAACCGCAAGAAATCTTTTAGAATCTCTCGGGAACGCTGCATTTTATGAAGCACTTGTTGCAAGAGATAGCAATGCTGCACGTCTACATCATAACAATACCCATCAGATATTACGCGCATTTGAGGTTTTGGAGCAAACTGGAACGTCGATATTCACTTGGTGGGAGCGTTCACCGCGTATTAAGCCTTTTGAGAATTGCGAAGTCTTAGTCTTGTTACCTCCTCGCAACAAACTATACGACAAGATTAATCGAAGATTTCTCACAATGATGCAAACGGATGCAATATCTGAGGTAAAGTACTTAATGTCACTGAATCTGCCTATGCATGCGCCCGTTATGAAGGCACATGGAGCTCCTGAAATTGTACAATACTTGCAAGGTAAAATAGAGTTTATGGAAGCTGTGGAAATAGCTCAGAAGAATACGCGTCATTATGCAAAAAGGCAATGTACGTGGTTCAGAACCCAGTTGCCTTGTGATACACGCTTCTTCAGCTCTCAGAATGAAATCATAGATCACGTACTTGCGCAATACGCTTCAAAGTATCCGAGAACCCACACACGGCCCTGTAATTAGCACATAACATGCCATCTGTAACAATGTTTGAAAGTATAGCTGAAGAGCATAAATCATAACGCATCAAAGTATCAGAACGTTATCGACTACATATAACCTGTCTCGTGCATTGTGCTTCATACACAAAATACCTAGTATAGAGCAATATGAGAGCCCCGGGACAAAACACAGAAAATCCGTTGGTAATGATCATCTTCTAAATAGCCAGGTCCAAGAATGCATAAACACGTTGAGTGTTACAAACAACATCCAACCATAACCTGCGGTGTTCTGCTACAAAAGACGCTAGTCTATATACTGGTATGCGTGAATAGTGAACTCAAATGGAATAACCCCAGCTGCCGCTATTCTGATGTTCGATAATGCAAAAGAAAGCTGAACCTTCCTCGATTGGGTATCCACTAAAACTCCCTGCACAAAACAGTCAACACTAAATTCCACAATAGCACTGCTCATAGATGAAATGTGCCGTGGTAAAAGTTCAACTTTATTAATCACAGCCTCTAAAGTTACGTCTTCTGTTTTGTACTTGGAAATCAATGCTTGTATCCCAGAACCTTGTTCCATCGCGTTCTTGAATCCGACAAATATCTTACGTGACGAATTATTCTTTACAAAACCAAGCTTGGTCTCTTCGTCACCACGTACGTATGATTCATAACGTTTTACATACTCCCCCGCCAGATACGAAGCTAAAACATCTTCTTCCTTGTCGTCTAAATTCGAACTGAGCTTCTTTATCCTCATGAATTCATCGCTGTACCGGTCAGTATACTTTACAAAGCTAAAATCCGTCTTTGTAGGAAACAGCGAATATATATCAAATGCTAAAATTAGTATAAATACCGTAAGTACAATGAGAAAAAATGCAAGCCATGCTCTTTCAGTAACAACGGACAAGTACCGCACAAAATACCACCGAAGTGCCTTCTCAAAGTACTGTTCCTTTTCTCCTACAAAACAGCCGCCAGTCTCCTTCACTCAAAATACCCCACAAATGGATTACCCACATCCCATAATGTTCTCTTTTTGTACAGTAGAACCTACCTACTGACCACAGAGATACCTCGAAACAGGAAAATACACGCTAACCGTTACAATTCTATTGACCACTGGAGAATCGTGACCCCATGTCAGGTGATAAACTCTGCATTCCTATACCATTTGCCATATGGCCACTAACCATGCTTCTTCCCCTTCCTAAAGCAAGATAGCCCTTCCGAGACAACAACACTGTACCTGAAGCTAACGTGTAATCCAAACTACAAAAAGCCCTACTAACCGTATTATACTCTCAAATTGATAAACATACTCTCTACACCTAGAAGACTGCTTTTAGTAATTTCCAAACGTACGGAAAACCCCTCAGCACGCTAAAAGCGTCAACCTATCAAGCATCTGCGGTTTATATGTGATTATGCACATGCTTTTTAACCGTCCACCGCCTCTATTTCTAAGCTTTTTGAAGCTTTTACCCCCAAGTTTTTTAAATTTTTAGTCCTGGATAAAATATTTCCATGCCCTTCAGAAAGCTTTTTCATGGCATCTCTATACACACACCCTGCAACATCGAGCTGCTTGCCGAGCTTTTGCATATCTTGAATAAAACCGGCTATTTTATCGTATAATGCCCCACCTTGACGGGCAATCTCCAGTGTGTTGCGATTTTGCTTCTCAAGCCTCCACAAAGATTCTATAGTCCTCAAAGTCGCAAGCAACGTGGATGGGCACACTATAACCACTTTCTTACACCAAGCATATCCGTGCAATTCTGTATCAGCTCTAACCATTAAAAAATACGCACTTTCTATCGGAATGAACATTAGTACAAAATCAGGCGCATTAAGGCTATCTATGTCGGTATATCTCTTCCCTGCCAGATCATTCACATGAGATCTTACCGAATGCACAAATTGCTTCAGGTGCGCCAATCTGAGATTTTCATCCTGCTTTTCTGAACAATACCTCTCATAGTGTACTAGAGACACTTTCGAATCCACAACTATGTGTTTATCTTCCGGGAGTAGTACAACAACGTCAGGATACTGCTTTCCTCCTGTGATGCCTGTTAAGCTCATCCCAGCACTGTGCATTTTATAATCTTGATCTCGTCGTAACCCGGAATCTTCTAAAACCTTTTCTAGAATTACTTCTCCCCAGCTACCCTGCAACTTATTATTCCCCTTAAGCGCACTTGCCAGATTTTCTGCCTGTAAAGTAATTCTCTCATTTGCAAGAACTATACGCTGAATTTCGTTCTTAAGAGAAAATTGCTCCTTTCCCTGACGCACAAATGCTTCTTCTAATTCCTTTTTTAAAATCTGCATATTCTCTTTGACTGGCTCTAACAGGTAATGCAACCCTTCGCGTGACATTTTGCTGAATTTATTCATTTTTTCATCAAAGATTTTATTAGCTAGATTTTCAAAATGGAGCTTCGTCTGCTCATCGACTGACTTGAGAAACGCATCAAACTGCATATTCGTTCTCTCGAGATTTTTCTTCTCAATATCCAAAACCAGAGCTTTATCCCTCGCTTCTTGGAGTTCTAGATGTAAATTTTGAATTTTCTGCTTTAACCCCGCGTTTTCCTCTAAATTTTCCCGCAATCTTTCCTCTAATCCAGCCTTTTCGATTACAACGTCATAGTAGCTTCTTTCTGCCACCCTTCCTTTAGTAGAGATAAAGTATGTGATAAAAAAAACACAAATCGCCTCTACCCCCATAGCAGATACGATCTGCCAAGTTGTATTCAGAATCATAAATAAGCCGCATCGTGCAGTAAAATAGTCTTAACAATTGTATGGCTTATCGTATAGTATGTCTAAGCTCTTCTGCGTAGAGATAAGTAATGCATGATATCGAGTTTATAAAAAACAACCCTGAACTTTTTGATAAAGCAATGCTGTCTCGTGGGCTCGAGAGTCAAGCTGCAAAGATCATAGAGCTTGATTTACAAAAACGTAAACTGCTAACAGAGCTTTATGCCCTAAGAGAGCAGCGCAATGCGATTACTAAAGAGGTAACTGTACTAAAGCAGAGCGGCGCAGATTGCTCGTCACATGTAGAAACTTCTAAGAAGCTTGCTCATGAAATTTCAGAGCTTGAAGAGCGTATTAAGCGTGACACCGGGCTCTCGTACCTGCTATGTAGTCTTCCAAATATTCCTGATGATGCAGTACCCTTTGGCAAAAGCGCTGATGATAACGTAGAAGTTCGTTCCTACGGACAGAAGAGGAGTTTTTCTTTTGAAATTAAACCTCACTACGTTCTTGGTGAGATGCTCAACCTCATGGACTTCCGTAGAGCTGCTTTTCTATCAGGATCCAGATTTTCCATATTAAGTGGTCAGCTTGCAGCTTTGGAGAGGGGCCTTGCGTCTTTTATGTTGGAGATGCATACAAAGGAGTTTGGATACACAGAAGTTTTTCATCCATCTCTAGTCAATGACCTTGCAATGTTCAATGTGGGGCAATTACCAAAATTTACCCATGACTCCTTTCAGACAACTGATGCCATGCGCTTGGTGCCGACTAGTGAGGTTGTTTTGACTAACTTAGTTGCAAATACAAATCTGCATCGTAATTCTTTACCTCTCAGGTTTACCGCGTACTCACAATGCTTCCGTTCTGAAGCTGGTAGCGCTGGGCAAGATACCAGGGGAATGATTCGTCAGCATCAATTTAGCAAGGTAGAGTTGGTAAGTATCACCGATGCTAGCCAGTCTAATGTAGAACTGGAGCGTATGCTATCTGTGGCTGAAGAAGTGCTAAAAAGGCTCGAGTTACCATATCGAGTGGTGCTGCTATGTACGGGAGACATGGGATTTTCTGCTAGCATCTCTTACGATATTGAAGTATGGATGCCTGCTCAAAATAAATACAGAGAGATATCAAGTTGCTCCAATTGTAAAGACTTTCAAGCAAGAAGAATGGGCGCAAAATGTTTCTACCTAGAAAAACAGAATAAGCGTTCTTCTTTTGTGCATACCTTGAATGGTTCAGCCTTGGCGTTAGGAAGAACTATAGCTGCTATTATGGAGAATTATCAAAATTCAGATGGGACTATAACAATACCTGATGCTCTGCGGAAGTTCATGTCAGCTGATTATATAAGGCCTGGAACTGCTCTTCCCTAAAACACCGATGCTCCCTCTCCCTTAGAGCATTATTGCGCGGGAATCTTGGCACATAAATGTGCTGCAAGTTCTCAGTCCATGCCTTAATACCTATGCTTATCTAGAGTAAGGGATTATAGCTTCTATAATGAAGAATTATCAAAATTCGGGTGGGAGCCTGTACAGCTGTCTCAATATGTGGGTGGATCCTGTAACTATAAAGACTATACAGCGGAGCAGCATTTAATATTCATTACATGAAACTATATCTACATAGCTCAATAACACACCAATCTCCCAAAAACACAATAATAGTCGCAGTATATAGAGCTTCTTTTTGCATACACTAAGTACACATGTGCCATCACCTAGAAAAATAAACCTCTTCTTAATCCAAGACTACCCCTGCATTTACCTCACCCCTAATTTCTCTTTTCTCCCTTCCATAAACAAGCTCATATACCACATCTGACAGAGAACCGCGACTTACCTTGACCAATGTATCTTCGCACGGGGCCACCCGAAAGTTTAGCGAAACTTCGTCCAATAACATGGCGTCTATGGGAACACTATACTCATTCCCCCTCATGAGTACATCTACACCCAAATTTCTCCAATAAGACTTAACATATAACCCTAAAACACTATGAACAGAACATGCTTCTAACTCTAAAGGCTCTACACCCCGTAGTATACTCAATTCCTTTGCAGCCCACATCCATACCGCAAGCTTCACAAAAAACATTAGAACACTAGGATCTGGCCACGCAGTAGCACAACACGTGGTTTCCAATATTTCAAACTCCCTTAACATTCTATAGATCCTGTTCCTACTACTACGTATATACTTCTCCTCCTCTTCTTTATTCCCTTCCCAATAAACTTGCTTCTCTTCTCCATGATAGGAAATCATACTTAAAATTGTCCGTTCATTCGGTCTAGTACAACCAAAAACATCGAAGTTTTTAATTCTATAGGAAATATCCGAAACTAACATCCTGTAATGAGCATTTTTCTTAAGAAGCCTATACACCCTGGTTTTATGAAAATACGGGACCATAATTCCACACATGGCAAAGAACTCCATGCCCTTCTCATCCACAAAATCCAATATCATGGAGTGAGTCACATCATTTGTAGAAAACCTCAGGAGATTATCCATATGCTTTCTCATAATACCAAATGTCTTCACCTCACTGCATAGATCACCGTATATACTACTGAGCAATTTACCTTGAAACATCTCCCCCCCTAGGGATGTCATTGCAACGTGAATTGCAACTTCTTTGCTCCCAAAATCGTGCAGCATAATGCCGTTTAACCACGATTTTATACTGGTTCTATCGAAAAAGTTATGAGTATCTCTAGACAGCATCACATACATAACGGACAGCATATGCATGAGTGCTTTTTCTGCATAAACACATTCACGCTTATCAAATTTACTATAACCCTCTGCCCCCCTTTGTAGACTCTCTAGAAAAACAATTTCACTATTAGAAAAATAGGTGTTGTCAGGCTCCTTATTCCTACTTAATGCAATATCCTTGCTGTAGTCAATTACGTGCTGAAAGACCTCTTTATAGTTATACGCCGCCCACCATGCCCCCGGAAATGCATCGAAGATCGACGTACTGTCCACATCCATAAGTGCTTGCTTATAAGGCGTAGTACTCTTAGTCATACCTAGACAACAAACAGGGTACCACTTAAAAAATTCCATACCTATACCAGAAATTAATTCTTGCGACATGGCCATGGAATACAAAATATACTCAACTACACTTCCCCTGAAATCCTCAACCATTGATATAGATATATGTCCCTCGTGAGGCAGTACTTTGAGCATTTTATTCATAGCACGCCTTCTAATCCCAGCAACAGATTTGCGTTCCTGAGACAAACAAAGAAATTTCTTCTCTAGCAATAATCTAAAATACCGCTCATCATGCTGTGAAAAAAATTCTATAGGAAACGCTATACCATTGCGTGGAAGCTGTTTACACTCCTGCAGTTTTCCTTCGTTTATCAGATAACTGTTAGCGTCAACCCCAATCTTAACTCCATCAGATGTCTCTACTCTGGAATTTTCACTTATATGAACTTTACTAGAAAAAGGAATTGCCTTAACACCAGGTTCTTCCAGCAAAGCCGTTATATAATAACCTTTTGTGCTACCAACGGGCTTTTTCTCTTTTTTAATCTGGGAGTATAACAGACATAATGAAAGCGAGATAAGTGTTAACGATACAAAAAGTAGCCACGTCGTAAAACGATCTTCAATTCCGTACTTAGCACCTACTACGCCAGCTGATACTAATACAACTATTCCGCTGATAAGTAATACCTTTCCTGTTCGTATGATAAGCATACCCATCCCGTATTACCCCTTAAGCGGCATACCAGTAGGAAACACATCTCACACGTGAACATTTACAGCGATTATACTAAAATCTCAATACTTTTTTGCCTACTGCAGCATACACCTGCTATATAATACAGAATAGTCGTCCTCGCATAGCAACCGCAAAAAGAAAACCCCTTTTAGTATGAGCTTTTGAAAGCGCACTCCGCCCTGCACAAGAAAATCCTGTATTATAGGCCTTGATTAAAGTCAGCATTATTGTGCGCAATACACATGGTAGAGCATATATAGTGATGAACTCAAGGCATTTAGAGTCAATTACGTAGCTCGGAGCGGAAAATAGCCGTTGTGGATTCTGAATGTGCCCTTGTAATCATAATGCCATGACAAAGAGCACTTGAAGCAGCTAATACAAGAGCTCGACGACAAGGTGGTTAATCCGTTTGTGCGCCATGCTTAAAAGTACCACACCTATGAGCTTATCGCCTGATGCTTTCTTCCTATGACTCGAGTAACACATATGTCTGACCACACATTTAATGCAGTTTCAAACATGTCAAGGATAGAATACATGGGCAATATCAAACCCATAACATGCAAGGGCACCTTCATATAAGTAAGGTAACTCATGACCATAAAATAACATCCCATAGGCACGCCCGCATTACCTACAGCTCCTCCTATAGCGAAAATAACCCATATTAAGATTTCCATAAATGAAAAAGAATGCAAATTAACTTCACATACAAAAAGTACTGTTATCAAGATGAATGAAGCACATGCATTCATGTTTATGCTTGCGCACAGCGGCAATACAAAAGACGTTACTCTTTTTGATTCACCTAAACCTTCATTGACACACTTAATGGTCACTGGTAACGCAACTACGGATGATCTGGAAAAAAACGCAGTTACTAACGATGGTAAAACAGCTTTCAATGTGGGTATCACCGGTATACCCTTTGC
Source organism: Anaplasma phagocytophilum str. Webster (assembly GCF_000964685.1). GTDB lineage: Bacteria > Pseudomonadota > Alphaproteobacteria > Rickettsiales > Anaplasmataceae > Anaplasma > Anaplasma phagocytophilum. Next base: position 65,166 of record NZ_LANS01000001.1, read on the forward strand.
CATCAGTAACCCGGGCAATACTATAACCGCTTGTATGGCGTTGGCCAACATAACGCATAGTACATACTTTGTAAGCCCATTAGAAAAATCTTGTCCCTGAGGCATGCACAAAAACACAGTCATAAATCCCCACACCGCCAGTGGCATAAGATATGTAAGAAAACCTGCAGCTCGTAAAAATACCTCAAACATCGCAGAGAAAAATTTGCTCAGAAATGCACGCTGTTCGTCTTCAATAAATAAGCACCCCGCCCCTAACAAAAAAGAGACTCCTATACAGCCTATTACATTATTATCGAGAAAAATTCGCACGAAATTGTCTGGAAATACTGACATAAGGTGTGCACCATAATCCCAGTCCATAACACTAGACGAATCGGATACTTCAGAGATGTTTATACCTTGAGCCGGCGCTATGACTATGTACAAGCATAACCCGATCAACGCTGCTACTGTAGTCGTTGCTAGCGCATAAAAGATAGTGCTACCTATAAGACTCTTAGCATCTTTTAAGCCGCTTAACCCAGAAAAAGTCGACATTACGGACAGAAATATCATGGGAATACCCACGAGTTTCAGCAAACCTATGAACATGGAACTGACGCCCTGAGCTGCTTCTAATAGTACAGGAATATCCAGATACTTGGTTAAAAATGCAAAACCTACAGCAAGGAAAATAAGAAAAAACTTCAACATACTACTCTCAACAATTCCAGTACTTCAGTTCAAAACCATAAAGCACACCACCTTTGCTAACACTTTACAAAAATAAAACCACTCTATAAACCAGAAAACCAAGTGGCCATGAGCATCACAAAAAGCAATACAAACCTAAACCCATTTCGCAAGCGGAGGCATCATTATGGCATCGGAATTACCGTCCGTCATTAATCCAAACCTGCTACTACGGTTCGTAAAGCGACAGCACAAAACCATCCTACAAGCCACAAAACCACGTTGCCAGATGGCCATGAACATCACAAAAAGCAATACAAACCTAAACCCATTTCGCAAGCGGAGGCATAGACATCATTATGGCATCGGAATTACCGTCCGTCATTAATCCAAACCTGGTACCACGGTCGTAAAGCAAATTGAACTCTACATAGCGACCACGACTGATAAGCTGATAATCTCGCTCTTCTTCACTCCACTCCTTATGCATATTCCGTCTCACTATCGCCGGATAAACCTCTAGAAAACATTCCCCAACCGCGCGAGTAAAGGCAAAGTCCTTCTCAAAGCCAGTCTGCAGATAATCGTAGAATATTCCGCCGACTCCCCTAGGCTCCTTCCTATGCGGAAGATAGAAATATTCGTCACAGTTCTTTTTAAACTGATCGTAGTAGTGCGCATCAAACTTATTACACATGGCTTTCAAGGCATCATGGAAGAAAATAGTGTCATCATCATTGTGATACACAGGAGTAAGGTCGATACCACCACCAAACCAACTCTTTGAAGTACAAATAAACCTTGTATTCATGTGTATCGCTGGAACAAATGGTGAACACATATGTGCAACAATAGAAACGCCACTCGCCCAAAATTCACCATTACTTTCTCGTGCACCTGGAATTTCTGCAGCAAAGTCGCTTTTCAGCTTTCCGTGCACTATAGAAAAATTAACACCCGCTTTTTCAAATACAGATCCTAGAATGATAACTGACTCCCCGCCACCGCCACCTTCTCTTTCCCATTTTCTTTTCTTAATTGTGGGAGCATTGTCAGAAAAATCTGCCTCTACTGCAAGAAATGCACTAACTATTTTATCCCTTAAAACAGCAAACCACTCAGTAACTAGATCTTTTTTCTCGTCCATCTTAGAGCTCTCAACACATCAACAATCTATCCATATTTAAAGAGCACAAACAAAACACCCCTCTACCACTACCACAGAGAATATGCTCTAGATAGTAGCAAATATATTCCATTTAAAAGGTAATACTACTAAATTACGGAGTCCTTATAGCACAGCATAAACTGAGCAGCCCACTATATAACTCAGTCCTTGGAAAAATCGCCGCATATACTGGTGCCGGTTCCATTGATAGTAAATAACTCCATAAGCAAAATATGCGGTATTGAACCATCCACAACATGCGCAGTACCACACGTTTCCCTAGCGAATTTTATACAAGTTTGCAACCTCTGGACCATAGTCTCACAAACCTTACCGTCATTTAACAACTTCTCAGCTTGCTCTACCGTACCTACCAGCAATTCATCATCATGCTGCATATTTTTTATATCCTCTGCACTATCAGTAAGGATAACTAACTTAGCCGCCGATAACGAAGATGCAATAGCCCCTGCAACCAAATCAGGGTTGACCACATGCGTCATTCCATTTGGGCCTCTACAAATTGGCGAGACGATAGGAATAAAATCCGATTCCTCTAGGAAAAATAACAACTCCGTGTTGACACTCTGAGGCTCACCAACAAACCCTATATCCATTATCTTTTCTACATTGTTTGGTTGCCCATTTCGTGCAGTGAAGCACACCTTCTTTGCCTCTACCAAGCATGCATCCTTCCCGCTTATACCCACGGCATAGCCGCCATTTTCATTAATTGTCTGAACAATTTCCTTATTTACCAAACCAGAAAGCACCATTTCCGTGATTTCTAAAACCTCAGAATCGACAACCCGGAAATCATTTACAAAGACTCCTTCTTTTTTGCCAAACTTCTCTAAAACCTCTTCTACCCGATAATTCCCGCCATGCACGATTATCGGATGAATGCCTACTTGCTTTAATAGCACTATGTCACTAGCAAAACTATCTGCAAGCCTCTTATCTTGAAGAGCCGTGCCATCGTACTTGATAACAAACGTCTCACCAGAAAACTGATGTATACTCTTTATAGACTCAGATAGAACTCGTGCTTCGTTTAACCACTGATCTTCTTCGGAAAGCTGACCGCCCTCAAGCCACGGACCATTCTCCTTGCGAGAACCTTTAGATACATCTTGAAATTTCATGAGCCAACTCCCTTATTCCCCTTCCAGATTTACTACTTACCCACATGATTGGTTGTAGCAAAAAATTACCGCCTTGTGCTTGATTTTGCACGAAAGATACCATACTACCAAGCGCTTGCTCAGAAAGTTTATCCGCCTTTGTCAGAACGATACTGTAGTAAATACCGTGCTCCTCCAACCAGCACAAAAAATCCCTATCTATCTCCTTAAGACCAATTCTGGAATCTATAAGTAAAACTAGCCTCTGTAAAGCTTCTCTACTCATTAAGTAGTGTTCCATGACGTCTAGATACCCCCTAGTCGCTTCCTTAGACGCTTTAGAGTAGCCATATCCTGGAAGATCCACCAATGCCACGATTCCCTTATTAAGGTAAAAGTTAATTTGCCTTGTAGAACCGGGATTAGAAGAAGTTTTGGCGTTTTTCTTGTTATTGGTAATGGCATTTATCAAACTAGACTTCCCCACGTTCGATCTACCTGCAAACGCTACTTCTGGGACACCAAAATCTGGAAATGACTTCCGATCCTGCACCCCAGCAACAAATCTACAGCCAAGCATATAGACACCCCGTTAACCTGGAAAAATCCGTTCCCATCTGTGTCTCATACGGTAAACACAAGCCGAATTCAACTTACCCCAGATAGCAACACTATAAAGCCATAGGGACTAATTGTATACAAATGAGTTTACAGGAAATCACGCTTGTCACTGAAAAATACTTTTATATATTCTCTTTTCGATATCGCTCGAATATCAATGTAAATCTATTGCAAACAGTAGTACAAAAATTTACAATTCCAGATACGGGTGTTTGTAGCAGCGGTATGCTTCTGTCACTTACATACTTACCGTTTCTGGGCGTTTTAGAGGTACAGGTAGAATTATGAGCTTTGAAAGCACCTTTGAGGGGTTGTGTGAAAAATTTCGCATTTTGAAACAACAGCTTTCCGCCCCCGAGACACTTGGAACCCAAGCTTTTGTCGTGGCATCGCGTGAGTATTCAGACTTACTCCCTATCATGTCTTTGATCGAAAAATACAAATCTACGCAGAAGGAAATTGCGGAATTGGAAGAGTTAGTAAATAGCGCCAGTACTGACCCTGAACTCCGCAGCCTAGCTAAAGATGAGTCACACATCAAACAAAAACTCTTACCTAAGCTCAGACACGAACTACAACTATCGCTGCTGCCCAAGGATAGAGACGATTCTCGTAATGCAATTTTAGAGATTAGAGCAGGTACAGGGGGCGAAGAGGCCGCGCTATTCGTGGGGAATCTATATCGTATGTACCTTAAGTATGCTGAAAGAAAAAATTGGAAGGTGGAAACCATTAACATTTCCACAACAGGAATCGGCGGCTATAAAGAGGCATCGTTTAGTATAGGCGGTAAAGATGTTTTTGCGCGGCTGAAGTTCGAATCCGGCGTGCACAGAGTACAGAGAGTGCCTGAAACTGAATCATCAGGTAGGTTGCACACATCTGCTGCAACTGTGGCTGTTTTACCTGAAGTTGAGGAAGTAGATCTAAAAATTGATGAAAAAGATCTCAGAATAGACGTTTACCGTTCTAGTGGACCTGGAGGACAATCAGTAAATACCACAGACAGTGCTGTCAGAATAACACATATCCCTACCGGCATAGTGGTAATCCAGCAGGATGAAAAATCGCAACATAAGAATAAGAGTAAAGCATTAAAAGTGCTCAGGGCTAGGTTATATAACCTAGAAAAACAAAAAAGGGAGGAGGAGATCTCTAAAATGCGTAAAAGTCAGATAGGTTCCGGAGACCGGTCCGAGCGCATTAGGACCTATAATTTTCTTCAGTCCCGCATCACTGACCACAGGATCAATTTGACGTCGTACAGGCTCGATTACGTAATGAAGGAAGGAGACTTAGACGAGTTCATAGATGCTCTAGTCGCAGATGATCAAGCTAATAAGCTGAAACAAATAACGCACTGAAGCCTCGTTTCATACTATGGACCAACTGTTTGGGATTTATTCCCTTAGGGTACGTAGTAATAAGACGGTCCTTAAGTTGTATCTCTATGTACAGGGTGCGGCGTGTTACATGATACATTTGACGTCACACAAACTAGGTTGTGTCATGAAATAAGAAGGCTTGGACAGGTTCATAAACGCTCTCGGCACGGATGATCCAAGTTTTGATGTGTGGCAGGAATGACTTTTCCCTGACAGTGCGCTACACAAACTCTTGTGTCTTTTGTTTTCTACTATGAATAAAATGCAGATACCAAATCAGGCACGCCGTTCTTTTTCAGTTTTCACATGCGTGATGTTGGGCATACAGCAATCATTGGGCCAACTGGTGCGGGAAAGACAGTACTGATGAACTTTTTGTGTGTTCAGGCGATGAAGTTTTCTCCGCGGGTGTTCTTTTTTGACAAAGATCATGGTGCTGAGATATTCATCAGGGCTTTGAAGGGGGTATACAGCATTATAGAGACAAGAGGCTCCACTGGGTTAAATCCGCTGCACTTAGACGATACTCCTGACAATAGGGGTTTTCTCATGGAGTGGTTTAAGTTATTGGCTACTACTCTGTCAGATAAGCTTACGCCTGACGATATATTGCGCATTGATGATGCTATAGAGGGTAATTTCAAGCTCAAAAAGGAAGACAGAAAGTTACGTAATCTGGTTCCTTTTTTGGGTATAGGTGGAGAAGATACTCTAGCGAGTCGCATGATGATGTGGCATTCAGAAGGGTCGCACGCGGCGCTTTTTGATAATGACGAAGATGTATTAGACTTCACTAAGTCTAGAGTATTTGGATTTGAGATGGGATATTTGCTAAAAGATCCCATGGCTCTTGCTCCGACGCTTTTGTATTTGTTTCACAAGATAAGTATTTCTCTCGATGGAACTCCTTCTATGATTATCTTGGACGAAGCGTGGGCGCTGATAGATAATCCTGTTTTTGCGCCTAGGATTAAAGACTGGCTAAAAGTTCTTAGGAAGCTCAATACTTTTGTCATATTTGCGACACAGAGTGTTGAGGATGCTAGTAAAAGTCAGATAAGTGATACCTTAGTTCAGCAGACTGCCACTCAGATATTTTTGCCTAATCTTAAGGCTACTAGTGCTTACAGGGATGTTTTCATGCTGACTGAGCGGGAGTATTCTTTAATAAAATATACAGATCCTGGCACTAGGTTTTTCCTAGTCAAGCAGGGGGTCAGTGCTGTTGTGGCCAGGATAGATTTACGAGGGCTCGATGACACGATAAACGTTTTGTCAGGTAGGGCCGAGACCGTTGCCATACTTCGTGAAATTATGGAAGAAGTAGGGGATGATCCAAATGTGTGGTTGCCTATTTTTTATCAAAGGGTGAAAAATGCATAGGGTAGCAAGGGCATTGGTATTTTTGATGTTTCTTGTTGTTACAGTTCCTTTAACGTCATACGCGGCGGGCGATGCTACTGCTAGTACACCAACAGAGGAAGAAAACAACTTGGTGCATTATAGAAGGTTATAGTCCAAGAACTCATAACATAAGCTATCGCCCTCACCTAAGCCAATGCACCTAGATGGAACGGGGTCTCAGCCCATACCTTGATACTCAATAGCTACACAAAAACACATAACCTAGCGCGCCATAAAGTCAGATAAGTGATACAGCAAACTGCAACCCAGATATTTTTGCCTAATCTTAAGGCTACTAGTGCTTACAGGGATGTTTTTGCTGGCTGTACTGAGAGTATATCCCTATCACATGAACCCAATGACGCATCACAGATGTAACTGCAGAACCCTACTTTGTTGCATAACATCGTAACAAAGTATCAGAACAGCTAGTGAACACCCCTTCTCTCCCTCTCTAAGCACCTATATATAAAATGCTCTACCTGACCTATAGCGGGAGGTTATCATGCTTACGCCATGGGCGATCAACCTTCTTATCACGCAGCATATGTAATGCATTGTATATATGCCACCTAGTAGTTGATGGCATGATCACATCGTCTATAAATCCTCGAGAAGCTGCAACGTACGGGTTCACCACCTTGTCGTTGTACTCCTTTATTAGCTGCTTTAAGTACTCTTGGTCTTTTTCTTTACGGAATATTATTCCCACCGCACCTTCTGAACCCATAACGGCTATTTCAGCACTGGGCCATGCATAATTAACATCTCCCCTTAGGTGTCTTGAGTTCATCACTATATACGCACCACCGTATGCCTTACGCACAATCACGCTAACCTTTGGTACTGATGCTTCAGCATATGCATATAACAACTTAGCACCATGATCTATAATTCCTGAATATTCCTGCGACACGCCAGGTAAGAACCCTGGGACGTCTATCAGCGTCACTAGCGGAATATTAAAAGCATCACAAAATCTCACAAACCTCGCAGCCTTTCGCGAGGAATCTATGTCCAGACACCCAGCCAAGTGCATAGGTTGATTCGCGACAATACCAACCGCGCTACCACCTATCCTACCAAAACCCACAATGATATTCTTGGCAAAATCTGGCTTTATCTCAAAAAACACCCCCTCATCGCACACCTTCGCAATCAATTCATACATATCATACGGAACCGTACTGTTCCTGGGAATAAGTGTGTTCAGCGACTCATTTTCACGATCTACAGGATCTGACGTCGGCATAGCCCTTGCTGAGCTCCTGTTGTTCGGAGGAAGAAATGACAAAAACTTACGCACCTGACTTAGAGCATCCACTTCATCATCAAAAGCCAAATCTGCAACTCCTGTCTTACGAGTATGCACCGCGGCACCACCAAGCTCCTCCTGAGTCACATCTTCGAAAGTGACTTTCTTAATCACGTCCGGCCCGGTAACAAACATACACGAGCCCCTGACCATAAATACAAAATCCGTAAGTGCAGGAGAATACACAGCACCACCAGCGCATGAACCCATAATAAGAGATATCTGCGGCACAACACCCGACATATCTACATTACGCTGAAAAATCTCACCGTAACCCGCCAAAGAATCTACTCCTTCCTGTATCCTGGCTCCCCCAGAATCGTTGATCCCGATTACGGGCACTCCCGCCTTCGCTGCCATATCCATGACGTGGCAAATCTTTTTCGCATTCATCTCACTCAGAGATCCGCCAAATACAGTGAAATCCTGCGAATATACACAAACGCGCTGCCCGTAAACAGTACCGCACCCTGTGACAACCCCATCACCAGCAACTTTGGATTCACTCATACCAAAGTTTACCGACCTATGTTCGACAAATACTCCGTATTCTTGAAACGACCCCTTATCGAGAAAAACGCCCAACCTTTCTCGGGCAGTAAGCCTACCCCTACTATGTTGCTTCTCTATCCTAGATGGCCCACCACCCAGTTTTAACTGAATTTTCTTATTCTCTAACTCCTGGAGCACCACGGGACCCATGATATACCCTGAAAAATTGAACTATTAACTTTTTGATTATAGCAAAAAAAAGGCCCTGTACGTTAAACTAATGCACAAAACACAGAGATATGCCCTGCCATGATTGCACATAATAGGATACTTTGCAACTCCAGGTTAACAGCAAGCCCAGATAGAACCCGAATTTACACGCTACAGCTTATAAAAAACCACCCACTACTTTCACGGCTTCCAGAACGGGACATCACTCTGAAAGCAGCGTAATAAAAAAACACGAGCAGGACAGATTTAAACACCTTTTAGAAACACTTCTAGCTCCTAGTTAGATCCAAAGACTTATGCACTGCTACTCGGCTATTACACATTTCTCTAATACCCAACACTGCTAATTGCCACAATCGAGAAACCCACTGTCGCATTATATCCGTTCCATCTGTAAATCCTAGCACGAATAGTAAAGAATGAAAAATTTCCATTGCTGCACTTAGTGCTTACCTCACTTATTCTTGACCCTGTAGTATATATTGTTCCAGCCTTAGAGCTTAAAATAGTAGTATTGGTGTTGTACAATCTAAGCCAGAAGATCGCATTTCTCCCATGCATACGTTATGCACCTATGGCCTTACAAAAGCAGTAACAGCATCTCCTCTATCTCCACACTCATAGCCGCACTTCTAGCATCCACATCCTGCCTCTCTATGACAATTTTGTACTATAAGCTCACCAAGCAACCTAATGTAAAACTTTAACCACACAGCAACTCTAAAGCGCTGAACCAAAAGTAAGTATAGCAACACTGCTCTGCAAAAGATGCCTCGCACTTCCAATACAACATCATCGTTCCACATCTATAACACTGTACCTCGCTGAGACATGGAGCTTTACCCATTTCCGGCACTACACCCAGTTCAATAGAAAATTATCGCAGAGAATGCAGCATATTCTGTAAAAGTACGAAGCAAGAATAAGAAAATGGAAGGCAATATCACTACTCCATATCTAAAGATGAGGCACCTTCCCCCCTAGACAATATCGGTCTTCATAATTCCGGCTCGCCTTGCACCATTTCCAAGAGCAAATTATCGCAGGGAATGCAGCAAATTACGTAAAAGCACGGAGCAAGAATAAGAAAATGGAAGGCAATATCACCACTCCATATCTAAAGATGAGGCACCTTCCCCCCTAGACAATATCGGTCTTCATAATTCCGGCTCGCCTTGCACCATTTCCAAGAGCAAATTATCGCAGGGAATGCAGCAAATTACGTAAAAGCACGGAGCAAGAATAAGAAAATGGAAGGCAATATCACCACTCCATATCTAAAGATGAAGCACCTTCCCCCCCCTAGACAATATCGGTCTTCATAATTCCGGCACCCTGCACCATTTCAGTAGCAAATCACCACAGAAAATATGAAATTTGCCGTAAAAGCATGAAGCAAGTAAGAAAATGAAGAGTGCTTTCATTCTCAAAAGTGCAGCACATTAAACGCCCCACTACCAACTCACACAAATTGTAATAAGCTAGAACAGCGCGGGTAGTCCCTTAAGGGAAAATTGCAGAAACAAAACGCTCTTGAGATACTAGTGAGTACGCACGTCCGATCTCAGTTAAGCGCATATCAGCATTATCAGAGCGCAGAGTTAGCCTATACTCAGCACGTGATGTAAAAAGCCTATAAGGCTCGCTTGTACCTAATGTTACAAGATCATCTATCATCACTCCTATGTATGAGTCACTACGCTTCAAAACCAGAGGTTCCTGATTTTGCACTAAAGAAAGCGCGGCATTTGCTCCGGCAACGATACCCTGTCCGGCAGCTTCTTCATACCCTGTAGTGCCATTAATTTGCCCTGCGCAGAAGAGCCCTTTAATTTTTTTAGTCTCTAACGTATGGTACAACTCGCGAGGATCTATGAAGTTGTATTCCACAGTGTATCCATGGCGGAGCATCACAGCCTGTTCTAGTCCATTAATACTCCTCAGCATCTCAAGCTGCACTTCAATAGGACAAGAAGTAGATATACCATTTGGGTATACAGAGTTAGTTTCAAGTCCCTCGGGTTCAAGGAAAATCTGATGGCTTTTGTGGTCTGGAAATCTGCGTATCTTTTCTTCTATAGAGGGGCAATACCTAGGAGCCATTACATCTATAAGAGAGACTCGCACCGTGAACCTGCTAGATGTAGGTTCCTCCCATGGCCTCTTATATATAAGGCAGGCATTATAGTGTTTGAATAACCAAAAGCAAACAGGAAAAAAATACTTACCGAACCATACGATAAAACTCAACATATAATCAACTGCATCTATATCATTTCTGACAGTGCCTACAAAAAAACGTACTTCTCCCTCCTTGCTTTTCTACTTGTATCTCACCTCCACATGTATAGCACTTTTCGCCTTTTCTGCCATAAACCCTAAAGTGCTTCGAAAAATTACCAACGTCACCTGTAGGTGTACGGTAGTCGCGAATTGACGACCCCCCAGTTGCTATAGCAAGCTTGAGTACTTCTCGTGTAGACTCCACAATTCTACAGCACTCCTCCCTGGAAAGAGTGCTAACTTCCCTGTGTGGCAATATAGCAGCAGTGAACAGTATCTCCGATGCATATATGTTGCCTATTCCTACAACAACAGCACTATTCATTAAGACAGACTTTATACGAGCTTTCCCATGCATATTCAGCAAACAATCTGCATTGAAGGCTTCCGAAAACGGATCAGGACCCATCTTTTCCAGCAAAGATCTGTAACCTTCCCCATCCAGCAGTGTAACTAGTCCAAATCTGCGTGTATCATTGAACACAAGACTATAGCCATGCTGCATAGCAAAAACCACACAATCATGCTTCTCCGGAACAGGAGCGTGCATATATAGGATTCTGCCACTCATACCCATATGGAACACAAGCTTTGCTCCAGAATCCAGCTGCATCACCAAATACTTGGCAACCCTATATACGGAACATATTTCTCTTCCGGTCACTAACTGCTCGAAATCATCAGCTATACGGACCCGCAGATCACGTCTCTTCACCTCGACATCACGTATGCGCTGACCTATTATTTTATCCGCAAGAGACCTTGCAATCACCTCAACTTCTGGTAGTTCTGGCATCGTCGCAACAAGCTCTTTTCTTCTGCTTCCTTCGGGTTATGTTCTCTTTAAGGAGAATTGCTAACTTTTTCTTCCTCTCCTCAATGTTCGTGTTTCTCTTTGACTTGCTCATAACAAAAAACTACAATCTCCCCCGGGCCGTTATAGCTTAGTGGTAGAACGCGTCCTTGGTAAGGACGAAGCCCGAGTTCGATTCTCGGTAACGGCACCATCCCCAAAATAACAGCTTTCTACGTCTCTGTGTAGTACTTTAATTCTCCTGCTAGTGCGTTGCTATTGGTTTTTTTTCGTTGTACCATAACCCCTCTATGGATTTTTAACAGGTCTACAGCAGTGCGCGTCGTTACGAGATTTGCTCCATCTCCCACTGGAAGCTTGCATTTAGGAGGAGCTAGAACTGCGCTTTTTAACTGGTTATTTGCCAGACATCACAAGGGAAAATTTTTGCTGCGCATGGAAGATACCGACAAAAAACGGTCATCCGACGTGGTTGTACAGTCTATAATCGATGACATGTCATGGCTAGGCCTCCAACACGATGGCGATATTGTAGTACAATCTTCTAGAGCCGCTAGACATGTCGCAGTAGCGAGAGAGTTAGTAGAATTAGGTAGAGCTTATCGGTGCTATTGTTCGGAAGATGAAGTCAATGAGCAAAAGTTACAGTCTGAAGGTACTGGTAAATATTTCAGACACGTGTGTCCCTGGAAACATCTGAATAGCACTGGTGATCTTCCCAACAAACCATATGTCGTAAGGCTCAAAAGCCCTGAAAATACCACAATAGAGTTTCTCGATGGTGTATATGGGAAAATATCCGTAAAAAGCGATCAGATAGACGATATGGTGATATTGCGCTCTGATGGCACGCCTACATATCTTCTGGCCGTTGTAGTTGATGACCATGATATGGAAATTACGCACATAATACGGGGTTCTGATCACATCACGAATACTGTAAAGCAAATCGTGCTAGCTGAAGCTATGAGCTGGGTCAGTCCGAAATTTTTTCACATCCCATTAATTCACGATGAAAATGGAGCCAAGCTATCTAAGCGCAATCGTGCTCCTGGAATACACGAATACAAAGAACAGGGGTTTCTGCCTGAAGCACTGTGCAACTATCTGCTGCGCATGGGATGGAGTTACCAAAATAAGGAAATTGTGTCTATGCAAGAAGCAATAGCGCTATTTTCCATGGAAGATGTAGGAGTTTCATGTTCGTGTTTGGACTACAAAAAATTGGTGTTTTTAAACCATCATTACATGGGATCAAAAAGCGAATCAGAAATTCTAGATTTGTTGCTACCAATCCTTGAAGAAAAGCTGGGTGGTAGAATCTCCGAAGAAAAACTCTCACGTTTATCCTTGGGAATAAAACAACTGGTAGAACGCGCAAAAACCTTAACTGACCTCGCTGAAGACTCACTTTTTTATGTTCAAGACGTGGAAATCAACATCAATCCAGAAGCTGTAGAAACAATTCAAAACAGCAAAAAGTTCCTTGCAGAATTGCTGGAAAGTATGTCAGGAATCCACCCAGATATGTGGAAGAAAACCCACCTATCTTCGCAGATTAAGGAATTCTCTAAAACACGTAATCTGGCTATGAGTGATGTATATCATTTCCTCAGAGCATCTATAACGGGTAGACTGCAATCCCCTAACATTTCGGAAGTTATGGAGATATTAGGACAAGAAATGTGTATCAACAGGATGCTTTCAGCACAGGAAATCTGACACTTCACCGTATTGGGCGAAGCTTGAGTTTTGGTACCGCATGTATCATGTACACTTGCAGTATTAGTTGTACTAGAGGCTTTATTAGAATCGTATCGGCCTTGTGTGACCTTATGTAAAAAGACACAGCTACGTGGCGGTAGTCCTATGAGATCGCGCAGTCTACTGGCATGATAAATGTATTTGCCTTGCTACAAGAGTACCAATGGTCTTCCAATCACTGCACAGATGCTGGCATCCCATCATAAAGCTCCGTAACAATACGTTCACATGACCCCTGCAATGGTATTTTGCTGCAGGACAGTGCTATCTATAATAAGTCATAATCTCATATTCATGTGCGACACCTACCTCATAAGATGATGTGGCAATACGCTCGTTCAGCTGCCGCAATAGTATTTTGCTTCAGAGTAGCATCACCTATGATACGCCGTAATAACATCCCAATACAGATGCGACGCGTTACTTCACGATGTTCGCGAGCAGTGCGTCCATGAAACCCGTACAATAGTCTTTTGCTTCAGGACAGTGCTATCTATAATAAGTCATAATCTCCTAATTCATGTGCACACCTACCTCATAAGATGATGTAGCAATGCGCTCGTTCACCTGCTGCAATAGTATTTTGATTCAGAGTAGCACCACCTATAATACGCCGTAATAGCATCCCAATACAGATGCAACGCGTTACCTCACAATGTCCTCGAGCAGTGCGTCCATGAAACCCGTACAATAGTCTTTTGCTGCAGGACAGTGCCATCTATAATAAGTCATAATCTCATATTCATGTGCGACACCTACTTCATAAGATGATGTGGCAATGAGCTCGTTCAGCTGCCGCAATAGTATTCTGATTCTGAGTAGCACTATATATGATACTACATAATAACATCCCAATATGGACGCAGCACGTTACTTCATCAGATCTCACGTAAAACAATGCGTTCCTAGCATAATTGCGCCCCAAGATATCTCCGTACCTTCACAAAAACCTATAGGGTAAACAAGATCCACACAGATAACCAGAGCTTCCGCTTACAGAAAAGCCCCTAACCCTCCTACAACTGCCGATAATCCAACCGCAGCAAGATCATGGAACCATCCTTCTAGCTGCCCTTTCTTTGAAGAAATCCTAGAATTCAGAAAAGATCTAGAACTTGAAGATGCATACTCAGCACTTACCGATAAGTCTAGGCTAACTTCGTCATGCCCTAAGCTGTATACCTTATTCAACGACCATAAAGCACTTAAGACATTCTTATAAGCAGGCGAGCAAACTTAAGAATATGCCTTACACGTCAATTACAAGCCAGACAATCTTACGTCTTGTGGCGTAAAAAGTATTCACTGCAGAAAATGTACGTGCTTTTGCTTATAGGAGAGTTCTACAGATAGTCCTTATACAGACAACCCGCTTTCTTCTATAGCAGAAATGGACAGCCACTACGCATTTACATTTATGGTTAAGGCTACGGCAGCCATATTACAAAAACTAAGCATCTCCGTTACCGTTAATCACGGCACTATGGAGATGCTTGTCAGGTACAGCTTTTAGTCACATCAATAAAAACACAACCTAAAATCTCACTTTCATACCGGCCAATATAACTTGACCTCTATTTACACCATCAGTAGCTACAGGATCTGTGACAACGGCAGATAACGCTGAGAAGTTGTGGTAGTTGGCAAAAATCATACTCTTAACTCTTGATGAATGCCCTGAAATATTGTACTCAGCTCCCAATGATACCTCGTTAAATATGTTGCCACTGTAGTTACTACCCCTATAAAACGCAGATACATATAGCCTGTCATATTCGTATCCAGCACCTGCTGTTAAGAAGTAGCTTCCACTCGTTCTGATAATTACTCTGTCTGCGGTATTTAAAACAAACTCACCAAGTCTATAGGAGTACATGTTATTGATATTATCTATTTGACCCAGATATCCGTAAGACGCAGCGAGCTTTACATTCTTGTATTTCAACATTCCACCAAGAACAATATTCTTAATGGTGTCCATTTTCGCAAATTCTATATCAGTACTATCCCGCAATAAGCGCGTTTTTCCTTTAGCATATTCAGTAACCACTGATAGCTTAAAATCCAAGTCGTTAAAAGATGAACTGTAAGTCATTCCGGCATTCACTATGTTCTCGTAAAGGGGAATGATAAACTTCTTTCTCGTGCCCCCTTCTTCCACTAGCGGAATTGAAAATTTGTTTTTAATTGCCCTATGAAATCGTGTGTAATCTTTAAAAACACGCATACGTGCGACTAATGATCTTTTAATAGCAGTATGTGCATCCAGTACTAGATCTTCTTCGTATCCGAACGGAGCATAACTCACCCCTAATCTTAGTCCAGCAAAATCAGGAGACAGGTATGTAAACCTTAGCGGTAGAGCATTAGTTAAATTCAGCGCATTATTAGCATCGATTGGCTTAGAAGCATTCCTTGAAAATCTGTTACCCCCATCAAAAAGGCTTTCACTGTATAACCCAGTAGATAAGTAGAATACATTTTCTAAATAAAGCTTCTTTAGCTCTATAGGTAATGCAGGTCTGCTCCTATGTAATACAGGTCTAACTTGATTCCCGTATTGCAAAGGAGCAAGGTCTTCTCCTATGCCTTTCGTTGATGCCGCTGTATTTCCAGGTAATGCAAGGTCCTCCTCTATCTCTGCCGTGAATACAGCTGCGTTTCTAGGTAACAATACAAGTCTTTTTTCATTGGTCAGACCTTCTAAAGGGTCATGTATGCCACGCAGGTTAACATATCGCATCCACGTATTGCTAATATCCCCAGCCCCAATGCTGAGAGCATCAACTCTCATTATAGAATCAATACCTACCTGATAGCCAAAACTAACTTCTCCAAAAGTGGTATTTACGTAAACCTTTGTCCCACGATTTCTTACTTGCTTAAAAGATGTATAGTCAGCCTTTTGAGTATATGGAACTTCTAACTCTATACTTCCACCATAACGTATCTTATAGTTGTCGTTTTTGCCTTCTGCTGTCACATACAGCATAGCGTCACTCGCAAAACCTTGCGCCCTTAAATTCTCGCTTTCGGGAAATAATTTCTCTTCTATTCCTTTTTTATGATAGTAAGAATCACGAAACGCAAACCATCCGTGCGATAACACTGAACCACCAATATCTATCACCGGAGACACGGTAATATAACGCCCAAGATTACTCTTATCTGTTACTCGTTTTACCGCTACTATGCCCTTTTCATCACTCAACACCTTGGACTGCTGTGCGGCCGATGATGCAAGAGCATCACTCATTCCGTAAAACATCATAAGCGACGCAAGAGTAGTAGATAAAGAAACCCTCGTCATTTTGTATTACCTGATTAAACGTTGAAGAACATGTTAACTGTACGAGCTATACTTAATAAGTGATAATATTTCTGTCAAGGATTTAATTGCGACAAGATGGAATTTTATTAGGAACAATACGAATTTATAATTTAGAATTATTTTTCATAACGTAGTAAAAGACAAATTCTTGCTGATAAATGAAGATTTTTTCCTATAGATTAGGAAATAAAGTACAAGTACAGATTTTGTGTTTTTAACTGATAAAAACCACTTCTGTAAAATTAAGAGAAGTTATTCTTTATGTATGTCCTATGGAACAAGACATCAGCATTTTATATGCTAGCACTGGTATATGATCTTGTGAACCCGCTTCAACAGAAATGTTTATCTTGCGCTATTTAGTTCGAGAACAAGATTTTTAGCATCTTTATGTAATTCTTAAAAACGTACTGCTATTTATCTGCACATACAAATCCTCATGCATGAGGTGCTAAATCGTTTAGTAGAGAAAACTTCACCCCTAAAAAACGGCTTTATCTTCTTGTTAGTAACTCCTTAACAGACCCTAAAGGATACCTAGAAATTTAGGTATGCATCTTAAAAATCAATATATAAGATCTATACAGAAAAATTGTCTGATATATCCACTATAGCTATAGAAAACTCTCTCAACTAGTATCAAGCAACTATCGGTTTACAGCTTTCTTTTTAACTTTTTCGAGTATTTCACGCACATGCTGGAGGCTCGCAGCATAGCTTCAACTTTATCACTTTGCACCTAAGTCAGTATTAAAGCCAAATGTTTTATATCCCATACCATCCGATAAAGCACATTACATAGAAATGTCGGCAAAAAACTTCAATCTTTACTTCAACTCTGAAAAGAACCCATTGCAACTTGAGCTACGCTGCCGCTAAAGTGTAGGTAGCATGTAAAAACTCTTTATAGCCCTACGCAAAGCATTGCAAAATTAGAAACTCCCTATAAAAATTTTAAGCATTACTAGAAGGAACGGGCGCATCATAGTCACTAATAAAAAATGCCATTACATCTAAACCCCTAAAAAACAATGTAGAATTTGCCAATATATTGCATCTATAGGCTAAGTTATTGCATAGATAACTTAGTCATCTAGTTCAAAATAAAACTAACCAAAGAGCTAAACAGATAAATATCCAATTTACGTATCTTCGTCGAAAAATCATTTCACGAGGAAAAAAGCAGATAAATTAACATCATCAAATAACAGTTCACTTCAGTATCTGCGTATAGAGCTTTTACTACGCACCTCAGAACCTAGTACGTTTGATTTCAAAATGGAATTCTAAAAATAAGAAAATTATAGTGATTTCTTCTTACGGAAGTGCAATAGCACCCTATTTCCTTAAGTAAACATATCATTCGAAGTAACAGAGCCAACTACCCTACACATTCCCAGTTAAACAACTCAATTTATTGAGTCATCATACAAATAGGCAAGACAAGGTCCACACCTTTTCGAGGACCACCCCACCTCTACAACATAACAAACCTTAGACTCTCCACAAAAAAAGGGGCGCCGTACCTCAGTACACGCCCCAATAAGAAGACTTGGCTAAATAAACCACAAGAGTATTCTTGCAACAACCCCTTGTTATTAAAACGCAAACTTCATTCCTAATAACGCCACAGCGCCATTATTAGTATTTGCACGCTCTCCACCTTCTTTCAATACAAACCCACTACTCTCAGTAGATTTGTACTCATGGATGTTGAATTTATGTTGCACAGAGAACATGTGACAATTTAGAAATACTTCTAAGCTCGTACTTCCCTTACTAAAAAGGTTATAACCGACTCCTACAACCAAATCCTTCAACGTATTCTCCCCATCCACAACGGAATCCAACTCATACTTCCCTGGGATCTTATGAGATACCGTAGCAGGCGGAATGTGCGTTAACCTACTCATAAAGTAAGCAACTGTAGCAGAGAAAGAACCAATCGTATAGGAAACCGCTGAAGTCACATAATGAGACGGCAAACCCTTCTTTTTCACATAAGGTACCTTATGTCTTACATCCTTTAATATGTACATTTTAGGACTACCAGACTTCCCAAGGTATCCACCGCCAACAGCAAACCGCAACCTACCCAAGTCTATTTCTAAGCCACTGGAAAACGCGGACAAATCATTGTAATCAGCTACATAAATTTCTTCCTTTCTTCTTCCTTCTGGCACTATATCCCTAGCCTTCTTCGGTCTTGCATACTCACCAGCAAGCGATAACCTAAACTTAGCAATATCGGCTAACTCGTACTCGTAATTCGCAGCACCGCTTACTATGTTTTTATATACCGGACCAGAATCAAAACGAGGAGGCACCACGGCAATCATTTTGCCAAACTTAACCCCCGTCTTCGCGAATAAATTTACTGTACCCAAGGAATCGAAACCAGCAATACCATCCCGTACAGTAAACTCTCCACCCTTGTACATATCATCCCGATATCCCGTTGGAGAGTAACTAAAACCAACAGACAAGCCACCCAACCTAGCAGACTCAAAAGAAAACCTCAGCGGCATAGAATTTAAGACATCCTTTGTCTTCGCAGAAACACCACTAACACCCCGTAAGTCTCTTGTAGACCGGAATAAATTCTCACTGTAAAGCCCTGGATACATGTGAAAAGGTACACCCTTCGCATACTTTAAAAAGCCACGCAAGTACCGACCCCAAGCGCTTCCATTTTCACCTGATAAGCCACCGAAGACATCCACCTTCATTTTTGACTCGACACCTTCCTGGTAACCAACAGAAAAATTTCCCAAGGAAGTATCAGCAAAAACCCTGCTCTCTATACCAGGCGCACCATGAAACACCATAGATCCACCAGAACCCGCAGGAACCATAAGGGAAAAATTTGCCCCATATTGGGTACCTAGCACATCACGACCCGTACGCAATCCAAGAGATAACATCGCATCATAGCTAGCTCCCCAAGAATCAAGACCATGCTCCAACGGCGAAGAAAAGACATCTCCAACTCCTGGATAACCATAACCCTTATAGCCCAACTTTGCGCCATACATTTCCAGCGCGAGCTTCTGACCTTCACTGTTACCTTGCCCTTTTACAGCCCGATCACTCAACAACCAGGCATAAGATAACACCTTACCCGTTACCGACGCACGCTCTCCTTCAAACCCCCCTCCAGAAGATGCAGCAACTACACCACCAGAGGACCCCAGGAGAAGCATCGCCATACTCACAACTACCAGAGAACCTCTCATACAAAACCTTCAAAAATCCACAAACACCCACACTCTTCTTAGAAGACCAGCTTCACACCTAAAGCCATCAAGCCAAAGTCATACTTCAAAGGCTTAACCATAGCACATCCATGATCCTTATAACCGACATCACGATGATATACATCACGAGTGTTATAGCGACAATAACGCTTTTCTACGAACCCCGTAGCAAAGCTGTAGCTCGCCGCTATCTTATGAAGCTGAGTAAAAAGCACGCAGCGCATACTCTCCCCCCTATACATCTCATAGCTCACCCTCAGTCCTAAATCACTCAGCCTAGCAAGCGTGAAATACCCACCCTTGTTGCTATAAAAATAAGAACCATCTATACGAAAAGAACCCACCTTATAACCAGCACCCATAGCGAGATAATATGAAGGCTTCAAAACGTTCCTAGCATCATTGCGCCCCCAAGATATATCCATACCTTCACCTTCCCAAGGGCCCATAGGGTAACCAGACCTACCTAGATAACCGTAGCTTCCTCCTGCAGAAAAACCCCTAACGCCCACAGCTGCCGACAATTCAACCGCAGCAAGATCATGGAACCATCCTTTTGGCTGCCCCTTCTTTGAAGAAATCCTAGAATTAAGGAAAGATCTAGAATTCGAAGATGCATACTCAGCACTTACCGATAAGTCTAGGCTAACTTCGTCATGCCCTAAGCTGTATACCTTATTCAACGACCATAAAGCACTTAAGACATTCTTATAAGCAGGCGAATAAACTAATGAGTTCCCTATAACCCTACTAAAGTTAACCCCCCCTTTTTTACCTTTCTCTTTGAAGACCTTATCGTACCACCACCCCCACAAAGTATCCTTAGCTCTCTTTCCCTCGATAGAACGCAAACTACCAAAAATACCTAAAGTATCCCCAGCTTTAGGCTTAGGACCTTCATATATAGCACTATCCTCCGGTAACCACGCGTTAGACAAATCGTCCGCATACCCTGTAGGAGAATAACTCACACCAAATTTCATTCCATACAAAGTAGGAGATTGATACGTAATCCTCAACGGTAAGTTATTGACGAAATACTTGCTATAGTGCTTACTATGCTCTTGAAGCCCATAATAGTCTAGATAGTTATTCGCACGGAACATACTCTCACTATAGAGACCAGGGTACAGCAGCGCAGAATTACTTAGCAACCACTGCCAAGCACCATTAGTAAAGAAGTCACCCTTTAACAAAGGCAACCTATACTTCAATAGAGTAGGATCCTTACCCCTGATAAAATCGTCGAAACCACCATTTCTTACGGACTCAATACCCTCCTGATATCCCAATGAGAACTTACCGTATGGAGTTAAGACATATGCCCTACTACCTCTGTTTATGAAGGCCTTTCCAACTTCAACCGCACTATTTACTTCTGGCACCATTACCTGAAAATCTGCACCATAAGCAGCGCCACTATCACTCAGATATTCAAAATTTACGTGACCTGATATATCACAATCTTCGCTCCAATCTAGATGCTTTTTTACATTCCCATCCACATCCAATGAATCACGTATTGTACCTATGATAGATCCTTCTTTAGGAAGACTCGGCAGCACTCCCCTGCCACCCCAGTTATAGAACAGCACTCTACCACTTAACGAAAAGCTATCATTTATTCTTCCTGCGCCATTATCTTCTGCAACAGAATATATATTCTTTTTTCCCTGTGCATCTGACGCCTCCACTTGCGTCAATCCAGCACCAAGAAACATGCCGCAATATACCGCGCACAACGCCACCCGGGCCTGCATAGTCATAACCTTAGAAAGCAATACATCCCGCAGGTTACATCATTTGAAATGTTAGTACAACCAAAAATGTACACCAATATTTAATATTATCGTATGATAGAAACTTCTGAGATGAACACGTATATGCATATATTGCATCAGAAAATTGAGCAAAAATACCAACTCTAAATTGTGTCTCTAAGATCAATAAGTAATGAAAATGTATACTTTTAAATACATATAAAAAACACCATAAAATCTAGTCAGTAGGACCTTTTCTTTCTTACAAGTATGCTCTCATAGATCTACTACTCACTATAGAACATACACCCTAAAATCACACACTCTGTACCTGCTTAGACACTATATATAGCCCCAAGCATGATAAAAATATTGAAAATCTACGATGGGCATGTTGGTAAATTTTATAGAAATTTTCCTATAACAGAGCTCATTGAATAGCACATAAATTGAATAACGTATAACTTGTGCATAGCCACAGCAATAAGGCTTCATTCACGCATCAACAGAAGACCCAGCCTTCATGCCAAAACGACTCGCACAAAAAAGACATGCTTCCATTGTCTAAAATACACGCAAGATTGCCGCTCTTAGGAGATCCACGCAAAAGACATCTAATGAAAAAGCTCACCCATGCAGCAGTATGTAAGAGAACAAATTCATTGCGCCTTTCAACGTGCACACACCTAAAAGCGATAGTAAAAATACCTATAGGCTACTCCACACCACAGAAGCTATTTACGCAACATATTCCAGAGTCGCCTATTTACCATAGTAACCAGCACAGTGCCCGCCATCAATGATACAACAACCTTAATGCCTAGCTTCTTTCTCGCCTCCATTTCAGGCTCAGCAGCCCACTGCAGGAAATTCACTACATCTCTCGCCATATTTTCAATACTGGCTTCAGTGCCGTCCATATAACCCACAAGGCCTTCTGAGAGCGGAGGCGCCATAGCTATTCTTCCAGCTGAAAAGACTGGATTTGCATATAAACCGTTCTCATCAGCATCTGCCCCCTGATAACTGGTAAGCAGTTTGTATACGTAATCAGGCCCACTGTGCCTTGCCTTTATCATCAATGATAAATCAGGAGGATTTGCACCATTATTAGCAGCAGCCGCAGCCTCCTTATTTGGAAAAGGACGAGGAAAGTAATCCGACGGTATACCAGGCCTTTCAAACATATCACCAGATTCATTAGGCCCATCAGTAACAGTGTATGAACCAGCTATCGCCTTCACTTCCGCCTCCGAGAAACCTACTTCTCGAAGATTACGAAAGGCAAGCCTTTTCATAGAGTGGCAACTCGAACACACCTCTCTATACACCTGATATCCCCGCTGCACCGCTGGTCGATCAAATGTCCCAAAAATTCCTGAAAATTTCCATTTCGGTACATCACCTCCAGGCACAACATGCCCACATACTGCACCTAAAGGCAGCAAACACACGAATATCCATAAAAAAGTCGACGCACGCATCATATCACTTCATCTCCGGCACAGTGTCACTTAGGGTACTAGGCAATTCTTTGCATTTTTCATATTTCGATAGCAAAGGCAAAACGATAGAAAAATACGAAAAGTAATAAAGTGTCGAAAGCCTACCCAGAGAAATAAAAGGCTCCTTTACCTCCTGACCACCTATCCACATCAAAAGACAAAAATTAAGCACAAAAATCCAATAGAAAACTTTAAAGACAGGGCGATATTTACCACTTTTGACTTCAGACCTATCTAAAAATGGCAGCAAAAACCACACCAATATCGAACCAAACATCGTTGCAACACCCAACAACTTATCAGGAATTGAGCGAAGCATTGCGTAAAACGGCAAGAAGTACCATTCTGGCACTATATGCTCCGGAGTAACCATAGGATCTGCCTCAATATAATTATCCGGATGCCCTAAATAATTTGGCGCATAAAATACAAATAAGTACAAAAATACAAAAAATAACCCAAAAGTTATACAATCCTTGATTATAAAATACGGCCATATAGGAATGGTATCACGCTTAGATTTCACCTCAACACCGCTAGGATTTCCAGAACCGAATCTGTGTAGAGCTATAACATGCAGCCCCGCCAAACCTATAAGCGTAAACGGCAATAAATAATGCAGCGCAAAAAACCTGTTCAGCGTAGGATTATCAACGGAGAATCCACCCCATAACCATCTAACAATCCCCTCACCTACCACAGGCACAGCTGAGAAAAGATTTGTAATTACAGTAGCTCCCCAAAAACTCATCTGCCCCCATGGTAGAACGTACCCCATGAATGCAGTAGCCATCATAACCAAAAAGATAATTATCCCCGCAAACCATACCAGCTCCCTAGGTTTCTTATATGACCCATAATAGAGCCCTCTGAAAATGTGTATATAAACAACAATAAAAAAAAAGGATGCCCCAACAGCATGCGTATACCTAACGAGCCAACCATAATGCACATCTCGCATTATGCGCTCCACACTATTAAAGGCATGATCAACATGCGGAGTATAGTGCATAGCTAAAAATATACCCGTAATCACCTGGATTATTAAGGCAATACCAGCCAATGACCCAAAATTCCAAGCATAGTTCAAATTCTTGGGCACCTGATAATTCGCCAATTCCCTGAAAAACGCACATACAGGAAGTCTGTACTCTATCCAGGCTAATACACCCTTGCCGCACTCAGCAGCGTTATTCTCGTTCTTTTGCATCTCTACCCCTACACAGCAGTACCCTTCTTGCCAATTACCATAGTACTATCATCTACAAAATGATAATCAGGTATTGGCAAATTTAAAGGCGCAGGCCCAGCCAAAATCCTCCCAGAAGTGTCATATTTCGAACCATGACACGGGCAATACCACCCCTTATCACCACTTTTAACCTCCGTAGGAACACACCCTAGATGAGTGCATATACCTACCATGACTAACCACTCTTCTTTCCCAACGAAAGTGCGCTGCTGATCAGTCTGAGGATCACGCAATCCAGATATATCTACAGCTCTAGCCTTTTCTATCTCTTCCTTCGTACGTCTTCGAACAAACACAGGCTTGCCCTGCCACTTAACAACCTTGGTGCTACCTTCTTTTATACTGGTTAAATCTACCTCAACTGTTGATTGGGCCATAACCTCGGCCGAAGGACTCAACGATCTGAATAAAGGATATAAAAAAGAAAAAATACCTATAAATGACATAAAAAGAGTGGTGAGCCCCAAAAAATCTCTCCTTTGTACTTCTCCAGCAAAACCTTCACTCTTACCAGAAGCAATATCATCATCAGCCATATCATTCCCCTTCACGCTAGTCAAATTTAAGCCTCATATTCTAATTCACATACTAGAACGCTGTGGAAAACAATCCACAAAAACAAACCCCGGCAGCAGCACTCACAAAATGTAAGCGAACTTAAGATTTAAATTATCACATATACCACAAAAATCACAGATTGCTCAACTGTTAGAACACACATTAATAAAGAGATGTACCAATAATAGTAAAGAGCATATAAATAAATGCATTTATATAAACTCAGTAACTAGGCTGATATGCTCAATAATAGCCTAATTGATACAAATACCATAATGAATCATGAATTCATAAGTCTTGAAGCTCTAGACATCTCATCTTCGACTGCCTTCAATATCTTTTGAGCAGCCTTACTCGTCAATGAACCTGATAAAATACGCCCCATAACTAATGAAGTAAAATGATCAGATACCCGAATACCGTACTTTATGTGTTCAGGAAAATTGTTATATGTTTCAATCCCACTAACCAATTTGCAATACCTGTTCTCTTCTTTTTCCAGTGCTTTACTCAGCTTCTTAGCCAATTTATTCCAGGAACGCATATATTCAGAAAATACAAACCTCATGGCATATGCAGCCAAAATGCAAAATACCAATAAAGTCACCCTAAAAGCCACATCTATAGACTTTGCAGTTTCAGGTTTAAGCAGATGTGACTCAGAAACCCACTTAGAAACCATCAAAGCAAACATCTTAACAATTGTCAGTACAAGCACTCCCCGATAAACCTTTATGCATGTCTGTTTGCTTTTTTCTACATTACAATTTGCAAACTCTACTAATCCCTGAGATATACCCAGATTGATTGTATTACCAAGGCAAAATAATGAAAAGTGGTCTTTCACCCGTCTTTCCAAAATCAATAACTTTATGCGATTGCCATCTAGCTCATTTCGTAACACCGCACACCTTTTCCGAATTTTGTCATGTGTATCACGCTTACCTGTTGAACATTTAATAACCAAAAAAAGCGCCGTTGCTAAACCCAAAATTGCCAAAATTTTGCCGATAATTTTCTTGCTACTCCCGCTCAACAGCCACATACCATCCCCCTTATCGTATGCAACCGTATCGCCAATCCGAGTTGCTTAGCGGCGTAACTATCAGTTCATGTAGCATAATTCAAGTCCAAAATTTCTCAAAATGTTGCGTACCAATCACTCATCACTGCGACTAAACAATATATGAACCAGTTTTCAAACTTGGCACTAAAGAATTATATGAACATCCTGGCAACAGACAGTATATACACCACAAAAACTCATTTTTTGCTCAAAACATGTGCAAGTACTAGCAAGAAAAATGAAGTTATTATGGTCATAGGTCCAGGAAACGTATCAAATCTCACGGAAAGCATCAATCCTACAATACCAGAGATTACAGAAAGAGCCATTGACACCATAACCATCTGAGCAGGAGTTCTAGAAAGTAACCTCGCTCCAGATGCTGGAATAATAAGAAATGCAGTAACGAGAAGAATACCAACTGAACGAGAAAATAAGACCACAGCAAGAGCAGACATGATCAAAATTTCCATCTTTATACGGCGCGGACTTATACCCGTAGATAGAAATAAATCATAGCTTATCGAAACAGATACCCAGTATTTCCACCTATAAATTATGACACATACCCCCACCAAGGAGATACATAACATCTGAACAAGCTCTCCGCTACTGATCATCAATATGTCACCGAAAAGAGAGTGTATTATACGCTCACCAGACGATGGTATAAATGACAAAAGAACCATACCAACCGACATCACAACACTCGTCATGATATTAAGAACGGCATCTATAGAATGCACCTTGTCTATAACGAAAGAGATAATAACCGCCAAAATTAATGCGACTACTAATACAGTAAATGACGCGTCCATTTGCAATACAGTAGCCACTCCCACCCCTAGCAATGAGGAATGAGCAATGCTGTCCCCCATGTAAGACAGCCTATTCCAAACCATCATAGATCCGAGCGGGGCCGTAACTATACTCGCTATCAGGATCGCGAAAACCCCATTGATAAAAAAGCTCTCCGAGATGATGTCAAGCATGACAACCTACAACTGAAAATAGAAATACAAGCTTCCCATTCTCCACAAGGAAAACCCTACATCACCCATTGCTACAGTACACACGAGAAGCACTTCAAGGACTATACGCACTAGCAGACCAACTCTCACACACAGCTTAGCCCGAAGTACGCACGTCTATACATAAGTAATACACACGACGCTATGCGGACACACCCGCTCCGCACTTACCTACAAACACAAAAGAACAAGCAGGGACATTCCTAACAAATGCCCCACCCCCTAACATCTAAGCAATTGCGAATAACCTATACGCAGCTATACGTATCTCATGCTTCAGACTCTGCCCTTTTTGAACGAGAAGATCACGAATCTTTGTTTGACCATCCATAACAAAAACCTGCTCTAATAGCACCATCTCCTCAAAGAACTTCTGCATTCTACCTTCTATGATCTTCTGCGCTACAGAATCAGGCTTTCCAAGAGCTTCGACCTGCCTCGCTACAAGCTCCCTCTCACGGTCAACAACATCACTACTCAATGTATCAATAGATAATGCCTCTGGCTTAGCAGCTACAATATGCATAGCAAGCTGTTTAGCAAAACTAGCCAATTCATCAGAATGAGGACCACCCTCCAATACTACTAGAGCAGCAGCCTTGCCCAAACCTTCGCTAACCATACCATGAACATAGCTTCCTATGACACCAGGACCACTTAATTTTACAAACCCAACACCACTCAGGACTACATTCTCTCCCAAAACAGCAGCAGCAGCCACTATCTCATCAGCAACACGAGACCCATCGTAGCTACTAGCAGAAAATCCCTCCAAATCCTCCACACCATAACCATAAAGCCCCCTTACAAGACCAAGAGCCAATGAGCGAAATTTCTCATTACGAGCAACGAAATCAGTCTCTGAACCCAATTTCAGTATCGCACCCACATCACCCTCAGCAAAAACCGCAACTAGCCCATCCGCAACATCTCTATGAGATTTCTTGTATGCCTTAGATAAACCCTTTTCTCTGAGATACTCTCTAGCCTTATCCATATCACCGGAACATGATTCAAGAGCCTCCTTACAGTCACCAATTCCCGCACCAGTTATCTGACGCAACTCTTTGATAACCTCAACATCAATTTTCATCTACATCACCTTAAAAATAAGCAGAAGCATCAGTACTATTCTTGCACAACGGCATCTTCACCGCCAGAGGCAGAAACAACAGACCCCCCGGCAACTACTTCAGCAGCACCTTTAGAAGCCTTACCACCCCCCTTATGAGCAGCAATAGACTTACCCTTTCCAGAATCAACTACGCTTCCATCCTTAGCTTGCCCTACCGATCCAGCAACACTAATTCCCGAACTCATCAAATCCGAGCGAATAGCTTCCAATATTGTATTGGACACAGCCCTACAGAAGAAATCTATAGACCTAATAGAATCATCATTACCCGGAATAGGATAATCAACACCCCTCGGATCCGAATTCGTATCCAAAACAGCAACAACAGGAATTTTCAGCTTATTAGCCTCTTGTATAGCTATGTGCTCCTTATTAGTGTCAATCACAAAGAGAATATGAGGCAATCCCCCCATTTCACGAATCCCACCTAAAGACCTCTCAAGCTTTTCTCTTTTCTTATCAAACATTAAGAGCTCTTTTTTTGTAAATTTAGCATCTGTATCATTTAACAGCTTCTCGAAGTCTAAAAGACGCCTAATCGAAGATGATACAGTCTCCCAGTTAGTAAGCATACCACCTAACCACCTGTGATTCACATAGTACTGCCCACAACGAGCCGCTTCCTCTGCAATAACATTCGATGCCTGAACTTTAGTACCTACAAAGAGCACCCTACCCCTTCTATGAACCACATCATACAGAACGCTCAGCGCATTCCGAAGAAGAACAGCAGTCTTCCTCAAATCTATTATGTGAATGTCTTTGTACCTATGTACGCCATATATGTACGGCGCCATAGCTGGATTCCAACGACCGGCCTTGTGCCCTAAATGCACCCCAGCTTCCATTAAATCACGTATGCTAAACTCTGGTATACTCCCCATAAGAAAACTCCTCAAACTACAATAGTTCAACCTCCACAGCACAACCTACGGCTAAGTAGGACCATTGCGCAGCTGTGTGCGAAATACAAGACTTACATACAAGCCTCAGCATGATGCTACCAGGCTACTGAAGCTTTATCAAGGAATATGTGTCAATTTGAAATATCCACTCAAGAGACAATACGTCTCATGCAACGGCAGACCTACTATAGAAGAATGCGAACCCTGCATCCATGAAATCAGCGCACCAGCCCAACCTTGTATACTATATCCACCAGCTTTTCCCTTCCATTCGCCGGAACGTATATAGCAATCTATCTCATCTTTGGATAAACGCTTAAATTTCACCACGCTGACTACACTACGTACACGCACATCCCCAGTAGGCGCACAAAGACAAACCGCAGTGCACACACGATGCCTCCTACCAGATATCATTTCAAGATACTCAGTAGCTTGAGCCTCATCATCTGTTTTCAACATTATCCTTCTGCCGCAATAGGCAACGGTATCCGCACCCAAGACAAACTTATCAGGCCTAGACGAAAAAACTTTGAGCGCCTTCTCCCGAGCAACACGCTCTGCATATAATCTAGGTAACTCACCTTTGTGCACAGACTCATCCAAATCAGGCGATATAACCTCACCAGGCACTATCATGAGTTGCTTCAATAGTCTAAGCCGATATTCAGAAGACGATGCCAGCACTAAACTATCCATCTTCAGCACTTCAATATACCTCTCAGTCTTTATTCCTCAGCCTACTAACCACTCTACCCTTTCCTAGCCCGTTCTTGTTGACGCCATAAGAACTAACTTCAACCATTACCCTATCGTGCATAAGAATACGTATTTTACTCTTGCGTATACGACCAGAAGCGTGCGCCATAATCTCATAACCGTCATTCAATTTGACGATAAACACGGCATCACGTAGTAACTTAGTTACTACACCTTCGACCCTTGCAACTCCCTCCTTAACTTTCAACTCTCAACCAGAAAAACCAACATGGCCGTCATTGTAAGATATACATGTATCCATTGCAATTAGTTTCAAATTCCCCATTAAGTATTACATTCAACTATTTGCGCACCATCCAACGCATATTCATGGCCCCGTACAATTAACTTTACCGAATCTTCATGAATACCAGAAACCCATATATATCCCTCGTCATCATCTACTATTGAGACATCCAGAACCCTAATTATCCCCCTATCATCCAGCACTTTAACACCAAGATTACCCTTAGCACTTACACTAAGAGAGGAAGAAGGTATTCGACAAGCCTTCTCTCTCCTAATAACGAATTCAACCTGAGCAAACATACCCTCAGTAATCTCAAAAACACCCTGAGGCTCTATTATAATCTCCAATTTATATGACTTAGTCTCAGGCGAAACCACCTTACTAACGAAGCTCACTTTACCCGACGATACAACACCAGTACGCCCCAGCTTCACCTTAACGCTATCACCTGGTTTAATATACGCCACATCCCTTTCAGGGACATACGTTACCACTTTGAGGTTATCAAAATTCAAAACCCTAGCAACAGTCTGCCCAACACTAACCATAGATCCGACTTGAGGCAAAATCTCATCCACAATACCCGCAAACGGCGCCTTTACTGTAGCGCTATCAAGTGCCAACTTCGCGTTCTTATAATTAACCTCCGCCTCTCTCAACGCAACAAGCGCAGCATGATCATGAACTTGAGACCTATACCCCTCAGCGCCCAGAGACTCCGAAACACCACGCTCAAGTCGCCTTTGCTCAAGCAGTACCCTAGCTTGCTCTAACCGCTCTAACTTACCCCTGGCATCTATTCTTAAGATAACTTGATCTTTATCAACAGCACTCCCATTACTAAGCAGCACCTCTTCAACCCTTCCATCGGCTTCAGAGATAATATCAACAGCACGCGCAGCGGCCACATTAGCAGAGAAAACTCTCTTGACCTCATGCACCGCAGCATCGAACTCTAATACATCGATAAGAGAACAAATATCAGCTCTGCCATCAAAAATAGGGCCCTGAGATGTCTTCCTGCTAATTAATATACCGCTAGTAAACCATAACACACAGCCCACAACTAACAGTGCCGCAACTGCATATCTCCTACGCAGTGTAAATGGACCCACCTCAACCTCTAGCGCTTATGAGACACAACCTCGCATGCATCTCTAAATACTTCATTCACATCCGGATGCGAATGACAAATATGGCAGATATCTTTAGCAGTCGCTCTATAACCCAACGCAACAGCAGCTTCATTAATCATAGTGTCAGCATGCGCACCTACTATATGCACACCCAAAATCACATCAGTCTCCTTGCACGCTATCACCTTGACAAAACCATCACTATCGCATGCAACCCTAGCCCTACCATTGGCAGCAAAGCTGCTCTTACCAACCTTATATTTGTAGTTTACGCTCTTAAGACTCTCTTCACCCCTACCTACAGAAGCCGCAGCAGGATGCGTATATATAACCGCAGGAATCACCCCATAGTCAACTTGCGTCACGTTACCAGCAATTAATTCAGCAACTGCATGCCCCTCTATTTCCGCCTTGTGAGCAAGCATAGCACCACCAATAACATCTCCTATCGCGTAAATCCCCTTTATACTGGTTTCATACCTATTGTTAACACATACGAAACCTCGGTTATCGAGCAACAGCCCATCCATAGCAACAACCCCGGTAATACTAGGACTTCTACCTACAGCCACCAGAACTTTATCCACTTCCATGGAAGCCATAGCACCATTAACTACAGATTCACAATTAACCAACAACCCTGTATTTCCCTTGGCAACAGATACTACCTTCTGAGCCAAATTAAATTTGATACCCTGCTTCTCCAGAAAACCCTGTAACGCCTTGCTTATGTCTGCATCAAATCCAGAAGCTATTTTATCAGCATACTCTACTACCGTCACTTCGGAGCCTAACCTACTCCATATGGAAGACATCTCAAGCCCTATGGCGCCGCCTCCTATCACCAGTAGCCTCTTCGGGACATCCATGCTTAGCGCCCCGTCCGAAAATATAACTGAATCCCCATCAACATCTATCCCCGGCAAAGAAGTAGGAGTAGACCCCGTAGCCAGCACTACGTTTCTCGCTAATACCTGCCCCAGAGAACCATCTTGATTCGAAAGCACGACTTCAAAGAAATCTCCTTTCTTTCCTGCTATCTTGGCTTCAGCACGTAACTTATGAACTCCAGCTGCAGAAAAGAGGCCATCTATGCCCGAACTCAGCACAGCTATTTCATTATCCCTAACCTCAAACATCTTTTTGAGATCAAACGCCACATCCTTGGCCATAACTCCCAGTTTAGGAAAGAGATCTTTCGCGGAGTGAAACTTGTAAGAATACTCCAACATAGCCTTTGAAGGAATACACCCAACCCTAAGACAGGTACCGCCCCATTGCGAATTCTTATCTATACAAACAACACTCAATCCCAATTTGGCAGCCTTTATAGCGCATTTATACCCCCCAGGACCTGCACCTATTACGGCAACATCGTAGTTACTGCTACCCATAAAACACCTATGAAACAATCACAAATCCCATCTTACCAGCAGCGACATATATCGAAGCATCAGCCTTAATAGGATAACGCAGGCTTTGCGCCCCAGAGATCATATAGGACTCCTCTATTACTCCTGAAAAGGCATTAACACCTACAAGATAACCTTCCATACTCAAGAGCCACAACTTCCCGCTGACCATAACGGGCGCCCTCCACCGCAAGCATTTCTTCTTACCAAACTTACCTAGAGACAATTTCCAAAGTCTTACCTTGCTATCTACATCATATGCAAGCAACTCACCAGTATCTGTCACTACGAAAAGCGTCTCCTCATCCTCTTTTGAGAGACTGAGAACACCAAGATCCTCAGACCACGTAATTTTCCCCGTTTCCAAATCTATACTTGATAAAGCACCGGAATCATCTACTACAAAAACCTCCGAACCTGCAACTACCGGTGTGATCTCTATACTACCTATTGAACCCATGCTCCTGCGCCTGAGTTCACTCTCCCACATCTTATCTCCACTGTATGAATCTAAGCATAACACCCTACCATCTGGTAAAACTACAATAACATAGTGTTTACCTGAGGAATATGCCACCGATAAATCACTCTTTACGCGCACCTGTACCGAGCTTTCTTCCCGATGCCATAACAGCCCCCCTGTTTCGACATCAAAAACACATAGATACCCATCTATTGTCATAAAAGCCACAGACTGCCCTTCATTCAACAGCACTAGATTGCCACTAATAAAATTTCGAAGAGTACTACTCCACTTCACCTGCCCCGTACTAGGATCTAACCCGTACAGCACGTTATCAATCGCACACAGAATAACTCCTCTAGAATGTATCAAACTCGAGGAATATACAGAACGCCTCCCCCCAGCTAGTGCTACATACCATAATACCTTACTAGTATCACCGCTATTCAATGCTGTGAGCCTACCCTGATCGTCCAGAGTTACAATCACATCAGAAACATCACCTGGAACAATAGTTAAGCTGGTAGAGATACCCCTAATCGTTTTTACCTTAGAGAATGTCCCATCGACATCTGAAGATCCTGAAGAACGCCCGAATAAACCTCGGCTATTCTCAGAAATAACCGTTAATACAGAAGTACTTGCAAATACCACAGTACTCTGCCATACAACAACCAAAGTAACAAATACAGCCGCTAGCAAACGCATAGTAACTACAACACGTAAAAAACACGGTTCATAATCGTGCAACTACCCGAAAAAATCAACCTATTATTTACGCCATAAATCCAGTTAAAAAGTTCACTGCTCCCTATATAAGCATTAGAGGCATTGGTACTGCACTTAGAGGTAATCAAGCTTCCTAACACTCCACAATATGCCTAGCGCATGCGTGTGCACTATTCCCTTAATCATCCCTCAACATAGGAATCAGTGATACTGCCCCTGAATTTAAGAGATTAACAAACTTCCTGTATCCCACTACATGCTTTGCGTAAGAAATACTCCCTGAGTAAGTATACCCTTTTTGCATGCTCATGCCTCAATATCAGGATCAGTGCTGCACAACAAATTTGTAAATGCGGCAGAGTTGTCAACTGTGCACCAATGCAATGCTTCTTTAGTAATAAGACATATGCAGCTTCACACTTGTGATATTGTAGGTATAATCCTTGAACAAGTGATTCTATACATTGGTATTATAAATGCAAAAAGTGGCTATAGTTGGGTTACCCAATGTAGGGAAATCTACTTTATTTAACCGTCTAACAAGAAGGAAATCTGCAATAGTCAGCGATATAGCTCATGTTACTCGTGATAGAAAAGAAGCCTTAGTAGACTTTTGTGGACTGCGGTTTATAGCCATAGATACAGGCGGCGTTGCGGACGGAGGTGAAATACAGTCATTAGTAAAAACGCAGGTGCAACTCGCACTTGAAAATGCCGACGTTGTGCTATTTGTGATAGATGCCCAACGCGCTACAGATTCCCACAGCACATCTCTAGGCAAATGGCTAAGCAAGATAACTAACAAACCCATAATCTTAGTAGCTAATAAATGTGAAAGTAATAAAAACAATGTCCACGTGGATACAATGGAATATCTAGGGTTCCTTGGACCTGTGTACATATCTGCAGAACATAACTTGGGCATGGCAGATTTATATGAAGCTATTGCCCCATTAATAGAACAGAGTGAAAGGCCTAAAAAAGACCAAGATCGCCCAATAGCAATTTCTATAATAGGCCAGCCTAATGTGGGGAAGTCAACATTTGTGAACAGTATTTTAGGCGAAGAGAGAGTAATAACAAGTGGTATAGCAGGCACTACTCGTGATTCCATAAGCGCTGAATATTCTTATAAGGGCATCACGCTACTGTTGACTGATACTGCAGGCATTCGCAAGCGTACAAAAGTAACTGAGAACATGGAGAAACTTTCCGTACAGTCTGCAATCCATGCATTATCAAAATCACATGTAGTAATATTAATAGTAGACTTCACACAAGGCATCAGCCAACAGGATCTCTCCATAGCAAGCACCGCAATAAAAGACGGAAAAGGTATTGTTTTGGCGCTAAATAAAGCTGACCTTGTAAACGATAAAGCCGCAGAAGACGCAATCTTAAACGCAATACGGCAGTACAGCAGAGTCGACTTTGATGTTCCTATCATGAAGATGTCCGCACTAGAAAATATTGGATGCGATAAGGTTCTAAGTAAGGCTGTAAAAATATATGAGTCCGCAAGCACACACATAAGTACTTCGAAACTTAATAAGTGGCTTGGTACAGCTATAGACTACCACCCTCCACATTTGCAAAATAAGAAAAAAGTCAGGCTAAAATACATATCGCAAGTTAGCACACTGCCCCCCACCTTCGTAATAGCTACAAACAGTACAGAGGTGGAAAGTACTTATCAAACGTATCTGAAAAACAGCTTCCTAAAACATTTTTCCATGCAAGGTGTCCCCATAAGGATGATTTTCAAGAAGGGTAACAATCCCTATATCTCCAAAGACTAGCGCCAAATCTGGCAATCTTATCGGCGGTTTCAAGCTACATGTCCTATAACTTCGCAACAACAGGCCCTCACAATACGCAATTTGGATTGCAATCCCTCGGTATAACTAGCTATTTCTGGTGATCAAGGAGCACCCTGTCATATCACTAGGCTGAGGTATATTCATAAGATCGAGAACGGTCGGAGCAACATCACACAGCCTACCATCCGACAAGCTTATATCACCATCAGCGTTGCATACCACAAACGGAACCATACTTGATGTATGTGCAGTAAATGGTGAATCATTTTGCACATCAAACATCTTCTCAGCATTTCCATGGTCAGCAGTTATCAGCATAACAGCTCCCGCGTTTACTGCAGCATAAAACACCCTCTGTAAGCAACTATCTACAGTAGTAACCGCTTTTTTAGCTGCTTCCATATTACCGGTATGCCCAACCATGTCAGCGTTTGCATAATTAACCACCGTCAATGCATATTGCTGAGAATTTATGCGCTCTACCAACGAATCAGTTATCTCCACAGCTGACATTTCAGGCTTCAAGTCATACGTACTAACATCAGGCGACGGTATTATTATCCTATCTTCCCCTGTAAAAGGCTCTTCCCTACCCCCGTTAAAAAAGAACGTTACGTGAGCAAACTTCTCAGTTTCAGCAATACGCAGCTGCTTAAGCCCGCGCTCGGAAATAACCTCACCTAAACTTCTATGTATCTCTCTAGGAGGAAATAGACTAGCAATACGCATCTTCTCCGAGTACTGCCGCATACCCAGCACGTTACTGACCTCTGGAAACCTATGCAACAACATACCTAGCAATTGCAAGACACGGTCATTCCGGAAGTTAGTGAATAATACACCATCCTCCGCACCCATACCATCATAATCGCCTATGACCGTAGGTACCATAAACTCATCAGTAACTCCACTATTGTAGCTTTTTTCTAAAGCCTCCATTGCACTGCCGCTTCTCGGCCCTGTAGCATACGCTATTGCATCATAAGCTTTACATGTCCTATCCAGGCGATTATCCCTATCCATAGCATAGTAACGCCCTGCAACAGTAGCAATTTCGGCATTTAAGTGCTCAATTTTAGCGTTCAGCATACCGATATACTTCTCAGCAGAACGCGGTGGAACATCCCTACCATCTAGAATTACATGTATAAAAACCTTGATGCCAAATCCGGTGATAACCTCAATAATGGTTTCCATGTGCGCCTGAAGAGAATGCACTCCACCATCAGAAAGCAGACCAATCATGTGGCATACCCCACCCTTCGCCTGTATATCGCGCACAAAGTCCAACAATTTAGGATTCTTGTGAACCTCATTAATCTCAAGATTAATTCTCAACAGATCCTGAAGCACTATCCTGCCGCATCCTATACTTATGTGCCCTACTTCTGAATTCCCGACCTGACCTGAAGGCAATCCGACATCCGTTCCACTAGCAGACAAACTACTCATAGGACAGCATGAAACCGCAGTGTCCCAGAATGGCGTATACGCCGCATGAATAGCATCATAACGACCACCACTACCATTACCCCATCCGTCAAGTATACAGAGTACTACGTTGCTCCCAGACATACGCTACCGCGTTGCTCAATGAAAGTGCGATTTTACCTATGTGATTTATGGTAGTAAACAACTATCGTATATACTCGAAATAATTCATAAAAATAATACGAATGCACGCGCATTTAACTTCCAAAATCATATTGAAAAAATCGATGTCACCGCAGAGCTCATACATTTTCCAACGATATGCCGATAAACGTCCAGATCACCATAATAAAGTGAGCTAAAGCCTTCATCTCTGCTTGCTTTCTGGCCCAGTTGCTACGATAAGTTACCCTGATAAAGACAACGCACCAATACTCCAAAATATGTTACATACGGATAGTAACTATCGGTAGCGTGCCCGTTTACTAGGTTGTTCGTCTTCATCGTCGTCAGGCGTTTGTGATCTATGAGTGCTAACTTGTGCTTCTTCCAGCATAGAACTAGCACCTCCCAATCCTGATGCTGAAGGTTGATCCCACGAATAAGGCATAATCCCTTGATCCTGAGGTGGCACATAGGGAGCTTGTGATCTTCCCATTCCAGTACTAGTACCTCCTAGCCCAGATGTTGAGAATGGGCTAGATGGATAAGGAACATTCTCTAGGACACGTAGTAGAATATGAGGGGGGGGGGGAACGAGTTGAGCTCCCTGTCCGGCAGTACCTCCCAATCCTGATGTTGAAGGTTGACTAGGCGAACCACCAGTCTGCTCAACAACATTGCAATATTTTCCGTATTCCCTTTCGCAAATTTCCATCATTTCTGACAGATATCTCAATGCAGCATCACGCAACTTGACTTCTGCCCCTGGATTTAATAGCAGATCTGCTCCAAGATGTTGTTCAAGATACCCATAAACAGAGCGCATGTCCACGTACATTTTGCGTACTTTATATGATGCAAGGCTCCTTGATGCAAGGTTCCTTCTTGTGCTAGGTAAAGTAAGTAAAATTTTAAGACAATGCTCAATTATAGCCGCACTAGCATGCTCTGTATTACCCGTGGAAGCGTATCCTCTGTACATTAGGAATAAAGCACCAATCGAATGAACTAAAGCACCCACATATCCTTCTAGCTTGCAATATTTAGTGGCGGGCCTAGCTTCTACATCATGTCCCCTTAAATGGTGTACAAGACCCGTTTTCGCTTTTTTAGCGATAGCAAGATGCCGCTGTGCACTCTCGTCATCACTCACCATCTCTTCACATTTGGCCGAGGTAGCCTCCATAGCATTAAGAATCCTTTTTAAGCTACGCTCTGTACAAACACGGACACTATGCAGCGTGTCATTACCAAATAACTCAGCAACCTTACTACAAAGCTCTATGTTATGCCTCACCACACGTAGAATAGCCTTTCTACGCTTAGTTTCCTCAGGACCCGGAGAATAATTTAAACATCTGCTTAAAGCTGAAAATTGTACATTTACATGTGTACTTAAAGCCAGGGCAGCTCGAAACGTACTACTATCATCTCTCGCACCCGCTACACTAACAGACCGCGCGACAAGATCTCTAATACAGCAGTTTACTATGGCAATAGAATTAACCAGAATACCACATACCTTGGCTATTTGTAGGTGTGCCCCACGCCCGATAAAGCCTGGGTCCATGAACAGTACCACATTTCGGTTGCAGGATGCTGTAGCACAGCCATACAGCGTATCACACAAATTATAGGCTAATTCACACAATACCCGCTCTTGTGCTGTAGCTCCTGCACTCGAAACACTCTCTGCAGCTAAATCGCGTTCTATTAAATCGCGTTCAATACTTTCAATCCTACGAGCATTCTCTTCAAACGCACTATCTAACCCGCGGATTTCGTCAAATGTACTGCGCAATTCCAACATACATTCATGCACAGCCGTCAGACATGCTGCATATGTCATCTTCGAAGAGGTTATGGCAGCACATGTCTCATCTCTATATTCCTTAGAAGAGAGACCACTGTAGGCATATCCAGACATAGCTGGAGTAGTGAATATACGAGGCGTATGCATCTCATTAACCACTAAACAACTTCACACTCTAAAAGTATAACACACTGGCTATACGCAGCTCAACATTATTACGTTTTTAACTAATAGTAATACCTATAGGATTGGTTTTGATGCGTACCATCACCTGTAATAGTGCCATGCAAATGTAGTTATTGAAGATTATGCTCTTCAAGCCTGTGGACTAGGTCCGCAATTTCCCCACGAGGAGTTCGTGATCTATGCGCAGTAACTTGTGCCCCCTCGAGTTCAGAACTAGTAGTTACTGATGTTGAAGCTGATCTTGAGACTGATGTCTGAGTTGATGTTGAGGGTTGACTAGGTGAACCTTCAGCCCGTTCAACAACATTGGGGCATCCACCATTAAGCGCCCGCCAAATATTCATCATTGCTGCAAGATATCGCAATGCTGCACTGCGCCATTTAATTTCTTGCTGTGGATTTAATAGTAGATCTGGTGTAATACATGCTCCTATCTCCTCATAGACAGAATATAT
This sequence comes from Anaplasma phagocytophilum str. Webster, assembly GCF_000964685.1. Lineage (GTDB taxonomy): Bacteria > Pseudomonadota > Alphaproteobacteria > Rickettsiales > Anaplasmataceae > Anaplasma > Anaplasma phagocytophilum. Next base: position 104,858 of record NZ_LANS01000001.1, read on the forward strand.
TTCCGAGTATATTTTGCGTGCTCTATGTTCTGCAGCTCTCGATCTTTGTACGTTATGTAGATTAAGCAAAATTCGAAGGCAACTCTCAATGCTGATTGCAACAGTATAATCTGTATTACCCGTGGAAGCGTATCCTCTGTACATTAAGAATAAACAACCAATTGCCTGCACAAAAGCAGCAGCATACCCTTCCTTCCTGAGACGTCTATCACTAACGCTAACTGCTAAGCCTATATATGTCTTTGAATAGTACACAAAACTTGCTCTCGCTCTCTTAGCAATCGCTAAACGCAGACGTCCCCTCTCGTCATTACGTATAATCTCTTCGCATGCAGTCGCGCTAGACTCCACTGCATTAAGAATCTTGTTCAAGCAACTCCCTGTACGATTACGGAAACAACGCGGTACGTCCTTATCAACTAACTCAGCAACCTTATTGCAAAGCTCTATGTTATGCCACACCATAAACAAAATCGCCTTTTTGCGCTTTGTATCTTCAGAAGACAAAGAAGAACTTGAGCATCTGCTTAAAGCTGACGATTTTACATTTACGTATGCACTTAAAGCTAAGACGGCATTAAACACATTATCCGCGTCACTCTCACCCATCGTACTAACAGAGGGTGTAGTAGCAGTCCTAGCACAGCAGTGTACTATAGAAATAACATTTACTAGGATACTACATGCATTAGCTATTTGTAGATGTACTCTACGCTTGATAAAGTCTGAGTCCATGAAGAGGGCCTCTCTTTTGTTGCACGATGCTGTAGCACAGCCATACAGAGCATCGTACAGACGATGGACTATGCCGTACAACACCCTCTCTCGCACTATAGATTCTGCGCTCGAAGTACTCTCTGCATCTATGTAGCGTACAAGACTCTCCATCCTACTAACATTCGCCACAAACGCACTATCTACCCATCTAATCTTGTAAAATATCCCGCGTAATTCCGATGCATATACCGCCACAGCCCTCATACATTCATCATACGGCATGGCACCAGAAATTATGGAATTACGTATAATATCTCTATACGCCGTAGAGGAGATACCACTGTAGACATATCCAGACATAACGGGACTAGTAAAGATACTGGGAGTATGCATCTCATTAACCAATAGACAACACCTCGATCCGAAGAAAGTGTAGCATACCAGCGTTATGCAGCTCAATATTATTGATTTTTTAATAAATAGTAATACCCATAAAATTTGTTTTGATGCATAACGCACCCGTCATAGTGGCGCGCCCATGTGCCTGGGACACGTGGCAGCGAAAGATTATGCACTTCGTGATCGTTTACTAGGTGGCTCAAGTTCATCATCACTAGGAGTGCGTGACCCATGAGAGGATACCTGTGCCTCCTGCAGCTCAGAACTGGCCTCTGCTGATGTTGAAGGTTGGGCATACGAATGATCCTGCGGTGGTATATAGAACGTTAGCTGATCTCCTAGTCCCTCAGCAGTACTTCCCAATCCTGATGTTGAAGGTTGGCTAGGCGAACCCTCGGACTGTTCAGGAACATCGAAATAGCCCGCGTTCATTTCCTTCCAAGTATTCATCATTACTGAAAGATTATGCAATGCAGCATCGCGCAACTTAATTTCTACCTGTGGATTTAGTAATAGATCTGGCGTAATATGCTTTTCAATATCCCTGTGGATAGAACACATGTCCAAATGTAATTCTTGTGCCGTATATTCTGAAGCTCCCGCTCTTCTGACCTTATATTTATAGAGAGTAAGCAACATTTGAAGACAATGCTCAATTTTACTCGCAACAACATGCCCTGTATTACCCGTGGAAGCATATACTCTGTGCATTGAGAATAAACTACCAATTGCATACACTAAAGCTTGCACATACTTGTCATGCCTGAAACTTTTAAAAGCAACGCTCAGTCCTAAACTTTTATATGTCTTGAAATGGTGTAAAAAACCTGTTCTCGCTTTTTTAGCGAGAGCTAGGCGGTTCTTTGCACTATCGTTATCACTCACCATCTCTTCGCATTCAGCCGAGGTAGACCCAACTGCATCAAGCATACTGTTTAAGCAACTCACCGTACGATCACGGAAACAATATGGAATCTCCGGATCAACTAGCTCAGCAACCTTATTACAAAGCTCTATGTTATGCCTCACCACACGTAGAATAGCCTTTCTACGCTTAGTTTCCTCAGGACCCGGAGAATAATTTAAACATCTGCTTAAAGCTGAAAATTGTACATTTACATATGCACTTAAAGTTAGACCAGCGTGAAACACACTATGCGCATCACTCCCACCCATTACACTAGCAGAACGCATGGTAATGGTTTTAATTAAGCAGTTCACTACGACAATAGAATTAACCAATATGCCACATGCCTTAGCTATTTGTAGGTGTGCCTTACGCTTAATAAAGTCTTGATCCATGAACAGCGGCACTTCTTTGTTGCACTGCGCCGTGGTGCAGTCCTGCAACGCGTCGCACAACCGATTGATCAAACTATACAACACCCCCGCTTTATGTTCTGCGCTTGAAGCACCTTCTGCATCAGTTATACAGCTGTCAATACTGTCTATATTATCAGCTGCCGCAAACACGGCATCTATACCCCGGAGCTCGCTAAACGTATTACGTAACTCCAATGCGAATTCACGTAGAACCTTCATGCATTCATCATACGGCTTTAAACCGGAGGTTATGGCTCTACATAAAGAATCTTTATATTCCGCAGAAGAAATGCCTTTGTAGGCATATCCAGACATAGCTGGAGTAGTGAATATACGAGGCGTATGCATCTAATTAACCACTGGAACAACTTCACACTCTAAAAGTGTAACACACTGGCTATACGCAGCTCAATATTATTACTTTTTTTAATGAATAGTAATACCCATAGGATGAGGTGTTTAGTTTTGATGCAGAACATCACCCGTCATAATGGCAGGCCCATATAGTTGAGAAACGCGGAAGCATAAAAGAGACCATAATGTGAAACTCAATTACGCTTAAAAGCGTTTCTAAACGCAGCTCTAGCCTGAGAAATAAAGACTGAAAAACATTTGCCACCTATACCAGACACAATTTAGAAGGTGTACAGCGGGAAAAACACGCGTTCTAAATCTATGCACCATGAAGTGTCCATACCGAATGCATCTCCAAGACCAATTCACTAAGAACCATATCAACTACTACACACAAATGCATATACGTATGAAAAAATAAAAAAGTTCTGTGATAGATTTAATAAAGAAGTGCGGGGAATATAAACCTTGTTTGCTTACTGAATACAAAACATGCTTAAGACAATATTAAGAATTCTCGATTAGAGCTGGCCTTTTCCAACGTGGTTATTGATAAGTGAGAGAGAGGCTTCTCGAATATATAACAGAGCTAAAAACACAAATTGTTTTTGTGCTAAAAAAAGAACTTGAGGCTCTGAGTGTGTGTGATATTCAGAGATTTAAGGCATTGCAAGATATAGAAGGCAAGCTACTCCTGTTGCTTAGCAAAGCGTCCAAAAAAGTGAAAAAGGACGCTACTATAGTGCGTGATAGTGATTACAATACCGTCGAAAAACTTACTACCGTATGCATTGAATTCGATAGATGTCTAGCGATGAAGCATGATGCTTTATCAAGTCTGCAAAACTCTGCCGCTGGTGTTTTGCTCAATGAGTGATGCTTGTATCGTATTACACCTCTACATAAGATCTTTGGAGTGATGTTTGGTATCCTTTTCACAAAAAAGAAATTATACACTTAGCTACTCAATAATATTAGCACTTAGGTATAGAGTCTCTGCTGTGACATAACTTGCTGATGTTATGCACGCTGCTCTGCACTTTAACTTATTGTCTGAAGTGACACCCAGTTGCAAGAAGCGACCTAAAATCCTTTGAAGGATTTCATAAATGACACACCATGTACTTTCTCGCCTATACCGGATTACATACTCAAATATAAAAGGAAAAATTCATTGGCGTATCTCATGGTATCACCTGTCATATTTTACCTGTGCGAGTTGAGTAATATACAGAACAGCATTTCGAGAGATTACACCCCTTCCCGCTCATAATAGCAGATCACCTTTCTGAGTGGCCCGGTACTACTAGAAACCAGGAAAACCCTGAAAATGCCACATAAACCGTATCTGGGGTTAACTCTACTGGGACACGCACAGCTGCCCTATCGCACTTCCCATACTGCTATAGAAGAAAAACACTGCTGTGTTATGCAATGGCCTATGCTTTCTATACAAAATAGCCTGCTATTTTAGCAGCAATAGGTATTACTACGGACTCACTGTACACCCAACATTTCAATATTATGCACTTCGTGATCGTTTACTAGATGGCTCAAGGTCATCATTACTAGGAGTTTGTGATCTATGAGATGCTACCTGCGCCTCTTGCAGTGCAGAACTGGCCTCTGCTGATGTTGAGGGTTGACTAGGTGAAGAGGGCATATGCCCTGGATCATGAGGTAGCGTATAGGAAGCTTGTGATCCTCCTATTCCAGCCCCAGCACTTCCTAGTCCAGATGTTGAGGGTTGACTAGGCGAACCCTCAGTCTGCCTAATATTATTGAAATATCTCTCGTACTTCTTTTCCCAAATACCAATCATTGCCGAAAGATACCCCAACATAGCACTACAGAACCCAACTTCTGTCTGGGGATTTAATAGTAGACCTCGCGTAACGCATTCCTGAATCTCATCATAGACAGTACACATGTCCAAATATAATTCTTGTGCCGTATATTCTGAAGCTCCCGCTCTTCTGACCTTATATTTATAGAGAGTAAGCAACATTTGAAGACAATGCTCAATTTTACTCGCAACAACATGCCCTGTATTACCCGTGGAAGCATATACTCTGTGCATTGAGAATAAACTACCAATTGCATACACTAAAGCTTGCACATACTTGTCATGCCTGAAACTTTTAAAAGCAACGCTCAGTCCTAAACTTTTATATGTCTTGAAATGGTGTAAAAAACCTGTTCTCGCTTTTTTAGCGAGAGCTAGGCGGTTCTTTGCACTATCGTTATCACTCACCATCTCTTCGCATTCAGCCGAGGTAGACCCAACTGCATCAAGCATACTGTTTAAGCAACTCACCGTACGATCACGGAAACAATATGGAATCTCCGGATCAACTAGCTCAGCAACCTTATTACAAAGCTCTATGTTATGCCTCACCACACGTAGAATAGCCTTTCTACGCTTAGTTTCCTCAGGACCCGGAGAATAATTTAAACATCTGCTTAAAGCTGAAAATTTTGCATTTACGTATGCACTTAAAGCCATGTTGGCATGAAACGCACTATGCTCATCAGCCTCACCTATTGCACTGTCAGACGCCTCGGCTATGGTTCTGACATAGCAGTTTGCCATGGTAATAGCATTCACCAGGATAGCACATACCTTAGCGATTTGTAGGTGTACTTCACGCCTCGTGAAGTCTGGATCCATGAACCGCGGCACTTCTTTGTTGCACTGCGCCGTGGCACAGTCATGCAGCATATCATATGCACTATGGATTATGGTGTGCAATACCCTCTCTCGCACTGCAGGGTCTGCGCTTGCAGTACCCTCTTCATCTAAAAATAGCTTGCAAGCAGCTCTACCCTATCAGCATGCTTCGCAAACACAGCATCTACACCCCGTATCTCGCTAAACGTATTGCGCAACTCTGCCACGCATTCACGCAGAACCTTCAGGAATTCATCATACGCCATTAAACCAGAGGTTATGGCTCTACATAAAGAATTTTTGTATTCTGTAGAAGAGAGACCACTGTAGGCATATCCAGACATAGCTGGACTGGTGAATATACGCGGCGTATGCATCTCATTAACCACTAAACAACTTCACACTCTAAAAGTGTAGCATACCGCTGTGATGCAGCTCAATATTATTGATTTTTTAATAAATAGTAATGCCCATAGAATGAGGCGTTTTGTTTTGATGCACTACACAACCAATAATAGCGGCATGCCTATATTACAAACCTAAATTGGCAGCAACCATATAGTATTTCCTTGCAAATACCTACCGAAGCATTGCTGTTTTATATTGGTCACATGTGTCAGAAATGCCTTCTACAAGAGAAATAGCTTACGTTATGCTAGATTTCAATAAACCGTAATAAAACCTAACTACACAACCAATGGGGCATCCCTTCTCTATAATCTGAAATCGATATGCAGATTTGTATTACCGCTTTCTTGCGTGCTTCATGCAACGGAATATCCCGGCAGTAACCCTCTTTGCATAAGACATTCCACTGCTACAAATTACAAGACATGACTAACCCAATGTCTTCAGCGCCATATCTGCATATAGAACGCTAAATACCTAGATATTGGCGAAAGACTATGCGCTTCGCGCTCGTTTAACAGGTGGCTCGATATCCCAACTAGGAGTTCGCGGTCTATAAGCAAGAACTTGTGCATCATCGAGTTCAGGACTAGCACATAGCAATGCCTGTGCTGATGTTGAAGGTTCACTAGGCAAAGGCTCTGGCTGTTCAGGAACATGGAAATACGCCTCGGTAGCTGATTTCCAAGCACTTGACATTTCTGCAAGGCTACACAACGCCATTCTGTACCATTCACTCGATATCCGAGGATTTACCAATAGCTCCGGCATAATGTTTTCAAGCTCATTAGAGACTTCACATAGGCGTAAGTATACCTTATGCGCCACATGAGCCCCTATTGCCTCGCCACATTCATGGGAAGACACTCTCGGGTAAACGTTATCACGTAGGACTCGAATACACCTACCAATACTACAGGCATAGGAATGCTCTCCTTCTCCTGAAGCGGCATATTCTCTATATACCCGTAATAAACAACCAACTGTCTTCATCAAAGCATTTATGCATACAGTGGCACAAGGTTGAGCAGTACTCTCCGCTTCTGATTTACGAACGTACTGATCAAGATTACGACAAAGCGCTATACGCGCTTCTGTCGCTAATGAGAGGCGCATTAATGACTTTGCATCTCTACGGAGCATCGCTTCACATTCAGTAGCATCAGATTTAACAGCATCAAGAATCATGTTCAAGCAATTCTCAGTGCGGTGAGGGAAACAACTCACCATGTCCGGATCAAATAACTCAACAACTTTCCGAGCAATTTCTGCATAGTGTCGCACTGCACGCAAAATTGCCTTTCTATGTTCTCGCCTTACAGCACGCGTCTCAGATTTTAAGCATCCAAGCATAGCTGCACATTTTGCATGAAGATGTGTGCTTAAAGACGCGTTAATAGCTGGAATAACTGCTGTATCACACCCTGTATCCACAGCAGTAGCCTGAGAATCGGCAACCTGAGCACAGCAGTTTAACATAGCAATAGAATTGACTACTATGCCACACGCTTGCGCCATTTGTAGGTGCGTTTCACGCTCAACAAATTCAGGGTTTCTAAGCTTATCCTTGTTGCAAGTTACCGCAGCACAGACGTGCAGTGTATCATAAAGATGCTGGACTATGTTACGCAATTTCCCTACTAGATCTTCTTCTAGCACACTGCTTTCGATCCTCACAATCTCTACAAGCGATTCAATGTACGCTGTCCTAGCAACAAGATCAGTAACATCAGAATCTACCTGAGAGACACGGTCAAATATCTCGCGTAGTCCCCCTAAACATTCCTGCAGATTACCCAAAAAATCGTCACGTGAAATGGATCCGGCTTTTAATTCAGCACATAGGGCATCCCTGTACGCAGTCGAAGCTGTGCCACTGTAGCAATAGCCAGAATCGCCCTTACTGGTGAATATATGCGGCGTATGCATCCCATTAATCCCCTGAAAAGTATCACACCGCGGCATTGTATCATAGCAGCACTGTGCAACTCAATGATTGATTTTTTAATAAAGAATGGTGCGTATTACTATGTGGCCCGCAGGATTTGTTCCTAATACACAAACAACTGCATGCACACAGAATCAACGTTTTAAGGAGTGATTACCTCAAAAAAACAACTACTTGTGTAAACGTCTGGCTCGTAAGAACCCACGGCATTTCGATAAACTTTAGCTTTTATTTTGTAAGCCCTTAATTGTTTAAAACTGCAGCACAGCTCCATAACCATAAGGAGTGCATGTCAAAATCATGAAAGCACAAACATAGTTATATAGTAAAGCATGCTCACAAATAGCACTCAGATTACAACAAGTGAACTAAATCACCTTCTATCTCCCATACATACTGCACCAGCGCGCATATCAAATTCAATGAACTGTGACCCCTCAAGACACTATGCAATAACTAATACTTAAAAAACCCCTATGAGTGTAAGTTCCCACAACAACCTGGTGTATGTTGTTGTGGAATTTCGCATCTATAGCCTAATATCTGTTTCTCCTCACATATTATTATGAAAGTTTTTACACAAATCTCTATCAGTTTCTTAAGAGCTTTGGTACAATACCGGAGTTTGACTTTCATGCAAGTATGACCAGCGAATTTCATAATGCGGTTATTGTACTGTCTGATGGGCGGTATTTTTTCGGAAGATCACTCGGTAAGAGGACTGACTGCGTTGGAGAGGTGTGCTTCACTACCGGAGTCACAGGATATCAGTATACTATTACTGATCCTTCCTTTGCCGGTCAGATCGTCACGTTCACGTTTCCTCACATAGGGAATGTCGGGATAAATAGCAAGGATTTTGAGTGTGAGCAGGTCTTGGCTAAGGGCATAGTAGTTAGGGAGATATCCGGTGCGTCGCATGTATCTTCACATATAGATCTTAACTCTTGGATAGAGCAAAATAATTTCACCGGGATATCTGGTGTAGACACCAGGGCGTTAGCCATACACTTGCGCGAGAATGGTACACTAGGTGGAGTCATACATCACTTCGACGATATAGGTGCGGTGCACATACAGGAATTACAAAATGTGGCACGTACGCATAAAAAGTCGCTGGCAACTGAGCTCCCTCACCTTATGGATCATAGCCATCATGTTGATGGGCACAGTGTTTGCGTCATTGATTTTGGTGCAAAACATGGAATATTTAGCGCCTTGACTAGAATAGGGTGCGCTGTTCATGTGGTAGCCGCGCAGAATGACTTTGCAGCCAGAGCCTTGTCACTAAAACCCAGAGGCATAGTAATATCAAATGGCCCTGGAGATCCCGCAGATATAAGTGACCCCGTTATGGACCAATTACGCGTGCTTATAGATTCTGGAATCCCTGTTTTGGGCATATGTTTGGGACATCAACTTATAGCAAAGGCTCTTGGAGCCAAAACTATTAAGATGCACCATGGTCATAGGGGAAGCAACCATCCAGTATATAGCCTGGAAACTAAGTCTGTAGAAGTCACTAGCCAAAACCATGGGTATACCGTTGACGCCAGTACTTTGCCCGATAACATAGAGGTCACACACATATCACTTTTTGATGGCACCGTAGAGGGAATCAAGATGACCAATCGTCCTGTGCTTTCGGTGCAATATCATCCAGAGGGTTGCCCAGGACCTAACGATTCGCACTATATTTTCAGAAAGTTTGCCGATTTGATCACATCTGCACACGCATAACTGCTTTAGAGCCTAGTGCTTCGCTGTGCTTGACTCTATGGGTTTCTAGTGACTTAGAAAGTCTGCTGATTTTGATCACATCAAAGCATGTGTGCCTGTTTATATAGCTGTAATGGGAATGCGTTTATGGTTATTTTGCTTGCTACGTTTACATTTGTGAATTGTAACAAGTTGCGTCCAGTTAAAGCTGGGACTCCTGAATCCACCACAGGCTATTGTTCCTTTATTATTTGACTGATATCAGTTGTTCATAGTACCCATTCGTGTGCTTTCTCACTAAGGCTATACACAAACCCATATAACTACTCCACATTACAAAATTGCCGTGTATCACCTCAGACTCATCAGCTTATAATGTGCGCAAAAAACCTTACATTGTATTTCAGCACACCACATAAACGCTAATGATCCTGGGATTATCATAAATTGCGCGAAATGGTATCGTGCTGTATAATGCACCCATGTATCAGGTGTATACAAACTTGCGAAATTTAGTTTAGTAGTAACTCTATAAGTGGTTGGTTTCTGTAACTGCAAAGCACTGCTTTCAGTATCTGTGGGGGTTTTATGCATAGTAACTGCAATGACGTTGAGGTGATTTTAGCGCAACCGCGAGGCTTTTGTGCCGGTGTGGAGAGAGCGGTAGCTATTCTTGATATGGTTGTTGACCAGTATATTGCTAGTAAAGAAGTTTACGTTCTGCATGAGATTGTCCACAACGCCTATGTGGTGGAAAGTTTTAGAAAAAGAAACGTTAAGTTCGTAGCCTCACTTGATGAAGTTCCTACTGGAGCTGTTCTTGTGTTCAGTGCTCATGGTGTTGCAAAGCAAGTTCGTGCCGCAGCTCAGGAACGAGGCCTTGTGGTAATTGATGCCACCTGCCCACTCGTTACTAAGGTGCATCTTGAGATTCATAGATACAATAAGAACGGGTACAAAATTATCCTAATAGGGCATAAAGGACACAGAGAAGTTGAAGGTAGCATGGGGCAAATACAGAGTGAAGTCCTGTTAGTACAGAATGTTGATGATGTGTATAACCTACCGGTTGATGCCGAGACGAAACTTGCATATGTAACTCAAACAACCTTAAGTGTTGATGATACCAGGGTGATAGTTGAAGCGCTGAAGACTAGATTTCCAGATATTGTAGGACCTGACTTAAAAGACATATGTTACGCAACTCAAAATAGGCAAACTGCTGTAAAAGAGCTTGCCTCTATGGTTGATGTAATGCTAATCATGGGTGGTAAGAACAGCTCTAACACCAACAGACTGCTGGATCTTGCAAAAGTCCGCAATCCTCGTTCTTTTCTTATAGGATCCTACGAAGATGTAGACCTGAGTTGGTTTGCAGATACTAAGAAAATAGGTGTCACAGCAGGGGCGTCTGCTCCGGCCATTCTGGTTGAAGAGCTTTTAAAATATTTTTCCTCTAAAATGAACATAAAGGTGTCGACCATGGATGGGGTACGGGAGAACATTGTCTTCAAACTACCTAATTTGAATGAAAGCTCTCACAGCTTCTCCAGTGACGCTTAAATGCTGTAATAGTGATATTTTCTTATTAGTAGGCAGTTCACGTCATTGTAACACACATTACGGGCACGGGCGCTGAAGAGAGTGAAAGCTTTTGTACGTGGTTGTTTAGAAGCCATGGTGAGGTAATGCATCAAGATAACCACAAGTGAAAGTGTGGTTATCCAAGAAGTCGCAATCATACTAGCGCTTTGGTATATAAATAGAGAAATTAGGCTGTTGGCGTTGAGCTCACCTATAAAATTGCGTCACTATCTACAGAAGACGATATAGAAGTATAGCCATGGTAAACGGGTTTAGGTACTTGGCTGCACCCCGGGGAAGTGTATCCGAAACGTAAATGGTTGCTTAGGTGGATACGTTTTATCTCAGCCTATATAGGTGAATATTGAACATAACGGTGCATTTTTTACTCAGTGTTCTCCCAGCAAAAATACACCAACTTTTCGTTGCTTTGAATATGACTTGATTCTCTAGAGAAAGAACGTTATCATGCGGCACTCGTGGCTGTTGCTGGCTTATATGAAGGTAGGAATTATACGAATGAAGGGAGGAGAAGGGTTACCCTTGCCCTCTTACGCAACTCCGCAAAGTGCGGGGCTGGATTTATATGCTGCACTTAGTGAAGAGGTGGTTATACGTTCTGGTGAGCGGTGTCTTATTCGCACAGGTGTGGCTATTGAGCTTCCTGATGGCTATGAAGCACAAGTTCGATCGCGGTCTGGTTTGGCTGTAAAAGCTGGTGTTGTAGTTTTAAATTCTCCTGGCACTATTGATGCAGATTACCGCGGTGAGATTGCCGTAATCCTAGCGAATTTTGGTGCTAGCGATTACGTTGTCAAGCATGGTGACAGGATTGCCCAGCTCGTCATAGCGCCTGTTATGCGTATTTCTTGGGAAGAATCTTCCAATATTACTGAAACTCAGCGTGGCGCAGGGGGCTTTGGCTCTACTGGAGTCTAATCTTCCGAAAACAGGTTGTTTTTCCGTGAAGCGCTGTCTATTAGGGACGTGTGTTTGGTGGTGGTGTTGTGAACATTTGCAAGGAAAAAACGCCTTGAGCTGTTTTTTATCCTATAAAAGCTAATCAAGAAGTCGGGCGGAAAGGGTACTCCATCTCTTGTCGTAGAACTTTCCATATACCCTTATTTAATAGTTGTAAATTCCGTTATTGCGTACAATATCGTTAGTGATCGATACACTGCTACCATATCGTACTCCCTACCATCTTGCCTTCGGCATGCTTAGGTGAACAATAAAGAGCTAACTCTCAGTGTTTCATGAGAAAAAGGAGCAACAATATATAGAGATCTAATACTTTTCGTGGCTTTTTCTGAGATTTGTATACAGTTCCAAGCATAATAGAAGTTATTTGTCGTGGTAGGACTTTGCTGCTGTTTGTTTTCAAGGCGAGAAGCCTTACTCTTTCCCACCTTGAAGCTTTATTACTTGACATCTAGAGCAATCCCACACAATAAGGTAAGATATTCTGTGTAAGTTTGTCTATTATACCTGCAACTATAGAGATATATTTGGAATCTTCTGGTATAGAGCTTGATGTCGTCCAGCTTAATTTCAGCAATAATTTACAAAGTAGTCGTGTACTTTCTTTGGTCCATGACACAGCTCAGGAGCGTGTAACTCACAAAAGAAGCAATACTATCTTTCTAATGCTTTACCGCTACCACGGGGATTATCTTAGAAGGAAAGAACGGCGAGCTATTGTCGTAAACTCAACAGTCACTCATATATCTTCTTACATCTTGTCTTAGGGTGATATTTAGTTCCTTGACTCAGGATTTCTATTTACGAGGAACCAGTAAAATCTCGCAGGCGCAGCATATTAATTGCAGATGCCTCAAAGAATCTTCTACCAACAACTATACAACCTAAAAGTAACACTATGTGGAAAGTTACGTCTTGATATTAGAGTGACAAAAATAAAGTGATTACGTCACAGAATGAAGAACACTAAAATGTCGTCCATATTTATGGTATGCCAAATGCTAGATAAAAACGCAAGGTTTCCTGATGAGATCTCATATGGCTCTATAGGAGGGCCTACATTTTCTACAAACGTCACACCATTAGCTAACGGTGGAGAACAACGCAAGATTAATTGGTCTTACCCACGTTGTAGATACAACGTAATATACGGAGTCAAATCGTACTCGCAATACGAAGTGTTAATGGATTTTTTTTATGCGCACAGGGGTAAGGCTTTTTCATTCAGATTTAAAGACTGGAGCGACTATAAAGCATCTATGCAACACGTAGGTAGCGGAGATGGAACATCACTGTTCTTCCAAGTGATAAAGAAATACTCTGCTGGCTCATACTCCTATACACGCCTTATTAGAAAACCCGTAGAGGGCACAGTAAATATCTGGATAGAAGAGGCACCACAGCTGGAAAATACTCACTATACTATAGATTACAACACAGGGCAGATAAGCTTTCTGGAAGCACCAAAGCTTGGAGTAAAAGTATATGCGAGTTTTGAGTTTGACATACTTGCAAGATTCGACACCGACTTCCTTGCATGTTCCTTAGACGGATGCGGAAACTATGGCTGCCAAAACATTCCCGTGGCAGAAGTCAAAGACTCTTAACTACTTGGGTACAAAAGAGTGCATGGTATGTCAGATATCACGGCTAGTATGCTACCCATAATCATTATCCCCTATTTCTAACTATCAAGCCCATTTATGTCAGCTTCTATCTCTGCTATCTTATTCTTCAGAACTTGTATCTCATCTTCTGTCAGATTTCCTTGTGCGATACGACTCTTTAATTTACTAATCTTTCTCTGCATCTTTGAGATACTACTCTTTTGTTTTTGTGCTTTCTCCTCTCTTTCTTTCTCTTGAGATTTCTTTTTCTCATCCTGATGCGTCTCCTTAGAAGCATCTTGTTCTTGGTCTTTTTCTGGCAAACTTTTGTCTTGATGAGATATATTCTCACTAGTCATAGTAGATAAAAGACCTTTTAATATTTCATGAGTGCTGACACCTGATGGCTGCCCTTCTTTTCTCTTAGGCTTTCGCTTCTTAGATTTACCAGCATCTCCTTTTTTAGCTTTTTTCTTATCAGAAGAGGTGCCCGAAAACAGCTCTAAAGTATCAGTATCTGATTGTTTCTGCGCTGCGGTAGTAACATCGCTTTCTGTCTTCAGCAAACCTCGGTCTTCTATCGGTGCAGCAACCTTACTACTCGTGTCACGAACAACATCCTCTTCTTTGCCGGATTTAAGAGCTTCTGACGCTATATCCTTTGTAGCGGTTGACACCACTGATACATCTATTTGCCCTCTACGCATCAATAATGTTTTCTTAGAAGATCTAACCTCAACCTCATCTTCTATAGCACTACCATCCCCTATATCAGGATCCAGTCTTTCAGGCCTTAAATCACCCTTATCACCATCCTGATCATCAGGTTTAGTACCATACTCGGTAGCTTCAGGTACTACTTCTCTAGGAAGTTCCGTCGCAGTATTACCATCCTTCTCCTGATCATCACGTTCAGTTACTTCAGATGGCACACTATCAGTTGATTCACTACTCCTAGAAGATCTAACCTCAACCTCATCTTCTATAGCACTACCATCCCCTATATCAGGATCCAGCCTTTCAGGCCTTAAATCACCCTTATCACCATCCTGATCATCAGGTTTAGTACCATACTCGGTAGCTTCAGGTACTACTTCTCTAGGAAGTTCCGTCGCAGTATTACCATCCTTCTCCTGATCATCACGTTGAGCATCACGTTCAGTTACTTCAGATGGCACGCTATCAGTTGATTCACTACTCCTAGAAGATCTAACCTCAACCTCATCTTCTATAGCACTACCATCCCCTATATCAGGATCCAGTCTTTCAGGCCTTAAATCACCCTTATCACCATCCTGATCATCACGTTGAGCATCACGTTCAGTTACTTCAGATGGCACGCTATCAGTTGATTCACTACTCCTAGAAGATCTAACCTCAACCTCATCTTCTATAGCACTACCATCCCCTATATCAGGATCCAGTCTTTCAGGCCTTAAATCACCCTTATCACCATCCTGATCATCAGGTTTAGTACCATACTCGGTAGCTTCAGGTACTACTTCTCTAGGAAGTTCCGTCGCAGTATTACCATCCTTCTCCTGATCATCACGTTGAGCATCACGTTCAGTTACTTCAGATGGCACGCTATCAGTTGATTCACTACTCCTAGAAGATCTAACCTCAACCTCATCTTCTATAGCACTACCATCCCCTATATCAGGATCCAGTCTTTCAGGCCTTAAATCACCCTTATCACCATCCTGATCATCAGGTTTAGTACCATACTCGGTAGCTTCAGGTACTACTTCTCTAGGAAGTTCCGTCGCAGTATTACCATCCTTCTCCTGATCATCACGTTGAGCATCACGTTCAGTTACTTCAGATGGCACGCTATCAGTTGATTCACTACTCCTAGAAGATCTAACCTCAACCTCATCTTCTATAGCACTACCATCCCCTATATCAGGATCCAGTCTTTCAGGCCTTAAATCACCCTTATCACCATCCTGATCATCAGGTTTAGTACCATACTCGGTAGCTTCAGGTACTACTTCTCTAGGAAGTTCCGTCGCAGTATTACCATCCTTCTCCTGATCATCACGTTGAGCATCACGTTCAGTTACTTCAGATGGCACGCTATCAGTTGATTCACTACTCCTAGAAGATCTAACCTCAACCTCATCTTCTATAGCACTACCATCCCCTATATCAGGATCCAGCCTTTCAGGCCTTAAATCACCCTTATCACCATCCTGATCATCAGGTTTAGTACCATACTCGGTAGCTTCAGGTACTACTTCTCTAGGAAGTTCCGTCGCAGTATTACCATCCTTCTCCTGATCATCACGTTGAGCATCACGTTCAGTTACTTCAGATGGCACGCTATCAGTTGATTCACTACTCCTAGAAGATCTAACCTCAACCTCATCTTCTATAGCACTACCATCCCCTATATCAGGATCCAGCCTTTCAGGCCTTAAATCACCCTTATCACCATCCTGATCATCAGGTTTAGTACCATACTCGGTAGCTTCAGGTACTACTTCTCTAGGAAGTTCCGTCGCAGTATTACCATCCTTCTCCTGATCATCACGTTGAGCATCACGTTCAGTTACTTCAGATGGCACGCTATCAGTTGATTCACTACTCCTAGAAGATCTAACCTCAACCTCATCTTCTATAGCACTACCATCCCCTATATCAGGATCCAGCCTTTCAGGCCTTAAATCACCCTTATCACCATCCTGATCATCAGGTTTAGTACCATACTCGGTAGCTTCAGGTACTACTTCTCTAGGAAGTTCCGTCGCAGTATTACCATCCTTCTCCTGATCATCAGGTTTAGTACCATACTCGGTAGCTTCAGGTACTACTTCTCTAGGAAGTTCCGTCGCAGTATTACCATCCTTCTCCTGATCATCACGTTGAGCATCACGTTCAGTTACTTCAGATGGCACGCTATCAGTTGATTCACTACTCCTAGAAGATCTAACCTCAACCTCATCTTCTATAGCACTACCATCCCCTATATCAGGATCCAGCCTTTCAGGCCTTAAATCACCCTTATCACCATCCTGATCATCAGGTTTAGTACCATACTCGGTAGCTTCAGGTACTACTTCTCTAGGAAGTTCCGTCGCAGTATTACCATCCTTCTCCTGATCATCAGGTTTAGTACCATACTCGGTAGCTTCAGGTACTACTTCTCTAGGAAGTTCCGTCGCAGTATTACCATCCTTCTCCTGATCATCAGGTTTAGTACCATACTCGGTAGCTTCAGGTACTACTTCTCTAGGAAGTTCCGTCGCAGTATTACCATCCTTCTCCTGATCATCACGTTGAGCATCACGTTCAGTTACTTCAGATGGCACGCTATCAGTTGATTCACTACTCCTAGAAGATCTAACCTCAACCTCATCTTCTATAGCACTACCATCCCCTATATCAGGATCCAGCCTTTCAGGCCTTAAATCACCCTTATCACCATCCTGATCATCAGGTTTAGTACCATACTCGGTAGCTTCAGGTACTACTTCTCTAGGAAGTTCCGTCGCAGTATTACCATCCTTCTCCTGATCATCAGGTTTAGTACCATACTCGGTAGCTTCAGGTACTACTTCTCTAGGAAGTTCCGTCGCAGTATTACCATCCTTCTCCTGATCATCACGTTGAGCATCACGTTCAGTTACTTCAGATGGCACGCTATCAGTTGATTCACTACTCCTAGAAGATCTAACCTCAACCTCATCTTCTATAGCACTACCATCCCCTATATCAGGATCCAGTCTTTCAGGCCTTAAATCACCCTTATCACCATCCTGATCATCAGGTTTAGTACCATACTCGGTAGCTTCAGGTACTACTTCTCTAGGAAGTTCCGTCGCAGTATTACCATCCTTCTCCTGATCATCACGTTGAGCATCACGTTCAGTTACTTCAGATGGCACGCTATCAGTTGATTCACTACTCCTAGAAGATCTAACCTCAACCTCATCTTCTATAGCACTACCATCCCCTATATCAGGATCCAGCCTTTCAGGCCTTAAATCACCCTTATCACCATCCTGATCATCAGGTTTAGTACCATACTCGGTAGCTTCAGGTACTACTTCTCTAGGAAGTTCCGTCGCAGTATTACCATCCTTCTCCTGATCATCACGTTGAGCATCACGTTCAGTTACTTCAGATGGCACGCTATCAGTTGATTCACTACTCCTAGAAGATCTAACCTCAACCTCATCTTCTATAGCACTACCATCCCCTATATCAGGATCCAGCCTTTCAGGCCTTAAATCACCCTTATCACCATCCTGATCATCAGGTTTAGTACCATACTCGGTAGCTTCAGGTACTACTTCTCTAGGAAGTTCCGTCGCAGTATTACCATCCTTCTCCTGATCATCACGTTGAGCATCACGTTCAGTTACTTCAGATGGCACGCTATCAGTTGATTCACTACTCCTAGAAGATCTAACCTCAACCTCATCTTCTATAGCACTACCATCCCCTATATCAGGATCCAGCCTTTCAGGCCTTAAATCACCCTTATCACCATCCTGATCATCAGGTTTAGTACCATACTCGGTAGCTTCAGGTACTACTTCTCTAGGAAGTTCCGTCGCAGTATTACCATCCTTCTCCTGATCATCACGTTGAGCATCACGTTCAGTTACTTCAGATGGCACGCTATCAGTTGATTCACTACTCCTAGAAGATCTAACCTCAACCTCATCTTCTATAGCACTACCATCCCCTATATCAGGATCCAGTCTTTCAGGCCTTAAATCACCCTTATCACCATCCTGATCATCAGGTTTAGTACCATACTCGGTAGCTTCAGGTACTACTTCTCTAGGAAGTTCCGTCGCAGTATTACCATCCTTCTCCTGATCATCACGTTGAGCATCACGTTCAGTTACTTCAGATGGCACGCTATCAGTTGATTTACTACTCCTAGAAGATCTAACCTCAACCTCATCTTCTATAGCACTACCATCCCCTATATCAGGATCCAGCCTTTCAGGCCTTAAATCACCCTTATCACCATCCTGATCATCAGGTTTAGTACCATACTCGGTAGCTTCAGGTACTACTTCTCTAGGAAGTTCCGTCGCAGTATTACCATCCTTCTCCTGATCATCACGTTGAGCATCACGTTCAGTTACTTCAGATGGCACGCTATCAGTTGATTCACTACTCCTAGAAGATCTAACCTCAACCTCATCTTCTATAGCACTACCATCCCCTATATCAGGATCCAGCCTTTCAGGCCTTAAATCACCCTTATCACCATCCTGATCATCAGGTTTAGTACCATACTCGGTAGCTTCAGGTACTACTTCTCTAGGAAGTTCCGTCGCAGTATTACCATCCTTCTCCTGATCATCACGTTGAGCATCACGTTCAGTTACTTCAGATGGCACGCTATCAGTTGATTCACTACTCCTAGAAGATCTAACCTCAACCTCATCTTCTATAGCACTACCATCCCCTATATCAGGATCCAGCCTTTCAGGCCTTAAATCACCCTTATCACCATCCTGATCATCAGGTTTAGTACCATACTCGGTAGCTTCAGGTACTACTTCTCTAGGAAGTTCCGTCGCAGTATTACCATCCTTCTCCTGATCATCAGGTTTAGTACCATACTCGGTAGCTTCAGGTACTACTTCTCTAGGAAGTTCCGTCGCAGTATTACCATCCTTCTCCTGATCATCACGTTGAGCATCACGTTCAGTTACTTCAGATGGCACGCTATCAGTTGATTCACTACTCCTAGAAGATCTAACCTCAACCTCATCTTCTATAGCACTACCATCCCCTATATCAGGATCCAGTCTTTCAGGCCTTAAATCACCCTTATCACCATCCTGATCATCAGGTTTAGTACCATACTCGGTAGCTTCAGGTACTACTTCTCTAGGAAGTTCCGTCGCAGTATTACCATCCTTCTCCTGATCATCACGTTGAGCATCACGTTCAGTTACTTCAGATGGCACGCTATCAGTTGATTCACTACTCCTAGAAGATCTAACCTCAACCTCATCTTCTATAGCACTACCATCCCCTATATCAGGATCCAGCCTTTCAGGCCTTAAATCACCCTTATCACCATCCTGATCATCAGGTTTAGTACCATACTCGGTAGCTTCAGGTACTACTTCTCTAGGAAGTTCCGTCGCAGTATTACCATCCTTCTCCTGATCATCACGTTGAGCATCACGTTCAGTTACTTCAGATGGCACGCTATCAGTTGATTCACTACTCCTAGAAGATCTAACCTCAACCTCATCTTCTATAGCACTACCATCCCCTATATCAGGATCCAGCCTTTCAGGCCTTAAATCACCCTTATCACCATCCTGATCATCAGGTTTAGTACCATACTCGGTAGCTTCAGGTACTACTTCTCTAGGAAGTTCCGTCGCAGTATTACCATCCTTCTCCTGATCATCAGGTTTAGTACCATACTCGGTAGCTTCAGGTACTACTTCTCTAGGAAGTTCCGTCGCAGTATTACCATCCTTCTCCTGATCATCACGTTGAGCATCACGTTCAGTTACTTCAGATGGCACGCTATCAGTTGATTCACTACTCCTAGAAGATCTAACCTCAACCTCATCTTCTATAGCACTACCATCCCCTATATCAGGATCCAGTCTTTCAGGCCTTAAATCACCCTTATCACCATCCTGATCATCAGGTTTAGTACCATACTCGGTAGCTTCAGGTACTACTTCTCTAGGAAGTTCCGTCGCAGTATTACCATCCTTCTCCTGATCATCACGTTGAGCATCACGTTCAGTTACTTCAGATGGCACGCTATCAGTTGATTCACTACTCCTAGAAGATCTAACCTCAACCTCATCTTCTATAGCACTACCATCCCCTATATCAGGATCCAGTCTTTCAGGCCTTAAATCACCCTTATCACCATCCTGATCATCAGGTTTAGTACCATACTCGGTAGCTTCAGGTACTACTTCTCTAGGAAGTTCCGTCGCAGTATTACCATCCTTCTCCTGATCATCAGGTTTAGTACCATACTCGGTAGCTTCAGGTACTACTTCTCTAGGAAGTTCCGTCGCAGTATTACCATCCTTCTCCTGATATACAGGTACATCCAGAGTTTCTAATGCTGCATCCTCTGGTGCCGATGCTGCAGCTTCTAACGCGTCTCCTCCAGCTGTAACTTCAGCTCCTAATGTACCATCTAATCCCTCATCACCTGCAGATACTACATTCTCTTCAGTCACCACATCAGCTGAAGCCGCTTCTGCTAGAGGTTTACCTTCTACGGTATAGTCTTTACCCTCTACTCTTGATGCTTCTATAATTCTGGAATCTACAACAGCATCCTGCTTTATCCCTGAAATAGCAGGCGCTTCTTCGCTTTTATCCCCTTCTAATTCTGCTTTTTGATCAATGTTAGGAACGATCAGTCCTATTTCTTCTCTTTCTTCTTTTTTTTTACCCGCTTTTACTTCATCAGAATCTCTTTTATCTCCTTCCTTATCTACTGGTATCTCCACAGTTTTTAATGCTTCGGCCTCTGGTGCCGATGCTGCAGCTTCTAACGCGTCTCCTCCAGCTGTAACTTCAGCTCCTAATGTACCATCTAATCCCTCATCACCTGCAGATACTACATTCTCTTCAGTCACCACATCAGCTGAAGCCGCTTCTGCTAGAGGTTTACCTTCTACGGTATAGTCTTTACCCTCTACTCTTGATGCTTCTATAATTCTGGAATCTACAACAGCATCCTGCTTTATCCCTGAAATAGCAGGCGCTTCTTCGCTTTTATCCCCTTCTAATTCTGCTTTTTGATCAATGTTAGGAACGATCAGTCCTATTTCTTCTCTTTCTTCTTTTTTTTTACCCGCTTTTACTTCATCAGGATCTCTTTTATCTCCTTCCTTATCTACTGGTATCTCCACAGTTTTTAATGCTTCGGCCTCTGGTGCCGATGCTGCAGCTTCTAACGCGTCTCCTCCAGCTGTAACTTCAGCTCCTAATGTACCATCTAATCCCTCATCACCTGCAGATACTACATTCTCTTCAGTCACCACATCAGCTGAAGCCGCTTCTGCTAGAGGTTTACCTTCTACGGTATAGTCTTTACCCTCTACTCTTGATGCTTCTATAATTCTGGAATCTACAACAGCATCCTGCTTTATCCCTGAAATAGCAGGCGCTTCTTCGCTTTTATCCCCTTCTAATTCTGCTTTTTGATCAATATTAGGAACGATCAGTCCTATTTCTTCTCTTTCTTCTTTTTTTTTACCCGCTTTTACTTCATCAGGATCTCTTTTATCTCCTTCCTTATCTACTGGTATCTCCACAGTTTTTAATGCTTCGGCCTCTGGTGCCGATGCTGTAGCTTCTAACGCGTCTCCTCCAGCTGTAACTTCAGCTCCTAATGTACCATCTAATCCCTCATCACCTGCAGATACTACATTCTCTTCAGTCACCACATCAGCTGAAGCCGCTTCTGCTAGAGGTTTACCTTCTACGGTATAGTCTTTACCCTCTACTCTTGATGCTTCTATAATTCTGGAATCTACAACAGCATCCTGCTTTATCCCTGAAATAGCAGGCGCTTCTTCGCTTTTATCCCCTTCTAATTCTGCTTTTTGATCAATGTTAGGAACGATCAGTCCTATTTCTTCTCTTTCTTCTTTTTTTTTACCCGCTTTTACTTCATCAGGATCTCTTTTATCTCCTTCCTTATCTACTGGTATCTCCACAGTTTTTAATGCTTCGGCCTCTGGTACTGATGCTATAGCTTCTAATGCATCTTCTCCTACAGATATTGCCTCGCTATCAACACGATCTCCAGAAGGCGGTGCTTTTCCTGACTTATTTCTAAAACGCGCTCCTTCTTTTGAACCTCCCGACGCTTTAAGGCCACTTGAATCATCATCTGTCTTAGATCCCGAATGCGCCCCATCCTTATCATCACGCTTGCTACTAGACGCCTTAGTACCTCTACCTTTGTGTTTCTCTTTCGAAAGCCCCTTTTGAGGATAATTGCTACCTTCTCCTTCATGTACACCAAGCTCTGAAGATTCTTCTCGCACAAAATTTATTTCTAAAGAGCCGTCTGAAACACCTACATCACTCAATAAATCTTCTATGTGATAATGATCCTCTACTCTCACTCCTGCAGCATTAGCAGCATGTGGTACTTCTACAGATCTGTCTCCTCCTTGCCTTACTTCAGGATCAGAAAATGCACTTCCAGACCCCTCTGCAATCTCCATATCTCCGACATTAGTAACACTGCTCTCTTCTTTTAGTGCATGATTTACATCATCACCATTATCCGAACTAGTATCCGAACTTACATCCGAAGAAGAATCGCTAGCACCTGACATCAAATCCGCAACTGAGCTTTCTTCTGCCTGGGACACTACTTCAGCTGTGGAATCTACTCCTCCTTCTTGATTTTCTGGCGATACGCTTGCAGAATCAGCTAATTCATGCCCACCTACTTCTATGCCTTCAGGTAATGCACGATCGCCTGTTCCTTCTCCTCCTTGAATCCTTTCCTCTGTAAGCGCTTGAGACCCTCCCGCACTCGGCTCAGACTCACCAGTACCTGATATCAAATCCGCAACTGAGATTTCTTCTGCCTGGGAAACTACTTCAGCTGTGGAATCTACTCCTCCTTCTTGATTTTCTGGCGATACGCTTGCAGAATCAGCTAATTCATGCCCACCTACTTCTATGCCTTCAGGTAATGCACGATCGCCTGTTCCTTCTCCTCCTTGAATCCTTTCCTCTGTAAGCGCTTGAGACCCTCCCGCACTCGGCTCAGACTCACCAGTACCTGATATCAAATCCGCAACTGATCTCTCTTCTGCCTGGGAAACTACCTCAGCTGTGGAATCTACTCCTCCTTCTTGATTTTCTGGCAACGCACTTGCAGAATCAGCTAATTCATGCCCACCTACTTCTATGCCTTCAGGTAATGCACGATCGCCTGTTCCTTCTCCTCCTTGAATCCTTTCCTCTGTAAGCGCTTGAGACCCTCCCGCACTCGGCTCAGACTCACCAGTACCTGATATCAAATCCGCAACTGATCTCTCTTCTGCCTGGGAAACTACCCCCTGGCGCGCCGCTTCAGCACCACTAATCTCATCTCGCTCATCAACATTTCGCCTCTTTAAAGCAGCGTCTCTTAACCTGTCAAAATCAACCCCTCCTCCAGACATTACAAAGTCTTGCAATTCCGGTATCTCAGAAGAATTCGCGCGGGATAACCGCACGATCTCATCTCTTATTCTGTCAATATCTCTTTGTATACGCTCCCTTGCTGCATCGTCATTAGTTTGCCCACGCATCACCTCAAGCCCGTGCATTGCATCCACGGCATCCCAGAAATTACCACGATGAATATGTAAATTCCCATTATCATCGAAGAGTTTCGCGCGATCTTCCTCATCCTTGCGCTTCTCAGCAGCATCAGGACGCCTGAAAGGATTTTTATCAGCTTCTTCATCCCTCTTGGGAACATATACTCCCGGCTTGTACTTATCCACACCAATAGTAAGCGTGCGTAAGTTCTGCATCACCTTTGCATGGTCTTGCCGAATATTGTCTAGTAATCCTCCGCTGGTGTTACCCATCATCTTTGCAAGAGAAAACTTCCCAACATACTGCAGAGCATCCAATGGCGAATAGCCCAAATGCGCTCCAAGCCATGCCCTAGCATAATCAAATCTAGGAGAAATAGACTTCATGGAATACAAATCTGCCTCTGTGTGTGAGGACATCAGCGCTCCTGAAACATGACGCATTCCCTTCACCATTCCACCAATGGTGCCGCCCACTATAGGCACTCTAGCAATCAACTTTTCAGGAGCCTCAGCTATAGCCGACCCAATACCTGCTATTTTCGCTCTAGCGAACAATCTGGCAACGTCAATGCTCCTATCAACAGTTTCTATAACCCTCCCGAATACAGGTATTCCTGAGAATATCCTAGCAAACCCCTCATTATACATCGATGCGACAGTCCTAGACATCATCCCACCACCAGATAGGGCAACCGCTATACTCTGTACAAAAGCACGCATCTGCCATACCAAAAATGCGATGAGTATCAACCCAAAGACTTCGGACCACATGACAATCCAGCCTTGCTTGATATTCTTGATGATGCTATAGTCGTATTGCTCTTCTAACTCCTTTAAAGGAGTGCCTGCAAACGCATTGTTCGCAATAATTTCACTTATCAATATATCGAGCAGCTGTTTTTTGAAGACTGGGTCACTCCAATTAGCTTGAGGATTTTCTGTTCGCTTCTTTGAAACCAAATCCTCGAATTTACTTAAATGCCCATCAGTAACTGAAGCACTCGACCTTAGCTGCTTCAATTCCTTCTCTATTTTATTAACTATCCGCGCAATTGAGCTGCCCCTCTCTGACGCCACTAACATATTAACAAGGGCAGCCAAATTCTGAAATTTACGCCCCTGAGCGGTATCATCTCGCGGCACTACACCACCAGGAACCGTCTTACTTTTAGTATCTGGATCCAAAAATGGATAGTCTACGTATCGAAAATCTTCATCCTTATAATCTGGCGGTACTCTAATGACTGCACCACCACCGGTAAAAGTATATCTAGCACTTGCGCCAGCCTCTGGATATGCCCGCTTCTCGGTGCCACCCTTTCCAATTGTTATAGTGTCGTATTTCTGTCCCGGAGTCCACTCATAATACCCTCTATTGATGATAAGGGGAATGTTTATGTGTATCCACTCATTATAACACGCTGTAAAACCAAAAATCCTGTAATAATAGTGCATAATAAGCGTGCCAA
The DNA here is from genome assembly GCF_000964685.1 of Anaplasma phagocytophilum str. Webster. GTDB lineage: Bacteria > Pseudomonadota > Alphaproteobacteria > Rickettsiales > Anaplasmataceae > Anaplasma > Anaplasma phagocytophilum. Next base: position 130,342 of record NZ_LANS01000001.1, read on the forward strand.
ACATCGCTATCAGCGTAAACATCAGAATGGCCTGCATAGAAAAGCTGATACACTGCGTCAGCCAACCATCAAATAAACTTTTGAACCTAGAAAACAATATCCCCACAAACAAAATAGGCATAAGAGATATGAGGAAGGTAACACCTACAAATGCTGTAAGATAAATAACAAAACCGTATAGACACAAACCTACATAGAAAAGTACCGCTATAATTATAATGAGCAGCGCAAATATAGATGACCAATCTGCCGTAATCAGAGCCCTTGCTTTAGCCTCCCATACAACTGTAGAAAATATCTTATCCCTTATCATTATGTCCATGAATGAAAACGGGTTGTTTTTATTGAACACTTTCTGTCCTAACGCATATTCATTCACTACTGCTATTATCTCATCGACACCTTCAAGGAATAGCCTCAGCAAATGGTTATAGAAAAAGTCCCAACTACCCGGAGAAATTAACAGAAGAACAAGGACTATTTTCAGAAGCTTTGCAATCAAATCCGTAAGTGGCGCGCGTACCATACCAAATATGTATGTTAGGGCAGTCAGCACTATAGACAAGGTAATGAGCGCAAAAACGAAGTTCCTGTATTCTTTATCTTTGGCAATATTTTGAAAGATCTTCTTCCCTGCACTATCTAGCTCATCCCTAACAAGTTTGCGTACAGATTCAAAAATATCAGTGTTTGTGCCTCTCACTACACCCTTAGTAAACTCGAGACTGTAACCACCCGCATTGTCATGATAGTAATTATCTAGAATCTTAACATATACCTTCCAACCTCTTTCGGGATTTACTACCTGACACTTCACGTCATAAATTCGTCCGCTAGAACGATAAATAGCCTCCCCTCCATCATGAGCAGATTCATATGCCAAATGTGTTGTAGGAGATTCGGGAAACTCGATAAGATCCATTGTCGCATTAGGGTCCTGATCATTTGGTCTTTTAAACAACAAATACGCCCCGTACCCTTTTTCTAGCCAACATGGACGACCATATTGTCCAGTGCCATCTTGATCCTGCATAGGAATCGCATGACACTGCATCCTACAGCCCCCAACCTGCTTTTCATATTTCTGATAAGGACCACATATTCTGTCAACATCTACTACGGAATCATAAAATTCATCAGAAAGGTCTGTCGGCCGTGATATACCCGCATTTACAGCCATTGTCGGACTATGCTTTTCACCATTTTTCTCCCAGGGGATCCAAGCACCCTCCACCTTTACTACTATCTCTTCACCATCAGTAACCAACCCCGTGTCCTGCCAACGCACAATCTGCTTCCTAGAGCCCGGAACTGAACCATCACCTAGTTCACCATTTTCAGCTTTAAAAGCATCAACATTACTTGAGCCATAGTAAGCAGAAACCGCAATTGTAGTGCTGCTATTGAAATTATCTGCTGATACGCACCTTGGAAATGGCACCTCATTCCCACACGAAGTCATGAACAAACATGATATGACCAGTAATCTAAGGAAGTTGCTGCGAGTAAATCTAATCACCACCATTACCTCTAACAAGATAGGTCCTATTTATCATCCTTCCCATCTTTCAAATCATCCCTCACGGCACCACGGACCTTATCACCATTAACATCTGCAGAAGCATCAGAATTGTCTACTCCCGCACCGGTATCACCGTCCTCCAGGCGATGTTCTCGGGCATGATCCCCCCTAGCATCCACACCTGCTTCATCACCACTGATACCACTCCCTGCCGTAGCAGAACCAGAAACTCGATCAGCACCTTCGCCGACACCTACATCCGCTGGCTGATGTTCTCGGGCATGATCTCCCCTAGCATCTACACCTACTGCATCACCGCTGATACCACTCCCTGCCGTAGCAGAACCAGAAACTCGATCAGCACCTTCGCCGACACCTACATCCGCTGGCTGATGTTCTCGGGCATGATCTCCCCTAGCATCTATACCTGCTGCATCACCGCTGATACCACTGCCTGCAGTAGTAGAACCATAAACTCGGTCGTCACCTTCGCCAACACCTCCGTCCCCTGGACGATATTCTCGGGAATGACTTACCCTGGCATCCACATCTGCTTCACCACCACTGACACCACTCCCTGCCGTAGTAGAACCAGAAATTCGGTCGTCTTCGCCAACACCTCCATCCCCTGGACGATACTCTCTGAAAGCATTCACTCTATCATTTATGCCAGGATCATCACTCAGTAAATCCTCGAACTGCGGTCTCCCAGCTTGCATACTGCCAGAAGATCCACCCCCAGGCCGCCTAATATCTCCACCACTGTCACCACCAGAAACGTTATCCTCACCACTTCTCCCCACGTTACTGCCGTCATTATCAACAGGAGCACCTGGCCCTTCACCTGCACCAGCTCCTCTCGCATTACTAGCGCCTTGCACACTATCGGACCCCTCTTTACCTGGCGAATCAGCGCCAGAATTATCCTTTACCCCATCATGACGAGGCTGCACAGAATCTTCAGCGTCAAAGCGGACTTTATCCGAAGCTACAGGATCCATGGCAACAGCACTTCTAATGAGATGCTGAGTCGCATCATCAAGACCAACAACACTCAGCATACTTTGTGTAGCCCCCACAGCAGCTGCTGTCATTCCTGACATACTACCTGATATTGAATGAGCCATAACTTCAGCAATATCTCCAAACTCTCTAGTAGCTTTACAAGCTAATATCAAAACCATGAGCATAGCCATACTGAACGGTAAGCCCATAAATCCTATATCACCCCTAGCTAAACCCTCACGTATTCTGTCACTTACAGGTAATTCGAACGCATACCCCATGGGAAGAAGGGCCGGAATAATACATATATCAGATTGACCAGGTGCAGCTTTGGAATCCTTAGATGAAATATTGAACCCCACCGCACATGACTCACATGCAGCAAAATCTGTCACCGCATGTAAACTTGTTATGATAACTTGATTCAGAAATGCCAATGCTGCGAATAGTATAATCGGCTGCAACATAAAATTCACAAGCATCTTTAGCCAGCCGTCGAACAATCCTTTCGTTACTTGGAATAACAAAAATGTGATGAATATAGGAGCTAAAGTTAATAAAAATGCCAGCCCCACCATAATAAAGAGGTACAATATAATTGCTCTCATCATAGCCAGAAAGAAAGAGAACAATGCCCATATAATACCAATAAATGCCAACCATCCCACAGGCCCCGCCATAAACAGCGAAAGCATACGCAACCAAAACTCAGATGTGAGCATAATCCCTAAAGTGGAATCCAGAAACGCAAATGAGGAATCTCCTCCTAGATATCCATTGAACGCAGATATTATGTCCGGAATCCCCAGGATAAATATACTGAAACAGTGTTCAGTAAAAAACTTCCAACTACCCGGCGAAACTAAGGTAATAATAAGCGCTATCTTTGCTATCCTGACGAATATGTCATGCTTCGTTACTTGGATAATACCTATGATATAGCCCAACACCGAAAACATCAGATATAAAACCAGTAATGCGCGCACCGCAAACCAAAATGGCTTGGTTGACACCTGATTATTATATATCTGTTGCACTACCCCTGCTTTTTTCTGCTGCCCACCACCTTGTATTCCAATATACTCGGGGCTCATAGCTCTACCAATGACCTTCGAAGCTTCTACAGCTTTAGTATCCTGCCCCATAGTTGGCAAATCCGTGCCGTATAGCACATGTAGAAGCACTCCTTGAAGAAAATTGAAGAATGAGGAAAAAATAGGCGTCCATTTCGGCACCCATAGATGCACTGCATAGTAATTATCTGAATTATTGGCCTGTTTCAGCTTCGCTTCATACCCAGGATCTACATCTACCCCGAAGTATATATAACCTTGTCGCTTCTCTGCACCAGAGTTTATCTTATAACTCCATTCCTTCTCTTCTTTATCACTCTTTGATGAATTTATCTTCTCAAAATCGAGCGGTATAGCACCTTGTTGCTTCCCAGGTAACGCAGTAGGAGGTGTATCTCCTATATACATGTAAAGCTTTTGACCGCTTGTAGCGTAGCATGTTCTATGAACATTCAGTGAATAAAACCCCTGTACTGCAATATCCTCACCAGTACGTGCTACACTAATTCGACGTTCAGACGCAGGTTTTCCTGCACTAACAGGCGTAGCTGCAGATGCAACGGAATAACTTATAGTAGTAATTCCCTCATCTCGTGACAAAGGAACATATGTATTCCCAGCATCATTAGAAGATAAAAAACCACCACTGCCTGAAGACATGCCCTGCTTCCAGAAAAACCTTCTCTGCGCCAGTGCTGAAAGCAGAGAATTTTCAGAGTAATTCTTAGCACGACTAACAGTCAATCCCCTCTGGGAAGAGCTACCAGAAGCTGCAACCACAGCTGCTTCACTCCCCTTTCTTTCTTTTACCTTTTTACCTAACTCACCAAAATACGGCCAATATGCCAAATATAAGCGCCCAGAACCCGGAGCTATGTAATCACTATCAAGCTTTAGACTCCCTTTTTCAAAAGTCAAACCGCTCTGACTACTTTTTAGAGACTTAATACCCTCCGGTAAATACTTACACTTTCCCTGATGATCATTACAGTACTGCGCAATGTCACTTGGAAGAATCTTCTTCCCATTTTCAATACTAACTATAACAGCAATGACACCTTCTGCCAGTTCATATGCTTTCTCTACGCTAATAACTGAGTCTTTCTGCGCAACATTCTGACCAAAGTGCTGCCCCGTTAAGGATGATACACTTCTTGCAAAAGCTTCTGGCGACAGGTCACCTCTAATGTCTGGAATGTTGTGCTGCTGATTGCCAGCATCTTCCTCATGATCCTTACCATTAAATTTCGTCTGCGTAGGACACACTACGTTCCCATCCATAACAGTCACTATGCTTCTAATACAGTCGTCATCAACCTGGTTACTCGGCTTGCATACGTACCCACAATGACAATTTAAGTCGTACTCTGTATACTCAGACAATAATGCAGCGATTTTCTCCTCTTTTTCCCTCTGCTTTTTTTCCTCCTCTGTTTCTGATGGCTTACCGAATCTCTTTCCTGTGGTAAATGCCTTATTACTTCCATAAGTGTAAGAACGCTCATGTTTATTATGAGCATCCCGATCCTTTAACTGATCTATTGAGTCAATATTTGATAGCCGCAGAGTAATATTACTCCCCTTCAACAGTTCACAACTCTCCTGATCAAGCTTTGGAGACATGTTTATCTTTGGAACACGTGCATCATGAATACGGCCATTAGTGATCACATTATTGTAAGAAAAAGATAGTTCACCAGATACACTGCTATCCACAACCCCAATGTAACCAAGCGGGAATTGCATTCTGGGCGTCTGAATAATACTACCCCCTACCCTTGGAATCTGCACACCAGCTGGAACCTCTTTACACTCTCCCTTTGCATCCTTTACGTGTAGCAAACCCTTTTTACTGCCATCTCCCAACACTTCTGATGTCGCACCAGAAAGACACAGCTCCTCTATTGCTACAGTTTTCTTGCAAGCTTCATCTCGAAAGATAACCTCGTTGTTGTGAAAAATCACCGGGCTGTGCTCACGAGAAATTTCCTTGCAATCCGGAAAACTCAGATCATAAAGCACCGAACTAAATCTAAGCTGATCCCCTTCTTGTACATCAATGTAAGTGTCATAAAACTCAGTACTAGGAGTGCTAAAATGCTCCGGATACATCTTTATAGCTACAGGCTTCGCCTTTGTATCTAGGGGACATAAATCTATCGTACGATCAACAGTAATTTTTAGCTCATCTTTTTCCCCAACACGATATCCAGAATGCACCCAATACGTAACAGGGCGCTTGTGATCAGCTCCATCAGGATAAACAGGAACCTGAACCTCTTGACTAGAGCTACTCACCCCTGCTCCAGGCTCAATACATGTCCCCCCACAACTTGAGAGCACTACTATCGCTATAAAGAGCAATGACCTTGACAGCATATGATGCACTCCTTAAAAGCTAGCTGGCGGATCTTCAGGACGAATCACAGGCCTACGACGTACGCCTCTTGAATCCTGATGCGCTCCTCCAAAGCCGCGCATCATACCCGAAAACGCACCTTCTTGTCTTCCAGCGCCAGGACCTCTACTGAAAAGCTCTGACTGATGCTGATGCTGTTCCAACATCTGCCCAGTCTGCCTATCTAGACCAACAACACTCAATAACGATTGCGCTGCTGTCGTACCCACTTCAGAAAGATTTGTAAATGCTCCAAACATAATGCTACTCATCTCACCACTGTTAAGCACAAAATCCCTTCCCACGTGGACCAAAGCAAGGAAGATCAAAATGTTAAATATCGGTCCAGGTAACCCTATAAGCATCGCCTCTCCAGTGTTATGTATTTCCCTTATAGTATCAGTGATAGGAATCATAGGAATAATACCGATAGGTAACGGAAAACTTAGCAAACATAACGTGGTAAGCTTTAGATCTATGTTAAAAACGCATGTATCACAAACTTCAAAGTTAAGCATTGCGTATATTACCTCGTTAATTGCATGCACTAGCAGAGCAATACACGAAAAGATCAAAACCGGCTGCATGGCAGTCTGCAGTAAAACTTTTATCCACATATCAAATATGCTTTTTGTGCGTTTGAATAACACACATATCAAAAAGTACGGCGCTATACAGAGCAATAAAGCTATCGTCATTATGGACACTAGATATATAACCACAGCCTGAAACAAAAACTGAATCAAGACTATAATTCCCCAAAATATAAGGATTACAGATAACCAACCTATAGGCCCTGCAAATATAAGCGCTAATAACTGGATCCAGGTTTGCGTAACGCTAAACCTATATAGAATCCCATCCATGAATCCAAAATCTCCCCCCGAACCTATTCCTCCGGTCATTGCATCAATAAGAAACTTTGGTCCATCTATAAAAATGCTCAACAGATGATCGTTGAAGAAGGTCCAACTGTCAGGTCGCAGCACGTACATTACAGTAATAATCTTCACAATTGTAATGAAAAGCTGAAATATCGATGCCTTAGAAAAACCAAAACAAAAATACAGAGCGCTTACTATTACATACAAAACAAGTAACGCATTTACCATGCGCATAAACGGACCACTTTGACTGATGTGACGATATAATTTATGCGCAACACTATCTGTGTCAGAAGAGCCATATAACGCACTTCTTACCTTACCTTCAGTCCATGATACAATATGTCCGAATATCCTTGGAGGTATCTTAGTAGCTTTTGTATGGATTTCAAAATACCCAACATTGTTTTCGTATCCATCGCCATTATCGTGGATACCAAAGTATAAATCCCCTTTTTCACCAACAGCATCTATGAAAACGGACCCTGTATCTATGAAATCTATTTGCCGTGATTTGTTGTTAGGCCCCGGCTCGAAGGTAGGAGGGCCTTCGGAAAACACATAGTACAAGCTTTTTCCAATATGAGCGCTACAATCTTTTTTTGCGCTAAGAGTGTAACTGCCTGCAATATCACCAGAAACTTCCTTGGGAACTTCAACTAAGAGAGAGATTTCATCAGCCCTCTTCGAAGACGATTTAAGAATAAATCCCCTAGCAGCAGCATCTGTTTTATATTCATACGCTCTATTTAGCACCAAGTACTCCTCTGACTGACCCAATGCCGTACCTGTAGCCTTAGCCTGCTCTAGCTTTGAGTCCTCAAAATCACGCGCAAATTCCTTAGGAACCTGAGCCTTTTCCATACCTTTAGGTAACTCTTTCTTCTCTAATTTACTCAGAGCAAAAGAATTTCCCTTCAGCTTCACAAATGGAATTACATCCCTCTCCTCTTCTCCTTGCACTTGTAATAGCTTATGGTAACCTTCGCATCCTTGACTCTTGTCGATAATGCCAGAACACAATTTCTTGCAATGCACGTTTAAAGAGTACGCATCCATCGAGGATTTAAACTTCTCACGTACCCCCCGTACCTTTGCTCGAACTTCTGCTAACTTTTTATCACGCTTTTCCTTTTCAGCCGCAGGATTCTTTGCCCCCTCCTTAGAGTCTTGACTTGAGTTTTTCTCATCCTTTAGTAACTTATCAACATGCGCCTCTAAGTCAGCTTGATTAAAACACAACAGTTTCTCATGCTCATCGTCAAGCTTTTCCATCGAGCTAGGCTTAACAATACCACCACTTATGTGCAAGTACTCCGGTATCCCATCTGTTATATATGGCGCTTCTCCCTTAGCAACTTTGTACCAACTATTGTAATAGCCTGATCCTCCCCCCAACTTGCTGCTAAAATACAGAGGATACTTATTCCCTATATCAGAGGATAAACATGCGCCAACGTCTGATACACGAATATCAGCCTTCCCATTTCTACATGTTTCATCGTCTATTGTAAAATTATTAACAGGATTGAGAAAAAACCTAATCTCCTCACCAGGCATAATCACTACAGGAAAGGTAAATTTAAATTCCCTATTTTTACCCATCGTAATTGGGTCACTATTGGCAACACGCAATTCCATCACGTCTATTTGCGCATTTTCACAAAAGTCTAAGTGATGGGGCTCTATTTGCAAATCCAGCTTCTTACCAGATAACGGAAAATCTACTTTTGTCCAATATTTAGAGCTATCCTTCTGTCCCTTCTCGCCAGAATTTGCAAACACCACACTTCTAACAGTATCCTCGTAAACATTGGCCTGAGATATACAGCCGTGGTACCCACATCCCGCAAGCATAAACAACAGTATAAATATTATCGGAACAAACCTCGGCACTGCACACGCTCTCTATCTACATCAGCTCACGCACTTTCTTACGGCTAGAAATGTACTCGCAGACAAAACTACGAAGCCCCATTAACTACCAACTGACTCCCACTCTATTATCCAGATACCCAGCTCAACATTCACGCTAACTCTGACCACCTTTTCCAGAATCTCCTCCACTGCTTCCCCCAGAAACCTTATCTGTACCTCCACTATCAGAGGAACCAATACCTTTTATGGCATCACGAGCCTTGGAGCCCAAATCTGAAAGTTTACCCGAAGCAGCTCCCCTAACTGCAGAAGCCATACCCGCTGCTTTATGAGCAATACTACGCGGGTTCATACCACCACTACCTATAACACCAGCTCTCGGATCCCCAGCAAGCTCCCCAGCAATGTACGATATAGAACCTAAAAAGTGATAAAACAAAAATCCAATTAGTACGAATACTCCCAATTTAGTCCATATCTGAGCAGTAGTAGCCATTTTAAATTCCGGCGCATTAACAGAAATACCAAACACCAACGGCCTACTAAAAAACTGCATTGTGTCAAATATGCACGCTAGATTTGTTTCATTTTCACGCTTCTCACATGCCTTCTTGTCTACAAGCTCAAACCATATTTTCTGCCCTGCTTTGGGAGCACCAGCTACCGTGCCGTCACTTCCCCCACGATGAAATTTTAATTCACCAAAATATAGATTATCAAAAACAGCAAACATCAAAGAAAGAAACGCAAACAATATCACAGGATAGAGAGAATAGGTCATTAACTGCCTAGTCCACCCATCAAAAAACCCCTTTGTAGCCTGAAATAAAGACATTGGGATCATAAGTGGAGAGATTATCGTTAGCACAGTCAATGCTATCAGCGACAACAAGAAAACATATACCGTCCATATAATCGTAAGTACCAGCATAATGACGGCGAAAAACGCCACTAAGCATATTATGACCTTCGCATTAATTAATATAGCTGGTATTAATAGCCCCGCTGTTAACAATACAGTAAGCAGAATACCTGTTCCTGTACCCCCTGTTAATTGACTACCTAGGTAAAACATCATGCGACAGTCCAGCCTATCCCATGGCATGAGATATAAGTACTGCGGACTATAATCCGATGCTTGAAAGTCACAAATTCCAGTATCACCTCCAGCTGCACGCAGCACAATGTCTGAAAGCCCTATAGAAAGCTTAGTCAAATATTCGTAAGCAAGGGACATGGCGTCACCTTGGGTGAAATAAATCACCAGAGCAAACTTTATAACGGTCATATAAAGCTCCCCGGCACTTTGTACCCCACCCAAAACTGCCTTAATTGAAAACAACACCAATGCAAGTATCAAAGCAGCCATCACTGTCTTCTTAAGCTTCTCCTGAGCAACCTTCAAAAATCCAGGATTTACTGAATTCATTGCCCTTGCGCGCCCCGTACAATCTGCAGGAGGATCTAGCAGATTTTTCAGAGAATCAACTATGCATCCCACAACCACCGACGTTATAGGGAAAATAGACCTGGAATTTAAATTTGCTACACCTTTACAAGTCTCGGCAACATAACAGCTATAACATCCACTATTGTCATAGCTAATAATCTTACTTCCATCAGCGGCCTTAGTCTCCCTTTGCACAGACTTAGCACACATAGGCGCCGGAGGTGAATTAGGACGCATCTGACACCCGATCTCTGGCTTAGCCATAAATGGCACACCACTTAGTTTAACAGCGTCAACACAAAGCTTCGCACCCCGTTCTACAGCTCTAAAAGTCGCATCATGCAGTTTAGCCTCCTGACCAGCTTTTAGAACTTTACACTGAATCGTATACTCAAACTCAGTCCAAGCTCCCGACACAGCAAGCTTTGTATTGTGCATATGATTATCACCAAATGTAGCTTCCCGCGGGTACTTACTCTCCTTTAAAACTTCTTTAGGATCTCTACCTGCAAATCCTAGACGCGCCGCAACATAAGGCGACATATACACCGTGCCCAAAGGATGACGATAACAAACTTCTATATAACGTGAACTAGATACCCGATTCTTAGGCCATGCATAATTACTCGCCTTCTTAAACTTCTTACTTGGACATGTAGGCTCTGCCTTCCGAGCATCCTCTAAACTCTTGCTTTCTGCTAAACAGGCATAATAATCAGCCATGTAAGCAAATTCTTTGCTACAATCCCCTCCGTATTTTCCTAAAATTTCTGACGCAGCTACTGGTTCAGCACACTCCTTATAATCACCCTCCGTAGGCACTTCACCGCCAGCTGCGCGCGAAACATCATCAGCGCTTTCAAAGCGCAACACGGGATGACGGACAAAACTCCAATTACATGCAAAATACGGTGCTGACGCAGCAATACCAGCTGAGATTGTTGCAATCGAAGCAGCTATCATTGCAAAACCGAGAGGCCTAAATCCAACAATCGGAACATATAGAAAACCCACCCCTACAACACCACCACCGAGCGCTGCAGTTATTCCAATGCTACCTATCTTTGCAAGCTCTTCCACAGCACCACAACGCGGATTAGTAGCCTCCGCGTGTCTATAATGCACCAAGTTGTTTTCTTCCTCTGTTGGTGTACTAGCAGTAGCATCGCCCGCCGCGTATGACGTTAAAGGAACTGTAACAACAAGAAACATCAAAAATACCAATGCCCTTGCTACCCTATGCATTTTTCACCCTTTGATAAAAAATAGGCAACCACACATTTGGATCATCCCCTACTTCTTCCATAATTTCACGAAGTATGGCAACGGTCTCGGCCCTACCTGACAAAACGTTTATCGTGTCATCGAGCCCTCGTAAATCTATCCTGGCCACAACAGCACTGACCCCCTGCTTGACTAGGAAAAACCTAGTGCCAGGATCTGTATATTTTATTAAAGAATACTCCCGCTCAGTCAGCATGAAAACATCCCTGTAAGCACTAGTAGCCTTAAGATTAGGCAAAAATATCTGAGTGGCAGTCTGCTGAACTAAGGTATCACTTATCTGACTTTTACTAGCATCCTCAACACTCTGTGTCGCAAATATGACAAAAGTATTGAGCTTCCTAAGAACTTTTAGCCAGTCTTTAATCCTAGGCGCAAAAACAGGATTATCTATCAGCGCCCACGCTTCGTCCAAGATAATCATAGAAGGAGTTCCATCGAGAGAAATACTTATCTTGTGAAACAAATACAAAAGCGTCGGAGCAAGAGCCATGGGATCTTTTAGCAAATATCCCATCTCAAATCCAAATACTCTAGACTTAGTGAAGTCTAATACATCTTCGTCATTATCAAAAAGCGCCGCGTGCGACCCTTCTGAATGCCACATCATCATGCGACTCGCTAGAGTATCTTCTCCACCTATACCCAAAAAAGGAACCAGATTACGTAACTTTCTGTCTTCCTTTTTGAGCTTGAAATTACCCTCTATAGCATCATCAATGCGCAATATATCGTCAGGCGTAAGCTTATCTGACAGAGTAGTAGCCAATAACTTAAACCACTCCATGAGAAAACCCCTATTGTCAGGAGTATCGTCTAAGTGCAGCGGATTTAACCCAGTGGAGCCTCTTGTCTCTATAATGCTGTATACCCCCTTCAAAGCCCTGATGAATATCTCAGCACCATGATCTTTGTCAAAAAAGAACACCCGCGGAGAAAACTTCATCGCCTGAACACACAAAAAGTTCATCAGTACTGTCTTTCCCGCACCAGTTGGCCCAATGATTGCTGTATGCCCAACATCACGCATGTGAAAACTGAAAAAGAACGGCGTGCCTGACGTCGTATCAAATACAGTAACCGCTTCTCCCCAGTGATTGCCAAATTTCTGGCCACTTGGATAGTTATGCTGCGACGCAAAACCTGCCATGTTGAGAGTACTTATTACAGCTTTACGTACAACATAAGAGAAATTACCAGGCAATTGCGCCCAAAATGCCGGCTCTAGATTCACTTTTTCTCTTACAGGATATACCCCACAATTCGACAACTCTGCTTCTACTAAAGAGAGAGCATTTTCCAAATTCTTGGGAGTTTTCTCTATGCATAAAACAGTGAGATGATGATGCCCAAAAGCTATCTTACCACTCATAGCATCATCAAGCGCTTTAGAGATTTCATAAATCTGAGATACAGCCTTATCCGAAGACTGTATCATTCGATTCTGCTGAATCTGCATCTTTGTAATAGCAGCCTGACGATTGGTAAACTTAAACGACTGCGTTATTATAAACTCATAAGGTAACTGCAAAAACGCATCCAACATCCCAGCTGAAGTCGTCTGCCCGTACTCCTTGAGACTAATTAAACCAGCGTATTTCGAACCATCATGACAGACTACCTGCACAACTTTATGACCAAAATACAACCTGTGCATGGGTAGATATTTAGAAATATCACCAAGATCTACCGCAACATTATGCACTGCACCGCAATTCACAATCTGGAGCAAAAACTCCATAATCTCTGAAAAATCCCCAGCCGGAGTACTCCTAATACCCAATTCCCTAGGCGCATAATTACGCAAGCTAGTGACTACCCGATTGGTAACCTCCTCTAAATCCTCAAAAGCAGCCCGCATATCGTTTTTCCAACTCTCAGTCGCTGCCTTTTTGTTGATTTTTTGTAATAGATTAACGAATAGCTCGGTACTTTTATTACTACCTTCCCTCACAATCGTTATATAAAGATCATTCGTGAAAGATTGCTTGGTCATATGCTTATTGCGCCACTGCATATTCACAGCATCAGCAAACGCACTAGAAAATTGCTTACCAGCAAAACCCTCAGAAAACGCGTTCCGCCTGCGCCTTATAATGTGAAAATACAGACCAAACGCCGCAGACGACATACTTCGCAGAGTCTGATTCCTGATCGAGTTTTGTATAGAAAGATCTTCATCATCTGCTGTCTCGAAAGCGTAGCCTGAAAGCTTGATTACCTTAAGCAACGAACCATCCTTCGTAACAAGAGTAGTGCTATTCCAGTGCTCCTGATATGGCAAAAAGTTCGACTGATGGTATTCCCTATTAACAATCTTGCGCTTTCTCGTAGCCGAAGACCAACCTAGCTTTAACATCTACATCACATCATAGGAATTAGAATTGTGATAGAACCGATTAAGGCACTTACTGCACTTCTGCATTCTTATGATTAGCAAATCCATGAACAAAGGATCCTTTGCAGACGCAATAAACCCCAACCCGTGCATACCTGGCGCTAAAATAAACAATACCCTAAAGTCATTGCTATACATGAATATCATGATCGAAAGCATGAAATTCATAATAGCAAACGTATAACTCACACCAAACAGCATGGTGGGCCTGGTTAAACCCTTAAACAGCTGATCCGCTTTTACACTACCAGACATGACTAAACCGAAAACAGGCCCGCACAATCTTTGACAGAATCTAACAACAAAAGGTTATCAAACTTTTAATTCCTACAAACCTTCTACGCAGCCTACAGTACACCTGCATCTTCCAGTCTACCCAAGACAAAATCCCAGTTAAGCAAATGCTCTAGGAAAACGTCTATATATTTCTTCCTTAGGTTGAGATAATCTAAATAGTAAGCATGCTCCCAAACATCCATAGTTGCCAAAGGAAGCTGCCCCTGAGTAAGAAGCGGTGAATCTGCATTCGCTGTGCTAACAACTTTCAATGCCTTAGCATCTTCATCATATACAAGCCATACCCATCCACTACCGAACTGCCCAAGACCACTAGTAGTAAAGGCATTATTAAACCCTTCCACACTACCGAAACTGTGCTCTATCATCTCTCTAAGCTTCTCTGGAGGATTTCCCCCACCATTCGGCTTCATGGATTGCCAATAGAAATCGTGATTCCATATTTGCGCAGCATTGTTGAATATAGCCCTACCAGCACTCCCACTATTGTGAGCCTTGACTACTATATCCCCTAAGCTTTCGTTACCCAAACCTTCAAACTCAGTACCCACCACCAACTTGTTTAGAACATCAACATAAGTTTTGTGGTGACCATTATAGTGACGATCTAAGAGATGGGAAGAAATATACGGCTCCAACCCCTCATACGGCAGATCAGACAATTCAAACATTTTTTATTCTCACCGCGTAAACTACAGTCTATACCAACTATACTATTAAATTACAATAATTAAACTAAAAAATTAACTGCTTCTAACTGCCAACTGCAACTAGTTGGGTTTTCTCTCTGCACATAAAAACTAGCCCATATTTTTAAGTACGACCACCATGCATGTGGGGCACCCGTAGGTAAACTGCCAATAAAAAAGCTGCATAATACCGCACTAAGCCCTCTCGAAATGCCTCACTACAAAAAGGATACATGCTTAACACAAAATACTTCAAGAACATCATCAAGGGGCAAATTGTCTGCTTTTATGTGGTTTTTCTACATCGAGCCTCACAAAACTCTTTCTAATGACTTTTAAAGGTTGTAGCATCTACCTAACTTTGGTAGCACTGTCAGTAAAGGTAGTCTGCAATCTCTCGTTTTTTCATTGTATTTTCGGAACATTTATGGGCAAGAATTTGGCGAGGTTGCTTAAGCAACACAGAAAAAGCATGCGTGTATTCTTCAGAAGCAAACAAGATCGATTTTTTTCTCTACTCTCTCTATCAGCCTTAGGCATTTCTGTAGGAATGTTGATGCTAGTCCTCTGTAGTATTGTAAATAACGGATACAAAGCCCTGACCGCAACTAAGATCCTTCTACACCTAGATGATACCGAAAGCATAAGAAAAGACAGTGAATACTTTAGAGAAGACTGCATAAAGCGCATACATAGCGCACTAGATAAAATCCTCAGCAGCCATGTTGATTTGAACAACCCTGAAACTAAGAGAATAGCCTATAGTATCGTTAGCGAAACAGCACACTATGAACTTGCAGACTTAATTCAAAAGAATGTACGTATTAGCCCTGATGGATTGTGGCTAAATGCCTCTACAGAATTCCTAAGTGGCGTTAAAAATAATGAAATATCTAGCGTGGTGCTCAAAACATTTGAAGATCAAGAACGAATAAAGAGAAGCTTCTTTAATAAATCTCTCTTTACTAACTCACATTCCAAAGTACCAGAAAATGCTGGCATATTAGGTGCGCTTATCGGCTCCTTACTGACTATAATAGTGTGTTTAGCAATTGCCATTCCCCTGGGCATTATGACAGGAATATGTATGCAAGAACTGTTGTCGAATAACAAAGTATCATCAATAATCGAGATCAGTATTAATAACCTGTCGTCTGTACCTTCAATAATTTTCGGGGTATTGGGCTTGGTGGTATACCTAAATATATTTGGCGTGCCCAGATCCTCATCATTGGCAGGCGGCATGACTTTATCAATCATGATACTTCCGTATCTGATATTGACCACAAGGCAGGCTTTAGCAGCTGTGCCAGAGTCTGTAAAACATGCAGCGCTTTCCTTAGGAGCCACCAATATGCAAGTAATAATGCATCACTCATTACCTATAGCTTTCCCTGCTCTGGTACAGGGTGTTTTAGTGAGTGTTGCACGGATTATTGGGGAATCTTCCCCTTTAATTATGATAGGAATGGTAGCATTTGTTATTGATCTACCTAAAACTTTCCTTGATCCAGCAAGTGTTCTGCCTGTGCAAATTTATATTTGGGCAAACAATTCTAGCGCTGAGTTCACAAAGATTTCAGCAATAGCCATACTAGCCTTGCTGATGATCTTACTCGTACTAAACATGATAGCCGCATTTATCAAGAGACGCTTAGATAATTTCTCCTTTTAAGTTATATCGCCTGAATTAAATGGAACACTATTTTTATGAGACTACGCACACCAGCACTACAGCAACATTGATGCCAGAATCATCGCCTGCAGCATCCACAATGTGACCCCTATCCATATACCTCCAGTCTTTGCTGAGCAGCTTCTCTCTGTACTGAGGAACTTACAAATTCCACATCGTATTATTATTTACGCAGCACAACACACGTATTGTGTAACACCTAGAAAGTATTATGCCCAACACATGCTCTAAAGGCAATACCGCAACTCTAAAGCGCCTGCCAAACTTTATCCCTTAATGAGTTGTTTCTTTTATTTACTCCAAGGTCGGAGATTTTAGGCAAGTAGTACCGTGTAATGGTCAACCGTTTGATGCCAACTTCAATTGAATTAACTAAAAATTACTTTTATGAGACCACGCACACCAGCAACATTGCAGCCAGAATCATCGCCTGCAGCATCCACAATGTGACCCCTATCCATATACCTCCAGTCTTTGCTGAGCAGCTTCTCTCTGTACTGAGGAACTTACAAATTCCACATCGTATTATTATTTACGTAGCACAATACACGTATTGTGTAACACCTAGGAAGCGTTACACCCCGACACATGCTCCACAGGTAATACCCAAACGCTACTTTTGTAAAATGTAAGCGCACTCAGCAGGACTCGAACCTGCGACCTCTACCTCCGGAGGGTAGCGCTCTATCCTAACTGAGCTACGAGTGCATAAACTTATTCTGCCGGCAACTTCTTACTAGCTAAGTAGCAACACGCATACGCGCAGTGCGTAAAGCGCGAAGCCTCAGAAAGTCATCCTCAGCATGGTATGAGGACCTAGCTAACGGACTAGATGCTACCATAGAAAAACCCTTGGCATATGCCATACGCTTGTACTGTTCAAACTCCTCAGGGGTAACATACCGATCCACATCAATGTTGTCCTTCGTAGGTTGCAAATACTGCCCCAAGACAAGAAAGTCAACCCCCGCACACCTGAGATCATCCATAACCTGGTATACCTCTTCCTTCTGCTCACCAAGCCCTAACATCAATCCCGACTTCGTGAATACTCCCTGAGTCTTATCCTTTACTTGCTGCAACAATTGCAAAGAATTGAAATACTTAGCTCTAGGACGCACCCTTGCATATAACCTAGGAACCGTCTCCAAGTTGTGATTATATACATCAGGCCTTGCAGAAGCGATGACATCCACCGCGCCTGGCTTACCCTGAAAATCCGGTGTTAGGATCTCTATGGTCACATTTGGGTCACGCTTCCTTATTTCTCTAATACACTTAGCAAAGTGACTTGCCCCACCATCTGGTAGATCATCCCTATCCACAGACGTGATAACCACGTGCTTCAACCCTAACTTGCTGATAGCTTCGCCCACTCTCTCAGGCTCCCCAAGATCCAACGCTCTCGGAACACCAGTCTTAACATTACAGAACGCACACGCTCTGGTACACACGTCACCCATCACCATTATAGTAGCATGCCTCTTATTCCAGCACTCACCTATATTAGGACATGCAGCCTCTTCACATACTGTGTTGAGCCTTTGGCGTTTGACTAGATCTCTAACTTCTTCAAATACCTCGCCCCCGGGCATTTTTACCCTTAACCAGCTGGGCTTACTATTCATAACTACCAGTAATAAACTGCTGGGAGAGTAGTAAAAATTACATAATTTGTCAACATTTCACAGACACTGTGCTGCAGATTACCAAGCACGTACTTTGGCAATACACAGCAGATATGCTCGCACACATAAATACCTTTTTAAGTCTATAATGAACGTTTTCCATAGTTGGAAAATTTTCTTACTAACACATTTACTAGTACTGCTTTCGTAGATGTACAGCAGATAAATAACAATAAGATTCGTATACATCATTACTACTGCTCTTGACACAACAATACATATACTCTGAGATATCCCAGGATGCGCACTATACACGCGACAATATGCTGGTGATAATCCCCTTGCACTCTGCCCACTTACTGCCTATCACTACAATTAAGTCTGCTCCTCAACCCTGCCTTATCGGCGCAGTATCTGCATCTCTACACATTGCTGTGTCACAGTTGCTACTGAAACCTCTGCTAGCTCACTTGATGCCTGCATCTTTACAACAGATGCCTGCTCACACTTAACAACTCCCGATGCAAATGAAACCTTGGCAATTGCACAGAAATCTATCGCATCATACCTCAACTCGTCAATTGCACAGGTACGTTCTTCTCTCCTCTTATTGTGCTCAGTATGAACATGTGCTTGTATATGAAAATCAAGGTGTACATTATGATGCTCCTGTACATGCCTCTGCTCCTTTATACCATCATCTACTACAACCCTTGCATCAGCTTTGGGAGCAGCGCGCCTTGCATGCATATAAGGACCTCTAGCAATCCCCGCATCTTCACCCCCAACAATTTCCATTGCTCTGTTAACAACTATACGCGCCGCTTCTAATACCCGGTTTGCGACCGCTTTCAGTACTTGATTTAACGCTGCTACGATCGCGTGAGCTGCAGTATCAGCTACTGGAACAGGAGCATGATTTCTTCCATGTAAAGCAAGAAAATGCTCCGGTAATATGCTTTTATCATGAGATACTTGGTAACTCATGCTCTTGGAGAGCAAGGCAGCAATGTGCACGTCAAGACCAGGCTGATACCCTGCAAGTGCCATCATGCTCGCCTGCATGCTGGCCATGTCTTTTGCAACACCACCATGAACTAAACCTGCCATATCCATAAGAGGCTGCATGGTTCTGCTATACGATGCGCTACGCTCCCCAGAAAAACCATCACGTTGTAGCGATAACGTAGCTGAGGCAAGAGCACTCCCCATAATTATGATGATCAGCTGCTCAATGCCCATAACAGATCTATAGCTAACCAGCTGCATCCGTAACTGCAGCAGCAATGATAGTCTTTCTTGCAATACTTTTCGCAACGCAGGATCTTGTTCGTGATCCAAAGCTGAAACAAGCTCTTTTATCTGCTCATTCAGCAATTCACTAAGGCTCTTCTCTCTTCTTCTCAGCAGTAACTTCCTGAGAATCGTCATTAGCGCTTCTATCAACAGCCGCTTTTTGCGCCGTTCCTTAAATGACAAAAGCTTAGGATGACCTCGAATAACACTCTTGGTTGTGAACCTTTCATAAAATTCACCAAAAAAATTCAATAATCTCTCAAGTAGAGGTAATTTAAGTGCAAATCCCTCGCCCTCTACAGCGTGCAAATGTTCTGGTAGCCCAACATCCTGAGCAACTTGACTCTGCCCCTCATCGCTTTGGAGCTCTACATGATCGGCTTGATCCTCTAAAGGATATTTCCGCGTAAATTCTGCAAATTCTTTGGATAGCTCTCTAACAAGTTCTTGTGCCGCTGCATCTTCCAACCTAATTTTCGCGCATTCACGTACATCATAGCTATCATCGTTGTTAGTACACGCATCTGTATCGTCGTGTGTATCCTTATGCATATCTAGCATACCAAATTTCCGCGCATTTAGGTGATTAGACAAAACAAACGTTTCATTGTAAATCTTCCCAGTAAAAAATTATTATACCTGAGAACTTAATAGTTAAACTATACCATTTGAACGGAGCTTTCGCTTTACGAGTGCAACTTGCCATTACTAAGTGTTATGACGCAAACATTATATAAAATAGCGCGCGTTTGAGTAGTGAGACAAAATAAATGTCTCCTTGTAACGCTTTCTACTAAAAACGCATTATACTCAAGAACCCAATAGCTAAACTATACCATTTAGAAGAAGATTTCGCTTTGCGATTACAACCTGATATCACTAAATGTTATTATAGTAAATTATATAAAACAGCGCGCATCTCTTTCCGTTTTAGAGCTAGGAAACAGACAAAGCACTTCCGCAGACTGTAGAACACTCAGCTGCTCGTCACACGCTACGTCAGTACTACTATTGGAAGATACGCTGCAAGCATGCGCTCCTTCGCAATTATCCTCTTCCTGCTGAAGGTAAAATTCTAAACTTTCAGCGCATACTTTTTTCTTCTTCCTCTTTTTTATGCTCTTGATTAAGTGCACCTGTGAAACTGTACAGCATAAATCCGCTATACAATTGAAAAAGGCCTTCACTTTACTAACTGCGACACCTTGTTGATGGAATGATTGACCGTATATACTATGGTCTATGGATGCAGATAAATCGGCAATACCTTCCCCATCCAATTGCACTACAGCTTCTCCCAAAGCTATCATATATAGGACACATTCTTTCGGAAATAGACTACCCCAAAAACACTCTAAAAACTCTTGTGCAAGTTCCGTATCCATAAAAAAATCGTACACTTGCCCCAATCCGGCAGAGTTCAAAACTATATCTGCACTCTTCGAGTAGTAGTCAACGCGGGCAGCCAAACTGCCACCATGACACTTTATTGCACTGTATACTAAAATTGAAAGAGTAATGCTCTTAGGATTCTGGAAGTATTCCAAAAACTCTACCACTTCCTCACGGACTTTCTCCCCTAGAGAAATCACACCTAGATTCAAGCCCACCATACTACTCGCTTTTTCAGCCATAGAAGAGGCATGTTCCAATAGTGAAAAGTCTTTGCACATGATGTCACAGAATCTTCTATAACTCATTGTGCTGTGACGCGCTCCTCCCTTATCTATTGTGTCTAAGATACAGCAAGCATCACTGATATAAGGACGAAAGTTACTTCTAAGGTCACACAAGACAACCTCTCTGCTAACCCTTATCCCTTCTAATAACAAATGTCTATATTCTCGTAAGGTTAAAGCGCAGTCCATTAGCGCAATAGCACAACTTTTCTCTATTTTCGTGTCATGGAACAAAATCTCCCATTTTTCAACTGCTCCTGAAACATCTCTTTCAGCCATTACTGCAATAGCCCAGTTTACAGCTGCTATTTTTTCATTAATCTCCTTAAGAGTAACTTCCGCCCCTACTTTAGCATGAGCTCTACTCAGAAACTCCTTAGCACACTTGCTAGAGCTTATGCTTTCTACCCTGGTATGTTCACGATTTGCAACTAAGACAGTCTGCATGTTAACAGCTGTAACAATGTCGTATACAGCCCTTCTTTCGCTGTAAGAATTGAAAATAGTAGGTGTTTTAGGAGTATTAACAGAAACCTGCAAGTGCTCCTGATAATTGTTCAGCAAAAAGAAAAATTCCCTTCTGAGATCAATATAATTTGAGCAGAAAATAGTTCTCTGCGGCAGGCTAACACGCTTCTTAAATGCTTCTAACAATAGTGAAACGTCTTCCTTATCCCCATATACAGAGCGCACAAAACCCTGGTAGATCCCCAAGGGCATATTCCTTAGATTCCCATGGTGCTCTTTATAAACCCCTGATATGAGCTCAAAAATATTGCTAGCAGGTGTCCTGACTTCTCTCTGGTACGCACTGTCATCAACTGCGTTATTCCCATGACGCTCGAAAACAACAGCATCGCCCCCTGTAATATTTTTTTCGACCATGCACACTGAATCGCTTCCAAGCGTTAAAAGCTCAGGCGCAGATTTCTCAACGACATCGACTCTATACACGTCTTGGGGATTGTTCTGTCCTACATAAAACAGCCGGTCAACTAGCAAAAATAAAGAAGGTTTCAATCCATAAATGCTCAGGTGAGAACATACATCCACAAATTGTTTATAAATGTAACTGCAAAGGCCGTAGAACTTATCAAATGCAAATCTCGTAATGCGAGATACCAAGCCAAACAGCAGGATGAAATCAACTGTTCTGATTACTAACCCAATAAACTGTACTGCAAAATGTATGGTTTTATCTACTACAGTATCCAGGACCAATACAGCTACTATGCTGTCAAACATAGCCCTGAGAACATATGCACACCCGTGTGCAGCAATGCCTGGAATGATTCCAAAATGAGCTAGTAACCTACCTACTACACCTACTAAAACACATGCAAGCCCTACCAGTATTAACAATACATACCAAATAACACGATATTTCTTTAGGTAGTACAGTAGCCTTTCTTGAGCTCCCGAGATGTTATGATGTACTCTAAAAGCCTTATGAAGCATTTCGGCGTCATACGCGCCTGTAACGTTCCTATGATCTCCTTCCTTGAGATAAAGAGCACTAGCTATTCTAGAGGAGAACTCCGTATGCGGAATAAGTGAATCCTTAGCATATAACCTATCCCTAATACTTTTTCCCTTATAGCTCGGATAAGTTCTATACTTCCCAGGGTTAAATAATGAGCGCCACCACGAATGAAAGGGTATGTACCGAGATCCCTTATGCACGCGTGTTACAAAATCTAGGAGCGAGCTGTACTCAATATCGCGAATCCACTCATGCTTACGATTCTTTATAGCTGTGCGCAAAATCTCAAAAACTCCGTCCGAAGTTACGCCATCAACAAAAAGTGCATTTACTAGCCGTGATACCTGTACATCACCTTCACACTGTAATCCGTGTAAAATATCACACAACTTATGAGACTCAATTTTACTAAGTAGCAGCCTATTTCTGGCGCTATCATTGCTCGTCCATGCACCATGTTCATCTACTGTAAAAATGGCTTCTAAGTTTCTTTTGTTGAGCAGGCTCTTTTCCCATTCATCAAGGCATTTCCCTGCAGTGCTACACGTAATTTTTGCAGCAACATCCTCAAGAGACTTGCAAACTCCCGTGCGAAGCTCTTGGCAAATAGCACGATACATGGATACAAATCTATGTACCCTATGCGACAGCTCTTGAATCTCGCCCCTTGTAACTCTAACGACAGCATCACGATCAACAATCTGGTTTGTCGCAAGAAAGTCGTAGATAGCTAGCAGTTGGCTTACATCACCACTAACTTCCTTGCAGGTTTCATTGAGAAAAAACCGCAAATCCTCTTCTGTCAACTTTCCTACGTGCTCTGACAGAAAAACACTTTCTGCTGCTACCATCGCACTTAGGCCTCTAAAGTACTGCTGCGCTTGCAGTACTCCACGTTCGTCATTAAACCTTTGGAAAAAAGCCGGATCATCTATAAGACTCCTGAAGCTCTCTAAGTGGGAAATGGCACTTAAAACTTTCTCCGTATCAGCATCTGTCACATGAGGATTATCATCAATCCTTCCAACATCACCACCTTTTGCGTCATAAAAAACCCTCTTCATACTATTCACAACACAATCAAGTTGTCGTGAACGAAGCCTTTTCTCCACATGAGACCTGACACTAACGTCACTCATAATCTCACGTATCGCCACCATAAAGTCACAAGCAGCTATCTTGAGACTTTCTGGTCTCGTAGAACACTGTCCACGGTTAGAGAGTGCACTCAGTAAATTTCTAATACAGCATATTGCGCCCTCAACATATGAGGCATGTCCCTTCTTAGCATCGCGAAGTTCCCCGAGATGCTCCAATCGCATTTTTGCGGCTTCAAATAGAATACTGTCTTCTGTATTTTCTGAGATATTCTCCAATAGATAGCGCATATCTGCCTCTGAAAGGCTAAATGCGCTCTCAAGAATATTGGGATTAGGAAAGCATAAAGGGACAACCCTACTTGCCAATATATTACAGGGCAACCTACCAGGATGAAGGTCTCCAATATAATTAATCAGCTGTTGGAATCTTCCAGCGCCTGAACGCATATCATGCACAAACGTGCTCTGCGCGTGCTGATATAAGTTCTCCGCATAACCCTCAAACAAATTAGTAAGTTCAAGCAACATGTACGTTGCAAGACGCATACTGTATTCATCCTCATTGCAAGCATATCTCATAGGATTACGCATGCGATATATAAGACGAACTAGGTCTGATTTCTTGATTTTGACAACATACTCTCCTGAATCATTTTTCAACACCGCACAGGGTAATATTGAAAGGAGAGAAAATACTCTAGGATCACGCGAGCAAACTACAGTAAAATCAAAAAAACTCTCTTTTATCTTACCTTTTATAATGTTCCCTATAATACCAGAAAGATAGGCTTTGGTCTTTCCAATCCCAAAATTCCGCATCAGTACCCCTGGTCTCAGATACACAAACAAAAATCAGTGGTAGTCTTTTTCGCAAGACAGCCTAAGCGCTACAACCCTCAACAGAGCTAGCTATACAACGTATAATTAACACATAGCAAAGAATGCTGGCTGTTTCCCTATACTCAACAATAGATTGCTAACTCGCAACAAACTTCAATATAATTTCCCCATCAGCAACGCTGCTTCCCGGCGATAGAAGCACTTCTTCTACTTCCGCCTCTACTTCCGAGCATATCAAATTTTCCATCTTCATAGCTTCTATGACGAGAACAGGCTGACCTACGCTTACCTTATCTCCCTTCTTCACGTATATATCAACGATCATACCCGCGATAGGGGATACTATGGCATCACGCAATATTTCATCCTCCTGAGGCTCAGGCATGAACTCAAGAAACTGACCTACGTTCTCTTCACAAACCGTACATACAGCAGAAACCGCCATATACCTTAGATGATACCTACTGGAACTCCTCTTAACTTTTATGCAGTATGAATTACTGTCTATGCTGACATCCAACATTTTGTAATTGCCGCGCCATGCCCCAGATAATACAACATACCCGTCTTGACCATCCAAAGCAGCAAAGATCCTGCCATCTACACGACGCGCATTCAACAAGTACTTAAGCTCTCCAACTCGTGCACATACCTTACCATCTATGCTCCAGTGCTCACCATACTGCCTGGCTTCATCTTCCAAGTATATATACAGCAGTGCAAATGCGAAAATCTCACCTATTTCAGGAGTAAGCTCATCACCCTCAAAACCTGATTTATAAAACTGCGCAATAAACCCAGTACTGATATCTCCTGCAACGAAAGCTGGCTTGCAAAAAACTGATAATAAAAAATCTATGTTATTGACAACACCTTCTACATAAAAACTACAAAGGGACTTCTTCATAACCTCTATAGCCCCTACTCTAGTCTCAGCATAGGACGAGACCTTAGCTATCATAGGATCGTAAAACATGCTGACAACAGAACCCTCGGTCACCCCACTGTCTATCCTAAGATTCACGCTAGCAGGAGGCTCATGATAATGTGATATTCTACCACTTGAAGGCAAAAAGCCTTTTCTAGGGTCTTCTGCATAAACCCTTGCCTCAATGGCTGCCCCTACAAAACGCACGTCCTCTTGAGAAAATGAAAGAGTCTTGCCATCGGCAATATGTATCATCTCAGCTACAAGGTCTATCCCCGTAACCAGCTCAGTTACCGGATGTTCGACCTGTAACCTAGTGTTCATTTCTAGAAAATAAAACTCTCTCTCAGCATTAACTATAAACTCTACAGTACCCGCGGAGAAATAACCCACCTTCTCTGCTAAACTCACACACTGTGCATACATTGCCCGTCTAGTCTTCTCATCCAAAAATGGGCTAGGAGTTTCTTCTATAACCTTCTGATTATTACGCTGTATTGAGCACTCTCTCTCTCCGAGACACACCACATTGCCGTGCTTATCAGCTATTATCTGAATCTCTATATGCCTAGGAGACTCTATGTATTTTTCAATGAATATCCTACAGTCACTAAAGCTTTTCTCAGCTTCATTTGTGGCAGACACAAAAGCCTGTTCCATCTCCCCTACAGAACGAACAATCCTCATGCCCTTACCACCGCCACCAGCAGCAGCCTTTATCATTACTGGAAAACCCATTGACTCAGCTATGCTTAAAGCTTCCGCTGCGCTCTCTACAACCCCCATATATCCAGGGACAACAGCTACTCCTGCATCTTTAGCGATCTTTTTCGATACGACCTTATCAGCCATCATCCTCATAGAAGCCGACGAAGGACCTATAAAGCCTATGCCGCTCTCAGATAACCTATCAGGGAACTCGGCATTCTCAGAAAGGAACCCATATCCAGGATGCACCGCGTCAGCTCCTGTAGCCACTGCAACATTACATATTTTATCTATATCCAAGTAACTTTGACTTGCAGGACTTGGGCCAATGTAAACAGCTTCATCAACACACCTCGTGTGCAGCGCCCCCATATCGGCATCTGAGTACACCCCAACACACTTTATCCCCATCTTACGAGCAGTGCGTGCTATCCTACACGCAATCTCCCCCCTATTAGCAATTAGTATCTTTTTTATCATGCAGCCAAACAGATAAATTCAAACTAAGAGCTGCCGTAATCCACCAGCAGCAAATACAACGCCAGATTCTACATTCGTGCTATCACACTGCAAACAATATTTTTAACTATAGCACCGCATATACCAATAATCAGAATATCCTATATCGGTAACAAAGTTTACAAATCATATAAAATACACCTACCACTGCCCATATCATGACAACCATACCTACCTAGCGAGCTTCTCCTTCTTAAGCAAAAAATTCACAAATAGTCTATCACGCCAAACATTCGTAACACCAAAATGCTTGACTTGCTCAACATCAACACGCAAACCTCGCATATATTGATCTAGTTTAACATACACCGCTAAACAACAGATAACGGAAATACCAATTTGCGAATCAGGACTCAAAGCAGCAAACACACAGGAGATACAACATGACACATGTGCATACCATACTCGTAGAACATTATAACGCGAAAAAACGGCTTGATGTTCTAATTTCTGCTTCCCTTAATATCTCCCGAAGCAAAGCGCAGTGCATTATCAGCGATGGAGGCGTCACACTCCTTGATACACCCGTACTGAATAACAGTCATCTCACAAATACTGGTGATGTGTATACGGTTACGGTCCCAGATACTCCGCAAAGTACATCCATAGACCCTAATCATGATATCCCGCTGCACATAATCTACGAAGATGAACACATAATAGTAATAGATAAAGCTCCCAATATAGCTGTGCACCCCGGTCATGGCACAAAAAACGATACCCTAGCACATGCTCTGCTTGCACACTGTGGTAACGCTTTATGCGCTGTAGGAAATAGCCATAGACCTGGCATCATCCACAGATTGGACAAAGATACCAGCGGACTAATGGTAATAGCGAAAACTGAAAAAGCTTATCTAGTATTATCTCAAGCACTTGAAGAAAAAAAATTCAGGAAAGAATACCTAGCGCTAATATGGGGTGTGCCCACTACAAAACACTGCTTTATACAGACTAATTTAGATGTCAAAAGATCAGACAAAACTATGATGGAAGTTACCCTCTCTAGGGGAAAACACGCAAATACGGAATACATCATTGAAAAGACCTTCGGTAATGTGGCAAGTCTAGCAAGATGTATATTACACACAGGAAGAACACACCAAATCAGAGTACACATGAGCCATATAGGTCACTCTGTTGTAGGTGATCAAAAATACGGAAAAAACAATAAGAAAAGTCTTAGATGCGGCATACCAGAAGTCCGTAATTTTAAACGACAAGCACTACACGCGTGTCTATTAGGCTTCCATCATCCTTGTACTGGAGAATACTTGTGCTTCAATTCAAATCCCGCAAAAGACATACAAGAACTCATCTCGATTCTAGAAAAAGCAACTAGCACAGCTTCGACTTAGGACGTGACGTATACCTGAGCAAAACATCCCCACGGGCTTACCCCAAAAAAGAAGAATATGCTAACAACAAACCACAGACCACCTAAATCCGCACTGACCTTGCAATACCGGACGCACAAACAACCACAACAATAACGAAATGGGAAACCGTGAGCGGCCACTGGAAGCAGAACTATAGAACTCACGCAGCACAGATGCTGAAATACCGAACCTATAACTTTGAAATGAGCCAAGCATTACTTATGCTATTCGCATCGAAGGAAAACAAAGCAATACCCTATACGGTACCCTTATATACCTATGCTAACCAACAACTCACTACCATACCCTTCTTCTAC
This sequence comes from Anaplasma phagocytophilum str. Webster, assembly GCF_000964685.1. Classification (GTDB taxonomy): domain Bacteria; phylum Pseudomonadota; class Alphaproteobacteria; order Rickettsiales; family Anaplasmataceae; genus Anaplasma; species Anaplasma phagocytophilum. Next base: position 158,793 of record NZ_LANS01000001.1, read on the forward strand.
GCACAAAACACCACAACAATAGCGAAATTGGAAACCGTAAGCGGCCACTGGAAGCAGAACTATAGAACTCACGCAGCACAGATGCTGAAATACCGAAACCATTACTTCTCTATAAGCTCAGCATATACCAGTCACATAGAGAGGAAGGATAATAAGGAAGCCCCCGCAGTTCTCTGAATTTACCAATACTTACAACACTTCACCAGCGTACTCTTCGCCGAAAAATGCCATATGGCTCCTACTTCAACAGCATATATATCTTGCTATTCCGCAGTAAAGGATTCCAAAGTCACGCGAGCAAGGCACCGCCATGGAGCAAACCATAGCGCAACACATGCTGTTACTTATAAATGGTCAATTAAACATTACGCCACTACAGCGCATAGAGAGTGGAAACTACAAAACCCTACTTGCTGCGCTACAACCCGCACAGCAAATAGACTTGTGATACAGATAACGAAATACGTCTAAGCAATTATATATTATCGGACTGCTTAGACTTTCCTGTAGCAATAGCAACTTTAATCTTTCTCTTTATCTTACGAGCCACTTCTGTAAGCTTTCTTGAAGAAGTATTCAACAGATAGAGATCCAACCCACCTTTATAGTCTATAGTACGCAGAGTACGACTAGCAACCTTCACCCTAAACTTTCTGCCAAGAACTTCGCTAACCAAAGTGACATTATGCAGATTTACCAGATAACTCCTCTTAGTCTTGCGATTAGAGTGGGAGACCTTATTACCAAAAGACTTAGACGCCCCTGTAATATCACAAACTCTGCTCACCAAAACCTCCATGTAAAGCAAACTAACTTTCTATTCTAGCAAGATGCCATAAGTAGTCAACCTAAGCCTAATCAGAAACTCACTCATAAAAACCCCCTCTTACAACAGGGTATACAACTACGCCGTAAGTCTTTCACCTTTTAGGCTACTGTAACCACAAAAATAGCTCATATTTATGTGTATCACACGGCTCATGTTTTATATCTCAGTACAGATATGTCCTCAGCACAAAGGTAATACTTTGCAAAACTGCTGTTATTAGCTCAAAAAACATCGTCCCCCTATGGTCGCCTTACATACACAAATTTTCATTACATGTCCCTGCGTATACCAGGGCAACCATATGCAACCGGAACTCCAGGCTATAGCGGTTGGAAGCTTGCATGTACTGTATATTTAATTCCATGCTACAAAGCATATTTAAAGCGTTGTCATCCACAAAAATCTAACGTGTGATATGGAGTGTTCACCGCTAGCCGAACCGTATACCATCTCATGTAATTTAAGATACTACAAAATTATGGAAAGCCACTGTGCGATAAGCAAGTTCTCACAAACCCACAATACTGACTGTTAACAGTGATAAATAAATACGGCTTCACAATGATAATTATCATCCTACTAGAAGGGCGTAATTCAGCATTACCAACCAGACAAAATACAAAAAGGTATGAAATATATTATAAGCTGATGGCCCAACTAAGGCACTGAGATGATTTTCCGCAATAAAACAATGTAATCCCTGCTCTTAACGTAGCAAGAGCTTGCATCAATGAAGATGCCAGACGCATTGCTTTTCTTAAAAACCAAGAACTATGTCATATCGTTTATTGTTCAGATTGCTACACGGATTACAAAAACGTTTCTCCTTCTGTTGCCCTTGATATCTTGTGATATGCATCACACAGAACCTGGTATCTTTTTGTAGACATAGCATTCCGTTACAACACGCAAGATATGATTTTTGCAATGCGCTGATTTGTACATTTGCGTGAAGCAGCTATATGTATCGCAAATACATTATTTAAAACCAGAATTACCTCACCCCCAAAGCTTCGCACCTTCAAGCAGCAATATCTATTTTTTATTTTTTCCATTGATATAAACTCACTAATTCTAAAAGCGGGAGCTACACCGCATGCTATATCCCACTCCTACACTATACAAATCTTCTAAAAAATATCCCACAGCAAACCTATCTAAATAAAGTTCATGGGGTCCACATCGATAACGACACGTACATTACGCAACTTTTTGTATTTCTCTCTGCACTCTGACAGTAAGCTCTTAATCGCTGAAATACTGGTAACTTTCAAAAGCACCCTATACCTGTGCATGTTGTTTAATAAGCTAAGAGGCGCTGGAGCCGGTCCCCAAACTGTTATTTTACCAGCCATGCTCGCGACAATCTCATTAGCCACAGCAATCACACCTATTTCTTCTCTCCCTGAGATTATTATTGATACTAACCTCATGTACGGAGGCATTTCAGCTACTTTTCTTGTTTTTAGCTCTACACTATAAAAATCATCTCGATTACTGGACAGCAACGATTTTATAACCGCACTCTCTGGATCATACGTCTGTAGTACAACCTGCCCCTTTTCTTTATATCTCCCAGAACGGCCCGAAACCTGATGCAACAGCTGATACGTCTTTTCTGTTGCCCTGAGATCACTGTTTCCCAACCCTAAGTCCGCATCTATAACACCTACCAACGTCAATTTAGGAAAGTTATGCCCCTTTGCTATAATCTGCGTACCAATAATAATATCGACTTCTCCTTGCAGTACTTGCTCAACGATACTATTCGCCTGTTTGGCACTTATATCACTGCTTAGGACCACAGAGCGCGCCGTAGGAATGAGTTCTTGTATACCCTCTAGTATCCTTTCTATACCCACGCCATATGGACTCATGGTGTTATACTCTTGACACGATGGACACTCTCTTGGTATCTCGCAACTATACGCACAGTAGTGGCATAGCATTGCCCTTAAAACTCTGTGCTCCGTAAGCCACGTACAACAGTTTGGACAGTTTACTTTGTGTCCGCATTGTTTGCATAGTACAAGCCTTGCATATCCCCGTCGGTTCAAGAACAACATTACTTGCTGCTGTTTTGCAAGTGTTTCACATATCTTTTCGTATAAGCATGTAGACATCCATGCCTTTTTTAGTTCGTCTTTGCGCATATCCGCCACTATTATATCTGGCATCACCGCTTCTCCGAACCTTCTCTTCAATACTACATGATTGTACTTCTTTTGCTGTATGTTATTCATGGTTTCCAGTGATGGAGTCGCTGTACACAACACTACTGGAATATCAACGTGCTTTCCCAATACAATGGCCATGTCTCGCGCATTGTATATCATGCCGCTATCCTGTTTGTATGAGCTCTCGTGCTCTTCATCGACAATAATCATCTTCAGATTTTTAAAGGGCAAAAATAACGCAGATCTCGCCCCCACAACTATAGAAGTAGTACCACGCGTCACTGCAAGCCAATTCTCCCTACGCCTTTTTACCGTCAATTCAGAATGCCACTCCACTGGATTACAAGTGGAAAAATAGCTGTAAATCCGCTTCATGAGCTGCGTTGCTAAAACAATTTCAGGAAGGAGTACCAGTACCTGAGCATCTGCACATTCCTGTAAGAGCTTCTCCGCAGCAGTACAATAAACTTCTGTTTTCCCAGCACCTGTCTTCCCATCCAATACAGTGACTGAAAACCCTGTAGAACGCTCTACTATATAGTTACACGCATAACTTTGGTCTTCAGATGGCTGCGGCAATTTTCCCGCTTCTATATTCACATCATTAACGCTCGTACTCTGCGCTAAATCACCACCTAGCGGCATAAATTTACCCCTAGGCATACCTGCAAATACCATCTTCAATACCATACCTATGGGTACAATGTTGTAATTGCTAACCCACTGAATAAATTTGATAAACGACGGAGCCATGGAGGGCAAAATAAGTTTATCTTTGATGTACTTCAACTCTAAATCAGATTCGATGCTATTTTTAAGATCCGTAACCAACCCTAACGCAACCCTATTGCCAAAGGGTACACGCACATAATCACCTACTGAAATTTGAATTTCGTCTGGGACCAAATAGTAAAATGGCCTATCCAATGGTATAGGAAGTAGCACCTCAGCAATCATAATGCTCTACCTACCTCTCTACAAACTTCGCTGGCCATACCCCCGGAACTCCCTAAGAAAACTTACCGCAAAAACACCAGCGCTTACTATAACACATAGGCGCACACTGTAACCTACCAAGTACCCTGTGTTATGCAATGAGGTTAAATTTTCCTTTACTATGACGGTAATTGGAAATACCCGCGGACTCAACCACATGCCCTCCCGCAAAAAAAGCTACTTAATCGGGAACAACTTCACTGCGCCAATGCCACAACACACGTGATGCTATGCGGTCTCTTCTACCTCAATTCTAGAAAAAATCATGCACAATCCCGGGTGATATACCATAACGGCCCCACGGACTTTGTCGGTATTGTTCTATACCTATCATACAATACCCTATGATAGAGCTGATGCTACTGTAGATCACTAAGAAAAAGCCACAAGCCTCTCCTCGTAACGCAGCATCCGAAGACTGAAAAAGCTCACGCACCGTTAGATACCTACGGCAAAATCACCACAAACATTTCAGCTATATTGCTTCACCTCAATTCGAGAGAAAATCATCCATGATACCCAGTGCTACCTTGATGGACACATCAACTTCAGCATGCTGCCCTACTTTTTTCTCCATACCTATCAAGAGAAATTCTGGATGCATCTGTAACAACATGTTACCTCTACTATCCTCTACAGCCTCTATAATCCCATCATCAGCATATGCAGTAACCTTGTATCCAAGATCTAGCAATCTCTTTACATTATGCTCACTGATGTCTATACCCTCACTGTGCATATCGGGAACATAAAACCTAAAGGAATCCTCTTCTTCTGAGCCTCTAACAGATGTAATAATCTTTGCTAGCTTACTTCCAGGCACCACATTAACTTTAAGCAGTGACTTACCATACTCCCTTGGATGTTTTTCAGACACATTATGTGCTGCCACCATTTCACTGGAGCGGAGCATGCTATCTATGCGCTTTATCTTCACTTTCTGAGAATGCAATACCCCCTGCAATCCACCGCAAATAGCTAATAGCTTAATATTATGTCTATCTTGCATAACACTAACTATGGCATCAGTAACTAACTGCCTGTACGGAACCGGCGGAAAAGGAGGACTACTTATGTTGTAGTAGTTACCAGGAATAAACACCCTGTCTATCTTATTATCTAAGAGAAACTTATCCACTCTCCTCGCAATACTAATGGCGTCAGAACCAGCACCAAGTTCTTTCATTATCACATTATAATCTATGAGAACTACTTTCCCAGCACCAAGCTTTAGTAATAAGCCCTCAATGTCCTTGGCGGTCCTATCTTCTCCGGCATAGGTGGAGTACTGAGTAGATAATAGCCCTACAATGGCCTTTCCCGCAGCAGCCTGTGCAGATAGAGAAAAAATAAGCAATACCGTAAATAGAACATAAAAACCTACTGCGTTCCTAGAAGCAGAGTTGTTTATAAAATCCATCATACCCGTAACGCGTCTCATCTTAATAGCTATCCTGCACAGGGTTTGTAGCATCAATCCCCTAATTTTTGCTAAATCATAATGTTTTTAAATATTTTAACAAAGATATATCTTTATTAATTGATAATCATAATTTAAACGTAGGAATAATGTAATTTTTTATTTCAATAGTAATCTAAATAATGATTCTTCCGTGGGAGATTCTGACACAAGCACGCCTTTCCACTTGCACGTATTCAGAGCATCACATACCCTGCTACTAATGGTGTATGCAGCCACAGTAGCGAGACACTCTTTGTACTTCTTTTCCACTAAGTTCATAAAAATTTTCGCGGTTTCCATAGAATAAAACAGTACTCCTGAAATTTTCCTCTTACTCAGCAAATAACAACACTCAGGGCTCAGTTCAGTGCTCCTTATCGTCTCGTATAGTATCAACTCTTCGACGGTAATCCCAAAGTTTCTGGCCATCTTACTTAAGTCATGCGAAATATTTGTACCCCGGATATATAGCACTTTAGAACTATATGATTTCGTTCTCAGATAATGCAGGAGATCCTCTGCTGTACCGCTCACCGTTTTAACATTTTGGAATCCTAAACTAAGTGCATGCTTCATAGAGCTATCACCCACAGTGACAATGGGAATGCTTCTATTATCAGTAGCTTGTGCCATTCCAATAATGCCATGTCTGCTAGTAGCTAAAACAACTTCGTAGCCTTCTAGCCCCGTTATTTCTGCGGCAAGATAACGTACCTCAAACATGGGCTCGATGAAAACGTCAAACCCCAGCGCAATTAGAGCGTCTCTCGACTTCACAGAGTCACACATAGCACGCGTCAGCAGCAGCATAAAATACCGGAAATTACTCTGTAACAATTGCTCATAGAATAAAGCACTCTATTTAATCAAGTACTACATAACGACTAAGTATCCTATGATCTCTTATTCCCTGCCACGATAGTAAGAAAAACAGCTCCGGGAAGAACTGTTCGTTATGTACCATAACTTGACACAGCGCTCATTGCTGTTTTCTACAAATGAGTACACTACGTAAAGCATAACTTGAATAATTTCTCCCACTGAGTCTAGATCAACTAGCAACCTTCCTCTACTTCATGTACCGTTCGGATTACCACTCACAAGCTTTGTTTGATATGAAGTTACTAACTACCTTTTTAGTCAACACTGCAATACACTAAGCTGTCTACACAACACATTCAGACACCGCTTTCATTGTGCAAAATGCTGAGCACTTACCCCATATTGCATCATTACCCTAAAACCGTCTATCAAACCCTATATTCTTCTGCACGCTACTTGAAGCCACTGTTTTACTTCTTCACTCACGCGTGGTGCAATAACCTCAAACACAAAGCTATGATATTCATTCAGATATTCAATCTCCTCACGACTAAGCATGCTACGATCTATCATATCCAAACATATAGGAACACACGTCAGCTGTCTGAATCTGTAAAATCCCCTACCACAATCCACAACGTACATAAGATTTTCTATTCTGATACCATAAGCATCTTGCTCATAATATCCTGGCTCATTAGACAAAACCATACCCGGCTCCAACGGCACACTATTAATAGGAGAAATAGCTTGAGGTCCCTCATGTACCGAAAGAAAGCTCCCAACCCCATGACCAGTAGAATGCCCATAGTTGAGTTGTTTTTGCCACAGATATTGGCGTGCTAAAACGTCCAATGCAGCACCAGTCGTACCTATGGGAAATGCTGCATTTGCAACAGCTATAAAACCTTTGAGAACCATAGTAAAACGCGCTACCTGTTCTACTGAAGGAGCACCTATCGCAACTGTACGCGTGATGTCTGTTGTACCATCGCTATACTGACCACCAGAATCTATGAGGTATATGCCATCTTTTTCAAGTACCTTATTGCTCTTCTCATCCACCCTATAATGGACAATTGCTCCATTGCCTCCGAATCCGGAAATAGTCTCAAAACTCTCTCCCATAAACATATCCTGCTGCTGCCGAAACTCCCTAATTTTCGATACAGCATCAAGCTCGGTCACCCTCAGGTTATTCGCGATACTACAATCAAGCCAATACAAAAAATTGACTACTGCAACCCCATCCCTAACATGGGCTTCCTTCATACCATCAATTTCGATAGCATTCTTTTTTGCCTTGAATATAGTACAGGCGTCCTGATCTTCAATTACAGACACCCGATCTTTTATCATATCGAATATGTATATGGGAATAGTTGAAGCATCTACCGCTATGTTGCTTAAGCCCTTCAGGACATTAGGTAGCTCATCTATCTCAAGTACATTAATACCTTTTCCATCTATGGCTACTCGGTCTGCACCTTCGATAAAGAGGTCTACCCTTCCATCCTTATACAAGATAGCACGAGATAAAACAGCCGGATTATAGGCAAAGTCTAAGTTACGTATATTCAGCAACCATGATATAGAATCTACATCCGTTATGAGCATTGATTCACAACTCTGCATCTTAGATGCTAGAATTGCACGCTTATCACAACTTTCAAGCCCTGCAAATCTCACTGGATGTGTCACAACACGCTGCCGAATCTCCATAGGTCTATCCCAGAGCTTATCCAGCATTTGACACGAGAGCATTTTCAGACAAAAGCGCTTAAATCTTTGTATTTGGCGCAGGGTAAATAATTCGCCATAGTAGCCTATTATAGTTCCTAATGGCAAATTCTCTTTCAACCATATCGCAGGAGTAACGTCGCTCATATCGTAAATATCATAGCAACTTTGATCAACCTCTAGGGAAGCTTGAATGGAATATCTGCTATCGGTAAAAAAGATACATTTCCCCTCACTACGTATTATAAGAAACGCGTTTGATCCCGTAAATCCACACAACCACGCGACTCTCTGCCTATTCTCATTCACATACCCTGACTGATATTCATCCGCGTGATTCAGCAACAGTACTTCCACACCTTGCTCACGCATCGCAAGCCTCAAATCTCTAAGCTTCAAATTCATATACCAGTTCCTCATAACAGAATGCAGGGTTTTTACAGCAGCATTCGGAAATCCAAGCCTGGAAAATTATAGAAGACAGCTACTATGGCGATTTACAACTCACACCCTAGAGTACATAACAATCCTGCACGGCCCAAATACTCAGTAGAACCCTAACTTACCGAGATCAACGTAATATAAGGACATTATCGGGTTCTTGCAAAATACCTAGACCTTTCGTATCAATCATGTAACAAATCGGTAATTCTTCTCGAAAAACGGGGGATAGAAGCGTGTTGTGTGCACGGTATTAGAAAATACCCAAGACGTTTTAATCTTGGTATAGAACAAGCTCATCTTTTTTCATCACAAAGCGGAAATTCTTCAAAAAGCTCATTCCCAACAAAGATGTCTCTAGCTGAGAAGTGCTAATACTTGCACCAACGTTTCTGGCTATCAAGGCGCCAACTTTCATCTCAGGTATTAAAAAGTATTGGGCTTGTATGGCACCATTTGCAGTATGATAAGTTTTTGACGTCTTTGAGGGACGCATGTGTGCGCCTATCCTCTGTGCATCTTTGTGTGAAAGCACAACATCAGTTGCTCCGGTATCAACAAGAAATTTTATATTTTCTCCGTTAATAGATGCAAATACATAAAAATGTCCGTCGCTGGACTTACGCACAGAAGCCCCTACACCATAAGCCTGAGATGCTACACTAACGGCCGTTGCACCCATGTGTTGATGCATTTTATTCTTCAGATCAAACACAAAGGCAAGCCCTATGGTTAATCCTAGCCAAAAAACTACATACTTAGCAGACTTCATCCAAAAATACCTCCTAAGGTGCTTTCACAATACCACCCAATAACTGAACAGTGCAAACCTAAATGAGAATCTATTCTAGAATAAAACGCCGTAGTAGCGCCGTTATATTACTAAGCACATACTACAAAAATGACTCATTATGATACGTCTATAGATACAGCTTGACGCAAAATTCAGCACATGTCATGCACAAAGCACACAAACCTGCACTTACCAGTGCTAAAACACACCACAACTTCAAAAGACACCGATAAACTGAGCTGCGCGAGTTTATGTGCAACTATAAGTAATGACTGAGCGCGTATAGCGTATCAATACTGTATTAATTTCAGATTATCATAAGCACACGACAACAAAAAACAGAGGCAACCATTCTGAATCCCAGGGATATGGCACAATATGAATGTGCACTTATCAGAAGTACTTCATACAATCATGTAGCGTAGCAAATCATGAAACTTTTTCCCGTCCTTAAAGTGCATTAAAATTGCAAAACACTCCTTTGCTCTCGTGGACTCAGCCCTGATAATCTCCACTCCCTCATAGTGAAAAACTGTAACGCTATCATACAATACGCGGGAGAGTAGTAGGATACGCAGAGTCATATGCTGCAGCTATTTATAGCATCACCGCTACCATTCCGGTTAGCAGAACATACAGCATCGGTTGAATAGTGCTCACAGGTTTGAAGACTCGGGCAGTACATTTGTCATTCGCTTTGTTCTTGCTGTATTTAAGAATGACTTCCTTCCGTAAAGCGAAAAAGTGTCATGGTACCCTTTGGGACCGAATATGAACTATTTCAGCAAGGAGAATAGAATCTACCTTTTTGTGTATTTATCTTTTATGATGCTTTGGCTGCAAGAGTTGCTATTCCCCGCGTAGTAGATATAGTTGCGGCAATAATAAGGCATTTTCTTTTACTATAGGACGCAAGACACCCCGTAGGATTCCCCATAGTAGTAGTGACCAGTACTTTTCCGCTATTGCAGCTTTTGGCTACCTGATGCCGAGGTAATAGCTACAAGGGACACGATAGCGCGTCTATTCTATCCCCTAACATGAGTGGTTGCCTGCCGAGGGTGTGTTTTGGTGGCGCTGAGCGTGTCGTGTAATTTTGTATTTTTATACGTGCTTTTTGAAGCTCTCCTGAATCAGGCTGGTGGAAGTAGATTTTTTATGAGATTGTCGTTTGGATGACTATACTGAAGTTCAACTCTTCCAAACAGATTCCATGCTAATCATAAAGTGTTAATACCAAAGAAGCCCCACGCTCACCCCACTAACATTCTAGCAAACCAGAAAAGGGTATTGTAGAAAGAAGCCGATAGAGCATTTTCTCATCAAATCACTTACAACTCACAATAATTGCGCTAACAGATAGCCATCTAAGATAGTGTTACAATGGCACTTGGTACATTGTTTGCCTCATATTTCCCTAGAACCATACTAGAATAGGCCTGCACATCGCAAATGGCTATTTCTCAAAGCCCTCACTTACGCTATCCAGAAGTTCAACTTTAGTACTATTAGAAGCATTAAAGCTGAGAAATGTATAAACCAGGCTCCACGCTCACCCCACTAACATTCTAGCAAACCAGAAAAGGGTATTGTAGAAAGAAGCCGATAGAGCATTTTCTCATCAAATCACTTACAACTCACAATAATTGCGCTAACAGATAGCCATCTAAGATAGTGTTACAATGGCACTTGGTACATTGTTTGCCTCATATTTCCCTAGAACCATACTAGAATAGGCCTGCACATCGCAAATGGCTATTTCTCAAAGCCCTCACTTACGCTATCCAGAAGTTCAACTTTAGTACTATTAGAAGCATTAAAGCTGAGAAATGTATAAACCAGGCTCCACGCTCACCCCACTAACATTCTAGCAAACCAGAAAAGGGTATTGTAGAAAGAAGCCGATAGAGCATTTTCTCATCAAATCACTTACAACTCACAATAATTGCGCTAACAGATAGCCATCTAAGATAGTGTTACAATGGCACTTGGTACATTGTTTGCCTCATATTTCCCTAGAACCATACTAGAATAGGCCTGCACATCGCAAATGGCTATTTCTCAAAGCCCTCACTTACGCTATCCAGAAGTTCAACTTTAGTACTATTAGAAGCATTAAAGCTGAGAAATGTATAAACCAGGCTCCACGCTCACCCCACTAACATTCTAGCAAACCAGAAAAGAGTATTATAGAAAGTAGGTGAGCAAGCATTTCCTCATCAAATCACTTACAACTCACAATCATCGCACGAACAGATAGCCATCTAAGATAGTGTTACAATGGCACTTGGTACATTGCTTGCCTCATATTTCCCTAGAACCATACTAGAATAGGCAAGCACAAATGGCTCTCCTGTAGGGCCTTCGCTATGATACCCAAAAGTCCCGCAAGAACACTAGCACAGAAAATTCTTTCTAATGTCCATGTGATAAGAATACACCCTAACCATATTGCAGAATTTCAGCTATTCAACCCACGTACAATGCGCCGTAAGCGCCACACTCTGCCGCCTACGGCGTCAATAAAAACTTCCCTTGGGAAACCTTCTCCCAAGCCGCTTTAAAGGCTAATAAATGCTCCTTCTCACTCTTACTTAAATACTCAAGCAAGGAAACAATGCAACTGTTGTAGCAATCTGTTTTGATCTTCTCCTGATGCTGCATAAGCCTTAAATACACAAGATAAGTATTTATCACATCAGTCTCGCAATAGTCACGAATCATGGATAACTTGCCATTATCATACAATTCCGCAACAGCAGAACCATCCGTACCGAACTTCCCAGGAAAGCCCATAACCGCACAGACCTCATGCATCTTAACTTTGGCAGATGCACCATACTCCGAAAGGTAATCTAACAAATCACAGTGCCAATCTACGCTATACCTCTGAAAGTAATTATTCCACTTGTCCCCAGCTTTGTACAAATACCCTGCCTGCACCCCGTGGAGCATAGCCCTGTATTTAAGCACCGGAAAATCAAAAGTTCTGCCATTGAACGTAACAAATCGCGGTTTGATGGCAGAAACGTAACTCAAAAAACCCTTAACTAACTCCTGTTCCGAAGAAAGAGCCGTACCACCAGAACGTATTTCCTGTAAAGTAAAAGACTCATAGCCGCCACCTCTCTTGATATCGGCACGCAAAAAGCTAATAGCTACTATCTTGTGAAATGGCTGTCGCAAAAATGAATTCTGCCCATTAGTAATATCAAGGTGATAGTTCGCCATAGCTTCCCTTTTGGCTAAAATATCGTCATCCTCACCAACTGTCTCACCTATAAGATTATTACAGCTATCAGTATCCGGAATAGTTTCTATGTCAAAAACAAGCAAAGAGTCCAACATTATATGTACCCATATTCCTACACAGCGGTTATTAACCCGCAAGATAAATACGCAAATCGCTTCCTCTGTGAATCATGAGTATCCAACACATTCTTCCAGATGATCTTGCCAAAACTTACGCACTTTTACAAATAGGTAAAGGTGCACCTTTTTATTGAGCATAGCGCTTAGCTCGTACCGAGCAGCAGTGCTCACACTCTTAATCAGTGCAGCATCTGCTCCGACAACAATGGTTTTTTGGCTCTCCTTCATCACGTAAATAACTTGCTTGATTATAATGCTATCGCCCTTTTCCTCTATCTGCTCCGTCACTACAGATAAGGAATAAGGCAGCTCTTGCCTGAGCGCTAGGTATAACTTTTCCCTAGTTATCTCTGCAGCAAAGAATTCTAAAGTTGCATCAGTACGATATTCTTCCGGATATAACCACGGCCCATCACATGCTGATTCTTGCAAATAGTCAATCAAATCACGTACCCCAGTTCCGTACAGCGAAGAAACTGTAAAAACCCTATCAAATTTGTGCAATAACTGTACACGCTCTGCAAAAGTCGCTAATTCACCCTCATCAAGAAGATCCATCTTGTTAATTACTGCAATAGAAGCAACGTTATCTCGTTGCAACCTTTTAATGATCTTTTCAACATGTACGCAGATCCGTCGCTTCGCATCGAGCACTAGAATAACCATGTCCGCACCCTTCATCGACATCCACGCGTTCTTGACAATAAACTTCTCAAGCTTCGTCTTAGGAGAAAAAATCCCTGGAGTATCAGTAAACACCAGCTGTACATTACCTTCATTCAGCACAGAGTTCATTTTCACTCGGGTTGTGTGCACTTTATTAGTAACTATAGAGGCCTTAAACCCAACTAACTTGTTAATTAAGGTTGATTTGCCAGCATTGGTCATACCAACAACAGCAACTAAAGAACATTTCATCAATCCCGTATTCTCGATTTCCACACGCTCACCAAAATTAGAAAACACAAAAAGCAAACTCCCATACACCCGCTCTATGACGTAGCAAGCATATCACACGTGTCACATCCCAAAATAACGGGCTACTTCCCCTTCAGAAGATTCATTATGTCAGAATCTGCAATCTTATCCATCTTCATCTGACTAAACTTACTTATCATGGAATTCATCTGATTATACTGCTTTAGCAACGCATTTACAGCATCAACCTTAACTCCCGCACCCTTCGCTATCCTTGCCTTCCTCGCACCATTCAGTATCTCAGGATTCGCCCTCTCCTGCTTCGTCATTGAGTTAATAATCGCAATGTACATGTCGACTTTGCTGTCATCAGCTATCCCCGCAACTTTGCGTTTTATATCGTTACCGAAAGCGGGTATAAACTTCATTATATTAGCAATACCACCCATTTTATTCAAAGCTTTCAGCTGAATAACAAGATCATCCAAATCGAATTTACCCTTCTTGGCCTTCGCCTGTAGCTCATTAATTGTATCCTTGCCAACCGCTTCTACCGCCTTTTCTACAAGAGATGCGACATCTCCCATATTTAACATTCTACGAGCTATTCTATCAGGATAGAAATCGTCCAAATCTTCAGGCTTCTCTCCCGTAGACATGAACTTTATAGGACATCCAGCAACCAACTTCATAGACAAGATAGCACCACCCCTAGGATCACCATCCGCCCTGGTAAAGATCGTCCCAGTAATGCCTAACTCCTCATTGAACTTGCGCACCATAGTGACGGCATCTTGCCCCATTAAGGAGTCTACAACCAATACAATTTCAGCTGGTGATACCTCCTTCTTTACACACTTCAGCTCATCTATCATGTCCTGATTGATATGCAAGCGCCCCGCTGTATCCAAAAGCACCACATCGTGCCCTTTGAGCCTCGCTTCCCTCATAGCACGCTTCGCAATATCAAGTGGTTTTTGCTCCTCAACGATGGGAAGACTGTCTATACCAACTCCATCAGCCAAAACCTTCAGCTGTTCTCGAGCTGCAGGACGATATACGTCTAAAGACGCTACCAACGGGTTTTTAGAATCCTTCTTTAACCTCAGTGCAACTTTTACTGTGTTAGTAGTCTTACCAACACCTTGAAGCCCAACCATCATGATTACTGCAGGAATCTTTCCCTTAAGATCAAGAGCGCTCTTCTCATTACCTAAAACTTCAATCAAACACTCTTCTATACGCTTTATGACCATTTGCTCCGGGAGCACCCCTTTAACTACATCGCCCCCTACGATCTTGCTTTTTACGTTCTCTATAAATTCGTCAACAACACCAAGATTAACATCCGCATCCAACAATGCCTGAGTTATATCTTCTATTACAAGATCAAAATCCTTGCTGGATATCTCCCGCTTTCCACTTAACCTTTGCAGCGCAGAAGAAAACCCCTTGGTTAAAGAGTTAAACATAAGCCCATACCAAAACAATAATACAAATACTCAACATAACCAAAAGCAATGTAGAGCTAACAACCCCAGATGGCGACCTGGCTGATAATACAGTAGAACCACTAGTTTCTATGCTAAAAGCTCCCCCCGCAAAAAGGCCTCCCAACACCTCTCTCATGCGTGACGCAGCATGTGCAAACTTTTCCGCCATTATAAAAAACTGCCGATAGACCCAGCTATCACCTATGGCAGACTCGTACCGTCCCAAAAACTGCCTTCTAAACAAAATAAAAAACAGAACAACGCCACCGAGCCATATTAGCTTAGTTGCTACAGCACCAAATGTATATACAAATTTATGCTCTGAAAAAAGCAAGCCCTCGCCATACAATACACCAGACACCGTAATAATAAGCGACAACATTATAATTGAGAGCTTAGAAGAAAAAGGACTAGGCGCATACTCCGGAGTTGTAGAACACGGCTTTAAGCATGCCAACCAAAAAAGCTTCATTCCATTACTCGCAAATAACAACCATCCCAACATAGGCTGCATATACTTTAGGAGCATATAGTCAAAACTCTGCAAGTTCATATGTAACATTAGCCCTTTCGTCACAAAACCAGCAGTCCACGGGAAGCCCCCTAAATTCAACAGAGCCACTATACAACCCATAGCTTCCATAGATGCCAATTTAAAACACCCAGCCATTCTGTTAATATCAACATGCCCAGAACGTTTTACCACTGAATCAGCAAACATCCCCAAAAGAAGCTGGTATAATACTGAAAATGATAACTGCACGATTATAAGGTCTGATGGTATTCCCGGACACCCAATAGCCATCATAAGCAATCCTGCCTGCCCTACAAACATGTAAGCCATCAGCCTACGAACATTCTGCTCAAGAAAGGCAAATATCGCAGCATATATAGAAGTGAAAATACCGAAGTATAAAATTATGGACTCGCCAGAAAAGAACTTTAACAAAACATACAATGCCACTTTAGTTGTGAACAAGGAAAGTACCAGCATCCCAAAACTTGACGATACCGGATATGCGCGCACAAGCCATGATGCTGCAGGAAAAGCTGCTGTATTTATTATCAAACCAAGCATAAAAAACCATCTAGGTATCCCCTCTAGAACCCCTAAATGAGCATGCTGACTTGCACCCACAAGCAACAAAAAGCCAGAAATAAAATGCAAACATGCATAATGTAAAAATGCAAAATCCCTGCCTTTATATGCCCCAAATGCTACAATACATACTGCAGTAAGCGCCATAATCTCAAAGCCAATAGTTACCAATGTGAGATTTGAAAATAACAATACTGCAATACTGCTAATGCAATATAGCAGAGAACATAAGAGCTCCTTAAAACCTACCCTACACCTACAAACTATGCAAAACATAGATGCAAGAAACGACATAATCAGCGGAATAGCACTGACTTTGTCCAATGAAAACACGTTCTCACCACCCAATGCCTGAAAAATATTACTGAACGTAAAATTATACAAAGAACCCATGGAAAATGTAACATCTAGCCCCTGTACTCTATATACCCGCACAATCCTACGCTAACAAGTCAATATCCAACGCCACAGGTTAAAACATTATTTCGAAACCAAAGACATGAATCATAGCACATGCATCACGTGTTACTTGAATCAGTAAACGCATGTCCTCTGCACCAAAAAAACACATCACTGCAAATTCCAATACTTTGCGCCGCTGTAGCTCTTATCAACTACTTCTCAATATAATACGCATATATAGACGCCTCTATAACCCCTCATCTATGCGCTTAGGTTGCGGTATATCACCCCTATAAAAGCACTGTAACTATTTGCTGAATTATAGCACAATGCTGCGTCACAAATTTACAACTACCCATTTAGATACCAGGGATAATAGCCTTTATTGCAATTACGTCATGGACTCATTATCAAAGTCATAATTCTTTGCAAACGCTGTAATAGTGCATGCCCATAGAAACTTCTGATCTAACCTGCACCTATACGCTGAGATATATAAACACTTATTGCCCACAGGCGATGTATTTATAGTAGTAAGGAAGCTATATTTTATGCCGAGATATTTGCTTTTGTTTGAGAAAGCATTCCAGCAGATAGTTGTTTTACAGGCTCATATGACAAAAAAGCTACTGACCCTAGAACATTATAGCACAAACCTCAGACGCTGGCTGTACCAGCGCAAGCACATAATGTATGCTGAAATCTTCCAATATCTATGTCCCAAAGCATGCACATATAACACAGCGCGTTATAGCAACAGCTAATTACACACATACCTTATTTTAGCAATTGGTACGCCCTGTTTTTAAACGCACGAGATATGTTAGAAATAGCCATGCTTGATGCCATATCGAACGCAAATTGCAACATTCTGTTTTTGAAAGAAAAATTCACAAAAAACGTCACCAAGGTCTCCCTTTCATTTTTAGGCAGGAAATTCCACTCACTACATAAAGTATTAAACACTCCATCAGTAGAAACAGCTCTTATCCACCCTGGGTTCTCTAAAGTCGGAGTAGAGAAACTAACTTCGGAAGTATACGCACCTTCAAGTGACATGAATTGCGCCACCAACTTCACAAACATCGAAGCATCATGCCTTTCAAGAATCACTACTTCCTTACACCACGGTAGAAACGCGGGATACTTCTCAACATCAAGAACAATGGAAAATATATCTTTTGCCGGAAAACTAAGCACTTCGCTCTTGCTAAACCCACGCCTAGCTCGCACCATACACACACTGCTAAAAAAGGAAACTAGGAGATCCGCATTTGCCGTAACGCTTTGCTTAGTGTCCTGAGACTAAAGCTAAGGTGGGCGCCGTGTAATAACCTACTCGAGGTTACCAGTGACGGCTCCCTATAAGAACAAAATCGGGCTCGAGGCACTTTCAACCTACACGAACAACGCAGACCCCCGCAGGAGGATACCAAACTACCCAATACTTATCAACACCTAAGTATTCTTCTTGTCCTCGTCCTTATTAATCTCCTGATATTCGGAATCTACAACACGCTCTTCCGGATTACCATCAGAACCCCCACTACTGCTTCCAGATTGATCAGCACTTCCCGCACCGTCATTCTTATTAGCCGCATATGCAGCTTCTCCCAGCTTCATGGATAGATTCATAAGCGCATCATACTTCTGCTGCAGAGTATCAGTACTACAGTTGCTATCATTCAAGCACTCTCTCAAATCCTTGATAGCGCTCTCGATATTAGACTTATCAGCACCCGCAACCTTATCTCCATAATCCTTCAAAGACTTCTCTACAGAATGTATCAGCCCCTCAGAACTATTCTTCAGCTCCACATGCTTCTTACGCTTTTCATCGTCTTCCGCCCGGTCCTGAGCATCTTTGACCATCTTCTTGATTTCTTCATCACTTAAGCCACCAGAAGACTGTATCTTAATAGTCTGCTCCTTACCTGAAGCCTTATCCTTTGCTGAAACGTGCACTATACCATTAGCGTCTATGTCAAAAGTCACCTCAATTTGAGGAACACCGCGTGGAGCATGAGGAATACCCTCCAGACTAAACTGCCCCAACAACTTATTGTCGATTGCCATCTTACGCTCACCTTGGTACACCTTAATAGTCACCGCAGTTTGACCATCTTCAGCCGTAGAGAACACCTGCGACTTCTTAGTAGGAATTGTAGTATTACGCTCAATCAAAGGCGTAAATACACCACCCAAAGTTTCTATACCCAAAGATAGCGGAGCAACATCCAACAACAAGACATCACGAACATCACCTGTTAAGATACCACCCTGTATCGCAGCACCTACAGCTACAACTTCATCTGGATTTACACCTTGACATGGCTCTTTCCCAAAGAAGTCTTTCACCCTTTGAATAACCTTAGGAACCCTGGTCATACCACCAACTAGCACAACCTCGTCGACCTTACTGTTATCCTTAATACCCGCATCACTCAAAGCCTTCTTACATGGCTCTATAGTGCGCTCGATTAACTCGTCTACCAAACCCTCAAACTTAGCCCTACTCAGCTTCAAACTCAAGTGCTTCGCGCCAGTGCTGTCGCTAGAAATAAACGGAAGAGTTATATCTGTCTCTAACCTGGTAGATAACTCAATCTTAGCCTTCTCCGCAGCCTCCTTGACCCGCTGAACAGCCATAGGGTCATTACGTAGATTTATACCTGTTTCTTTTTGGAAACTCTCCATCATATGTTCCATGATGGCATTATCAAAGTCCTCACCACCAAGCTTAGTATCACCATTAGTAGCTTTAACTTCAAATACACCGTCAGCTATCTCCAAAACAGATACGTCAAATGTACCACCACCAAGATCGTATACTACTATAGTCCTTTGCTTGTCACCCTTATCTAACCCGTACGCCAAAGCTGCTGCTGTAGGTTCATTAATTATTCTCACAACATCTAGGCCAGCAATCGTACCAGCATCCTTTGTTGCCTGACGTTGAGCATCGTTAAAATACGCAGGCACCGTAATAACCGCCTTCTTCACTGGAGCACCAAAGTATCTCTCAGCAGTTTCCTTGATCTTTTCCAAGACAAACGCGCCAATCTGAACCGGAGAATAACCCTCACCCTTTGCTCTTATCCAAGCATCACCGTTCTTTGCAGGAAACACCTCATAAGGACACTTCAAATCCCTCATGTCATCGTATCTGCGGCCGATAATCCTTTTGCTCGCATATATCGTGTTCTGAGCATTGATATTTGCTTGCCGCTTAGCCAATTCCCCTACTAGCCTTTCATTATCAGTAAACGCAACAACAGACGGGGTGGTCCTCGAACCTTCACTGTTTTCTATCACCTTTGCGGTACCAGCCTCCATAACAGCAACACAGGAATTCGTAGTACCTAGATCTATACCTATTATACGCTCAGCCGCCATGACTACCCCCATTCGAAAAAAACAAAAAACTCAGACACGGTAGATATAATAACCAAAGCTGCAAATTACAACCCCCTATTTAAAAATTAGAGAAATATGTCCCTGATACCTAGCAACACACGTGTCCTTACACCACAACAGACCTGATATGCACAATACATGTCAGGAAACTAGTAATACAAACGCTACCAACAAACATCACGCCCCGTTACTAGCTCTATATTGAAGCACCAAAAGCCTCAAATACCCCACTAACTATGCTTACGATATTTTAGAGAGCATCCGCGTTAACCACTTATCAACCCAAGTCACCGCAACCACGCTCTCTCCAACCTCCGCAACATTTTCTGCCAGACTCTTCTGATGATCAGTACCCTCAGCAGGCAATTCCGCTGCTTCCTCTTTTTTCTTAACAGAATCTGCCGTCACGACCACAGCACTAGACAACTCCTCATGAAGCAAGCTACTATAGCCCTTCTCAGCACGAATATTATAATCAGATATACCTAGATTATCATCTACATCAAGCCTGATGAGAACTTTGAATTCACTCTCTATCTCAGCAATCTGCCTTCGCTTGCTATTGAATAGATGCGATACAACCGAAGAAACAACAGAAACCACAAGTATCTTTTCAGGATTCTTGTTAGCCACGTAACTAACATCACGCAAAATACTAGCAGAAATAGACTCTAATGACCTCGTTCTACCAACCCCCTTGCAATGATGACACTGCACTGTGCTGCTATCCAGGATACTCTGCTTCACCCTCTGCCTGGAAATTTCCATCAAACCAAATGCACTTATGTACCCAAACTGAATCTTAGCTTTATCCCCCTTGAAAGCTTCGCGCACCTCAGCCTCAACAGCCCTGCAATAGCGATACTTTACCATATCTATGAAATCTATCACAATGAGCCCGGATAATCCCCGTAAATTCACCTGCCTAGCAATCTCTTTTACGGCCTCCATATTCGTCCTATAGGCGGTTTCTTCGATGCTATCTTCTCCTGTCATTCTTCCAGAATTCACGTCTATGGAAACTAAAGCCTCCGTAGGTGTTATTACCAAATACCCTCCAGAAGGCAGATATATCTTATCTGTATACAATTCCAAAATCTGAGCATTGACCCTATAATGCGTAAATATGGGAATACTACCCTTATATGTCCTTACACGCAGCCTATTGCCGAACATAGACTTTGCGTACTCCTTCACAAGACCAAATGCCTTACTACCAGCTACCACAACATCATGGACGTTCTCATCACAGAAATCGCGCAAAGTGCGCTTTATCACATCAGCTTCTACGTACAATAGAGAAGGATGCGTAACAGACTCAAAACTACTTTTTACCTCATCCCACGTAGACTGTAAGTACGATAAATCTCGCTCCAATTCCTTATGAGTTCTATTGCTCCCAGCAGTCCTAATAATAACACCAGCCTCTTTTGGAAGCTTCATCTCATCTAGAAACTCTTTCAAATTTTTCCTGTGGACACAATCATCTATACGCCGCGATATGCCACTGTTCTTGTTTCCAGAATTTGGCATAAAAATGCAATACCTTCCTGCAAGAACTATATAAGTCGAAAAAGTAGCGCACTTGCTACCCCTCTCCTCCTTCGTGATCTGAACCATGAGTTTCTGATCAACCTTTATGACATTCTGCACCTTATACATCTTGTGCGGCACCAACTTGCCCTTGCCATTCTTGCCTTCAGAACACCTCTTGCCTGCTCGCTGTTCCTCAGCTAAGGACTGCACTTTATCAGCATCTTCTGAACTACTTTCTTCAGAAGGCTCTGCATCTCCCGTACACTCTTCCTCTTCAGAGTGCTCATCTTGCTCCGAATTATCACCATACAGATTCTTCAACAGAACATCTTTCTCTTCCTGAGGAATTTGATAATGCTCAACCGCTATTTCTGAAAACGGCAAAAACCCGTGCTTTCCTACACCATACTCTATAAAAACAGCCTGCAATGAAGGCTCAATACGCCGAACAACAGCGAAATAAATATTCCCCCCACGTAACTGCTTCCTATCCTTTAATTCCTGATCAAACTCAACAACCTTTCCCTCGTCGAGCACCGCAACTCTTATCTCATCTAGGTATACGGCATCAATTAATATTCTCTTTCCACTACCACTATTAGACACAAAACACAACCAACACTAAATAAATTAAAAAACTACCTTACACCACGTAACCCAATACCCACGAGAAGCTAGATATGCACACATGGCAATACTTGACCTAGCTCAAGACGACTTCTCTATCTTAACAACAATAGCCAACCCCACTGCCACAGTGACCACACCCACAACAATAGCAGTTAACATCAAGACACTTGGCAAAGGGTTGCTATACGACAGCGCTGCATCCCCTCGCGAAACTATGGGCGCAATACCCTCACTTACGTAGCCTAAAGACACATAAAATATCAATACTGAGGTTTGGAAAATACCCAAACCCATCA
Organism: Anaplasma phagocytophilum str. Webster; assembly: GCF_000964685.1. Lineage (GTDB taxonomy): Bacteria > Pseudomonadota > Alphaproteobacteria > Rickettsiales > Anaplasmataceae > Anaplasma > Anaplasma phagocytophilum. Next base: position 181,216 of record NZ_LANS01000001.1, read on the forward strand.
ATTGTTTTATGCGGCTGCCACTAGTAACAACAATAAACAACCCTATAGATGCGAAAAATGCAAAGGCTATGTAATTTATATGCGACATTAAGAAAGTCATCAGCATTTCCACCTACGCAAGAGCACTCGTCCCTTGAGCTGCTAAAATCTTATACTACAGCTCTGCAAACTCAGTTTATATCATTTTTCAATGATGCAAAGTCAAAATACACACTCGCGATGGAAGCACATACCGTAATACCGACTCCCAACTCTACAATAAATACCCCAAGCTTCTGCTCAGTCACAGAATCAAACAGCAAAAATACGTAAGATAAAAAATTCCCACCGAAAAGTATGGATACCATCCCCGTCATAATGTATATGAACAGCCCAATGGCCCCGACAGTAACTAAATTTGGTAAAACCTCCCTAATCCTTACATCCCCAAAGACCATGGCATACATAATAATCGCAGATGCCACAATAACTCCACCTTGAAATCCTCCTCCAGGGCTAAAATCCCCATGAACCTGCACATAAAACCCGTACATTAAAATAACAGAAAACATGAAGGAAGTTACATAACGTAGCGCGAAATCATCACGAAATATGGCTACCACCCTGCTCATACTCTCCTATGCCCTCCTTTTCCAACTAATAATGAAACACACATAGCTCCAGTAAAAACTACCAGTGTTTCGCACATAGTATCATATCCCCGTAAACTCGCTAAAATAGCACTTACTAAATTGGGAATATCTGTATCAGCATAGACATCAGCTAACGATAAACTAGACACAGAATTAGCAGGCGATGTAGCATCACCAAACTTCGGCAGATCGAGCACTGCATATCCCAGTGCCGCAAACATCATCATTGAAAGAGCGCCAGCTACCAGCAATTTTACTCGTTCACAGGTATGCCATATATTACGAACTTTAGCAGTATCCCAATTCCCAAGGTACGAAAGCACGAGCAACATTAAGACAGTACTAAAACCAGCTCCTACAGCAGCTTCAGTAATCGCTACATCAGGAGCACTCATAACCAAATATAAGGTAGCAATAGTTATGCTAAATGCACACATAGTAACAGTATTCACTAGCAAATTTTCAAAAAATGCCACCGCACTAGCAAAAACTACGAGGAATAACAGCAACATGCCGTCAATTATATTGTTACTAGAAAACATCTAAACTATCCGACCCGTCGTTCTCCTTAGAATTACATGCAGCACCCGTCAAAATGCCACATATAGTAGTATTCGTAATTAATAATAAACAAATTAGCACTAAAGTCTTTAATGTAAACACCGAAAACCCGTACTGCATTGCCAAACCCAGACATATAAGAATCATGCCCAAAGAATCAAGTATGCTTGCTGCATGGACTCTAGAGTAAAAATCAGGAAGTCGAATCACTCCCACAACAGCAACAACAACGAAAACTATACCCAATCCCATAACCCCCATGCCAATCATAGGAAGAAGCATGCTTAACTACCTCCAACCGTTATAGAGAAAAAATCTAGCAAAACCAACCGCTGCCACTAACCCAACACAAGCATACATCAGCGATACGTCTATAAACAATTCAACAGCACCTCCCATGGCTCCAAGGAGCATAATGAGCATCACTACACAAGTGCTAAATACATTCACCGCTAGAATTCTGTCGTAAACACTGCGAGCACTCACGATTCTAAATAACATCACAGCCCCACATGCCAACAAAACAAAAATAGAAAATTTCAGCATGTCACACTCCCATCCACACAGAACCTAAACAGCAGGATGCAGCCTAGCCAGCACCTTAGAAACCAGATTCTCCTTCGTTATACCAAAGTGCGCATATAAATCCTCACATTTACCAGAAGCCCCAAATTCATCAAGCCCTATAAATATGCCATCTCTACCAATGTATTTATGCCACCCAACAGAACTACCCGCTTCTACCGCTACTTTAAGACTATTATTATCCAACAACCCAGAAATGTACTTTTTCTCTTGCTGATCAAATAACCTCCAACAAGGCATAGATATAACCCTAGTACCTACCCCATAAGTCTTATGAAGGATATCACAAGCTGCCATTGCTACCCCAACCTCTGTACCTGTCGCAAAAATGGTAACCCTAAGATCTCCTTCAAACTCCCTGAGAATATACGCCCCTCTCCCAGAGCGATTCTCACGGCCCAACTCAGACCTCATTGGTTCCACATTTTGCCTAGACAACACAAACAAAGATGGAGACTTAGTAAGCTTCAATGCAATTTCCCAGCACTCCAAAACTTCCACAGCATCTGCCGGCCTAAAAACATAAAGATTTGGAATAGCTCTCAACGACGCAAGATGCTCCACAGGCTGATGAGTAGGTCCATCCTCGCCAACCCCTATGGAGTCATGAGTCATTACGTAAATAGCCTGAAGAGCCATTAAAGCAGATAATCGTATTGCAGGCCTACAGTAATCAGAAAACACCAAAAAGGTTCCGCCATAAGGAATAACCCCAGCATGAAGAGCCATTCCATTCATACATGCGGCCATGGCATGCTCTCTTATACCATAATGAATGTATGACCCAGAGAAATCTTCCTTCGTAATAGGCTTCATCCAACTAGCTTTAGTATTATTAGAAGAAGTTAAGTCCGCAGAACCCCCTACAAGATTATTCACCCTTTGCGAGAAAAACTCCAGCGCTCTACCAAAGGACTTTCTAGTAGCTTCAGCAAAACCTAGATCTCTAAAATGCTCATCTAAACCTTCAAATACAGACTCAGGTACACCCTTAGTAGTAGCAGCATTCAATTCGCCTATTTTGTCACATTGCTCAGACTTGCTAAGCCAAGACTCATACTCCAACTCCGCTCTTTCCCTAACTTCTTTCCACAAAGCAGAAGCATCTGTACTTACCTCAAAAGCCTTACTTTCTCCCTGCCCCAGAGACTCTCTAACTTCTTGAGCATCAGCAGGCGTAAAAGGCCAACTATGCGCTGCAGAAGTATTCTCTTTAGAGCGCATAAACTTCCCTATAATAGTCTTGCATGCTATTATAGATGGCCTATTAGTCTCCCTAGCGGAGGCGATAGCAGCATATACATGACCAAAATCATGCCCATCTACTTCCCAGACATCCCAGCCATATGATGCAAATCTCGCAGCTACGTTATCAGAAGAGGCAAGGCTAATCTTTCCATCTATAGAGATACCATTGTCATCAAATAGAACTATAAGCTTACCCAGACCCAAATGCCCCGCTAAGGAAGCTGCTTCATGACTAATACCCTCCATCAAGCACCCATCCCCGGCCATGACGTAAGTGTAATGATCAATTAGATCACCGCCAAATCTCTGCGCAAGCATCCGTTCAGCAATAGCCATTCCAACAGCACAACCCAATCCCTGACCCAAAGGACCAGTAGTAGCTTCTATACCAGGTGTACACTCATATTCGGGATGACCAGGAGTTATGGAATGCAACTGCCTGAATTTCTTTATATCATCTATGCTGATGTACCCTAATAAATGGAGTATGGAGTAAATAAGCATGGAACCATGTCCATTAGACATGACCAGTCTATCCCGATTGATCCAGTTTGGGTTTTGTACACTGAATCTCAAAAATTTAGAAAACAATACAGCAGCTACATCAGCCATACCTAAGGGCATACCAGGATGACCTGAAGCAGCATTCTGAATTGCATCAACAGATAATAGCCTAATGGCACTTGCCATCTCAGTTAGCTGAGTAGAATACTGCACAGCGCCTTGATTCTCATCTCCCATAACGCACTCACATGCTTAGATATCTATTTACCAGATGGTTTTTATAAGCATCTACGTCAATTCTACGTCCGGTGATCTTCTTTAACAGCGTTGTACTGCTATATCGTCCACCGTGAGAGTATATGTACTTACTTAACCACGCAGTTAACCCTGAAAAATCACCACTTTCGATATTCTCCAAAACAGCAACTTTCGGATCATCAATATAAGAAAAAATTTGTGTAGCAGCTATTGCACCTAGTACCTTACTTGGCAGATACCCAAAACAGCCACTCACCCAGTAATCGTCTTGTAACAGGCCTTCCTGTTCTGTTTTAGTTACTTGATTGAAGTAATACTTAACACCTTGCTCCCAAGCATCAGGCAAGTCCTCAACTGCTAGATCGCCATTTATCAGCTCCTTCTCTAGAGCACATCTTAACATTACATGCGCCAGGGAAGAAACTTCATCCGCTCTTTCAAGCAGTAACTCTGGCCTGACTTCAGAAAGGTACCTATGTACATTACCTGAATCAGCCACCTTACCCCGCAGAGAGAACGTCTTTTTCATAGCAGGCAAAACAAAGGACATGAACCTACTATCCATTAGCAAATGTCGAGACATCAACATTCCTTGAGCCTCAAACATCACACTTCCGGGGAAATCACCAACAGGCTGCCTTCTCCATCTCTTAGGCAAATTCACGCAGTATAGCGTACGCCCTATATTATCAAGCGCTCCCCTAAGCCCTACCCTATAATCTAGCTCGTCGCAGGAAACACCACCAAAATCTTCACATCTGAAAATTGAACACCCGTAGTCTTTGCGGTGAACGTCAATCAAAGAAACATCGGAAGCATAAATTGAAGCCTCTAGATACTCATGCAGTAACCTCTGCTTCTCGCAAGTTATTGACTTTGCAAGATGAATCTTGCTCCCACTCTGCTTTTCTAGCACTTCACTGAAAAACTGCCGATAAAACGCCCCCAGATCAGTAAAAACTTCATCTATCCTCTTGGTATCCATATCACCATCATGCATTTTTAGCATGACATCGTACTTACTCGCTAATCCAAGGTCTCCAGACTTTATTTGCGCAACTTCTGACGAGAGCTTTACTACATCAACCAGTCGCTCCATTACATTCTTAGCCGACTCACTGCCTTCTCTGAAGAGGAGCCACCTGTTCCTACAGTCTATCCTCGCAGTAGTTAAAGCACTCAGCAAATCAGCCGGTACATTCTTAAGGGTTCTGTGCAATCTGCTTATGCAATGCAAGTTTGCTACTTCCCAATCTCCCAGCTTACTCTTGTTGGAAAGCGACGCCTTAATGGCCTCAGCGACAATCTCACTCTCTATGATCTCTTGCCGAATCTCCTGCAACGTATGTATCCTGTCCATTCCGTCTGCTACCAACGGCCTTCCATAGCAGAGCTCATTTATCACATCACCTATGTTGCGTATTTTGACAAAAACTTGCTCCAATAACTTATATTGCTTCATATGCACAATCACCGAAACCTTTTACTTCCAAAAAACGCGCACCCGTCGGAAGTTACGCACCTAAGCTAATAGCCCCAGAAAATGCTACCCCAATCGACTCAGCACGCTGCGATATAACCCACAGACCACTCGGTGTGCTGAGGAAATGCAGGAAAATGCACCCTAAGTTTTAGCACACATAACAACTAAAGCCACCACAAATCGGCAAAATAGATAAAAATTATTTTACTTGACTTGGTGTAGTTTTAAGCAATGATCTATTCGTGGTGTGTGGCCTTTTCGGTTATGGCTTTTTCAGTTGTTTAATGTAAGTTTACTGCAGAGGAGGTGCTACTATGTTGCGGCGCTCGTCGTTTTTTTGTCTACTGGCACTGCTCAGTGTTACAAGCTGTGGGACTCTTCTTCCAGATAGTAACGTCGGAGTTGGACGTCATGACCTTGGAAGTCACCGCAGTGTTGCTTTTGCAAAAAAAGTTGAGAAAGTATATTTCGATATCGGGAAGTACGATCTAAAGGGTCCCGGAAAGAAGGTAATTCTGGAGCTTGTTGAGCAGCTCAGACAGGATGACAGCATGTATTTGGTGGTAATTGGGCACGCAGACGCTACCGGCACTGAAGAATATAGTCTTGCGTTAGGTGAAAAAAGGGCTAATGCCGTTAAGCAATTCATCATAGGATGCGATAAATCTCTGGCTCCTAGGGTCACAACACAATCTAGGGGAAAGGCGGAACCAGAGGTTTTGGTATATTCTACTGATGCTCAGGAGGTTGAGAAAGCCAACGCGCAAAATCGTAGAGCTGTGATAGTGGTGGAGTTTGCACACATTCCAAGGAGTGGTGTAGCTGACATGCATGCGCCTGTTGCTTCTTCCATTACCTCCGAAAATTCCAATGCCTCCGCTGAAGGTGAGGACATGGAAGCTTCTGAATTCTCTAGCGCAATCGCTAACTAGATACACTATCTGTGTTTTCTATGGTGTGGGTTAATTTGGAAGAGAGAGTGACATATCTTTGGGATCGTGGCTAAGTTTCTCATCATTGTGAATTCGCCGGTATACCTATATCACTGCTCAGAATAGTGAAATGTTCTGCATCGATGAGTTCTTGTATACCCTCTAGTATCCTTTCCATACCCACACCATATGGGCTCATGGTGTTATACTCTTGGCACGATGGACACTCTCTTGGTATCTCGCAACTATACGCACAGTAGTGGCATAGCATTGCCCCTAAAACTCTGTGCTCCGTAAGCCACGTACAACAGTTTGGACAGTTTACTTTGTGTCCGCATTGTTTGCATAGTACAAGCCTTGCATATCCCCGTCGGTTCAAGAACAACATTACTTGCTGCTGTTTTGCAAGTGTTTCACATATCTTTTCGTATAAGCATGTAGACATCCATGCCTTTTTTAGTTCGTCTTTGCGCATATCCGCCACTATTATATCTGGCATCACCGCTTCTCCGAACCTTCTCTTCAATACTACATGATTGTACTTCTTTTGCTGTATGTTATTCATGGTTTCCAGTGATGGAGTCGCTGTACACAACACTACTGGAATATCAACGTGCTTTCCCAATACAATGGCCATGTCTCGCGCATTGTATATCATGCCGCCATTACGCCTTCCTGAGGTCTAGCAAAACTAAGTAAAAAAGATATAGATAAACGACAAGGTGCCTATTCTTTCTCCCGCGCTCCATTTGTAGTACAGCTGAAACTCTGTCGCACAAATCTGCAGCTTAGCCTGAAGCCACCATATAACTTGCAAATGGCTATTTAGTACTGAATATACATGATGTAACTGCGCCGTAGTTGACGCTCTGCAATGTTCCATGAATAAGTACAGTTGGTAATACAGCTACAAGCACTTCAACTTATATATTTTCATGTCTTACGGTCAGGCGAGGGTATATACACAGTAAGCATACTTGTAGCATTTCCATGATTATGAGCTTACACGGATATTTGCCACCTAGTGCTAATACTCATGATCTGAAGCGAAAAGCTGTATCCTAATTACCGAGGAAAATCACTTTATAACGCCATGTACGGCATTGTTATTCGCAATGCACACACCTGCTGCTATTCAAATCTACAGGCACTAACTGGTTGTTGTTAAGAGAATAATACGCAAAGCATATACTGTCATAAGAAGCATTGCACCAAGTCTACTATTACTATTAAACCAGGAGTAGAAGTTAAGTAGCTCGATGCTGCGTTATGGTTCCTTGTTGTTTGGAATACATTTAAGGGGGGGGGAATGCAGTTTATGCTATGAAAAAATAGTGAAATTTTATGCAAACCTTTTACTATACGCACTCTGCCCATGTATAAAAATCAAATCCTCCTATAAATTGTCAGAAAATGCAGTGAATGCTTAGATACTGATTTTTCTATATAGAAGATCACAGTTATACCCTAAGTCGCACAGCTATGAGCAATATAAAATAAGGTAATCAAGTAATAGCCCTGTATTTTGTGCCGGTGATGAGATTGTCTCAAAATAGATCTTTAAGCACCCGTGCGTCTTTACACAGGTGATTACGAATATCGCAAATTGGAGTGGCGTAACCGGAATCCACATAAAACGCAGATATTATTCAACGGCGTTTGCTTTTTGTTTGTAGCACGAAGATTGCATCATCAAGAAGAAACACGTTGCGTATTTGTGAGTACAAATATTTAAGAGTTAGAGCCATGTAGCGATAAGACATATAAAATAGATATCTAGCCACGGCTTGTGCATTTTATGCAGTGATACTGAGATTCCTCCACAGTGGATCTTTTTCTGCAGCATTATGTATATGTACGGTGATTATGAATATTGAATAAGTAAACTTGCAGTTTCTATGTCAAATGCTTTCGAGGAATTATGTAAATATTTTTACATATACAATTCATGGATGTACAACCATGCTCCTTATTAACTTAAAGAAAAACATCATAAGCCATATTATCCCGTGCAAAATTCGGACTCATAGAGGTTTTTATACTCTCGACAAAATACCTAAGAGGTATGCTTCTCTCCGATCAGTGTTGACACTATTTCTTTATTTTGCTAGCTTGACCTGGTGTTTTTTACGGACGTTCGATGCCAAGTATAGTAGTAGTTGGGCTACAGTGGGGTGATGAAGGAAAAGGCAAAATAGTAGACTGGCTATCCGAAAATGCCGATACCGTAGTCAGGTTTCAGGGTGGAAGCAATGCTGGTCATACCATAGTAATAGAAGGTAAGGTCTATAAGCTGAGTTTGCTGCCGTCATCCGTGTTGCGACCTGGTAAGCAGTCCATAATCGGAAATGGGGTAGTGCTTGATCCTTATGCTCTTGTAAGAGAGATTGAAAAGTTGCAAGAAAGCAATATTGAGTTGACTCCAGAAAACTTGTCTCTATCTGAGACATGTCCGCTTGTGCTCAGCGTACATCGGGAAACCGAAGTGATACTCGAGAATTTGCGTGGTGTGCACGCGATAGGCACAACTTGCATGGGTATCGGGCCTTGCTATGAGGACAAAATAGGCCGTCGTGCAATAAGACTTTGCGATTTGTTAGATGAGAAATCGCTTCGTGAGAAAGTAGAGTTCCTGCTCTCCTACCATAATCTGCTCAGAAAAGCCACAAATAAGGATGAATTGCAGAGCGAAAAGGTTATGGAGGAAATACTGTTCATAGCCCCTAAGGTATTGCCGTTTATGAAGCACGTAGGGGGTATGATTTACGAACAACTCGCCGAAGGTAAGACTGTTCTGTTTGAAGGTGCACAAGGCGCATTGCTTGATATAGACCACGGAACGTATCCGTATGTAACTTCAAGTAATACTCTTGCTGGCTGTGTTCCAATCGGTTGCGGAGTTGGCTCTCCTGGCAGTATTCGTGTACTTGGACTGGCTAAGGCATATACTACCAGAGTTGGCAATGGCCCGTTCATAACTGAACTCACTGGAGATTTGGACGATTTAATGGTCGAAAGAGGCAGAGAGTTTGGTACTGTGAGCAAGCGGAGACGTAGGTGCGGCTGGTTTGATGCAGCCCTAGTACGTCATGCAGCGTTGTTATCAGGCGCTACTGAGCTTGCTTTGACGAAGTTAGATGTTTTGGACACATTGAGTGAAATAAAGATATGTGTGGGCTATAAACATGGTGAGTCATTTTACAATTATCTGCCACCTGCTTCTCACATACAAGGCGCTTTGGAGCCAATATATGAGGTCTTACCCGGATGGCAGAGCAGCACTCTAGGCGCTGTGTCCAAGAACGATCTTCCTGCCAATGCGTTGGCGTATGTTCAAAGAATCGAAGAACTTGTGCAAATCCCTGTCAGCCTGGTATCTACCAGTCCCGACAGAGATCACATAGTTTTCTTGGGAGATAGCTCATCTATCGCTAAGTCATACTAGAGAGATTGTGTCACTGCTTAGCTAAGTAGAGGACTGCTTCTTTTGTTGTGCTGTTTGGTACATATTAGTAAAGCATGTCTCTATGTTGGTAACGTATCATTTGGAGTTCCTCGTTGTATCTTTGCACTCAGGACATTCAAGTGTACCGCGGTTTCAAGAACACTTTCTGGGTATGAAAATGCTTGGATGAGTTCACCTTTATAAACAATTACCTCAAACAAGTAGATATGGATCAAATAATCCCTTGCGTACTCTAAGAAACAAATAGCTCGTACTTCATGGTGCATACCTTATTTTGGGAAAAGGCGCCATGCTGGCTCGCAGCGATTACATGATGTTAGCGCTCCCGACTTCTCTATAACCTTTAAGAGGTTGTTTTTACAACACTCACAATCTGACTCCGTAAAGCAACCTGCTTCTCACATACAGAGCGCTTTGGAGCCAATATATGAGGTCTTACCCGGATGGCAGAGCAGCACTTTAAGCGCTATGTCTGAGAGCGATCTTCCTACAAATGCATTGGCATATGTTCAAAGAATCGAGGAACTTGTGCAAATACATGTCAGCCTAGTATCTACTCGACAGAGATCACATATTGTTCCTGGAAGACAACTCATCTATAGCTAAATCCATGCTAGCGATTGTGTATCTAGTTAAGCGACGAGACCTTCTTCTTCATCCAATTCACTGGAAACTCTTTAATTGTGAATTGTGGATGATAGCGCTCACACTCTGATTATCGGATAAAAGCCCCTGCTTGGACTTTTCCTCATTTTATATTGCTCCTTGTATGTGCAAAACTCCACATACATACCGTACGTCTGCACAATTTATGAAAAAAGTGCCATATACATCGCTTAACATACTCTCGAAACCAGGTATTCCACGCACTGGCAGTCAAAACTCTTCAAAGTTTTATTTCTATGGCTTATGCGGGCTTTTTTGTTACTCCACTTGTGAGTTTGCACCACTCTGCATGATACAAACTTCTTAGAAACTCTTAAAATATGCTGCCAGGAGTTTCAACGCATAAATGTCGCGATTTACAGCTGCTTTTCCTACACCAGCTACTCGCAACCCATAAACGAGCTTATCCCTTATATTCAGCCACTGAAACACTCATAACAGACTTACACACCTACGAATTTATACTGAAATCTAAGCTCAACGGGACTAAAAATACATTATGTATTACAACTATAAGTGCCTCTTACACTAGGCCCGTACAAATGCTCTCCTCCGTAATACAAATACCTAGTGTACTTATATACCGAGACACATCAGCTAATAAAAAACAATATGCTTTTACGCGCCTCCATTGCAAATAAACGTAATATCATAGACTATCCTGGTATCAGGCTTCAAAACACTCTTAAACACAGTGCCATTTCACATCAGAACGTTGTTGTAACATTCCCACACAGCACAATCACAGACAACTATTATTACCACCCATAGCCTGTATACCCTCTACTCTCGCAATATCTAAGACCTATTGCAGAACTATGTTGTATATCTAGTGCAGCACATGCTTATAGTTCATAAAGGAGTCTCAGAAACAATATCTCCCCCTATCGTGCATGCCTGTAACGCACTGATACATACTGAATATGTGACTATTGTCCAGCACACAGCATAATGCTGCAAAACTCTACATCAAAGCTCTAACCACCTGCTCTCCCTGCGATTACACTATCTGAAACCTGCTGCAAGGCCAAATTATAAGAGTTCAACGCGGTACAAGAATGTGTAAAAGTCTCTATAATGGCGGAAATAACCTTCCCCACAATGCGCCTCATATGTAATCGTTAGTAATCAGTATATATTCTAATGCCGCACGATCACAGACAGCTATCGTGACCACCCGTGGCCTGTATACCCTCTGCTCTCACAAAACACATATAAGACCTGTTGTAGAACCAAGTTGCGACATTTCCATACGGCACCCACATGTGTATTGAGTTCTCGCAAGAGTACAAGGAACAACATATTCCACCACAGCATACCCCAAAATGCACCCAATGTGTAATCGTTAGTAATCAGTATATATTCTAATGCCGCACGATCACAGACAACTATTATTACCACCCGTGGCCTGTATACCCTCTGCTCGCGCAATATCTAAGACCTGTTGCAGAACCAATGCCGCAGATATCTTATCATCTATCTTTTGAGACTCCTTCCGGCGCAAACCTGCTTCACGCGTTGCCCTACTAGCCATGGCAGTGGTATACCGCTCATCGTGAAGATATATGCTTACCCCTGACTTCTTAATTAACTTCTGGGCAAATGCACGCACAATCTGACACATTTCCCCTTCCAAACCATCTGATTGCAGCGGATTTCCCATAACCACAACAGCAGCATCTTCAGAACGCAAGACAGCACTCAACTCGCCAAGATCCTGGCGCATGTTACGCCTATGATATACGCTGTGCGGTATGGCTATAAGGTAGGTAGGATCACTCAATGCCAATCCTATTTTTCTCTCCCCAAAGTCTATACCTAGAATCCTTCTGCCAGGTTCCAACGCCGAGAAAAGCTCCCTAATACTCTCGCACAGCATCACCTTATAGCCGTAAATAAAGTTCCCACTCTCGCCTAGTCACCGCTCTTCACGCAATACCCCAGCGTTACTGACAGGACAAACACTCATCGTAGCTGAAATTAGTTAGCTGCTTACGAGGCACCACCGCTGCAGCTCCATTCACTTCATGAGAAACCTTATCTGCCCTTTGAACTGACTTAGACCTCATATAATACAAGCTCTTCAGACCCTTCTTCCACGCTAAGAAATGCACCTTATGCAGATATCTCTTGTGTACACCAGCCGGAAGGAATATGTTCACTGACTGCGCCTGACATATATATGGCGTCCTATCGCCACTATGCTCTATAACCCAACGCTGATCCAACTCATACGCCGTCTTAAAAACAAGCTTCTCGTGGTCAGTGAGAAAGTCTAAATGCTGCACAGACCCTTCATTCGTGGATATCGACGACCAAACCTGATCATCATCTTTACCCTTAGATTTCAGTAATTCCTGTAGAAACTTATTGCGCACTATGAACGAACCAGTAAGAGTCTTGTGGGTAAACACATTGGCCGCATACGGCTCTATACCAGGCGAAGTGTTACCAGCTATGATAGATATAGACGCAGTAGGCGCCACAGAAAGTTTGTGCACAAACCTCTCCATCTCGTTTGCATCTTGAGCATCAGGACACGCCCCCTTTTCAAGAGCCAACTTGCGTGAAACGGCATCAGCCTGGCTTTTTAAATACGAAAAGATCTTCTTATTCCACATAGTTGCAGCAAAAGACTCAAAAGGTACCATTTTGCTCTGTAGAAACGAGTGAAAGCCCATTACACCTATGCCAATACTACGCTCCCGCATTGCAGAATACCTAGCCCTCTCCAGCTCTGTAGGTGCTTTCTGCACAAAATCTGTCAGTACATTATCCAAAAACCGCATAACATCCTCTATAAACTGAGGATTGCCACACCACATATCATAATATTCCAGGTTCAGCGAAGATAAGCAACACACCGCTGTCCTGGATTTCTTTAAATGATCTTCACCCGTAGTAAGAGTAATCTCCGTACATAGGTTCGACATCTTCACGTCTAAGCCTAGCTTTTTGTATATCTCGGGCTTGCACCTATTAACTGCATCTACAAAAATTATATAAGGCTCTCCCGTCTCTACCCTAGTCGTCAATATCTTGATCCACAAATCCCGAGCTTTTACCGTGGAAATCACGCACTTATCCTTAGGACTAAGCAAATCCCACGTCTTATCATGCTCCACAGCTTCCATAAATTCATCAGACAACAACACACCATGATGAATATTCAAAGCCTTTCTGTTGGGATCTCCCCCTGTTGGCCGTCTTATATCCAAGAACTCCTCTATCTCAGGATGCCACACAGGAAGGTATACGGCCGAACTACCACGACGCAAAGAACCCTGGCTAATAGCAAGAGTTAACGCATTCTGTACAACAATGAAAGGGATTATGCCCGAAGTCTTACCACTTCCCCGAACTCTTTCACCTATAGAACGCAAATTACCCCAATAGCTGCCTATTCCACCACCACGAGAGGCCAACCATACATTCTCGTTCCACAAATTCAATATTCCCGCAAGACTGTCTTCTGTCTCATTCAAGAAACACGATATAGGCAACCCCCTACTAGTGCCACCATTACTCAATATCGGAGTGGCCGGCATAAACCAAAGTTTACTCATGTAATCGTATAACCTCTGAGCATGCTGGCTATCATCCGAGTAATACTGCGCCACCCGCACAAAAAGCTGCTGATAATCTTCCTTCTCTAATAAATACCGATCTGACAAAACAGCCTTGCCAAAATTCGTAAGGTTATCATCACGAGTGTAATCTATAACAATCTGCGACACGTTATATACCCCAACTACCATTATCACTGAGACAAAATCTGGGTCTCAATTCCTTCGTATAACACATACAGTATCTATATCAGAAATTTAGCACGATATACAGTATGCATAGAAAAAAAGGCACAAGTTAATCCACCCCTGACGACAAACCGCAAGAGAAAAAAATGTAAACGGAAAAAACCTACGCGCACTCTTGAGCTGGCACGGCTTAAGGAGTGACTCCCACGGGAGTCGAACCCGCGTTACCACCGTGAAAGGGTGGGGTCCTAGACCACTAGACGAAGGAGTCATAACTACCACAAATATATTCAGCAATGCCGTTACAGTCAAACAAAATTCCTGCTACTTTTTTCACAGTGCAACAACAAATCTCGCACCCGGCTAAAACCTATCACACTGTGCTGATTCAGGAACACAAATCCCTCACAACTTAGCAGATAATGACACATCTTGAAAAGAGAAAAATATTCAAGATACAAAACTATCAGTAGAGCCCTAGAATAATTTTTGCTGATATGACTAACACGTAAAAACCTGGTAATACTAACAAACTGCTGTATATTAGTTGTCTCTTATGGGTGAGGATTATGTAATGATGCGTTGCCACATAAAGGAACGCGTGAAAGACTTCTCTAATTTGGTAGGAAAAGAGCTTACAAAACTCATTGAAACGCAGGTCACTGGAGGGCCTGCTGCAGGCCTGGTAGACGCAATCGGCTATTGTATACTCCCTCCAGGTAAGTGTCTGCGTGCTTTTCTTGCAAGTTCCGTTGCTCAAACCTTTGGTGTAAGCATAGAGAGAACTTTGCCCCTGTGTCTTGCAATTGAGGTGCTTCACTCTTACTCCCTTGTACATGATGACTTACCATCTATGGATAATGCGCCTACTAGGAGGGGTAAGAATAGTTGCCATATAGAGCATGGAGAAGCGTTAGCACTCCTCACAGGGGACGCTTTGCTGACGTTAACGTTTGAATTATTGTCTTCCATGGATGAAAGTTGCACTGTTAAATGCGCTATAATCAGAGTTATTTCCGATGCCTGTGGGCACCGTGGTATGGTTGCAGGACAAGCACTTGATATGGGAAATTTAGAACCCTCACTGGAGGCTGTAAAGCAAATTCACAAATTGAAAACAGCTCGATTATTCTCTGCTGCATGTGAATCTGGAGCAATACTAGCTGAGGTTTCTACTGCCAACCAGCAAGCATTGGCATCCTATGGTGAGACCTTGGGGTGCGCATTTCAAGCTAAGGACGATTTATGTGATATAAATGAAGATGATAGCTGCCTGAACATTGCTCGCATATTAGGTAGGGAAAAGACGCTTGAATACATAGACTATTTGTTACATCAAAGCGAGGAGTATCTAGAAAGAATTGATGAAGATACCGCAGTGTTGAAGGAACTTGTTGCGTTTATAAGAAATTTGTGACTTATGAAAAGAATTACATGCTGGGTGCTCAAGATTGCTGTAGTGGTTTCTGCACTATTTCTTGTACTGAGAGTGGTTTCCGTATTTCTCACAGAGAATGAAGCGCGCTATACTGCCGATAAGCCTTATTCCCTTAGTGTGGAGAACTCAAATAGCCTTGGGTACCGGATAGGCGTTTCATTAATACGTCCAATATTAGAAGCACGAATAGACCAGTACATCAAAGATCAAGGCCTTGAGGACTACTTCAAGAGTTTGACACTTAAGTTACCACCGAAAGTCAGCTTCTCTTTCAATGATGTGCAAGAAGGCCAAGGATCCTCAGTAGTGTGCGGTCAAATGGTCACTGCGATGGTGGTACAATCGTCAGCCTCGGATCGGGAGAAAATTGGTACCTTATCTCAAACGGAGTTAGCGGAAAGAGTTAAGAACAGTGTATTACATCTCAACTTTCAGCTTGGAACACATGAAGTGCCTGCACTTAATCAAGGTATGATTGGCATGCGTGCTGATGGTAGTCGAGTGGTAACTCTTAACAATGATGGAGATGCTCTTAGCTACTATGTTAATTTAACATCAATAGACTCCTCAGAGCCTTCTGCAAGCGCTTTAGAGCGTTTCATGGTTTTTGATAAGGTGAGAACAGATTACGACTATAAGGAACCGATCACTGTGTCACGATGTGGAGATAAGGTATCGGTGGTGTATAATGTTAGGGATGCCTCTGGTAACGTTCTGTATGAGAACCTAAAGGCAAAATTCACTGTGGGTGCACGACAAGTACCTATAGCATTGGATTTAGCTGCGGTAGACCTGCAATCTGACAGTATGAGGTCTGTTATAGTTCCTCCTGATCTTTTAGCCGGATTAAGCATGGATGCAGACTTTGACAACTCTACCATAAAAATCTTAGAGCTGTGGATGGATAGCGATCCTGAGGAAAACACATAGATCGATGATTCACTAGGTGAAAAGAACTTGGGCGTATAGTATATTCTGTAGTTTGCGGTTTTAGGAGTATCTGCTTTCGCGCACCTTGAGCATTTTGTTACCAAGCTATGTTCCCTGCTCTTATGTTGGGAAACGCTCAGTACGCAATTGAGAAAAGTTACACTCTATGTACAGCGCACATTCAAAAGACTTTACCTTGGTACTTTACGTCCCAGTGTGTTATCTCATATTTTCAGGAACAGTACCTTTCATATACATCACCACTTTACAGATATAACATATCTGCACCACATAAACCCCTACGAATGTGATATTGGAAACAAAGCCTCACTATTTCTGCTACCAGCTCCATAAAATAAAGAGCAAGACGATTACTGGGTGAGTAGCTGTTTTGGGTATCTACCGAGTAAGGTACTAGGTGCAATAACTGCTACACAAATTTTTTCTTATATTGATGATCCGAAAGTTGCTGTTTTGGAAAATATCGAAAGTGGTGATTTTTCAGGATTAACTGCGTGGTTAAGTCCCCGTTCCCTTTTTTCAGCATTCTTTCTCGTTATAGCGTCTGAATATCAAGCACTTAGCTCATACACTTGTGCAGATCTCGCGTCTAGATCTTTAGAAGTCGATGCTCTAGCAGTTTCTCCAGTTACAGCTTTACTAGTAGTGGTCTTTCTGATTAGCACAGGTTTTTCAACCACATCTGTAGAATTTACCGCTTCTTGAAGGCACTCCTTTTGAGAATATTTTGTAGCCGTAAGCTCTACCTTCCTAGAGCTTACAGCAAGATTCGTAGTGCCCTGAGCATATTGCCCTTCTGTAATCTGCTCTCTTAGAACACCTTCACCTCCTGCAGAATCTGCATACTTTTTCTCTAGCTCACGCACAGGGGCGATGCTTCTAATCCAGCGCTGCTGTGCAGTATTCTACTCAGCTAACTGAGATGGCAAGTGCCATTAGGCTATTATCTATTGATGCAATTCAGAAGGTTTAGATGAGCATTTTAGAGATCTAGGTTTTGCTGAAGCTACTAGAAAGTCCTTTGGTAGAGCGCTGGAGTTTTTCTCGCAAAGGGTGAATAATCTTGTAGGGGGTTCTGCGGACTTAACTTCTTCTAATAATACTAAAGCTAGTTGGATGAAGCCTATTACGAAGGAAGATTTCTCTGGGTCATACATTCATTATGGTATAAGAGAGCATGCCATGGCCGCATGTATGAATGGAATGGCTCTTCATGCTGGGGTTATTCCTTATGGCGGAACCTTTTTGGTGTTTTCTGATTACTGTAGGCCTGCAATACGATTATCTGCTTTAATGGCTCTTCAGGCTATTTACGTAATGACTCATGACTCCATAGGGGTTGGCGAGGATGGACCTACTCATCAGCCTGTGGAGCACTTGGCTTAGTTTTTGGAAAATAAAGCTTGGTGATTTAAAGTGCCACCGTTCAATAATGACAGTACTTCTTCTACTATTGCCGGAACACAAAGATAACCATATCTGTATAAACCGTTTATTCTTATCGCTCTGTCCTCCACTAATACTCTGGGAACATTGTCACGGAAGGCCGGCCTACATGCAGACATCATGTCTAATATTCTTGCTTCAGCAAATCCTCGATGTAGTGAGTATATCGCTGAAAGCATTTCTAAGGCTGACTGCACTGATACTTCGGAATAGTCACAACTCTCTATCTCTGAAGCACCAACAATGAACATGTTCTCCTGCCGAGGAACAACATAAACACTATATCTAGGGTGCATCATGCGTACTGCACGTTTTATAGTCACTCCTGGAGCCTTAACCAATATTGCTTCTCCTCGCACACCCCGCAAACCAGCAACTTCAGATTTTGCACCTACCCCTCGACAATCAAATACAAAATCAAACGTATGCAATCCCTGCTCAGTAACAATTTCCGCACACTGCACTTTGAGTACATTGACGTTACTATACCACGTAATACCATAATCCCTGAGTGCGCGCTCCAGGCACTTAAAGAGATTGATACTATCAATGCTACCTTCGTCTTTTATATACATTCCATAGGGGGCTGAAATGCCTTCTTCTAACTCGTATACTTTATTAGTGATGCGCAATTCACTAAACACATCGGGAAATCTATTCCTGATAATAGCACACTTCATTTCTAGATCTGATAAATCCGCAGCATGTGCAACCATGACGCTACCCGAGGTCTGTAGGCAAAATTCAGCGCCTATGTCACTAAGAATCTGCGGCCACAGCTCCATGGATCTGTATCCTAAGTCTATTACCAAATCACCTGTATTTTCTGCTTCTGAGTATAGAGAAAGCATGCCTGCAGCAATGTAGCCACAACTTGCCTTGCCTATGGTATCATCTCGATCAAAAATAGTGACACGCCACCCATCTCTAAGTAACACAAGCGCTAAGATTCTCCCTACCAATCCCGCTCCAGCTATACCTGCAGTTTTTACCATACAACTACTTTAAACATACCGCTGGAAATTATAACAAGAGACAGATATCACAGCACTTGCTTTCGGGCAAATACCTTAAAGGAAGGGTAGACTCTTGTAGCATGCATGCAAATCATAGAATATTTACTGTATCATACCACTAAGTTAGCAAAATATCGCATTTGTACACTCCCTAGTGACTCGAGAAAATGGATCATACTCAAGATCGCATTTCACAATATCTTATTCACATATCGACACCAAAGAGTATTTTCTCGCGAAACCTAAGACAGAATAAGGCATTCTTCTGCTACAAAAATGCTTACTGAATTAGCACTCATTTATAATGCTCTTAGAGCCGCAAGTCATGGATATAATGCAACTGTTTTATGCCATGGAAGAAGGCATACAGTGTAACTATAAGATTTCATTAGCCACTCTAGAGTGCTGTATACCTAAGAAAATAGCGCTTCATAAACACAAGTCTTCCTATAAAATACGATGAGAGCTCTCACATGCCAAGGAGAAATGACAAGTTCTAATATGAGCCAAATTCCTAAGAAGGTCTCTAACTTCTACTCATTTTAGACATCACTACCGACATTTTCTGCTCTCTAAGTTATACAACCTAGCACAGATTATCCTCCCCGTCAGGAAGTCAGGAAGTCAGGAAGTCAGGAAGTCAGGAAGTCAGGAAGTCAGGAAGTCAGGAAGTCAGGAAGTCAGGAAGTCAGGAAGTCAGGAAGTCAGGAAGTCAGGAAGTCAGGAAGTCAGGAAGTCAGGAAGTCAGGAAGTCAGGAAGTCAGGAAGTCAGGAAGTCAGGAAGTCAGGAAGTCAGGAAGTCAGGAAGTCAGGAAGTCAGGAAGTCAGGAAGTCAGGAAGTCAGGAAGTCAGGAAGTCAGGAAGTCAGGAAGTCAGGAAGTCAGGAAGTCAGGAAGTCAGGAAGTCAGGAAGTCAGGAAGTCAGGAAGTCAGGAAGGGGGGGTCAGGAAGTCAGGAAGTCAGGAAGTCAGGAAGTCAGGAAGTCAGGAAGTTTACCATCTGGTTTCACGCTATATACAAAAATTTTCTGTATATAATCGTGAAATTAACAGTATGCTCCTACTCCCTAACTGCTCATCAAAAGTACAGTGAAACTTCGAATCTTTCAGAAACCGCTATAAATTAATGGCGGAAGTTTTAGACCTAACAGCCAGTAATAACACGGCTTCTTTAGATACATTTACCAAAATTTACAATGCCGAAATTCACATGACAAAATCGTTGCCAGAATACAGTGAGCCCTTCTGCCTAGATTACGTGTTTCACTACAGTACCGAATGACTCCATAACATACCTACTCACAGGCATATACCCTAAAAACTCAATTTAAAAAATACGTCCCTACAAGCAAGGTAGAACACTGCAGCAATATCCCACCAAACAATGCGAGAACTATATGGCTTATATATCCAAATAATACCGTGCTTACTCCTACATCACAGCTTGGATAACCTGAGAGACTAACTCTGATCGTACATACCATAGCGCGCCGTGTAATCGCGGAATTTACCCTTCTCCGGTTCAAAGAATAGCCTCACATTACCAATAGGACCATTTCTCTGCTTGGAAACAAAAACGTCCGCAAGATTACTAATAGAATCCATCTTCATCTGCCACTCTGCATGCTTAGGAGTCCCTTCAGTAGGCTGCTTTCTAAGCTCATAATACTCCTCGCGATATAAAAACATCACTACGTCAGCATCCTGCTCAATACTTCCCGAATCACGAAGATCCGACAGCTGCGGCTTCTTATCATCCCGCTGTTCAACAAGCCTTGATAGCTGAGAGAGTGCCACCAAAGGAACATTCAATTCTTTAGCTATAGCTTTTAGCCCCTGAGTCACCTCAGAAACTTCCTGCACCCTATTATCACCACTCCTTTTGGTGGTTCCCTTAATAAGCTGCAAATAGTCAATAAAAATCACCCCCACATTATGCAGCTGGTGCATTCTCCTGATCCTTGTCCTAAGCCCACTAATCGATAACGCAGAAGAATCATCTATAACTAGCGGTAGATCACATATATTTTCACTAGCCCTTAAAACTTGCTGTAAGTCTCCACTGCTTATTTTGCCGGATAAAGCTTTGTATGAGCTGATCTCTGACTCAATGGATATAAGCCTAGATGCTATATGCTCCGCAGACATTTCCAAAGAGAAAAAACCTACACTCTGCCCTTCTCCTTTAGCGACTTACACGCACTAAGAGCCATATTCAAAGCCAAAGCTGTTTTTCCCATAGAAGGCCGCGCAGCCAAAATAATCAAATCTGAATTTTGCAATCCATTCAGCAATAAATCCAAGTCTTTTAGACCTACCGTAATCCCCTGTAAAGCATCTTTATTATGTCTGGCAGACTCAATCTTTTTCCTAACATCTCCTATCAGCGTCGCAAATGTGTGATAATTCCTATCAGCCTTCCCCTTATTCCCCAATAAAAAAAGCTTCTGCGCAGCATTTTCTATCTGCTGCTCCGCTGGGTTATCGGAATCATAATCGTATGCCTTACCAACAATATCGCTACCAAGAGAAATCAAACATCGCCTAAGATGCGCATCAAAAACTACTCTCGCTACACTCCTGATGTCAAAAACTACACTAGCCTTAGCCGCAATCTTTGCGAGATATTCCCCTCCTCCACACTCAAGTAGCGCCTCATCATTGTCAAAAAACATCTTGAGACTTATCTCATTTGCAGAAAGACCCCTCTTATTTATCTTCACTACTTGATCAAAAATGCGTCCATGTAACGGATCATAAAATACTTCCGAGCTGATCATATCCTCAAGAGCATCACAGATCCTATTATCACGGAGCATAGCACCTATCAGCATCTGCTCTGCTTCTACATTGTTAGGCAAGTGAGCAATACTTTTCATCAAGCCCTTTTCTTCTGAGCTATGCACTAAATCCCCCAAAAACTACGACTGCCATCCTAAATCCATAATCAAGCACAAACCACACATCTCACCGCGACCTCCCCTTGTGTTTGCCCTGATACATCCCCTTCATGCTGACCAGCATCTGCCAAAACCCATTCTGTAGCTGACTAGGTTTCATACCTATAAGCTTTTGGCGCTTCTCTGACATCACAAAGCGCGTCCATCTTCCTATAGGCTCCATCAACCCTATAATCTTTACAATATCCTGATATTCAGCATGCACTTCAGAGCTCTTATGCAAGAATTTAGCATTAACCCTCTCCTTCGCAATCTCTCTGTGTTTTTTCTCAAGATAACGCTTATGCTTCTCTTCATCAGTAAGGGATTCCTCTTCATCTTGCACGCTGAACAATCGCTCAACATAATCCCGCAAAAACTTAAAGCATAGCCCCAAAAAGCCAAGACACAAAAAGCCCGCGATGACAATGAAAAAACCCGTCGAAACCTTAAAAATCATGACTTTTCAAGACATAACAACCCCCTCTTATTCTAACACAATGCAGCTGAAATGAGAAAGATATTGGCTGCTTGCCTCTTGTACCTGTATATTCAGTGCAGTATTACATGTTACAACCGTTTGCATTGGTCATGCCTGGCCCTACCTTCGAACACTTTGCGCAGTATATTGTTTAACATGCGAGCTTCTGCCTACATGAAAATAGCGATGGAAGAAGCCAATTCATCCTCCGGAGAAATACCTGTGGGCGCGCTGGTCGTGCGCAATGGAGTTATTATAGCCAAAGCACACAATCTCACCATTCAAAACACAGACCCAACAGCCCATGCTGAAATCGTTGCTATTCGCATGGCATGCAAAGCTCTATCCACTCATATACTTGATGGTTGCGATATTTATGTAACCCTAGAACCCTGCGCGATGTGTACACAGGCTATATCTCTAGCACGAATCAGAAGAATATACTTCGGTGCATGCAATGAAAAGCTAGGTGGCATAGAAAACGGAGCCCAAGTTCTCAAATATTGCTTGCACGTCCCTGAAGTATATGGCGGATTCCTGGAGCAAGAGAATGCCGAACTACTAAAAGCTTTTTTCAAAAAAATGCGCCTTAAGAAGTAGCCACCATTACACAATGCAACCTTACCACTCTTGCAATAGTATCCACACGGGACACAACCGAAATTGACTTAAATATATAAAGCGGCACTACAACATTGGGATGAGAAATTTCAACAGCACTTGAACTATCTCCTTACCCTGTGTATCCAATAAGTATAAGAGCTCCAGATATCAAACTTAGTACCTAGCCACAAATCCAAGGTCACGGGATAATTATGCCTTAGCATCCACTCTCACTTCAAAGCGCAATAACTATCATGAACTTCCTCTCTCAAATTAACCATGATGAAGATATTAAGAAACCACCCTAATCTCATCAACACGAGCAACATGTCACGTCTCTCATAGCTGAAATTATATTCTCAATAGCTGATCCTTACATAAACCAGATACCTGATAATAGTACCAGAAGTCTCAGATACTAGATTACTGTTACGCGCCTCCAAAGCACTAGCTATATTCAAAACCTGCTATCCCCAAGTTAACAAGGGGTGAAGTCATAGCAACTCGCCTCCTGTTGCTTACGAAGGTAGAAAAAACCGCCCTGATTTCTACAACCTCCCCACCTTCAATAGTTTTAGCTAATAACCCTGCTACTATGGTTTTTTCATCACTATTAAGAGCTACTAGATCTTTAGCTACGGCTTTGGCGTTGTCGTTTTGTTTTGGTGCCGTCTTTCCACCTGTGGATGTCGGCCAGTTCTTACTACCATTATTTAAGAGCGTTTTCTCTACAAAGTCCTTCAATACTTCAGGTACTGTGCTGCCATTGCCGTGGCTACTTAAAGCCCCATAATCTCCACACAACGACGTACCATGGTTTGTGCTGTCCCTCGTGGTATGTGTTGTTTCTTCGTACTTACCATAATTACTAGCTCCGCTATGCGACTTCGTCTTACAAACCTTCTCACCAATGCCGGAATGAGAAACCCCAACCGCCTTAGCAAACTGAACGATATCTTTACCCGAGGTTTTGGCAAGAGCAGCAGCAAGGTTATCAGTCTGTCCAGTAACAACATCATAAGCTAACTCCTTAGCTAGTAGATATACTGTTTCATCCTCTCTAATAATACTCTTCCTCTATCCCTTATACCCTTGGTCTTGAAACGCTCGCTCAAGCTCAACCCCGGCACCACCAATACCGTAACCAACACTGCCTTCCATAGCTACAAGCATGTTGTCCTTAAACCCAATACAAGAAAATGCTATTTCAAAAAAGGAAGAGCAACCTTTATACAAGAAGGTAGAGACAATAACCTCCATTACACCCACTAAATTTGCCGAATTTCCATATACGAGCACAATGATCTTCCATGGAATTACGTACATTTCATGGATTACACGTATAAGTTTCTTTGCAATAGCGAATTGGCTGCATCCAGCCAAACTTGCGAGATTCAAGCTTTACACCCTTTCTATCCTTTAAGTAAGGACATACCACCTCAGTCTTTCCCTTACACTAAAATCTCTCAGCTTGCTAAACACTGAACTGTAGTATCACCAAGAAGAGCAGCCTAAAGATATCACCTTAAAACGTCTTACAGCCTTATCAAACTAGCACCCCAAGTCACCCCCGCGCCTATAGCCGCAAGTAATACAAGCTGCCCTTCCTGCAATTTACCATCTCTCCTTGCATCACTCATAGCCAAAGGAATTGACGCAGCTGAAGTATTTGCGTGATCACCTATTCCAAGCACAACCTTATCCTGAGAAATACCGAGCCTTTTGGCAACCAAGTCTACAATTCTCACATTTGCCTGATGAGGAATAAACCAATCAATCGCATCAATGCCTATAGCATTCTTTTTAAGCAACCCTTCAACTGATGATGACAATTTCAAGATAGCGTGCTCAAATAAAACCGTTCCCTTCATGCGTATATGGCCTGCCGTACAGGTAGAAGCAACCCCTCCATCCGTGTACAGAATATCACCCAGTGTCCCATCCGTATACAGCGCTGTATCGACAATACCCCTATTTGAGGCTTTTCCATCTCCCTTGAAGACACATGCCCCCGCACCATCACCGAACAAAACACAAGTGGACCTATCATGCCAATCCACTATCTTAGACATAGACTCGGCGCCTATTAGCAAAGCAACCCCAACTTGACCAGTTTTTATCAAACTATCAACAACAGAAATCGCATATACAAAACCCGAGCACGCAGCGTTCATGTCAAAAGCAAACGCCTTCGTACAGCCAAGCTTTCCCTGCACCATAGTGGCACAACTCGGCAAAGTAGAATCCGGAGTAGAAGTCGCAACAACAATAAGATCCACTTCCTCCGCAGAAACTCCTGCATCACTGAGCGCAGCTTCCGCCGCCTTCACAGCCATATCGGACGTAGCTTCTCCCTCACTTACCAAATACCTGCGCTTTATACCAGTCCTACGAAATATCCACTCATCTGTAGTATCAACAATCAGCGACAAATCCTCATTCGTAACAGCCTTATGCGGCAAAAAGGACCCTACTCCACACAATACAGCTTTCATCACCCCATTTCACTTATTTCCGAAGCTATCTTTGAAACTATAGCATAACGCGCAGAATGCACAGCAGTTTTAATCGCACAAGCGTAAGCCTTGCCATCCGCAGATCCGTGACTCTTAACTACGACACCATTCAACCCTACAAGCATAGCACCATTGTACAGCTTAGGATCTACCAGCTCCATAGTTTTACGCACACTTGGCTTTAACATACATGCAGCAATCTTAGCCGTGATAGAAGACTTTACGACACCTTTGAACAGAGACATAAGCAAATTTGCTACAGCTTCAGTGGTTTTTAGCATTATGTTCCCGGAAAAACCATCCGCTACCACAACGTCTACTTCCCCCTTGAAAACCTCCTCGGCTTCTATGTACCCATAGAAATCCATCTTGGATTTAGCAGCCCTCATCAACGAAAATGCTTCTTGCACAGCATAAGTGCCCTTCACCTCTTCCGAGCCTACGTTCAGCAACCCAACCTTCGGATCAGTTCTTCCCAATATTGCCTTAGCAAAAGCTACACCCATAATCGCAAACTGCAACAACGCATCCGCACTACATTCTATGTTCGCCCCTATATCCAAAACCACAAAGCTACTCTTTTGCGATGGCATAGCAACCGCTATAGCAGGCCTATCTATGCTGTGTATAGTACCTAATAAGTGTCTGGAAATTGCCATAAGAGCGCCAGTATTCCCCGCAGAGACCACAGCAGATACCAATCCCTTTTTAAGATCCTCCACCGCATGCCACATACTAGAACGCCTACGGTGCCTTAAGGCATAAGAAGGCCTATCTGAGGACGATACAGCATCTGAAACATCTACAAACACGCTGTTGGCCTCTACAAGCTTATATTTAGCGAGTACAGGAAGCACTTCCTCTTTTTTACCGTAAATGCTGAAATGGACCTTTCCATCACAAGGAACAACCCCCGATAATACTAAGTTTGCCCCTTCAATTACCACGTCTGGCGCTGAATCGCCCCCCATGGCATCAAGCGCTATAGATATACTATCATCCCGTATCTCAGTCATGGACAACTACACTTTCGATTTTGCTACTTGTTTTCCGTTATAATATCCACCCAAACACACATGGTGTGATAATTTATACTCTCCTGTTGTGGGATCAATCACCACATTTGGTGCTACAAGCCCAAGATGAGAGCGATGCATATTGCGACGCGACTTGGACTTTTTTCTCTTAGGTACAGCCATGGCACAACTCTTATTGACCAAAGTCTTGATTATCACCCAGAAAACAAATATTCGCAACAGCACTTTCACAAGATTACGCACATTTTTCAGCCACGCTGCATGCATATGCTATATTTAGGATGCGCACGAAAAGTGCTACCTTACCCTTTCTATCATCCTGCTATGCAAAATAAGGCATAGATTTTTAGTGTAAGTGCTGGGTATGTCACACTAAGGATAAATCTCCTGTAACATAATTCAGGTTTTTGAGGATTGTAACACCATATGTCATAATGTGTATTACCACGTACCCGCATCGCTGCTGTAAAACAGCTCGCACGAATGTGAATAACATACTTCGTATCTCAATTCGGGTATTGAGACATAGATTTGCATTCATGAAACAGTGTACTCTGCTGTTATAGCTAATTTTTGATGCAAAATATGCATTAATACCCTACTATTATCCACACTTTTCCTACCACCTGTAACGTGTTTATGTATAGAAATTTTAACTTTAAAGTTCTGTTAGAATCCGGAAAAGCAAGAGTTGGTACAATCACAACTCCTCACGGGTCTATTTTTACTCCAGCATTCATTTTCTGCGCTACCAAGGCCTCCATAAAGTCTCTAAAAATACAAGATGTGCAAGAATGCGGCACTCAAATCATTCTATCTAACACTTACCATCTTATGCTGCAACCCGGAGAGCAAGTAGTTGAATCACTAGGTGGCTTGCACAAAATGATGGGCTGGAACGGCCCCATGCTTACAGACTCAGGTGGATATCAAATCTTCAGCCTAGGTTATGGTTCTGTCTCCGAAGAACTTAAAGGGAAGTTACGCAAATCATCAGGTACGTCCCTGATAAAAATTGATGAAAGTGGCGCGCGCTTTAGATCATATATAAACGGTAGTACCTACCACCTCACCCCCGAAAGATCTGTAGAAATACAGCGCAAATTAGGAGCAGATTTGGTGGTAGTGCTGGATGAGTGCACTCCATTCCACACAAGCTATGAATACACAAATCAGTCCATGCTTATGAGCACCAGGTGGGCACAGAGATCTCTAGAAGCCTTTAAAAGCACAGACGATGGATCACAAGCCCTATACTGCGTGATACAAGGAGGTGTGTATCCTGACCTACGTAAGACTAGCTGTGAGTTCGCAAATAATTCTCCTTTCTTCGGACATGCAATAGGAGGATCTCTTGGTGCCTGTAAGCAACAGATGTACGATATAGTGTCTCTAACTTACAATATGCTCGATAAAACTCGTCCAGTACACCTCTTGGGCATCGGGAACGTAATAGATATATTTCACGGAGTCCTACAGGGTATCGATACTTTCGACTGCGTGTATCCTACAAGAATTGCACGCCATGGAGCTGCTCTCGTAAAACCCGAGAACAGAGATATGCATGGAAGAGAATACATAAACCTGAATTCCGCAAAATTCAGAACCAGTACAGATGCAATAGAGCAAGATTGCATCTGCTATACATGCAGAACACATTCAAAAGGATATCTACACCACCTACTGAAGGCAAAGGAGCTACTAGCCTATTCATTAATAACCATACACAACATACAGTTCATGAACGACCTGATGCAACTCATTAGAAAGTCAATCAGCAACAATAGCCTACAACAAGAACTGACTCGATGGAGCTAGTATGCAACCATCACGAAAGTCCACGGTTACATTTTGGATCCACCATAGCGCTATGTGAAATAAAGAATGCTAAATCCTATGGATGTTCCTCAAGATAACCCTTAACTACGTCTGATTTGGGATTTTGAAAAACCTCTTGAGTGGCACCTTGTTCAACAACCCTACCTCCTGAGAAAAAGATAACCTTATCAGATATCTTCTTCACCTGCTTTATGGAATGCGTAACAACCACTATCGCAAAGTTCTTCTTTAAGTCTCTAATCAGATTCTCAACAACACCCGTTGCTACAGGGTCCAATGCAGAACACGGCTCGTCCATCAGCAACATTGTAGGCCTTACAGCAATAGCCCTCGCTATACACAACCTCTGTTGCTGCCCACCTGACAGCTTACACGCATTATCTCTAAGTCTGCCACCAAGCTCTTCCCAAAGCCCCACGCTTCTTAAACTATCCTCCACTATGCTGTCGAGCTTCTTTTTACTCCTGGCCAACCCATGCAACTTGGGACCATAAGCGATATTGTCATATATAGACTTGGGAAACGGATTGGGCTTCTGAAACACCATCCCAACCTTTGCCCTAAGCAACACAACATCAGTTGCGTCAGAAAATACATCCATACCATCAACGATGATCTTGCCATCCACTTTGCAATTTGGCACAAAATCATTCATACGATTAAAACACCGCAAAAACGTTGACTTGCCACATCCTGAAGGCCCTATGAGTGTGGTGATTTCTCTCTTACATACGTTGAGATTTACATCGAACAAAATCTGCTTCCCCTCGTACCACAGATTCAGGTCCTTAACTACAGCATGAACATCTTGCATACAAATTACGCTCCACGCACAGAAATTGAGTATAAAATCGCAGTACTATTCCCAAACATACTCATATCCCCCAAAATACCACGCACAAAGACCCACCGTTTTCCTTCACGAAGCAATTGCACCCTTTCCTCACGACACACAACACCATAATCCTTGAAGTCTACAGTAAAAACCACGTCCTTGTAGCAGGTTTGGACAAGCTTCTACATCTATTAGCAGAAAACATTCCAAGACAATCAAGATTTTTATTATTAAAACTAGAACTACAAATCTTAGCTATGATTACATTGCGAGCAACTTTCCAATAACATAACTTGAATTCCTGTACAAGGCTATCCCAGGCATATTACGAACAATTCAGCAAGGTTTACGAATAAACACTGCATCATATACAAGCATATAGAGTAAAGATCATCTAAAATCTAGGTCCTAGTCACAAAACAACGCAATCACACTATCACCCAATACATATAGACGAGCTCACACCACTAATAACACCTCAATCAAGACATAAATACTTTTCTCAGAGGAAATTTTCTACCGAAACAACTAAATATTTAATACAACAAATTTACACTGATACAACGTAAAAAGCTAATCGAGATCTTTCCCAAGCATCAGCCGCTCAGTAAGTTTATCGCTATAATCACACCACATACGCTCCAAAAGCATGCCTAAATCACCGTGCCTCCAGAGAAAATCAATAGAAATTATATATCACAAACAAATCCGCCTTATCTTCACACCTTATACCACTTCATAGCTCTACGGCGGTTATCACACTGAACACATAACTTAAGAAAACCCTCGTGCAGCTCTGTTATAATTCGTGGTTTATAGAGCAGTAACTTCCTCGGTAATGTAACAATGGATCATCATCCTCTAAAGTAGCACAGTCTAAGACTCGCCCTACCACAATTTTGTGATCACCCCCATCGTATAATCTGTAAAGAGCACAGTGAAAATACGCAATAGACCCACATATTACGGGAATTCCTGATAGCTTTATATAGTCATGACTGTCCCAATTTTCCACAAGATTACAAGCAAAATCCTGGGAGACATCCTTCTGAGCATCACTGAGGATATTTACTACGAACTCCGTACACTGGCTAAATGCAGCAAACCGAGAAGACGACTTCTGTATTGAAAACAGAACCAATGGGGGATCTAGAGATACGGAATTGAACGAACTTACAGTAACACCATGCTGAGCTCCTGAAGAATCAACTGTGGTGACAACCGTGACACCCGTAGCAAACCTCCCCATGCACGACTTAAAACGCTTAGCAGATATACTTCCTAATTGTTGCATGCACAAAGCACAACAGGCACCTAAACTATACGACCCAAACACACGCCTAGAAACAATAGGATCCCTGCGTATATGTTCGTCTTGAACATATACATGCATCTAGCCGGATTGTCAAAATCTGTCTTCCTCCACTGGTAGTAGAATACTCCTGCACTTTTCAAAATAAAGACATAGTATGGCCAGCTGAGTGATGATACGACTCCAGCACATACCCACATCGTTATTGTCAAGATATACAGACGCTTCACATATAGTCCGGTATTGTCTCCAAACTTTAATGCAGTACTACCCAAACCTAACCTAGCATCGTCTACCTTGTCCTGATGTGCATATATTGTGTCAAAAGCTGTAGTCCAGAATATGCATCCTATGTACAAAAGTATAGAACCGAACTTTACTTCATTTGCAGCCATTGCGGAACCTATCAGAATTCCAAAATTCCACACAATGCCAAGCACAAACTGTGGATATGAAAAAAATCTCTTCATCAGTGGATAAAGTACAACGCCGCAGAAGCAGATTATGCTTAGATATAGAGACAATTTATTTGTAAACAATAAAATCACACCGGCAATGCACAGCAGGACAGCTAAGGCACATAACCCCTCACGCACTTTCAAACGCCCGCAGGCTATTGGCCTGGATTTTGTTCTGTGTACATGGATGTCTATATTCCTATCAAAGATATCATTGATGATACACCCAGCAGATCTCACTACCAAAGCTCCAATCGCTACAAGAACAAACAATTTTAGTACGCTGTATAAGCTGTTAGAAGCGAGAACGATACTTGCACAAGTAGGAAATGTTGCTAGCAAAGATATCTCGCAGCTATGCAGCCTTATCAACTGAGAATACGGAACCAGAGCGCCAAATACCTTCTTTACCCTGCTAAACATATATTTCCTCCACAACACACACAGCAAATATAAACGGTGAATTCAAAAAACACCTGAGAATATTTTTGCAAGAAACCTGCCACTATAACATAAACCTCTATTACACACCAACAGATTAGCCCTCCGTTTCAATTTTGTGCGCGAAGCCTCTATGCAACTTGTAATTGGACCCCTACGCTTCAAGACCAATAGACTTTCTAGTACGTGGCCAAAAGAATACCAGAAAGGAATAGTATAAATTAGCTAAGGTCAACTATAACGACGATTCTTCATATATGCGACAAGCGTAATAGTGTCAGCGACGATCATACTGGATCGTCTACGAGGTGTAGATTGTCGTTTGTAGTGTAGATTATAGAATTATGACAGTCCTAGTTGAGTAGGTATTTTTCTCAAAATAGGGCTATCTAGCTCTGCATTTTTGTTGCGTAGCAATGCCAAAACACTTTCCGTAATTAGCGCTATAATTGCTCATTGAAGAAACTTGACACAAAAAAGCCTGTACCCACCATTATATCTAGAAAATGCCCTGAGGGGTCTGGAACTATCTAACCCTGCCTTTTTATTGCATAGCAATACCGAAACACTTCCCATAATTAGCTATATTTGCTCACTAGAAAAACTAATATACAAAAGCTGATACCCGGCATTATCTAGAAAATTCGTGCAGGTCTTGGGACTTGACAATATGTGGCACAAACTGTAGCTTGATAGCGTATTGGCGCTAGTAAATTTGTTAGGTGAAGCGATGAAAAGAACTTTTCAGCCAAGTAGGATTGTGAGAAAACGCAGACATGGTTTTCGCGCAAGAATGTCTACTAAATGGGGAAGGAGAATCTTGAATAGACGCCGTGCTCAGGGTAGGAGTATTCTGTGCGCCTAAAGGGTCTTGTTACTCTCAAAAAAAGGAAAGAATTTGCTCATGCTAGGTTGCATGGGCGCACTGTTAAGAGTGGTGGTTTGCTGCTACAAGCTGTTGATGATCCTGGTTCAGGGTCTCCAGGCTGTGAAAGCGTTAGGGTTGGTTTTACTGTAAGTAAAAAGTCTGGAAATGCTGTAGTACGTAATAGAATAAAGCGTAGGCTCCGCGTTGCAGCGCAGAATGTAATAGCTAAAAACGCGCATAGGGGGTTTTATTATATCTTGATTAGTAGTCGTCGTTTGGCTGACGTTGGGATGGGGGAACTACTGTATAGTTTAGTTACTTGTCTTAGGAGGCTGGGTTTGCACTTATAAGTCACTTTTTCATCGTTATTGATTGTAGGCTATGTACTTTTTGAAGTTGTTTTTGGCTTTTCCGGCAGTTTTCCTTTTGCTGTTTTCTGGGTTTAGGCTTTCTTTTTCCTCTAGGTGGTTGCAATTACGTAGTTTTGCCGATGCCATATCGTGTTTGCTGAAGAATCGGGGTGCTGAATTTTCTTCACTGGCAGCGCTGTGTGCGATTGTGGGCGGAAATCTTGGAGTAGGTAACTTATCCGGTACTGCTGTTGCTCTGAGAGCTGGAGGTCCCGGCTTCATAGTATGGATGGTATTCATAATAATACTCACATCAATCATAAAATATGCAACTTGCTATATTAGCATCCGCACACGGGAGGAACGAAATGGTAGGACGTTCGGAGGGCCAGTTGTATATTCACAACACGCTTTTAAGACAAAGTGGGCTTCACTTGCAGTAGCCATTATAACGATGGTTTGCGCTGTAACCGTGGGAAACTTGGTTCAAGTAAACTCCTTATCAATATCTATGCACCTTATAGGTCAATCACCTCTAAGCGCTGGTATAGTAATGGCTATAGCACTGTTCATAGTAACAAATCTGGGATCTCTAGGTAGAGTAGTATCCAGAGTGGTCCCTGCGATGACCATATTCTATATTGTGTTAGCTGGATTAACGCTCGGCAAGTTTGGTAGCAATATCATACCATCATTAAAGCTAATACTCGAAAGTGCATTGAGTCTGAGTAGTCTTCGTGATGGGGCTATATTAGCTTTGGTCGCAGAAACCTTTACAATAATTCAAGTAGGGGCTATACGGGGGATATTTGCCACAGATATAGGTTTAGGGCTTGAGGGAACTGTGCATTCAATGGTAGTAAGCAAGAATGTGGTAGACAGCAACTTCGCTACTCAACAGAGTTTGGTTTCAATTATTTCTCCGTTTATCGTTGCCTTAGTAACGTTCATCACGACTCTAGTCCTATTAACAACTGGAGTATGGACGGATCTCAGTTTAGAGAGCACCAACATGTGTTTTGCGGCTTTCACAAGCGCTTTTGGAAAACACTATACAGAGTATGCGTTGATTGCGTTAGTGTTCTGTTTCTCGCTAACAACCATCCTGACCTGGTTTATCTGCTCTAAAGAGGTGCTGGCTTACGTTTCTCACAATAACCGTTTTATGGAGAAGTGCTGGACTGCTCTGTTTTTCTTTATTATTCCTTTAGGCTCTTTGGGAGGCTTAAGTTTATTGTGGGACATCGCTGATATATCTATATCTATATCCATAATAATAAATACACTGGGTATATTGCTTCTGCTGAATCGTTATAAGAAAGAGATGTTCTCAGCTTTAAGCAAAGATTCGAGTAAAGAGTAGCAGTCTCATAATAACAGTGTTATCGCCCACCACGCAGTGTAGCGTAACTCTCGCGCTGTGATTGCGTACGGAAGGCTTGGGTATAGGCTATAAAAAGCTTGGTTTATGCCAGCGTTGTGCATTGTTACATGTGTAGCTCTCGCGTTGACTAAAAAACTGAAGAAGTCACCATTTCGTGCAGATACGACGGATGGGCCATGCTCCACAGAGAAAGAGAGCGAATATCTGAGCAATGAGCAATGAGCAATGAGCAATGAGCAATGAGCAATGAGCAATGAGCAATGAGCAATGAGCAATGAGCAATGAGCAAGACAATGAGCAATGAGCAATGAGCAATGAGCAGAGCAATGAGCAATGAGCAATGAGCAATGAGCAATGAGCAATGAGCAATGAGCAATGAGCAATGAGCAATGAGCAATGAGCAATGAGCAATGAGCAATGAGCAATGAGCAATGAGCAATGAGCAATGAGCAATGAGCAATCTATCTTCCTAAGTATTTGCTCTTGTCAACAACATCATCCAAAAAATCACTTTTTATTCGATTGCGGGTGATAACGCACTTTCACAACAGTGTCTACCTGACCCCTGCCTTCATAGGTTAAACCCTTTGCATTTTTGTGCCAGGGCCGTCGTGTTATTGATTTTTCCACATAAACTGAAGATTTATTCATCCATATGTAGTGAACTCCGTGATCACGTATATCCTGTAGCCCTATGTGCTTTATATCGCTACACTCTTCTGGATAAGTAGTTTGTTCATTGCATATAATTAGATTCATATTCTTACAGTGTGCTACAAGAAAACTACTGTCACTAGTTATAAGTACGTGATCCTTATATATACATCCACCTTCCTCGCATACTAGCATTTTGTCTTGCAAGAACTCCCCCTGTTGCTTGATTCTGCCCTGGCCGTTATCTCTGGCCCATTGCGCATACTTAAAACCTCTCGTACTACCATTTTGCATAACAAAATACAAATTTGCATCTCTTCCCTTTACTACAACAGCAGTATCATCACAAATAATATCAGGGGTTTTATATGTAATGGCCGATACAGTACCCAAAAAGGTGAAAATTACGCCGCCAAAAAGGCGTATGCAACCCGTACATAGCGACGCGGTAAGTAGTCCAAGTGTTACAAGCAAGACAGAACTACTGGGTATGGAACGAAAAGAAGTAAACAGTTCCGTAAGCGCAGTACAATGAGCAATGTATATTAAAAAACCTACCGCCCACTCCAACAAAAAAGCAATAATCGGAGCGAAGAAGGTATCACACGTTATGAGATATAGCACCCCTAACGGTATCACCACAAACGTTGCTGTAGGCACGGCTATAACGTTTGCTAGCACCCCGGCAATAGAAAATTCATGAAAGTGATAAATTACATAAGGTGCAGTAGCTAAACTTGCAATCAGAGAAACTGTCGCTGTCACAACTAGGTACTGCAGTATATTATTAGCTACAACCATACTGCAAGATAGATTACCAAAAGAAACTAGAGAGAGAACAGCAGTAAACGACATCTGAAAACTGGGAGAAAGAATAGCCTCCGGAGTGGCAAGCAATATTACTGATGCCGCAACAGACAAAGATCTCATACTGTTATGACGCCTGTCTATGATAATACCACAAAAGGTTAGTAAGACCATTATAAATGCCCTACATGCAGAAATTGGCATGCCAGCCAACAGCAAGTAGTAAAAACTCACACCTATCGCAATACCGGAACATAGCTTCTTTGTGTTATAAAGTAATGTAAGCTTTTCAGAACACACAAATACATGTCTAAAAAATATAAAAACCATCCCTGCAACACATGAGAGATGTAATCCCGAAATTGCAAGCAAGTGTGCTAGCCCTGAGCGCCTCACATCCTTGAGTATTTCTTCCCTTATTCCCTGTCGTTTACCTATTAATAGGGCAGAAAGCACTTCTGTAGTGTCTCTACTTAGACGTGCTGCAAATCTTTCATACGTCTTAATACGACTTCTTTCTATCCAATCTAAGAATCTGATACTTTCTCCTTTCTCCTGTAGTACCACCGCAGAAGTCGTAAAACCTGTAGCTCCTATGCCCTTAAAATATGCATCCCTAGCAAAATCATAGCCATTATGCGAATTAGGAGCTTTGGGAGGGTATATTACTCCCGTGAATTTTATTATATCTCCTACTTGGATTATAGGATCGATAACGGTCCTCACCGCTAACCTTATGCAGGTTTTCTTGCGTTTACTTACTTCAACATCACAAACCAGCAACTGTACATGTTTGGGTCTGTAATTAATCTCTCGTAGCGTTCCCACCTTGTCTTTAACATACGTCTTGTCCGTTACGACAAAGTGTTTGAGATCAAGTACTGAAGTTCTGGCATATGCACATACAAAACCCACAATACCAAGTACTATAATAGATAATGGGATCAACTTATCACTGAGATCTATAATAAATACAAGAACTATCCCAGATATGAGAAGAGTTATTACCCAAAACGCAGTAGGCTCATATTCCAGAGAAAAATACAGTATTATCCCCATTGCTTGGAATACAGGAACCCATTGTATTAGGTGATCTGCTTGTAAGCGTAGCTCACTCCCTATAAGGTGGATAAACCTTCTTACGAAAAAGCTACATTTGTGCACAACAAAGTATCATGTTCGATCTTTCCTTAATTAAAAGATTAATTATTTAAGAAAGATACTAAAAATCACAAAAAGATACACCCTTTTTAGAAAACTTCTAGTAAATAACCTAAAAGCTCCTAAACAGATCTAAATAACCCTCCTGTCATTAAAAACCGGACATAAGCACTGTAAAATAGCACCCAATTCCTAGAAAACTTCTAACAAATAGCCTTTGGCGCATATAAGATCTTATGACTGGCATCACAAAACTCCAGGTAAATACTCAAAATCAACAAAATCGGTGCCCTAGCTGCAATGCTAGAAATACTTTTACAAAGAAAAACCAATCCCGCCACAGAACAAACTTATCTATTCATTCCCCCTGGAACAAGACTTACCAAAACCATAGACTATATGATAAGATCTAATGAGAAAGCATCCTCTGAAGATTAAACACAGAACATAAGCACTGTAAAATAGCACCCAATTCCTAGAAAACTTCTAACAAATAGCCTATGGCGCATATAAGATCTTATGACTGGCATCACAAAACTCCAGGTAAATACTCAAAATCAACAAAATCGGTGCCCTAGCTGCAATGCTAGAAATACTTTTACAAAGAAAAACCAATCCCGCCACAGAACAAACTTATCTATTCATTCCCCCCCCCCGGAACAAGACGCACGAAGCCATAAACTATATGACACAGTCTGCAGAATACATGTCTGGCTTTGAGTTATGGTTTGGCATGACTGAAGGTATAATAGTAATAGCCGCTAGAGCTAAAACCCAGCACGTGGGACTTTGTATCTAATGTAGTTAAGGATACCATAAACGCCAGAAATACTACTTGAACACAAAAACAAGATCACAGCATTCACAAATCGCACTCAATGCCAAATACAAAGCTAACTTTAAGCACTCTCTAGTCTTAACTGCCCATGCAGCTCCCTTTTCACAGACTCTATGATACTATCTGACACTTCCTTTATTTCCGCTTCTGTCATAGTACCCAATCCTGAGGTTATCACAACAGCCACTGCAATTGATACCTTACCTTCTGGAATATTTACACCAGAGTAAACATCAAAGACAGAAACATCCTCTACATATCTCACCGCCTTTATGACAGTAACAAGCTCACGCGCTTTTATCTCCTTATCAAGTATAAAAGCAAAATCCCTCTTCACCACCTGGTACTTGTTCAAGAAAAATCCACCTCTTACTTTCTCTTCTTGACTAGATAGCCCCGACAAGAACACTTCAAAGCATGCAACTTTGTCTTTAAGTTCAAAAAACTCCACAAAACTTGGATGCAACTCCCCTACATACCCACACAACAGACCCTGACAATACACATCAGCAGATCTAGAAGGATGCAGATAATCTCTTGTAGATGCACGAAACTCGAGGTCAGCCTCGCTAATACCAAACTGCAGAAATACCCGCTCTATGTCAGCCTTTACATCAAAAAAATCAAATTTTCTGATCGAAGCATGCGGATTCCTAGGAAGATCATTACCCGCTCTAACTCCACACACTACGCAATCACTGCGATCTAGCGCAATATAAACATCTCCCAACTCAAATACTGAAATACTGTCACGCCCACAAGCCTGGTTATTAGATACAACCTGAAGCAAATTAGGCAATACAGACGGGCGCATAACATTGAACTGATTACTAATAGGATTATCTATATACAAATCTTCAACCGAAAATCCCATTTTCTCAACAACAGCACCAGCAAGAAATGACCACGTAATAACTTCGGTCAAACCTTGAGATAACATAGATGCACGCACCCTGTTATTCAAAGAATCATCTACAGCATTAGCTTTTCTCTCTAAAACACGCGCTGGCAACACCTCTTGCTCTTGTATCGCATCATAACCATGTATACGCAGCACTTCTTCTACAAGATCATGCGGAGAAGACACATCATTACGCCATGAAGGCACCTCAACTCGCCATAACTCCCCAGAAGCCGCATCTATAACAAAGCCCAATGACTCCAATATACTCAGAATACGTTCTCGATCGATAGAAACACTACCAATCTTGCTAACAATCTCAGGATCAAACTCAATATGAGCAGCTTTATTAGGTGCGCTACCCGAAATAACTACCTCACTGACTTCTCCCCCGCAGTATTTCGAAATAAGATATGCCGCATAATTCAACCCAAAACCCACCAATTTTGGGTCAACATATCGAGCAAATCTATAACTAGAATCCGTATTTAACCTCAACCTTCTAGACGATAGCGCAATGTCTACAGGATCATACCACGCTGACTCTATAAAAATATTCTCCGTATCAGACGTACACTTACTCTGCTCCGAGCCCATAATACCCGCAATGCAATGCACAATGCCATCAGCATCCCTAATCACCACATCACCAGCAAGCTCATACTTCTTGCCATTTATAGCAATACAATCCCCTCTCGCTACTTTCTCTACAATAAGCGCGGCACCCTTTATTTTATCAGCATCGTATACATGCATCGGCCTATTCAGCAACATCATGACATAGTTAACTATATCAACAACGCACGATACCGTTTTCACACCCGCAGCCAATAGCCTCTCTCTTATCCATCTAGGAGAAGCACTCTTATTACTTATAGACTTGATAGAACACCCCATTATCAAGCCATCTACACGCATATCCAGGGCAAAAGAAGGCTTACAAAGAGCAGCATCACCTCCCACCACAGGAAGCTCCTTAAGACTACCCATTCCCGCAGCAGCTAACTCTCTAGCTATTCCGTATACCCCCAGACAATCACCCCGGTTAGGCGTCACACTAACTTCAATTATCTCTTCCTGCGGAATAAAATCCTCCCCCACAGCATATTCAGAAGATTCCGATAAGTCCACTATACCAGAACTAGGATCCCAAGAAGATGACATCCCTAACTCTTCCAGAGAGCAAAGCATACCACTGCTTTCAATCCCCCTGATCACTGCTTTACTGATAGTAATACCACTCTCTTGGATATAAGCGCCAACTCGCGCTAAAACGGTTATCATCCCACTACGGACATTAGAAGCCCCGCACACTATTTGCAGAACCTCTACCCCGTCGTAAACTTTACATACCTTCAACTTATGCGCATCAGGATGAGCAAGAACCTCTAGAACTTTAGCTACTACGAAAGAGCCTTGCTTTACTCCCCCTTCCACAAGAGCAGCTTCCACACCTATAGAAGAGAGCTCATCTACCAAAACCTGAGCAGAACACCCAACATCAAGACAATCCAGCAACCAAGAATATGCAAACCTCACATATCACCTAAGCTAGCTGCCAATTACCTTCAAATCCTTTTCTCTATCTACTAACTCTATAATCGCTATAGGAGCACAATCACCCTTACGGAAGCCATTCTTCATTATACGAGTATAGCCACCATTACGATTCTTATAGCGCTGAGCCAAAACACCTAAAAGCTTATTAGTAACACTTGAGTTACCACTAGTCCGTGAGAGTAAGAGCCTTCTTCCACAGACTGGATCCTTCTGAGAATATCTCTTAGCAATTGTTATAAGACCCTCAACAACAGATCTCAAATCCTTAGCCTTAGGAAGAGTTGTAACAATCCTCTCAGAAGTCACAAGGGAAACAGCAAGATTCATCATCATAGCCATTCTATGCGCCGTAGGACGAGAAAACTTCCTATAACTTACACCATGCCTCATTCTAACCCCCAATCAGCGCAAACAAACCAATTATTAATCTTCACTATACTGCTTACTCAAATTCTCTATAGACTCCGGCGGCCAATTCGGCACCTTCATCCCCAAATGCAGATTCATACTAGCCAAGACCTCATTTATCTCATTAAGAGATTTTCTACCAAAATTCGGAGTTCTCAACATATCAGACTCCGTTCTCTGAACAAGATCACCTATATAAGTGATATTATCGTTCTTCAAACAGTTATGCGATCTAACAGAAAGCTCCAGTTCATCAACCTTCCTAAGGAGATTATGGTCATAAGGAAGTACACCCTCTTCCTTATCCACACTCTTCCTAGTCTCTTCCACTTCATCAAAACTTATGAATGACTGCAGCTGATCTTGCAATATCTTCGCAGCAACCGCAACAGCATCATCAGGAGCAACAGAGCCATCTGTCTCAACCGTCAACATAAGCCTGTCGTAATCAGTAAACTGCCCTATCCTACTGCTCTCTATTTTTAAAGCCACCTTCTTTACAGGACTATAAAGCGCATTAGTAGCTATAAATCCAGAACCAACTTCGGAAGCACCACCAGACCTTGACGCAGCCCTATACTCCGTAGCCGGAACATAACCCTTACCGCTGTTGACATAGATCTTCATGCAAAAATCCACATCCTTACCCAGCGTACAAATATGCAGATCCTTATTCAAAACTACGTGATCCGCAGAATCAACTATCGAAGCAGCAGTTACCTCTCCCGGACCCCGAGCAACAAGCCTCAGAACCCTTTGATTCGAGTTCAATAACTTCACTCTAAGCATACTGAGGTTCAGTACCAAATCCGCAACATCCTCTCTCACTCCCGAAAGAGCAGTAAGCTCATGCGAAGCTCCTTCAATCTCTATCCCGTAGACGGCAAAACCCCTGAGAGATGACATCATAACACGCCTCAGAGCATTGCCTAGAGTAAGCGCGAAACCACTCTCCAAAGGCTCAATCACCAACTCCATAACACAAGGCTCCTTACCACCTACAACCTTGATAGAAGATGGCCTGGTCAACTTGTTCCAATGGTCAGCCATGGAAAAACCACCCCCATAGCACGCACTACTAGACCCATCGCCGTTAGAAATTGACATAAATCTCTCTCAATAAAAACTACACCCTGCGCCTTTTTGGCAACTTACACCCATTGTGAGGAAGTTTAGTCACATCCTTAATAGACGTAACATTCAGATTGCAAGCCTGCACAGCCCTAATCGCCGCTTCCCTACCTGCACCCGGCCCTGAAATACATACCGATACAGTCTTCATACCATTTCGCTCGATTACAGCCTTTACAGCCCTAGCCACAGTCTCCTGCGCCGCATAAGGAGTAGACTTCTTACTACCCTTAAAATTACATGCCCCAGCGGAAGTAGTGACAAGCACATGACCCTGCTGATCCGCTATAGTCACGATGACATTGTTATAAGTAGCGCAAATGTGCACCCTTCCAACTACAACATTTCTCTTCTTCTTAACTACCGCCATAAAACCCCACTACTTTTTCTTAGCGGCAACAGCCAATCTAGAACCGCCTTTACGAGTTCTGGCATTTGTGTGAGTTCTTTGCCCACGCACAGGCAGCTTCTTCCTATGCCTCAAGCCCCGATAGCAACCAATATCCATCAAGAACTTAATGTTCATAGCTACTTCCTTACGCAAGTCTGCTTCTACAACACAGCCAGCCCTTATAAAATTTCTAATCTTAACTACATCTTCCTCGCTAAGAGCAGACACTCTAACATTCTTGTCTATACCGCAGCCTTCGCAAATCCTGTTAGCCAGAGACGTACCAATACCGTATATGTAAGTTAGTGCAACCACAACACGTTTATCTACAGGTACGTTAACCCCACCTATACGCGCCACCAAAAACCCCTAACAAAAACACCAATAAACCCCTATATAGCAAATGCTCCACATACCGTCAACTAGTTATTTAGACGATCTAGCACATGCTTCACATCCCCGTGAATTTCTTCCACAGTTCTGTCTCCATTTATCCTAATCACCTTGTCCTGATAGTATCCTTCCAACACCGTAACTTCCCTATCATAATCCATGAGCCTTCGCCTAATAACATTCAACGAATCGTCATTCCTGCGAACATACTCCTCACAGCCGCACGCTTGACACGCACCATGATTAAACACAGCATTGGATACAGCACCACATCCCTTACATACCAGGCGACCTTGCAGCCTATTCTCAACAACTGCAGCATCTACCTCTAACTTTAAAACCGCATCTATCTTGCGATTCAATAACTGCATCACTGCAGTGAGAAATTCCGCTTGAGGTAAATTCCTTGGAAAACCATCCAATAAGAAACCTGCAGAAACCCCCCTTAATTTCCTAAATATCATCTCGCAAACTAAAGGATCTCCTACAAGCCTTCCCTCTTGCATTATCGCTTCTACTTCTGCCCCTATCACAGTCTTAGAAGCAACTTCAGCCCTCAACAAATCTCCCATGGAGATAACTTCAAGCCCCTTCAGATATTCACCCAGCAAACGCGCTTGCGTCCCCTTTCCAGAACCAGGAGCACCAAAAATAAGTAAATTTACCTGTTCTTTTTCCATAGCTCTGACTTCTTCATCAACGCACTATACCTTCCAGAATATATCTGAGTCTGTACCTGAGAAAACGTATCATTAATGACATTGACAATAATCAAGAAGCTAGTACCTCCAAGAGTAAACGATACCGCGCAATAGTGCCGCACTACCTCCGGAACTACACAGACCACAGAAAGATATACAGCCCCTATAACCGTTAACCGTCGTATCACCTGATCAAAGTACTCCATTGTACTCTTACCAGGCCGCTTTCCAGGAATAAACCCAGAGTTTTTCTTCAACATCTCAGCCGTTTCCTTGGAATCAAAAACGAGCGAAGTATAGAAGAAAGTGAAGAACATAATCAATGCAACATATACAACGACGTATAGCACGCTTTCAGTATGAAAGTATCTCAATACAAAGTCAGACCATGATGAACCAGCACTAAATTTAGCAAGAGTCATCAACGATAGTAACAACGCATTTGCAAAGATCGGAGGTATAACGCCAGAAATGTTTATCTTCAAAGGCATGTAGCTGGAGTCACTATTATAAAAGCGCCCGCCCACTTGCCGCTTAGGATACTGCACCAAAACCTTTCTATACGATCTCTCAAAAAAGATAATGAGCAGAAACAACGCAAGAAAGGATGCCATAACCAAAAATACAGCGAATCCTGACAACTCCCCTCGTTTCCCTAACATGAACACGGAAGATAAAGAACTAGGCAATTCTGAGATTATTCCCACAAAGATAATCAAGGAAATACCATTACCTATCCCCTTGAGATTGATACGCTCACCCAACCATAGCAAGAACATCGTACCTGCTAACATGCTACTGATCCCAACCACCCTAAAGGTAAGACCTGGATCAAGTACAACCATAACCTCAGCAGTATTCATGCGCTCAAGCCCTAACAAAATCATCAGACCTTGAACAATACAAAAAACTACAGTGAGATACCGCGTATAGGAGTTTATCTTTGCCCTGCCAAGCTCACCCTCCTGCCTCATTTCATTAAGAGCAGGAACAGCTACAGAAAGCAACTGCACCATTATGGAAGATACAATGTAAGGCATAACATTGAGCGCAAATATAGTCATACGCCCCAAAGCACCACCTGAGAACACATTGAAAATGCCCAACACACCAGTAGTATGCCCAGAAACTATCTCACCTATTACACCTAAATTTATACCAGGAATAGGAATATAAGTTCCCAACCTGTACACTATAAGAGCGAATAGCGTGAACCCAAACCTCTTCAGCAAACCAACTCTACTACCAAGCGACGCCGCACTCACCTCGCACCCTCCTGCAAAACTTAATCGCCTAACAAAGACACCTTACTCTCAGCAGAACGTGAAATCGCATCGTAGTATATATCAACTTTTGATCCTAATTCACCTTTACCTAAAATCTTCACCTTACTCTTTGGCGCAATCACCCCAAGATTTACCAGCATTTCCTTACTGATCTTAGCACCCGCATCTATTCTCTTCGCATCTACCAGCCTCTGTATAACCCCGAGGTTGACGATATCGTATCTCTTACGTGTAAAAGATTTAAA
The DNA here is from genome assembly GCF_000964685.1 of Anaplasma phagocytophilum str. Webster. GTDB lineage: Bacteria > Pseudomonadota > Alphaproteobacteria > Rickettsiales > Anaplasmataceae > Anaplasma > Anaplasma phagocytophilum. The sequence goes on from NZ_LANS01000001.1 coordinate 225,694, forward strand.
ACCACGCTTCGGAAGACGGGTAAATATAGACTGCTGACCACCTTCAAAGCCATTCACAGTACAACCAGAGCGAGCCTTCTGCCCCTTATGCCCTTTTCCGGATGTTTTACCCTTACCACAACCTAGCCCCCTACCAAGAACTTTACGTCCCTTTAGCCTAGGAAGACCGCTAAATAACTCATTTAACTTCATAATTATACCGAGCCCATACTACCGATTTATAACGTCGCAGACCTTTTTGCCCCTTTTACCTGCAACTTGCTTAGGAGATAACATACTCTTAAACGCGGAGAACACAGCATAAATTACAGTATGAGCATTTGAAGAACCTACAATTTTGGCGACTACATCCTGAACACCCAAAACTTCAAACACCGCCCTCACGGAACCACCTGCTATTATACCTGTTCCCACTTTCGCAGACCTCAGTATAACCCTGCTAGCACAAAACTTCGCAGTCACATCATGATGTAAAGTACGTGATTCACGAAGGTAAACCCTTATCATGTTCTTCTTAGCAGCATTCACTGCCTTTATCTTGGCTTCGGCAACTTCAGCATGCTTACCCATGCCACAGCCTACTCTACCCTTTTCGTCTCCAACAACAACGAGTACAGAAAACGAGAATCTTCTCCCTCCCTTTACAACCTTGGAGACCCTCCGCACGGACACAAGCAACTCTGACAAATCATGCGCGTCATTTGATGTACGCGGCTTCCTATCAACACTCATCAATACTCCTAAAACTCGAAACCTAGACTCCTCAGTTCATCAGCAAATGCTGCAACGACACCCATATACCTATAAGAGCCTCTATCAAAGACAAACTTGCGATACGCTGCATCTAAACCAGAAATACGCTCAGCTAGCAGCTTGGCAACAATCTTAACAGCCCCCGCATTAACACGCCTACTGGCTACTGCCAGCACTTCCGACTCCAAAGTAGACGCAGCAGCAACAGTCCTACCAGCTTCGTCGTCTATTAATTGGGCATAAAAATGCCTATTAGACTTAAATACTGACAGCCGGATAGAGGACAGAGACCTAAGCTTTAGCCTCACACGCCTCCTACGCCTCTCTGCTCTTTTCAAATCAAACAACGACATAGTCAGACTCCCTCTATCACTTTTTCTTACTAACTTCTTTTCTGTACACGTACTTTCCTTTTACGAAAATACCCTTTCCTTTGTAAGGATCATATCGCCTAATGGAACACAAATCCGCGGCAACCATATGCACCTTGATTTTGTCGCTCCCACTAATAGTAAACTGCGTTGGCTTAGTACACTTAACCTCAATACCCTCAGGAATGACGTACTTAACACTATGACTAAAACCTAAGGATATAGAGAGGCATTCACCTTGATGCACTACCTTATATCCAACACCATTTACCTCGAACTCAACAAGGAAACCGCTGGCCATACCCCTGATCGCATTGTTTATGTTGCTCCTATAAGAACCCCACATCACCTTTGCTTTGGTAGAATGCTTGTTCTCATTAACCAGCATAAGCATCTTGCCATCTAGCACCGCCTTAATTCCATGGCTCAGGGAAAAAGTAGAAGTCCTACCCTTAGCATCGGAAACAGTAACCCCACTTTCGTCAACGCTTACCTGCACACCTTCAGGAATCTCTATAGGCATAGCTCCAACTCTAGACACAGCACAATCTCCCTAAAAAACCCCACATAAAATCTCACCTCCTACACCCGCATTCCGCGCATGAGAATCCAACATTATGCCCTTGGATGTTGATACTATATATATACCAAGAGCATTATAAAACCGAGGCATCTTATCTGCAGATGAGTAAACCCTTTTACCAGGACGCGAAACACGCACTATCTTCCGAATAGCGGCAGCGCTATTAAAATACTTCAAAAATACCTTGAGCACCTTAATACCTGAATCACCCCTGACTTCTTCAGTGAAAGACTCTATATAGCCTTCTTCAACCAAAATCCTCAGTACAGCCATCACTACCTTAGAACAGGGAACATAAACTACCTTGTTCATACCCGCTTGCCCGTTACGTAAACGCGTTAAAAAATCAGCAATGGGATCCGATAACGACACAACAAAACCTCACTAAATTACCAACTTGACTTTGTTAACCCAGGTATCTGACCTATAGAACCCAGCTGACGAAGCACTATACGCGACATCTTGAACTTCCTATAGTAACCACGCGGCCTACCAGTAATCAAACACCTATTCCTAATCCTTATATACGAGGAATCCCTTGGCATTTTGGAGAGCTTTAACTGCGCCGCAAAGCGCTCAGACATAGATAAAGACTCATCCTTAATAATAGCCACAAGAGCCTTACGCTTTTCTGACAACGCCGCAGAAATAGCTACACGCTTCAAATTCCTTTGCACAACAGACTTCCTAGACACCCTACCCCCTACTAATTCATAAAAGGAAATCCCAACTCTAAGAGCAAGGCTTTCGCATCAGCATCATTCGTAGCAGTAGTCACTATCACCACATCTAATCCACGAACCTTATCTATCTTGTCATAATCCACTTCCAAGAACGATATATGCTCCTTTATACCAAATGATATGTTGCCATGCCCATCTAGCTGCGAAGTAGACAATCCTCTGAAATCCCTCTCCCTAGGAAGAGCAATGTTAATAAGCCTATCTAAGAACTCATACATCCTCTTGCCCCGCAAGGTCACCATACAACCTATCGGAAACCCCTTACGTATCTTAAAACCAGCTATGGACTTCCTAGCACGAGTCACCACAGGCTTCTGCGCAGATATCATCGCTAGATCCCGAGTACACGAATCCATAACTTTACTATCCGCAGCACTAATCCCAATGCCCATATTCAAACAAACCTTAACTACTCTGGGCACCTGCATAACATTCTTCTTACCAAGCCTACTAACAAGAGACTTGGCCACCGCGTCCTTAGATAAACTCCCCAACATACTAACCTAATCCAAAACTCTTCCAGAACTTTTTAGGTACCGCACTTTCTTCCCATCGACAAACTTATAGCCAACCCTCGTACGAACACCAGCCTCGCTATCAAAAAAAGCAACATTTGATATATCTATAAATCTTTCGATACTGAAGATACCACCTTCTCTGTTCTTTGACGGCTTAACACTCTTCCTACATAGGGCAACCGATGCTACTTTCGCTAAAACACGCCCACCCTTTCTCAGAATCTTTACAACCTTCCCGACCTTACCTTTATCGCTCCCCGTGATAACGATAACGTCATCTCCACTAACAATCTTAGCCACTACAAAACCTCCACAGCCAAAGACATCACCTTGGTGAATTCACCCACAGGAAATTTTCTTACAGGGCCAAATACTCTAGTGCCTAATGGATCACCTTGATCATTGACCAAAACCACTGCATTACTAGAAAATCTAATAATACTGCCGTCTAACCTGCGAATCGGCCCCTTGACCCTCACAATCACGGCCTTGTATACCTTACCCTTCGTCACGCGTCCTTTGGGAGCAGCAACTTTAGCAGATACAACAATCACATCACCAACCGTAGCAGACTTCTTGCCCCCTAAGAATCCTATACACAGAACCTTACGAGCTCCAGAATTATCTGCAACATCTAAAATGGCATTCTTCTGTATCATCCTAAAACCTACTCATCAACTACAATCCACCTTTTAGTAGCAGATATAGGAACATGCTCCCTTATCTTAACTACATCCCCACGCGCACATCTATTCTGTTCATCATGCACAGAATAAACCCTACATTTCTTCACAATCTTTTTATACACTTTATGGTGAACCATCCTGTAAACTGACACCTTTACTGTCTTATCTCGCCTAGCGTCAGTGACTACACCTACCAAAACTCCCTTAGACATTCTCTCCCCTTATCTTTCTCAAGCTAAGCACAGTCAATACCCTCGCGATTTCCTTTTTTATAACGCTTCGACGAGCAGCATTTACAACACCACCACTCTTGCTTTCAAATATATGCTCAATTAAGTCCCTTCTTAAAGCGGCCAATCTCTCAGACAGCTCCTTAGAAGATTTCTTTTCCATTTCAGCGACTGTACTCATAGATTTTCCCTAAAACCCCTCTTCTACAAAACTGCACTTTATCGGCAACTTCGACTGCGCTTTTCTGAAAGCCTCTCTAGCCAATTCCACAGAAACACCACCTATCTCAAATAAGATACGTCCGGGCTGCACCTTACATACCCACATCTCCGTGCTACCCTTACCCTTACCCATACGCACATCAACAGGCTTCTTACTAACGGGAACATGACAGAATACCCTAATCCACACCTTCCCTACACGTCTCAAACTCCTGGATATACTACGCCTAGCAGACTCAATCTGCTTAGAAGTAAGCCTGCATGGCTCCAAAGCCTTAAGACCACACTGGCCAAACGCAAGCTCACTACCACCTTTGGTATTTCCGCTAATACGCCCCTTAAAACTCTTAGAATGCTTTGTCTTCCTCGGCACAAATAACATAGCAATAACTCCTTACTCGACCACAGCCCTTGAATCACCAACATAAACCCATACTTTAACACCAACTATGCCATATATGGTCTTCGCCTCAACACAGCTGTAGTCAATATTGGCCCTAAATGTGTGCAAAGGAACACTACCTTCTTTATACCACTCGGTTCTAGCTATCTCCGCACCACCTAAACGGCCAGCACAGCTAACTTTCACACCCTTAGCCCCCATCTTGAGACAGTTTTGCACACCCCTCTTCATAGCACGCCTGAACGAAACACGCTTCTCAAGCTGCTGCGCTATATTCTCTGCTATCAGGACAGCCTTCAAATCAGGTTTCTTGACCTCAACAATATGCAACTCCACTTCATGATTCACCATCTTAGCGATCTTCTGCTTTATTCTGTCAATATCAACACCCTTCTTACCAATAATGACCCCCGGCCTAGCAGAGTGTATATTGATAATTACGGCATCCACCTTTCTGGCTATAACCACCTTACTCACCGCAGCATGATGAAATGTCTTCTTCACGAAGCTCCGCAACAGAAGATCCTCATGCAATTTCGTCGCATAATCCCTATTGGCATACCATAGTGAATCCCACGTCCCAACTATCTTTAATCTCAATCCAATGGGATTAGACTTCTGCCCCATAAGCTACCTTTCCAACAACTTCACAACAACACTTCCATAGCGCTTACTAATCCGACACGCTCTACCACGCGCCCTCGGTTGCACTCTCCGTAAAGTAAACGCCTTACCAACTAACACTTCCTTCACATACAAATTATCAGCATCCACACCGTAATTAGCACGCGCATTAGCAATCGCAGACTTTAGAACTTTGTCTATAAGCAAAGCCGCCTTTTTTTTGCAAAACTTCAAGTACATAGCCGCAACAGCTACATCCTTCCCTCTGATAAGATCTGCAACCAAATTCAGCTTAGCAGGAGTAGACCTAAGCCCCAAGCCCTTAGCAGCAATAACAATAGACATACCTAACCCTTCCTGGAAACCTTTTTATCACCTGCATGCCCCAAAAATCTTCTGGTAGGCGAAAACTCACCAAACTTACGTCCCACTATGTTATCAGTCACCTTTACAGGAACATAGGTTTTACCGTTGTAGACCCCAAAAGTGAGACCCACAAACTTATTAAGTATTACAGACGACCTAGAGTGAATATTAATCACAACACTAGTTCTATTAGACGCTATAACCCTGTTCGCCAAACGAAGAACATGCGGCGCACAAAAAGGAGGCTTTTTAACAGATCTGGACATATAACCTATCTCTTGACAGACGAAACCCTAATATACTTATCACTATGCTTACCACGCTTTCTGGTCTTCTTACCCTTAGTCGGAACACCCCAAGGAGTTACAGAGTTTCTACCTCCTGAAGTCTTTCCTTCACCACCACCATGCGGGTGATCCACAGGGTTCATCGCAACACCGCGAACCTTAGGCCTAAGCCCCAGCCATCTGCTCCTACCAGCCTTCCCTAACTTTATGTTTCTGTTATCCAAATTAGAAACAACGCCAACAGTCGCTCTGCATACAGATAATATCCTTCTTACTTCACCCGAGCCCAAGCGTAGCATAACATACGCGCCATCTCTACCCATGACTTGCGCATAACTACCAGCAGCCCTGGCAATGATTCCACCTCCTCCAACTTTCATCTCAACATTATGAACGAAAGTACCAGAAGGAATCATCGATAACTTAAGACAATTACCAGGTAGAACGTCAGATCCAGCACCAGACATTATGACATCATCTACCTTCAAACCACTAGGCGCGAGGATATAAGACAGCTCACCATCTTCATACTGTATCAACGCAAGAAACGCAGTACGATTAGGATCATATTCCAAACGCTTTACTACCGCAGGAACACCCTCCTTGTTTCTCTTGAAATCTACCACTCTGTACAAGCGTCGGTGCCCACCACCACGATGCCTCACAGTAATAACACCACGAGAATTCCTACCACCAGAAGAAACTCTACTGGAAACAAGAGACTTCTCAGGCCTACCCTTCCATAGCGCCGTCTTATCTACCAAAACAGTACCCCTAAGAGAAGGAGTAACAGAATTTAAAACTCTAAGACTCATTTCGCCCCCACAACCTTAAACTCCTTTCCCTTAGCTAGTGAGAAATAGACCTTCTTCCTATTCTTTCTTCTTCCTAAAATCCCCTTGCAGCGCTTCTGCTTCCCCTTAAGCCTCAAGGAGCAAATGTTAAAGGGCTCACTGCCACACAACATCTCTATAGCCTTCTTAATCTGAGACTTACGTGCATCAACGGTAGCATACACCGCATACCTGTTGCTTTCCTCAGTCAGCGCTACGACCTTCTCCGTAATTACAGGAGAAACGATCACAGACAAACAATCACTCATTGCTCAACCTACCCTCAAGAGACTTCACTGTATCCACAGTTAATATCACACAATCATGCTTCAGTATGTCTAAAACATTTATACCAACACACTTTAATAAGTCTACACCCCGCAAATTACGACAAGCCCGCACAACCTCTTCCTTACAACTTTCAGAGACCACCAAATACGAACTATGCCCCGCAAAATTACCAAAGACCCCCTTGGCATCCGCGGTTTTCTTGAGATCCACATCTAGACTATCAAGCACCACTAGCTTATTAGCAGCAACCTTCATCGACAAAGCTACCTTGAGCCCCAATCTACGAACCTTCTTATTTAAAGAATACTCATGACTACGAGGCACTGGCCCAAATATCACCGCACCACCCCTAAATTGAGGACTACGCAAACTACCCTGCCTCGCCCTACCAGTATGCTTCTGCCTATAAGGCTTCGCAGTAGTACCTGAAATATCACTAATACCCTTAGCTTTATGAGTCCCAGCACGCCTCTTAGCAAGCTGCCAGTTTACGACCTCTTTAAGCACATCGCGCCTTGGCTCAAGCCCAAACACCTGCGGATTCAGGTCAATACTACCTACAACCTCATTCGCTATGTTAACAATATTAACTTCCATACAATGCTCTCAAATCCCTTCTCAACCAGCCATGCTCTCCGAGAGCGCTTCACCCTTAGGAACAGGTTTTTTTATAGCATCCCTAACAAAAACATAAGACCCCTCGGCCCCAGGAATACCAGTACCACGAACAACCAAAAGCGACTCTTTCTCATCCACTAGCATCACCTGGAGATTCTGCATAGTCACCTTACTATCACCCATGTGACCAGCCATTTTCTTGCCCTTGAATACGCGACCAGGATCTTGACATTGCCCCGTAGAACCCTGCGACCTGTGCGATATGGAAACACCATGAGAAGCACGCAATCCACGGAAATTATGCCTCTTCATAACACCCGCAAAACCCCTACCAATTGTATATCCAGTCACATCAACGAATTGACCTTTGAAAAAATGACTCACCTCTACCTTACTACCAGGCTGCAAATCTCCTACGGCCTTAACCCTTGACTCGAACAACTTATAGTCTTCCTCAATGCCCAATTTCCTCAAAGCTTGAACCTGAGGCTTATTCACAACACCACGACGCTTCGTACCCAGCACAACAGCATCGTAACCATGTATGCCACTAACCTTAGTGCCAACAACAAAAGTATCCTCCAATAACAAAAGCGTTACCGGAACCCTAGACCCGGTAGTAGCATCAAACATAGCGGTGCTACCAACCTTTTTCATCCACAAACCTATCCTATGCCCTGCTGCCACGTTACCCTCCAACAACCTTAACTTTCACATCAACGCCAGCTGGCAATTGCAAACTCATTAACGCCTGCAATATTGCAGAATTCGCCTTAGGTAGGCTAATCAATCTCTTATGAGTCCTAATTTCAAACTGCTCTCTAGACTTCTTATCAACGTGAGTTGAGCGATTAACAATAAACTTCGCAGTCCTCCTAGGAAAAAATATAGGGCCGTTTACCTTAGCCCCACTTCTCTTCGCCACCAGAACTATGTTTCGAGCAGACCTGTCGAGCAAACCATGATCGAATGCCTTGAGCTCAATGTATATCTTCTGCGTTACCATAACAAACTACTCCAAAATCTCAGTAATAATACCTGAGCCAACAGTCCTTCCACCTTCTCTCACAGCAAACCTAAGCCCCTTATCTATCGCAACAGGCTTATCCAACGCTACCTCTATACTTAGATTATCTCCAGGCATAACCATTTCTACACCCGCAGGTAACGATATGCTTCCTGTTACATCCGTAGTTCTAACGTAGAACTGAGGTTGGTAATTAGCAAAGAATGGAGTATGCCTTCCTCCCTCTTCCTTCTTCAATACGTATACTTCCGCCTTGAACTTCTTATATGACTTCATTTGCCCAGGCGCACTGAGTACTTGACCTCTCTCTACGTCTTCCTTCTTTATACCTCTGAGAAGTATCCCAGCATTGTCACCAGCTTCACCAGCTTCCAATGCCTTATGGAACATTTCTACTCCAGTACAAACCGTACTTTGTAATTCACGCAGACCTACAATATCTATCTTGTCTCCGACTCTTACTACGCCTCTCTCTATTCTTCCTGTAACCACTGTTCCACGTCCAGGTATAGAGAACACGTCTTCTACAGACATCAAAAACGGCTTATCCTTCTCTCTCATTGGCAGCTCTATCTTTTCCAGAGCACCTACCAATTCCATTATCTTATCACTCCACGGACCATCAGCATCTTCTTCCAATGCCTTAACCGCAGACCCTCTTACAGCATCGATAGAATCACCATCATATCCATACTGACTCAATAACTCGCGTATTTCCATATCCACGAGCGATAACATTTCCTCATCTTCAACTACATCGCACTTGTTGATCCACACCACGATGTCTTTCACACCAACCTGCTTCGCCAACAATATATGCTCACGAGTTTGCGGCATCGCTCCGTCTGTCGCCGACACAACCAGTATCGCAACATCCATCTGCGCCGCTCCAGTAATCATGTTCTTAATGTAGTCAGCGTGCCCCGGACAGTCTACATGCGCATAGTGTCTACCTTCAGTCTCATACTCCACATGCGCTGTTGATATTGTTATTCCTCTTGCCTTTTCTTCTGGCGCCTTGTCTATCTCATCATACTTCACCACTTTGTTCGCGCCACTTAGCTTTCTAGCCAGAACAGTAGTTAACGCAGCTGTAAGCGTTGTCTTACCGTGATCCACGTGCCCTATTGTCCCTACGTTTATATGCGGCTTCCTTCCTTCTGTCATACTCTTACTACCAAACAACGAAATAACAACACTACACAACATCCTAAATCAACGAGCGGGTAATGGGAATCGAACCCACACAGGCAGCTTGGAAGGCTGCTACTCTACCATTGAGCTATACCCGCATAGCCGTGGAGGAGGTAGGATTCGAACCTACGTACACTGAAGTGGGCAGATTTACAGTCTGCTGCCTTTAACCACTCGGCCACCCCTCCTCCCTGAGACTCAGCCCAAAGCAACATCGTCTGTAATAGCATATAATTTAGAAAAGCAATACAAAAAACCACTCAAGTTTCCCGAGTTGCCTTAAAAAAATTTAGCCCTACAATACATCTGCATAAATTAGCAAAAATTACCGGCTTTACAACAATAAAAAACTATGAATCGCATTAAAGACAACAGATATCTATGGATTTATGGAAAACATGCTTGTCTTTCTGCCCTAAAAAATCCTAATAGGGTGTGCATTGAATTACTGATTACTCATAAGTTCATAGATAAAAATGATCCTGTGATTAAGTTAGCTAAAAATAGGAAGATAGGAATACGCGATGTAGAAATCGCAAAGATTGATTCTTTAGTGGGAAGTAAAGCCATACATCAAGGCATGTTGCTAAAAGTGCTCCCGCTATTTGGTCGCAACGCCAGCTCTTTAATTCGCATAGAAGATATAGTTGCACAGACAGAGGCTGCTCCTACCTCTACTATACTCGTTCTTGATGAAGTAACTGATGTACATAACGTAGGCGCAGTATTGCGGACAGCAGCTTGCTTTAATGTAGATGCTGTTGTGTTAACAGAGCATAATTCTCCTTCTGAAAGCTGTGGCATGGCAAAAGCTTCTAGTGGAGCCATAGACATCGTTCCCGTAGTTTGTATTGGCAATCTAGTAAAGACACTGGAATACCTAAAACAAAAAAATTACTGGTGTTACGGGTTTGATGCTTCAGGAGGGACATGCTTACATCAAGTAGAATTTAGTGAGCGAAGAGTGGTGATTTTAGGTGCAGAAGGCAAGGGAATGCGCCACCTTACTAAAAAACACTGCGATCACTTGGTTAAAATACCTATGTCAGAGAAGATGGAGAGTCTCAATGTCTCAAATGCAGCTGCAATAGCGATGTATTCTGTGTTTTTGGGAGACAAGAGATCTTAAATAGCCTTTGCTGGATCACTTACTCGCAGTCAGTAAAGTAAGTTGTCTTGCTTAATTCCTTTAATAATTAAGAATGTCTTACTCTGCTCTTCCAGGTGCTAATTTCCTAGGTGCAGCATAGTATAGATTTGCATGTTATTTGACATTGACACCTACTCTCACATTATGGATACCTTGTCATCAATTTGCTATTAACGAGCTTAAAGTAAATGGGAGCTACTTCGCTTGAGGGTAATTCTGTACCTCGTATAGTAATCGCCATAGATGGGCCTTCTTCCTCTGGAAAAGGAGCGATGGCCAGCGCAATAGCAGCTGAGCTGGGTTTTGTGCATATGGATACCGGTATGCTGTATAGAATCTTTGCTGCTGAGTTTGCAAAAAACTATATTCATTCCGCATCTGCTGAAAATTATGAAATATGCATTACTGCTGAGGATAGGTGTAAAATGCTTTCCCTGCTTGCGGAAAATAACAGTCAATACTCATCAGAAGCGGTAGGAAAAGCTGCGTCTATTATCTCAAGAAATGGCCAAGTGCGTGCTGCATTATTACCAATACAGCAGGAGTTTGTGCGGTCATCAAAACGTGGTGTTGTTTTGGACGGAAGAGATATCGCTACAATTGTGTGTCCTGATGCAGATGTAAAAATTTTCATTACAGCGTATGCATCAATAAGGGCACTGAGACGTTATAAACAGCTGCGTTTGCGTCATGGCACTAGGAAGGTCATGTATAAAAATGTGTTCTATAGTTTGTTAAATAGAGATATAAGGGATTCTTGCAGGAGTAAAGGGCCTTTAAGGCGCGTAAAAGAGGCTTATTATCTGAATAATTCACACATAAATAAGGAAATATCGCTGCACCAATTGATGAAAAAAATAAAAACATTCTTGTAAAACTACGCGAAGGGTATATCATTGCCTTTCGTTGTTTTTCGGGCTCTGTTTATGTCATCAGGTGTGGGTTTGCGGGGTAATTCCTCTGGTAGCATTAGTGTAGTGCAATCTAATAGGTTTGTAAGTCATGGTTTTGACGAGGTAGATCTTGATAAGACCGACTTAGCCGATGTGCTATCAGAACTTTTAGATGGAGGACCGAGGGAAGGCGAGATTATTGAAGGGACAGTAATCTGTAAGGACAGTGGGTATATCACTGTTGACGCGGGGTTGAAGTCTGAAGGTGTTGTTTCTCTCAGGGAGTTCGAGCTTGGCGAAGGCAAACAGGACATTGAAGTTGGCTCGAAAGTTAAGCTTTACTTGGAGAAGACTGAAGGAAAAAGTGGCAGCGTAGTTCTAAGCCGTGAGAAAGCTGTAAGGGATGAGTTGTGGCAAAAGCTTGAGCAGGCAGCTGCTGAGAATTTGGACATAGAAGGTGTCATCTTTGGGTCTATTAAGTGCGGTTTCACAGTAGACGTGGGCGGTGTTGTCGCTTTCTTGCCTGCGAGCCATGTTGGGCTGCGTCAAGTTAAGGATATCACTCCTTTGCTTGGTAAGAAGCAGAAGTTCCGCATTCTGAAGATGGATAAGAAACAAGGAAATGTTGTGGTGTCACGTAAGGCTGTGCTTGAGGAGTCACTTGCAGACGCTAAAGATTCTTTCCTGAGTACATTGGAAGAAGGCAGCATCGTAGAAGGTAAGGTGAAGAGCATTACTAAATACGGTGTATTCATCGAGATACATGAATCTCCAACAGTTGGTGTTGTTGATGGTTTGTTGCATATCACTGATATTTCTTGGAGTCGTGTAAGTCACCCATCAGCTGTATTTTCTTGTGGGCAGACTGTGAGAGCGAAAATTATCAGAATTGATAGGGAAAACAGAAAGATATCTCTGGGTGTGAAGCAGCTTGAGGAAAGTCCGTGGGCTAATGTAGAGGAAAGATATCCTGTAGGTAGCATTCACAAGGGTACTGTAACCAGTATTGAGGATTATGGTATTTTTGTTGAGTTGGAGACGGGTGTAGAAGGGTTGATACACGTTTCAGAAGTAAGTTGGGTAAGAAGTCACTTGCCTGTGAATCAATTGTTCATGAGAGGTGAAGAAATTGAGGTTAAGGTTCTTAGTATAGACGCGACCAAGAATCGTATGAGTCTTAGTATAAAGAGGTGTAAGGAGAATCCTTGGGAAGCGTTCATAGAAAAGCATCCAGTTGGCTCTATTGTGAATACTAAGGTGAAGAGTATAGGGAACCTCGGAATGTTTGTATCGCTCACTGATGACGATACAAATTCTGGAATAGAGGGTCTAATTCGCTCTACTGAGTTGAGTTGGAGTGGTTCTCCTGAAAGTGCTCTGAAGAGGTATAACATCGGGGATTGTCTGCAAGCTAAGATATTGATGGTAAGTGCGAATAGAAATAAGATCGATCTGGGTGTGAAACAAATAGAGCATGATCCTTTCTTAGGACTTTTGAGAAGGGTTGGTATAGGTGAGAGGATCCCTGTAACAGTTTCCAAGGTTTTGGAAGACGTTGGGGTGATGGTCGATGTATTTGATGGATCAGAGAGTTTTAACGTTCTAGTAGAACAAAAGCACATACCTGAAGGTAAGAAGTTTTTCCCTGGTGATAGGGTAGAAGCAGAAGTTTTAATGATAGGGTCATATAGTCTTGTTTTATCTCTAGAATAGGTTTCGTGTGTTCGATCACTTATTGAAGATTGAGGCTTTAGCTTCCAGGGTGTCAATGTGGCGTGCGCTTTTTTTTGTGGTCCTTGGTTTATTGGTAGTTTTTGCCTCACAAGTGGATTATTCAAGATTCTCTTTTGCTGATATTGCTGGAGGTGCTGGCGGTTACGTAGCGCGGATAGGGATAGAGGGTACGATAGGTCGGAATAAGGATCGCACTGCCCTACTAAGTAGGGTTGAGGATGACAGCTCGATAAAGGCCGTAGTACTGAGGATAGATAGTCCTGGGGGTACTGTGGGAGATAGTGAGGAACTGTATAGGCAGATCCGAGCTATAGCTGAAAAGAAGCCTGTAGTGGCGGTTATGGGAAATGTTGCAGCATCAGGTGGGTACATGACAGCCCTAGCTGCAGATCATGTTATAGCCAATAATGGCACTATTACGGGTTCTATAGGGGTGCTAACACAATATGTAGGTGTTGCACGAATTGCTGAGAGGCTAGGAATCACTTTGAAGACGATAAAGACTTCAGAACTGAAAGCGTCTATGTCACCTCTGGAGGAGATGAGTAAGAATTCTGAGGATGTGATGCACGAACTTATAAAGGATTTTCATCGCTTTTTTGTTAGCATGGTAGCGGAGAGAAGAGGGTTATCTGAAGAAGAGGCTTATAAGGTTGCAGATGGTAGGGTTTATACTGGTGCTCAAGCGCTACAGGTGAAATTGGTAGATGAGTTAGGTGGTGAGCGCGAAGCACTCGAGTGGTTGAAGTCTCATCATAATATTGACACGGAGAAGGTGGTAGTACGCGACTTGGAGTATCAGAGTCGGTTAAGTTTGATGGGTGGTTTGCGTATGTTGCTTGAGTCATTCAAGCAGCCGTTATACGCATTGCTTTTTGAATGAGAGCTGTATGACTTTGTTGAGATCTGATTTAATCAGGCGCATTGCAAGAAAGAATCCCACTCTTGGAGAGAGTGTGGTATCACAGATATTGAATGTGTTTTTTCAGTCTATTTTGCAGCACATGCATGATGATTCTAGGGTTGAGTTGCGGGGGTTTGGTTCCTTTGCATCGCGAAGTTATGTACTAAAAAGCGCAAATGTTGCTTTGGGTAAGGTGCAGTATAAGAGAATGTACTTTCGCCCAAGTGAGAAGTTAATCAAGGCTGTAAATCAGCCTGCACATCCTAAGAGTGGTTCCCATAGTTAGTATTTGAGTTAATGGCGGGTGTTTTACTCCGCTATGTTATCTCCTAGCTTATGTAAGGCTCGGAAAGGTGGCTGATTTAGGTAATATACATAGGTATCTTTCTGAAGTCAGGCGGGAGTATCTGCTTTCGCGCGCTGTAAGCATTTATTACCGGGTTTGGTTCATTGCAGATACGTTGAAAAACGCCCCATGCGCATGAGAAAAATTATACTCTATGTACCAGCGCACGCTCAAGAGACTTTACCTTGGTACTTTACGTTCAAGTGTGTTACCCCATATTTTCAGGAACAGTAACTTTCCACTGTTACAGGTATCACATGCTGCAACACATCAACCCCTACGAATATGATATTGGAAACAAAGCCTCATTTTTTCTTCTGCCAGGACCCTAAAACAAAGAGCAAGACGATTACTGGGTGAGTGGCTGTTTTGGAGAATATCGAAAGTGGTGATTTTTCAGGGTTAACTGCGTGGTTAAGTCCCCGTTCCCTTTTTTCAGCATTCTTCCTCGTTATAGCATCTGAATATCAAGCACTTAGCTCATACACTTGTGCAGATCTCGCGTCTAAATCTTTAGAAGTCGATGCTCTAGCAGTTTCTCTAGTTACAGCTTTACTAGTAGTGGTCTTTCTGATTAGCACAGGTTTTACAGCCACATCTGTAGAATTTACCGCTTCTTGAAGGCGCTCCTTTTGAGAATATTTTATAGCTGTAAGCTCTACTTTCCTAGAGCTTACAGCAAGATTCGTAGTGCCCTGAGCATATTGCCCTTCTGTAATCTGCTCTCTTAGAACACCTTCACCTCCTGCAGAATCTGCATACTTTTTCTCTAGCTCACACAACCGGGGCGATGCTTCTAATCCAGCGCTGCTGTGCAGTATTCTACTCAGCTAACTGAGATGGCAAGTGCCACTAGGCTATTATCTATTGAATGCAATTCAGAATGCTGCTTCAGGTCATCCTGGTATGCCCTTAGGTATGGCTGATGTAGCTGCTGTATTGTTTTCTAAATTTTTGAGATTCAGTGTACAAAACCCAAACTGGATTAATAGAGATAGGCTGGTTATGTCCAATGGACATGGTTCCATGCTTATTTACTCCATACTCCATTTATTAGGGTACATCAGCATAGATGATATAAAGAAATTCAGGCAGTTGCATTCCATAACTCCTGGTCATCCCGAATATGAGTGTACACCTGGTATAGAAGCTACTACTGGTCCTTTGGGTCAGGGATTGGGTTGTGCTGTTGGAATGGCTATTGCTGAACGGATGCTTGCGCAGAGATTTGGCGGTGATCTAATTGATCATTACACTTACGTCATGGCCGGGGATGGGTGGGATGCTTCTTTTTGATTATCTAGGGATAGGTTCACTGGACTTGTGTTAGAGACGCGTGTTGGTTGAAAAAACAGGTGTTTTTTAAAATAGTTTGCATGTTACGGTGATCTATAATAACCTCTGTGACGGGTTCTTGTTGGGCATTTCTTTGGAAATGGGAGAGATAGAGGAGTACTCTGAAAGCCTGCGACGTTCGTTTGATAAACTTAGCGGGGCTCTTGCTGCTAGATTTGAGATTAGTAGCCAGAATTCTACTAACTCACAGCTGTCTGAGCTTTTGAGTAAGGTTGACGAATTGTCTGCGCGTAATGCCGAGCTTGAACAAGAGTTGCTAAACCTGAAAGCAACGTGCGACGAATGGAAAGTTACTTGTAGTGAGTTGATAGCAAAGCTTGATGCTTCTATAGAGGTAATTAGGCCTATCTTAGAACTAGAGAAAAATTAGAATGCAACAAGTTGTTGATGTTGTGCTTCGTGGAAGTACTTACAAGATTGCCTGCCGGGAGGGTGAAAGTGCTAGATTGCTGGAGCTCGCTGGGCGTCTAAGCCGGAGAATAAATGCTGCTGTACCTGGTTCAGAGAAGAGTAAGGCATCTGACACTCTACTACTCTTATTGGTGGGGCTGCAGTTAGAGGATAAGATAGAAGATCTTGAGTCTCAGGTGCTTTCTATGTCCGAGGAGCTTTCTGTATACAAAGCTCGCTGTGAACATGAATCGGAGGTTAGAAACTCGCTGAAGGAACTTCTGCGTTATAGTATTACCAAAACTAATGAACTTGCAGATAGTGTAAGCATCTTAAATAATAAGGAGTAGAAACTGCTACAATGGCTTGGCGTAGTGTTTCTCTAACATGAAAGTTATGGAAAGTGCTTTCTTATATCGCTTACTGCAGCCACACGTTTCAAATGCCACTTCAAAATTATGTCCCAAAAAACTTAATGAGTTTCGCAAGTGGGAAAGAAGCTTTACACGCCGATTTCACGGTATATCTTAAGGGTTTTTTAAAGAAAAATTTTGCGCATACGCTTCATTTGTGTCAACATGCCTTGGTGGTGGGTGTGAATTTTTTGGTATTCTTAAGGGAAGTTTACTGCTGCATTTGCGTGTTTTTAGTCGTGGCAGGGTTTATTCATTCGTGTAGTCTGCTCTCTCTAGCTTTACTGGATGTTTAGTGTTCAGTTCTACACAAGTTCAGATTTTTTAGTGTGTGTGTTGTTTGGTAAGGAGGAAGGAAGTGTCTCAGGGTTGTTGTGATAACGAGAAACCTAGTGTCCTATCGCGTGTGAGGCAGTCTATGCTGTGCGGCGTGTATGGATCGCTTATTTTCTCAGTGTCTGCCATGTCGTATGTGCAGGCGTCCATTTTCATGAATGCTTGCGGTAAATACTACTTACCAAAGCGTGCGTATGATTTGCATATGAGAGATCGCGCTGCAGCTAAGCGAAATATGATGCTAGGAATAATTCCAGCAATTGAAATGTTTATTATAATGCCAGCAATGTTCTATGCATTGCACTGTGTACTTAACGTGCCTTGGATTTATTGCCTTATAGCATGCTGGGTCACTATGTTCGCGATTTGTATGGCTGTGAGGTTAGCTGGTATCGTTAAGAACTGTCCAGATTTTCGAAAGCCAATTTATTCTCGAGGCTATCCTTTCGCGATGATGAAGGATGAATCTGGCAACTTGCATGATGGGGATAATGATTTTGAGCGCTCAACTGAACCAGCTATGCATATACCAAAGCTTACTGCATATCTACTGGGGTTCGCGTTTTTAGGATTTCGGCTCTTAAGCGCTATTGCTTATGTTCTACTCTGCTGCTTGGAGCTTATCTGTATACCTTTTACTTTCACTGTAGAGTTTTTTAAAAAGTTAAGCAGCCTAGTGAAAGGTGGTAGCGTTTCTGCAGGGTATATTAGAGAAAGTTATGATGCGGGGCTTATCGGTTTAAGCGAGCGGCTAGAGCGTGCTAGCGTTCTAATCAGAGCAGCTGGGCATGATTTGCTCTGGGTTCTGACTTTTGGCATCTCGGGAGCGACTCGCCTAAAAGATGCAACACTTTTCTGGGATTCCGGCTGGGAGGATTTGGAACCAGAGGTACAGCATTACCGTGAAATGAGTGAGCACAAGGATGGCAAAGATGGACGTGGGGGTGGTAGCTGTTGTCACAAGAGGGCAAAGAAAGAAGGGGCTGCGTCTGAAGCTACTGGTGTATCCCCGTCACAGCATACTGGAGAAGAAGGGAATTTGCAGAAGATGTCTAAACTTGGGCTGTCTCATAGCCTGGGTGCTAGATGGTTTGATCCTGATGATGCGTCGCCGAGTGTATGGGAAGATGTAGTTGTGTCCCAGAGCATGGGTCCACGGTGCCATAGCTCCGGTGCCTACTGACGTTAGATATGAAAGAAGGGGAGATATATAGTTCTCCCCCGTTATTTTGTACGAGCATGGTAGAGAAAGGGAGCTGTGTACTGGGCTCTTTTTCCCGAGCTGGCGCTGTGGATAGATGATGCGCACAGCATCTACGGGTTTTTCCTCACAACACAGGCAAATATAGTATTGGGTCTACCTGAGTTCTAGCGTAGTTTATAGTTGTAGTTTTATGCTTTTATTCTAAATGTCTGCAACACATATACTGAGGCCATTGAAATAAAAATGGACAAATGTAATTGTGTTTTCAGGCGCACTGCTTCTTTTTAAAAGGTGATATTGCTGGCATTAAGCGAGCGCTGTAGCATACAATAATTATGCTCATGTGTAAGGTGTCACCTGATGTCTAGAAAAATTGCTGTTGTTTTGTTTAATCTTGGTGGTCCTGCTTCCTTGCGAGAGGTAGAATCTTTTCTATTTAACATGTTCAATGATAGTCATATTGTTAGCGCGCCAAGGCCTTTCAGGTACTTTTTAGCAAAGGCAATTTCCAAGCTAAGAGCGCGATCTTCTCGCGAGATTTACACGCTAATGGGTGGCAAGTCTATTGTAGAGCAGGAAACTGCAAAACAAGCTATCGCGTTAGAAGAACTATTGAATAAAAATGCTGAGACTGGATGCTCATATAAAGTGTTTACCTGCATGCGCTACTCCGCACCAAACGCACTTACGGTGTTAGGTGACATTGATGAATATAAACCATGCAAAGTAGTTCTATTACCTATGTATCCGCAATATTCATCAGCTACCACACAATCGTCCATAGAAGATTGGTTTAGTACATCTCACAAAGCGGGATACAGTTTTTGGACTGATATTATTTGGGATTATCATAGTGATGAGCATTTCATTGCGGCACATTGTAAACTAATATCAGAGGCCTATGAAAAGGCACTAGCTTTGAATGCACGAGCAAGGATTCTTTTCTCAGCACACAGTTTACCAGTATCATTTATTGAAAAGGGTGATCCTTACCAACAGCAACTGCGGCAAACCGTGCTGTCTATATTGCAAAACATGGGTTTACAGTCTATAGATAACACTCTTTGTTATCAGAGTAAACTTGGACCAGTGCGCTGGTTAGAGCCCAGCACAAAGTCTGAACTTCTCAGAGCCTGCAATGATAATGTATCTGTAGTTCTTGTCCCTATAGCATTCGTTTCTGAAAACTCTGAAACGCTTGTTGAACTTGATATAGAATACAAAGCCTTGGTGGGAGAAAAGAAGTTCATTAGAGTCCCTACTCTGGGAACAGATCCAAAATTTATAGAGTGTTTGTGCAATCTCGTATTAGCTAAACAGTAAGGCTCTATTTTTGATGGGGCTTATGTCTTTTAACTGGATTTATGAGTTACCATGCTGCAGACCCCATTTCTGATAATCTTGACATCGCGCGTTTTATATCGACAGCTGGCACACCAGCATATAGCTCACTGACCTGACATGCTAAAGCACAAAATAAGCGACTTTTATGCTCATACAGCTCATCTACTAGCACAATAAATCTGTGCATTTCATTTTGCGAATAGTAATCAAATACAGGAATGCCTTCTATAAAAATGTAAGAATAGCTCTGCGCTATTTTCTTATAATCAGAAGCCCACAAAGGATTTTTGCTTCCACACAGCTCGTCAAAACTGAACCATATCACGTCTTTACTAGCTTCTCCAAGGTATATACTTCTGTTGTTCCCCAAAACAAAAACCGCTTTTTCAGTTTTTTGGCAGTTAATAAAATTGAGAAAATGATCTCGCAATTGCTGGTCCGCTCCAGCGCCAACATAAAACTTACATCGACTCGCTGAACACTTCTCAACGCGATAGTCTTTTTCCCCTGATAATACAATAACCTCCATATTCTCTTCTATTAGGTCTATAGCAGGGATAAAAAGCTCTTTTTGCACTCCGTCTTCATATAACTTTCGTGGATGATAATTGGAGGTCATCAGTATAATCAACTTGCGAGAAAATAAAACTTTGAAAACTCGATGAAGCATCACTGCTTCGCATATATCTCGCACTTGCATTTCGTCCAGATATAGTAGCGATACATCGCCTATCAACTCATCCATGGAAGAGACGAGATGATCCGTGTTTTGCAAACTATCTAGTCTTGCCTTATGTAGCAGGTCGTGCAACTGCTTCATCAGCGTGTTGAAATGTAGCTTTTTTTTCCGTTCTATACCACAGTGATCATAAAACACGCTTGCCAACAGCGATTTGCCTCTTCCTACATCACCGTACAGGTACACTCCCTTTTTTTTAGGGAGTGCAGCACGCTTTTGCCAAAATTTCCACCATTTATGCGAGCCATTTGTATACTTCACTAACTCTCTTAGAAGAGCCATTTGGCAACTATCAAATACTATCTCCTTCCTAGCAACCATATCCTCGTATATTGCGTATATGTCATTTGATTTAGAACCGTTCATCTAGACGAGCTAACTTCATGGAAAAAGACATATACAAATATAACAAAGATATATCTGTGACTAGAAATGAAAAAAGATCACCCAATAATTATGCCATTGATAATAGTACCGAACAGAACCCTTAAAGTAGAAATGCCAGCTATGGGCACGTCAAACATGTTGTTAGTAATGAGATCTGCCGATAGAAAACATGCACCCCATCAACATCACCTACCTCATGGATATAAATACTGCATGAACTATGCACGTTTTTGCATAGAGCTTGATAGTAGCATATGCATCTTACGCTTTACATACATAGGATGATAACCAGCAAGATGGCATACTGTTGTGAAATCATTGTGCATATCACTTACCCAATTATAAGCTTTTGACTTTTCTATATTATTTTCCGTTCTTTTATAGTTGGAAGTAATATCTATCATAGCTTGTAGGATAACCGCCCCCCATAACGAGCTATACCGCGTCTGCTCGCTATGAGTCTCACCACACTCAGCATTAGAAGAACGGTCAGTGGAAAATCCGTCATATTTACCGCTATAGTGGTATAAGCCTAATAAATCATAATTCATTATGATACCTTTCCCGATGAAAAACCGACCGATTCAAAACTTAGGTATGTAAAAACGCAAGTAACGTATCAGATATGCTGTTGTTTTTACATGAATAATGTAGGCATTCCCCCTATGGTTGCCCTTTTTACACATATCTATAGTATAATTTTGATTATATTGGATATTTCCTATAAAGCTGATCAAAAATTGTATTTGAAACTGCACGTTGTGTATAACAACTCATTTAAGCAATAAGGTTGTCTAAAAACACATCGGTTCCATGACGTCACACACCAACACTTGCCCAATATTGCTGGCAGCAATTGGCACACCGACGGCTGCACAGTGTTACCTGTAGATAGGGGCACATAAAACGCAACTATAATTGCTCTTTTTTGAACATGATACCCGACGTATCATTCACACTACTTGGATATTCATTCTACATTTATTACAGGTTGCGTATCACTATCCGACACTAACGCGACAAGTAAGTTACTAACAAACTTGATCTTCTGCTCATCTGATAAACTTATTTGGTGCTTCTGTTCCAGATGGAGCAATACAGAATCCACCATTCCCACTGCATTCTTTACTATGTGTCCTCTAGCCTCTGAGATGGCACGGGCTTGTTGTCTACGCAACATAACCTGTGCAATTTCCGAAGCGTAAGCCAAATGTGATATACGAGCATCCTCTATGGCTATGCCCACTATACCCATTCTATTCTGCAGCATCACCTTGAGTTCTCGAGAAATCTCAGGAAAATTTTGTCGGAGCGATATCCCGCTACTTGAATCGTACGGATAGCTACCTGCCAGTTCTCTGAGAGCCGTCTCCCCTTGAATAGATATAAAACCTTGATAATTTTCTATATTGAAGCACACCTTCTCAGGCGATATTACTCTCCAAACAACTGCTGCTGCGATCTCGATAGGATTGCCCTCTGCATCGTTAACTTTCATCACCGAAGTATTCGTGCTTTCTACCTTGAGGGAAATATTCCTTCTTGAAGCATATGGAATGGAAAACAGCAACCCTGTCTTCGACGTAGTCCCTATATACTCCCCGAAAAACTCTACAACCTTAGCATCATTGGGACCATTGGTAAAAAAGCAACTCGGCATTACCGTCACTAGTAATAGAACCCATAAACCAGAGAGTAGTATTGCGAGGTAGGAAAAGTCACTATTCCAGCAGTATATACCCAATACAACGGTCAACAACACCATAAGCACTGTAGCTTTGTAACCGCACAAACAAAACAATTTCTTGCTAACTATATTGCGCACAGATCCAGTTCCACGTTCAGCGTCCATTGGGTACATACCTGGTTATTGAATAGCTTATCGAAAACGTATACTATGTTGACTAATTCCCTACCAAAACAAAAATTACTTATTAGAAGATGTGTACAGCTCCACATCGTCTGTTGTTTCACCCTTTTCTGCTTCTAAGTTAATCCCACGCTGCATTTCAGAAATTAGGTTTATCATTTCCATATTTCCACTCGAAACTGCAATATGTAATGGGGTCTCCCCATTCTTGTCCGTGACATTGTAATCCGAACCCTCCCATAAGAGATATCTCACTGCATCTACAGCATCATGCTTCACTGCATAAAGCAGCAGATTATCCTTTTCAATTGTGCGTAGTTCTTCCAGCAAGAATGCCTTACTTTTGCCATAGGACGTAATCTCATGCAGAATCGCACGTAACCCTGTAACATCATTAGCACCTGCACAACTAAAAGCATTTTGGTATAGATCCATCACGCTCTGGTAACTAGGCATATGAGAGTTCTCCAGATCTTGGCCTGTAGACTCAGTTAAGGGATTCGCCGGACGTCTAATCTTCCATCTCTTATAGTTTTGAGTGTCCTCCCTCTGCTCTTCCAAAACTACTTTTTTCTCTGGTTCTGCATCGGTTGCACCGCTTAACGATCCATCTCCAGGATCCGTGCTTACTTTAGCTGCATCTTCTTCTGCACCACTATCAACACCGTCTTCTTCCCCCTTATCAGAGCTTTCTTGATCATCTTCATTCTCTATGTGCGACTTAGAGGAAACAGTACTAGCGAAATTGACATATTTCGACAAATTTACAGGAATCATACTTACACTGTATCCATATTCTCCTGCTATATCATAAAATAGCGTACCACCTGTACGTGCAATACCTGCAGAGACAACACGTACTCCATCTTCTTTATGCATGAGATAATCGGCATTATGGTGCGCTGCAACACTACTCTGACCGTGTAGCACAGCACTCATTATAAATGTAAAAAAAACACTCCTCACAGATAACATATTACGCTACTCTCAATTTAGACGAATCCTACTGTTCTACGCACAAAATGTAATTTATTAATTAACTAAGAAACAAAAGCAATGCATACCGGAAACCTATCCCCAAGTGCTCAGCATAAACTCGCAACTGATCCAACGCAAGAATTCGTGTGGATTAGTGCATCGGCAGGTACAGGAAAAACACGAATGCTAGTGCATAGAGTAATAAGATTACTTATGGCAGGACATGAAAACATATTATGCCTAACGTTTACTAATGCTGCTGCATATGAAATTAAGGAGAGAATCTTCGCGATGACAGAAGGTTGGATGCTTCTCCCGGAAAATGAACTAATAGACGTATTGAGAGAAACTTGTTACCAAAATGCCGACGATATACTCATAAATAGAGCACGTAACCTATTCTTTCGCATACCAAATATACTTAAAGTGCAAACTGTACACGGATTTTGCAAGTCTCTTATATCTTCTTTTCCTTCAGAAGCAGGCATATCAGCTAATTTTGAGGTCAGGGAGCTATCAGAATCGTACCCAAAGATTTTCTACAAGCTGCTTCATGAAAGTGACTACATAGCAGAGCACTTAAAAGAAGTAGCATGTGAGCTCAAGGAAAGTACACTATTTGATCTTCTGTATAAAATCATGAAAAAACCTCATATAGATCTAGAAGTACCACAACCTACAGATCTACACGTAAAACCAGATCATTTATTATGCCCAGAAGAAATAATCGATGCCCTAAACTGTGGAGGACTCAGAGATAAAAAAATCTCTACTAAGCTGCGTTCATGGAACAACTTAGTCCACAAAACACATAAAAAAATCGAAGAATACCTAAAAACTTTCATCTGTATTGCATCTCTAGAAAAAAAAGACATATCTAGCATTGCAAGCAAACAAGTCCTGCAACAGTGCCCAACGGTTGGTGGAGCAATCGTCAACGAACAGGAAAAGCTTTTAGAATTCGCAGAACAATACTACAGCGCAAGAATATCGAAACGCACGTTTCATATAATGCAACTAGTGCGCCATGGCATTCGTATATACGAATACGATAAAAAAAATGCAAAATACCTCAACTATGATGACATAATAAATCTATCCCTAAAGCTTATTTCTGACCCTACTCACAAAGATTTTGTCCTGTTTTCTCTCGATAGCCAAATTAATCACATACTAGTTGATGAATCACAAGACAATAGCCTAGAACAATGGCATATAGTCGCAGAACTCTGCAATGAGTTCTTTACTGGGTTAAGCAGCAATACGAACCAACGCACCCTTTTTGTAGTGGGCGACGTAAAACAGTCTATATATGGGTTTCAGAATGCTCGACCAGACTATTTCCACTTCATGCACAAGTACTTCGCTCAAAAGAGCACAAACCCTGTAACTATACAATTGAGCGATTCATTCCGATCTACCCCACCAATCCTCGCCCTGGTAGATAAAGTATTCAATACACTCCGTGAACAGGTGTCATTTCAATCTCAGGAAATCGTACACAATACATATCGCGCTAATGAATACGGATACGTTGAAATATGGCCACTATTGCGCTCCACTCGTCGTAAAAAACCTTATGCCTGGGATTTAGAAAGCATAAAAGAATGTGGTGAAAATGCCGATCATTCCTTGTTACTTGCACAAACCATATCACAAACTATATCTTCTTGGATCAAAGAAGAAAGAAAATTACAAGCAAAAAATCGCCCCGTAGAAGCAAGTGACATACTAATACTTGTACGCCACAGAAGCGTATTCGTCGATCAAATGATTGCAAGCCTAAAACAGGAAAATATCCCTGTTACAGGTAGAGACCGCTGCAACATAATGGATTACGTTGTCATCCAAGACCTGGTAAATTTAGGTGAATTCTTACTACTTCCAGAAAATGATATATCTCTCGCAACGTTGCTGAAATCCCCAATATTTCGGTATACAGACTCCATGTTGTTTGAAATAGTAAGCAGCAGCTCTGAGAAATGTTCTCTTTGGAACAAACTACAGAAGTTTACAACAATGCAAGAGACGGTAAAATATCTGAAACTGCTTATATCAATATCCCAGAACCGCAGCCCATTAGATTTGTATTTTTTCATACTCTCACAACACAAAGAGCAATTTATCAAATGTCTTGGACAAACATCTGTTGAGATCATTGAAGAATTTATAAACCTTCTTATAGCATTTCAGTCAAATAACCTAAATCTGCTCGAGTACTTTATCCAATGGATAAAAAGCACTAACCCCGTAACTAAAAGCGACATGAGTATCGCAAAAAATTTAGTACGAATAATGACAGTACATAGCGCGAAGGGTATGCAAGCTCCTATAGTGTTTTTACCAGATACAACTTCAGTGCCTAAGTGTGATCTACAGGTTGTATTTGATGATAAAAACACGCCATTATGGTGCGCTAGCGATACAAATTCTTATTGTAAAAACCTGAAGCTCCGCAAAAGCCAGGAGGAATATAACGAATACCTAAGGCTTTTATACGTGGCTATGACTCGTGCAGAAGACGAACTTTACATAGCAGGCATAGGCACAGCAAATAGTAGATCCTGGTACGATATTATCACGAACTCCAGCGTAGAAATACTCCACAAGAAGAATACTTGTCTATCCCCCATGTTTCCTGAGCCAATAGACGTTTTATACCTAGAGCACTAATCTACAGACAGTGTGCTATGGCTTAGCTCTCTACTTAAAACTCACTATTTCATGCGGATGATGCAGTGACCGGACAGCTTTCTATTCTCTAAATCGCTGTGGGCCTTTTCTATATCTTGAAACGAGTATACCCTTCCAACATCAACTTTTATATGCCCTCTTCTTACCACTTCAAAAACTTCCATAGCAGTAAGAGCTAATTCAAGTCTAGAACGCTTATAATGCTGAAGCTGTGGCGCTGCAACAAACCACGATCTAGTCCCCAACGTGGACATGTTTATGTTCCTTATAGGACCGGAAATCTGCCCATACGATATGTATAAACCAAAAAACCCTAGAACGCTAAAAGATAAGTGACATACTTCCCTTCCTATGGGATCATATACCACATTCACACCCTTTCCTTTCGTTATAGATAGAATCTCTTTCGCTACACCAGGATCACTGCGGTTAACTACATATGAACAGCCTGCATCTCTGGCAATATTCACACCGTACCCATCAGAGCCCACAACACCTATGACCTCACATCCTTTATGTCTAGCCCATTGGCATATAATATTGCCTACACCACCTGAAACCCCATAAACTAGAGCGAATGTTCCAGGCCGCACATCATATACTCTATGCGTCAAATAGTGCGCGGTCATAGCTTTGAAGATACATGCGGCTGCTACTTCGTCATTAACTACGTCTGATATTTTGAACAAATATTTTTGGTCTATAATTCTTTCTTCTGAATATGAACCTCCACTAGCGGTGCAGTATCCGACTCTATCACCAATATTCAAAGCCTCAACATCCGGCCCAACCTTCTTGACTACTCCTACAGCTTGCACACCTGGAGTATATGGTAGAGATTTAACTTTCCTTATTCCCGCTCTACATTCTACATCAAACCTACTAAGACCTATGGCGGTATGCTCAACAAGAACCTCTCCTCTACCTGGCTCACCTATCTCTACATCAACAAACTGCATCACTTCAGGGCCACCTGTTTTTTCAATAACCACAGTTCTTGTCATAAGCTCTACCTCATTCACTGAGCACCATGTTACACACAACTGTTAACAAAAAGCAAAACCCCCAGCATCACAAATACACCAAGTCCACAGGTTTACTAAGTAATCAGAACCCTCTTGGCGCTGCTAATCTCCAATAGGTACATCATCAGTACTAGTAGCCTTCTTGCCTCTGTTGGTCTCCTGAGTGCCCGCTATTTTACGAGATTTACTATTCCCATAGCGCCGTTTCTTTGCTACACCAGCACTCTTACCGTCAGCGTTATGATCTGATATTACAACGCGTGAAGAATCTGATACTTGATCAGGCGTTGCCTGCTTCCCATATGTACGTCGCCTCCTTTCTCTCAGCGGGTTAGACGCATTACTTGCACCATATCGCCGTACCCTGATTTTTGCAGCACCAACTACTCTACTATCTGTTACTTTTTCCTTCTCTACAGTACCTTCCTGCTCCGCATGCGTATTTGTAACGGCACTATCACTTTCCGTAACAGCCACCCTATTAACTGGTTCATGCTTGGAAACTGTCGCCGCTGAATTAGCATCACTTTTAACAACTGCCGTACCAGATTCCTGCTTAGGTGCCGCTGCCGGCAATGGTGGCTTAGTTACCTGATTATTCGGTGCAGTAGACTGCTGAGAAGTTGCCGCACTGCTGCCTGTAGGCACTTGCCTAGGCACAGCGCTAGACGCCGTTCCTACGCTCTGACTACTCTGCGCAGAAACTGTCGCCGCCTCGGTATTCTGACCTTCCGTAACAGCCACCCTATTAACTGGTTCCTGCTTGGAGACTGTCGCCGCTGGATTGGCATCACTTTTAACAACTGCTGGACCAGATTCCTGTTTAGGTGCCGCTGGCGGTAATGGTGGCTTAGTAACCTGATTATTCGGTGCAGTAGACTGCTGTGAAATTGCCGCACTACTAACTACAGGCACTTGCCTAGGCACAGCGCTAGACGCCGCTCCTACGCCCTGATTACTCTGCACAGAAACTGCTGCTGCGGTATTCTTACCTTCCGCAACAGCCACCCTATTCACTGGTTCCTGCTTGGGAACACCAGCTGCTGTAGTGCCATCACTTTTAACAACTGCCGTACCAGATTCCTGCTTAGGTGATGATGTCGGCAACGGGGACTTAGTAACCTGATTATTCGGTGCAGTAGACTGCTGAGAAGTTGCCACACTACTGCCTGTAGGCACTTGCCTAGGCACAGCACTAGACGCCGCTCCTACGCCCTGATTACTCTGCACAGAAACTGTCGCTGCTGCGGTATTCTTACCTTCCGTAACAGCCACCCTATTCACTGGTTCCTGCTTGGAAACTGTCGCCGCTGGATTAGCATCACTTTTAACAATTGCCGGACCAGATTCCTGCTTAGGTGCTGCTGGCGGTAATGGGGGCTTAGTTACCTGATTACTCGGTGCAGTAGGAGGTCTAGCAGAAAACTTACTTAGAATCTCGTCTTTGCTTCCCATGGCACTCAACATACCATCGTCCATCACAACTACCTGGTCAACAGCATTTAATAACTGTACCTTGTGCGTCACCACAAAGGTGGTAATTCCTCGCTGCTTTGCATAGCGTAGTGCTTGCATCAAATTAGCTTCAGCCTTCCCATCTAGGTTTGCATTCGGTTCATCTAATACCAAAAGTTTCACGTCTCCATAAAACGCCCGCGCCAGACCTAGCATTTGTTTTTGCCCACCAGACAATACCACTCCCCCACTGCCTATGATGGTATCGTAACCATTTGGCAATTGCAGAATCATCTCATGTATACCAGCAATCATAGCTGCTTTTATGACTTTCTCCGGATCTGCATCAGGCATCATCCTAGCAATGTTAGTCTTTATGGATGCGTTAAAGAGCTCCACATCCTGGGGAAGATAACCAACATGACGTCCAAAGTCTTCCCTGTTCCAGGTGTATACGTCTGCTCCATCCAACCTCACAACACCGGATATTGGCTTCCATACCCCTACAAGTAACTTCACCAGTGTAGACTTACCCGAAGCACTCACGCCTATTATTCCGACACTGCTTCCAGGCTCTACTACAAAAGAAACACCCTTAATGGTGGGCTTCATGCCTCCGTAAGGAGTAAAAAATACCCTCTCTAAAGATATGGCACCTCTTGGTGCTGGAAGAGACATAGCCTGATCCCTTTGCGGGGCAGCTAATAACAAAGTTTGTAGTCTACGATACGATATTCTTGCAGATTGCAGCATCTTCCATGTGTTAATTGATGCTTCAAAAGGAGCAAGCGCCCTTCCCATAAGAATAGATGAAGCAATAATACCCCCTGCCGTCTTGTGTCCGTGTATGGCTAACCACGCACCTACACCAATAACCGCTATCTGCAATACAGAACGAGTAAACCGTGTCACCCCCAGAATAGCGTTTGACCGCCCCTGAGCCTTAACCTGCAATGATCTGTTTTGATCATTCCTCTTAGACCACTCAGTCACTATATGCTTAATCATGCCCATAGCTTCCACAACTTCTGCGTTGCGACTTGCTACATCAATGTAACCTATGTTACGAACATTTTCCTCAGTGGATTCTTGCATCACCCTTTTTGTTGCCATCTCATTCCAAACCGCCATCAGAACCAGCAAAACTATCCCTACCACTGCTATACACCCGGTAACAGGGTGTATCATGAATATTGCGACTAGATATACAAAAGCCCATGGCATATCAAAGAGCGAGAATATACCAACTCCCGTGATAAAACCCTTGACCGTACCTAGATCTCTAATAACATCACCGCTGGTAGAGGACCCCTTCATTGACGTCAAACTAATGGCACGCACTATAAGATCAGGAGTGGTCTCCCTATCTATCCAATCCGCAACCTTTGCCATAGTGAGAGAGCGACAAACATCTAATAATGCTGAGCATGCAAGCGCAGAAATAGTAACAATACTAAGCATTGCAAGTGTTGATGCACTTCCACTAGAAAGCACCCGATCCAAAACTTGGGATGTATATAATGGAAGGAATAGTGCGAGAATATTGATCGCAGAGCTAAACCAAAAGACGAACCAAAATACACTCTTACATTTCTCCAATGTTTGATAAAGTACACTTTTTTTAAGCTCCTTCATCGCGGCAAAGCCGAATTTCACATCTTCCACATATACCCCTAAAAATACTACGGCACTACGCTCCAGAGCGAGCCAGCCATTAAAGGTGGATATTACTATAAAAATTCACTTAGCATAAGGTAAATCGGTGTTGTACATTGGGTAGACATGGAGTAGAATGATTCAAAATGCGGCGCTCTTATGTTGTCTATAGTAATAATATTGTCGCTTCTTACCGTTATTTCATTAGTGGCGGGTGTAGTACTGGCTTCTACAGGTAGCAGTTTCTATGAAAAATACAAAAACAAGCTCATGCTGATAAGGGTTGTGTTACACGCCATTACGGTAGTTTCAGCTGTTTTTTTGATTAGGTAATGTTTTGCAACACTCTGCTGTCACCACAAAAATTGTTGGTATATTGAATGTAACCCCAAATTCGTTCTCCGACGGGGGTAAGTTTTTGGAAGCTAATGCTGCAATTAGACACGCTACAGATCTAATAGAGCATGGTGCAGATGTGATTGATGTAGGTGCGGAGTCCACAGCACCTGGCGTATCTCCCATAACACAGGAAGAAGAATGGAGCAGGCTGAAGGAGGTTTTACCTGAAATCATACGCATTGCTCATAATGCACATGTAGAAGTCAGCATAGATACAAGAAATGCTAAGACCGCTGAGCTAGCTCTGAAACTGGGTGTAGATTACATAAATGATCAGGGAGGTCTTCTGGATCCTGATATGCCGGCAATCGCGGCAGCAAGTTCTGCCAAAATCATTATTATGCACCACTTTGGGCTGCCCGTATCCCAAGACAGAAGCTATGTTGGGCAACCTGAACAGTTACTAAATGAAATAATAGAATGGCTGTGCTCGAGAGTTGATACTCTCATTGCGCAGGGTGTAGTTCGTGAACGCATAATTTTAGATCCGGGTCTCGGCTTTGGTAAGTTGCCTGAATACTCGTGGTACATTGCTAAAAACATAGGGAAACTAAAAAAACTTGGCTTTCCAGTCTGCGTGGGGCATTCACGCAAATCTATGTTTTCTTTGATACCCGTTGAACTATCAGAAAGAGATGTTCCAACGGCCATGCTGTCCACGTTTCTTGCACAACAACAGGTAGACTTCCTGCGTGTCCATGACGTGAAATTAACTGGAATATCTATCAAAATAGCAAACTTGCTTGTGTAATTTCTACCTACGGCAGTTCTCTTCATTAATACCTGTTGAGTTGTCGTTCCATAAGCGTTGCTATCTATGCTTCTTGCAGAACAACAGGTAGACTCCATGCGTGGCCGCTACGTGGAATCAACTGAAATATCTATCAAAATCGCGAACTTGCTTATGTAATTTCTATCTATGGCAGTGCTTTCCTATGCTTAATATTGCACCTTTGCAGCGTTTCTTTGAACTGTCACGGATATTTACAACAACAAAATTCAGACCTGCCCTGTCACACGGCCATAGAATTATAGGTAAGATCGTTCCCTTGCGTGCTGCGCTAGGAGCAGCACTTAGCGTTGGAAGGGGCTTCCCAAGGGAAGAATCATTGAGATTGTGGCCCTGAACTCCTAAGACTACTTTAGCTATTCATGTCATTACTGAGGCTCAAAAAACCGGTGAGGCTTGTGCATTTTTGTAGTCACCTTAATTCCCTTTTACACTTGCACACTCCATGATTTCAGACAATCTCACAATGGTACCATCCAGATTCATAAGCTCACAGATAACCGCGGCATGAGCCACACCTGCCAATTCGACAATGTCTACACCAGCTTCAGTGTGACCACCTCTCTTCAAAACATCACCAAGATTCGCAACTATAGGAAAGACATGCCCAGGCGTTACTATATCATCAGCATTACCGCCATCAGATACAGCTCAATATGGTAGCAGCCCTATCGCTCGTATGTATACCCGTAGTTATCCCATACCTAGCATTAATAGACGGAGTAAAGGATTGATGCCAACACGCTTTAGATACGTTATACGCGAAAAAGCTGGGGATATCCGTGGGGAGATTTGATAGTGTCTCAGCCTTTCGCATCTTGTGAACTTTGGTTAAACGTTTTGTTGTGGATTCTGTCGCTACTTTAACTCCTCGTGCCAAGATTAAAGGGGATATGGCCTGTTTTATCGTTTTGCTAGATATAGTAAAGTATATTAAGGGGATGGTTCATGGCGATACAATTTTCTGACTTATAACGTCTAATCTCGTGAACTATTCTCATTGCTTCCTCGCACATTTGTTCTATGGCTTCATAACGTGGTATTTCTTCGTATAATGGCCACTTTGGACTTTCTGTTTCACTATTACTACTTATATAATGAGTTACGTGCGGTATGATGGGTGAGAAGAGTGCTATGGCAGTTTGTAGTACGATTTGCAGACTACTTAGAGACGACTTGTGGTTTCGATACAATTATTCTACCAACAAGCCCTTTATAGGATAGGCTTAGAAGCGCGTAAACATTGTAGGGTATCCTCATGGCGCGATAGTTAGTTATAGGACAGGAATACCAGCTTTATTACTCCAGAACCCAAGCATGCAAAGTACTCCAGAAAGAGAGTCATCGTACCATTCTGGTCAATTCCAACTCTGCCACTATTATGACTGCCTCAAACTTGCATGGTTGCCCACAAGTCCTTTATCGTAAGTTTAGACAGCCGTTACATTTTAGAATTAAACCATACGACACTTTTGCTTTTTGCTCACATTAGTAGTAACATGCTCGGAATTTATTAAAAATATAGAACATAGATGCCAAAGCGCACAGGTATTGAAAGTATCCTCATTATAGGAGCAGGACCCATCGTTATAGGACAGGCATGCGAGTTTGACTACTCAGGAACCCAAGCATGTAAGGTACTCCGAGAAGAGGGCTATCGTACCATTCTGGTCAATTCTAACCCTGCTACTATTATGACTGACCCAGATTTGGCTGATTCTACATATATCGAGCCCATAACCGCAAACTTCATAGAACAGATTATAATTAAAGAAAAACCCGACGCGCTATTGGCAACAGTAGGGGGGCAAACTGTATTAAATGTCGCATTGGAACTCTTCGATAAGGGCGTATTGTCTGAGCACAACGTAGAGATGATCGGAACAAACCATACCGCCATAAGAAAAGCAGAAGATCGAGGCTTGTTCAGGGAAGCCGTGCACAAAGTAGGCGCTAAGTGCCCTAAAAGTGTCATAATTCGGCAAGGTGATCC
This sequence comes from Anaplasma phagocytophilum str. Webster, assembly GCF_000964685.1. GTDB lineage: Bacteria > Pseudomonadota > Alphaproteobacteria > Rickettsiales > Anaplasmataceae > Anaplasma > Anaplasma phagocytophilum. The sequence goes on from NZ_LANS01000001.1 coordinate 259,499, forward strand.
TATAGCACCAGCTCTGGAATATATAGGGCTTCCCGCTATCATAAGGCCCTCTTTTACCTTAGGGGGCATAGGAGGCGGCATAGCTACTACAGAAGCAGAATTCTATGCAGCAGTGGAGCGCGGTTTTGTGATGTCTCCAACTTCTGAGGTACAAGTCGATGAGTCAATCATAGGTTGGAAAGAGTTTGAGATGGAAGTCATGCGGGACTGCAGGGATAACTGCATTGTGGTGTGCTCCATAGAAAACATAGACCCTATGGGTGTACATACCGGGGATAGTATTACCGTAGCACCTGCTCTAACATTGCGTGATGAAGAATATCAAAAAATGCGAAATATCTCCTTTGATATTCTGAGAGAAATAGGAGTAGAAACTGGAGGATCAAATGTACAATTCGCTGTGAATCCACAACGCGACGGCGAGATTGTTGTTATAGAAATGAATCCCAGAGTGTCCAGATCCTCTGCCCTTGCTTCAAAAGCCACCGGTTTTCCTATCGCTAAAATAGCCGCAAAATTAGCTGTGGGATACACACTAGATGAAATTGTAAATGATTGCGCGATCTCAATCCCGGCGTCATTTGAGCCAGTAATGGACTATGTAGTGGTAAAGATTCCGAGATTTGACTTTGCGAAGTTCAGAGTTCCTGATCAAGCACTATCGACATCTATGAAATCCGTAGGTGAAGTTATGGCCATCGGAAGATCATTACCTGAAGCACTACAAAAGGCACTATGTTCCTTAGAAGTTGGATATACGGGGCTAAATGAGGTATTTGACGAAAATACATGTATAGAACACGTATATAAGGAGCTTGCCAATCCTTCTCCTGGCAGAATTTTGATGATTGCAGATGCAATCCGTATGGGAGTAAGTAGCCAGAAAATTAATGAGATTACGTGCTATGATCCTTGGTTTATACAACAAATATCACGCATCATAGCTTGCGAAAGCGACATAAAGCAAAATGGCTTACCCACTACCAAAGAAGACTTACTATATCTCAAGAAAATGGGCTTTTCTGATGCAAGGCTGGCTGAGCTTGGTAATGTCAGCGTAGATTATGTGGAGGATCTAAGACAAAAACTATCGGTAAACCCTGTATATAAGCGTATTGATACATGTGCTGGTGAGTTTCGTACAAACACTGCATATATGTATGGATGCTATGAGGGAGATTCCATAAACACCCCTGAGTGCGAATCACATGTTACTGCCAAGGAGAAAGTGATAATACTTGGCAGTGGCCCTAACCGCGTAGGCCAGGGTATAGAGTTCGATTACACGTGTGTGCACGCCGCGTTTACAGTCAAGCAGCTGGGCTTGGAAGCAATAATGATAAATTGCAACCCAGAAACTGTGTCTACCGACTATGACATATCAGATCGGCTATACTTCTCGCCTGTATCTAGGGAATGCGTATTGGACATAATTCGTAATGAATCTCAAGGCGCTGCTTCGGTTAAGGTGATAGTACAGCTCGGGGGACAGACTCCTTTGAAGTTGGCAAAGATACTTAAAGAAAAAGCAGTACATGTAATCGGGACAGATTTTGAATCTATAGATCTTGCAGAAGATAGAATGAAATTTAAGGGGTTGTTACAGTCTTTGGGACTAAAACAACCCAGAAGCATCACCTGCGTTACGGCAGAAGAGGTACTGCGCAAAGTTGAAGAGGTGGGATATCCGGTATTGCTTCGACCTTCTTATGTGATCGGAGGGCAATTTATGTCCGTTGTGCGCGATCGCAGCGCACTGTCGTCTTATCTGCACATTAACAAAAATGTGTTCGATACCGGCTGTTTATTGATTGATGAGTTCCTGAATGATGCGGTGGAAGTGGATGTAGATGCCATATGCGATGGTGACAATGTATATATAGCTGGCATTATGGAACATGTTGAAGAAGCTGGTATCCATTCTGGAGATTCTGCATGCTCCTTACCTTACTACACTCTGGGCAAGGAAATAGTAGACTTGATAGCAGAGTGCACTAAAAAAGTTGCTTCTGCCCTCAACGTCAGAGGTCTTTTAAACATACAGTACGCAATAAAAGACAAGGAACTCTATGTACTTGAAGTCAACCCCAGGGCTAGTAGAACCGTTCCGTTCATTGCCAAAGCTTCAGGTGTTCCTGTAGCAAAAATTGCGACTTCGGTTATGCTGGGAAATAAGCTGTCCATAGATCAAGAAATAAACGAAATGCCTTACACAGCAGTTAAGGAGGCTGTTTTCTCCTTCTCTAGATTCGCAAGCGCAGACCCGCTGCTAGGCCCTGAAATGAAGTCAACCGGTGAAGTCATGGGCATCGATGAAACCTTTGGCATGGCATTTTTGAAATCCCAGGCTGCCGCTGGTTATGAACTACCAACCTCAGGCAAAGTCTTCATATCAGTAAAGAACAGCGATAAACCGGCAGCTGCAGTACTGGCGAAAAAGCTTATAGCACTGGGCTTCGAAGTTCTATCTACTAAGGGCACCAACAATTATTTTAATGAACTCAATATACCCTCAACACACGTAAATAAGGTACGCGAGGGCAGCACACACATAGTAGATATGCTAAATAACAACGAGATATCACTTGTAATCAACACATCTGAGGGCATAAAAACAATATCCGACAGCGCGGACATAAGAAGAACTGCTATGATGAAAAAAATACCTCACAGCACGACGCTAGCTGCAGCAAAAGCCACGGTGATATCTCTAGAAGAGTTAGCGGCTGGCAGAACTCCAAAAGTGATACCGGTTCGAGAATACCACGAGAAGAATAGGCATAGGCGCAAGGCAGAGTAGTGACACAAGACTCGCCATACGCCTTACACAAACAAATTAGCTTTCTTTAGGAGTATTGGCACCGTAAACAGCCCTTTCAAGCTTGAGAATCCTTCTTTTAATAGCCCTAAGATCATCTTTGAACTCTTCCCGAATGCTATTCATCAACTGCTGAACTTGCTCGTCAGACAACCTTGCCCCACTACCCTCGCCGGACTCTATCTGCCCGACAGTTCCAGTATCGTCTTGCTGCATACTAGACGCAAGAACCTTTTCCTGCATCTTCATTATGGAAGCAACAACATCGTCAAATCTACCTTCTCCGAAGACTTCCTTGACACTTCCTATACACTGCTTAATAATCTCCTTGTATTCGTCACTTCCTGACATATACACCACCGAAATGCTCTTCCAAGGAGCTAATGGTATCATGTAGCAATATCTGTGTCAATACAAACTCGCCTTTGCACGGTAGCAAGCACACAATAGAGTGTCTTAAAACCTTAATTATCATACTTAATCAGAGGGATCACCGCTTGTTTTCCTCGTCCTCGCAAAGAAATAAAAGTATATATTTTTCATGCACCATTATTCATGAATTATCCCTCTCTTAAATACAAGATTGCCGTTATATCCCTATATAAAAACAATTATTTTTGGAGAAGTCCAAATTTCTAACCAGCATTTAAAAAAACAGGGTGCCTATAGACATGTCATCTATAAACACCCGCAAGCAGGAAAGTACAACTTTGAAATTGGTACATAAACTAAAGTCTAAATCATTAGTTTGGTGTGACCATTTTGACAGGATCCACAATTCTGTCGAACTCTTCAGCATCGACAAGCTTCAGGGTAACTGCAGCTTCTTTTAAGGTCACACGATTTTCAAATGCAAATTTAGCTACTTTTGCTGCATTATCATAACCGATATGACGATTCAGCGCAGTCACCAACATCAGCGATGCACCTAGCAAAGTTTCTATACGTTCTACATCTGGCTTTATCCCAACTACACATTTTTGTGCGAAACTCAGTGATGCGTCAGATAAAAGCCGAACAGACTGCAACACATTGTATGCTATTACAGGTTTGAATACATTGAGTTCAAAATGACCATTCGATCCACCGACAGAAACTGCAACATGGTTACCCATAACCTGCGCACAGACCATAGTCATCGCTTCACACTGTGTAGGATTAACTTTACCAGGCATAATAGAAGATCCAGGCTCATTAGCTGGGAGAATAATCTCACCTATACCGCATCTAGGCCCTGAAGCCAGCATCCTTATATCATTCGCTATTTTCATGCAGCTGACTGCTAAAGTATTCAAAGTACCACTAAACTCGACTAAGGCATCATGCGTAGCCAAAGCCTCAAACTTGTTCTCTGCTGTCACAAACGGACATCCAGTAATACCTGCAACTTCTGCAGCAAAGCTCTCAGCAAAACCCTTCTTCGCATTTAGTCCGGTGCCCACAGCTGTACCCCCTTGTGCAAGCTGGTAAAGGCTACTAATGGACGACTTAATACGTTCTATACTCTGCTTAACTTGGTATTCATACCCTGAGAACTCCTGACTTAAAAATAACGGAGTAGCATCTTGTAAGTGAGTACGCCCTACTTTCACTATGCCAGAAAATTCCTCTACCTTTGCCTTGAGGGCTTCTTGCAATATACATAAATTAGGTAATAAGTTCTTTGTCACTTCCAAAACTACCGCAATGTGCATCGCAGTGGGAAATACATCATTTGAAGATTGCGAACAGTTTACGTGATCATTAGGATGCACAGGCGACTTACTTCCTATCTCACCACCCAGCATTTCTATTGCCCTATTTGCAATCACCTCATTGGCATTCATGTTAGTCTGCGTTCCGGAGCCAGTCTGCCACACTACCAGAGGAAACTCTCCGTCGAATCTGCCCTCTACAACCTCTTGAGCCGCTGCACATATTGCTTTCCCCACAGACTCATCAATGCTGCCATTAGCCATGTTGACGCGCGCTGCAGCGAGCTTAACTATGCCCAATGCCCTAATCAATGGCAAAGGCATCTTCTCCTCACCGATTTTAAAATTCACAAGCGAACGCTGAGTTTGAGCACCCCAGTAATGCTCACCTGATACCTCAACACTGCCCATACTATCATGTTCTACCCTAACACCCATAGCACCACCCAAAATACATAGCGCAGAAATTCTACAGCCGCTTTTAGAGCGCGTCCATCATTAGGAAATTTTTAAATTGCAGAGAATTTGCAAGACTGAATGTGCGGGGCTATATTTATCGCAGTTTCTAATAGAGATTATCTGTGTGGTTAGCGTACTCATAACAGCTGGTTCTACTAGAGAGTATATCGACCCGGTTCGATATATAAGCAGTGGTTCTTCTGGAAAACAAGGTTATGCTCTGGCAGAATGCATGGGAAAGATGGGCTGGGATGTAAAGTTAGTGTCTTGCCCAGTAGCCCTTGCACCCAGGCAAGACCTATATCAGACGTACCATGTAAATACCTCAGCGGATATGCTCAATACCTGCTTATCGCTATTACCCGTAGATGTGGCCATTCTCACCGCTGCTATTACGGATTGGGTACCCTATCGTTGCAAACACAAGTTGAAAAAGCACGCTGTGGATCGAATAGACATGCTACATAGCCCAGACATAGCAAAATGTATCAGCATGAATAAAGATAGACCGAAACTCGTTATAGGGTTTTGCCTGGAATCAGAAAACTTAATCGAATCTGCAAAAAATAAATTGGCTTACAAGGGATGCGACTGGATAATCGCCAACCACTACTATGTAAACGAGCACGAACCCGTAATGCATAGCAACTATAATCAAGTATCTATAGTCACCAGAGATTCCGTAAGACCCTTTCAGATGATGACGAAAGTAGAGGTAGCTAAGCTATTAACGGAAGAAATAATTGACTATCTCAATAGGTTAGATATACCCTAACTGTGTGTTGTATCCTGCGTAATTGTTGTGGTTAGTGAAAGACAGACTTGGTCTCTCTTACAGGGTGGTCAGTGTAATGAGTATACGGTTGCATACATAAATGCGCGGATCATCGACCCAGCATCTGGCACAGACTATAAGGGTTATCTCCTTACTAGAGGCAAAGAAATTCTGGACTTTGGACCAGGTTTTTTTGACCCTAACGGAGCAGCTTTCGCGGCTAGTGAAGTTGTAGATTGTAATGGGCATGTGTTGATGCCCGGTATTGTCGATCTGCACGTTCACTTAAGAGAACCAGGAGGAGAGCATAAAGAAACCGTAGATACTGGAAGTCGGGCAGCTGCAGCAGGTGGTGTTACTACCGTTGTGTGCCAACCAAATACTATCCCTCGCCTAGAGAATGTATTGGTAGCAAAGTATCTCAAGATGAGAGCCTTGGAGAGCTCTTGTGTAAACATAGAATTCTACGGGGCAGTTACAAAGTCCGATGGTGAGCTATGCGACATGGCGTCTCTCAAGGATGCAGGTGCACTTGGCTTCACGGATGATGGATTGCCCGTCATGAACGCGCTGTATATGAAGCGAGCCTTCGAATACGCTCAAGATTTGGATGTTGTCGTGGCGCAACATGCAGAAGACTGCAATCTCTCCGATGGAGGGTGCATCAATGAAGGACTGGTATCGCGAGAATTAGGCTTAAAGGGCATACCAGATATATCTGAGAGCATAATGGTCAGCAGAGATATACAGTTGCTACGTGAAGTACCTGGTGCGCACTATCACGTATTGCATATCTCAACAAAAAAGGCTTTAGATATTGTACGTGCTGCAAAACGTGAAGGGCTGCGTGTCACGTGTGAAGTTACTCCACACCATTTTCTGCTCAATGAGAGTGCAGTTTTAGAACATGGCACAATGGCGAAAATGAATCCTCCTCTGCGAACAGAAGAGGATCGTCTGAGTATGATTTCTGGCTTGGAAGACGGCACTATAGACTGCATAGCTACTGACCATGCTCCTCACGCTGCTCAGGAGAAAACGCGTCCTATATCATGCTGTGCGTTTGGTATAGTAGGGCTCGAAACTCTGCTGCCTCTATCACTGGAACTGTACCACAATGCAGGTATGAGCCTCATGGACGTTCTCTCCAAACTTACAAGCAAACCGGCAGAGATAGTAAGGCTTCCTAGGGGTAAGATAGCCAAAGGGCTAGTGGCAGATTTGGTGATATTTGATTTAGAACATGTGTGGACTATAGACACAGCAAAATTCTCCAGTAAATCGAAAAACTCCCCTTTCCAAGGAAGAAAAGTGAAGGGCAAAGTACTCCGCACTGTAGTGTCAGGCAAGACAGTATACAGGGCCGAATAGAAGAGTGTTATACCTGTTTAAAGCAACCTACTTAGTGCCCTGCTGAAAATACGTAAGGAAGAAGATAGGTAAAGTGCAGGGCGATCGTACTATAGTACCAAGAAAGACAGTGTATAAGGCCGGATCAAAGCATTTTTCACTGCTGTCAAAGCAGCCTACTCAGATTTTTCTGCAAAAAGTAATGTCTTCCCCTTGGGTTGGTCTTTGATAACTACACTCCTATTAGTATAGTACATTTAAACCCCTCAATTGGCACTCATACCAGCAGGTGTATACGGGCGGATGCCTCTAGCAACCACACCATTTCCCTCTCAAAACCCTGAATCCAACGACATCCCCAGGCTTCAATAACGTCATTTACATATTTATTGGCAAATGGCCCTATTACCCTGAACAGAGCATCAAACCCCCTATCTCTCGGGCGTCCTAATCAACACAAGAGTATACAAAGCAGGTAGAGTTGATGTCCGTATGCTTCTATGCAAAAACTTTGTAGAACTCTTTTTTGAGAACCGAGTCAAATTGTTCAAACGTCACTTCTTTGCCCAAGGCCCTCAAAGATGTAACCCCTGAACCCAAAATGCCGCAGGGAACAATTCCGGAGTAATGTGTAAGGTCTGTACTTATGTTTATGGCAACACCATGGTAAGTCACCCACCGACGTAACCTTATACCAAACGCAGCAATTTTTTCGCTATGCATGTCATTTTGTACCCATACACCAATATTTTCGCTACTGAAATAGCTATCAATAGCAAACTCCGCGAGAGTATTAACTATCCATACACCTAAGTCTCTCACATATGCACGAATATCGCACCTATTCCGGCGCTTGAGGTCAAGCATAACGTATACTACCCTCTGCCCTGGACCGTGGTAGGAGTATTTTCCGCCACGAGTGGTTTTTATAACCGGAAAAAGATTATCTATCAGAAGATCACTAGAATTGGCACTCGTACCAGCAGTGTATACAGGCGGATGCTCTAGCAACCATACCATTTCCCTCTCAGAACCCTGTACTATTTTATCTACTCTTGAAACCATTGCATTAACTGCAACTTCGTACTCCACTAACCCACTGGAAATTTGCCACTCGATATCCACGAATAATCTGCATATATAATGTAGGAATCACGCATGCTACTTTGAATGATATTCCCCGTCAAGTCCTCCATTATAGCTTATAACAACCCATGAGTCTTAAAACTATAGTGACGTTTCGAAGTTACGATAACATGATCAACTAACTCTATATCCATGCTATTGCATGCAATACGCAGCTTGTTTGTAACATTGATATCAGCTTTTGAAGGTTTAGGATCACCACTGGGATGATTGTGCGATATCACAATATACACAGCACCACACAGCAACGCCTTCCTTATTACCTCCCTAATGTACAGAGGAGTTTCATCTACTGTACCCGTGCTTTGTACTTCATCCGCTATCAGGCTGTATCGCTTATTGAGGTAGAGTACAAGAAAGTTTTCTATGGTGGAGTTGCCTATTTTTACCTTCAGATAATCTATCAGTTTAGGCCACTTATCCAACATAACACAGCTTGTTATATTCCCTCTCATAACCCTAATCAGCGCTTCTCTAACACATACAAGCATTGCTACTGAGGAATCACCCATGTCCTTGACTTTTCTGAGTTCATTAATATCAGCATACAACACCTGCGATAAGTTCCCGAATCTCTCCATCAAGCGCTTCGCAACTGGCTTGAGGTCAACTCTACCCCGCACTGAACATAGAAGGAGCTCTAATACTTCATAGTCGAACACTCCATCACCATTCCCATTAAGAATTTTCTGACGCAGCCGCTCACGGTGACCTAGCTGCTGTCTTTTACGCTCAGCATCTCTACTTTCGGGCATAGTGGTGCTATATGTTGTGACAATTTATAAGTATGTAAATTTCCGAAAAATAAACTAACTTTTTCTCTGATGTAGAATGACACACGCTTTCTTTATCATGCTCAGAAGGCACATATCTTTTTTTAATTTCAAGGATAAAACTAAAAAATGAACTCATAGCACTTGAAATTCGATTTCGTGGCGCTTATATACCGCTAAAGTAACTGTGACGTAATTGATGAGTTGCAGGCGTTTTGGAGGGTAGTTTATGAATCTAGCTATGTTGCATGATAATGTGTTAGTAGAAGCCTTGGAGGATAGTAATCCCAATTCTCCAATACAGCTTCCTGACTCAGCAAAAAAGAAGCCTACAAAAGGCAAAGTTGTTTCTGTAGGACCTGGTGCATCAAACAGCGATGGTAAGGTTACACCTATGTCTGTTAAGGTAGGTGATTGTGTCTACTACCGTCAGTGGGCTGGTAATGAAATAGAGTTCGACGGTAAGAAGTTCATAGTGATGAAGGAGAGTGACATAATAGCTAAGGAAGCATAGTCTTATGCTACGGTTGTTTGTTCTATTGGTCTAAAGTTTAGGAGGTTCAAAAATGTCAAATACGGTAGTCACGGGTGAGGTATTAGATAAGTCTATTAGGGAGGTAGTACGCATCCTAGAAGATGCAGTTGGTTGTACTGCTGGTCCTAAAGGCCTCACTGTAGCGATTAGTAAGCCTTATGGGTCGCCAGAGATCACAAAGGATGGCTACAAGGTAATGAAGAGTATAAAGCCTGAAGAACCACTGGCTGCCGCTATAGCGAGCATCATTACTCAGAGTGCTTCTCAGTGTAATGATAAGGTGGGAGATGGAACTACTACATGCTCCATACTAACGGCAAAAGTGATTGAAGAAGTCTCAAAAGCGAAAGCTGCTGGATCTGATATTGTTAGCATAAAGAATGGTATTCTCAAGGCTAAGGAAGCGGTTCTTACAGCGCTTATGTCTATGAGACGTGAAGTAGAAGAAGACGAAATTGCACAAGTTGCAACATTGTCTGCGAATGGAGACAAGAACATAGGAAGTAAGATTGCACAGTGTGTTAAAGAAGTCGGTAAAGACGGTGTTATAACTGTTGAAGAAAGCAAAGGCTTCAAGGATCTAGAAGTTGAAAAGACTGATGGTATGCAGTTTGATCGCGGATATCTTTCGCCTTACTTTGTTACAAATGCTGAAAAAATGCTGGTGGAATTTGAAAATCCATACATATTCCTTACTGAAAAGAAGATTAATCTTGTACAAAGCATTCTACCAATCTTAGAAAACGTTGCACGGTCTGGAAGACCATTGCTCATCATAGCTGAAGACGTTGAAGGTGAAGCTCTGAGCACGCTTGTACTCAATAAGCTCCGTGGTGGCCTTCAAGTTGCTGCTGTAAAGGCGCCTGGTTTCGGTGACAGAAGAAAAGACATGCTTGGCGATATTGCTGTAATAGTAGGCGCTAAGTATGTAGTAAATGACGAGCTTGCTGTTAAGATGGAAGACATCGCTCTAAGCGATCTTGGTACTGCTAAGAGCGTGCGAATCACAAAAGACGCAACTACTATTATAGGTAGTGTTGATAGCAGTTCTGAAAGCATAGCTAGCAGGACTAATCAAATCAAAGCTCAGATAGAAAATTCTAGTTCTGATTATGACAAGGAAAAGCTTAGAGAACGTTTAGCGAAGCTTTCCGGTGGCGTTGCTGTACTCAAGGTTGGTGGATCCAGCGAAGTTGAGGTGAAGGAACGCAAAGACAGAGTAGAAGATGCATTACATGCTACTAGAGCTGCTGTTGAGGAAGGTGTAGTACCTGGTGGTGGGGCTGCATTGCTTTATGCGCTTTCGTCTCTAGACGGTCTAAAAGGCAAGAATGACGACGAACAATGGGGTATAGACATTATACGTCGCGCTGCTTGTGCTCCAATCAAAAGAATCATCAAGAATTCTGGTTCTGAAGAAGCACCATGCGTAATTCAACACTTGTTGAAGCAAAACGACAAGGAACTTATCTACAATGTGGATACTATGAACTACGCGAATGCTTTTACATCTGGAGTTATGGATCCTCTCAAAGTAGTACGTATCGCGTTTGATTTAGCTGTATCACTCGCTGCAGTATTCATGACTTTGAATGCAGTGGTTGTTGATGTTCCTAGTAAGAACGACGCTGCTGGTGCTGGCGCTGGTGGTATGGGCGGCATGGGTGGTATGGGCGGATTTTAAATATTGGGAATCGTTTCGTATACTGCTTGATGCAAGCATATCTTATTGATTAAACTTGAAAGGTGTCGCGATTTGTCGGTTGCGACGCCTTTTAGGTTGCGGTGTTTCCGTAAAGTAGAATTTTCTAGCTACAGGTATATGGCGTTATTCTGTCTTCTTTTCCTGCATTGTTTTAGTGTTGTGACTGCATTTCTTATGCTCAAATCCGTATGTCTCTGTGCTATCACAGAGCTTATGTGTACCAGTTTCCCGCACTACTGCACAGGCGTTGCGATTGGTTATCGCGATACATTTCAGGTAAGAGCGCTTCATTTGGTCAAGTAGTCTGGCTACTGATCTTTAGCGTTATTTAATTCTTCTTTCCACCTACTGTTTTGGTGCTTTAGCGGCATTTCTCATGCTCAAGGCCGTATATTTCTGTTCTATCGCAGCACTTATATGTACTAGTTCCCCTATCACATTGAGCCTTTAATAGCTCTATTCAAGAGGATATGAGCGAAGAGATAATATATCCAATGTATGTACTGTATATGCTCAGCGATGTTCCTGGTATTGTCGAGTGCGCAGAAAAGACTTATATCCAAGCAGGGTATATACGGCTTTCACGCTGGGCTAGAAGCGATCGTTGGTTACAAAGTGAGGCGGCACAAGTGGACATAACGAACATGCTGCCTATTAATTGAAATGAGGCTCGCATACAGGATTATGCCGGAGAATAAAGGAGGATATTAAGATAAGAGGTGTTAGGCTACACGCTTTCTAGCAATATAAATTTTTACCTACGGGGCTGGGCGCTAGAGTGTGATTCTTATAGTATTGTACTGCAGAATTACGTAGCTGTGGACAACACACCTTTTTCACAAATCACAGTGCTTAATGCTATTCTGTCTACAATTACTTTTCACCCATATCTCATGCAGCATAAACACAAGAAGCTCCCTACTGATAAAAGACTCTGCTGTTGCTTAGATACTATGGTTGAAAAAATGGCTGCATGTATGCCACTATCAACCTGTCCAGGGCATACCATTGACACATAATTTACTATGTTTCGTCTCAACTACTTAGACATTTGGAAAACACTGGAACATAGAGAACAATTCCCCCATGCACACATCTTACGAAGCATCAACAAACGCGCAGATACTGCAAACTTACTGCTATAAGAAAGAGCGTTGTCTTACTTTCTCAGCCACTGTAAGTTCATAAACCTGCCCTGTAACAGTACATTCCGGTGAAGCCAGCTCGACAAACTTGTCAGTCAGCTCTTCTGGCGAAGGAAACTTTGACTGCTCCTGAGTTGAAAAAATGGCTACATGTATGCCACTATCAACCTGTCCAGGATATACCATATTGACACATAACTTACTATGTTTCGTCTCAGCTGCATACACTTGAACCAAAGCCTCCAATGCAACTTTACTTGTCGCATAAGGCGCAAAATACGAGTAGTTTAGCAGCGTCCTAGTAGCTTCTGAAGTAACAAAAATAGCCCGACCAGCTGCTGATTGTTTTAACAGCGCATCAAAATGCTTTATAAGGTACCAATTTGCGTTCAGGTTCACGCCCATCACTTCCTTCCACTTGACGGGGTCACATTCCTGCACAGGAGCCAAATTCCCCAACACAGCGGCGGCTGACACAAGAATATCAAGCAAGCCATATTTATTCTCGATGGAGAGAGCTAAATTGCCAACACTCTCGTAATCATTTAGGTCTATTGGAGCCAATATAACGTCACCACCTAAGCCCTGTATGCTATCATATAGAGCTTTCATCTTACTAACGTTTCGAGACGCGAGTACAACACTCGCCCCTTCTGCAGCATATCTCTTCGCAACAGCCGAACCTATACTGCCCGAAGCACCTGTAATTAACGCTACCCTACCACGTAAGAGACCATCCATAATCCAGTCTCACGTCATACCAACACAAGTCTGCATGGTACTTCTTATAGCGGACATTGACAAGCAAAATAGTTCTTTCAACCCCAGTTATAGCAACGCAAATAAATTCTCTTTAGGGAAGTGTGTTTTACAATGCATATGTTGTGGAAGGTACCAATTTTTAATTTGATTTACTATTTATTTTTTGCCAATGAATACATACCTACTATGTATGAGATTCTTTAGAGCAGGAGATTCACGTATATGGACTTGAATAAGTTTACTGAAAAGGCCAGAAGCTTCGTGATGCAGGCACAGGTGTTTGCCATATCTTCAGGACATCAGTTTCTTTTGCCTGAACACTTACTGAAGGTAATGTTAGATGAAAAAGGCAGTTTGACTGAAAACCTTATATCAATGTCATCCTGCAATGCAGGCATAAACGAGATTCGCGACGCACTCGTACAACATCTGAGCAAATTGCCAGTAGTTAGCGGATCTGGCAGCGGACAACTAAATCTCTCAAGAGAATTGGCTCAGGTTCTGGAAGAAGCAAGCAACATTGCTAAAAGAAACGGCGATGCGTACATCTCTGCTGAAAGGTTGTTACAAGCACTCGTAGTGGTTAACAGCAACGTTTCAAGAGTGCTAATAAATGCTGGAGTTACTGCTACAAAACTCAATACTCTAATAGAAAAAATGCGCGAAGGAGACAAAGCGGATAGCGAAACCGCGGAACAAAAATTCGATGCTCTGAGAAAGTTTACGCAAGACCTCACAGAACTCGCTACTGAAGGTAAAATGGACCCTGTAATCGGTAGAAGTGATGAAACTAGACGCCTCATACAAGTGCTCTCACGCAGAACAAAAAACAATCCTGCCCTAATTGGTGAACCTGGCGTAGGTAAGAGTGCTATCGTAGAAGGGTTAGTGCAATCAATAGTTTCCGGAAATGTCCCCATAGGGCTGCAAGGCGCCAAGGTATTATCGCTAGATTTAGCTGCATTGGTTGCGGGCACTAAGTATCGTGGTGAATTTGAAGAGCGTCTTAAAGCCGTACTATCAAAAATTATCCTATCTAGCGGTAAAATCATACTGTTTATAGATGAGTTACACATGCTGGTAGGCGCTGGATCTACTGGTGATTCCATGGATGCCTCTAACATATTGAAACCAGTTCTTGCGCGGGGTGAACTACGCTGTATTGGTGCAACAACTCTAGATGAGTATAGAGAACATATAGAAAAAGATCCTGCTCTCGCTAGGAGATTTCAACCAGTATTTGTGGCAGAACCCAGCATTAACGATACTATCTCAATACTAAGAGGGATTAAGGAAAAATATGAGCTGCACCACGGTATTAGGATCACTGACAGCGCTATAGTAGCAGCAGCAAACTTATCTAGCAGATACATACCTGACAGATTTTTACCTGACAAGGCAATTGACTTAATAGATGAAGCTGCAAGTAGAGCAAGGATCGAAATTGATAGCAAGCCAGAAATAATAGACAGTATTGATCGTCAGGTAATGCAGCTAAAAATAGAGTCTGAAGCACTGAAAAACGAAAATACTGAGGCATCAAAGCAGCGCTTAGAGGAGATTAGCCGGGAATTGCAAAGCCTAAGTTCCGAAGCTGCTGATTTAAACAGCCAATGGCACGCTGAAAAAGCAAAGATCTCAAAAATGCACGAGCTAACAGAATCCCTCGATAGTGCCCGTATAGAATTAGAGCAGTCACAAAGACTGGGCAATCTTTCCAGGGCAGGAGAATTAATGTACGGAATCATTCCATCCTTAGAAGCAGAACTGAAGAAACATGAAGAAATCGCAGGGACGCTCCTCAGGAAGGAAATAAAAGCAAATGATATAGCGGCAATCGTAGAAAGGTGGACTGGTATTCCAGTGGATAGCGTTATGAATAGTGAAAAGGAAAAGCTATTACACATGGAAGAAGAGCTCAAGAAGACAGTAATAGGACAGGATAGTGCTGTAGCAGCTGTGAGTAATGCAGTTCGGAGATCACGTGCTGGAGTACAAGATGCTCAAAGACCTATGGGTTCCTTCTTATTTCTAGGTCCTACTGGCGTGGGCAAAACAGAACTCACGAAAGCTCTAAGCAAGTTCCTATTCGACTCAAGTTCTGCTCTACTGCGCTTCGATATGTCGGAGTTTATGGAAAAACATTCTGTGGCAAAACTGATAGGAGCGCCTCCTGGATACGTGGGATATGAACAAGGTGGACTACTGACTGAAGCCGTTCGCAGGAGACCGTATCAGGTGATATTGTTCGATGAAATAGAAAAAGCCCACGCAGATATCTTCAATTTGCTCTTACAAGTCCTAGACGAAGGAAGATTGACAGACAGCCGTGGGAATTTAGTAAACTTCAAAAATACGATACTAGTGCTAACGTCAAACATAGGTCAGGACATACTAATAAATAGCACGGAGGACAGTAATGATCCTGTAGTACGGAAAACCGTGTTGGAAATGCTGCGCCTATCCTTCCGTCCAGAATTTCTGAACCGGCTTGATGAGATCATGATATTCAATAGACTGACTCAGGAACATATAGAGCATATTGTGGATGTACAGATATCGAATCTACAAAAAATTATCAGCGACAAAGGCATTACAATTTCTCTGCATCAAGGAGCAAAATCGTGGCTCGTTAAGCATGGGTATGATGTAGCATGTGGAGCACGCCTATTAAAACGTCTAATACAGCAACACATTCAAAATCAACTTGCATGCTTATTGCTAGGAGACAAAATAACAGAAGGTAGCAAGCTTGTGGTATTTGAAGAAAATAATTCTCTAGTTATCAAAGAGGCTACATAACAAAATGTAGTAACATTGCTTGAAAGCGAGAAATATGCGTCAAGGGAGGATTACAATACTACAAGACGGTTGCGTTACGCCGCAGCCTTTGTCACTGTATTCAGATTGTCATTCCTTCCTTCCATGCATTCCAGCATAGACATCTCTAAAAATGTTCCCACATCATCTTCAACGTTATCATAAACCTTGCAACTGCTTCGTGCATCTTCTTTAAAAATTAAAGAAATAACACAAGAGGCCACGAAATTAAATATGCTAAAATTAGAAAGTTGATCTTTTAAAAACTCGTTATTCAGCACAACGTCTTCCGCTTTTTCTCCCTGTGATCTGCATACCTTTCTAATGTGATATAAATCACAGACAGCAGCAATGAACAACACCAAGATTGATGTCACACATCCTAAAGGGACGCATAATGTAGAAGGGCAGAAATTTGCTACAGCTGGTATTTGCAGTATACCATAAAAAAATAACGAAAACAGAATGAAATTCTCCAGAAATACTTCAAGATAAACCCCTGTACGCTGTAACACTGCTGCTACCCTTCTGCGCCCTTGCATGTTATTCGCAATATATAGAAACGGGACAGGTAACAATAGGAATGCTTGCATGATCCTATGTACAACATCAACAACAAAGTCGTATCTGTTATATTCACAGCCACGTTTTTTCCGCGTAGCCCTGATACGAAATAAATCACACACAAAGTACAAACCAAGCGTAGGTAACCCAAATTTCAGCACCGAGCGCGCTACTCCATCAGGTACCTCTTCCGTAGAACATGCATACGTATTATTACTAATCTCGTAGCAGCAAAATATGCCCGCGATCACTACTATCACAGCTGAAAACAGCACCCCATTAAGCAGTGCAGTGCTAGTAGCGTCTGCACATAGCTTTATGAGAGCAATATTTATAGAGCACTTGCCCAAAAGGAAGGTTATAGCGGCTATGATAACGGTGTTTATTAATAAAACATGCGCTGTTACACCTAGCACCCTACAAACTGACAATGCTGACCTTTTTCTCTGTTGCAGGAAAAAGTCACAAAGCAATCCGAAACACGCTGGAAGCATTAACAGGTATGATGTGCTATATAAGTATATATCAAGTACTAAATCTGCTCCGCAATCCCTCCTATCCTTAACGCTCTCATGAGTAAAAAGGGGACCGTAATCCCCAGTGTAACACAGCAAAACCGGCACACCATGGGTTATATCAGTGAGGTAGCTACGCTCTAATAACGCATCTACAAGACTACACCCAGTAGATTTCACTATGTCACATATACGTGCATATCTCACTATAACTACTAGCAAAAACGCAGGCAGTGCACACATAACTGCCAATAGAAGAACTGCTAAATCTTTGTTATGAACAAAAAAACCATCTAAAAGTCGGGGATGCCCTTTCAGTAGAAAAAGTACAATCTGCGTTAAAACTAGAGTAAAACTCAAGAGGCAATGCAAATACAAAAATAGCTCCATGCTAATTGCCGCACCGCGTCTATATCCCCTTTTATAGAGCTCCTTTGACACGTAGTATGGAAGTACAGGCAGTATACATAGGACCGATGTACAAAGAATATAGCAGACGTATATTCGGTTTCTCAAATCATAGGTTTCCTCATCAAGACGGAAAGTTTTGTCTTTTTTTGCGGAATAAACTCTAACCGTACGAGTCTTTGACTTGCCTTTTTCAGCACAATTCGTCTTTTCATGAGAAAACCCCACGGCACTACCTATATATGCAATAAATTACACACAAAGCCCTGAATATCACTAGACATTCGCTAGCAAAATCGACTATGCGCCCAAACGCTTTGACAACCTACTGTACTCCTTTACTTAAGAAAACAAACTACAAAAACGTGTTACTACAAGTAACAACACGCTAAATAGGCGCCAGCAGATATAATAGCATCCAAAGGAGCAAAAGCACCAAACTACACTCATAAAACACGAGGATACCGTACAGCAGCCTCCTACATGCTGCAGCAGTTCCAAAAATACTTTTTTTCTTGACAGATTATGCTTTAAAGAGACCCGCGTTCACCTTCCAGTCAACAGATATCCCTGTGAAGTAGGTGCTCGCCTCTTCACGAACTTCAGCAGCTTCCTTTTCCTGACCAGTGCACAGATCAAACAAATAACAGCCCACAGCCACAAGCGCAGTAGGCACCCCAAGCAGTAACTGCTGATCCATCCTTGCTAAAGAGGTCATACTCATCGCACTGCGAATCTGCTCCCTAAACGTCAGATTCAACACGGAGTCATCACACCTGTCATAAGTCTTTTCAGGGCTACGCCATAGCAACTTTGCACTATACCGAAGAGGCAAACCACCTTTCAGGCGGTAAACCGAAGAAAGATAGTGAAACACAACAGAGCATAACAACAAGACAGCAGCTGGTGCTAACGCATATAGAAACGCTGCCTTCAGGGGCATAGTAGTAGGAGCTACAACCGCCGTTACCGCACGGAATACCAATGCGAAAAATATCACGTTACTCAGGAATGTATGCATGTAGACAAATACCTGACGCGCCGCAGGCCCTACGAGACGATGTAGCTTGCCAGTACGGACACGCTCACCTTCCTTCCACCTACGCCTTGATACTACCTTAGCCCACGCATACTGTGACGCATGTGCTAGTGGCAGAGAAAGCAGGTACAGCAAAATAAGCGGTGATACCAGAAGCAGTAACAAAGCTCCTGTGACCCTGACATACCACGAGAAAGCAACAAACCCGGCAGTAGTCACCTTCCTTCTGGGAGACGTAGCCGATCTACCACAACACAGATTTTCAGCCGTACCTCTGACAGCTTTCTTTACAGAAGAGACAGCCGACCTGCCACGACGACCAATATCTGCTGTTTTCCCGGCAATTTTCTTCGCACGGTCACGCAACGGATTTTTGCCCATAAGCTAAACCCTGAACACACACTCATTGCTTTAAATATATACTTTTGCACAACCAAAATCAAATTCTGAATTGAACGCTGAAACGTTCGGTTCCGGAAAACCAGGGTAGAGGTCACTGTAAAAGCTTTTACGTTTTTTATCTACTCGTATGGAGTGCTTGTATTATCTGCAAACGTAAGATTAAATTCGTAAACAGGTACACCACCTTTTTTCCCTGCATACCGCGCTGTGAGCAACCTTCTCATAGCACTTGGGATTCTGCTCAGATTTGAGAGCCCTTGATTGCCAATTCCCTCAAAAAACATATCGGTTTGAAACTCAGGGAATGCTGGATGTTTTATTAGAAAGTGTATTACAGGATCACTATCAGAGTTTCCCCCCGGTATTACCGTAATAAAGCCAAAATTGCCCAAGTTATCTGTGGTAGCTTTACCAGACCCAAGAAACTTCTTATCGTAGCCTCTATGACCAGCATAAACACCCCGAGAATCAGCCTGCCAGATAAAAACATTCACATTGGTCAAAGGAGTACAATGTGCATCAGTTACTCTGCCAACAAGATATATAACCTTTCCTCTTGCGACATCAGCACTGCCTACACGCCTTGCTAAATTATTAGAAAGGTTGAAAACATCCGGTCTGTGATTGTCTTTCGTATCATTAATACCAGGCGTCTCGACACAATTCACAAGCACAGAATCCACTGCTCCTGCGTGTGAAACAGGCATCAACTGACTTGCTACAAACACAAGCGCTATTACGACGAGCTGCTTCACTTTGCAAAACTGACCGTTCCTCAACCTTCTCTCCTGCCCTTCCCTGCAGTAACACCATCTAGCACAGCTATAAACGGTATGCAAAACAAAGTTGGAAATATCAAGCACATAATATTCGCAGGGTAAATTCTTTGATAAGCTTTTGATTAGGACAAACAATCGTGCAAATACAGGGGTTTTTTCTCTGTGTTACCACTCTACAACAGCTCCACAGCAAACGTAATGCATATTCACACCCTGCAGCCATTGCAGAAGAACTGCGTCGAGTGTGCACTAACACAATCACGCATATTGGTATTACCCACCAGCAAACACTGGGTATTTCATTATGCAGCAACATAGTCAACACAATGCATTACCACCTTGATATAAATGCCAAATGGGATTAGTATTCAACAGCGTTTGTGCTTTAATGGTGGGTTGTATGGTCGGCATATCCTTCTTGAGCTTGGCTTCGGGTGTTTCTGCGCTGCTAAAAACAGCAGTAATTGTTGTGGGAGTTTTTGAGGGAAGCAATACGCTGGAAGATAACGGTGTACTGCATGGTCCAGAGGTCAAGGCCATTCTCGAGGCTAAGGCTGCATCATCTTTCTCAGGAACTTTTGCAAGCACAATGCCTGTAGTGTATACACCAGAAAGCAGAGCAGTCCTTCTTGTAGGTCTGGGTAAAAAATCAGATACAATCTTGGAGCACATGGCAATGGAGCTCGGGGGAGCCATTTATACGCGTCTCGAAGAGATAAAAGCATCCAAAGCCGTGATTGTAGCGCCGCAGCAAGTAGAGGCAAGGTTAGCGTACGGTGCCTTCTTGCGTAGTTTTATGTTTAACAAGTACTTTCATAGTAAGAAGTCCGAGCACACTGCAAAAGTAGAAGAGTTAACAATAGCGGTAAGTAAGGATCCTGTTACGATCAGCAAGGATTTTGAATTGTTAAAGACAGAGGGAGAATCCATATTTTTCACTCGTTCTTTGATATCGGAGCCAGCCAACGTTCTTTATCCTGAAGAGTACGCAAAAAGGGTTCATGCCGAGCTCACTCCTC
Source organism: Anaplasma phagocytophilum str. Webster (assembly GCF_000964685.1). Lineage (GTDB taxonomy): Bacteria > Pseudomonadota > Alphaproteobacteria > Rickettsiales > Anaplasmataceae > Anaplasma > Anaplasma phagocytophilum. Next base: position 280,207 of record NZ_LANS01000001.1, read on the forward strand.
TGGGCGTAGAAGTAGAAATATTGGATGAAGAGCGCATAAGGGCTGAAGGTATGATGGCGCTCCTAGGTGTAGGGCAAGGTAGTAGTAAGCGCTCACAACTGGTGGTGATGAAGTGGAATGGTGCGCGCAACAACAGTGATACTCTAGCCTTTATCGGGAAGGGTGTGACTTTCGACACAGGAGGTGTATCACTGAAGCCCTCCAAAGGTATGTGGGATATGAAATATGACATGGGCGGTTCCGCAGTTGTAGTAGGGTTGATGCGTGCTTTAGCTGCGAGAAAAGCCAATGTTAATGTCGTCGGAGTGATCGGGCTTGTAGAAAATGCTGTAGACGGAAATGCGCAGCGTCCAGGAGATGTAGTAACCTCTATGTCTGGTCAGACTATAGAAGTCTTAAACACTGATGCTGAAGGTAGGCTGGTTCTTGCCGATGCACTTTGGTATACACAGAAGATGTTTGCTCCTAAGTTTATGGTTGATCTCGCTACTCTGACCGGAGCTATAGTAGTAGCGCTTGGAGAGGGACCATATGCGGGGCTTTTCTCCAATGATGATGCTCTTTCCGAACAGTTGATAGATTCTGGAAATGAGGTCAATGAGAAGTTGTGGCGCATGCCTATGGGAGATGCTTACGACAAGATGATTGATTCTTCTATCGCCGATGTAAAGAACATATCAACGGCTGGACACGGTGCTGATAGCATAACTGCGGCACAGTTCTTACAGCGCTTCGTGAATGGTTTACCTTGGGCTCACCTTGACATTGCAGGTGTTACGTGGAGCGACTCAGGGTCTAAAATTGCCGAAAAGGGAGCTACGGGTTATGGCGTGATGTTGCTGAATAGGTTTATCCAGAAATATCATGAGGGAACTGCTCATCAAAAACCTTCAGGGAAGTAGCTTCTGTGAAGAAGGAACTACGCGTAGGTGTATTGATTTCTGGTAGGGGTTCTAATCTTGAAGCGTTAGCTAAGGCGTTTTCGACTGAAGAGTCCTCTGTTGTGATTTCATGTGTTATTTCTAATAATGCTGAAGCACGCGGGCTCTTGATCGCTCAGAGTTACGGAATTCCTACCTTTGTAGTTAAGCGGAAACCGCTGGATATAGAGCATATCAGTACGGTACTAAGGGAGCATGATGTAGATCTAGTGTGCCTTGCAGGATTCATGAGCATACTGCCTGAAAAGTTTGTCACAGATTGGCATCACAAGATAATTAACATTCACCCTTCACTTCTCCCATCTTTTAAGGGATTAAATGCTCAGGAACAAGCCTATAAAGCAGGTGTTAAAATAGCGGGGTGCACCCTACATTATGTATATCAAGAGCTTGATGCCGGTCCTATAATAATGCAGGCTGCAGTGCCTGTGCTTAGAGAAGACACTGCTGAGAGTTTAGCTAGTCGTATTCTAGCTGCTGAGCACGTATGTTATCCCAAGGGTGTGAAGCTCATTGCTCAGGATAAAATCAAGCTTTGCGATGATGGCACTGTGCAATGTACGGGCGAGGATGAGCTCTTCTTATTTCAGGAGAACTTTTAACTACACGTTACATTTCTGTTTGTTGTGTGTATTTCCGTGTTTCTGCGGTTATTATACCTAGTAGGGTCTTGCATAAAAGGATGATTGCTATTGCAGCACAGGCGGCTTATATATCTCAACATATCATTAGGTATATCTGACCTTGATTATTGATTGCACATTAATCTGCGTCAAAAGTTGAGAGTTGATTTATCAAAAAGACTAGAACTACAAAGATACGCTAGAAACATGCGAAAAACTTCATAGGCATGGCAGGCTTCGGTTACAAACGCTTCAAGACCAAGGGTATTAGAGATAGTGGAAGAGTATTATTAGAGAAATGAAGTAGATACAGTATATCTACTAGCTAAGGAGTTAGCTTATGATGTTGTTACTGGGCAGACTGATAAGCTTACTGCCGCTCTTGCTAGGTACAAAGGTAGAGACATTGTTCCCTTTGCGGATGCTCTTAATATTTCTCACTCTGAGATTGATAAGAAGGTTTGTAGTAAACAGCATGCTACAGGAACTGCAACTGCGTCTGGTGGATATCAAGCTGAACCTGGTAGCACACACACAGCGCAGTGTAGCAATTTGAAAGGCTATGGTAGTGCAAAGGATGAGTCATTAAGTAGTTTTGTAAAGAAGGTACAGCTAAAAGACAAGAATTGGCCGACAGGTAGAATCTATGATAGTGGAAGTGCTAAAGACGGTGAAACTCATGGAAACGCCAAAGCCGTAGCCACAGACCTAGTAGCTCTTAATAGTGACGAAAAAACCATAGTCGCAGGATTACTAGCTAAAACTATTGAAGGGGGTGAGGTTGTTGAAATAAGGGCGGTTTCTTCTACTGCTGTCAAGGATATAGAGATTGAGTGCTGAGAGCGTGCATCACAATCCAATCGGTTTTTGACTCTTAGTACCCCAAATAAGGAACAAGGACTTCCTCACAAAAGTTATCTGTGCTTCAAAAGAAATCTAATCTATGACTGATGTGGATGATGTTGAGGGTATCACAAGTTTCAAGCTGTCTTTCAGTTTTGGAGATAGTATTAAGGATGCACCTATAAAACTCTGGAACATATCACTGCAATACGATCCTGATTCAAAAACACTGGTAAGTATGCCCATTACCTATGAATCTCTATGTAGATGTAATAAGAGCATACACAGTAACTCTTATTATTAAAAAACAAGACCAAGGGTATTAGAGATAGTGGAAGAGTATTATTAGAGAGTATGAAGTAGATACAGTATATCTACTAGCTAAGGAGTTAGCTTATGATGTTGTTACTGGACAGACTGATAACCTTGCTGCTGCTCTTGCTAAGACCTCCGGTAAGGACATCGTTCAGTTTGCTAAGGCGGTTGGGGTTTCTCATCCTAATATCGATGGGAAGGTTTGTGTGACGAAAGATGGGAATACACAAAAGTCTAGCTATGGTGTGTATGACTTAGCTACAGCGACTGACAAGAATGCAAAAAGCAATGCGGAAGGTGGGCACACCTCACTTTGTGGTGATAAGGGTGGTTCAAGTGCACAAAAGGGAGGAACAACTCCTGAGGTTTTCAAGCACTTTGTAGAAAAAACTCTCAAGGATGGTAGTAAGAACTGGCCAACTTCGTCGAAGGAAAGTGGGGTAACGTCTGATGATAAGAACGACAACGCCAAAGCTGTCGCTGGTGACCTAACAAAGCTCTCCTCTGAAGAAAAAACCATAGTAGCTGGGTTACTAGCTAAAACTATTGAAGGTGGGGAGGTTGTTGAAATAAGGGCGGTTTCTTCTACTTCTGTGATGGTCAATTCATCAGGCTATGCGGAATCTCATCATATGATGTAATTGTAGTTTGGAGGTTTGAGAAGCTTCTGATGCTTCTGTAGGAACCTGAAACAAGTTACTTACACGGCTGCGCTTAACTTCGGTGAATGTTTTACGAGATATAGTGAATCACACTCTACGAGAGTTAAGAATAGAATCTCATAGCAACCTCAATACTTTAATGCGAGGATATATTTTAGTGCGGGATGGCTTCAGAGCAGGATAGTGATTCTTAGAGACTGGTCTAATTGCATAGACCATCACCACGCAGAGTTCGGAAGTTACTTTCGAATACTCTGTAAAGTATCAGTATGTGCATTACATATAGATCTCTAGCTAGACCAAAAGCCTGCGCAATAAACCTTGCTTTTAGCATAAGACTAAGAAATTAGGAAAAAGCTTAGGAGTCGTTCCTTATGCTTGCGTTGGGCTTGGGGGTAACTTCGTGGGCGTTGTTGATGGGCATATAACAAACCACTCCATCTCTGACCCTGTATGTCCATAGCAAGTAGCTAGGCAAAGTTAGTGCTAGATCACTCGCAAAGCTAACTATGATTCAACTCTTTTCACTGAGACTAGAACTGTACAACGGGTTCAAACGGTTACTTCGCGTGAAATTACATGTGATCCAAGACTTTCCTCTAAAACTTTGAGGTTATCTGCACTTCGAGGAAAGCTAATCTGTGTCAGATGCGGATGGCATTGAACGCATTACAGGTTAAGCTGTCTTGCAGTTTCTAGGGGTATTATAAGGTTGTACCAATAAAACCCTGAAACATATCACTGCAATACGATCCCGATTCGAATACACTGGAAAGTATGTCCGTTACTTGCGGATCTATAGCTACACCAATAGCCTACACAATAAATCTTGTTATTTAGCATAAGCCTAAGAAATTAGAAAAAGCTCAAACGTTGTTCCTTATGCGTGCGTTGGTCCTGGTGGTAACTTCGTTGGTGTTGTTGATGGCCACATCACAAAACACTCCATCTTTGCCCTTGTATGTCCCTATCAAGTAGCTAGGCAAATCAGTGCTACATCACTTACGAAACAAACTATGATCAGCGATTTACAATACATAGCAGGTCCGTACAGTGGCTTTACACTCTTACCCAGCATGAAAAATACTTGCTACCTAGGAATCTCCACTACGTATCTTATAAAGGCTATCTGTACTTTGAGAGGAAGCTAATCTGTTCAGATTCGGATGGTGTTTAGAACATCACTCCTAAGCTTGCTTATACATAAAGGCTGGGTTGAGTTATCAGCTCCTGAAATCTCTGCTTTCGCTGGGGGTTTCTACCATCGCGTTGTTGGTGATGGTGTCTATGATGATCTGCCTGCTCAACTGCTGCTATCCATCACATACAGCTTGTAAAGTATACTCTTCAAGTGCTGTAGTACCAGAGCATCAAAGCTTTATTCTGCTATCTCCTGCATGTACTTGCTGGTTCTTTCTTAGGTGCCGAGAGGGTTCAAATTCTAGAACATCACCTAATACTAAAGACCACACATCTGTAGATATCACATGCCATACTAGCCATCGCAGGATCATAACGCATGTCAAACCACGGCTATGAGAAGTATCTAACAGCGTTTACAAAAATCTGAAATCCATCAGCATATTTCTCTACAGCCCCTTTTGTATTCTGGTGACCATGTACAATATCGGTCCAGTCATATCTTTGAGTAAAGAATATTGCCCTTTCGGGATGCGGCATCATCATCAGCGCCCTCCCACTGTTGCACGTTATAGCAGCAATGTCCCGTGCTGATCCATTAGGGTTATAAGGGAACTCTCCTTCCGCATATTCTCCATCAGAGTTTACATAACGCAACGCTATATCTCCCTGCGTTTCTAGATTTTGTAGCACATCCTCAGCAGCGTAAAACTTGCCCTCACCATGTGCCACTGGAATATACATCTTATCTATGCCGTCCAACCATACAGAGTTGTTACTTGCCTTTACTGTAACCCAACGACACTGGTACATGCCAACGTCATTACTGACCAAAGCAACATTCGGACACAACATCCTGAGTAGTATTTGGCACCCATTGCAAATACCCAACAGGAGAGTATCACGTGCCATAAAGTCACGAATGTGCTCATTCAGTCCATGAATTAGTCGTAACGCATACGCATTTCCCGCACCGGTATCATCACCGTAGGAAAACCCTCCTGGTATTACCATAGTATTGAACGAAGCAAGCTGCTTAGGATTTGATAACAGCTCTTTGATATGCACAATTTTACCAGAGATGTTAGTGTTTAGATACCTACCCGCCTCCTGGAAAGCAAAAAGCGTCTCTTCCTCACAGTTCAGCCCATATCCTGATAATACAATAACGTTCATGCATCTACCTAATAAACTCATGAATTTTAGCATCATTTGACATGACTTATATTACTTTTTACCATCTATCGAGTATATTTTAGTAATAACGGTAGGTTGTAGTGCAAAACTATGATGTAGTAGTTGTTGGTGGAGGACATGCTGGTTGCGAGGCCGCTGCCGCTGCTGCACGAGTAGGTGCTAAAACTTTATTGGTTACACATAAAGTAGAATCCATAGGAGAGATGTCCTGCAATCCCGCTATAGGTGGTATTGCGAAAGGAGTAGTAGTGCGTGAGGTCGATGCGTTAGACGGCCTTATGGGAAAGGTCATCGATAAATCTAGTATTCACTCTATAATCCTCAATAGAAGTAAAGGACCAGCCGTATGGGGACCAAGAGCACAGGCAGATAGGGAAGTTTACAAGCCTACTATGCGTGATATGGTGCTACACTACGAAAACTTAACAGTTATATCAGAGGAAGTAGTTGACTTTACCGTTGATGGTGTAGAAGAACGCCCTCAGATCTCCTCGGTATTGCTGTCGAATGGAGAGTTGATAAAAACTACCAGATTAGTTTTTGCTACAGGAACCTTCTTAGGAGGGACAATACACGTAGGAAATGAAAGCTTTCCAGCAGGCAGGATAGGAGACAAACCCTCCACAAAGCTTCCACAAGCCCTGACAGCACATGGATTTCAATTGGGTAGATTGAAAACTGGCACTCCTCCGAGAATTGATAGAGACAGTATAAATTGGTCAAAACTCTTGGAGCAAAAGGGAGATGTGCTTCCGACGCCATTTTCTTTTATGTCTGAGTGCGTGAGTTTGCCTCAAATATCTTGCTACGTGACTCATACCAATGAAAAAACTCATGAAATCATTAGAAGGAACCTACATCTAGCGGGCTCACGGTGCGAGTCTCTCTTAGATGTAATGGCTCCTAGGTATTGCCCCTCTATAGAAGAAAAGATACGCAGATTTCCAGACCACAAAAGCCATCAGATTTTCCTTGAACCCGAGGGACTTGAAACTAACTCTGTATACCCAAATGGTATATCTACTTCTTGTCCTATTGAAGTGCAGCTTGAGATGCTGAGGAGTATTAATGGACTAGAACAGGCTGTGATGCTCCGCCATGGATACACTGTGGAATACAACTTCATAGATCCTCGCGAGTTGTACCATACGTTAGAGACTAAAAAAATTAAAGGGCTCTTCTGCGCAGGGCAAATTAATGGCACTACAGGGTATGAAGAAGCTGCCGGACAGGGTATCGTTGCCGGAGCAAATGCCGCGCTTTCTTTAGTGCAAAATCAGGAACCTCTGGTTTTGAAGCGTAGTGACTCATACATAGGAGTGATGATAGATGATCTTGTAACATTAGGTACAAGCGAGCCTTATAGGCTTTTTACATCACGTGCTGAGTATAGGCTAACTCTGCGCTCTGATAATGCTGATATGCGCTTAACTGAGATCGGACGTGCGTACTCACTAGTATCTCAAGAGCGTTTTGATCGCTTATCTCAAAAAAAACAAGAGATGCATGCTTTGCTGAATGCTCTAAAGGGTATCGTAGCCACACCCAACGATATTGCAGAATATGACATTGCCATTGCACAGAATGGTGAAAAGAAAAATGCCTTTGAATTGCTCAGTCACCCTAACATAAACATGGAAGTACTGTTAAAAATATGGCCAAGTCTAAGATCTTTTAGTGCTGGTACACTGGCTTTAATGGAAATTGAAGGAAAGTACGCACCTTATTTGAAGCGGCAGGAGGCTGACATCAAATCATTCCTAGAGGAAGAAAATTTGTCTATACCTAAAGATATTCTTTACTCTGACGTGTACGGGTTATCAAAAGAGGCACAGGAGAAACTACAAGCAGTCAAGCCGTTTTCCATAGGCGCAGCAAGAAGAATACCAGGTATTACACCAGCGGCTATCGCGAATATCTTGATACACTTACGCTGCAAGCATAAGTCCTCACATAAGTCACTGTAAACAGCATTCGCAACCACGTGTGCTTCTTTCTGTTTCTGTATTTGTATGCGCCCCATATTAGAATAAGGAATCTTCGCTGTATAGCAACGTAGCTGCAGTGTAATACCATATCTATGTACGCTGTACTCCAGCGTTTGCCTGATACAGGAACCAAACCTCAAAGCCTTGAAGTGTCGCACCCACAAATTATATGTACACTACATCGTACTGACACACTCAGCATATTTCCTTCCATCAATCACCGATGCCCTTTAAGTTAAAAGAAAGCACTCTGAGAAAATGCGACTGACACTCCTGCACACAGCTATCTAAATTTGTGTCATTGCTTTCTCACATCACAAGGCAGTGACAGCACCACCCTTCTCCGCTGTTCGTGCTCTTTCTCATGATCGCTGCAATGCAACTACTGTACACATAGTAGCTCCTGCGTGTAGCGCAAAATCTTGTGCATCTGACTTCGCAACGCAAGAGCATGCATACCAAACTTATGATCCGGTATTCGACAGGAAATACAGCTCAGCACAATACAAGCCTAGTTTTCGGAAACTGTAGTTACGTAACTGTAGAGCGCATCCGTGTCACCATTACAAATGCTATCTCCAAGACACTTATCACCTGACTAAGATGCTCCACAGCACAAAAGCGTTGAAGTTGACGACCCCGCGCAACCGAACAGCACATAGAAACTTACCCTACTGCTATACACTCCCAAATCTACATGCCTACGTGCGTACGTCTCACGTGCGTAATAACCCCTTCTGGCAAGAAAAGCATAGAATCCGTTTCTAATTGACTATGGCCATTATATCTAATGCCATTCATGAGAGTGCTACACGTAACACCTGTGACTATCATGAATGCTCTATCTCTTACCATATCACGCTCTGTGTATTCTCTGTCGTAGTCACTTATACCTAACTTGCCTGCCCTATCACGTAACTCAGCGGTATTTAATACCAATCTACCACAGATCTGCCCTCCTACAGCCGACAATGCCACAGCTGAAAGCACGCCTTCTGTAGCGCCGCCTACCCCCAAGCAGATATCATTCTCACCTTTTATGAGAGATATAACAGCACCGATATCGCCGTCGTCAATTAACCGTACTCTCACACCTAGCGATCTTAGCTCACTGATCAAAGAAAGGTGTCTATCTCTCTTTAATACTACGGCTACTAGATCTGTCATTGCTCGTTTCTTAGCCACAGACAAATTTTGCAAATTAGTCTTCAGATCATTGTCCATACTCACAATACCTGCTGGCAAGCCTGGCCCTACAGCTATTCTGTCCATGTACACATCTGGAGCTTTTAGCAGACTACCCTTCTTGGCCACGGCAATTACTGACATTGCCCCATCCTTATGCAGAGCGCACGTGGTCGTACCTTCTAGAGGATCAACTGCTATGTCAAGAGCAGGCCCACCTTTACCAACTCTCTCCCCTATATATAGCATAGGAGCATTATCTCTTTCTCCCTCTCCTATCACTATTTCACCATCTATAGCCATAGTGTTCAGAGTAGAACGCATTGCATCCACCGCCGCTCGGTCTGCTCCCTTTTCGTCAGACTTTCCTGCAAACTTGTACGCCTCAACAGCTGCAAGTTCCGTTACTTTTAGAAACTGAAAACACAGATCTTCTATTAGCATTAATTCCTCGCTATCTCGAAATAGTCATTCACAAAAATGTAATACTCCATTATGATACACGAGTTATTGTGTAATCAATAGACTAATGTGCGGATAGCGGCGTCGTCGGTTTGCTTGTTTTTGTTGTGTGGGTGCCTGACGCAAAGTCCTGCTCCTGTCTCTATGAAGGGAGAGAGGTTCTATGGAAGCACAGATAGCGATGAACACTTAGAATATCGTTTGACTAGAGATAATAGTACACCTACTGGTAGATCTACTGCTAAACCTGGGCTGGTTCTCGTTGAAGATGCTTCTACTAGCAATATGGACCCTGTGGTATATGAGGCACGTCCTGGGTGCGATTTTTCCATGCCTTTGAATGGTAAGGTGGTTTCCATGCAGAGCTTTGGTAACACAGGTGGAGTGCGCTGTGAAAGCGGAGTCGCAATAATTAGCAAGGGTGACATAGAGGTAACGGCATCATCTAGGGGAAAGGTAATGTATGTTGGCAAAAACCTGAGAAAATACGGCAACCTGGTCATACTAGAGCACGACCGGTACACAATTACCATGTACTATAATCTTGATGAGATTGGAGTTAAAATTGGCGATTCCGTGAACAAGGGAGATGTTTTAGCTACGATTGCATCATCCTATGCTGGAGGAAAAGCTCTTTCTGAAGGCAATACACCATTCTGCTGTTTTTCTATGCGTCATGATGGAAAGGAAGTAGATACAGTACAACACTTAAAGCAATGCAAGTTGTCACAAAGGTAGTGCGTGCACATATCTCAAGCCTGATATCTACCACATCTGCTGAAGTTTTACGTAAAATCGCGTCTCAAATACGCTAGCTTGCCGTTAGTTGAGAGAGCAAGTGTGAGTTACTAGTCCGATAATAACTCACCTTCATGAAATACATACCATTATGGTTGGTAACTGCAGCAACTTTAGAAATCCTACAGATTCTATGTAGCTTATATACACGCAATTATATATGCACAAAACAACATTCGACTGTATACATATCCGCTATAGTGAACACTTAATCTTCCAGAAACCGTTAAGTTGTGAATATCATATTTCCGCAAAAAAAAATCCAATAATAAATTCCATGCCAATTGGCATGGAATTCCTCGCTTCCCCGCCTTATGCGCTACATGGATGTTATACCTCTATGTAAAAACAGTATTTATTCCAGTAATAAAAAATCAATATTTCTGATATATAGTACTAGAGTCGTGGTAGTATAGGTTGCAAGTAGTAAATGTCAGAATATGTGTCCGAAAGAAGAGCGATAAATACACTATGCTCCTATTGGGATCAGCTTCGCAATGGCAGATGTTACCCTAGAAAGGACGAAATAGAACCTGAAGAGCTTATGACGATTTGGCCGAATTGCTTCATGCTGCAGGTAAAGTATGCTGATGGAGAAAAGCGGTATGAGTGCATCTATGCCGGAGAAGAAGCTGTACGGCTCTATGGTTCTGATCTTAAGCACTACTCAGAAACGGAAAACATGGTAATTTTCTTTCCGCAAGTTGTGGAAAACTTGTATGATTACCTGGAATCTGTTGTTGAAAATCAAAGACCTATAATAGAAGAAACCGAAAAGACAACACCTAAGGGAAGGGAAGTCAAGATACGCCAGTGTCTGTTACCACTTGGGAATGACAATACCGTGGATCACATAATAGGCGTGGTTGGAGGTAGGGTATATTAACCTGTGATGTGTACCCTTTTATGAAATTAACGTATTCTGCGTACGTTCTGTCTTTTTGTAACGTGTCCATATTGTAGGTACAGTGGTAAGTTGTAATAGCCCCCTTGTTGTCGCACCATAAATGGCATCGCTTTATGGCGGTTGACATTCTTGTATGGTGCTTATAGAATTCCTAAGGCGTTGGCGAGTTGGATTTGCATGCTTTTTTCCCTGTTGCGTGGTTGTACTAGGATTGGCATAACCGTCCTGGGTGGGGCTTGCGGTGTTCTCGCCATGAGTAGAGGTGTACTAAAGGAGCACATGAAGTCTTCTCTGAAGGAAATGGGCTTTGTGTGCAGAGAGGAGTTTGATGCCCTAGACGAGTGCTTTAGGCGCTTTCAGGCTTCCAAGGAGAAACAAAGTCATCAGCGTGATAAGGAATAATTGGACTCTTGAAGAAACGTTAGAGCTCTTTGGCCTACCGTTTAATGATTTGCTATTCAAGGCTCATATGGTGCATAGGGAGTACTTTCGTCACAACGAGGTACAGGTTTGTGCACTGGCAAATATTAAAGCGGGTGGTTGTCCGGAGAACTGTTGTTATTGTTCCCAGAGCGCACATAACAAAACTGGCCTTACCAAGAAGGGGCTATCAAGTGTTGAGGAAGTGCGTACTGCGGCGCGGCGTGCCAAAGATGTTGGGGTACACAGGTTTTGTTTTGCTGCAGCATGGCGTAACCTGCATGATCGGGATGTTGACCGTATCTGCGAGTTTGTCAAAGCTATAAAAGAAGAGGGTCTGGAGAGCTGTGCATCTCTAGGCATGTTGAAGCTTGAACAGGCGCAGAAGCTCAAGGAAGCTGGTTTAGACTTTTATAATCATAATGTTGATACCTCGCGGGCTTACTATCATAACATAGTTACCACACGAACGTACGATGAGCGGCTAGACACGATCAATAATGTGCAAGAGGCTGGGATTAATGTATGCTGTGGTGGCATATTAGGAATGGGTGAGAGCACAGAGGATCGGGCTCAGATGCTATTAACCCTTGCAAACCTTAAACAGCATCCACGTTCTGTACCAATCAACAGACTTGTGGCATTCAAAGGTACTCCTTTAGAGGGTGCAAAGAAAGTCAATAGCGTTGATTTTGTTCGTACCATAGCGGTTGCTCGTATAATGATGCCAGCATCATATGTACGTCTTGCTGCTGGTAGGTCAGACATGACGGAAGAGATGCATGCTTTATGCTTTTTTGCAGGTGCAAACTCTATCTTTTACGGTGAACAGCTACTCACTACTGAAAATGCTACACCGGAATTTGATCAAAATTTGCTTTCTAGGCTTGGTGTTGTAGCAACACCTTCCGGAGCACATGAGTCTTGTGCTTGTTAGGAATTCTCCATCATGTTGGTGACACAATCCTTCAAGTTGTTATACTACTGTATGACGTGGTTAGTTTACTGGTATGGCTCTGCGATCAGCTACTGTGCGGGGTGGTTCATCTTGAAAAAACATTCTGCCACACGCTCAGCTTTGACAAATTTAGGGCACGACTTAAAACCTTAGCTATACTATAGCTATTAGCAATCCCCCTGCCCCTTCAAAACAACGCTTTTATAATATGCAACGTGGAAACTCTGAAATTTCATTGTATCCGATGTGAACTCACTTGATGCAGAATATACGTATGCATTTAAACAGCATACCTGTTTACAATACCTACGGACAGTTTTTGGCATATTCAAGCCCTGATGTAGCATTGTGTTCACCAGTCTAAGTAACATTTCCTATATTTAACCCATTTTGAGAATCATTTCGTTACGTAGTATTTTGCTGTGCCACTTTATAAACCTTTTGGCAGCAACTTATGGGTACAGCAATAAAGTATACATGCAACAAGGTCACTAATAACACCGGAAGAAGATATAAAGTGATATTTAGCGTAATCATGTGAAAATTCCTACTATTACGTATGCAGCGATAAAACTTTGGCATCAAGCCCAGGAAGTATCATACGTGCCTGTAGTATATTGCTATGGGCTTTCTTATGAACGTGGAATTTATATCGCGTATAGAGGAGAACTACGGAGTGTCAATGGGCACATAGCACATAGCACATAGCACATAGCACATAGCACATAGCACATAGCACATAGCACATAGCACATAGCACATAGCACATAGCACATAGCACATAGCACATAGCACATAGCACATAGCACATGCATAAGTGTACTCAAGATTTAAAATCAATTTTATAATTTCGGCATTAGGCACTTGTAAGGTACACAGTGCGCGCATTGGCCCCAATATCACGCAGAACACGTACTTCCATTACCTCAAAAGATGATACTCGTCTGCAGCACCGAGAAATTCGAGAAAATAGGAGACATGTCGCTTGTACTCTAGCTACACATAATATAGACTGAAGCATCAGGTGGAGTTGTAGTCGCTGTGCTTTTTTTGCACAGAGGAAAGTCCGGACTCCAAGAGAAGATGGTGGCAGGTAACTCCTGCCGGGGGTAACTCTAGGTTAGGGCCACAGAAAACTACCGCCCCGTAAAGGGGTAAGGGTGAAAAGGTGCGGTAAGAGCGCACCGTACTCGTGGTAACACGCAGTAGCAAGGTAACCACTACCAGGAGCAAGGCTAAGAAGGGCATTATGGCTTCTCTCATTTGTTGCCCGGGTAAGCCGCATGAGGCATGCAGCGATGCATATCCCAGATGAATGACTACATAACACAGAATCCGGCTTATCTCCACCTGACATCCACAGGCCTTTGTTACCTAATGATGACTTTATAGTAATTGGTCGATAACACCACGATACCTTTCACCGCGATACCTTTCAGTTCAGTAAGACTGTATTTCACTGATATGTTCGCAAGTCTACGTAATATTCCCTGTCTTCAACTTATGGTCGAAGTGACTTTTTATGACATACACTGCGATCATAGGTCGCATAAATGCATAATAACATACCTCACAGATTATTCTATTGGCCGATCGAGAACGTAACTTCGTACACGTACTTAATCTAAAACGCCGTAAAAATTTCCCTACGCTCTTCATAGTAACGTCAGCAGATGTCTGCTCGGACAAAGAAAATTTCACATATAAAACGAGATAGCGATTTCTTGTAGAAGTCTTCTTATGTGTGCAGTGTAGATGCGCTTGAGACGAGAAAGTTTTTCATACAAAGTCTTCGGTAAGGACATTCCACTTTCTAAGGATGTCGGAATTTCTCATCTGAGCCTTGATAACAAGGTTTATGCGACAGGAGAATGGTCAGAGCCCATCATCGCTAACAACCTACAGAATATATGCGGCCGATACATCTACTAAGAGGCATAATAACTCTTATTATTAAAAAGCAATACCAAGGGTATAAAGGATAGTGGAAGAGTATTATTAGAGAGGATGAAACAGTATATCTACTAGCTAAGGAGTTAGCTTATGATGTTGTTACTGGGCAGACTGATAAGCTTACTGCTGCTCTTGCCAAGACTTCCGGTAAAGACATCGTTCAGTTTGCGAATGCTCTTGGAATTTCTCATTCCGGTATTGATGGGAAGATTTGTAAGACGAAGGCCCAAAGTGGGAAGAAGTATGGTGAGTATGCGGAGGAAACTGAGAAGAGTAGTAGTAGTTATAAGACATCTTTATGTGGGGATGATGGAGGTAGTGAGGCATCAACGACTAACAACGCAGGACAGGCGTTAGGGGATTTTGTTGCCAAAACTTTGAAAGAGGGTAGTAACGGGAATTGGCCAACCTCTAGGAAAGCGAAGTCGGGGAATACGAATGGAGAAGATCCTAAACAAAACGACAACGCCAAAGCCGTAGCTAAAGACCTAGTCAAGGAATTAACCCCCGAAGAAAAAACCATAGTAGCAGGGTTACTAGAATTGTGATAGAAAACTACACCATTTTGTAAGTTACTAAGGGTTTCATTATTAAATATCGAGGTTTATGCTTAGGACATAGTCCACCTGCTAAGGCCGTTAAAATCCCCCACCACATCATCGATAGTAAGATTTGCAGATCAAAATATATCACATACGCGAATACCTATTCACGCAGAGTATCCCTATTCTTGCGTATGCTGTTCAGCACATCAAAAAGTCTGCCTCCTCAGAGCTTCCTAATATCTGGGACTAAGCTACCTTGCACTAATGGCAGTGTGTGCTATAAGGTAACGCACATCCGTCCCTAAATGGATGAAACTCTCAACCTTCTCTGATACGCTAGTAGCACCACTAACTCAAACGGCTTACATAACTTCAAAAGCTGCATAGCACACAGAGTCTTATTCCTCGCGTAGTATCAATGTTAGAGGAACGCGAAATAGATTAATCTTCCCGCACACAAATTAGGACATCAAGCGAGCTATGCTCTTACTTCCTTTTATTATATTACTGCATTTATACAAGCAGTGTCTGTGGCAAAACCTTATATGTTCATCTAAAACAAAAATGCATGCGCTCTGGACATACATACCTATTTTAATGCATCTGATAAATGCACTACCCGACTTAACAGGGTAACTTAACAGGGTACAATATTAGTACAACTAAAAAGGCGCCCAAGAAGCATCTTTGCCATGTATTGCTCAAATCCTCAATGTACCAATAAACGTACTTCTTGAAGTCAGCAATTTCACTTCTTAAATTTACAGCACTACTGTAATTTCCTCGTCGTATCACAGTTTACGCTATTATTTTAGTGTGTGAAAAACCAAGTATCTGTAATAATACAGTAAATAATGGTTACGTCGTTAGAACATGATAGTAAGTATCGTAGTTGACAATATATTGAATCCCGAAAATAAGCAGGTTTACACAGTTAGCTTGCCTCATGAAGTCAATAAAGAGCTGGTAGTACGCATAGGACAGCTACTTTCTAATGCCGTAACTGACAAATTCTACGCTTTCGTTTACGAAGACGATGTATATGCTCCAGGGCTCCCTGGGTATAGAAACATGGCGTCAGAAGCTCCGTATGACATGTTTGAGATTTTCAATGCTGAATCTTCCATAGAAACAGCGTATCTTCCCGGAATGACAGATAATGTCGGAGATACTGCCGCACAAATTATAAGAGAATCGTTGGGCATTGAGAATGTGCGCGTGCATGCCTCAGAGATTTCTTTTTACGAAACATGCAATCCCCCGGCAAAAAATTATAATCCCCTGGTCAAGTACTGCAAATTAGTCACGCACAACCCCAGTAAAAAGCTATTTAACGTACAGTTTTTTGGCAATCAACATATAGAAGAACTCAATAGGGTACTGGCTAACCTTAACAAAACACCCCACCCTATACCATACCTCAGAGCTATTGATATCGGTGGCTCAGCACCGTACTCTCACAGCGTTTGTAGTGTTGATTTGCATGTCAGTGACAGTGAATTAATGCGAATTAGTAAAGATGGAATACAAAACAGGGGGCCGTTAAACCTCTCTTTAGACGCCTTAAAAGCTATAAGAGCTTATTTTGAGAAGCATAACCGATCACCCAATGACATTGAATTGGAGACTCTTGCTCAAACCTGGTCAGAGCACTGCAAACACAATATATTTTCTGCCTCTATAGATGAAATTGCGTCAGGCCTATACAAGCATTATATAAAGCGTGCTACCACAGATATAAACTCACCGATATGTGTATCCACGTTCTCTGACAACGCAGGTGCAATAGTATTTGATGATGACTTCTTAGTAGTAGACAAAGTAGAAACACATAACAGCCCCTCTGCCTTGGACCCTTTTGGTGGAGCAGAAACCGGAATACTCGGCGTGAATAGAGACATCATAGGGTTCGGTATGGGTGCAAAGCCTATCATGAACGCCTACTATTTTTGCTTCGCTGAATCCCTGGAGCAGCCTTTATACAGAGACAAAGAATGTAAAGAATCTGTGCTTGCGCCCACACAGATTATGGATGGAGTAATATTGGGCGTAAACACAGGAGGAAACTGTTCGGGTATTCCCACTGCCATAGGCTCGATGTATTTTCATAATCGCTTCTGTGGCAAGCCTCTGGTTTTTGTTGGAAGCACAGGAATTATACCGCGTCATATTGGAGAAAAGCCTGCTCATATAAAAACCGTGAAAAACGGAGATTATATAGTGGTCATAGGCGGTAGAGTAGGAAGGGATGGGATTCACGGCGCCACATTCTCATCGCATGCCCTTAAGGAGAACGTAGGGTGCACCGTAGTGCAAGTAGGAAGCCCTATCACTCAGAAAAAACTCTCTGATGCCATTGTAAAGGAGGCCAGGGATCGTGGCTTATATAATGCTATTACCGACAATGGTGCTGGTGGACTTTCTTCTTCCGTAGGCGAAATGGGTGAAAAGGGGTTCATAGTAGATTTGGAAAAAGTCCCACTAAAAACTGACAAGATAATGCCTTGGGAAATATGGGTCTCCGAATCCCAAGAAAGGATGACTCTAGCTGTATCTCCCGAGCAATATCCCGCTTTAGAAGAGCTTATGCTCAAGCATGATGTGGAAATTCGTGTTATAGGAGAATTTAACAACACTGGAAAAGCAGTAGTGCGTCATAATGGCACTGTCATAATGGATATTGATACAGATTTCCTACATAACGGGAATCCAGCATTGACCTTGCAGACAGAAAAGTGGCAACCTGCTTATATCCACACAACAGTGACTCATGACGTAAGTATAGAGGACGATCTCCTAAACATGATGGGACGCAAAAACATTTGTAGTCGGGAATTTCTAGTTTCTCAATACGATCATGAAGTTCAGGGGTCGTCTGCTATAAAACCACTTCAAGGTAAGGGACGTATATGTGGCGATGCAGTTGTGTTACGGCCTGTATTATCATCTACCCGCGGTGTGGTTAAGGCACAAGGATTCGGGTGTGTGTACGCTGAAATCGATCCGTATAACATGGCTGCGTGCGCTATCGACACTGCAATACGCAACCATATATCCGTAGGCGGAAACATAGAACACATGGCTTTGATAGATAATTTTTGCTGGTGTGATGCAACAAATCCCAAAAGGTTGTGGCAGTTGAAGCAAGCTGCTAAAGCGTGTTATGACTATGCTACTGCTTTTGGCACACCGTTTATCTCCGGAAAAGATAGCATGTTCAATGACTTCCACGGATATGATGGCAGTGGTACATCCATACATATTTCCGCTCTGCCCTCTCTTTTGGTGTCAACATTGGGTATCATAGAAGATGTGAGTAACGCGATTACACAACACGTCAAAGGTCCAAGCCTTATATATGTTCTTGGAACGACTTACAACGAACTAGGCATGTCTGAATACCAGCTCTACAGTGGTATGGGGAATGAAAATGTACCTAGTGTTAACGCTGAAAATGCAATGTTGCTTTACAAGAGGTTTCATCAAGCCTCTATGAGAAAAGTGATTGCTTCAGCAATTGCCCCAGGTTTAGGAGGACTAGCTACAAGTCTCATTAAATCTCTCATAGGCGGTCATATGGGAGCAGAAATTGATCTTAGCGCCGTCATTACCTCTGACGTACCACAAAATGACATGTGGGCTAAAACGGTGCTATTCTCTGAATCTCAGAGTCGTATTATCGCTACTGTAAGTGTTGAAAATCAGCATGAGTTTGAGTCTCTTTTTGCAGATGTGCCCTACGCTTTGATAGGAAGGGTTATACCAGAATATGTCTTAAAGATATCAGGCATCACCACAATATCTCTAGAACTGTTGGAAAGGAAGTATAAAGAGTTTAGCAACAGTCGGTATAATGGTGTGCGTGTTGATCAACTTTAAGCACATTTCACGGCTACGCCTGTAACTTTTCGCGCTATGTACATTCATGCAATAGTTTGTGCATCTAGGGTGTGTAGCGCAAATCCTCCCACAGGTATTTTAACCTTGGAATACTCTACAAAAGTGTGCTAGGGAGCAGCAATTATGCTGTCACGTCTCCTACAACCCAAATTGCCATTTTTAAAATACGCACTCGCTTTACATCTGCCTCTAAAACCCAATGACTTTCTGCTTCTTTTTGGCCGATACAGCTTCTTAGCCGCTGTTTACTGACCAGGTGTAGATATAAAACAAAACCTCAGGAATCTCTATGCAATATAGCCTGATATCTATGGTAGCTACTCACTCTCTTGGGAAGCCACGCGAGAATGTTTATAGCTCTTGTCATATAGTCTCAATCTATGACACGCCACCATAGCTTGCTCGATATCCTGCGTAAGAAACTAGCGTATAGTACAATGCATTAGCGGGAGCTTCAGAGTACTCAAAAATACGCCATACCGTTATGTATACAGTATTGCCATTAAGGCTATTGTTGTCAGAAAATCCGCATAACCCTACTAGAAATTCATTGATCTACTGTTTGTTATTAACAAATTTTATTATCCTACAAAATCCAGTGCAGTTGCCTATTGCTTCAGAGTATGCTAGGTGCATGGCAGTGGATTTTTAGATCTTTTCTCAAAATGGTTAAACAAATATATCAACCCAACAAAAGTGCTATGGTTGTATTAGCATTGGGCAGCAATATTGGCGATAGGATGAGCGCTTTAAAAGAAGCAATAAAACTCATACCGTTGCATAATAGACTATACTCATCCGTATATGAGAGTTGTGCTTTGCTTCCTGATAACGCCCCATTTTGCTGGAACATGCCTTTTCTAAACATGGTCATCGCGGGATATACACATTTTTCTCCAGAAGATCTCTTACAAAGCATTAAACAAATAGAATCCCAGCTAGGAAGATGTAGTCTTGGTCATTGGAGCCCTAGAAGCATAGATATAGACATAATATTGTGGGAAGGCGTTACAGTAGAGGATAAAGCTCTCACTATACCTCATAAGGAAATGCACAAACGTGACTTTGTTCTAGTACCTACCTGCGACATATGTCCCCGTTTTCCACATCCTATACTAAAAGAAACAGTAGAATCGATATTGCTAAATAAGCAGGATATCAACCTTGTGAAAAAGTATCAGGCTATACACTTATAGTGAGGGAGAATGGCCTCTATATGATTCATTAAAACACCAGTGCAAGACTCCATTCCGAGGCACAGTGCTGATTATTATCTGTAAAACTACGCTTCCCATTGTTGATTCGGCACCTACAATGCTATTACATAACAACATGCATATATCTAGTTAGAGCCTTAAACTATCATTGGCATAAACACCCCAGCATCTGTACCATCACAGCTCCTTATAGAAGAACTCACTAAGCGCTGGCTAATCTGAGCACCCCCTACCCTATACCATACCTCAGAGCTATTGATATCGGGTGCTCAGCACCATACTCTCACAGCGTTTGTAGTGTTGATTTGCATGTCAGTGACAGTGAATTAATGCGAATTAGTAAAGATGGAATACAAAACAGGGGGCCGTTAAACCTCTCTTTAGACGCCTTAAAAGCTATAAGAGCTTATTTTGAGAAGCATAACCGATCACCCAATGACATTGAATTGGAGACTCTTGCTCAAACCTGGTCAGAGCACTGCAAACACAACATATTTTCACCCTCTATAGATGAAATTGCCGAAGGCTTATATAAGCATTATATAAAGCGTGCTACCACAGATATAAACTCACCGATATGTGTATCTACATTCCCTAACGTCCATACCATAGCAGCTTAGCTTCTTTAATAATACATTTTTCTCTCGCTTCTCCTATGCCACATCCACATAAGCTGGGAACAGCAGTACGCCCTGCTAACACAACGCCAATATTCACATCAAATAAATTGCGCTTGGATTGCATGCAACTCTGGTCTACGTCGCTATAAAAGCTCCGATATTCCCATATTGTCGCAGATAGCAACACATCTGTTGGTAATGGTAAAACACCGACTACAGCGTATCCTGCTCTAAAGATTTGGACCGCTATACACCAATTCTTGCCTCCGCGACTGTCCCTCACAACGCATAGGGAGAATGAGGGGATACTTAAAATATTTTTGTACAAGTTTCACGCATCTAGTGTTACTCTCTCTCCACCAGGTGTGGCTGATTCTATGAGTAAATACTTAGACTCGGGAGTAGATATTGCCTCTGCTGACAAGCTAGTAGGCGAAATAAAACAACTCTCGCAAGAAACTAAAAGTGATAACGTAGTATCCGAAATTGGAGGTTTCGGCGCAGTGTTCGACTTATACGCTACCGGACACAAATATCGCTCTCCTTTACTTGTATCCTCTACAGACGGTGTAGGCACTAAGTTGTTGATAGCGCAGGCTACAGTACAACACCAACACATTGGCGTAGACCTAGTAGCAATGTGTGTAAATGACGTGCTTGCTCAAGGTGCAAAGCCCTTGTTCTTCCTCGATTACTTTGCTACCGGAGCTCTTGATCCTTCTGTCGCACTGGAAGTGTTACGCGGGATATCTCATGGATGCAAACTTGCTGGGGCTTCACTTGTAGGCGGTGAAACCGCTGAAATGCCCGGTATGTACTCCAGAGGACATTACGACCTCGCAGGATTTACCGTAGGTATAGTTGAAAGAGAAGACATCTTGCCAAAACTAGATCTCATACAAGCTGGGGACGTAATACTTGGTCTACCTTCTTCGGGACTGCATTCAAATGGGTTTTCTCTAGTACGGAAAATCCTCAAGGACCTAGATATAGATTATTCTAGCCCGTGCCCCTTTAGCGAGAAAGAGCTTACCTGGGCAGATGTTCTTCTAGAACCCACTAGAATATACGTAAACTCGGTGCTACCTACCTGTCATCTCTTAAAAGCCATAGCACATATCACAGGAGGTGGGCTAGTACACAATGTTCCTCGAATATTACCAACTCATCTCGCTGCTGAAATACGTCAAGACTCCTGGCCAAAGCAGAACATATTTACCTGGTTAGAAGGTGCCGGAAATATTCCTAAGGAAGATATGCTAGAAACCTTTAACTGTGGTATTGGTCTTGTATTAGTCACCGCAAGAGAAACTTCTGCAGAGTTAATGGCAATGTTGGCGGAACTAGGGGAAACAGCATACGTCATAGGGGCAGTAATCCCTAGAGGCGAAAAACCTGTAGTTTTAAGATAACATGCTTGCAGCTCTTGACGCTGCTATACCTTCCAGGGGTTATATACTCTAAAAGTGATACGAGGCTGTAGCATATGGTATGCAGTATTGATATTGCTGCTTCGAACTATAAACGGCAAGGTTTTCGAGCATTGGTGCTACAGCCCCATAGCTATTTGGTCGCTACTTTGGATCGGCTGTTTCTTTATATATTTTGCCACCACAACCTACAAAACACGTAGCGTGGTCACTTTTGCATAGGTAGTCACATCTACTTGAACTACAAATATTTCTTCTACTCGTATCATCCCCTATTTTGAAATCAAACCCTACTGACGTGCTACTACTATTGCAGCCATATTCTATCTCACACCTTGACTCACAGAATCCATCTCCTGCACATCCTGTATAACACGTTTCCCGCTTATGGAAACACTCTGACTCCCTTCTCTCTATCCTACTCCCACTACCTATTTTCGTCATGTCTTTTACTATGCCAACTATGTCTTTAACTACTCCCTCCCTTGATTCTTGTAGCTGGCATTCTTGCTTGCGTTTATCGCAGCCCCTTAGACAGTTGTTCCTCTCATATACGCATTGCTCTACGCAGCGTTTGCCTTCTGCTCCCTCAGGGGGCTCATATACGATTACCTCTTGGGGACCGAATATGCTTAAACATGACGTCTGCATAACGCTCATGGAGACCACAAGTAAGCTCCTTGTTAATCTAGAAAAGACCTTCTTCCACATAAGTTTCCATATTAAACCGTTTGCTTCATGATGTACTCTTTGTGGTAAATAATGTTTAGACATATGCTTCAGGGCCGCGTTTAGCTTGCCCTGTAAGCATCTTCAAGGTCTTGTATTATACGTAACTGGAAGCTATTATTATCGAAGTATTTTTTCGATAATTTCACGTACTCAAGAAACCTTTTCTCATCTCCTTCAAGGAAATACATATTCGCCAACGCAAAGTAAGACATAGGCACTTTGCCCATTCTGCCATAGACCAACGAAAGCTGTTTCCACACATAGGGATTATCCCTCTCCACACGCATAACTTGTTCGAGGTAAGGCAATGCATGTGCTGGATCTTTAAGAACCAAGGCCTGGGCCAACTCTACCTTAAGCAACATGTCATCAGGAATCTGACTCAAAGCTGCTTTGTAGTCAGTAATACACGCTTCTACGTCCCCAAGTTTATATAAAATCTGCGCTCTAATTTCCCTCAAATACGGATCCGTAGGCGCAGCATCTATCAGAACATTCAAACGCTGAATAGCCTCCTTTACATTAGCTTCCCTATAGTCAATTATAGATTGCATATAGGGTGACAGTTCTCGATTTTTAAGAGTGTCTATAGGCATTAAAAATGCTTCTACTTTTTCAACAATACGCGCAAAACTCGCCTTATCTTCTTCCGAAAACCCTATAACCTCCCGCTTCTTTTTGTACCCATATAGCTTTCTTAACCGCTGTTCACTTAAAGGGTGTGTAGACATGTATTCATCTAAGTACACATGCTGCGCCTCATGTTGGCCGAAAAAGCGCAATACATGCAACAGGCCTTCATGGCTATAGCCGGCAGCATCGAGATA
This sequence comes from Anaplasma phagocytophilum str. Webster, assembly GCF_000964685.1. Taxonomy (GTDB): domain Bacteria; phylum Pseudomonadota; class Alphaproteobacteria; order Rickettsiales; family Anaplasmataceae; genus Anaplasma; species Anaplasma phagocytophilum. The sequence goes on from NZ_LANS01000001.1 coordinate 303,870, forward strand.
TTCCAATGCACATTGGTCAGCAATCTCCTCCTGAGTTCTACTGTAAGCTAAAAAACTTCTCTGACTGACAGTACTACTACCTGCGATGATAGCATGGCCAATTTTAGGATCAAGTACCAAAGACGTAACCATACCCAGAATATAACCCAAACCCTCTGCTATCATTTCATTACGTAGTTCACGCTCTTGTTTTATGAGGTGGTACTGCGCCATGTGACCAATTTCATGCGCTATTACTCCCACAACTACTTCTGGATCCCTCGAGAATTTGAGCAACCCTTTGTGAATAAAGACGTAGTTATCGGGGGTAACAAACGCGTTAACCCTGTTATCATCAACAACAAAGACCTTTACCTCATCTACATTCACGTGAGCCGCAGCAAACAGAGGCTTGCTGATTTTTTTGATTACGTTTTCAATTTCACTATCCCTGAATACTATGCCGCCAGAACACCTAACAGAAGGAATTATGAGCATCAAACACAACAAAACGACAGACACCTTCATACTAGTACTCCTTGGTTCTGCAAAACTATGATAGTTAAAAACACTGAAATACTCTATAATAAACAGTCTGTTCACAACTTGAGTACTGTGCAGTCAAAGACCTACAAATTCTAGGTAGCACTGTTAACTCTTTTATTATGTGAAAATGCCAGGTAACATGAACAGAGATACAGTACATTAGAGGACGTTGTGTTTACATCTACAGAAAATCTGAAGGATTTGGTAGTTGCAGTGTTGGATGAGCACAGTGCTCGCGATATTGCTGCACTTGATGTTCGTGATAGATGTCAGCTAACTGAGTACATCATTATTTCTTCTGGAAACTCCACAAGTCACGTAAAGGCTTTAGCAGAACATGTGAAGAAAAAAGTCGCACATTATAGCAAGAAACATATAGAAGGGTTGGATGAAGGTAATTGGGTAGTCATTACTCTAAACAATGTCATAGTACACATATTTCGTGAAGAAGTACGTGAATATTACAAGCTAGAAGATCTCTGGAGTAAGAATCTTGCTAATGCTAACCTCGTGCAGGGGAAAAAACCTAATGATGTCTTGGATGACACACTATAGATTTCTCTTTGCTCACCAATTTGTTCGTCGTGCTGCAAGCAGTATTCCCGCAATTGTAGATGCTATACGAAGACGTATCCGTACATGCTCATAGATCCCAACGGGATTGGTTAACTAGTTCATAATAATATCCTGATACGCTGCCAAGCGTTCTCCTAAGGTAAGGAGCGCTACTTTAACTGGGGAAAACTGATGAACGACAATGTCATAGCCCGAAGAGCAAACGATGCTGTTATCTCATTACAGCAGAACAATGTGCTGCGCAAAGTAATTATATCAGCAATAAATGACCAAGCACTGCAGCTTCTTGGGTTTGACAGTGGTACCTTGCTAATAGGTGCGCCTTTAGATTCCATACTTGATTTGAACACAAAACATATAATAAGCAGCTACGTAGAATATACAAACAGTGGAACTGACCTGGCTGATGTAATATCAAAAATCAGCAATTTCGCTTTACTCAACTGTAAACTCCAGGCTGTCCCCGTAAAACCCAAGATATTTCGCGTAACTTCTGAAAAAGATCTTCTAAACTATGAGCTGCTAGTTCGCGATACAAGTATATCACAAAAACTTGCAGCATTCCGGAGTGAAAGACTACCTGCCGGCACACGATACACTATGGACAAAGATCTGGAAATCTTAGATCCCGCATCTACAAAAACCGAGATAGACGTTATTTTAGGTTTTGTACGCGAAAGCTCAATTGAAGCGGTGATTTCCCTAGTAGCGCTTGATCCCACAGTTAATAACGCAGGCGATGCTCAAAAAAAAATGCATAGTGTTATAGTAGGTGCACTCAGTGCGAATATGAGATACACCGACATAGTGGGATATTTAGGTAATAACCAGTTCATGTTTGTGCTATTAGGCTGTAGTAAGGCCGATGCTCACGTCGCAGTCTCAAGAATACATGCACGTGTATCAGAGAGGTTGGCTCAGTATTCTCCCGATGCAACCATATCGTTTGGATATGCTAACATATGCGGTGCTGAGTATAACTCACTCCTAGCAAATTTACAGCAAGCACTGCTGCTAGCTCATAGGCAAGGAAAGTCCGTAGCAGCTTCTACAAACTAGAGAAAAAAGTCTCAGTAAACCCTGCAAGGTCGTAATGTCCTCTGGAGTACATACCGGGCATTTCAGCGGTTTCACCGCCTACAAGTGAAGCCCCGGCAGGTTTGCACCCATGAGATATCCCGCGTAACACTTCTAACGCGACAGAAGGGTCAAGAGCTCCAGTAGCAAAGTAATCAAGGAAGAACAAGGGCTTTGTACCTTGAGCAAGTACGTCATTTACACACATGGCTACTAGATCTACGCCGATGTGTTGATGTTGTCCTGTAGCCTGTGCTATCAACAACTTAGTGCCTACGCCGTCTATGGAGGATAGAAGTAAAGGAGTTGTGTCCAGCAGCGTATAAGTCGAACACTGCTCCAAAGCCTCCAATTTCGGATATTACGTTATCACTTTTAGTTTCTTGCGAGAATGGAATAAACAAAGCTGCATCCAGACAGCAAACTTGTAGAATTGGCAGAAACGGTATGGACAGTACTAAGACATATGGTGCGTAAAAGGAGTCTAAGCAGTATGTGCTGGAACAAGATATCTGGTAAGACAAGTGCTACTGCCAACACCATAGCTACAGACCTAGTCAAGGCATTCTCCCACCCTGAAGAAAAAACCATCCCACGGCATAGAACCACAAAACACAGATCCTACCCCATGTCTTCTTATAATATAAAGAGCAATCACCAGTGACTGGAATACTGACTAAAACTACTGACGGTGGTGAGGTTGTTGAGATTAGGGCGGTTCTTCTACCCCTTGAATGATAAATGCTCGTTATGATCTTCTTAGTGGTTGTTTTATTTCGCCTACCAGCTTATCCATAGAGGCAATATTTACCCAAGAATACCAGAAAACAACTCAACCCGTCCCCAGAAATTATCCGTAAAATACGCACATCTTATGATAAGAATAGCGCCCGGCTGTATAACCAGCATTACAGAGCTAAAACCACCTCTACCAGCGCATTTTCTGGGTCATAACGCAACGTAGCGCCGTACTCCTTACAGAGTAAGGTCATAAAGTACGCCTGTACGTTGTGTGTTGTGAGAGCGCAAGCATTCGCGTTTCCTAGTACACTCTCCACATCTTTATGAACAGATATCTCTTCAGCATCAAGCACTAGCCGTATCGCAACCATACTCTCTGTCTTAGAGATAGAGACAAACATCCCCTTTCCCCTTACCATAGCCATAGCAGAAAACAGCGCTGCTTGAACTAACAACCTGTTCACTTGCTCCACAAGCTTTGCGTCATAAAACTGCCCCTCAATACATAGGGAGAAAGAAGGAACACCCCTTTTCTTCAAATATTTTTCAATATGTTCCCTAGTAGTATCAAAACAGGAGTTATCCTCAGAAGCACTATAAGCCTGCCTAATCAGCCTAAATCTCGATATCATCTCAACAGCCGCTTCCTCTAGACAAACTCGTATATCATCGGATTCTGGATCATCTAAAAAGCATTCAATATAGCTCACTACCGAACCCACAGAACCCGCAACATCATGCAGCAGCTTCGCTGCAAAAGCCTCCATGCTAGCCAGCTCTCCGGTCATAATTACCCTAGTACGAAAGTAGCCAGAATTTTATAGTATGGGTATAGTTAATCAATAAATATTTTTGTACAAGTTTCACGCATCTAGTGTTACTCTCTCTCCACCAGGTGTGGCTGATTCTATGAGTAAATACTTAGACTCGGGAGTAGATATTGCCTCTGCTGACAAGCTAGTAGGCGAAATAAAACAACTCTCGCAAGAAACTAAAAGTGATAACGTAGTATCCGAAATTGGAGGTTTCGGCGCAGTGTTCGACTTATACGCTACCGGACACAAATATCGCTCTCCTTTACTTGTATCCTCTACAGACGGTGTAGGCACTAAGTTGTTGATAGCGCAGGCTACAGTACAACACCAACACATTGGCGTAGACCTAGTAGCAATGTGTGTAAATGACGTGCTTGCTCAAGGTGCAAAGCCCTTGTTCTTCCTCGATTACTTTGCTACCGGAGCTCTTGATCCTTCTGTCGCACTGGAAGTGTTACGCGGGATATCTCATGGATGCAAACTTGCTGGGGCTTCACTTGTAGGCGGTGAAACCGCTGAAATGCCCGGTATGTACTCCAGAGGACATTACGACCTCGCAGGATTTACCGTAGGTATAGTTGAAAGAGAAGACATCTTGCCAAAACTAGATCTCATACAAGCTGGGGACGTAATACTTGGTCTACCTTCTTCGGGACTGCATTCAAATGGGTTTTCTCTAGTACGGAAAATCCTCAAGGACCTAGATATAGATTATTCTAGCCCGTGCCCCTTTAGCGAGAAAGAGCTTACCTGGGCAGATGTTCTTCTAGAACCCACTAGAATATACGTAAACTCGGTGCTACCTACCTGTCATCTCTTAAAAGCCATAGCACATATCACAGGAGGTGGGCTAGTACACAATGTTCCTCGAATATTACCAACTCATCTCGCTGCTGAAATACGTCAAGACTCCTGGCCAAAGCAGAACATATTTACCTGGTTAGAAGGTGCCGGAAATATTCCTAAGGAAGATATGCTAGAAACCTTTAACTGTGGTATTGGTCTTGTATTAGTCACCGCAAGAGAAACTTCTGCAGAGTTAATGGCAATGTTGGCGGAACTAGGGGAAACAGCATACGTCATAGGGGCAGTAATCCCTAGAGGCGAAAAACCTGTAGTTTTAAGATAACATGCTTGCAGCTCTTGACGCTGCTATACCTTCCAGGGGTTATATACTCTAAAAGTGATACGAGGCTGTAGCATATGGTATGCAGTATTGATATTGCTGCTTCGAACTATAAACGGCAAGGTTTTCGAGCATTGGTGCTACAGCCCCATAGCTATTTGGTCGCTACTTTGGATCGGCTGTTTCTTTATATATTTTGCCACCACAACCTACAAAACACGTAGCGTGGTCACTTTTGCATAGGTAGTCACATCTACTTGAACTACAAATATTTCTTCTACTCGTATCATCCCCTATTTTGAAATCAAACCCTACTGACGTGCTACTACTATTGCAGCCATATTCTATCTCACACCTTGACTCACAGAATCCATCTCCTGCACATCCTGTATAACACGTTTCCCGCTTATGGAAACACTCTGACTCCCTTCTCTCTATCCTACTCCCACTACCTATTTTCGTCATGTCTTTTACTATGCCAACTATGTCTTTAACTACTCCCTCCCTTGATTCTTGTAGCTGGCATTCTTGCTTGCGTTTATCGCAGCCCCTTAGACAGTTGTTCCTCTCATATACGCATTGCTCTACGCAGCGTTTGCCTTCTGCATTTGCATGGAAAGGAAGCGGCCTTACTAGTGCGTCTTAGCAATTTTGTGAAGAATTAGATCTATATAATAAGAATTGGCCTGCGGGAAAATACGAAAACATGGAAGCGGTAGTCCATCATTCAGCAGGTTTTGAAGGACTTTTGTACGGAAACAACGCTTGGATATGGGAGCCAAAACTGGCCTATATCTACCGGTAGCACACAAAAACCTATACAAAACGGCAACGCTATAGCTGTAGCTAAAGACCTAGTCAAGGAACTCACTCCTGAAGAAAAAACCACAGTGGCTGGTCTTAGTCAAAACTATCGAATGGTTGATAGCAGTTATGCGGAACTGTTCTTTTTTACAGTTTGCGGATGAAATCCCATGTAATTGTCTATTATACTCTTATGATCTAAGTGCGTGTATATCTGCGTAGTCGATAGGTTTTCATGACCAAGTAGCTCTTGAATCACTCTGATGTCTGCGCCTTCTAAAAACAAGTGAGTAGCAAAGCTATGTCGCAGTGCATGGGGTGTTGTACTCTCAGGCAAACCCATATTTCTACGTAATGCCTGCATTCTATGTGCAAAGTATGTTCTATCAAGCACTTTACCACGCACCCCTAAAAATACATATGATGCCTTATTTCCGCACCCCGTACCATGAAATGGGCAACTCTCTACATACCCGTCTAATAACTTTTGCACCCAGGGCAAGATAGGAATTATTCTCTCCTTCTTCCCCTTACCCAATACACGTACTGCATCAGCTTCTAGATCACCAAATCGCAATCCCACAGCTTCACTTATTCTTAAGCCACAACCGTACAGTAAGGCAACAATTGCGGCGTCCCTTCGCGATGTCCAATGGATATTTTCACTAACCATCTTGAGTACATGTGACTTTTCCAAAACCTTTGGTAAGCCCTTGCGTACTATGGGGTTTACAATATGGAATACAACGTCGTTTTTAATACCGTGGTTCCTTTGCAAATAGCGGAAAAAATTCCGTATAGCCGAAATAGCACGCAAATTAGATACTGACTGCTTTCCCTGGTTGCAGCGTATAGTAATCCACCGTCTAAACTCCGTCATGGGAAGGTTTTCCATCTCTGTAATCAGCACAACGCTCTTCTCCTGTCTTAGACCATACACAACCTGGAGAAAATCCCGTATATCCCTTAAATATGCTGCTACCGTATGCTTGGAGTACCTTTTTTCCTCTTCTAAACACTTAACCCAAGCATCAACAACGTCATATAAGTTTGTCACAGCCACAACAATCCTCACCCCATTCTGCAAAGGATGCTATGCTATATACTCACTGTGTCATAGGCTTTTGTATTGGTTAGTCAGTTTTGACTTCACAATATTTCAATTATACATACGCTGTTCATGGAACTGAGTGTGCAGAACAGAATCTTCACGCTACGCAGAACTCTGTACTATCGCAGATATTCTGCATACACATAAAGCCAAATTGGTGCCATGCATAACATTCTATCAGGTTTGTACAAAGCTTAATGAATTATTACTACCAAAAACATTTGTACTTTTAGCAAGATGGTACTAGAAAGTTTTTTCTATTGATAAACCATAGCCTACGCTATACCATGCTGACGTGTATTTTTTGGCAGGCTAGGTGCGGGTCACAGTTTTAGGAGCGGGCGCGTTTGGGACAGCCTTGTCTGTTGCGCTTTATAATTCATGCTGTAGCGTTGCTCTTTGGAGCAGGAATAAACGTGTACTGGAAGAGTTGCGCAATACTGGCATGAACAGCCTATATTTACCAGGCTGTCTTGTGCCAAAAGAAATAGAGCTTATACCCGATGTTGAGAGTGCGCTGAAGTGTGCTTCTGTGCTGTTGCTGTGTGTTCCAACACAGGAGTTACGCAACTTGTGTAATGACGTGAGAAATACTGCTGCACTGGATGCTTCTGTGCCGGTGCTCGTGTGTAGTAAGGGCATTGAGAATAAGTCTTTGAAATTTGCTGGAGAAGTGATAGAGGAACTTTTACCTGATAATCCAGTGTTTGTTTTGTCAGGTCCTGCACTTGCGAAAGAGATGGTTCGTGGGCTCCCCTGCGCAATGGTGCTTGCAGGACGGGATGAATCTCTTGCAGCATCGCTCGCTGAAAAACTAAGCAGTGCTGTCATGTCCATAGCTCCTAGTACCGACTATGTAGGAGTGCAGATTGGTTCAGTACTAAAAAATATTATTGCCATCGCATGTGGCATAGTCATAGGAAAAGGGCTAGGGTACAACGCTAGCGCCATGGTAGTAGTGCGGGGCATTGCCGAAATACAGGCTGTAAGCACGGCGAAATCTGAGAGTGTCGACCTATCTACCATAATAGGTCTTGCGTGTTTGGGAGATTTAGTTCTCACCTGCACATCTGCAAGTTCCCGCAACATGTCCTTTGGTCTTGCCATCGGAAAAGGACAGGATATTGCCTCACGTAATGATAGCCTGGTCGAAGGCGCAGAAAGCGCGCAATCTATAGATCGCTTGAGTAATACACTAGGTATTCATCTTCCAGTATGCTCTGCAATAGCAAAACTTCTAAGAGGTGAGTTGGATACTGATCAAGTAATTAACCAATTACTGTTCGCATAATTTCAGAACCTGAACTTCATATGCTCTAAAAAGCTTTTTAATGGATGCTAGCACGAATACTGATGTGCCTTAAAGCTCATGCCATAGGCTGTAATATAAGACCTGACTCACACAAACGCACAAATATGATCCAAGATATATTGAGGGATGATAACTACGTGACAAGAGTCGCAGCTGATGGGTTGTCAGCAATGAAACTTACATATGAAAGAGAGCCAGATGTAGTACTTCTCGATACTATGTTCACTGGCTGAAGATAAGCTCTACAGTATATGCATATAACAGTATTTGCTCTATGCGCTCAAAGTTACGCCGCCCCTAACTCACTATTGTTTTGTTTGCCTATGAAAAAACAACATAGTTATGCATATTTTCCCAATCTATGTTTAACAGGAAATTCATGCATAGAGTCGATTTTTCACAGCTTTTAAAGGAAACAATTCCCAAAAACAAAAGATAACCCTGCTAAAACCCCTAGGAAATATGTGGCCTTAACACCGGAACCACACCTCAACGGATAAAGAGCACGCAGCACACTCGATAAAAACGCCTTAGACTGCACCACATAACTATTTAAGTATGCAGAGTTCCAATATCTACTCCTCTCTGCGCCACTATCCGGTAAACAGCCCCAGCATTTTCAGCTTCCTATGCAACGCTGAGCGCTCCATTCCAATAAACTCTGCTGTCCTAGAAACACTACCACCAAACCTAGATAACTGCGTCTTAAGATACTGTCGCTCGAATTCCTCCCTTGCCTTCCTCAATGGCGCCGAAACTATATGCGTGAACACACTGTTGATAGGAGCACCGTTGACTATCTCCGCCGGTAAGTCATCTACTGTGATCACATCATGCTTAGTCTGCATAATCATGACCCATTCAAGGACATTACGAAGCTGACGCAGATTTCCAGGCCAACAGTATGACTGCATAGCCACTATCGCTTCCTCACTAATAGCACGCGGGAAAAGCCTCATCTTCTTACATATGCTTTTCATCATGTATTCACAAATCTCCGGAAGATCAGCACAGTATTCCGAAAGCGATGGAACACGTATCGGGAAAACATTCAACCTATAGTAGAGATCCTCACAGAATTTTCCAAGCCTCACCTCATCTTCCATAATCTTAGAAGACGATGCAATCACTCTAGTATCAACAATTACAGGGATTTTACCACTTTCCCTATATATCCTACCTTCTTGAAGCAAGCGCATCAATCTAAGCTGCGCATCGTAGCGAAGGTCAGTCACCTCATCTATAAACAGAGTACCGTGATTAGCTTGCTCTATAATTCCAACACTGTGCGGCACCACGTGCTGCAGCGAGCTATTCTCACCTTCACTACCAAAAATATTCTCCAAGTAACTATTTTCCGGCAGAATGGACGGGCAGAAACTAACAAACGTACTCCCACCACGGAATTTCTTATGAATTAACCTGGCGACAACCTCTTTACCAGTCCCCGGAGCACCAGTAATCAAAATCCTACTAAATGTGGAAGCAGCCTTGTTAACAGTAGACCTCAGGCTCTTTATCTGAGGAGAATTGCCTATAAGCTCATAATCCTCAAAGAAGGACCTCAATTCATCATTCTCCCTTCTCAGCCTTCCGGATTCTACAGCCCGCTTTACCACCAACTTTAATCTATTTTCCGTAAATGGCTTCTCGATGTAATCATACGCACCTATGTGCAGTGACTTAACAGCAGTAGCTATATTGCCATGCCCACTTATCATAATAACGGGAAGACTCGGATACCGCTCCTTCAGCTTCTCCAATACGCTTAATCCATCTATGTCAGACCCCTTCAACCATATATCGAGAAGTACTACATCTGGCTCTCTTTCATATGCAAGTTTCATGGCTGACAACCCATCAGCTGCGACCCTTGTCACGTAGTTATCATCCCTCAATATATCCTGGATCATAGCTCTTAAATCAGCCTCATCATCCACGATTAGAACTTCGGGTATGTAAAATCTCTTTACCTTAGACATAAACCCCACACTCTTTTGGATTAGCCAACATTCTACTCTGCAGAGTAAAAATACGCTTAATCTTGTAAAAACAATACAGCACCTATCGATTCTTCACTTTATGATATTTACATCACAATGCAGCATGCAACCAAATAATGCAATTTATGCTACTTTTTTACAACACATTTACGCGCGTTTGTACAGAGTGCCCGTTTTTTCATGCAGGTTTTATGCACTGACTTAGCACTTACACGACATATATTACTTTATCCGAATATCATTCGCATCTCGCATATCTATTTCCTTCCAAATGAAAAAATTATCAAAAATGGGATATTCCTTCATCAGGTGAAACCATGCCTCTACCGGATTATCCTCTGGTAGTCTTATTCTTAAGCCACTGGATAAATCAACATCCCATCGCTTCCCTTCAACCCAAAATAAAGAAGAAACCATTGCCACTAACGCGGAGTCATCATCAAGAATTGCGCGTACAAAATGCAAATCTTCCTTTGCATCGTCACAGCAAATAGAAACAAGATTACCAAACCGTGGCACTGAATTTACGATGACGTGCCCCGTATTATCTATAATTGAGTTTACCCCATGATGATTCCAATTAGCAAAGGCCTCATATTCCTTTACATCAATGTGCAACACACCACTGTGAAGCAACCTAGTAATAGCAACGTCCTTAATCCACGGATTCCTATGCTTTATACGCATCTTAAGATCTTCCAGGCCTAAAAGGACTATCGACCTTTCGTTGTCTATGACGTATAGCACATCATTGGGTTGTGCCATATAATTGCCTTTGACAACAACCCCTCTGATAGGTAACCCAGCTTTCACCAACATATCAGAAAACGCTCGAAAAACGTCTTTGCCCGATATAGCAACACTAACAGCACCAAGCAGTGTAGCCAGCGCTAGTACCCCCACTATAGCAGCATACAGCCAGAACCTTACAAGTCTACGCAATAAATTCCTACAACACGTCAAAATCGCATTGTATCGTTCTACAACAAACTTATACATTATCGAATAATACCCCACTTTGACCGATCATAACGCTATTCCCCCAACCAAACCCACCGAAGTAGGCATGCAGACTCACCTCATAATATGTGCAATACCGCATTACCCTCATGAAATACACTATAAACAATAAAAAGGAGAAAAAACGTACGTAAAGACACGTCAGCCGATATATACCCGTGCTCATCCCTCATCAGGCGACCCCCGTAGACAATGTCTACATTATCAGCATTGAACCGCCTTCAAGCCAACATACCCTCAAATTGGTCCCAACATTCCTTTTCAAGGGTTGTTCCATATACCTGATTTATCTCTAATATTCCACAGGGAGAGGTTACATTTACCTCTAGCAGGTACCCTCCAAGAATATCTATTCCTGCAAATATAATCCCTGCTGCTGTTAACTTATCTCCTACCACGCGACATATTTCTCTATCACGCTCAGACAACTCTGTCATTTCTGGAACAGCACCTACTCTCAGATTAGTCCTTATCTCCCCGGAAGAAATCACTCTACGCTTTATCGCACCTATAGGCTCGCCATTCAGCAATACAACCCTCTTATCATCTTCTACAGATGGTATAATTTGCTGTATCACAACCTGTGTACCGTACCTGGCCACCATAACGTCAAATATTACCGCAATATCGACATTACCACATATCCTGATTACTCCATCTCCCCCAAAGCTATACAAGGGCTTGATTACTACATCACCATATTCCCGGTAAAACTCACATGCCTCCTGAACACTTTCGGTAATCAGCGTAGGCGGTATGAATTCAGGAAACGATAGTGGCAGCAATTTCTCAGGAAAGTCCCTGATAGCTTTTGGGTCATTTACAAAAAGTACCCCAGCTAATCTTTCCAACAGATATGTATTAGTAATATAGCGCATATCAAACGGTGGGTTCTGCCTTATAAACAGTATATCCAACCCCTCCAGCGACAACCGCACCCTGTCTCGCAGGTGCAAAGAGTTCTCTCCTATATCCACAGAGTAGGCTGTAGCAACAACCTCACCTCTCGAGAATGAGAGATCACGCGGCTGGTAGAAAAACACATCGTGCCCCCTACGCTTGCTCTCTTGTATAAATTGCACAGTTAGATCTTTGCCGACAACTACATCGGCATCCATCTGAAATGCAACCTTTAACAACACCGACCCCTAGTGACGCAATCTGCTGTACTTCAATCTCACGTAGCTTATAACTTGCTTAACCCCACGGACACGCTTTGCTATCGCCACCACGGCATTAAGCTCCTTTTGGCTTTGTGCTATACCCATTAGATACACAACTCCACCCACAGTGTTGACGCTATAATTCATCGACTTGACCCCTGCGCGCGCGACCATACGCGCCCTCACCTGTGCACTAATGGCACTGTCAGCCGCATAAGACTTGAGTGTAGTAGCATCCAAATTCACAACAATCTCGTTTGCCACTTCCTTAACATCTCTCTGCTGCCATGCTACCTTTTCTGCCTGTAGCCTCTTCTCTAGTGCATCTACACTGCCCACAAGCAAGACCCTACCTTCACTCACCTTTACCGTGACTGCAGAAAATATACCGTGCTTAAACAGCTCTCTGTTGATACCCATCAGGATCGAAGCATCGTCTATAACATCACCTACAGAGCGCTCTTGCATTGCAACAACAGCTCCTGTAGCCACGGCAAGCCCTGCAACAACAGCACTGCAACCAGTCTGTGTACCTGCTATTAACAGAACCGCCAGTATTACAGCGCCTAACCTCTTGCCCATGTGTATTAACCAATGCACAACGCTAGCTTTATAAACAAAACACAGCCTAATGTAAACAAATAATGCCTGCCCACATAACTTAGCAGCCCTATGCTTACCGATAAAAACACCGCACCTAACCGGGATTTTCCTGTCAAAACTCCACACAACATGAGAAGGCACCATGCCATCACCCTACCTTCCGTTTCTCTGTTGTTCAGCCTTAACTTAGCTTCAATACCTGTATTGCCAAACTCTGTGACTTAACCATAAGTTCATATACAACCAGAACTCCTCTCTCACCATGTACAGATTTGCAATCCTCCAATACATTAGAAATTTTCCGTAGCATTAGACAACATTGTGATAGAAAATGGGAGTGGGATTGGTCTTCCAGAGTATTTCGCATGAACATGTACAGAACACATTTGTGTAACGCACTTAATTTATCTCATGTAGGAGAAGAGGTAACGCTGTCAGGTTGGATATTTAGAAAACGTGATCACGGTGGTATTTTATTCATCGATTTGAGGGACTTCTATGGAATAACACAGTTGGTGTTAAATGAGTCCTCAGATCAAGAACTGTTTAATTACGCGCGTTCCATAGGGTTAGAGAGCGTTATCACTGTAAAGGGAACTGTAGCAGCACGTAGCGAAGACACAATCAATACCTCGCTAAGTACCGGTCACGTTGAAGTGGCTGTGCATACCCTAGTGACAGAGTCTGCTGCCGATGCATTGCCTATACACGTGCCCACAAGTACCAACCATCCTGAAGACTTGCGGTTGAAATACAGGTTTTTGGATCTGCGGTGCGACAAGGTAAAAAGCAACATGTTACTACGTTCTGCTGTAATTTCTGAGATGCGGAAAGCAATGGAAAGCCGCGGGTTTATAGAGGTGCAAACACCGATATTGACAGCGTCGTCTCCCGAAGGAGCAAGAGATTATCTCGTGCCTAGCAGAGTGCATGCTGGCAAGTTTTACGCGCTACCTCAGGCTCCACAGATATTTAAGCAGCTGCTAATGGCAAGCGGTTTTGATAAGTATTTCCAGATTGCTCCATGTTTCCGTGATGAAGATGCGCGTGCAGATAGATCTCCTGGCGAATTTTATCAGCTCGACGTTGAAATGTCCTTCGTCACACAAGAAGATGTATTTTCAGTCATGGAACCCGTGTTGCGCGATATCTTTACGAAATTTGCTGGCAACAGGAGCGTATCACCCACATTCCCGAGAATTACCTACAAGGACGCTATGCTGCGTTATGGGACTGATAAGCCTGATTTGAGAAACCCCATAATAATAGCAGACGTATCTGAAGTGTTCCTGCGCTCTAACTTTAAGACATTTCAAGAGGGAGTTGCTCGTGGCATGGTTGTGCGGGCTATACCAGCTCCTAAAACTTCAGAACACCCTCGCAGCTTTTTTGATAGCAAGGTGGAATATGCCAAAAAGATAGGAGCTCGGGGATTAGGCTACATAACATTTTCTACAGATAACACCGTAAAAGGTCCAGTTGCTAAATTTTTGAGTGACACCGAATTAGCAAATATCCAAACACTCGCTGGTGTCGGACCAGGAGATAGCGTATTTTTTGTCTCTGACGCTGCAGACAAAGCTGCAGAACTCTCAGGCAGTGTTAGGGAGTTACTGGGAACAGAATTGAATCTGATAGAGAAGGATACTTTTAAATTCTGTTGGATAGTAGATTTTCCTTATTTCCAATACGAAAACGGTAAGCTAGCATTTTCACACAACCCATTCTCTATGCCTCAGGGTGGGTTAGATGCTCTTTCTAGCTCCAACCCTCTAGATATAGTCGCCTACCAATATGACATAGTGTGTAACGGTATTGAGATATCCAGCGGTGCCATAAGAAATCATAAACTTGACATATTGTATAAGGCATTCTCCATGGTTGGTTATAGCCCTGAAACAGTAGATGCAGAATTTGGGGCTCTAACGCGTGCTTTTAGGTTTGGTGTTCCTCCACACGGAGGTATTGCACCAGGTGTAGACAGGATAGTAATGCTGTTGGCTGATGTGCCCAACATTAGAGAAATTATATACTTCCCTCTAACACAAATGGGAGAAGATTTGCTCATGGGAGCTCCATCTGAAGTTAATCAAAGCCACCTGAAAGAGCTGTCTCTAGCATTAAATATTACCCCAAAAGCTGCAGGAAAAACCAGCTCTTAGGGGAATAAGACATCATCTACTGAAGGCCTATATCACCAATGTGGAAACATGCGGGGAATATAGGCCCAAACGTCTCCGCATAATGTGCGACTAACATATGAGGTAGCATCAGCAGCGCATGTACTAATCACTGCGATTTCTTTCATCACAGTAGTCTTAGCAGGGCGCTGTATGCACGTTCTAGAAACTCACTGGTGATACTTATCAGGCATTCACATACCTAGATACGGAACAAAGTCGCTAATTTGCCAGGAATTCTGTGGAATTATAGATAAGCATTTCCGTGCATTCAGCTATGCCAAAAGTACACACCCCTCGGTCTTCAATATTGAGTCAAAATATGAGAGATTGTTGTTCCAGCAATACTTTGCAAAGTCACTATTACCCGCAAAATCAAAACCTAAACAGCAGAAATCATACAACAAATATCTTCAGGACCTGTCTCCTTCCTAACTAGTATTGCAAAGCTTAAGTCCCTCTGCATCACTCGACGTAAAGCCACATATCCCTACTATGCATTTGATGATGCTGGCAACCTTCTCCCCATTCCTACATTGTTACAATTCTCTTCCAATATTGGATGGGAAAGCCCCGAGAGCACCAAAGTAGATGATACGTTGCGGTCTTGCAAAGTCACAAACGCTACTATTTCAGTAATCACAGTGAACACCTCCCTGCCCCGCCTATTTCTTATGCATGTCCATCCTGCGATGTCGCAGCTCTGTTGCTTCATTTTACACTGTAATAACTGCATATGTTGGGTAACCATCAGCACTAACACGCAGCTGCTCATTTAAAAACATAGTATGCTTGTAGGGAGGCTTTACCCATGACATTCCGTAACTCAAAAGGTTTTGAGAGAAAACAACAGAGATGTAGTGCTTAATACGCGTGGATGGATCATCTCTACAAGCCTGCGTATACCTGCAAAATCCATTGCTCTTGCCATGATGCGCGCAAAAGTATTGAGGAAGCATAATATCCTCCGAACAGCATGACATTATAATTTAAACTGTTCTCATGGCATTAAAGCTACTATGGCGATTTTACCGCTGTTCTCATATCTTCAATGTAGTAGAAAATTTTCCCATTGCTCTCATGTGTAGTAATATAAAACTATGTATTTTTCGTCATTAACTAAATATTAACCTGCACACTGTTGAATGCTACGCTCATCGGGGAAATAATGAGGTAAAGATATGCAGCCTCCTGTGGCAGTGATGTTTGATTGGTGTAATACCATCGTGAAAACCGACAAACTAGATTTTGCCATATTATCTAGGGTACTCACATCTATGAACCTTCCACACATAGATCTCTCTGATATTCCAAGCAACAAAGTTGAGCTCTATCTTTCATGCGCTCTAGGGTACCGCTGGAAAGAAGCAGTGAATATGTACGAGAAAATTGCGGGTATGAATATCAATGCGCGCTCTATGTCTCCAAATGAAAATGTACTAGAGCTTTTAGAGTTTCTTTCCCATCACAAAATCAATATGGGTATTGTAAGCAATAAACGCGGACCTAATTTGCGTAATGAAGTCCAAAACTTAGGGCTAGGAAAATATTTCTCAGTAATATTAGGATCAGGAGATACAGCTGAAAACAAACCATCACCAGAACCAATATTCGCTGCATTAGACATCATGGGCATTGCACCTAGTGAGCGAGTATTTTTCGTGGGAGATAGCGATTCCGATATTGAAAGCGCAAAAAGAGCTAGATGTGTTCCAATAGCATACGATAACACCTCAATAGAAGGAGTATTATCCTTTGCTAACTTTAAAGACCTTGGTAACTTTATGGCAAATTTGTTGTGTTAAGCCATGGAATCTTTAGTGCTCGCAAACCCTTTAAGGAGACTTATAGCTAGTCTCATAGATATCATAATAATATCAGTGGGGACCATACCAATAACGTTTGTTACACGCGGCAATGATCTTGCGTC
The DNA here is from genome assembly GCF_000964685.1 of Anaplasma phagocytophilum str. Webster. Classification (GTDB taxonomy): domain Bacteria; phylum Pseudomonadota; class Alphaproteobacteria; order Rickettsiales; family Anaplasmataceae; genus Anaplasma; species Anaplasma phagocytophilum. The sequence goes on from NZ_LANS01000001.1 coordinate 320,856, forward strand.
CTTCCTTTCGTTGTTTGTTGTTGCCTGTTGTTACTACGTATATTCTATCCCATCACTTGGACAAAAAATCATGAATATTTGTCCTGTGCTGCGTTGTGGGAGGCCCATAAACCCTCTAATAGCCTTTGATAGAATCGCGCTACAGTTTTTGTGCCCGGCCATTGCTATGCTATTGCTGCAAATTATCAGCATTGCTGACCCAGGCGGTACGGTTGTTGCCACTGTACTACTCCTACACTCAAGTGTAGTACTGCTTTGGGCCTATTGGTATGTATCAGCAGTGTTCTCTTCACAAAAACAAACTTTGCATGATTCACTATGCGGTACCATTGTTATTGTAAAACGAACTTGATTTTTTGATTACTAAAACACAATCACAGCGTAAAGAAAGCAGTGCATGTAGCTGCTTTCAAATAATTGCCCAGTGCCAGAGTAAACACACGTAGGTCTGACACAACTACAGCTGGCAATTATACCAGCATTCATCCGCTTTTTAAGCACACATAACATATCCCACACTTCTACCCATTCTCAATAATTCTGTATATCAAAACCTCTGTATAGTTGCGCTATGAGGTATTAGGCTTTATATTGTCCATATGGGAGTATCACTGTATATTTCTCTATCTCATCTTTGAAAGTCTGGTAAAAAACATATGGATGATAGGCTGATTTACCACTTCGGAAGAAGTAGGTGTGATGGTGGAGCACATTTGGCGCACTTGTTAGGTGGGAAAGGAGCAGGCCTTGCGGAAATGTGTAGGATTGGGATTAATGTTCCCCCTGGGTTTACCATAGCCACATCAGTGTGCAATCTATATCAGGAAAGTGGCAGTGTTCCAGAAAATGTAGTGCAACAACTCCCTGAAGCGTTGAGCCTCCTGGGACAAGAAGTGGATCTAGAATTTGGGAATCCGGACCGTCCGTTGTTAGTATCGGTACGCTCAGGAAGTGTCCAATCTATGCCTGGAATGCTAGATACCGTACTCAATGTTGGGTTAAACGACGAAGTAGCAGTAAAGTTGGGAGCTATGCGCGGAGGTAGGTTTGCCTATGACAGCTATAGGCGGCTTATACAGATGTATGCTGCTTCTGTTTTGCAGTTGGAAGATAGGATTTTCGAAGAGCGTTATAAAGAAAAACAGAAAGAACTGTCTCTGTCGACAGGGGAATCTATAACAAATCAAGAAGCTTTGCGAGAATTGGTTGAAGAGTTCAAACAATTAGTACGTACTCATACGGGACAGGAATTCCCCCAAGATGTTCAGGTTCAGCTCCGTAATGCAATAGGTGCGGTGTTCAAATCATGGATGAATCAGCGTGCTGTAGCATATAGAAACATGTACGGCATACCCTCAGACGCAGGTACTGCTGTGAATGTGCAGGCAATGGTATTCGGAAATATAAATCAAAATTCGGCCACAGGCGTGGTATTCACTCGTAATCCTTCTACAGGGGAGAAGGAAATATTTGGCGAATTTCTATGCAATGCCCAAGGTGAAGATATAGTTTCCGGGCAGAAGGATCCGTCTCCTATTAAGCTCATGGAAAGTTCTATGCCTCAGGTATACGGGGAGCTTGTGGAAGTATGTGAAAAGCTCGAGAAACATAACAAAGACATGCAGGATATAGAGTTTACTGTCCAAGATGGTAAACTGTGGATTCTACAGACTAGACGCGGTAAACGCAGCGCTCATGCGGCCGTGAACTTGGCTGTTAGTATGGTGAAAGAGTCGCTTATTTCCAAGGAGGAGGCTATACTTCGTATTGATGCTAGCACCCTTGGGGGGCTTTTCCATCCAATACTAGAAGAAAACTGTAGCAATGTAGTAGTGGGTAGAGGGCTGCCAGCATCCCCTGGTGCGGCGTCCGGCTACGTAGCTTTTACATCGAGTGATGCAGAGGAGCTTAAGCGTCAGGGTAAGAGTGTGATACTGGTCCGCCAGGAGACAAGCCCTGAGGATATTCGTGGTATGATTTCCGCTGCTGGGGTTTTGACTCTGCGCGGAGGGATGACTTCCCACGCCGCCGTTGTTGCACGTGGTATGGGTAAGCCGTGCATATGTGGGGCTAGTAGTTTGTGTATAGACGAGAGTGGGCAGTTTTTCTTCAACGAGGATAATGTAAAAATCGGTCGTTCAGACAGCATAACCATAAATGGCAGTACTGGTGAGGTAATGCTGGGAGCCGTGCAAACTGTGACCCCTTCTCTGCCGGAAGCTTTCTATGAATTGATGGGTTGGATAGATGAAATCAGGACAGTAGGGGTTATGGCAAATGCTGATACTGTGGAGGATATGGGCACTGCTAATCTTTTTGGTGCCGATGGTATTGGGCTATGCAGAACTGAGCACATGTTCTTCTCTGATAACAGAATCACGATAGTGCGTGAAATGATTCTTGCGAGCAATAAGCAAGAGCGAGACCGGGCTCTTAAGAAGATTGAAGTTGTGCAGAAGGACGACTTCCTGGCTATGTTCAAGCTCATGCAGAATAAGAAGCAGATTACCGTTAGGCTACTTGATCCACCGTTGCATGAGTTTTTACCTAATTCTATGGAGGCTTTGGAGAGTATCTCGTTAGGAATGGGGCGTTCTTTGGAATACATAAAGCACAGGGTTTCGGCGCTTTCTGAAAAGAATCCTATGCTTGGTCATAGGGGTTGCAGGCTTGCTGTCTCTTATCCGGAGATATATGAAATGCAAATTCGTGCAATATTCCAAGCAGTGAAAGAGCTTCGTGATTCAGATGGCATTACTGTTATTCCGGAAATCATGATTCCGTTTGTTATGGACGAACAGGAGATAGTGATTATCGGTGACTTAGTAAAGTGCATTTCAGCGCAGTTTGATAATGCACAGTATAGGATTGGTGCCATGATTGAGCTACCTAGGGCAGCATTATTGGCTGACAAGTTATCTCAGCACGTGCAGTTTTTCAGTTTCGGCACGAATGACCTAACGCAAACTACCCTTGGGATCTCGCGAGATGATTCATCTAAGTTTGTTGAGCACTATATAAGTTCCGGTGTTTTTGCTTCTGATCCTTTCGAGCTCTTGGATGTAAGTGGCGTTGGAAGGTTGATCAAGATTGCGATGGAGCTGATACATAAATCGCCGAACAAAGTCAAAACCGGGCTATGCGGCGAGCATGGTGGCACTTTAGCGGCAATGCAGCTGTGCTCAGAATTGGATATAGATTATGTTTCCTGTTCACCATATAAAGTGCCTGTGGCAAAACTGATCGCGGCACAGTGTGCAATACGGAACAAGATGCTCTAACTTACACTTTGTAGTGTTGTATTAGTTGATCGCGTCCAGGTGCTGTAATATTCCCCAGGTAGTTCATGGTGGGCCGGTGGTCATATAGGTGTACTGGACGCTACATATTCTCGGGATTGCTTCAATCGCTTTGAGCTGTTTTGCCCTGCTTAAGTGCTGCCGGGAGCTCTCCGGGGTGGTGTATCTTACAGCCTGGTGAGGTGTGTACGTATTTATCTGGGATCTGACCAACTTTTTGGCAGAGCCCTAGAGGATACTATTGGTTTGTTATACATTATGCATCAGGATATTCGGCTTAATGATTTGTGGTGGATATCAGGGCGTTGCAGCTAGAAGTCTATTGATCACCTGCTCTCATCATGAGTTTTATGTTCTGATATTTGTACTCATGCACATAGAATCTTAGGAATCTTGAGCTTTGTACAGGGAAAGACTCAGGTTTTAGATGTACAAACCCTGCTTTTCCTGGAGAATATGACATACCTAATAACAAGATTTCTCAACGCACTTGCAGAAAATGCACCTATTATTTCCCTTTGCTACTAAAGCCATAAATGGCTTCTAACTTGAGATTTACACATTTAAGGCACTGAAAAACACCGCGTACAATGCTGATGGCGGTACGTATCTTTGAGTGTCATTATGTTAGATGCATGAATTGATTAACGTCTTGACTCCTTGGTTCCTGGAAAACGTCTCGAAGAAGTTATTGTCTACATGTACAGAAGCAGAACCGCAATAGCAGTCTTGCTGCATAAGCTTGAGTACAAAGTTATAGGTACACAATTTATAGTAGACTTAGTTATCCTCAGGTAAGCCATGTTATGGCGACGCAGATATCTATGATTCCAAGAAGATTACTACATCGTTTGGCTTGCCACACTTTACAACTTTATCCCCTTCAAAACAGCAGGAAAGACCGCAGTTGTGTCATATCTGGGGAGGTTGATCGCTCCCCTGGTGGCAGTCTCGCTGCATAAGCTCGAGTACAAAGTTATAGGTATATAATTTATAGTGTACTTGGCCCATCCTAAGGTAAATTATGTTGCAATACGGGTGTTATAATATAGAAAAGCTGCCACGTCGCGTTTTACTATCTCCATAATAGTTTGCACTACGAGACACCTCTTTAACACTGCTAATACGCCTAAGTTAGACGTTGGACCTGGTGGGTGTTTTTAAAGCAAACCAATTTAGTGCGTAATGTGGTATTAGTGGTACTGTTTGCGGTGTATGCGCAAGTTTCATCGAACATTGAAGTAATATTGGAAAGAAGAAATATCATGGATAAGTACTCTTGCTGATGCAATAGGAATCACAGAAATCTCCCGTATTTACATCTCAGGTTTTGCACAGGCCACTTTCATACATACCGCCGGAAGAGTGAGTAGACGGTTAAAGTTTGAGAACCCGGCCTTTCAAGACGTGTTGACGTCTCATAGCATGCAAGAAATTCACCCTAACACTTAATTCCTAAGTGCATACTACTTACTTTGGAAAACATAGATGCATGCCTTTGGTGTAGGTAAAGCAAAGTGTTTTACTTATAGATATTTTGTTGCTATTAATGTCGCTTAACTTTATAGATTGAGTGATTGTGGGTTTGCTTTGCCGCTCAGATGTATTGCTGTTTGTTGTGGTGTCGTTACCATTCGTCTGCTCTGCGCTGATCATGGCTCTGAAAAGGCTTTCACACTCTCAAGAGGCGCTCTCGACTGTGGCTTCTCTTGTTTTGTTCCCCACAACATGTGCTTTGTACTTCGCGTTACAGGGCAATCCAGCAATACTACAGTATCGTCTGTCCTCAGCGATTCTTTTCATTCTTGAACCTGAAGCCCTGGGTATAGTATTCGGGATCTTAGTATCGTTCCTTTGGGCTGTAACTAATATCTACACCATAGGTTACATGAACAAGGTTTATGGTAAGCTGCAGGATAGATCAGTTTTTTACTCCTGCTTTGCCGCTAGTATAGGCTGCACCATAGGTATAGCATTTGCTGGAAACTTGGTGACTCTCTTCATATTTTACGAGATGCTCACCGTATGCACTTATCCTCTAATAATTCATGGTGGAAGTAAAGACTCAATAGCTTCTGGAAGCTTTTACATAAAGACGCTTTTGTGTTCTTCAGTGTTTTTGTTCCTTCCAGCAATTGCTATAATATGCGGAATGAGTGATGGTGCTGGATTATTCAGCGCAAAGAGTTTCATTTCTGAGACGCACCCCAGCCTTCTCCCTTTTATAGTCACTATGCTGTGCTATGGAGTGGCTAAAGCCGCCATCATGCCGGTGCATCTATGGCTACCCAGAGCAATGGTCGCTCCGACACCTGTTAGCGCGTTGCTGCACGCGGTGGCTGTAGTAAAATCCGGGGTATTTACCTTAATCAAGATTACTGTATGCGCCATTGGCGTACACGGAATGTATAACTACTATAATGCTCCTGTAGCTGTCGATGTAGCACCTCACCACAACATAATGCTGTATCTCTCAGTGGTTACTATCATTGTGGGATCTGTCTTTGCAGTGACTCAGAAAAATCTCAAAAGGTTACTCGCATACTCTACTATATCGCAGTTATCGTACATAACTTTAGCTTTATCCATGTTCACTGATGGAGCTGTAACAGCTGCAGTGTTTCAGATGGTGTGCCATGCTTTTGCGAAAATCACATTATTCTTCGCTGTGGGAGCTGTATATGCTGCTTCTGGTAAAACTACGATAAGGGATATTGATGGTTTAGGCAGAGTTATGCCCATAACTTTCACTGCATTCTGCATTGGGGCGCTTGCTATGATCGGCATCCCTCCAGCTGCCACATTTTGGGGTAAGTTCTATATTATTACAGAGGCTTTAAAGCAGCAGAACTACATTGTAATTTTCACTGTAGCCTTGAGTACCGTGCTTAACACCTTATACTTTATACCTTTGATGTACAGAGTATTCTTTGCTGCTGACGCAACGTGTGCGGGGAGAGTTAAGGAGGAGGCACCACCCTTAATCTTACTGGCAATGCTCGTATCATCTACGTGTACGATTTTACTGTTCTTAAAACCCGACATCGTACTAGGAATGCTATCTGTATTCGGTTAATTATGATGTGAGTCACGTGCATGGGTTAAGTTTTTTAATGCGTCCTTCTGATGTGGAAAGTCAGTGCATTGCCCTACTACTGCAAATTATACAATGAGGTTTAGCATTCACTATTCCGCACTCAATTTGCACAACTGGAAAGCATAGTATTCTATAAATTAACTCCTTTTGATATATACTGGACGCAGGCAAGGTAGTAACAAATTACTGCCTAGGATGGCTCAATCAGCACTATTTGTATTGACTTGATTTTACGATTGAACTAGCCTTTCTATAATGCAACAGAGTTTTTAGACGGTTAGAGGTGGGTGGCTATAATTTAAATAGGCTTGCTACTGCCATCCTTTTTGCGTCTTTCATCGTCCTTGTTGTGAGCAATGTGGTGGACCTTGTGTACCATCCCGACTATAGCGGACCTCGTGGATACAGTGTAGATGTACCCACAACGCAGTCTGCAGGTAGCGTGCCTGGAGCTGTTGCACCTATTGTCGATATTGCTGCACTCATGGAAAATGCAAGTGCCGAGAAGGGTAAGGCGGTTGCTAAAAAGTGTTCCGCTTGTCATACTTTCAACAAGGGCGGTCCTCACAGGGTGGGTCCTAATTTATGGGGCGTAGTTGGCTCGAAGCAAGCCCGTGCTCAAGATTTCCCTTATTCTAAGGCTTTATTGAGTAAGGGTGGTACTTGGAGTGAGGAAGAGCTGTTTAAGTTTCTTGACAGCCCTAGAAATTACGCTAACGGTACTCGCATGGCATTTGCTGGACTGAAGCCTAAAGACATTGCGGATGTATTGGCGTATTTTAAGTCTCTAGAAAAGGAAGGTACTTAAAAACTGGCATGTGCGCAGTGTTTTCTTCCTATCGTTGTAAGGAAGGTGTTCTATTGTGCAGTCGCGTGGGTTGTATATAAAGTTGCTGTACCATGCAGTGATTTGCATAGTATACTGCCGAAATGTTGAGCTATATGGCTTCCATATGAGTTTGCCATGTGTTGCGATCCGCGATAAATGGCGATATACTGAGCATATATCAGACTACTAGGCAATATGCATACAGAAAAGATTCTTAGGCTGGATGACAGCTCGTACATAGCTTATAAGCAGTTGGATTTTGGCGGAAAGGTGTCTGTTCTGTTCCTTGGAGGCTTCATGTCCAATATGCAGAGTACAAAGGCCACTGCAATTTTTGATTACTGTATGTCACATAAAATCAACTGCACGGTTTTTGACTATTTTGGTCATGGAAATTCAAGTGCGGCTTTTAAAGACTGTACGCTTAGTTGCTGGAAGCAGTGCTGTGACCACGTGGTTGAGTTGTTGACGGAAACTCCTCTTGTATTAGTGGGATCTAGCATGGGGGGATGGTTAGCGTTACTGACAGCTCTGTCTTTCCCGGAAAGAGTTAAGGGATTAGTGGGGTTGGCTCCTGCGCCGGACTTCACTGAAACCATTGACATGTCAGAAGAGGAAAAGGCTCATCTTGCATCTGCAGGTTATGTAGAACTACGCAGCAAAGAAGATTGCAGCCACATCATAACACAAAAGTTATTACTAGATGGAAAGAATCATCTACTGCTCAATAAGCCTGAGATACCATTGGATTGTCCAATAGTTTTGATACACGGTATGGCTGATGTTCTTGTACCTTACCAGACTTCAGTAGCTATAGCTGAAAAAGTTCGGTCGAACAATGTAGAAGTTCATCTGATTAAAGATGGTGACCACGGACTTCATGACTCCAAAGCTTTGCCAATTGTCCTGGGATATATAGGTAAAATGGTGTCTCCGGTAGAGGCTTCTCTGTAGTTATTGTGAAATTTCACAAATTTGCGTGTGCTGCGTAATTTTGTCTGGAAGTGAAACTATGTGGTGTGTGTTTACTTGCACATTTCTAGTGTATAGTCCATGATAGAGCACTAGATAACTTTTGGTAGTCAAGTGAAAGAACACAAAATAGAGTACCTGAAGCTAGATGATGGATCTAGTATCGCTTACCAACATAATAAGAAACAAAGTAACGCAACTGTGGTGTGCATGGGTGGATTTTCATCCGAGATGCATGGCGCTAAGGGTTCTGCACTCTTTAGCCACTGTTCAGCTGAAGACATAGACTGCATAGTTTTTGACTATCTTGGACATGGTGTTTCTAGTGGAGATTTCAAGCAATACTCCATACGCGATTGGTATAAAAACTGTTGTCATGTAATTGAGTCATTAACACAGAAGCCTCTTATCCTTGTAGGCACCAGTATGGGAGGCTGGCTTATGTTGCGTGTTGCAATGTCTTATGCTTCCAGAATACACGGGTTAGTTGGTTTTGCTCCTGCGCCAGATTTTACTGAAACTTTAGAAATAAGCGCTGAAGAAAAGCAAGAAATAGAAAATACTGGCTTTGCTATATCTTATGTAGAAAGAATGTGTGGACTTTTAGGCCTTTCTCAAGAATCACGTAATGCTACAATACGTAGCTTGAGCAAAGAAAAAAGCCTACACATTCTACAAACTGAGGAGGTAACAATATTGAAGAATAACCGTAGCTATACTATTACCCCCAGATTAAAAGAAGATAGTAAAAATTATTTACTTTTGGACATGCCAGAAATTCCTATAGACTGCGATACTGTACTAATTCACAGCATAGCAGACCAAGTAATCCCATACAGCTCTTCCCTTTCTATTGCAGAAAAAATACGCTCCAAGAACGTTTCTGTGCACTTAATAAAATCAAGCGACCATTTACTGATAGACGAACAGCCTTTGAAGGTTGCGTATAGTGCAATACGAAACTTTATTACATAAAACGAATTTTTCTAACTTAGATGCAGTGTCAAACCACTATTCAGCTTAATTGACCTACCTTTTTCAGGAAAAGAATATTCTTTCCCTCCCCGAAATTTTATTTCTTATAGAACTTTGGGAAAGGAATTATTTAGCACGCCCTACTTTCTTTGAAGCACTCTCTTGTTGTGCAGACAATCTTTGGGTATGTCTGCTTGCTGTATTACCAGTAGCATATAACTCATTACTTAGGCTTTCAGCACCTTTCTTTGTCACACTTACCAGCTTAACAGCATTAGACTCTAATCCGTGCAATGGAGAGTATTTCAAATGCGTTGCAGAGAGCTCTTTAGTGGTATGCAGAACACCGGTTCCAACTGAGGATGGGAATAGTGTTTTTTGCACTGCTTCTGTAACATGCTCAGGGACTTTAGCAATACCTCTACCTGCGGATCTGGATGCCTTAGTTACACCATCTTTAGTTGCCCTTGCAGCTTTCCCAATACCATCACCTACAGATGTTGCTGCTTTTGATGCACGTGCTGGAACTTTAGCAATACCTTTCCCTGCGGATCTGGATGCCTTAGTTACACCATCTTTAGTTGCCCTTGCAGCTCTCCCAATACCATCACCTACAGATGTTGCTGCTTTTGATACAGGTTCTACCACTTTAGCATTAATACCTTGAGATACGGATCTCGCTGCTCGAGTTACACCATCCTTAGTTGTCCTTGCAGCTTTCCCAATACCATCACCTACAGATGTTGCTGCTTTTGATACAGGTTCTACCACTTTAGCATTAATACCTTGAGATACGGATCTCGCTGCTCGAGTTACACCATCCTTAGTTGTCCTTGCAGCTTTCCCAATACCATCACCTACAGATGTTGCTGCTTTTGATGCACGTTCAGGTACCTTAGCAACACCTTGGGCCGCTGATTGCGCCATTTTGGCAATCCTTGCCCTAACCGAAGTCGTACGTTCCGAAAATGAGATCGGTTTTTCCTTAAACTCACGATCTACCTCATGTCCGATGTTAAAACGCCCGACTACTTCTTCTTGTACCTTCGGAGTTTTCTTCCCGGAAGTTATAGTACATGTTCCTCTTCTAGCCATATAATTAATAATGTTAAAATATTAATATGATGACTAAAGTGTTAATTTACAGTTAAAATCTAACTCTATGTATTATGATATAACCTACTATTTCAGAAAAACATCTGTTATAAAACAAGAGTATTTTTCACAAAACAGGAAAAGACGGAATTCGCGGACACAGCCCAAAAAGAAAACAACTAGAGCACGAAAAAAATAACTGGAGTGGGCAGTAACAGACTCGAACTGCTGACTTCCTCGGTGTAAACGAGGCGCTCTACCAACTGAGCTAACCGCCCTTTTCAGTACATACTCTAAACCATAAATTAGCTTACTGCAATACTGAACTTTTGATGTTTTTATATTGTTTTATGCCTTTCTGCCTACATGCTCCAAGCACGGTATTGACCAATAAAAATGCAATGGTCATCGGCCCTACTCCTCCTGGCACTGGAGTAATAGCTGCCACTTTATCTCGCACACTTTCAAAATCCACATCACCAACGAATCTATTCTTGCTCTCACTTGTGATCAAATTTATACCGACATCTATCACTACAGCTCCTGGACTCACCCATTCAGACTTCACCATCCGCGCTTTACCCACTGCAGCAATTATTATCTCAGCATCACGACAATGCTCCTCTATATTAGCAGTTGCAGAGTGTAAAATAGAAACTGTACAATTTTCATACATCAACAACAACGCTACGGGCTTTCCTACGATATTTGATCTCCCGATAACCACAGCCCTCTTCGATGATAACACAGGCATCACTTTCTTGATCAGATATATACATCCCTGCGGAGTACATGGCACCATGCAATCCATCTCTCCTGTAAGCAACTTGCCGGCATTTGCATTGTGAAATCCATCAACATCCTTTTCCGGATCAATGGCATTAATTATCAAGATTTTGTCAATATGCTTAGGCAGTGGTAGCTGTACCAAAATACCGTGCACATTTTCGTCTTCATTCAGTTCCTGTATTATTCCCAATAATTCTTCTTGAGTAGTCTCATATGGCAACGCAATGGTTTTGGAGTTTATACCAAGCTCTTCGGCCTTCCTTTGTTTATTACCCACGTACAACCTGCTGGCGGGATCATCTCCAACAATGATCACTACCAACGACGGAAATAAACCATGTTCCTCTTTCAAGCCCTCCATTACTACTTTCAGTCTTCCCAATAGATCCGCAGCAGCAGCCTTACCATCTATTATATTGTTTTCGTATATACCCATAACGCACCACTTTCTTCAAAAAACACTATATCCCTAACAAAGGTACCTACCACAACATTCCAATAACGCCTGCATTCAACTCATACGTTACAAAGCAAACCGACAACCAGCACGCAACACATATTCAACATGATATATCAACTAAAGTATATCCAAATAACCAAAAACTAGCGGTAGATCCTATGCAACACGACCCTGATAATTTTAATCTTGTGTAACATGTGATACATCATCTGCCAATCTAATATCCTCTAACATGCATCATAAATTCTATTGATAACTTTAAGCCCCTAATAGCTCAACTACATACCGAATAACACTGTATTCGAACAGTACAACAATTCCGCATCAAAAAACACCTCAACTCCCTGATGTCAGGGCTCATGATGACGTTAGCGCTTTGGAGACTGGTGGTGCGGGATATTTCTATGTTGGTTTGGATTACAGTCCAGCGTTTAGCAAGATAAGAGATTTTAGTATAAGGGAGAGTAACGGAGAGACTAAGGCAGTATATCCATACTTAAAGGATGGAAAGAGTGTAAAGCTAGAGTCACACAAGTTTGACTGGAACACTCCTGATCCTCGGATTGGGTTTAAGGACAACATGCTTGTAGCTATGGAAGGCAGTGTTGGTTATGGTATTGGTGGTGCCAGGGTTGAGCTTGAGATTGGTTACGAGCGCTTCAAGACCAAGGGTATTAGAGATAGTGGTAGTAAGGAAGATGAAGCTGATACAGTATATCTACTAGCTAAGGAGTTAGCTTATGATGTTGTTACTGGTCAGACTGATAACCTTGCCGCTGCTCTTGCCAAAACCTCCGGTAAGGATATTGTTCAGTTTGCTAAGGCGGTGGAGATTTCTCATTCCGAGATTGATAAGAAGGTTTGTAATGGGGGCCACTCTGCTATAAAGGCAGGGTCTAATACCGCTGGAAAGAAATATGCTGCTGAACCCGTCGACGGTACTAACAAGGAAACAGCACAGTGTAGCGGATTAGGTGAAAGTGGAGAGGAAAAATCGCATAAGTTTCTGAGTAAGTTTGTAGACCTTACTAAAATAGGGGAAGGTAAAAACTGGCCTACTGGCCGAGCGGCGCAAAATGACAGCAGTAGTGGGTCTGTTAAAATAGTAGAGGGGCCTACTAATAGCAACGCCAAAGCCGTAGCCACAGACCTAACAAAGCTCACTGCTGAAGAAAAAACCATAGTAGCAGGGTTACTGGCTAAAACTATTGAAGGTGGGGAAGTTGTTGAGATTAGGGCGGTTTCTTCTACTTCTGTAATGGTCAATGCTTGTTATGATCTTCTTAGTGAAGGTTTAGGTGTTGTTCCTTATGCTTGTGTTGGTTTAGGGGGTAACTTCGTGGGTGTTGTTGATGGCTCACGTCGCACAATACGTTTTTGATCCTAAATACCCGAGGCAAGTGACTAGACAAAATTAGTGCCGTATCACTCACGAAACAAACTACGATCAGCGATTCTCCATACTTAGCAGGTCCGTACAGTGGCTTTACACTCTTACCCAGCATGAAATTACATGCCATCTAGGAATCTTCACTGCGGACTTTATAAAGGCTATCTACACTTCGAGAGCAACCTAATATGGAGACAATCAGTATGGTATTTAGCGTATCACAAGTTCTAGCTACCTTGAGGTTTCCGTAGATGTTACAAGGGTATACCCATAAAACTCTGGAACATATTATTACAATACAATCTTGGTTTGGAAACACCGGTAAGCATGCAAATTACCCATGAATCGCTAGGGATGCCAAGGTCTTACCTAATAATTCTTGTTATTTAAGAGATACTATGAAACTAGGGAAAAAAGCTCAGGTGTTGTTCCTCATGCGTGCGTGGGTCTTGAAGGGAACTCCGTGGGGGTTGTAGATATCACCATTCCTACACTGGATCCCTGCGGATTTCCTGGTTCTTGGGTTCCATATTCATACAAATATAACCCCCTCCATGTTTCCAGAAGAAGATGAGATACACCAAAGACTCTAAAGAATACTAGAACCCCCAGAGCCTCTATATACGCATTTTATGATACTAAAAGCAAAACACAGAGACCAATAATATAGAGTTCTACATATCAGTTAATGTGCAACCAGCATTCTATTCTACAGATTGCTTAATCTTCTATAGGGAACCTACTCTCTAATAATTCCCTCAGCCCAACTTGCCTGCAAGTTTTCATCTGTTCTGCCCTCAGGATATTGCTAATTCTGTCTGCTGTTTCCTCTATATCTTCGTTTACTATTACGTAGTCGTAAGCTTCGCAGTGACTGATCTCAAACGCTGCTCCTTTTAGCCTTGCTTCCACAACCTCTGAATCATCAGCTCTTCTACCACATAATCTCCTACGCAGTTCTTCCATAGAAGGGGGCATTATGAATATGCTCACTACGTGCTCTCTCATCATCTCCATGAACTTGAAAGCTCCTTGCCAGTCAATTACTAGTAACGTGCTGACTCCCTTATCTACATTGTCTTCTAGATTCTTGCGGGGAACACCGTAGAAATTACCAAATACTTCTGCATGTTCTATTATCTCCCCGTTGCTGCATAGTCTTAAAAATTCTTCCCGATCTACAAAATAGTAGTCTTTCCCTTCTTTCTCTCCTTTCCTTGCTGCGCGAGTCGTGACGGAAACGGATTTTACTATATTGTTTTTCTGCTTCTCTAATAATTTGTTGGCAACTGTTGTTTTTCCGCACCCAGACGGTGACGATAATACCAGTATTACACCTACGCTTTTCAACAAGAAGACCCCCTTAACAATAACATACTAGATTTTAAACAATAAAATAGGTCTTTCTCAGCGTACTGTTCCCATCCTCTTTTTATTGCTTATGGTATATCGACTCGCTGTCTTTATACTCCTGCACTACATAGCAGCGCCTGCCATAGCACCTATAATGCTATATACCATATAATACACTCGGCATGCGTTGCTACATACCTCAATATTATACTAAGTTCTATATCAAATACACCCACAACTCTTTGCGACATAGTTGGCACATTGTAAAATACTTTACTAGCTATTGCGTCACAATATCAAGATAAACTACAATGAATTCGCGCTGCTATCCGGGCGATATGCACTATGCATGGGTAAGAATCTTGGTATTGTCCTTTATGTGTAACTATGTTACCATTCCATAATGCATATAGCTTGTGAATAGGAATGCATAGTCTTGCACGCTTCTTGCGGTCATCACTGCGGTATGTTGTATGCTTTTTCGTGCTTGTTTTATCAGTCGGTCTGTATTGTTCTATATTTGCATCACCAGCTGACTACCGTCAGGGTGAGGTAGTGCGAATTATGTATTTACATGTGCCATCCGCTTGGATATCCCTCGGGTCATATACAGCTATCGCTCTGCTGAGTTTAGGAACTTTGCTGAAGAAAGGAGATATTTTCCCCATGATAGCTCGTGCTATAGCTCCTGTAGGCGCGTGTTTTACTGCAGTATGTCTTGTTGCTGGATGTATTTGGGGAAAATACACCTGGGGCACTTGGTGGGTCTGGGATGCACGTCTAACATCTGTGCTGCTGTTGTTTTTCCTCTTCTTGGGGTATGCATCCCTGTGGAATGTATTTGAAGACCAGAACAGAGCTGCAAAAACCACGTCACTGTTTGCTCTCTTTAGTGCTGTAAACGTGCCAATAGTAAAGTTTTCTGTTGATATCTGGGCAACATTGCATCAAACCTCTAGTATCTTGAGGAAGGGCGGCATTGCCATAGATTCTTCTATGCTGATCCCTCTTCTGACTATGTTTGTAGCTCTATCGCTGCTGTTTGTCATTCTGACGTCGCTGCGCTTTTATACGCTGTTGAATAATAGGCAGACGTCAAGTAGTCTATACCCTTTTTACCATGAAACAACATGATCGGAACTCTCTCAGGTATTATAGAAGAAGTACAGGATACTAGCATCATACTCGCGGTGGGTGGCGTCGGCTACATAGTACATGTCTCCTATAGAACGCTAATCAATTGTAAGCGTGGCGACTCCATAAAACTGTATATAGAAACATATGTGAATAGAGACAATGTGCCTCAGCTTTATGGATTTACTGATACTGAAGAGCAAAATTGCTTGAAGATGCTAATAAAGGTCAGCGGAATAAACTACAGAACCGCTTTGGCTATACTGGATAGGTTAACGCCCGATCAGCTATTCTCGGCCATTGTGAATGAAGATAAAGCTGCGCTGAAAGTAGGAGGCGTAGGCGCTAAGTTAATTAATAGGATTTTCACGGAATTGACTCCTCTGGTACAGAAATTAGAGTTCAATATAATGGACAAAAGAGGACCATCTGTAGAAGATAGCGATGCATTGTCTGCTCTACTCAGTTTGGGATACGAAAAAACTCGGGTACTCAACGCTTTAGAGAAGGTAGGAGTCTCCCACAACCTGTCTGACACAGTTCGTTTTGCCCTGAAAGAGTTATCGAAGTGAATGAGCTTTTACATCAACACAAAGCAATACCTGAAGATGAACGTAATTTTGCATTACGTCCGAGCTTGATCGAGGAATTTGTCGGGCAGAGTGAGATAATAGAGAATCTCAAGGTATTCATCAAGTCAGCCTATGAAAGAAGAGCAACACTGGACCATGTGCTGTTATATGGGCCCCCAGGGCTGGGCAAAACTACACTAGCGCATATAATCGCCAAGGAACTTAAAGTGAGCTTGAGGTCAACTTCCGGACCTCTTTTGAGTAAAGCTGGAGATCTTGCCGCTATACTCACGAACCTACAGCCCATGGATGTGCTATTTATAGACGAGATACATAGACTACACAGAAACATCGAAGAAATCTTATACTCCGCCATGGAAGACTGCTGTCTTGATATTGTTGTCGGTGAAGGCTGCGGTGCAAGAACGCTGCGCATTGATCTCCCCGCTTTTACTTTAGTAGGCGCAACGACAAGATTTGGCTTAATATCCAACCCTCTTAGAGATAGGTTCGGTATTCCGTTGCATCTAGAATTCTACTCTGTAGAAGAGTTAATGCTGGTGATAAAGCGAGCCGCACATGTGATTTGTACCGACATTGATGATAGCGGCGCTTATGAGATTGCCTCACGTTCTAGAGGTACTCCGAGAATTGCACTTCGATTATTTAGGAGAGTGCGTGATTTCATGGTTGTGGAAAGACAGAGTATAATAGACAATCATTTTGCTGATTCTGCACTTTTCAACCTTGGTGTAGATAAATCTGGTCTCGATAAGATGGATATCAAGTATCTCAGCTTCATCTATGAGGCAAAAAACGCAGTCGGAATAGAGACTATTGCTGCTGCCCTTTCAGAAGATGTAGGTAATATTGAAGAGACCATTGAACCGTATCTACTGAAAATAGGGTTCATACAACGCACACCTCGTGGAAGAATTCTTACCACAAAGGCCATTGAGCACTTAATGAACTATAAATATATCTAGGTTGTTTTTGCATGATGATCCGCAGCAAACTGCTGCTTCTCATTTTCACCAAAATATGGATGTACCTTCTTCAATATCATAGTTCAACGCATCATCTGGGCGGTTGTCATGATTTTTATCTTATCTTGTGAACTTCCAGAGCATAGTAAGAAATTTGGAGAGATACTGGGAGGACTATGGGTGCTCGATAGTACATCCTTATACCACAGAACTCGGGGCAGGAACTCTACACCCCGCAACTTCTCTTGAGGTTCTTTCTGGAAAGAACACCATGGTAGCGTATGTACAGCCTGTTATCCGTCCATGCGATGGACGGTATGGGGATAACCCCAATAGATTGTACCAGCATCATCAGTATCAAGTTATAATACAGCCTTCTAGGACTACCTTGCGGGATGATTATCTTCGGAGCCTGGAAAAAATAGGAATATCTACTACTGACTTTGATATACGGTTCATTGAAGATGACTGGGAAAACCCTAGCATAGGTGCATATGGTTATGGGTGGGAAGTTTCTTGTAATGGTATGGAAATTACTCAATTCACTTATATGCAGCAAGTCGGGGGAATAGAGTGCTCTGTCATTCCTGGAGAAATAGCTTATGGCCTTGAAAGAATTGCCATGGTACTCCAAGGGGTAGATAACGTATACGATATTGTCTGGAATAGTGCTGGCGTTAAATACGGGGAAATATTTAAAGATAGAGAGAGGGAATTTTCAGCTCTTTCTTTCGAACATTATGATACAGATTTCTTGGTCCATAGCTTTGAGAAAAATGAAGAAATGTGCCTCGTGATGGTACAAAATGATCTACCCATTGCTGGGTATGACTTATGTCTTAAAGCTAGTCATATTCTAAACTTGCTTGAGGCTAGGGGGGTTATTGGCGTCAATGAACGGGCCTCTTACATACTCAGAGTTAGGAAAATGACTAATATGTGCTGCCAATCTTATGTAAAGCTATACAAAGTAGCGTGATATGTCTCTTGATTTAGTTTTTGAAATATTATGCGAACAGATGCCATCTAAAATGATGGATATTGCATTGGGGTATCTGAAAAATACCATCTGTTCTGGGTTTAGTAAGTTTGCTATAGAGAGTCGTAACTCTAGAACTTTAGTCTCGGCAAATCGAATTTGCTTTGATTGGACCTCGCAACGCAACATTGCATGAGATCATACTGTCTTTTCTCTTGGGAACATGCCTTCTCTCTTTGTGAGAAGCCAAATAATAGTCATACCCAATAAACAACACACTATAGGCAGCACAGATACCGGAACAATGGTGCCATTGTAAAACTTGCCCACGATATATATACCACAAGCACCAAAAATTGTTTGCCCAAACGATATAAATGCCGATGCCGCTCCCTTATCCCTAACTTCACCAAAAGCAATCGCAACACTATTACTTGTGATAAATGCTATACCAAAGGAAGATGGCAACCAAATCATCTCAATGAATAGCGGAGTAAGAAATGCCGGAAATGCGTAGTGACATATAATCACTATAACATCCGGTATCATTACTGACAGCAAACCGAGCACTATCATGCGCATCATGCCCAGCTTTCCTATCAATCTCCTATTTACTATAGTCCCAGCTATATAGGACACTACACTCATAGCCACTAAATACCCGTAGTATTCAACTGGCAAATGCATACCTTCAATAAACACAAACGGTAAATTCGCCATTGACGCCCATACCCACATGATTGTAAGGCTCTGAACAAGAGCGAAACATAGGAATCTATAATTTCTAAATAGTGCACCATATTCAGCAAGAATGGAGGATAATGACAACTTTTCCCGTCTATTTTGTATTGTTTCTGTCAATCCAAATATCAGGGCTAGAAGTAATAGCACAGAAATCATCGAGACTAGTACAAACAATAATCTCCATCCATATCCCAATGATACTATGTAGCTACCCATTATTGGCCCCACCGCGGGAGATAAAGAAACGACCATGTTCACTATAGAAAGATTTTTAGCCGCCGCTTCCCCAACGTATATATCATTTACTATAGCAAATCCCACAACACCTGCTACTCCTGCTCCTAGCCCTTGGAGGAACCTTAGCACTATCAGAACACCTATACTCCAGGCAAAACAGCACCCAATGCTCGCAATAACGAAAATGGCAATGCCCCATAACATTACGCTCCTTCTACCATAATGGTCCGACAAGGGCCCGTAAATTAAACCAGATAATGCACCCCCAAGAAGATTCATGCTAACAGTAAGCTGCACGATAGTTTGGGCTACACCAAAAAACGCACCTATTTGCGGAAGACCTGGAGCATACATATCGTATGATATATCACAAATTGTGATAGACATTATCACAAGAAACAATACCACAGTCTCTCGAAGCACGAGCATAACCAAAAAACCCCTATAAAAACAACTGCTCTTCCTTACATACCATGAGCAAATTCGGTGTATTCATGTGCAAAGACACACCAGGTGGAGCAGAATACCCTTCTCAGAGATACTCTCCTAAAACAGCTCACAACACATTATATATGATATATCCGAAAAATTTCTCAACAATTATCACAATCTTAAGAGGATACCACTTCATATAGCATCATGCATCCAAGAAAATCACCTATTTCCACTTTTTAGCGCATACAGGAACTTGAAATCGGATTACTCCACCGCGCAGTAAAGGCATACCGTACACTAAACATAACATGGTTCAAAGTGTCAGCTCTCAATGGTCAAATCCCAAAAATGCAACCAGCTGAGCCGCCTATACTAGCGACAGATGCAAATTCGATAAGAATATTTTACTACTCATCAGGATACAAAGTAGCCATCAGTTCACCCCATTCCCTCTTACTCATGCCCACGTCTTCCCTAGAGACTTTCTCACCTTTCAACAGCATCCTAATGACAGATAACGCGCTTTTGGATAAGGTCTTTGATTCAAAGCAATACTCCATATATGCTGCATACACCATAGGAACCCACAGTGCAATTATATCCAATATTTTTCCAGCGTAAGCGCGCAACTCGTACTGAGCCCCACTTCCTAAGCGTAGAGTCACAAACCTGAGCAAATTATGCAAATCCACTTTCCAATACCAGTGCGTGTAGCAGTTCAAAGGAAGAGTCATTCTAGCTAACTCTCTCGCAACACCATCACTCAACATTGATTCATAAGATGCATACATACTGTCAGAGTTGTCCTTAAACATGCCTATTACATTCTGAGCCACCTCTGACGTTAGAGGATTACCCCTACCCTGAGCATTGTTAGAAGACTGCTCTGCAACATCGCAAGCTTCCGGAATGTAAAACTCGTTCTCAACTACAGAATACCTAGCAGAACTCTCATTTATACTAGCAGTCCTATGCCTAACCCATTGACGCGCCACGAAAATAGGCAATTTTATGTGAAACTTTATCTCACACATTTCAAAAGGAGACGTATGAGCATGCCTCATAAGATACCCTATAAGCGCGGCATCTTGACTTACTTGTTTAGTTCCCTTACCGTATGAAACCCGCGCTGCTTGAACAATCGAGGCATCAGACCCCATGTAGTCAATAACCCGCACAAAACCATGATCCAACACCTTATGTTCCTGATATAACACATTCTCAAGTGCCGGCACTACCAAACGCTTCGTATATTCCGTAGCCTCATCCACCATCTAGAGCTCCAATCCTTTTATCATCATCTGCTTTATTTTCGCTATCGCCTTAGCAGGATTCAGATCCTTGGGACAAGTCTTAGTACAATTCATGATAGTATGACACCTGTATAACTTAAAAGCATCCTCTAAAAACGCAAGACGCTCCTCTGTCGCCGTATCCCTACTATCAACCAACCACCTGTATACCTGCAACAACGCCGCAGGTCCCAAATACTTATCTGGATTCCACCAATAACTCGGACAACTTGTACTACAACACGCACACAAAATGCAATCGTATACCTTGTCCAACTTACTCCTGTCCTCTATGCTCTGAAGATGCTCCTCCCTATCAGACCTCGCACCATCAGACTTCAACCAAGGACTTATAGACTTATATTGCTTGTAAAAATTACTTAAATCCGGCACCAAATCTTTGATAACATCCATATGCGGTAAGGGAAATATTTTCACATCTCCCTTAATATCAGAAATATACTTCGTACATGCCAAAGTGTTCGTGCCATCTATATTCATCGCACACGATCCACATATCCCCTCACGACATGACCTCCTAAAAGTCAAAGTCGAGTCATACTCATTCTTAACTTTAATTAGCGCATCAAGGACCATCTGCCCACATTTGTCCAAATCTATATAGTAGGTATCAATCCTCGGATTCTCTCCGTCATCAGGTGACCACCTATATATCTTAAAACATCCAGTGCGCTTAGCACCCTCCGTAGCATTGTATACCTTACCATTCGGGTTTATCTTGGAGTTTTTTGGCAAAGAAAACTGCACCATATTATTAACCCTCTCTAATAAACCCTTTTCTGCGGAGGAAAATACTCTACTTCATTTGTCAAAGTATAAGTAGCTACCTCTTTATAGCCTATCTTCACTTCATACGTATCGCAGTTACACCACGCCATCGTATGCTTCATCCAATTTTCATCATCACGCTCTGGGAAATCTTCCCGCGCATGCGCACCCCTGCTCTCCTTTCGATTTGCAGCACAATCTACAGTCACTACAGCTTGCGGCATCATATTCGATAGCTCTAATGCCTCTACCAGATCGCTGTTCCAGACCATACTCCTATCAGTTACCGAAATATCTTTCATCATTGCGGCAACTCCCCTGATCTCCTTTTTACCCTTCTCTAGCACCTCCGCAACACGGAATACTGCAGCATGCTCCTGCATCACATTTTGCATACGACTACGTATCTCCGCAACCCTCGTAGCACCGTTAGCGTAACGCATGCGATCAAATCTATCTATTATACTATCTTCAAAATCCTTCCTAATAGGTCTATGCAAACCTCCAGGCTTTATAACCTCTTTCGCCCTTATCGCAGCTGCTCGTCCAAATACCACCAAATCCAATAGAGAATTCGACCCTAAACGATTCGCACCATGTACAGATACACAAGCGGCTTCACCTATAGCAAATAAACCCTCTACCACTTCGTAACTTCCACTACTGCTATTTAATGATAGAACCTCTCCGTGATAGTTAGTAGGGATACCACCCATGTTGTAGTGAACCGTAGGAATCACCGGTATTGGCTCCTTAGTAACATCAACACCAGCAAACGTCTTCGCTGTTTCACTTATACCAGGAAGCCTCTCATGGATTACTTTAGGATCTAGATGCGCAATAGACAAATATATGTGATCCTTCTTCTCACCTACTCCCCTGCCTTCACGTATCTCCATAGTCATTGAACGACTTACAACATCACGCGAAGCCAAGTCCTTTGCCTTTGGAGCATATCGCTCCATAAATCTCTCCCCAGCAGAATTCAGCAAGTAGCCCCCTTCACCACGGCAGCCTTCTGTCATCAAGCACCCAGAACCATATATGCCCGTAGGGTGAAATTGCACAAATTCCATATCCTCAAGCGGAATACCAGCCCTTGCCGCCATTCCACCACCATCTCCAGTACATGTATGTGCGCTAGTTGCAGAAAAATATACACGCCCATACCCACCAGTAGCTAAAACTACTGCATGAGCACGAAATCTATGTAAAACACCATCGCACAAAGACCATGCCAACACCCCACAACATGACCGATTATCTTCACTCATTATCAAGTCTATTGCGAAGTACTCGACGAAAAACTTCGCATCAAACCTCAAAGACTGCTGATACAAAGCATGCAATATAGCATGTCCTGTTTTATCTGATGCAGCACATGTACGTACTGCAGGCTTACCCTTGCCGTATTCAGTTGTCATCCCACCATAGGGACGCTGATATATCTTACCTTCCTTAGTTCTAGAGAAAGGCACCCCATAATGCTCAAGCTCTATAACAGACTGTATCGCATTCTTACACATGTACTCAATCGCATCCTGATCACCTAGCCAATCAGAACCCTTGACTGTATCGAACATGTGCCATCGCCAATCATCCTCCGTTACATTACCCAACGCTGCATTGATACCACCTTGTGCAGCAACAGTGTGGCTCCGTGTTGGAAACACCTTAGTAATACATGCAACCGAAAACCCAGCCGCAGTCATACCAATCACTACGCGCAACCCTGCACCACCCGCACCAACAACAACCACGTCATACTCATGGTCCACAACTTCGTATGCGGATCTAGACACCTCAGGCACACTATAACATAACCGGAACTACTTTTAGGCTACCACAATCCCCCATGTAGTCAATAACCCGCACAAAACCATGATCCAACACCTTATGTTCCTGATATAACACATTCTCAAGTGCCGGCACTACCAAACGCTTCGTATATTCCGTAGCCTCATCCACCATCTAGAGCTCCAATCCTTTTATCATCATCTGCTTTATTTTCGCTATCGCCTTAGCAGGATTCAGATCCTTGGGACAAGTCTTAGTACAATTCATGATAGTATGACACCTGTATAACTTAAAAGCATCCTCTAAAAACGCAAGACGCTCCTCTGTCGCCGTATCCCTACTATCAACCAACCACCTGTATACCTGCAACAACGCCGCAGGTCCCAAATACTTATCTGGATTCCACCAATAACTCGGACAACTTGTACTACAACACGCACACAAAATGCAATCGTATACCTTGTCCAACTTACTCCTGTCCTCTATGCTCTGAAGATGCTCCTCCCTATCAGACCTCGCACCATCAGACTTCAACCAAGGACTTATAGACTTATATTGCTTGTAAAAATTACTTAAATCCGGCACCAAATCTTTGATAACATCCATATGCGGTAAGGGAAATATTTTCACATCTCCCTTAATATCAGAAATATACTTCGTACATGCCAAAGTGTTCGTGCCATCTATATTCATCGCACACGATCCACATATCCCCTCACGACATGACCTCCTAAAAGTCAAAGTCGAGTCATACTCATTCTTAACTTTAATTAGCGCATCAAGGACCATCTGCCCACATTTGTCCAAATCTATATAGTAGGTATCAATCCTCGGATTCTCTCCGTCATCAGGTGACCACCTATATATCTTAAAACATCCAGTGCGCTTAGCACCCTCCGTAGCATTGTATACCTTACCATTCGGGTTTATCTTGGAGTTTTTTGGCAAAGAAAACTGCACCATATTATTAACCCTCTCTAATAAACCCTTTTCTGCGGAGGAAAATACTCTACTTCATTTGTCAAAGTATAAGTAGCTACCTCTTTATAGCCTATCTTCACTTCATACGTATCGCAGTTACACCACGCCATCGTATGCTTCATCCAATTTTCATCATCACGCTCTGGGAAATCTTCCCGCGCATGCGCACCCCTGCTCTCCTTTCGATTTGCAGCACAATCTACAGTCACTACAGCTTGCGGCATCATATTCGATAGCTCTAATGCCTCTACCAGATCGCTGTTCCAGACCATACTCCTATCAGTTACCGAAATATCTTTCATCATTGCGGCAACTCCCCTGATCTCCTTTTTACCCTTCTCTAGCACCTCCGCAACACGGAATACTGCAGCATGCTCCTGCATCACATTTTGCATACGACTACGTATCTCCGCAACCCTCGTAGCACCGTTAGCGTAACGCATGCGATCAAATCTATCTATTATACTATCTTCAAAATCCTTCCTAATAGGTCTATGCAAACCTCCAGGCTTTATAACCTCTTTCGCCCTTATCGCAGCTGCTCGTCCAAATACCACCAAATCCAATAGAGAATTCGACCCTAAACGATTCGCACCATGTACAGATACACAAGCGGCTTCACCTATAGCAAATAAACCCTCTACCACTTCGTAACTTCCACTACTGCTATTTAATGATAGAACCTCTCCGTGATAGTTAGTAGGGATACCACCCATGTTGTAGTGAACCGTAGGAATCACCGGTATTGGCTCCTTAGTAACATCAACACCAGCAAACGTCTTCGCTGTTTCACTTATACCAGGAAGCCTCTCATGGATTACTTTAGGATCTAGATGCGCAATAGACAAATATATGTGATCCTTCTTCTCACCTACTCCCCTGCCTTCACGTATCTCCATAGTCATTGAACGACTTACAACATCACGCGAAGCCAAGTCCTTTGCCTTTGGAGCATATCGCTCCATAAATCTCTCCCCAGCAGAATTCAGCAAGTAGCCCCCTTCACCACGGCAGCCTTCTGTCATCAAGCACCCAGAACCATATATGCCCGTAGGGTGAAATTGCACAAATTCCATATCCTCAAGCGGAATACCAGCCCTTGCCGCCATTCCACCACCATCTCCAGTACATGTATGTGCGCTAGTTGCAGAAAAATATACACGCCCATACCCACCAGTAGCTAAAACTACTGCATGAGCACGAAATCTATGTAAAACACCATCGCACAAAGACCATGCCAACACCCCACAACATGACCGATTATCTTCACTCATTATCAAGTCTATTGCGAAGTACTCGACGAAAAACTTCGCATCAAACCTCAAAGACTGCTGATACAAAGCATGCAATATAGCATGTCCTGTTTTATCTGATGCAGCACATGTACGTACTGCAGGCTTACCCTTGCCGTATTCAGTTGTCATCCCACCAAAAGGACGCTGATATATCTTACCTTCCTTAGTTCTAGAGAAAGGCACTCCACAATGCTCAAGCTCCACAACGGACTGCATAGCATTCTTACACATGTACTCAATCGCATCCTGATCACCTAGCCAATCAGAACCCTTGACTGTATCGAACATGTGCCATCGCCAATCATCTTCTGCTATATTACCCAACGCAGCGCTAATACCACCTTGTGCAGCAACAGTGTGGCTCCGTGTTGGAAATACTTTAGTAACGCACGCAACCGAAAGACCCGCTGCCGTCATACCCACTACAGCGCGCAATCCTGCACCACCCGCACCAACAACAACCACGTCATACTCATGGTCCACAACTTCGTATGCGGATCTAGACACTTCAATCACACTGATAACTTAACTGGAACTACTTTTAGGCTACCACAATCCCCTATGGAGTCAACACAACTTTGAACTCGTTTAGAACTTAAGAAACGTTAGTCAAGCCCTTATACATAATATATAGCGTATTTTTCAATTCTGCGCATATGCAACTAAAATCGTGCTTCAGTAACAAAACAATATTCACCCATCTATCATGTAACCACCAATACCGTAATTGCACTAAGACTTGTCCCAAGGATCTGAATCCTGCTAAGGCGATAGCGAAAATAAAGCAGATAATAATAAAAGGATTGGAGCTCTAGATGGCGGATAAGGCTACGGGATATACGAAGCGTTTGGTAGTGCCAGTACTGTCACAAGGTGGTAATCCTATTATCCGACCTTACACGTAAATGTGCTTCTACTTTGTCAAAAGCTCAGCAGACATGCATTTACTCTATGGCATAACCCAAGATACCGAAGAGTATAGGCAACCTTATATTGATGTACTGCCTGCCCCTACTTTACACTGGAGTTTAAATAACCTAGCGTACAGGCTATCATCATCCTGCATAAGCGTAGCGTGTGTTCCTACTTCCTGTATAACACCGTCATGAAGAACGACAATTTTATCAGAATCTACAATAGTCGCGAGCCTATGCGCAACTGTTATCGTCAACTTATCCCGCATTAACTCACGTAATGCCCTATATACTTTGTCTTCATTATCAGAATCTAGCGCTGAAGTTGCCTCATCCAAAATAAGCACCTCAGGACGCCGAAGTATAGTACGAGCCACAACAATTCTCTGTTTTTGCCCCTCAGATAGGCATACTCCCTTTTCACCAACAAAAGTATGAATTTTATTAGGTAGCTCATTAATAAAATCTGCGATACTTGCACCTTCTATAGCATGGTTCAATTGCTCTTCAGTGTAATCATGGATTCCGTAAGTTATATTGTCCAAAATAGTGCCCGAGAATATAACAGGACTTTGCGACACAACACAAAAAAGCGTCCTCAAGCTTCTCAAGGAGATTTGCCTGATATCTACTCCGTCAATAGTGATGCTACCACTGCCAACATCGTAGAACCTCAATAATAGGTCGACTATAGTACTCTTCCCACTCCCTGAATATCCTACTATAGCTATTTTTTCTCCCTTCTTCATCGATAGGCTAATTCCCTTGAGAACAGGAATCTCCTTCTTACCTGCATAGGCAAAAGTTACATCGTTTATGTCAACTGATTCCTTGATTTCATAAACATCCTTACATTCCGACGCATCATTTATAGATGAGGGCATATTAAGCAGTGCATCAATATCCTCCGAAATCCCTACTGCTTTCTGAAGATCATGCATATTATCCCCCAAGCCATTGACTGAACCAGCCGCCAAGGCCGAATAGAAAACAAATGACAATAAGGCACCTCCACTCATATCATGCTCAGCTACTGCCTTAATTCCAATCCATAGAACAACCCCCACAGATCCAGCAACAGAAGCAATTATTAATGTGACTAACAGCGCCCTCAAGACCACATATTTACTCTCAGAATCAGAAACTTCTTCCAATAAACAAGAAAATTTCTGCTGAACCCTTTTCTCAGCCACCAAAGACTGAATAACCTTCAGACCTCTGCATGTCTCCTCACTAAAATGTGCCAGTGCGTCCTTCCTCATCCGCGAAAACACCCCTGCACGCTTAACGCGCTTACCCAAAAAAGCAACTATCAGGAGCAATAAAGGCACTACCCAAACAATACGCACAGTTAAAAGAAAATTTGTATAGATTAGCATGCCTACACTGCTGAGAAACACAGTAATGTTACGAAATATAAACAAAACACTACCGCTTAGAATAGAATGCAATGCCGCAGTATCCGCCATAAGACGCGACATCAATAATGAAGTACTAGTTGTCTCGAGTGCGCTAGGTGATAGACTAACTATCTTATCGTATAACCGACGCCTCAAATCCCGTATAACAAATTCTGCCCCCATTCCACAGAGCCAAAGACGTAAATACGAGCCTGTAGCAATTACTAAAGTAAGCAAAAAAACCCAAATCAGAGGCCAAACCCCTGCATCTCCGCCGAACAAGCCATCATCTATTAAAGCACTCAAACCACGTCCAAAAGCCAGTATCGCTCCCGAACTGATGATTACAACAGCCGCCGCAGATAAGAAATACTTCTTATAAGGCTTAATATAGGAAAGAAGCAGCCTCATCTAATACCTACTTCCCTAACAAAAAATCTCGCAAATCTCCTGCCTCACGAAAGCGAACAACTCACGTCCACTCCTTTGTTCACACCACAGACCTTGATCCGCATCATATACAAAGCGCACGGACCCACTTACCGGTGACGCCACCCATATCTGCTGGGTCTGCGCATGCCAGCTGATCAAATAATCCGAATCCCCATCAGAGATTTCAACAACATCCCCATTACTGTCACAAGAAAGCAAAGACCCCGCAGACGAGCTTTTCTCCTCTACCATCGACACCAAGGAATCCAACGCCCCACGAGCTAGATCTAGATAACTAACGCCCGAACCTTTATCTACCATTAACAATGCCCTGATTGCAAAATCCTTACTGCTACTAGCAAAGCAACCCAACGACCTAGGCACTCCCAGATAAGCTACAACAAATCTATGTAAAAACTACAACCAATTGCGTACAAACATGCGCTAGAACGCAATCTAACCGCAGAGAACTAACATCCGACAAACAAGCGCATACCCAAAACCAACAATACTTAAGCTCACGCCAACAACAGCTAAAACACCTAGCAAGCCAAAGTATCGTACGGCACTACCCTAACAAGAGTAGCAACCTCTTCTCTAACCCCCGACTCCACTACGGACATATCCGCTCCAGCCCTCATAGAGTCCACAATCTTCAATACAAGCTGCCCTATCTTCTCAAAATCCTTGACCACCAACCCTCTAGAAGTTTCAGCAGCAGCACCTAACCTAATACCAGAGGTTACCCACGGCTTTTCAGTATCAAATGGAACAGCATTTTTATTACATACAATCCCAGCTCTCTCCAACGAAGACGAAACATCCCTGCCAGTGAGCCCCTTGGAGCGCAAATCAACAACCACCATATGGCTATCAGTCCCACCAGTTACTACATCCAACCCTCCAGTAGCTAAAACTGCTGCTAAAGCACGAGAATTATCAAGAATCTGGCTAACATATACCTTAAAATCCGGACTCATTGCCTCACGAAAAGCAACCGCTTTCGCCGCTATTACATGCATCAGAGCCCCTCCCTGCATGCCAGGAAATACCGCCGACCTTAACTTTTTGTGTATTTCCTCATCATCTGTCATTATCACGCCTCCGCGAGGACCACGTAGCGTCTTGTGCGTAGTCGACGTCACTACATGCGCATAGCCAAATGGCGTCGGATACTGACCTCCTGCTATTAACCCTGAGTAATGCGCTATATCCGCTAGGAAATATGCCCCCACCTTATCAGCTATAGCCCTGAAGGCCTTGAAGTCTATTCGTCTAGGATACGAGGAAGCACCTGCTATGATCAAATTAGGCTTCACCCTCAAAGCAATCTCTTCTATCTCATCCATATCCAGAAGGTTTGTGTCACGCCTAACATTATAGGGCACAGCATTAAACCACTTCCCCGATACATTAGGCCCCGCTCCATGCGTTAAGTGCCCTCCCGAGTCCAATGACATCCCTAGCACGGTGTCTCCGGGCTTTAATAACGCCATGTACACTTGCTGATTCGCCTGCGACCCTGAGTGCGGCTGAACATTAGCGTACTTACAGCCAAATAACTTACATAGACGCTCCACAGCCAAAGTCTCCGCAACGTCTACCTCAGAACAACCACAGTAATACCTACTACCGGGATAACCCTCCGCATATTTGTTGGTTAGGACCGATCCTTGAGCCTGCAGAACAGCACGGCTAACAAAATTCTCCGAAGCTATCATCTGCAGAGACGTATTCTGCCGCTTATACTCAGCAGATAAACACTCAGCAACCTCAGCATCACTCTCACTTATATGGATGTCCCCAATGTACCCAACCATAGACAAATTCCCTCAAAATAACCTAAGCAGTACCACCGCTAGCATCGGCACCACCATCTTCAGCAGCAACCGAATCAACAGACACAACCTCATCTCCCCCGTCTTCCACAGGCGCATCTTGCACCTCTGAAGCGGCAGCAGCATTTCTACTTTTCCTATCCCGAGCAACCTGCAACCTTGTCCGCTCAGCCTCTGCCTCATTCCTCACAACGTACAGCTTAACTACCGCTACCAGATCAGCGTGTAACTCGACATTAATCTCGTACTCGCCTATGCGCTTGATCACCTCACTGAAGAACACTTCCTTAGGCTGCACATTGTAACCAAGACTACCAAGCAACTTCGCAACATCTCGCACAGCAACAGAACCAAAAAGCTTCCCATCATCCGAAGCCTGCCTAATCATAACAAAGCACTCTCCCGCAAGAGCCTCCGCCACCTTTTCAGCCTCCCTCAGCTTCTGATTACTCTCCTCTTCCATGACAGCAAGCTTCTCCGCCAAGAGCTCCATGTTCCTCTTCGTAGCCCGCATTGCCTTTCCATCTGCCAAAAGATACCTAGCATACCCAGGCCTAACTTTAGCAACTTCACCAGCCTTGCCCAGCCCTCTTATGCTAGACTTAAGAATTACCGATAACATCAAAGACCCACATTTCACTTAATTTAGCAATAAGGCAGCAAAGCAAGATATCTAGCTCTCTTGATAGCACGCGCCAGCAACTTCTGCTTCCTAGCAGATACAGACGTTATCCTACTTGGAAGAATCCTGCCGTACTCAGAGACAAACTTCGAAAGCAATACCTTATTCTTGTAATCTATATCCTCATCAGGACACTGCGCTAAAGGACACGATCTAGATTTCCTAAAATATGGCCTCTTCAAGTACACTAAAGGAGAATATGAACTCCCTTCAGAACCCCCATCTCCACTACGTCTTTTACCCCCATGCGACACAGAAAACCTCCTAATCCTGATCCGAACCCATCATAGCAGAACGCCCCTCAGGGACCTTATCCACCTTTAAACACAAAAATCTCAGTACATCCTCGTTCAGCTTCACCTTGCGCTTAAATTCATCCATAGCAGCAGGCTCAGCCCGTATGTACATCATACAATAATGCCCCTTATTATTCTTGGCGATACTGTATACAAAATCCAGAAGCCCCCAGTACTCATATTTAACGAGCTCAGCCCCCATCTTCACCAACAAAGCGGTCAATCCCTTTGAAAGCCCTTCCAACTCATACTGCGTAAGACCTTGCTGCGCTATAAAAGCAAACTCGTAAAAAGGCACTATAAAACCTCTCATGAACAAAAAAATCACTCAGGTATTATATACCAGAGCAAGACACAATCAAGAACTATAACATCTAGATTTCATCCGAATATTCGTATTTACCAGGCCTATGACTGGCACGCTTTTTATCCAGAAAACTCCGTACAATCAGAGTAATCTTTTCATACGTATCATCAGATACCACATTGCCTACGTATTCACTAGCTACAGAAAAGACGTTATACGAATACGTCTCCACAAACCAGCCAGGCAACTCAATACGAGTGTCTAGATCATGCTTGGGATACGGAGCAAAAATGTACAAAAAGGTCTCCATGGCCAAAAACAGAAAGTACGATAAAACAAGCCCTTTAGCCATCCCCAAAATAGATCCCGAAACCCTATCCAATAAACTGTGCCTCAAGGGAGACAATATTCGAATTATTATTCCATTTACAAGAATTACACAGGCCATAGAACCAATGAATACAGTAACTCTGGAAAACACCTCAGCTAGAGTCTCAGAACGTACCCGCGCTCCATACATTTCAGAAAAATAATCACCGTGAGATATGGTAACGAAGATAACCGCAACCAACCCCGCAATTCCCAAGGCCTCCTTTACAAACCCCCTTACACAACCCAGAACCATTAAAAGCAACGCAAGAAGCAGCACTGTAATGTCTAAAACCATAGACGCCCTTCACCGCCCAATGTTATCCCTAGTACGCGCCTGGAAAAATGCCAACAGCACCAACATTAAAATAGCCGCCATGCTTACATAATCACCATTTTCATTCTTTCTAGATATCACCAATCCAGTTATTACATCACCACTCTCGATATCTTCCGCAACGTAACTGCCTTGGTAAACACTCTGCACGACCATTGCTCCGTCAATACGCTCTACTACCAGCCCTACCCTGTCTTTGAGCATCCTAAATACACTACCCTCAAAGCCATCACGCACCGGCACCACAACGTACCCACTCTTCACCTTTTCACCTATGGTCCTATCAAAATTCACCGTAATAGCATCACCCTTACCCATATGCATAGTACTCTGCTCAAACGTAACATCAGTACGATTACTAGATATCACCCCAGCAATATAGTTAGGAGCCATCAGCGCAAATGCCAAAACAAGCAAGATCATAGATTCATAAAACCTATTACGCCTTAGGAAAAACCCCTGCATACCTGCAGAAAGCACGATAATACTAAGCAGCGCCTGCGCTATAGCTAAGGCCGCTCTCCACACATTTTCTACACCATACAGAATGAGGTCATTATTGAACACAAACATGAATGGGATAACCATAGTCTTGATGTTATACAAGAACGACTGCACCCCCGTTTTAAAAGCATTAGCCTTAGCTATAGCCGCCGCAGCATACGACGCTATCCCCACAGGAGGTGTTACATCAGCCATAAGACCAAAGTAAAACACAAACAAATGCAATGCTATTGGAGCCGTAGATAACCCATTCTTATGAGCCATAATTCCCAAAACAGGAACAACTAGCGTTGAAACTATTATATAACATCCAGTCGTAGGCATTCCCATACCTAAAACTATGCAGATAGCCGCAGTGATCAATAGAGCTACAAATACGCTATTACCCGCCAAAACATCGACAAAAGAACCCATTGCCAAGCCAAAGCCAGTCAAGCCTACAACTCCAACAACTATACCAGCCGTCGCAGTAGCAACCGCTATGGGCAGCATATTTCTTGCGCTATTCAACATAGCAGCACATATCTTCTTCGAAGCATCAATAAATGCAGGTGCCATGCCTGAAAAATCACGTCTACGCACCGCTGCAACAACACCATCTACCAGTAACATGTACATAAGAAAGATGTTAGTCCAAAAACATGCTAATGAAGACGAAACCCTCTCTACCACCAATGACCACACCAGTATCACTACCGGAATAAAATAGTGTAACCCCTGTTGGAAGATGCTCCACACACTCTCAGTGCCATCCCCATATACATCATCGTCATCCTTGGCAGTACTTGCAGGCTTATAAAGAAGGACTGCAACGTAAACTATCGCCAAAATAACTGCAATGGCATATATGCTCGCACCCTGAAAGATATCCTTAATTCCCGCAATATGGAAATTAGCTATAGACACCCCATCAATGACGATATGAACGAAGCCAAAAAGGAGAACAACAGAAACCGAGGTTATCAAGAGTCTAAGTATAACTCCTCGAATTCCTACACCGGGTGCGCGCACACCGGGAGTACTACCTTCTAACCTCCGTGCCTCAAAATGCACGATGACAAGCAACCCTATATATACCATTAGCGCCGGCACAAACGCATGCTTAACTATACTGGAGTATGAAAGCGCTAAAAACTCGGCCATCAAAAACGCTGCTGCTCCCATGACTGGCGGGGTTATCTGACCATTTATTCCCGCTGATACCTCTATTGCTGCTGCCTTTTCGGGTGTCATCCCCATCTTCTTCATTAGCGGTATGGTGAAGGAACCGACAGTTATGGTATTGGCCACCGAAGACCCTGACATCATACCCATAAATCCCGAGCCTATTACGGCCGCTTTCGCTGGTCCGCCCACTGAACCTCTGAGCAGCGCAAACGACAATCTCATAAAAAAGCTACCTGCACCAGCCTGCTCCAGTAGAGCTCCAAAAAGCACGTATAAGAATACAAAATTACACGACACACCTAGTGCTACACCAAACACGCCTTCGGAAGTCAACCACTCATGCGAGACTATAGACGCAATATCGTGTCCCTTATGAGCAATCACTTCAGGCATAAAGTAGCCAAAAGCAGCATATAGCAGAAAAACACTGGCCACTACTACTATGGGAAATCCTATGGCGCGCCTTGCAGCTTCTAGCAACAGAAGCATGCCTATTACTGCTGCAATTATATCCATCCCGTTGGGGACAGCGACTCTTGCAGCCAAAGCATCATAAAATATCAATACATAGGAAACAGCCCCCATACCTGAAATAGCTAATATCCAGTCAAGAGTGCTACGATACTTTGCTGCCTTACTAAAAGAAGGCATAACCAAATACAGCAAGAATAATGCGAATGACAAATGTACTGCCCTTGCCTTCAAGCCTGTGAGCACCACCCACCCGATGCCATATTGCGCCGCCAACCAAAACGGTAGCGGTGATGCTATGAATAACTGAAATAGAGTCCACATAAACTCCGCGCACCCTACTACTCTCCCGCGGATCGTGGACTCTGTACCGTATTCTAAATTATCTCTATCCTGATGCAGTTTCATACCCTCAGCATTTTGCAATTTCATCAATACTTTAACCAAATAGCTACGTGCCCAAATAACATCCCCGAGTCTCACAGTCAATGAAAATGACCCAAAGGACGCTACTTCTCCATGACATATCGCATATCAATAGCACGTTATTGATAATAGCCACGAATGTCATACAATTACAAATATCTTCCGTACTATAGCAATTATGACAACATATAAAGCCACCTAACTACTCAATATAGTATGCGTTGAAGTGCTGATTACATTGCGTCGTCACAAATAATTACATGAATGTATGATACCTCAGTAATGACGGTATCAAGATATTA
The DNA here is from genome assembly GCF_000964685.1 of Anaplasma phagocytophilum str. Webster. Classification (GTDB taxonomy): domain Bacteria; phylum Pseudomonadota; class Alphaproteobacteria; order Rickettsiales; family Anaplasmataceae; genus Anaplasma; species Anaplasma phagocytophilum. Next base: position 355,801 of record NZ_LANS01000001.1, read on the forward strand.
CTTCTCACAATCTCCATAAAATGTACATGCGCGGTAACGTGTCATTATTTCAAGATAAGTAAGAAAGGCTGTATACTTGCCTCTAAAGCGGTGTTTAGTTTGCCTACTCACCATACTACCAGCGCACAACATCTGTAGCAATGTTGTACAAATATAGCTGCTGATGTGTAGCATAATTTAAAAGAGTAGTTTTCGAAACAACAGGCACTAAAAATGTAACTCAATAGCTGCGCACTACTGCTCTACTATCTTGTTTTGCCGCACATAACTGTAGCTTGAGATCGCATTATAAATGCATGCATAGAGCATACGCACACCCATCAATATAGTAATTCCATCACAACCCGAGCAGCAAGGAAAGGAGAGAAAGAAGGGAAAGACTACTATTTTGTAGATCGGGAAGAATTTTTAAGACTATGCAGCAACGGGGAGATAATAGAACATGCAGAAGTATTTGGTAATTTCTACGGTGTTCCCCGCAAGAATCTAGAAGACAATGTAGATAAGGGAGTCAGCACGTTACTAGTAATTGACTGGCAAGGAGCTTTCAAGTTCATGGAGATGATGAGAGAGCACGTAGTGAGCATATTCATAATGCCCCCTTCTATGGAAGAACTGCGTAGGAGATTATGTGGTAGAAGAGCTGATGATTCAGAGGTTGTGGAAGCAAGGCTAAAAGGAGCAGCGTTTGAGATCAGTCACTGCGAAGCTTACGACTACGTAATAGTAAACGAAGATATAGAGGAAACAGCAGACAGAATTAGCAATATCCTGAGGGCAGAACAGATGAAAACTTGCAGGCAAGTTGGGCTGAGGGAATTATTAGAGAGTAGGTTCCCTATAGAAGATTAAGCAATCTGTAGAATAGAATGCTGGTTGCACATTAACTGATATGTAGAACTCTATATTATTGGTCTCTGTGTTTTGCTTTTAGTATCATAAAATGCGTATATAGAGGCTCTGGGGGTTCTAGTATTCTTTAGAGTCTTTGGTGTATCTCATCTTCTTCTGGAAACATGGAGGGGGTTATATTTGTATGAATATGGAACCCAAGAACCAGGAAATCCGCAGGGATCCAGTGTAGGAATGGTGATATCACCTATCCTCTTACACAGCTTGCTGCTTTGGTGCCGGGGTTTATGGCATTCTGTCCATACCATTCTGAGAAAATTAGCATCTTATGGGGGAGAGCAGCTTCATGTATTTCTAATACGGGTCACAGTTTTGAAGCATAAAAAGCAATTATGGAGATAGAAGCTAATATCGTACAACACGTATTACGGTATACCGCCTAATAACAATTGCCTAAAAGGTTTGCAGAAATTACAGCTCTCTTAAAAGGGAACACTTAGATGTACTAACTTGTTCTCGCAAGTAAATGTGTAACTGTTCTTAATTAATAATTTATATCCTTAGAACCATAACCATATAAGCCTATTTAGTTGTGCATTCGGTGTTAGGCTCACGTTTTGAGGTAGTCCGTGGTAAGCTGGTATAGAAGATCTGGAAGTAAGCTATTTTTAGGGAGCGTGATGTCATTAGCCATAGTAATGGCGGGACAAGATGCTAAGGCTCATGGTGATGGTAGTGCTTCAGGGGTCTGGTAGAGCGGGATATTTCTATGTTGGCTTGGATTACAGTCCAGCGTTTAGCAAGATAAGAGATTTTAGTATAAGGGAGAGTAACGGAGAGACTAAGGCAGTATATCCATACTTAAAGGATGGAAAGAGTGTAAAGCTAGAGTCTAACAAGTTTGACTGGAACACACCTGATCCTCGGATTGGGTTTAAGGACAACATGCTTGTAGCTATGGAAGGTAGTGTTGGTTATGGTATTGGTGGTGCCAGGGTTGAGCTTGAGATTGGTTACGAGCGCTTCAAGACCAAGGGTATTAGAGATAGTGGTAGTAAGGAAGATGAAGCTGATACAGTATATCTACTAGCTAAGGAGTTAGCTTATGATGTTGTTACTGGACAGACTGATAACCTTGCTGCTGCTCTTGCCAAAACTTCGGGTAAAGACTTTGTTCAGTTTGCTAAGGCGGTTGTGGTTTCTCATCCCGGTATTGATAAGAAGGTTTGTGCGACGAAAGCCCAAAGTTCTGGAAAGTATGGTAAGTATGCTGATAAAACCGGTACGAAGAGCAGTGACAACAATACATCGTTATGTAGTGATGATGGGGGAAGTCATAGCGGTAGTAGTAACAACGCAGAGGTTTTCGAGCATTTTATAAAGAAAACTCTTTTGGAAAATGGTAGTAAGAATTGGCCGACATCTACGAAAAATGATGGAGCGCCATCTGATAATAAAAACGACAATGCAGACGCCGTAGCGAAAGATCTAACAAAACTCACTTCCGAAGAAAAAACCATAGTAGCAGGGTTACTAGCTAAGACTATTGAAGGGGGTGAAGTTGTTGAGATCAGGGCGGTTTCTTCTACTTCTGTAATGGTCAATGCTTGTTATGATCTTCTTAGTGAAGGTTTAGGTGTTGTTCCTTATGCTTGTGTTGGTTTAGGGGGTAACTTCGTGGGTGTTGTTGATGGCTCACGTCGCACAATACGTTTTTGATCCTAAATACCCGAGGCAAGTGACTAGACAAAATTAGTGCCGTATCACTCACGAAACAAACTACGATCAGCGATTCTCCATACTTAGCAGGTCCGTACAGTGGCTTTACACTCTTACCCAGCATGAAATTACATGCCATCTAGGAATCTTCACTGCGGACTTTATAAAGGCTATCTACACTTCGAGAGCAACCTAATATGGAGACAATCAGTATGGTGTTTGGCATATCACTCCTAAACTTGCTTATAGGTTAAAGGCTGGGTTGAGTTATCAGCTCTCTCCTGAAATCTCTGCTTTTGCGGGTGGCTTCTACCATAGGGTTGTTGGAGATGGTGTTTATGATGATCTGCCTGCTCAACGTCTTGTAGATGATACTAGTCCGGCAGGTCGCTCTAAGGATACTGCTATTGCTAATTTCTCCATGGCTTATGTCGGTGGGGAATTTGGTGTTAGGTTCGCTTTTTAAGGTGGTTTTATACTCTTACCCAGCATGAAATTACTTGCTATCTATGAATCTCCCCACGGACTTTATAAAGGTTATCTGTACTCGAGAGAAAGCTAATCTGTGACTAATAAGGATGGTGTTTAGAATATGACACCTAAGCTTGCTTATAGGTTAAAGGCTGGGTTGAGTTTCAGCTCTCTCCTGAAATCTCGGCTTTTGCGGGTGGTTTCTATCACCGTGTTGTTGGTGATGGTGTTTATGATGATCTTCCGGCTCAACTACCTTGAATCGCCAGGTATATCAAGATCCTATGCAATAACTCTTATTATTAAGATGCAAGACCAAGGGTATTAGAGATAGTGGAAGAGTATTATTAGAGAGTATGAAGTAGATACAGTATATCTACTAGCTAAGGAGTTAGCTTATGATGTTGTTACTGGACAGACTGATAACCTTGCCGCTGCTCTTGCCAAAACCTCCGGTAAGGATATTGTTCAGTTTGCTAAGGCGGTGGAGATTTCTCATTCCGAGATTGATGGCAAGGTTTGTAAGACGAAGTCGGCGGGAACTGGAAAAAATCCGTGTGATCATAGCCAAAAGCCGTGTAGTACGAATGCGTATTATGCGAGGAGAACGCAGAAGAGTAGGAGTTCGGGAAAAACGTCTTTATGCGGGGACAGTGGGTATAGCGGGCAGGAGCTAATAACGGGTGGGCATTATAGCAGTCCAAGCGTATTCCGGAATTTTGTCAAAGACACACTACAAGGAAATGGTAGTGAGAACTGGCCTACATCTACTGGAGAAGGAAGTGAGAGTAACGACAACGCCATAGCCGTTGCTAAGGACCTAGTAAATGAACTTACTCCTGAAGAACGAACCATAGTGGCTGGGTTACTTGCTAAAATTATTGAAGGAAGCGAGGTTATTGAGATTAGGGCCATCTCTTCGACTTCAGTTACAATGAATATTTGCTCAGATATCACGATAAGTAATATCTTAATGCCGTATGTTTGTGTTGGTCCAGGGATGAGCTTTGTTAGTGTTGTTGATGGTCACACTGCTGCAAAGTTTGCATATCGGTTAAAGGCAGGTCTGAGTTATAAATTTTCGAAAGAAGTTACAGCTTTTGCAGGTGGTTTTTACCATCACGTTATAGGAGATGGTGTTTATGATGATCTGCCATTGCGGCATTTATCTGATGATATTAGTCCTGTGAAACATGCTAAGGAAACCGCCATTGCTAGATTCGTCATGAGGTACTTTGGCGGGGAATTTGGTGTTAGGCTCGCTTTTTAAGGTTGCGACCTAAAAGCACTTAGCTCGCCTTCACTCCCCCTTAAGCAATATGATGCACATTTGTTGCCCTACAAATCTAATATAAGGTTTGTTGCCTATAAGAGGGGCACTCAACGTTCCCTATAACTTACTTTCCACTAGGTTCTATACTTATTTTGCCCGTCTTTGTCCTGGCTTCGATCACTTGTGGGTGTCGCGCTACATAAGGGGAACTTTATCCCCTTATAATATTAATTACACAATACCGAGATACATGCCATCCCTTTGATAGGGCAAGGTGTGAACTGTATCCCGCTCCGCCGTCTAAGATTGTATATGACATATAATTAATGACCATGTAGCAAAATTAAGCTTTCCCTAGTGATCTGTTGCGAAAACTATAAAGTCAATGCACACTGCATGCACTATCCCGTAACATGATCAACTTAGGGAGTATTACATGCGCATAGTAGTAATAAGCGTGCTGTGTTTATTTTGCGCTTTTTCAGCCATCGTATTTTTTACTTACTACAGGCGCAACAGTGCCACATTTTCTTACGATATAGTATTGCCTACCATATTCGGTAACAGTACAGAATTTAACACCTCAGAGATCAAGAAAAAAAGACGTGCGTTTGTGGTGAATGTGTTTGCTTCCTGGTGTACTGTTTGTATGCAGGAGCACCAAACATGGAAAGAAATCTCTAAAAGAACCCCCATCGATCTTTATGGCATAGACTACATAGATATAGAGGATAACGCACTGGCTTGGCTGCAGGAACCTGATAACCCTTATATTGCAATTGCGGCCGATTACTCCGGAAAAGCAGCAAAGGCATTTGGGGTTACGGGAGTACCTGAAACTTTTATTTTCAACAAAAAAGGTGAATTAGTGCTCCATATAAAGGGTTCTATAACCTGGGAACTATGGCAAGAACGTGTCGCAAAACTCATCTCATAAACGTATACATACAAAGCCTCGGTAAGTAAGAGTTTTGTGCTGCTAGCATAAACAATAACCATTCAAATAAGACAGGCAGTTCAACTTATGCAATTAACTGCTACACGCACCCATTGCCGGTAATCGCTTATGCAGACTCGACAATGTTATGAGACAACTACTGTTGTACCGTCATTGTTTACCAAATCTATAAAAAGTGTTATACATCTGGTCTCTTTTAGGGGCTTTGGTAATGGCTGTAGATCTTTTAAAGCTGAGAGAATTGTTGTGTAACTCCTTTCCTGATGGAATTGTTGATGTAACTAGCTTAGCTGATGACAATGATCACTATTCCGTGCGAATTGTTTCCAAAAGATTTGCTGGTAAGTCAAAACTTGAGCAGCACAGAATGGTTTATGACGCACTCTCAGGAGTGGTTGTGCACGCATTACAAATACAAACAAGTGTGGGTAGTAAGCAAGATGGATAACAACCTCGTGAACAGAATTAAACATGATATAGAGAACAATGATGTTGTGTTGTACATGAAGGGTACTGCTACAGCACCTCAGTGTGGGTTCTCGAGTGTGGTGGCATCCGTATTGGTTCATCTGGGTATAGCATTTAAAGATGTAGATGTTTTGAGAGACCCAGAGTTGAGAGAGGGCATTAAGGAGTTCTCCAATTGGCCTACAATTCCTCAGCTATATGTGAAAGGCGAGTTCATCGGAGGATGTGACATAGTACGTGAAATGTACCAAAGCGGTGAACTACAAGAGCTTTTGAAAAAGAAGGGCGTGATAACTGGATAGGTCACATGTCTGACAACGACAGTCGGCGGCGTCTTGCTGATCTAAATGCGCAGCTGAAGCTTCACGATGTTCTATATCATGAACATGATGCACCGGAGATCTCAGATGCTCAGTATGATGCGCTCGTGCAGGAGAAACGTGAGTTATTGGAAAAGTTCCCCGAGCTTAGCGCCTATAATGATTATGAAGGAGTAATTGGTGCACTCACAGTAGATGCCAGATTGCCCAAGATTGCCCATCGTGAACCCATGTTATCTCTGGAAAATTCCTTTACTATACAGGACGTAGAAAAGTTTATCTCCAGGGTAAAGCGTTCACTTAATATGGATCCTGAAGTCTCTATCACCATAGCTTGTGAACCTAAAATTGATGGTTTGTCATTTGCTGCATTATACGAAAAGGGCTCTCTTATACGGGTTGCAACTAGAGGAAATGGCCATTTAGGGGAAGATATTACGAACACCGCAAAAGTAATACGTAAGCTCCCTCACAAAATCGCAAATGCTCCTGAAGTTCTGGAAGTCCGAGGTGAAATATACATGCACCACAGCGACTTTGAAAAACTGAAGGACGTATGTAACTTTGCGAATCCACGCAATGCCGCAGCTGGCTCTATCCGTCAACTAAATCCTAAAATTGCAGAAGAGCGGAATCTTCGCTATGTGGCATATTGTATAGTCAATAGCGCCTTAGCTTCTCAAGAAGCAATATTAAAACAGCTTGCCGAATGGGGGTTTTGCACTCATACAGAGGTACTTTTCGCTGATAATATGGACGACGCGCTGTCGTTCCATACCAGAATGTATAATACACGCAGTACTCTAGGGTATGACATTGATGGAATAGTGTATAAAGTAAATGATACGCACCTACAAAAACTGCTTGGCTCCACAAGTAAGTATCCTAGATGGGCCACAGCTCATAAGTTTCCTTCAACTGAGGCCATCACTAAATTGCGTGATATTTCTGTGCAGGTTGGAAGAACAGGAGTTATAACGCCCATAGCGGAATTGGAGCCCATAAATATAGGGGGCACCCTGGTATCGCGGGCAAGTCTTCATAACCTTAACGAGATTGCCCGTAAAGATATACGTATTGGCGACAGTGTTATAGTAAAAAGGGCTGGCGAGGTCATACCACAGGTAGTAGGCGTAGACCATACCGCACGTTGTAATTCTGCTGTGCCTGAAGAGTATGTATTCCCCTCGCATTGTCCATCATGTGGAAGTACACTTAGTAGAGCACCTGGAGAAGTAGCGATGCGCTGCACGGCTGAATTATCATGTCAAGCGCAGGTGCTGGAGCGAGTGAAGCACTTTGTATCTCGGGATGGGCTAAATATAGTAGGTCTAGGAGAAAAACAAATAGAGTTTTTCTGCAATGCATCATACATCAGCAACGTTGCTGACATTTTTTCGCTCAGAGAAAAGATAAGTCACATGAACTTAAGCGCTGAACATGGATGGGGAGAGAAGTCTATAGCCCTGCTCATTAACGCTATCAATGCCAGTACCACTGTGAAACTGAGTAATTTCATTTTTGCCTTGGGAATCAGGTTCATAGGAAAGGGTGCCGCAAAGCTGATCGCGGAACACTATAGATCTTATAGCGCCTGGGTACGTGCCATGACATCACTGGCGAATGGAGAAGATCCTGATAATATACATGGTATTGGCCTCAAAAGTATTGAGTCCTTACGTGCGTTTTTCTCAAGTGAAGACAATTTGAGAGTACTCCAAACGCTTGAAGAAAAACTCAATATCTTGAATGAAATCGCAAATACAGAGACTGCGTCTCCCATTTCTGGAAAGACTATTGTATTCACTGGCGTGTTGGAAGATATGTCCCGTAACGAAGCTGCGAAATATGCGGAAACTCTAGGGGCTAAAGTTGGGAATACTGTAACTACTAAAACTGACATACTTGTTGCTGGAAGCAACTCAGGAAGTAAGCTAGACACTGCTAGAAAACTCGGTATTCAGGTTATGAATGAGTCGGAGTGGAAAGATCTACTGAAAACTGTATCTAACTCCGAGTAATAGCCTACTTTCGTAATGTCTTCTTATTTACTATGGAGCATATGGTGCTGTGTGCATCTAAAAAATCCGCAAATCAAGAGCCGTCGCTTACGTTAGCCGCTTAATCTACAGGCAAATTAATGACTGTCTACAAGAAGCTGTACATCGCCTCCATTGGTATCGACAGAAAACACCAACTTGGCTTGTCCTTCGATAAAAGCTTTAACCTTATGGCCAAAAAACTCATATCTCCACCCACGCATTATGTTGCTAGGAAGGCGACTTATGGCTCTAACCAAATCTCTCTTAGATGCTACTAATTTCTGTGACACACCATCTTCTATGCACACGCTATGCAGCAATATAGACAGTAAACTTAGAGTATCACGTTCTTGACTCGCTTTATTATACACATCTTGCTTTATATGCTTGTTATTCTCCACTATCTCAGTCAAACTGAATGGAAGGTCTTGTAGATATAGCTCGCGCACGTATTTTCTGAGGGTACTGTCGCTGCCATCCGCTATAAAGTCTTTTGTAATATTCAAGACATCTCTGGCATTCATGATAATATTTCGATTTATATTTAGTAGACGTGCTACACGCTCTCTCCACTCTACCACCGATCTTGCTATATTAGCTTCTTGCTCAGTTAAGTCTGCATAACACTCCATACTCTCTAAAATCGTAGTGTAGTTATCGGATACCGAATCTACAATGCAATCCATCTCCTCCATATACCACGATAACCTACCCTTGGACGTCAAAATATCCCGAAGGATTCCGTACAGCTTATATAGATAAATAACATCATCAAGTGCGTAACGTACCTCACTTTCCGTTAAAGGCCTTTTTGACCAATCCACACGCTTGAAGGGCATCTTATTCAGTTTCACGCCTAGAAACTGCTCAACTAATTTAGAGTATCCCACTGAATTTTCGTGATACTCACACAGCATAGCCGCTATTTGCGTATCAAATATAGGCCTAGGGAGAGACTCAAATAACAGGGATAACGCGTCAAGATCCTGCCTACAATCGTGAAAAACCTTGAAAATCTGTGTGTTATCAAAAATTTCCTGCAGAGGAGTAAGATCAATACCCTCTGCTAAAGCATCAATTACACACTGCTTATTCTCATAAGCTATCTGCAGTAAACACAATTTTGGGTAATAGTCGTTGAAGCTACGCAAAAACTCCGTGTCTATTGCCACACTTTCGGGGTTATCACGTAATAACTCCGTACAAAACCTAGATAGATCATTTGTTGAACAAATAAACACATTTTTCTCATTTCAAAAAAGTAATCCGTACCACACCACCTTCCTCTGAGTTACGGAAACCTATAGATGCGCCATGCTCTTGCAGGATCTTCTCTACTATCGCTAACCCTAACCCAGTACCCTTTTCACGTGTAGTAACATAGGGTTCTGTAAGCCTTCCTATAATATCCTCCGAAAACCCTATACCGTTATCTCTCACTTCAACCAAAACACTCTTTTCTTCCTTTGTTACAGTAACAACGATGCGCCCCCTATCAGCATTAGGACTTGCGTTTATCGACTCGCAAGCATTCTTAAATATGTTCACGAATACTTGAGAAATCTGTTCCTGATCTATAAAAACAAGGACCTCTTCCTCAGGAAAGTGCAAATCGTAAGAAACAAAGGCTTTACCGAACTGTCCCAGAAAACTTATGTCCCTAATAATAACAGAAATGTAACACATTTTAAAGGTCGGGCTGGGCATTCGCGCGAATTGTGCAAACTCGTCCACTATACAGCTAATATTTGATACGTGCTTAATTATGGTATCTGTGTACCGCAAAAAGGTCTCTCTTCCTGATACTATCTGCTCAGCATACTTGCTCCCAAGGCGCTCTGCTGCCAGGTAAATGGGCGTAATAGGATTTTTTATTTCGTGAGCTATCCTCCTAGCTACATCTGACCACGCTGCCTTCCTTTGAGCTTCTACCAAACCAGAAATATCGTCAAATGTAATAATCAGTCCCTGAGACTTCAACCGTTCTATATTCACCGATAAGGTAAGTAACTTATGATTACGAATAATAGTGATATCACCCTTACATTTGACCATGTTTACCAGCTCCAAAACTTCTGGCAACACTTCTTCTATTGGTTTGTTGAGCTCATAGCATGACAAAAGCTCCATTGCCCTATCATTCATCAAAGTTACAGATTTTAACGGGGATAAAGCCATAACCCCCGACGATACTCCTGACAAAACAGTTTCGACGAACACTTTTCTAACATTTATTTCTCTATATGCATTTTCTAACTGCATACGTTGCTCACTTAGCCGTTCCACCATTTGATTGAATGCCTTGATCACCGTAGCGATCTCTTCACCCATAATTTTTCCTTTGTACTCTATCCTACAATCAAAATCCCCATCTTGAACCCGCTTAGTGGCTGCAAATAACTCAGATAAACGCCCCACTATACCTTTGGCAAAACCTACCCCTAACCACACCGACACAAACAACACAACCAAAAATAACAAAAGAAATGCCAGTGAAAATTGGATTTGTAATGCAGACATCTGCGTTCGCAGATTATTTAGATGCTCATGCATCTCTTCAAAGCGCAGCATATTATGCTCCAAAGCGTCGTCTGGAGGCCGAACTGCTATAAGATAAATACCAGACAAAGAATCTAACAATTGCACAGTATAGTCCTTCTGTCCTTTAGAAAAAACTACTGGCTTGTCATTAATTTCATAAAGCTCATCTTCAGTTACGTAATTAGTCCAAGATGTAGAACTAGGGTTTGCGCTAGCCAAAATCTCTCTATGACTGATAAGTAGAATTTCCGAAAAACTAAATAGCTCAGCCCCTAATGAGATCTTTTCTGACGTCCACTGCGCAGAATCTGTACCCAAATAGTTGGCAAGATGCACAGCATCCGAAACCATGACAGCAGTACTGCATTCGTCTGCACACTTCAAAGTCTCTTCAATATACCGAGTGAACGCAGGCCGTATGTTATTGTAATACCAGGCCCTCACACCATAATCAAAGAAAAGATATGCAAACCCCGAAGCAACTACAGCCGGGATCATCCCCACCAGGGTGAACACTATAACAGCCCTGGCTTGCAGCTTAAAACCTAGCTCTCCCCTATTGCACTTTATCCAAGCATGCATCGTCCAACAAGACAACGAAGCTATGCAAAGCAAGAACACTAACAGCACCCATAGGAGCAATTGTATATTCTCCTCAGTCGCAATGTTCCATGATTCCTGAACATCTAACAACGACAAAATGAGGGAAAAATCAAGAGACGCCAATCCCACAGAGCAAAATCCGGACGATAATAAGTCAACCAGAATACCCCATAGACGACGCCTCTTTCTAGCGCCTAGCCATACCATACATCCTGACAAGGCCCAAACATAGTGTTACTCCGAAAGCACCTCTAGGTTCACAGCAGAAACCTTTCCGTTATTTTCATCCAACTGGTACCTAACCTTCTGTCCTTCTCTGAGGTTATCTATTCTGCTCCTCTGCAGCGATGTAATATGTACGAAGACATCCTTCTCACCATGCCCCATAGCAGAACCCTTACTGCCTTCGGAGCTGTCCTTACAAATAAAACCATAACCCTTCTCTACGCTAAACCACTTAACATGACCGGTGTAGAACGCCTTCCCATCCACTAACTGAGACATCAAAAAACCCTAAATATTCAGACAACAAACCGCTACTCTCAAGTACCCAAGCTATCGCCTGAGTTGTAAGATACACGGCGCTTTGAGCCTATATTTTAATGTTTTACATTGCAAGAGAAATATTCTTAAAGGAGCACTTTGCCCATTAAGTTACTCACACACTAATAATATGTAGCAATTCATCAATTATACTCCCAACCACAGGGATTTACTGCCCTCTATTCATTATGTCTATGCCTAAACAGGTATAATTTATAACATACCATATACAGTATGCAAAATAATAAAAACAGAAAAAGCCCCGTATAATGAATTAATTCCCCTACTATATTAGATATCAGAGAATCTCAGGCCTATATTAAGTTAGAGGGCATAGCCTAGCATGTAAGGTAATATTTTTTCATGAATTTCTGTAATATTTTAGGATATTACCAATTATATATGCGAGAAAAAAATATTATGAACCATCAATGTAATATTTTCATATACTGTATATGCACATAGCACATCCCTCAACGGGAGTATACGTCAACTTTGAAGTGCAAACGAAATGTCACTCACGTTCTGTCCCGCGGGGCAGCTTTAGTACCATATAAAATGGAGTAGGCAGTATGCTAATCCTGCACCTTCGCACTGATATATGCTCGCTCGTACGTGTTTAAGTACACCTACAGTGCCATTAACCTTTTCTGACCTACTATAATGCGCACTACATAAATGGAACATTGAACTGCCACTAAATCAAGTAACAGCAAATGTAAAATACAACCGTATCCCCTGTTCAGATGGGATATGCATGGCATATGGTTTTAGCATGCCATATAAATCTCTCTTATTAGATCAGGGAAGGACATTGTTCACTTTGCTAAGGCGGTTGAGATTTCTCATTCCGATATTGATGGAAAGGTTTGTAGGACGAAGAAAGGCGGCTCGAGTAGCGCACCGTATGGAAAGTATGCTGAGAAAACTAATAATGGTTCGGACGGAAGTGGTAAAAATGAAGTAACAGTTTGTGGGGCTACGGCGAGGGCAAGTGGTGGTTCGTCTGGTGCAGGCGCTGCAGAGACTTTAAGAACTTTGTCGCTGGAGCTCTCATAGATGGTAGTAAGAACTGGCCTACTTCTACAGCTATTGACGGTAATAGCAATACGGCAAGAACTCCTGCACCTGACAGTAACGACAACGCCAAAGCTGTAGCCACAGACCTAGTACAGGAGCTAACCCCTGAAGAAAAAACCATAGTAGCTGGGTTACTAGCTAAAACTATTGAAGGGGGTGAGGTTGTTGAGATATGCGTATCTCCATAACGAGCATGGTTAGCTCAGGAGTAGTAGATTGTACATATAGTCTGTGCTGTGGAGGTTCGTTACAGCAATCTGAGACTTTTGGTGCTATTATCAGACACTTGGTTTATACCAGGGTAAGTAAGCTGTTTAAGATATTATCTCAGATGTGAGAGAGGTTACATGTTGCTCATGTCGGTGAGATTAGGGCAGTTTCTTCTACCTTCATAAGAATATGAGATGAGTTACTATCACCATTTCCACGGTTAGCTTTGGATGTGAGGGTTGTTTTCTAAGATATTTGGAAGTTGCAGCAACAGAATCTCATATCGAAGGCATTATCCCAATATGCACTATGAAGATCTCTTCCAGTTTCAAAAACACTGGTAAGTATGCCCATTACCTATGAATCTCTATGTAGATGTAATAAGAGCATACACAGTAACTCTTATTATTAAAAGGAAGACCAAGGGTATTAGAGATAGTGGTAGTAAGGAAGATGAAGCTGATACAGTATATCTACTAGCTAAGGAGTTAGCTTATGATGTTGTTACTGGACAGACTGATAACCTTGCTGCTGCTCTTGCCAAAACTTCGGGTAAAGACTTTGTTCAGTTTGCGAACGCTGTGGAAATCTCTCATTCCGAGATTGGTAAGAAGGTTTGTGTGACGAAGAATTACGACAGTGGGAGCAACTTTGCGAAGTACGGGACAGAATCGAATGGACAAAGTACCACAAGTCACAGGGTTGCTTTGTGTGGTGGAAAGGGTGTAGCAAGCACAGGTTTCGGAACGGCAGAGGTTTTAAGAGACTTTGTTAGAGAAACGCTACTGAGTAATGGTAGTAAGAACTGGCCAACATCTACAGGAACCGGATCTTCTAGCAACGATAATGCCACAGCTGTAGCGGGAGACCTAACAAAACTGACTCCTGAGGAAAAAACCATAGTAGCAGGGTTGCTAGCTAAAACTATTGAAGGTGGTGAGGTTGTTGAGATTAGGGCGGTTTCTTCTACCTTCAGCATGGTTAACCTTGGGTATAGAAATTGGGGTTTTATAGTTATAGGGAGCCTCACCATGCAGAGTTCGGAAGTTACTTTCGAATACTCTGTGAAGTATAAGTATGCGTATTACATATAGATCTCTAGGTAGACAAAAAGCCTGCACAATAAACCTTACTTTTAGCATAAGACTAAGAAATTAGGAAAAAGCTCAAGTGTTCTTCCTTTAGCAAAGAATATCGAATGGGGAGATTAAGCGTTGCGGAAGTGCATTACACAAACCATCTTTCACTCTGAGTACCCTAGTTAAGGTAAGTTACTAGGCAAAATTAGTGCCGTATCACTCACGAACAAACTACGATCAGCTATTTTCCATACTGAGCAGGTACGTACAGCGGCTTTATAATCTTACCTACCTTGTAATAACATTCTACCTCATGAACTCCCCACAGACTTTATAAAGGTTATCTGTACTTCGAGAGGAAGCTAATCTGTGACTAATACGGATGGTGTTTAGTACATCACTCCTAAACTAGCTTATAGGTTAAAGGCTGGTTTGAGTTATCAGCTTCTCCTGAAATCTCTGCTTTCGCGGGGGTTTCTACCACCGCGTTGTTGGAGATGGTGTCTATGATGATCTGCCTGCTCAACGTCTTGTAGATGATACTAGTCCGGCGGGCCAGCGAAAGCGGCCGTAATAGGCTCGGGATTTATGGGTATGATGTCAGGGTCTTCGGTGGCCAATACCATAACTGTCGGTTCCTTCACCATACCGCTAATGAAGAAGATGGGGATGACACCCGAAAAGGCAGCAGCAATAGAGGTATCAGCGGGAATAAATGGTCAGATAACCCCGCCAGTCATGGGAGCAGCAGCGTTTTTGATGGCCGAGTTTTTAGCGCTTTCATACTCCAGTATAGTTAAGCATGCGTTTGTGCCGGCGCTAATGGTATATATAGGGTTGCTTGTCATCGTGCATTTTGAGGCACGGAGGTTAGAAGGTAGTACTCCCGGTGTGCGCGCACCCGGTGTAGGAATTCGAGGAGTTATACTTAGACTCTTGATAACCTCGGTTTCTGTTGTTCTCCTTTTTGGCTTCGTTCATATCGTCATTGATGGGGTGTCTAGAGGCTGCAATACGCCGTATGCTCGCGTATAACCATCTCCAGTTGTATCATGTTCCTCATGCGTACTGTGAGAGTTTCTACTTGAAGGAATGTAAAATTGGGTATAGGGTTGGAGGTTAGTTTGTTCTTTATTATTGCATAGGGGTTTGCTTATGTCAGTCATGCCTGATCACTGGATCAAGGAAAGGGCCCTAAAAGATGGTATGATCTCCCCGTTCGTAGACCACAAAGAAGGCACGGGTGTTTTGTCGTATGGTTTGTCTTCCTATGGCTATGATGCTCGGCTGGATAATAAGTTCAAGATTTTTGCCAATACACACTCAGTGGTAGTGGATCCTAAGAACTTTTCGCAAGATAGCTTTGTTGATCGTGAAGGAGATTTCTGCATCATTCCACCAAACAGCTTTATGCTAGCCAAGACTGTAGAGTACTTTAACATCCCACGAGACGTTATGGTTGTTTGTGTTGGAAAGTCAACATACGCTCGCTGTGGCATCGTAGTTAATGTGACGCCTCTTGAACCAGGGTGGTCAGGCTACGTAACTCTGGAATTCTCTAATACATCTCCGTTACCTGTGAAGGTATATGCGTTTGAGGGCGCATGCCAGTTCCTCTTTTTTTCAGGCAAGGAACGTTGCAGCAAGTCTTACGACGAAGCTGGGGGCAAGTATATGGGGCAAAGTGACGTAACATTGCCAATTATTAGTTAGAGAACTTTGTAATTTACCGTCATCGATCCTTAATGCGCGCAGTTTTGCTGTGGCTTCAACAGGTGGTAATATATCGAATTTTAGAATAGATAGCGCGGGAGATTGCTCTTCACTTGTTATGGTGTGACGCCAACCTTACAGTACGGACTCTTAAGAACACAGTACAGTATACGGGCGTGCGTGGTATCACAGACTTAATGGTTATGCCAGGGTTGATAAACCTAGACTTCGCTGACGTTAAGGTTGTCATGAGTGAGATGGGCAAGGCCATGATGGGTACGGGAGAGGCAGAGGGTGAGCATAGAGCAGTTGCTGCTGCCGAAGCTGCTATCTCTAATCCTTTGCTGGACAATATATCTATGAAGGGTGCGCGGGGTATTCTCATAAATATAACCGGTGGAATGGATATGACGCTGTTTGAGGTTGATGCTGCCGCAAACCGGATACGGGAGGAAGTTGATGAGGAGGCGAATATAATCTTCGGATCTACCTTCGATGAGAATAGTGCTGGTAGAATTAGGGTATCTGTTCTGGCTACGGGTATAGATAGTACTCATACTTCAAATCCCAAGGGTAGAATGACTAGGGGCTCGGAAAGTGATCTGGGTGTCTCGGATGTTGGGGGAGATTCCGCAAGAGTTGGGGTCTCTGGTTATGCTAGGGCTGGACAAGAGAGTAGTGGTGCTCCGGCAGAGGCTGATTTGTTTTCTCGTGGCTCTGGAAATCGCAATTCCTCTTTAAACTGGAATAGTAAGTCGTTTGATGTCCCTGCGTTTTTAAGAAAGAAGTAGTGCAAGAGAGAAGGTTTTGGCTCCTAAAATCTGAGCCAGCAGATTTTGCCTGGGGTGCTCGCTACTGTTGGATTCGGTGTCAGGGAAGGCCATAATATAGAGCTAACGCTCTTCCTACGGTGCGTGGACATCTATAAATCGGTGCCTATCTACACTCATGCTCCTACTTATTTCATACTGCTTTTTCTTCAATCTCCCATCCCTGGTTTTTATAGACCCTATCACAACATATTTGTCTCCTTGATTCGCGAAATCCTGCTCACTTTTTTGCATCACAGAATATTAGTACTTAAAATCTGGAGCACTCAGAGCTATAAATGCCTCACGGTAGACATAAAGGCTCCTATGGATTCGCTGACGTTCATGGCACTAATAATGCCTTTCCACTACGAGCGACACGCAAATGAATGAAGAAGCAGTATATGGGCTAACAACTTCACTATATCACGCAGCACTCATGCTCTATAGGGGCACAGATACCTATACTGTCTTATCTATGTATAAAGCGGTACATATGGATACATAGTGTTGGAAAACGGGCTGGATAGTGAACTTTTTTCCGTTTCAAAGGATAGTTATGCAAACGTAACTCGCTTCATGTCGTGTTGCACTACGGCTTTAGATCGTAATGCGATATGTACAGCAATGAGAGTCATCCCGACGGGCAGTATACTGGCTATAAGGGGGCCACCAGTTCCGCATAATTCTATGGTGCTTTGTTTCTTCGTTAACTAAAAATGTGAGCTAGAACTCCTTCCTAAACATTTACTGACTCTGCGTAATAATGTCTACAAATTGCTATAGCCGCCGCCATAGCGCTGCTATCTTTATCTAGCGCCTATAATGGAGCGGTGACTCTGTGTCTGCTTTCGTCATGACTCGTATTCCATTAGTACTGCCACTACTATATAGCTTCAAATAACTTAAACCTGCACGGTTAAAGCAAGACTTAGGCGCATATATTGACATAACGGCCCCTATATGCACTAACATATGGCCTGGAACTTGCCATTTGTTTGGAAGGATGCTAGCAAAGTACTCAGGTTGACAGCTATCAGTGTTTGTGGTGCTTTAAATGATAGAGTGCTCTAATGTAACGTGTGTAAGGGGAGAGCGTGTTCTGTTTCGGAATCTCAGTTTTATCGCTAATCAAGGATCGATAACGGTTATTGCGGGAAAAAACGGGAGCGGGAAAACCTCGTTACTGCGCTCTATGGTAGGTTTAGTTCCCGTAAGATTTGGGAAAATAACTCTGAATGGCGAGGCTATAACAATATCTAGCACGTGTATTTCTGACATAACGTACATAGGCCATAAGAATGCATGCCACGAGCATCTGATGGTGGTTGATATCCTTGAATTTTGGGCCAATACACGGGGTAATGATAACCTCATCCTTGCCGCAGTAAACTTCTTTGAGTTGCACCGCGTATTGCACACCAAGTTTAGGCACTTATCTTCAGGTTGGAAGAGAAAAGTGGCTTTGTCTAGACTATTGATATTCAATACACACGTTTGGATGCTGGACGAGCCTTTTGCAAATTTAGACTCTGCATCTGTAGCAATGCTAAAGGAGCTCATTCTGACACGGGCAGAGCGAGGTGGCACCATAATACTTGCAGACCATAACCATGAGAACACATTTTCACAAGCACAAGTAGTAAACTTAGCGCCAGAGCCTCAGACACAACCGTAAAAGACAGGTAAATCCGCAAGAGGAAAGTTATGGTTCCTTCAGATAGATATGAGCAGGTGCAGAAGGAGGCAAAGAAAGCGTGTTCAACAAGGCTTTTGCGTATCACAATGAGGGCAACCAAAGGAAGCTAAGTATGTGGATCCGCAGCTTATAAAAGTGAGAGTATCAGGGGGAATTCCTATAAGTTTCGGGCTAGATTATAAAGCATGTATCAATCAACAAAGATATTGCGTATTAGAGTGTGTACCAGATGTCTTTTCAGCTTATACCTTCTTAGAAAACACCAATGCAATCCGCATGTGAGAAGTCATATTTATGCAGGATAAGGATTGTCAAACACGGAGAAGAGCACAGCAACTGATGATATGCCTGCAGCACTGCCTTAGATAAGAGAGTGAACACGTGAGTTTTTTGCATCTTCCTGAGCAAGACTCTAGCCCTAGTGGACGCTAAACATTTGTGAATCCACCTTCTATCTAATACTAGCCTCTATCGGGTACAAACGACGTGAGTGTTAGGAACGCGTTATACCATTAGTACGGCTACACTTTTCTGATCACTTTCAGTATATAAACCTCCAAAGCCACTACTACAAAACTCCATATTTGATGCAAAGACGCCAGATACAGTGGTACTCCATGAACCAAAGTTGCCACGCCAAACAAAAATTGCAATACGATACCAAAACACAGCATCCACGACTCTTTGAATCGCATCAGTAGGGGTATAGCCACCGCTCCCACCAGCACAACAGTAGCAAAAAACCGGTGCAGAAACTGTACAACAACTGCATTGTATAGAAATTTACCGGTTAATAGCTCTCCAGAAAGTATTTGGCTCGGAATTATGTCTCCATCCATTAGAGGAAAAGTGTTGAAGATAAGACCAGCGTCCAAGCCAGCTACCAACGCACCTAATACCATCTGCAACACTGTTATCACAAGCATAAATATCGCAAAAATATATTTGCCATGTGTAACTTTATGTACTGCAACTACACCTCTACTTTCTAAAAAGCTATGCCATAGCAGAGAAAACAGCAAAATTGTTAGAAATAAGTGTGCGGCGAGCCTGAAATGGCTTACATAAGGTACATCTACCAGACCACTCTTCACCATAAACCATCCCATTGCACCCTGTAATGCGCCCAATAATGCTACTATACCAAGTCGTGCAGCCAGGGCTCCTTTGATTTGCCTTTTTACTGCAAAATAAAGCATAGGTACGAAGAATATAATGCCGAGAATCCTGCCCAGTAATCTATGCACATATTCTGTCATGTATATGCGCTTGAAGTCACTCAGTGAGATTCCAGAATTAATGTAGAGATACTCAGGGGTCTTTGCGTATTTCTCGTGTTCTTTCGCCCAATCGGCGTCACTGATTGGGGGCAGCACACCAGTTACAGGGCGCCATTCAGTAATAGATAATCCAGAATTTGTCAGACGCGTCACACCACCAACAAAAACCATAAGAAGGACCATGATGCAACAAGTACCTAACCATGTTGCAATGTGTGATGTGCGCATATCTCTGCCTTTAAAACCGGAATTATAACGCCGTCCCTATATCTCTCACAATAAAACAGTCGTTTAACCTAGTAAACCATGTCCATAAAATGCAGTCACACATTCCCTTTGGACCAACATATATGCGCTACGATCCGAGTTTATATAACTGCAAGATTAGAGCCCATGGTTTTTAAATTACTCAATTTTGTACCTACAACGTGGGCATGTAATAGGCGCATCAAGCTGCCTGTATTTGAGGAAATTGTTATTGACATTTTCATACACTAGTGTTAGCTGTGGTGGTTGCATGAGTGGTCTGGAGTTTAAGATGGGGAGAGTGTTCTGCCTGTTGAGTCTGGTGGTTTTGGTAGCAAGTTTCCCGCTAATAAGTCGCTGGGTCTCTGGAGTTAAAAACCAAAATCAGCAGGAAATCGAGGCCATGATAGAGGAGTATATATATAAAAATCCTCATAAGGTCGTGAGCGCTTTGAGCAAAGGACAGGTTGCACTAAATAAAGCCGAGATGCGTAAGAGGGTGTTGGAGAACAAGGATCTTCTTGAGGATACCTCTTATCCACTGTTTGGTAATAAGAAGGGGGAAGTGTTCTTAGTAGAGTTCTTCGATTATTCGTGTGGATATTGTCGCACGATGCTTCCTCAAATTAAGGAAATTTTGGCTGATGGTAGGGTAGGAGTGATGCTTAGGGACCTTCCTTTGTTGGGAGAAGCCTCTATGCTTGCGGCGCGTGCTGCGCTTGCCGTGCATTTTATCAACCCTGAAAAGTACATCGACTTTTACTATGCTGCTCTGGTACACAATAAGATGTTTAGCGAGACTGAGATAGCAGATATTGCGGAGTCTATTGGGATATCATGGGAAGAGTTGGAAAGGTCTTTGGTGCAGAATGACGAAAGAATTTCTAAAATGCTGGCAGATACCAAGACTCTAGCTGCGAACCTCAATGTCAGCGGTACGCCTACTATTGTTGTTGGTGATTCTGTATTTGTAGGAGCAAGTGATCTTCAGTCACTTCGTGACATGATTCAAAGTGCAATTGATGCAAAGAATAAATAGCTTGTAGGGCTGCTGTTGTGTCAAGATCAGTAATCTGTGGTTACTTTGTAGCTTGGTCACAAGTACTATGGACGAGAAAAACTGGTAAAGTTGTTCTTGTATCAAAGCCCAAGGAATCTACAGTCACCTCGTAGCATGATCCAAAGTGCAATGGGTATACAGAAATGCCGTTAGGGTTGATCTAGAGGAATCAAAGTTAAATGATATTCAGTCACACTTCGTGACATGACCCAAATTTATACAGATAAGTAACTGGCGAAGTTGTTTCCTGAGCCAAAGTTGTCTTCAGTTACATATCCAGAGTGTGAAGAAGAGGCATGAAAATGGACCACTGCTAGAATTTTTCCACGAGCAAAATGCGGAATTAGCAGGTTTTTATAGAACATACTCAAATCTTTGGCGTAGCTTCAACACATAGCGCGCGTTCCCCAAAGACCATACCCGTGGCCTTTTTCTGGTTCGTACATGGTGAACTACTGTCTCTCTGCCATCATCGCTTTAAGATATTCCGTAATGTTGCTTATGCTGATTTCTTCTTGTTTTCCTGTCAGCATGTTCTTGCATGATACTGCGTTACGGTTTACCTCTTCATCTCCTAGAATCAGTGCAATATCAGCTTTCTGTCTATCTGCCCGTTTGATGCCCGTTTTTAATCTGGTCACTATGTCGCAGATCACTTGGACGCCGGATAAAGTCCGTCTAATCTCATAGGTGATACGCATTGCATGACTTACGACTTCCTCAGAAATCGGTAAAATAAATACACAGAACTTTCGTGTCCTAGAATAGCTCATCAATGCCGCAAGTCTTTCCACCCCACCAGCAAATCCTATTGCGGGTACATTTTCACCGCCCATAGCTGCTACAAGATTGTCGTATCTACCACCAGCAATTATCGCATCCTGTGCCCCCAGGCTCGATGTTTTATACTCAAAAACGGTGCCGGTATAGTAGTCCAACCCCCTCACCAATCTTCGATTCACTGCATATGGTATACCCAAATTCGTGAGATGGTCCTTCAATCCTTCAAAGGAAGCTCTAGTCTCAGCATCGTAAAAATCCTCGATTGAAGGCGCAGTACTGAGTATTTCTTTATCAGTAGCATCTTTCGAATCTAGAATTCTCAGAGGATTAGTCTGCAACCTTCTCCTGCTATCCTCAGAAAGCTCAGAGCGATACTTCTCAAAAAAACTAAGTAAGCTAGCCCTGTAGGCGTTCATGCACTCGCTACTTCCCAGGGAATTTATTTCTAGCGTGACATCACAGTGCAACCCAAACACTTCCAGAACACAATATGCTAGAGAGATAATTTCAGCGTCAGCTTGGCTTCCACCTGCGCCAAAGCATTCATAATTTATTTGGTGAAACTGTCTCTGCCGACATTTCTGCGGTCGCTCATAGCGAAACACTGGGCCTGCCGTGAATAGTCGTGCCGGTGGCTGCATTTTTTCGCTCAACAATAACCGCACGATTGCAGCAGTAAATTCCGGACGCAACGCAAGTACATCCCCACCACGATCCGCAAAAGTATACATTTCCTTGCCGATAACGTCTGTAGAGTCCCCCAGAGTTTTGCAAAAAACCTCTTGGAATTCAAATATAGGGGTTTGCACAGGCATAAAACCAAAGCGCTCTCCTATTTCTTGAGCAACATTTTGTATATGGAATAATTTGTAATATTCTTCAGAAAGTAAGTCCTTTGTACCTCGCACCGGTTGAAATCCACCTACTTTCATATTCCCCTATCCCTAAACTTGTTTTTATGGTGTCCCGAAGACAGCAAATGTGTACATTTTTTTTGCAAAATTATCTACCAAATTGGTACAATGCTGCAAAGTAAGAGGAACACAATGGAAAATACACGAGAAGTTCTATATGAGGGTAAGGCCAAGATTATTCTGCGCCACCCGGAAAATGAAAGGGCGGTGATACAGCATTTTAAAGATACTCTTACAGCGTTCAATGCACAAAGAAAGAGTGAGATACAGGGAAAAGGTGCATTAACTAACAGAATAAGTTCTCTTCTGATGGAACACCTTGAAGCGAGTGGCATACGTACACACTTTTTGTCATTTTTGAATGACAAAGAACAGTTGGTCAGCAAGTTGAACATGATTCCTCTAGAAGTGGTAGTTAGAAATATCGCAGCTGGAAGCATGTGTAAAAAGTTCGGAATTCCTAAGGGTAAGGTTCTGGCTGAACCCATAGTGGAGTTCTATTATAAAAACGACGAACTGTCAGACCCGATGATAGCAGAGGATCATGCAACTTGCTTTGGTCTTGCTTCAAAAAGCGAGCTCGCACGCATGCGGGAAATAGCACTGCAAGCTAATAATATTCTGAGTGCACTCTTTTCCGAAGTTAAGATCTTACTCGTGGATTTTAAGCTGGAATTTGGTAAAGATTCGCATTCTGAGCAGGAAATTGTTCTAGGAGACGAAATTAGCCCTGATACTTGTAGGCTTTGGGATACATCTACCCTTACGGTGCTGGATAAAGATCTGTACAGGTTCGACATAGGCAACATAGAAGATGGGTACAAAGAAGTTTTACAAAGGCTAGAACAGCACTTTAAAAACAAATAAAAGACCAACCTGCGCTAAGTTTTGTAAGGCGGTATTGCGTGATAACCCGGAAGGTCTAGCAATAGACGTGGAGTTTTCATGTACCGCATCTAACATACTGATACTGGATGCAACGGTGGCGCATCACAACGGCTTACTCAGCAGGCAGAAAACCCCCGTGCTCTAACCTTGCAACAAGGAAGCTCGAGCCTACTCATGCACTACGGCACGATATGGCCTACAACAGCATACATTCCTCGGTAAAACACTATTACATACACCCTCGTTAGAATTGTGGGACTCCAAACACCTCTCACGTAGCACGAGCATCTGTGTATCATGCTCATCATGTTTTGGTAAACTTTTTTATAAATTTAGTAAATTTTTTAAAATTTATTGACTTTTATTCAAAATGCAGTGCCTATTCTGAGTAATACGTAAAGATTTTTACCAATATAGTGCGTATTGTTTTGAGTTGAGGGATGATATGGGACAAGCTGAAGCAACGCGTATCAGTATACTAGAGCATGCACGCCTTTTAAATTTTTATATGTTAGAGGAAGTCTTTAAGCTTTCTCGGCATTTATCAGCAACCTGCACAGAGGAGACTATACTATCCGTAAAAGAAGAAATAGAGAGTGTATATTCTGCTTTAAGTGTCGAAGTGGCATGTCATGAGAAGGAATATTACCATGGAGCTCTCAAAGCATTAGAAGCTATTAGAGTACTCATTTGCCTCAGTAAGCTAAGAATGCATGAGAACGATGTGTACACATCCACGTATAGTGATCTGAATGCTATAGCTTCCTCTCAATTGCTAATCACAACCGAGAAACTTCGCGACGTGCTGTACATACTAATGGAGACTCTAAAACCGGTTAGAAAAAGGTTTTTTACTAACAGCGATCTCGAAGAGTGCGTAGGAAGAGTGAGAAAAACCGTGCTCAGCAACCTGACAAAAATTTGTCTTCCTAACATGGCTGTGTATTATCCCCTTATGACGCTTTTGGAGAAGATCCCATACGTTCTAACTGTTGGTGAACGTGCGATATGGTTGCGGATCTTAATAAAGTTCTCACATGAAGCCGTGGTGACACGTGAATTATTCAACGATAGTCATGTGCTACACAAGTGTCTCACACTCTTAAAGAACGTAAGAAACGCCTTACTGAAGAGAAGTCGTATAGCCGCTGCTGGGAGCGTACTGGAACCGGAAATGAACCCAGAATACATCAATATTCTACACACTGAAATCTTACGAATCACATCGAAAGCACTTCATTTCCATAAATTGTACTATCCAACCTTATCCAATAAGGTAAAACGTCTTGTAGTCTTAGGAGAGGAAATTGAGCACTTTGAGTGTTATCAAAACCACCAGCTTCTTATATTCCAAACTACACAGCATCGCCTTGTTTCACTACTTGATGAATTCCTGACTCAGAGTGCTCACTACGAAACTCAGCGTACCTACAACTCTATCGCTACTCCGAGCGAGCTACCAGCAATCTTGCATGATGTTTTATGTAGAATATCGCAAGCTGCATGTTCAATCCAAGAACTACAAAATACTGCTGATATTCCTAAACAACTCAAATTACTTGGAATAACACGTCCTTTACAAATTGATCTAATAAACAGACGCATAGGTCCCGCTATGCTGCCTGAAGCGCTAGCTGTTACTCAGGAGTTTCATGATGGTCTGAAATACATCATAGACAATGTTCATTACTTGGACCGACTAGTGCTACGTGATTTCAAAAGAATCATAACAAGAACAACCGGAAGACAAACAAAAACACCTGAGGTGTGGCATATGAAAACTGAAAAAAAATCATCTACAGCAACCTTGGTTGAGGAATATGTAAATATTGTACTTAGCTCGATGCGTTATATCTTTTTACCACGTCGTGTAGGTGATCCTCCTCAAGACACTATGCTAAACGTCTACGTATCCCTACTCACGAATGCTTTAGCATTTAACAGCAGGTATTTTGGCGTAGAAAATACTCATGTGAACAGTAAAAATATATTTGAGTTTCAGTCATACTTTGCAACAAAGAAATTGAGTTCCAGGGGAGAATTTTTGCATTTCTATGATGAACTGGAGCTCATCATAGTACAGAATGTTTTAACAGCGCCTGCCATAACTGAAAGTGCTGCCTTTATATCTTCGGAGGTGGAACCTAGTGGGGCCAATATGCCTGTACCCGTGCACTCAGATGCAGCATGGACAAACAATACATCTAGTATCAGTGTAATTGCGGAAAACAGCCGGAAAGACATCCCAAAACCTCACGCTAAAATGGTATATGAATCATCTAGTGAGGCTGGCAGTACCAAAGGATTGCAGCAGCGCCAGAGCACACTTACTAATAGCACAGAAACAGCACTAACAATGGAAAAAAATTGCACATTACTTCAAAAGCAGTACATGATGGATACAGGTAAGAGCAATGTGGGCATACGTGCACTTGAAAACTTCATCCATAGCTTTTTTGCGCACGTACCTGACGCAACAATACACAATACTCCTCATAGCACCAGTAGTGCATTAACAAGAAGTATGGCGTCTCTTGTGTCTCCGCCGCTAATTCTAAGAGCGCCCACCGTAATAACCTCTAATTACCTGTCACAAAGCCAGAATTCATTTCTACAACATTACCGTGGCCCTACTTTATCCACACCTACAAACCATGGTTATTGTCCTGTACATCTTACAGATAGGCTTTCTGCCGTGCACTTAATGCAGAATTATAACATGTCATATATAGTCAAGCATCCAAGTACGCACGCGTGCCCTACATGGTCATTACAACATGCACCCAGCGGGAATAGTTTGCAGCAAAATAAGGCTACTACTTTGGCATCCGAACAAGGGGTTAGAATGCCGCTACCCAGTGTCTTACAATCATTGCTGGCACCTAGTAGTGGTCATAGACCAATCGCAACGCATACTCATTATACGTATGGGGTTAATGCTTACAGACCTCATTTTCTCGCTTCGCCATACAATAGCAGTAATTTATACCCAGGCTATCATGGTACATATGTTCGCTATGCTGCACCAAGCCCTATGTACATGGGGCATTCAGTAAAATGCAATGAGTCTGTGGCCCGAAATATTGAACACGTAAGCAGCAATGTGGGATGTGGGCACAACTCGACTGCAGGGGAAAAAACGCTCAAAAAAGAACAGAAAAAAAGGGAAATCAAAACTAACACATCACCTTATGAACGCAATTTTTTTAGAAATCCGCGTACTACTATGGTTCCTAAACCTTTTTCTAACCAAAAGGACACATATACCTCTTGCTTGCCCCTTCTAGATTCAGCAACATCTGTCTCTATTGAGACTATAGCTAACCGCTCGTTTGCTGGCATACAACCCGCAACCAACACTACTTCTTGCTATCTTGGAGAGAACCTATTTGCCAAAAGAGGTACTTTAGCTGAGAAAAGATATAGCAAACGCGGACGTGGTAATGCTCTACACCTTGAAAAAACACAAGATACAGCACACTCACCACTACATTATGTCAGCAATGCACAAGAATGCGACATAAAGAAACCGTATCAGGGCGACACTCCTGCGACAGTAGCACATACTTCTCTGCCTTCTTCTCTAGTACATGATGCGTCCACGCAATGCATGGCGATGACAGAATGGAACACTAAGATCTGCATAGATAGCTCCTGTCAAAAAATTTCCGAACTTGTTTTAGCTAATAAACATGTGTCAGATGATATAATTTCAGAAATCCTCGAGGACGAGCCAGATCAACTTCTTGATCTTAGTGTAAGGACAAAAAGTTACTTAACAGGCAGCTTGCAAGCGACAAATCTTGAGGCATCTACCAGCGCTACTTCATTATTAGAACCTTCGGCAGATACTGTGAGCAGTGATCTTAATCAATGTGTTACCACTGGCCCAGAGGCTATAGAAGGAGCAGGACAGAAACAACATGGTACTTAATTTATATGGATCGTTGTTTCTGTGTGTCTCGCTACAAGAGATGCCTATAGCAAGATTCTCAATGCACAGTGTGTTCGGGGACCCCATCATAAACGGACCTGTGCTTTTGCTTAGGGCTACAAGATAAAGAAATTACATCTTGTATGTGGCGTGTTTTGAGCATTTTTACTAACGTCTTAGACTAGACAGCTGTGATAAGTCTCCACCCATATCTGTTGCGTTTTTGAATTCTGATGCATTTATTAGCGGTATAGTTATCGGGTGTCAGAACAAGGGCAAATACTTGTTACGGGCTTTAGTTTTGTGTGCAACGCTTAGACTGCAAGATATTCTGCAGAATAGGCTATTACATAGATTTGATATACAACGCTTGGTAACATATGCATAACACCAAAAGTTGACCAAGCACGCGCGGTAGAAACGCACCTGGAAGTACTTGTGAAGTCAAAAGAAAGCGCACACTAACTTCTCAACAACATAATTCATTACCCTTATCCTGAAATGATATCCTAGATAACTTATCCTGGTATCAACCAAGTGCCTGATAATAGCACCAAAAATCTTAGATATTAGATGTCTGTAACGTAAACGTATTCACGCAACCCTGAACTAATTCCATACATGAAACTCCTGAGTAACAGCACCTCAAATCCAGCACTAATTTCGCCGTTACTTAGCTAGGGTATTCAGGATAAAAGACGGATTGGATTGCGTTGTGCTTACTCAACACTTAATCTCTCCGTTCTTAATAATTGAATCCTAAGCAACCCATCACAGAAGTGGAAGATACCGCCCCAATCTCAACAACCCCAGCAATGATCTAAAATAGGGTCCTAGTTATAAACCTTTAACACTATAATAGAGGACTAGGAGGCTGCACGTTATGCTACTGTAACGTACCTACACAGCACATACTCTATGCATAATCATCATAATACCCAAAGTGGACCACGACGGAAGCGTTAGCAACTATTTTTAGGTTTTTGCGAAAGTAGAAGAAACCGCCCTGATTTCCACAACCTCACCCCCTTCAATAGTTTTGGCTAATAACCCTGCTACTATGGTTTTTTCGTCAGAGTTGAGCTTTGTTAGGTCTCCAGCGACAGCTTTGGCGTTGTCATTAGTTTCTGGCTTTGGAGTTCCAGTGCCGCTTGATGTGGGCCAGTTCTTACTACCATCTCCTAACAGAGTTTTCTCCGCAAAGTCATGCAAAACCTGTGGAGTGCTTGGACTTCCACTCTGACTATTGTGCCCTGCAGCACCACATCGTGCCCTTGGATATGTTGATGAATCATCGGTAGTCGCTCCGTAAACACCGTATTTATTACCACTCCCACCTTCGCGATCTTTCGTCGCACAAACCTTCTCATCGATCTTAGGAGCAGAAATCTCCACCGCCTTAGCAAACTGAACGATGTCTTTACCGGAAGTCTTGGCAAGAGCAGCAGTAAGCTTATCAGTCTGTCCAGTAACAACATCATAAGCTAACTCCTTAGCTAGTAGATATTCTGCTCCATCTTTTTCTAATAATACTGCCGCAATGCAATAGATATCGGGGTTAAATAGCTAAAAACTATTGCAGCATTGTAATTAGTATTGGTTTAGATGAATAATTCACGACCAGACATACGATTAGTGCTCAAAGCAATGTGCACTATGTCTTACCTTAGAAATCCAATAATAGAATACTAGATAACCAATCTACAAAATTCCAAATTTATCTGTAATAGCGCCATGAATAGCTGCGATGATAGAACCTGAATATCAAGCCTACCCAATAATAAATCCCGGGGTAAACACAGTACAAGAGCTCCAAATATAAAAACCTGTACCCGATTACAAAACTCAAGGCATATACAGTATAAAGAGCCTTAGATATAAAAACACAAATTACGTACAGCGCTTCAAGTTAAACTCAACAGCCGCTACCAGACATATAAAAACTTGATACTGCATTCTAAGATCTAAGACTGCTAAACAAAACATGCATAGAGACTGCTTCTAGATATATGGAAAAGCGTGGTTACTTAGTCAACTCGTAAATTAAACCCGTTCCTAAACAATATCGGGCTAATAAAAAACGAGCTACCTAGCTAGTAAATACACTGCAGCTCACCAATCGTGCTTCCATAATTCAACACATCTTAGAGAAAAAGCAGCCGAAATTATCAAAGCCCCGGAATAAACTTTAGCATGAACTACCTACCCTACGTGCACCCGTTACCAAAGCAAAATGTACTATGTACTTGTTTCTCAATAGTAGAACTCTAGTGTATCAATATACGAAACTCCAAATTCACCTCACAATAAATTCCGGGGCAAGCTTGATAGGAGTATCTTAGATAAACTTAATACCTAGCTACAGCACTAAAAAGTAACTAATAATATCTCATATATGGCTCTAGATAGACGTAAATCACACTCTCGAAGTAAGTAGAAAAGCTGCACTAAGTAAACTAAAGCCCCCGGATAACCACCGCCAGGTCTTTAGATTCCAAATTGCAAAACGTCACCTTGTGATAAGGTTTGCAAGACGACGAATGGGCATTGCTTGATGCACCCCTCTCACTAAAAGACACTGCAAAATTATCATCACTACTCGCTTTAGGAAATCTACGAGCATTCCTAGAGCAGATTCTCAATGGCATCTCACAAATATAGTTCAATTAAAAACTTTGGAACACTGCTTAAATAAACAGGAACACTAAAAACCATACTACCAAACCGTATCTTTGCCCTGACAACAGTTTCAGATGTTTTGTGCATTGCACAGCAAACGCACATTTTACGTGCTACTCTCCCAAATGATCGGACGCAATACACACTTTAGAAAATTACTTTATCAAACCAACAGCTAAATCCCTATACCACCTAAGATGCTGTTGCTTTCTTGATCTTGTCTACACGCAGCAAGCAATGTCCTCCAACATCCCTGGGATTCAAAAGACCATGAGCCGACCATATACACATAAGAATCTCTCTCACACTATATGACCAACACCCGCACCCTTCGAGATGTAACAAAAACACCTACCGGCCTAATAAGCAAATGCCACTTAGCCTGCTTAACTATGTGAGAAGGATTTGATACCCATCATACCTATCCCACACCAGTGAATCACAATACACTAACCGATAAAGAACTTAGAAAAGTGCTTCACATAGTATGCCACAAGCGGCGCAGTGAATATGAACCCATCCATTCTATCCATCACCCCACCATGCCCCGGTACAATAAACCCACTATCCTTCACTTTACACATACGCTTCACGGCTGACTCTGTAACATCACCACACTGTGCCACTACCGCTATTACAGCTCCTATCAGAATTGAGTGCGGCACATAAAATATGCCAAAAATTACAGACATAACCAAAGTGCTCACCGCACTAAAAGCTATACCAGCCCATAAACCAACCCAGGTTTTACCAGGGCTAATAGCCGGAATGATCTTACGAGTGCCTAAGGTCCGCCCTAGAAAATACGCCGCAGTATCCGTGCTCCAAATACTCAGTATTAACCAGGACAATATTATAGTTCCATGAGGAAGAGTATATATATACGCCATAGAAGCATACGGCAAAGCTATCATTGCTACAGCAGGAATGTAAAACCACCTGTGACCACAAGTCATCTGATGCCACTCAAAAGACGATACCATCGCTAAAGAAAATAGCAAAAGGTAAAATAGTACCCCACCATAACTTAACCCAACTACGAACGCTCCTCCCCAAAATCCCGCAGTTACCAACCTTATAAGAAAGTTCCTATCTACTGCACGTACTTTACAACTCGACAAACGTGTCTTTAACTTTTCAATGCAACGCTTAGGCATTTCTCGAACTCCACTGACCTTCACCACACCCCCGAAACAAGTTTATCCCCAGCAAAGAACATCGCCTATGCCGCCGTATTAAATTTACTATCCGCACCTTGTCACACGCGCTCACCAGAGTACTATCTAGCACATTTCTCGTATCATACCAATAGCATCCTACATACTAGAACAGCTCCCTATTAAAATAATCTCCACAAAACGGCCATACAAGCTGCTGACAAGTTATCATCTCAAGACTTTTACAGCAAATGTTACACCCATGTTATTACATCTTGGTTACGTACCTGTCCTATGCAACAACTTCGCCCCTATACCACCGCTTCAATCCTTAACCACAACTTACACTTACCACTACTAATAACTGCGTCCTCCCGCAACCTACATAAAATAACACGCAACCCTGGCACAAAGAACTGTATATCACTTTTTCGAAGGATTCTGGCCAGCAACACCCGCGCGCTTTGAAGCCATATTGCAATGCAATACACCTAAGCAACCTATATAACCCAAGGATAAAGAATACTCCTCGCCCTTCTAACCTAGGATCTCACTTTCCTTGCTGGTATAAGCATCGGCAATTTTCTTGATAAAAGAATCGGTAATTTTCTGGATTTCCGCACTAACACCATGCATGTCATCTTCTGATATTTCTTTGTTATCTTGCAGAGACTTCAGCCTCTCTATGGCATCTCTCCTGATGTTACGTATAGAAACCTTGCTCTCCTCAGCGAGTTTGTTCAGCATTTTAACCAAGTTCTTCCGCACATCATTCGTGAGCTCAGGAACGACAAGCCTAACAGTACTTGACTCACACGTCATACCAAATCCCATGTTAGAAGCTTCAATAGCCGACTTCACCTCTCCTAGAATACTAGCATCCCAAAGAGAAACCAACAGCGTACGACCATTTACCGATATGCTAGAAACTGTGTTCAATTTCACCTTATTGCCGTAGTAACTGACAGAAATACCGTCCAACAACGACGCACTCACCCTTCCTGTCCGTATACCCGATATGTCATTCAAGAACATGGCATAAGTCTTGTCCATCCTCTCTTGAGCATATTGCCTAATCGCTCCAGTAGCCACTTCCCCTCCTATCCAGATATAGTAGTAAACGTACCCCTTCCCTTCATCACTTCCGAAAAAGCATTCTCTTTCCCTAGATCAAACACAATTATAGGAATAGAATTCTCCCTCGCGAGCGACACCGCGGCAGCATCCATTATCTTTAAATCTGACGCAAGTAAGTCATGGTAGGAGATTTTGTCGTATCTTGTAGCAGAACAATCCTTCTTTGGATCTGATGAATATACACCATCCACCTGTGTGCCCTTGAATATAGCATCACAACGCATCTCTATGCTTCTCAACACAGCAGCGGTATCCGTAGTAAAGAAAGGGCTACCAATCCCTGCAGCACATATAACCACTCTGCCCTTCTCTAGATGACGTATAGCACGCCTTCTAATGTACGTCTCACACACAGCAGTCATCGGAATAGCAGAAAGCACCCTACTCGCTATCCCCATATCCTCAAGTGAATTCTGCAACGCTAAGGCATTGATCATAGTAGCAAGCATACCTACATAATCATTACTAGCTCTTTCAAAGCCAAACGAGGTAGATGAGCCACGGAAGATATTGCCACCACCAACCACAATACACAGCTCCACCCCAGATTCTCTCACCTTCTTCAAGTCACACGACAACTTTCCTATGACATCCTGATCGAACCCAAAACCTCTCTCTCCGGCAAGTGCCTCTCCCGATACCTTCAGCAAAACCCTAGAATAACGCACATTCTCCACAACATTACAATCGATTGACATAATCCAAGCGTAAGTTCCACCCCCGTGGGCACAGTCAGCGTTGATTATACTACAATACACTAAATAATCAATCTAGCTAGATACGGAGCCCCCAAAGCGCAAATTGATACACAACACAAAGCACTATGCACACCGCAGGAGGAACAAAAAGTCAAAAATACCCAGCTATAACACCACATGCTCTTTCAAACAAAATTACATACCTAGGCAACTTTATCATGCTGATGTGAAGCAGAAGACTCGCTCTCCTGCTTCATCTTGTAATCTAAGACCTTTAACACTCTCTTGAGCAAATTCGGCGTTAAGATGGAGAGAAAGTTTACCGATATATCATGCTGCTTAGCAGTACCCTTCACTTTGTAGTCTATGGCAACTATACCACGACTGTAACCACCCGTAAGTATCTTGCCTATAATCGGAGCACTCCACACCATTTTGTTCACAGCATATGCAGGAACTATTTGACCTCTTATATCAAAGTCATTACCCACAAGGTCTATACTACCATCCAAGCTTATCCCAAGCTCAGCACCCTCCATCCAGGATTCGCCGAAGCTTATTACATTGTTTTTATAATTAAAAGGAACATTCAACTTACTGAAATGTATACCACTACCACTCAACGTATTGCTTATTCCTTTTAAAGAGGAGAGAGTCAATATCTGCGCAAGAATCGGCGCACCCACAATATTAAACCGCGTGATAGAAAACATGCCATTTGTCCTACCACTATGAGTATCTGGATACATGTATATCGACAAACGCCCGCCATCCACCGTATTTAGAACGTCTATGGCGCGTAGAAACTTGCCTGCGTTTCCCGTCACTACCTCCAACCCCATGGGACCGTAGTCTATACTAATGGGCATCATATCACCCGCGAAATACCCCCTCACCTTCGCATTTGTCCCACCTCGATCTCCAGTCGCTAGTTCAATATCCAACTTTTCTATAAGCACACCATTATTCATAAGCGCCTTGTCAGATTCTATACTGACAACAACATCACGGGACGCTGATTCTCCCTTCAGAAATGCACCTAGATTCGCCTTACTCAGATCTAAAAACTCCCCACGTAGCTTTAGATCTATGTTGCTACCATCAGATTTGACACGAGCCCAAGCATTCGTCTTCAAAAACTCTATTTTGTCAGCCACAAGGTCAATGTTACCATCTTTCACCTTCCCAGAAACACTAACATCCACCCCATCGCCTTTAACATCTACATAGGCAATATCTATATCACCACCAGAACCCATCTCCACAAGAAACGATAGCTCCCTATGTAGATCCCCAATATCAAAATAGCCCTTCTGATCGCCCCCTAAAGACAAATGCGTAATATCTACTTTACCCCCAATGGTAGTATTCTCAGCCGCAGAACCACTAATCCACTCTATCTCCGCCGGGGCATATCCGTTTACACCCAGCATCCTTGCCGTAGAACTTAAACCTTGCAAATTCTCACCCGAAACGTATCCATCAAATTTACAATGCAGCCCCTTGTCACCCTGCCAATCTTTAGTTACAGACAAAACCATATCGTGATCATTCAATGTGCCAGTTCCATCAACTCTAAGAACCCCACCACTAAAATTAACATTCATACTACCGTTCTTGACGTGCAAGCTGTTTAGTATTCCCTCAGCATCAAGATCCTCAACCTTTGATGCTATCGACACCTTGCTGTATACGTCAGCATCACCCAACAAATTGTACACTTCTATGTTAAAATCCGTAGTAGCCACTCCAGATATGCTCTCCCTACTCCCTCCTATGCTTAGCAGCGATTGCACCCCAGTAGCTTCGTATAACTTTTCCGCACCATCTACAGAATACCCCTGTACCTCTAATTTGGCAGCTCCACTGCTAATACCCTTGATGACAGCTTTTCCTTCCAAGGCATGAACACCACGGTAACTATAGTCACCCGACCTTATTATTAGATCACCCCTACTAAGCAGTAATCCACCATCGACAACATTTATCTCGCCTATGTCATCGTTTATAAAAACAACTGCATCCTTCAAATGAGAACTGACCCTATAATTTAACAAATTTGTAATATCACTAAAAGGGCCGTGATAGAATACTTGAGGTTCACGAAAGTACCCGCCCAATACGTGATTACAATACCACTCACGCGCACCTGCATACATCTGCTCTGGCCAATATGCACACACATTTTTTGCACTTATCTCATAGCCGACCACATTCACATCTAAGTAATCGGTGGAAGAATCAAAGGAAGCACGCAATCTCAGGGCTATGTCATCATCCGCCAATAAGTTAAAGTTTATAACCTGCAATTTACCGTCACTGTACTTAGCACGCACTTTAAAGCTCTGCACAACTAGCTCCTGCCCCGAACCATAAGGCATCACACCCTTAAGGTTTTGCAGGTTTATTTCCCCATAGTCGATACCATCGTGCGCATTCAACACAATATCAGCAGTACCAGAGAGTACAAAATTTTTGTACCTGGCAAGCCTTGCATCCAAAAACTCCAAATATCTTAGTAGATTTGTATTGAAGTTATCATACTCTACATGAAGAGAAAGCACCCCCTTATAGTGCTCCGATAGACGCACCCTCACTGCAGACTCGTCACTACTAAATTCCAGATTGAATACTCGCCCATCGTATTCGTTTTCCTTGCCAAAGCGTAAAGAATCAACAAATACCCTGCCCCCATTATCGTCTTGTAAAAGCAATTTTCCGATTTTTACCGGAATATTAGATCGAACAAAGACTAGAAGCTTCGAACGCAGCGCCTCTACGGAAAATGGAACTCCCTCCGTTTGCACCACCCCCTCAGAATGCAAAAAATCAACGCTGACCTTTTCTATCTCAAGACGACTGTCTCCCCAGTCACCCCATAGAAACAAAATACCGATTTTAGAATAAATCGATGCCTCAGGCGCCTCTACTTTCACACCTAAGTTTTTGTCAACTACAGTTACTCCCTGCGCTGACAAAACAAAATTTTCATCAGCCCGGCGCCACGTAAGCTTTACGTCCCGCATACTTACATCTGCCCCGAAGAAGAATTCAGATAACTTGTGCTCTAGATATAGATTTATAAGTTTTGAGCGGAACTCCAACGTGTCTTTAGTGCTGACATTATAGTACAATACCCCCCCAAACAGCAGTACTGCACCTATAAACAAAAACTTTATGCAAATCCACGCTATAGAATTCATCAATCTAATCAACACCTCAACGCTGGCAAAGTTCCCCCTCAACGCTTCATAACTTGGCGCTCTACTTCAGCTCTTGCCAGTGCATCAGCCTCAACATTATACCTGTTACCTGCATGAGCCTTAACCCATTCCCACGTCACATTATGCTTCAGCGTCAGTGCCTCAAGCTGCATCCACAAATCTACATTTTTTACAGCAGACTTACTCGCAGTTTGCCAGCCATTTGACTTCCACTTGTGTATCCACGTAGTAATACCATTCTTCACATAGACACTATCCGTACGCACACAAACGTTACATTGCCTATCTAAAGCACCTAAAGCTTCTATCACTGCAGAAAGCTCCATCCTGTTGTTTGTTGTATCGCTACAACCACCTGATATCCTACGCTCCTCACCACCCGAAAAAAGAAAGACCGCACCCCAGCCGCCAGGGCCAGGATTACCAGAACAAGCTCCATCAGTGTATATGACAACCTGCCCACTATCCATAAGTACCACAAATCCACCGTTTTTGATTGTATTCCAATACCCTGCATAATACAATGACATTCGTGTTGGTACCTACAGCCTTGCGTAGAGAGGCTATTCACATAAGCGTTGTTGATTCCTTGGTCATGCATCTTAAAGTACCATTGGCTAAGCTGCTTGGTTATGTAACCACCGAGTCAGCTTTCTGTATAATTTAGTATTTATGGATATGGGTTCCTCGGAAATAGTCACGGGCATAGCTCCGGAATTAGAAGATGCGCTGATCACTGAGATATGTCGCAATAATCCCAAAAAATCTTTTGTATGCGTGCTGCAGGATGATAAACCCCTGGAGCTTTTGGTAAAAACTCTAAAATTCTTCGATAGCACACACAATATACTATTATTTCCCGCATGGGATACGTGCACATATAAGCACACTTCCCCTAGCAGTTATGTGATGACTCATAGAGTAAAGTGCTTACTGGATTTGTTATCAGTAGGCTCCAAACCCTACATACTGCTAACAACTATCAGCGCTTTAATCCAAAAAGTATTACCGAAAAATGCCGTATCTTCTTCTACATTGCACATAGAAGCTGGAAAAAGCTTATCGATGGACGAGCTGACCCTACATTTGATAGAGCATGGGTACGTGAAGTCATCAACTGTAGTACAAGAAGTCGGTAGTTTTGCTGTGCGCGGAGATATAGTGGACATCTTCCAAGCAGTGAATGAAAACCCCGTCAGAATATACTTTGACTATGATATTGTAGAATCAATAAAGTTCTTCGATCCAGATACCCAGATTACATGCAGTGAACAAATTCTGGATATAGTGATCTTTTCCGCATCTGAATTGATAAAAAATGACGGAAACATTGCTAGATTCTCTGAGAAATGCTCCCATCTACGAAGCAACAACCCTCCACTTTACGAAGCCGTCGTACATCGGCAAAAATTCGAAGGTGAAGAACAATTACTACCGTTACTACAAGCTGATGCTTTAGTAACTCTTTTCGACTACATACAGGAAGCAGAGCTTGTTCTAAGTGAAGCAACATTTTCCAACATAAAACAGCGAATTGAGAACATTTGGGAACAAAATGATACGCAGGATTGCACAACTCACTGTACATCGCTGTTTCTTGATTTACAAAGCTACGAGCAAGTTCTAGCACGATTCCACAAAATACTATTATGTCGCTTTGATTCAGCACCACAAAGTATAGTACAAAACCCCGCTACAGTAGCGCTGACGAAGAGCACACTAGCGCTGTTACCTGACCTCAAATTACAAGCTCGCGAAAGAGGCTGTAATATTTTCTCGGTAACTGCAAACCATATGCAAGAAGCAAAAAAGCAAGTGCTATTGGCGTGCTATAGCGAAGAATCCATGCAGTATCTTGTTGAGAAGTTCAAACACTTCGACATGCATATATCGAGAGTATCAAGTTTCTCCGACATAACCAGTAAATATAGTACAGCTATACTGCCATTCCAACATGATGTCGAAACTGAAGATTTCATAATCATTACAGAACATAGTTTACTCGGTAGGCAATGCTCCATAAAAAAAGCGAGACG
This sequence comes from Anaplasma phagocytophilum str. Webster, assembly GCF_000964685.1. GTDB lineage: Bacteria > Pseudomonadota > Alphaproteobacteria > Rickettsiales > Anaplasmataceae > Anaplasma > Anaplasma phagocytophilum. The sequence continues at coordinate 394,217 of NZ_LANS01000001.1, forward strand.
CACGGTTACAAATAATGCTTCTGAGCTTACTATTGGGGACGTTGTCGTACATAAAGACTACGGTGTAGGTATTTTCATCGCTCTCAGAACGTTAACCGTTTGTGGGAGCTGTCATGATTTCGTTGAGATTAAGTATCGTAACGATGACAAACTATTTGTTCCCGTAGAAGATACTGACCTTATAACAAAGTACGGAATTAATACGGATGTAGTCCTAGATAGACTGGGCAGCTCTGCATGGCACGACAAACAAAACAAGCTGAAAAAGCGCATAGATGATATCGCAAAGACCCTCTTACATGCAGAGGCCATGCGTAAATTAGCCGACGGAAGCAGATTTCTACCCAGCTCATTGTATATAGACTTCTGCAAAGAATGTCCTTATGTCGAAACAGAAGACCAACTAAAAGCTATAGCAGATGTTGAAAATGACCTTGCACGCGGCAAAGTCATGGACAGGCTAATATGCGGTGATGTTGGATTTGGTAAAACAGAAATTGCACTACGCGCTGCTTTTCTTGTAGTCAACGAAGATATAACATGCCAAGTGGCTGTGCTTGTACCGACAACTTTACTATGTCGCCAGCATTTTCTCGCCTTTAAAGAAAGATTCAAGAATTACAAAGTCAATATCCAACAGCTTTCAAAAGCAACTGCGAAAAAGAAGCAACAAATCCGGGAAGGACTTGAAGAAGGGAGTATCAACATCATTATAGGTACGAGTGCCCTACTATCGGATAGCATCCAGTTTTTAGACCTCAGATTACTGATTATTGATGAAGAACAACATTTTGGCGTACAACAAAAAGAAAAACTCCGGCTATTGAAGCATGACGTTCATGTACTATCGCTCTCAGCCACACCTATACCTAGGACGCTACATATGTCACTCTCCAATATAAAAGACCTGAGCATACTCCGCACACCCCCTATTGGGAGAACTACTGTAGAGATTTCTATAACACACTTCGATGAGAAGACAATAAAAACAGCCATACTTAACGAGGTCAACAGAGGTGGTAGGGTGTTTTTTACATGTCCTCTTATCGCCGATATTGAGCCAGTGCTAACGCGACTACAAAAGCTTGTTCCGGAAGTCAAAATAGCAGTAGCCCACGGAGGCACCGCACCCCTCGCGTTAGATAAAATTATGAATGATTTCTTTGATGGCAAATTCTCCCTTCTCCTGACAACGTCGATAATAGAGAGCGGAATAGATATTCCATTTGCTAATACCATAATTATATATAATGCCGATATGTTTGGCCTTGCGCAGCTATATCAATTAAAAGGACGCGTTGGCCGCAGCACCACACAAGGATATGCGTATTTGATACTCTCAAATAAAGCAACTTCTAATTCTCCCGGCATGAAGAGGTTAGAAGCACTGAAATCTCTAAACAGCGTTGGTTCAGGTTTTGCACTATCCCTACAGGATATGGACATGAGGGGATTTGGCAATTTAGTCGGAGAAGAACAATCTGGAAACATAAAAGAAGTTGGCATTGAGCTCTATCACCGCATGTTAGAAGAAGCCTTAGAAACATGCAAAATGACCACAGAAAGCTCTGCCGTAAGCTGCCATAATATAAAGGTGGATATAAATGCAAATGTACGAATTCCCGAGTCATACATACAAGAACTCGAACTCAGAATGCAGGTCTACAAAAAAATTAGTAGCTTAAAGACACCCGAAGAGATAAGTCGCTATTCTGAGGAACTAAAAGACAGATTTGGCATGCCCCCACGTGAGGTAATCAATCTACTGGATATAATACACATAAAACATCTCTGTGCCCGCATCGGCATTGCTGAAATCACCCATTTCAAAAATCACCTTACCCTACTATTTGGACGTAGTTTTACACCCCAAGAGTCACTCCTAAAATACTTTGTAAACAATGCCGGCATTTTCACCATGCAGGGGAACAGTGTGAATGTGCTAATATCCGCAGTACATGCCAATAATGTGACTAGATATCTGATAGCATGTCTAAGAAAAATAAACAGTTTACTTACTCATACACCCGTATCAAAAGAGACGAAAACAGACTAGATCACATGCACTGGAAAAGAACATAGCTGCAGTACACAAAAATACTCTGCCCTCAACATACGCACACCCTTATCTCTAGGCGGAAGCCATGGATATTTCATCTATACAAATGCATCACTGCCTGATGCGTATCTATCTTATAAAAATCCCCACACTTACACCTCATCAGTTTGCGCTTTGCCATTTTAGCCTAGTAACACACTTTATAGCACCACTACCCAGCTAACAGTGTACTGGTAGTTTTATTCTCATAGGGTGAGTAATATCACTACAATTGCCCTACGTTCTCATTTACATGATAGGGTCATAAGCTGTCTCCTCTTAACTTACTCTTGGCGCAAAATCACACTAAACATTCTCAGTAACCAGAATGATACTGGCAGCACACAATTGCTCGCATGCACTTACTGAAAGATGAAGAACATCTTTGAAATTCTGGTCTTTAATAAGCAAATTATATGAATCTATCTACTCACACCGCAGAAAATATGTAACAATCATAATGTTCGTGGATACATAGAAGCCTCATCAACCATCGAACTTGTAGTAAAAGGAGAAATGTATATGTTCAACGGCATAGTTACTCTAATTGGACGTGTGGAAGACATACAACACGACGGAGATACTGATGTTATTGCACGTATCAGTGTGCAAAGCGAAGAGTTCTTATCGCAAATTGTCATAGGAAGTTCAATCGCCTGCTCCGGAGTATGCCTGAGCGTAGTCGAAAAAGGAGCAACTCACTTTGTGACTAACATTTCAAAAGCCACTTTAGACATTACAAATTTGCGATTTTGGACCCTTGGCACCAAGGTGAATCTAGAACCTGCTTTAAGAGCAGGCGCTCCTTTGGATGGACATATGGTGCAAGGGCACGTTGATTGCATAGGTGAAATCCATTCCATAACACAGGTTGCTGGTTCGCACGTTATGGAGATATGCTGCGATAGCTCTACATCAAAGTACATAGCGAAAAAAAGTTCTATAGCTTTGGATGGAGTATCGCTCACGGTAAATTCTACAACACCTGGGCTGTTCAGCGTAAACTTGATACCGTATACCTGGAACAATACCACATTCCAATACAATACGGTGGGTGATTTTGTGAATATCGAAACAGATCTTATAGCGCGATATTTAGAAGCTCTGCTTGCCCATCGCACATATGGCCTATAGGCACTTGTGCCCATATACACCGTCTATTACCTCTAAGTATATCTGGATCTTCTGGTTCTATGTAGCTCGCCGGCTGCGTCAACGAGCATTATAAAAATGCCTTACATACAGGATATACAATGCCTTATATTACAAACTGTGAACGCTACACATCGTCTACAAGCTGACTACCGATTTGCTCATCGCGTTTCTCACTCACTAGCTTCCCCATACTTACGCCCATCTGCACTGTATAGTCCATACACGATATTTTGCTGGACCATAGCACAAAAGTATGCACCCCAAAGCATAAGACACGTCTAACCTATGCGGAGGTCATATACTATTGAGTTATGTACTAAAAATGCCTTTTCCCGCTCGTAAATGTGCTACGCGTAATCCGCCATATTACGTAACAGCTATACCCTTTATGAAACAAGGCATTTTTCTATACCGGCTCCAGTTAACTGCTCTCGTTGTAAGCACACAATATGTATAGCTGTTCTCTAGCTCTTGTTTACAGACATAAAATAAGCGCTTTTCCCCTTCCAGAGCATTCCCAGTGATGTAACTGATGATTCATTCCCCCCCCTGAAGGAAAACTCCTTACCAACATACAGAGAAATAAACCAACAGCAAACCCAATCCCTTTGTAGCAGCATGTAATTTCGTAGCGTATACATTTTGTCCGCTGCAAAAGAATCATTTCAGCACTTCACTGACGTCCACACACGATATTTTGCTAGATCACACAATATGAAGCACAAAACCCCAAGAATAAAACGCGTATAACCGGTTCGGGAGATCATGTACTACTAAGTCACACAGCATAAAGCAGCGCTCTTCCAAAGCAGTAATGTAGGTTGGGTCACGGAAAAGAAAATGCTATCTGTTTATTCTGGCATCCCACTCTCCACCAACTATTTTAGTGAACAAGGGATAGAAAGTTGTCCTAAAAAAGCTGACATCGCAGAGCAATACTCCGTAACTCCTATGTCTTGACTTTACAAGCTACTATCGCCAAACAATCGCATATACAGACACCTACAGAATCATTATATGCATATGGATCAACCGATTGTAATGTTGTGGAGAATGTGCGTTATTCTAGGGTTTTGCTGAAGGTATCGGGAGAGGCACTTGCTGGAGAGAGAGGCTTCGGGTTCGATCAGAATGTAATAGGAAAGTTATCGTGTGGCTTGAAGAATATGAGAGAGTCTGGAGTGAAGCTGTGCATTGTGGTTGGTGGTGGCAATATCTTCCGTACTAAACTAAAAAGCAGCGCTCATTGAAACCAAAACTATGAAAAACACCTGTCTCTACATATGGAACATATAGCAACTTGCTCCAACACATAGGCCGCAAAACAGCCATAATAGCGCTACTATCAGGTAAAAACAGTGTATATCACTTCCTCGATCAAGCAAGAATCCACGCACGAACCCAACACGCTACCGTAAAGCTCCGCCCTATGTGCCGTGAGCACTTTAAGTGATGCAAGATAAAAAATTACAAGCCTAGCTGTGAATAACAGAATCCCCCTGAACCGCAACTCAATTGATTGACATGACAAACCCAGGAAGCCCAACATTTACGTCCATAGCATGGAACTCGCGCCTGCCTACAAAAGAAATTACAAGCCTTGCTCGCGAGAACTAGTATCCCGTCAAGATTCTATTCACTAACTCTGCAACCGTAGGAATGTTACCATTACTATAAAATTCATCGCTACCAAACCTGTAGGCATTATGGCCAGAAAACATTAGCTCTCTTTCACAATCCCCACCATAAGCAATATTTTGCAAAGTCTTCTGAATACAGAAACTTCTAGGATCCGGCTTCTGCCCGGTGTTATAGTCATCGTGGTCCTTCCAGTTACTAAACTTACAGTGACTTAAACACCCCATGCAGGCTATCTGATCTGCACGAATTTCACGCGCTTTTTCTTCTGTAACAAAAATCGCAGTATTGTCTGGCGTCTTCATAAGCGTACTGTACCCAGATGCCATCCATGCGTCTACTCTCTCCTTATCAGCCGCCCTTACGTATACCTTGCGGCCTCTAGCCCCAAACGTAACTTCCGTATCAAAGTCACCCACACACTCCTCACTAAAAGGCACCTGACGTTCGCTTCTTCGCTGTAGCTCACATATGAACTCGTTTTTCACTGCTGAAGAATAAAACCCCGTAGGGCTAAACCTATTTAAAAACACATCACCCGTCTTGAGAGATAGGAGTTTCTTTTTCCAAGATGTAGATATAGGACTCTCTGCCGTTACCAAAGGACGTGTTCCAAACTGGAACGCTACTAGACCTATGCGATCATTATCGAGCCAGGATTCCCACTCCTTCAAATGCCATACCCCACCAGCCATTATGACAGCAATGTCGGACATGCCAACTTCATTCATAAACGCCCTAATCTCAGCCACCCTCTCAAATGGCGACTGCGGAACCTTAGGATCCTCACTGTTGCTAAGACCATTATGCCCCCCCGCTAGCCAAGGATCTTCGTATACAACTCCACCCAATAAATCTCGCGGAAATTTACGGTAAGAGCGATTCCATAAAATCCTAAAAGCTCGCGCAGATGACACTATCGGATAGTAGTATACACCATATTGCTGCGCTACCTCAGCCAGCCTATAAGGCATCCCAGCCCCACAAGTTATACCGTGTATCATGCCTTGAGTGGCGCCTAGCACCCCGTGCAATACTTCCTCAACGTTCCCCATCTCCCACAGGACGTTCATATGTATTCTACCGCGCCCCTTAGATATATCATGAGCTATACGTGCCTGGCTTATGGCAGCTTTTATACTGTATTCTATAAGCTCTCTATTACGTTCAAGTCTGGTCTTGCCCTTATACACCAAGGGAACATATTCACCATTTTCATCTATCAACCCAGGATTAGCACCAGAAAACGTTCCAATAGCGTCTGCGGCTGCAAACGCCCCGAACTCCTACCATCACTGACACTAATTCCCTTGCCACCTTCCACTATGGGCCACACATCACGACCCGACATATGAATTTTTCTAATTCCTTTAAGCAAAAACGCAATCCCCCCTTAACTAACTAGTATCCTAATAATTCGTGGGCTTTTCAACCACAGGACCACGACCTGTCCGAAAGTTTAGCACCCCTGTGGGATTTCCGTCAATTGAAATGCGGACACCTCCACTCTACATCTAGCATAGCTGCCATTATTCCCTGCACTATACCAAGTATAACAGCGGGCATACGTGCACGCTCTTCCAATTTCTTGATTCGCAGTAAAGTATCACTCCATGGGAACCCCTGCTAACCCCCATGAAGCACTCTCAGTGGTCGACTCAATGATAGCATTATACAATAATTAACAGAATAAACCATAATAATGGATAGCAAAATGTTCATTACCCGCTCTCAGAGAGCGAATAAATTGACGTGTTGTCGCATGGTAATATACATCACTCCCTATAGATCTAAGGTAACTAGTCAAATCAGCCGATGAAATTAATTTCTACTTTCACGGCACAGCATAATGCGGTACCATCGACTGCTTATAATCTGTCTGTAGATCGCGATGGTTACACTGCCTGTAGTTACGAAGCTGAAAAATAATCTTTCTGTTATTACTGAACACATTGGCGGGGTAAATTCGGTAGGAATCAATCTTTGGGTCAAGGTGGGAAGTAGACATGAAGTGCATGAGAAGATCGGGCTTGCACACTTCCTTGAACATATGGCTTTCAAGGGTACGACCACAAGATCTGCCTTAGACATAGCAAAAACTTTCGATGCGATCGGCGGAAACTTTAATGCTTACACAGATAAAGAACATACTGTGTATCACCTAAAAGTGATGAAAAAAGATGCACGTCTCGCCCTTGAGGTTCTCACTGATATAGTGCTAAGATCGTCATTTCCCGAAGAAGAAATGGAGAGGGAAAAAGACGTAGTACTGCAGGAGATTTACCAAACAAATGATTCTCCTAGCAGTATAATATTTGATAAGTACCTAGAAGCTGCATACGAAGGACAGATCTTCGGTAAATCTATTTTGGGCTCTGTGCATACGGTGCAAAACTTTTCTAAGGAAGACTTGGTCTCTCACATGGACAAGCATTATTACGGAAGTAATATGGTGCTCTCCTTGGCCGGAGATATAGTACATGATGAGGTTTTGGAAATGGCGCAAGGCTTGGAGCAGCTTAAAGATCGGCAACACTGCTCCCCTGTCCAAGTGCCACAGTATACAGGTGGGGAATATCTAGAAGAACGCAACCACCTAGAGCAGGTAAACATAATAATAGGTTTTCCCGGTGTACCTTACGGAGATGAACGTTTTCACGCAATGCAAGTGTTGGATACTATACTTGGCAGCGGGCTTTCTTCGCGGTTGTTTCAAGAAGTGCGCGAGAAGCTAGGTTTAGTGTACAGTATCTGCTCTTTCAATTATAGCTACTCTGATAGCGGCCTTTTCTCAGTGCATGCAGCGACTGACAGCACAAAGCTACCTATTCTGCTTCAAACCGTCACCACGGAGTTAAAGAAGCTTCCTGATACCATAGAAGATGAAGAGCTCCAACGCGCAAAGAGTAAATTGGAAGCTGAAATTTTAATGTCTCGAGAAAGTCCAGTAGCGAAGTCTGAAGCACTGGGCTATTACTACTCTCACTATGGCAGATACATACAAAAGCAAGAACTTATAGAAAAAATTCGCTCTATAGACGCACGCAATGTTCAAGACGTAGCGAACTTTTTACTGCAAAGCAGTTCTAATATAACACTAGCTGCAATAGGCAAACTTGACTCTTCTATAAGTCGGGTTGAAGTTGCTTCAATGCTTGCGTGAAGTACGTTGTCGTAATAGCCTACACGCTATCGTTGATACGCCAGTACGGGGAGCACAACATACTAGAAATAGAACTGCTGAAATAGCTCACCCTGTTGGGTATATAGCAGTATGCATCACACGCAGACAAACTTCCCGTACAAGTTCCCCACCTTTTTACTGCAAAGCAGTTCTAATATAACACTAGCTGCAATAGGCAACCTAATTTGCCCATAAATCGTGCTGAAGTCGCTACCACTCCCGCATGCACACGTTGCCTCAACGAGTGCTCTCCATGTTTTGCTATATCATTGGTGTGCAGCATAGAAAACTGCCACATTCTTGAAATCAACTGTTAGCGCAGCTTCGCTCTGAATAATAGCAGCACACATCATCACAGAAAACTTCCCCGATAAGTAAGTTGCTCGCAAACGTACAATAACTAGTGCTAGAAACCATACGCGCCACAATATCTCAGCAGTCGCTACGAGGAGAAGACGCCAAGTAAACCACAGCAGATCAGCACTCAGCACACGAATAACTCAACAAAAAGCGCTATTTACCAAACGAAACTCCTATGTTAGCGCACAACCTCACATACATGCGTCAAGCCATAACCTGGCCACACCCATAGACCCAACACACAGCACAAAATAACCCCGCTGGGGTTCACAAGCCCTTATCACTTAAGGGATATAAAGCAATACACACGTGCATCCAGCAATGAAGTATGATCACTATTCTCTCTTACCTATGAAGTTGCAGCGCAGTAACTCTGTCTATCTCTGCTGCAATACTATCAAAGTCATGGCCACCGGAATATCTCTCACCATTAATAAAGAACGATGGAGTAGCATTCACATCAAGCGTGTTAACCGCAAGAAACTTCTGCTGCACAACACGATCCATAAGCTCTTCATCCGTAGTACATCTCTTGAAATCTTCATCAGAGATATTGCTGATCTTCGCAATATTCACCAATAACCCAAGGTCTTTATAGGTAGCTATTAGGGTATCGTACGAGCCAAATACAGCCCGAACGTACGAAAAAAATGCTGTATTGTCCTTGTAACACGAGCCCAACATCGCCGCTGAAAGAGATAACCTGTCTAACGGAAAATCCCTGTATATGTACAGCAGCCTTCCCGTATCTATATACTCCTTCTTAATGCGCGGGAATACCTTGGTGATGAAATCCGCACAGTGGGCACATGAAAAGGAAGCATATTCTACCATGACAACTGGAGCATCCTCATTGCCAAGATACCTGTCTTCAGGTAGTCTCATCAAAAGCTGCTGCGCCGTTAGCTCAACAGCCTCGCCTCCAGAGAGCAGATCTCCACCCTTTGCCTCAAGCATCGTACTAGACACTGAGCAAACAAAAACCACAAGAACCGCGAAAATCCCCAAGCACAACCGCAAGAATCCCATAGCCCCCACCTAAATATGAAAGTCAACAAAAAACACCAATGTACTTCCCCACTTAAGCGAAACACATTAATTATTTCTCACCATCCGCATTCTCAGCGAGCTGCTTCTCATACATGGCTGAAAAATCTATGACCTCCAACATTAGCGGAGGAAAGCCCGCAGAAGAAGTAACCTTTGCGATTACTTCGCGCACAAATGGAAACAAGATACTAGGTGCATTTATTAAAAGCGCCCTCTTGACCTGCTCCTGTTCCAACTCCTCATCTTCCTCTATGGAAAACACACCACAGTATTTTATTTCACAGATAAATGCAGGAAGCTTCTCTACCACCGACTCTATGTTGATTTGCAAAGCCACCTCGTATAGCGCAACACTTGCTTGCTCCCCCTCTGGAGGCTTTACAGGTAACGCTGCAGAAGAAACATTAACCGAAATATTAATCTCAGGAGGTGTCTTACTCATCATGAGAAACACCTTAGGAGCATTAGGATTCTCAAAAGATAGATCCTTAATGTACTGCCCTCTTACTCTAATTTTTGGCTGCACTAAAACCTCCTCTGACGGAAATACCGCAATTAATTGTTGATTAACGCTGATCAAACTATAATATGGTTATGTATTCTTGTACATAGCCTTTGTGAAAAATTGTGGATAGGTATGGTTGAACTGGCAATATACGCATTCGTCGCGGCCTTCATTTTTTTCCGTCTCTATAGCTCCCTAGGTAGGGCGTCAAGTATAAATTTCCAAGGTGCCTGTGCTACTCCTGAAAAGCCTGGTGATGATAGAATTGCGCTGGATGCTAAGAATGATCAACAAGATATACCGCTTACATCGGTAACCGAAGAAGAGCATTTTGAAGAGGTCTCTCCCGGTATTGAGGTCATGCGTGCTAGAAGCATGGACTTCTCGTTGAGAAATTTCATGGCAGGGTCCGCCGCGGCTTTTGAAGTGATAATGAAGGCGCTGAATCGCGGGGATACTGAGTTATTGTCATCTTTGCTTAGTGACGACATATATAAGTCGTTCGAAAAAGAAATCATGCGCAGAAATAGCGAAGGACACATTCACGAAGATGTAGTTGTGTCTATAGTGTCTCAAAAGATAACGGCTGCTAAGGTAATTGGTGATGTTGCAGCAATCACGGTTAAATTTCTAACTGAACAAATAAATGTAGTACGCAACGCTGCAGGAGACGTCATTGCTGGAAGTACCTCTAAAATAAATGTCGTTGAAGACTTTTGGACTTTTGAGAAAAACGCTAATTCCCCTAGTAGGAAGTGGTACTTGTCTGCTACATGTTGACGCAATTAAGAGCAGTAACGTGTGGCTGTTGTTCGCTCGGTATCTCTTGAAAGAAAGCTTCTGTCGCTACTGCGGACTATTGCACAGCAGCTCGTGGTTCTACATCTAGTAGAGCTATATCTTGAACATTTTGTATCTTTCATGAAAGAAAAAGGCCTTGCACGTCGTGTATTCTCTAACACACTTGTATTCGCCTTAATAAACAGCAACACCTGCTCGGATAATCTAAATTAGTGCAGCAACTACTATTGCAAAGTAAGAATCCACACTAAAACAACACGAAATAGACGGTGAATACGCACTCAGGCACAGACCCCATAATACATATGTACACAACTATAATTACGATAATAGCATAAGATACACAACAGGATAGCACCCACTAACGACTCAACACGCAGCAAGTTCTCTCGCAGACGTCGCTGTAATATCTTCTATGTCAGCAAAAAACCCATTTCTCTTTCAAAGTAAACACTCCCACACTACTAGCGGATACTGCTTAGCATGATTACGCAGAGTACCCCTTGAGCGAACAAAGATACCGACCATTATACTACCCAAGAACTAACAGATACTAAGGCTGCAACCCATGACACCTAAATAAAAAACATACGTTTCTGCCACCCTACAAAAAGCCACGCTATGATAACGTGAACCTTCCTTATACTAAATCAGCCTGCGCCACGCCCTCATGTGTAGATTTGAAGTTCAAGCTAGGACTACATACTCCACTTACTCGGCCTGCTTTTCCCGTAATTTAAAAATCCATACGCCTAACATGCCTATCAAGGCCCCTAACGGTACTACGGCCATAGACTTAACTAACACATCACTACCGTATATCGCATGACCGTCGCTCGTAGCACCATCCCAGTATGCATTAACAATTGCTGCGATAGCCGTGTGGAAAAAGTACCCAAACACCATAATTATCATGTTAGATACTGCAGTTGCTAAGGCAACAGACTCGGGCCCTACGTAGCTTATAGCTTGGCATACTGTAACCAGTTGATATGCAGAAGAAATACCAATAATCAACAGCAATACAAATGCGCTGATTCCAGTACCGCAATGCCCCATTAACATTAATCCAAATGCCAGAACCGTAAAGCCTCCGCAGTAAATTATGATTTTGAAACCATCCACAGACCTGTTTAACATAAAGCTAAATGCTAACGATCCAAGACATGACCCAACAAATACCGTAGACGGTAAAATTGAGGCATACTGGTAGCTGATTCCACATACCTCCGTCAAAAACGCAGTAGCCCATCCATCAGCAAAGCCCTCCAATGAGCCTATCATGAATCCACCTAACAAGCTTATCACCAGTAGTTTTTTGTTGCAAAGTACCTGCTTTATCTGCTTTATAAAACCAGATTTCTCCTGAGAGCTTTGAGTATCATAAAACACGAAAGCTGAAAGCATTGCCAAGGCACATCCACTTCCAATAAGAAACAGTAATACTGTTTTCCATCCGTGCTCTTCTGTTAAAGACAGTACGGGCATGCCTCCATACATAGCACCCAAAAAACCTATAACCATAGCTATGGACGTCATTATGGCAAACCTTTTGCCAAAATACATGTTGGAAACCTTAAAGACCGACAGCGCAGCGGCGGCTGACCCCAATCCCGTAACAATTCTACCACATTGCACTAACTCCCATGAGTTAAACATCAGGGGTAGCACACCCAAAACAGTCAGGAACATACAAACTGGCACAATCCTCTTAGGACCATACCTATCTATCAGTATACCCAGAGGTATGTGAGCTGCTGTATATCCCAAATAGTAAAACGCTGAAAATTGGCCTAGAGAAAACGCACCTACACCATATTTTTCCATGATGATACCAGAAAAAGTGTTTGGCATCACCCGAAATACATACTGCAGAGCATAGAACATGGCTATCAAAAACCATGCAAAAAACCCCCTACTGGCTAAACCTGCACCCTCTCCTCTCACAGCCAATCTCCACCATCAAAAATAAACGTAGGGACATGGTAATTCATAACACCGCATTAGTACAGCGCATCTCTCTAAAAAACCCTTAGAAGCATTGTATGGATATACTAAACCTTTACACTAGAGGAGGCGGCATCCATCTTGTTATGAAGCACCCCCTGCAAAAGCCCCACTATTTTGTTGTGTACGGAATAAACATCACAGATACCATTCTCCTCGTAATCATCACAACGGAGCAATACACATCTATGTTTCTCTTCCTCAGCTATACGTTGAAAGCCCTTCCGCACCTTGTGATAAAAATCCATGCTATTGCTCTCATAGCCATTACGAGTAGCCCTTGATAAGGCCTTTTCTATATCGATGTCTATGATGAACGTCATATCTGGAACTATTCCCATAACCAGGGAATTAAGCTTGTATATTAGATCCAGGTCAATACCACAACCGTACCCTTGGTAAGCCACAGTAGAGTCTACACAGCGGTCACTAATTACTATCTTATTCGCTCTCAGAGCACTCTCTACCACCTTAACAAAGCTCTCTCTGCGCATTGCTAGAAATAGAAATAACTCTGTGAGCTTATCAACCTTGTAGTCTGAAACTGACAAAAACACGCTACGCAGCAGTTCATTAAAAGAAGTGCCCCCAGGTTCTCTAGTCAACACCACATTGTCTTCTCCGTACAGATCAGACATATACTTCGCTAGTAAAATAGACTGCGTGGTCTTACCACACCCATCTATTCCCTCAAAAGTTATGAACATATTACCCAAGGACACTCTAGCAAAACTCACGAACTTCAGCATATTGCGATAACTCTCGCATCGCATCTACTGCACAAACACTAACACAACGCACAGTCCTATCTATGCGACGTAACAAACCGGTTAAAACCTCGCCAGGACCCGCTTCTACAAATTCAGAACACCCATGCCCCAGAAGATACTCTATGCTCTCACGCCACCTAACCCTGCTAACCACTTGCCGTGCCATTAAATCTTTGATGACATCACAATCCTCATGCTCTGAGGCAGAAACATTATAAACTATACCAATCTTCGGTGCTTTGAGCTCCAACGTACTTACAAAATCCCTGAGCTCTTCATACGCAGGATGCATAAGAGAAGAATGAAACGGGCCACTCACACGCAGCCTTATTACACGCCTTACAGCAGTCCCTACAACAAGCTCCGGCAACGCTTCAAGAGCTTCATTCGTACCACTAACTACTATTTGCCCATTACAATTGTCATTTGCTATTTCACACACACCAAATTTAGAAGCAGCCTGCACAACAGCCTCAACGTCCTCTACACAACCACCTATGAGCGCAGACATTCCCCCCTGACACATTTCTGAAGCCTTGCCCATAGCCCTGCTACGAACGTCAAGAATCCTAACTGCAGTAGGTAAATCAATAACACCCGCAGCACACAGTGCCGTATACTCACCAACAGAGTGCCCTATAACATACCTAGCATACCTATCCAAAGGCATGCCAACAACATGTTCCACTGCACGTACCACCGCTATGGAAACAGTCATAAGTGCCAATTGTGCATTACAAGTTGATGTCAGAACCTCTTCTGGGCCATTGAAGATAATATCAGATAGATTCCGACCAAGAGTTTCATCAACTTCGTGAAACACTTCCCGCGCTACAGCAAAGTTCTCATATACCTCTTTTCCCATACCAACAAACTGTGAACCTTGTCCGGGAAACATAAACACAGTAGACACAACTCCACCCCCTAGAGGCTACATGCAATATGGCAATTATTACTCAACACAACCGTAGTAGTCAAAATTATTATAAAAGCTCAAGAAAAATGGCGCGGTATAATTTTCATGGATCGCCCTACTATTCTGCCTCGCACATTAAATCAAATATTCTCCCTCAAATACTACACCTGATTATGCTGCTGAATGCTGTAAGAAGCAGCTTCGATAGGAGAAAGGCCGTACCAATCATTTAAGGGGTGAAAGTTTTTGAGATGTAAGAGAGAATGGTGAAGTAGAGAAGTGTGGTTAGTGTGAAATTCATGAACTTCGTCATTAACGGAGTACTTGTAAAGCACGTAACCATTTTTAGAAGCTATTTCTACTCTATCAGGACGCAGAAGATGTAATTCCTGAATTACATCTTCGCTATTTTTAATGGATAAGATGTATGAATTACCACTGATAAGCCTATAGGTTATTATTCCCTCTATTAGTTCTGAGCGTGTCATGCTGCTGTTTGGCCTTGCAAGCAATTGCAATATCGGGTGGTTATTTATTTGAAACACTCCTCCTTTTGTTATTTTATTCAATGTCAATCTTACTGACCCTGCCGCTGTTGCTATCATGTGGATTGCTCGAAATGCTATTACATTTTTTATGTATCCATTTTGGGCAAAATTTTCGTAGTTCCTATCTTCCCATATTGCTCCTCTTATACTTTCCAAAAACGATAAATCTCCGCTGTTGGTGCTGCATAGGATTCCCTGTATAGCGCACAGGTTTGGGAGTGGCGTCAAGATTGACAGAATGCTCCTGAGATGGTAGGCTCGAGGCTGATTTCGTTTTTACAAAAGGGGCCTGAAAGCTATGAAGAAGGGTATACACCCTGGAGTCTATCCGATTACAGTAATTTTTACTAACGGGGAAGAAAGGGAAATGCTTTCCACTTCTGGAAAGTCTGAAGAAATGGTACGGGTGCATCTGGAAAGCGATAGGTTTAATCACCCTGCCTGGAATCCGGGTTTAAGAACAAGTGGTACCCGCAACAGTAGAGCTGCTAAGTTTGTTAGTAAGTTTGGTGATTTGTAAGGGCACCATATGCAGGACATTGCTTCCCCACGTGGTTGCAGATTTAAAACGGTTGGGTATGTAGCCGCTGCGGGAGGCGAAGCGAAGGTTGCTTGTCTTCGTAATTTTTATGGAGTCGTGAGGATGGAAGAGGCCTCATGCTCCGATATTGACTTGCTTGTTGTCGTCGGAGGCGATGGTCTGATGTTACATAGCCTCCATAATTATGTTATTAGTTCCGCAAAAAGTGTACCTGTATATGGCGTACGTTACGGTACAGTAGGTTTCTTGTTAAATGGCTGTGCTGAAGGGAGTTTGCCGTTCAAAATAGAGAATGCTGTTGCCACAGAATTGACGCTTTTACGCATGGAGGCCGTAGATGTATACGGTCGTAGCCATAGTGCCATAGCTGTAAACGAGGTTTCTTTATTCCGTGGAACTCACCAGGCAGCAAAACTCAAGATTTGTCTGGACGGGAAAACGGTCATGGAAGAGCTGGTTTCTGATGGAATCATAGTGGCGAGTCCAGCAGGTAGCACCGCATATAACTTCTCTGCAGGGGGGCCTATTCTTCCCTTTAACTCCAACGTTATAGCCTTAACATCGGTGAACTCTTTTCGGCCGCGAAGATGGCGTGGTGCTTTGTTGCCTAATAGTGTTGAAGTGGAAATAGAAGTACTGTCACCTGAGCTTCGCACGGTTAGTGCTGTGGCTGACTATACAGAATTTCGAGATATAAAAAGCATTAAAATCCGTCAAGACTGCAATGCTAAGGTCACGCTAATGTTTGACCCAGAACATAGGTTGGAAGAAAGAACCATTGCTGAACAATTCTTAGCATAGGGTCATGTTTACACTATTGCGCATTACTGCTAAAGAACCTATACTCTCCGCAGTGTGAAATCGGCGTAGACGGTTGTGGAGATTGCTTACTCATTTGACGATATCTTGATTATCCCCTCGTTTTCTGATGTCCTTCCCGCTGATACAGAGGTAAGTACATATGTTACGAAGAGCCTTCAGCTCAATATACCAATCATGTCAGCTGCTATGGATACGGTAACCGAGTCTAGGTTAGCCATATCTGTTGCACAACACGGTGGGATTGGGTGTATACACAAAAATATGTCCATAGAACGACAGGTAGCTGAGGTTCAGAAGGTAAAGAAATTTGAGAGCTGGATAGTTAGCAATCCAGTAACAGTGTCCCCGGATGCCACATTAAAGACTGCTCTTTCAATAATGCAGCAGCATAGTTACTCTGGAATCCCAGTAGTTGAGGAAAATAAGAAGCTTGTAGGTATCATTACAAACCGGGATGTGCGCTTCGTTGAAGACATGAACTGTCGCGTGTGCGACATAATGACAAAAGAGAATCTAGTCACCGTACGCGAGGGCGTCAGTCAATCTGAGGCAACCCGCCTCCTCCACAAACATAAGATTGAGAGACTGATCGTGACTGATGAGTATGGTTGTTGCATCGGGCTAATAACAGTCAAAGACATAGAAAAGTTCAATAAGTTTCCAAATTCATGCAAGGATAAGAAAGCTCGCCTTAGAGTAGCCGCGGCAGTGGGAGCAGGGCCACGGGAAGGTATAAAACGAGCAGAGGCATTGATCCACGCAGAAGCTGATGTAATAGTAGTTGATACTGCCCACGGTCACTCTGAAAGAGTAATAAATACTGTAAGAGAAATAAAAACTCTATACCCTGAGGCACAAGTCATCGGAGGCAACGTTGCCACTGCAGCAGGTGCATTAGCGCTTATAGAAGCAGGTGTTGATGCTGTAAAAGTTGGGATTGGACCGGGCTCGATATGCACAACTCGCATAGTAACCGGGGTCGGAGTGCCGCAATTTACTGCTATACGCAATGTTGCTGCTGTCTGTAAAGATGCCGGAGTCGGAGTAATAGCAGATGGTGGCATTAAACACTCTGGCGACATAGCAAAGTCCATTGCTGCCGGCGCGGATGTTGTGATGATAGGTTCCATTTTCGCTGGAACTGATGAAAGTCCTGGAAATACCGTCATATACAACGGAAGAGCATATAAATGCTATAGAGGCATGGGATCGGTAATGGCCATGAAGGAAGGTGCTAGTGATCGCTATTTCCAAGACACTAGTAGTAAATTCATTCCTGAAGGCGTTGAAGGCAGGGTACCGTTTAAAGGAGCTGCTTCAGAAGTAATTTATCAGCTTGTAGGCGGCCTGCGCTCCTCTATGGGTTATACTGGCAATCGTACTATCGCTGAGATGAAACAAAACTGTCAATTCACGGTGATTACTTCCGCGGGCCTGCAGGAAAGTCACGTACATGGCGTGACGATAACTCAGGAGACTCCTAACTATCACCCCCCATTTCAGCAATCACAGTAGCTAGAGTATCTGTTAGTACTGAACATGGTTTTTAGGAGAGCTTATAGAATCTCACGCAGATCTCTTGACCTTTGTTGTTAGGCGGAAACCGCTGGATATAGAGCACATCAGTACAGTACTAAGGGAGCACGATGTAGGTCTAGTGTGCCTTGCAGGATTCATGAGCATACTGCCTGAAAAGTTTGTCACAGATTGGCATCACAAGATAATTAACATTCACCCTTCACTTCTCCCATCTTTTAAGGGATTAAATGCTCAGGAACAAGCCTATAAAGCAGGTGTTAAAATAGCGGGGTGCACCCTACATTATGTATATCAAGAGCTTGATGCCGGTCCTATAATAATGCAGGCTGCAGTGCCTGTGCTTAGAGAAGACACTGCTGAGAGTTTAGCTAGTCGTATTCTAGCTGCTGAGCACGTATGTTATCCCAAGGGTGTGAAGCTCATTGCTCAGGATAAAATCAAGCTTTGCGATGATGGCACTGTGCAATGTACGGGCGAGGATGAGCTCTTCTTATTTCAGGAGAATTTCTAACAAAAAGTTGTGAAGGAACTCTTGCTCACCTTCTATGAACAAAAATCACACTATAAGTCGTCACATAGAATAGAAGGCAGTCAGCCTAGCTCATATAAGGCCTGAAGTTCTTCAATAGGAATCCCACCGTTATCTCGTGAGATCATAACAAAGCCTAGAGAAGGCTTCGGGAAAGGCCAAAAACGTACCGCAACAGCACAATATTTGCATCGGGCTAATAACAGTCAAAGACATAGAAAAGTTCAATAAGTTTCCAAATTCATGCAAGGATAAGAAAGCTCGTCTTAGAGTAGCCGCGGCAGTGGGAGCAGGGCCACGGGAAGGTATAAAACGAGCAGAGGCATTGGTCCACGCAGAAGCTGATGTAATAGTAGTTGATACTGCCCACGGTCACTCTGAAAGAGTAATAAATACTGTAAGAGAAATAAAAACTCTATACCTTGGCAGCACACATCGGAGGAAACGTTGCCACCGCACATGGGCATCAGCACTTATAGAAGCAAGTGTATGCAGAGTCTGTAAAAGTTGGAATCGGATCGTGCTCGATATGCACGACTCGCATAGTAACAGGAGTAGTAATACCATACCAACTGCTTGTCTTGATCGCAAATATCATAAAAACCTAGCAATAGCCTAGTCAAAAGCCGTTAACATGCTACCGCAACACAATATTGGTATCAGACAAAGAGTAAATTGCCCGAGGTGCACAAAAAGTATAGAAGAAAGCCTTCTAATCAGTAAAAGATCACAATTGCCCTAAGATACTCTGCTACTGTGAGAGAGGCTTACGAGAGGTAGAATAATTATTAAGATTTTCGATCTCAAAAACTCTGAAATGAAGCGTAGAATAGGCTAAATAAAAAGCCAAAACGCGCCTTAATAGCACAAAATTTGCATCAGGGAAAAGAGTATATTACTGCAGCATAATAAGAATAGTAGAGTGCAATAAGCTCGATCTGGGACACAAAGAAGTAGGCAAATACGATATCTCTTCCTTATTTCTCCTAAAGCAACTAGTTGTTGATGAGACGCGAGAAAAAGCTTTTAGCACGCTCATAAGATAAACACCATGGCCTGCATACATCCAAGATACAACGGCATTTACAAAGGAAATCACACTAAGGAAAATAAAATTGGCTGGCAGCGACCCTCTCTCCCATGTCTTAAGACAAAGTACCACAGGCGCTAGGAGGCTTAACTTCCGGGTTCGGAATGTTACCGGGTGTTTCACTCCTGCCATTACCACCAGCCAAATATTTCACGACAAGTATTGTAGAAAAACCAATAAAGTTCAATAGTGCAGCCTTAACACTGCACGCACACGCAATGAATAAACCAATCGGGCTATTAGTACCGGTTAGCTACGTGCGTTACCGCACTTACACACCCGGCCTATCAACGTGATAGTCTCTCACGGCCCTGATGGGGAAATCTAATCTTGAGGGAGGTTTCTCGCTTAGATGCTTTCAGCAATTATCCCGTCCATACGTAGCTACCCAGCTATGCCGTTGGCACGACAACTGGTACACCAGAGGTATGTCCAACTCGGTCCTCTCGTACTAGAGTCAGATCCTCTCAAATTTCCAACGCCCACGGAAGATAGAAACCGAACTGTCTCACGACGTTCTAAACCCAACTCACGTATCACTTTAATCGGCGAACAGCCGAACCCTTGGGACCTGCTCCAGCCCCAGGATGTGATGAGTCGACATCGAGGTGCCAAACGGTGTCGTCGATATGAACTCTTGGACACCATAAGCCTGTTATCCCCGGCGTACCTTTTATCCGTTGAGCGATGACCCTTCCATTCGGAATCACCGGATCACTATGACCGACTTTCGTCTCTGCTCGGCCCGTCGGCCTCGCAGTCAGGCAGGCTTCTGCCATTGTACTATAAAAGCTGATTTCCGACCAGCTCTAGCCTACCATCGCACGCCTCCGTTACTCTTTAGGAGGCGACCGCCCCAGTCAAACTACCCACCATACAATGTCCTAGCTCCAGAAAAATGGAGCCTAGTTAGATGTCAAAAACACAAAGGGTGGTATCTCAAGGACGACTCCCCTGGAGCTGGCGCCCCAGTTTCAAAGTCTCCCACCTATCCTGCACATCGCATCCCTAACACCAATGTAAAGCTATAGTAAAGGTGCACGGGGTCTCTTCGTCTACCCGCGGGTACCCCGCATCAGCACGGGGAATTCAATTTCGCTGAGGTGATGCTGGAGACAGCGGGGAAATCGTTACGCCATTCGTGCGGGTCGGAACTTACCCGACAAGGAATTTCGCTACCTTAGGACCGTCAGTTTTACGGCCGCCGTTTACTGGGGCTTCAACTCGGAGCTCTCACCCCTCATATTAACCTTCCAGCACCGGGCAGGCGTCAGGCCCTATACATCCACTTACGTGTTAGCAGAGCCCTGTGTTTTTAGTAAACAGTCGCTACCCCCTGGTTTGTGCCACCTACAAATGGTTACCCACCCATAGGCCACCCTTCTCCCTAAGTTACAGGTGCAATTTGCCGAGTTCCTTCAGCATCATTCTCTCAATCGCCTTAGTATTCTCTACTTACCTACCAGTGTCGGTTTACGGTACGGACTTATTAACTTAAGCGCTATTTCCTGGGACCTTTTTAAGGCATGCGTCAATCCGATAAGACACATACCGGCACAAGATCCGTCACGCTTAAAAGGTTCAGGAATATTAACCTGATTCCCATCGACTACTCCTTTACGGCCTCGCCTTAGGGTCCGACTAACCCTGCGCAGATTGACTTAACACAGGAAACCTTAGGTTTTCGGCGAGAGTGGTTTTCACACTCTTTTACGCTACTCATGTCAGCATTCTCACTTTCGATACCTCCAGCAATCCTCACGGATCACCTTCACAGGCTTACGAAACGCTCCGCTACCGCACCCGGTAAACCAGGTGCCCGCGTCTTCGGTGCATGGCTTTAGCCCCGTTACATCTTCGGCGCAAGAAAACTTATCTAGACAAGTGAGCTGTTACGCTTTCTTTAAAGGATGGCTGCTTCTAAGCCAACCTACTAGCTGTATTGGTCTTCTCACATCCTTCCACACTTAGCCATAACTTTGGGACCTTAGACGGCGATCTGGGCTCTTTCCCTCTCCACCACGGACTTAGCACCCGTAGTGTGTCTGCTGTAAAACTGCATACTGGTATTCGGAGTTTGATTGGATTTGGTAAGATGATGAGTCTCCCTAGTCCATTCAGTGCTCTACCCCCAGTAGCATATGATACAACGCTCTACCTAAATAGATTTCGCGGAGAACCAGCTATTTCCAAGTTTGATTGGCCTTTCACCCCTAGCCACAACTCATCCAATACTATTGCAACAGTAACAGGTTCGGTCCTCCAATGTACTTTACTACACCTTCAACCTGGCCATGGCTAGATCACTTGGTTTCGGGTCTAATCCGTTAAACTTAACGCCCTATTCAGACTCGCTTTCGCTACGCCTACACCTAACGGCTTAAGCTTGCTCAACAGATTAACTCGCTGACCCATTATGCAAAAGGTACGCTGTCACTCATAATCAAAGCTCCACGGCAAGCCGTAGCTCTCATTTTATAAGCTCCAACTGTTTGTAAGCACTCGATTTCAGGTTCTATTTCACTCCCCTCACCGGGGTTCTTTTCACCTTTCCCTCACGGTACTTGTTCACTATCGGTCGCTAAGGAGTACTTAGGTTTAGAGGATGGTCCCCCTATATTCAAGCAGGGTTTCACGTGCCCCGCCCTACTCAAGGATCTATAATCTTCTTACCTGTACGGGACTATCACCCACTATGGTTGCTTTTTCCACAGCATTCCAGTTTCTCAATCACAGACCACTGACCTGTTCCGCGTTCGCTCGTCACTACTAACGGAGTCTCATTTGATTTCCTTTCCTCCAGCTACTTAGATATTTCAGTTCACTGGGTTAGTTTTGCACACCTATGTATTCAGCGTACAATGACCAATAAATTGGCCGGGTTTCCCCATTCGGACATCTGCGGATCAAAACCTGTTGACAACTCCCCGCAGCTTATCGCAGCCTACCACGTCCTTCATCACCTCTTAGCGCCAAGGCATCCATCAAGTGCTCTTATTTATTTATTCATTCGCAGCGATACGTGCAGTATTAAAACCACACTATTTACACTTTATCAGCTAATTGAATCGAGACCATCCCGGAAATTTTTAAGGGACAATCTCTACACAATTGATCTTTCTACAAACTTGTCAACCATCGAACGCCAGACCTAAAATCTAACGCTCTACAGAGCCATAATTGTTAATCAATAATCTCATGCATGTCAACACATTACTTTAAATTTTCTATAACTTTTTTTTACATGCCTCAATTTATAACCAGTAACACCACATATTTTGCTCCAAAATGCCACAAACACTGAGAACATGTTGTGGTTGCGAGATACACTATAACCTAGTATAGGTATGGGGCTTGTAGATGCGAACATACTTTCCTGATTGGCCGTAGCAAAATGACACAGATTACAGAAGGCAGAATCACAATTCCTGCACACACAAAATTTGACCTCTATTATCGCGTGCATAATGTAGAACTCTTACATAAAGGCTTGCCCCTAGTCTGCGTACACGGCATCTCGGGCAACTGCATGGATTTTGAATACTTAGGAAAAGCGGTTTCGAATTTCGCGGTTATCACACCCGATATGCCTGGACGTGGTTACAGTGATTGGTTTGAAGAACCAGAAAACTACAATTACAACACGTATTGCACTAGCGTGCTGCATCTTATGCGACATCTTTGCATTCGTACTTTCAATTTTTTAGGCACATCCATGGGGGGAATTGTCGGTATGTTTCTTGCCGCCCGCTTCCCCAACATGTTAAACAGCTTGATCCTAAATGACGTAGGTCCTTGCATGAGAGAAAGACCATTACGGGGTATTGTGCAATTTCTGTTACAGCCGACGGTATTTAAAGATCTTTTAACCGCAAAGCAATACCTTAGAAGTTCTTTTGCTCATTTTGGGATAGAGAAAGAAGAGCATTGGGAACATCTCGAGCAGCACTGTATCATAGAGCGTGATGGAGATTACGCGTTGCGTTTTGACCCGAAAATCGGGATAGCCTTACAAGACGAAGCAGAACGCGTTGGGTACGTAATGAATCTTTGGGATGTGTGGGATAAACTCAAGTGCGCTATTCTAGTGTTGAGAGGAGAATGCTCCAACATTCTAACTGCAGATATCCTGCGCAAAATGCTCTCAAGTAAGGAAAATATAGACTATATCCTGTACAAAAATGTCGGTCATGCTCCCGCACTTTTTCAGCAAAACAGAATAGATGACGTTTTGCACTGGCTTAACAAAACGTCTACTATCCACAATATGTAGTATTAGAAAGCGTCGGGGTGGAATGCGCTTGAAAAGGGAAGCTTTGCAGAGTAGTATAGCAGGCACTAAAGACATCGGGCGTAAGGAGGTTTTGCACGTGAATTTGACTAACGAATCTGTACTGTCCGCCTATAAGCACATGCTATTTATGCGTCGACTGGAAGAGAAAGTTGGCCAATTGTACGGTATGGGCTTGATTCGAGGGTTCTGCCATCTATATATTGGCCAAGAAGCCGTCGCTGCTGGAATGTATAGCGTATTACAACCTTCGGATTCCGTAATCACAAGTTACAGAGAACATGGGTTTGCGTTATCATCTGGCGAAAGCCCAGGGAAGATAATCGCGGAACTACTGGGAAGAAGCGCAGGTTCTTCCAAAGGAAAGGGTGGTTCCATGCATATTTTCAACGTGCAGAAAAACTTCTACGGTGGCCATGGAATCGTGGGAGCCCAGGTTCCCATAGGTACAGGAATAGCATTCGCCAATAAGTATAAAGCGAACGGTGGAGTCGTGTTCACTTGCTTAGGTGACGGCGCTATAAACCAAGGACAAGTGTACGAGGCCTTTAACATGGCAGCACTGTGGAAATTGCCTGTTGTATACGTAGTAGAAAATAATGAATATGCCATGGGGACTTCAGTAGCCAGATCTTCCTATGTTTCTGATTTGTATAAACGTGGTGAAAGCTGTGGCGTACCGGGTCGCAGAGTTGATGGCATGGACTTGTTTGAAGTAATACGCGAGGTTTCGCAAGCTGCTGCGCATTGCCGTGAGGGCAATGGACCGATTTTACTGGAGATGAAAACCTACCGTTACAGGGGGCACTCTATGTCTGATCCTGCGAAGTATCGTACACGGGAAGAAGTGGAAGAGATACGAAATAATAGAGATCCCCTATGCATTGTAAAGAGCCACATATTAGAGCATAACATGGCTTCAGAAGAGGTTCTTACAACGTGGGAAAAGGAAATACGAGACGAGATAAAGAAGGCCGTTGAGTTTGCAGAGGGTTGCCCTGAACCCAGTGTAGAAGAGCTATATACCGACGTATACAAATAGCTGTAACTCTGAGCTCTACCTGTACGTGAAAGACATGTTCTTTACTCGCTGCGGGCAATCTTGATGCCCAGTTCAGTGCTGAGTGGTAGCTTTTTCTCACAATGAGGTTGTTGTCCACATTTGGTGCTCTTTGGAATTTTTACATACCACCTGAACAAAGCAAAAATACAGATGTATCCTATGGATTTATCCGTATTAATAGACAATGTGCGCAACAAAACAAAATGTACTTTACTGGGAAAGTTACCAAATCGTACATAACGGAAGTGCTCTGTTGCGTAATTTTTCATACTAACTAGTTTCCAGACGGATACATTAGTGTTAGACTGCGGTGTGCGAGTTTTGGATAAAGTGGTTTATGAGAAGTGCTTTACTGATTTTCGTTGTAGTGTTGCTCTACAGTTCGGCTGGACTTTCTAAACAAGAGCCACGTTCTATAGCGGCTGATGATCACATTAAGACCTTGAACTATAATCCCCAGTCTATTCACAAATACACCGGATTTTACGGGTATCAGTCTAGTATCTTATTTGAGGCAGGGGAAACGATTTCCACAGTGTCTATGGGTGATTCAACAGGTTGGCAGCTTGTACCACAGGGTAATAGGTTGTTTATCAAACCTGTCGCTGACAACGCAGATACAAACGTTACTATTCTGACCAATAGACGCGTTTATTATTTTGAGTTACACGCTGAAGAGGCTTCCGGGTTGGACGATCCTAGGCTGGCTTATGAAGTTCGCCTTGTATACCCTAGCTTGGAGGGAAGTATCGGCGGCAACGTCTCTGCTGTTGGTGGAGATGTATTATTTCCATCGTACCAAACTGATGTACCGGACTTAAGGAATCCAGACGTCGCGAGGAAGGGGCTGAATTTTAATTACACTGTATCTCATACTCCGGGCTCAGAGGATATTGTGCCCCTTAGGGTATTTGACGACGGTAAGTTTACGTATATGCAGTTTTCTGGCGTTAATGGTGATTTACCATCAGTCTTCAACGTAGATGCGCAAGGATATGAGTCCTTGATAAATTTTAGAATGGTCGGAGATTATGTGGTCATTGAACGTACATCTAGAGCATTTACTCTACGGTACGGCTCTAGCACAGCTTGTATATTCAATGAGAAAAGGGCATTCCCTGTAGTGAAGGGTGCTGAAAGACGCCGGAAATAAATTGGAGGTTTTATGGCTCATGTGACTGAGATTGGTGATTCTGATTTCGCTGACAAGGTTGAGCGGAAGAGCGGTATAGTGGTTGTTGACTTTTGGGCACCGTGGTGTGGCCCTTGCGTCGCGTTTGCTCCACAACTTGACAAAATTGCAGAGCGCTACTCTGGCAAGATAGATGTTTATAAGCTCAATGTACAAGATCATCAAGAGACACCCATAAAATTTGGTGTCAGTGCCGTACCAACATTGATTGTTTTCAAAAATGGCGTTGAATCAGCCCGTATAGTAGGCGTAAATCTGCAGCAGTTACTGAGTGCTATTGATGGTGCTATAGGTAGCCAGAATTAGTCTGAGAGAGGAGCTAGTTGTATTCGCGCGCGGCGGAAGTCTGATTTTTGTGTTTAAGTGGTGCTGTCATACACAGAGTTTAGGTGCGGTTCTTTGTGCATGTAGTGTGTGTTTGAGACACTAAAGTGCGATGGTGTGCCGCATTGTGTGCATACGCTTATTTTAAGTTTGGGACTGAATAACATGTAGTTTCACAAGTGTATGTTATGTAGTCAGTCGAGAATTTCTTGTTGCATGTGTGTTCTTGCCCTTATAGTTCTAGCCAGTTTGGGGAGCAGGTAGGTATTTAGGTTTTTTCCACATATTGTGTGCGTGTAGTTTCTTGTAAAAGGGTGAAAAGGTCGCTTTGTCAACGATCTAGACAATTTCACTACAATATACGGTTATTTACTGTTCTGGTATAGAATAGCGTAGACAAGAAAATAAAGGTTTGTTAGTCATCACTGAATTTTGCACTCAACTCTTTGTCATCAGGGTCAACAGATTCAATATGTAGTGAAATTTCTTTTATTACTTTATCACAATATTTATGGAGTTCTTTACCTTTATTGAAAAGCTCTACACTTCGTTCTAAGGGTACATTACCAGACTCCAACTCTGCCACTATATTTTCCAGTTCTTTCATCGCTTCTTCGAACTTACTACTGATATGAATGGACATTTAGGCAATACCTGTTACACTTAATGTATCGTACTCTGTTCGTAAATGATTACAAGTGAATAAGAATGGGTCACGTGCACTGGTCCATCGGCCTGCTAAAAACGCGATGCAGTCTGGCACGTTTCGTGGTGATCTTTGGTATGTAGAGTTTGAGCCATCACGCTCGCAGTATGTTGAGGGTTTGATGGGGTGGACAGGTTCAGAAGAAACATTGCAACAAGTACGCATGTGCTTTGGGAGCAAGGAAGATGCAATTGCTTATGTAGAAGCGCATGGTATACCCTATATTTTGCTGCAGGATGCTACTGCTTCGAGAGTTCCTAAGTCATATGCCACAAATTTCTTAAGAAAGAGGGGCTTATAGCCTATCTTCGGCGTTTAAGTTTATAACTAATGTGTTGTGAGAAGATTCTGACTTGTGGTAAAGTACCTCCGTAAATTGCTGTCCTAGTGGGTTTGAAGTTCAGTTATGTTCTTTACTTTGCTGTCCAAGGTCCTTCCTTTGTACACAACTATTCTACTGGGGTTTGTAGCCGGAAAGTTCATCAAGCTTGACAGTTCCACGCTCGGAAAATTGTTGTTCTATATTATAGGACCCTCTGTTGTATTCTTCGGGATTATAAAAACCAAAATCAGCCCGGAGTTTGCGTCCCTACCACTCATAACGTTTGTGATCTGTTGCATAATGTCCTTTGTGGTATACAAGGTCTCCGCACTCGTCTTCAGAGATCACACAAGGAACATGCTAGCTTTTAGTTCTGGAAGTTCTAGTATGGGCTTTTTTGGACTTCCCGTAGCTATAGCGTTGTTTGATGAGGAAACTGTATCTGTATATCTGTTGTGCTACATTGGAATGCTGTTTTTTGAAAATAGCTTTGGGTTTTATATTGTAACACAAAGACTATATTCTCCTCGTCAGTGCGCGAAAAGGCTAATCCTTCTTCCTGCTTTTCACGCGACTATTGCTGCTTTTTTATTAAACTACTTTCATGTGCCGATACCCACATTTTTGTTTGGCATAGCGAACAGTATGACCAACTCTTATATGGTTTTAGGCACGATTTTGCTGGGCATAGCTATAGCTAATATCAAAGATTTTGCGATAGATTTTAAACTTATCGTACTTACAGTATTGATAAAATACGTGGCTTGGCCTCTTGTTATACTTCTGCTAATTTTCCTCGATCAGATTGGACCGGGTTGGTACAACACGCAGGCTTACCAGGCGCTAATTCTGCTTGCGATTATACCAGTATCAAGCACGGGAGTGATACTTGCTTCAATGTTCAATTATCAGCCGGACAGAGCAGCAATGATTTTGCTCATAAGCACTGTAATTGGAATGTTCTACGTTCCTCTTATGATCTCGTTATTGTTGCACGTGCATCCGTAGAACATTGGCATAACTGTAAGATGTTCTTTTCTGGTATGAATGCTAGAGTCCTGCTATGGCGCGCGTGTCTGCTTTATTATGACGCCTGCTGTATAAAAATCGGAAGAAGACGCGCTCTATTTCTTTTATCGGCATAAAGGCCTTAGAAGAAAATAAAAATGCACTGCGCACAGTGTAAGATAAGATGACGTGTTTGTACTTACATAGGTAAGACGATCTACAGTATCAAGTTATAGGCACTGAGTGCCGCGTTGTCTACACAGCAAAATTACCATACTTACTATACGCTCCCGCAATCCTGAACAGCACGTGGGCAGTGTGAAGGTAATGGGATTTATCTTCCTTTGCAAAATCTACGTAGGGCTTCCGAATACTTCTCTGATGGGTATGGCACTTGAATATAAATATGGCATAGGAATCACAACCAAAAATCTAAAAACAGGGATTTTGACACGTAGGGTGAGGGTGCTATAAAACGGACCTATTCAAATGTAGGTAAAAAGAAACCGCCCTTATTTCAACAACCTCACCACCTTCAATAGTTTTAGCTAGTAGCCCAGCCATTATGGTTTTTTCGTCACGATTAAGAGCTACTAGGTCTTTAGCTACTGCGTTGGCGTTGTCGTTAATTTTCGGTGCCCTCGCATTATCTTTACTTCCTGATGATGTTGGCCAGTTCTTACTACCATCTTTTAGAGTTTCTCTAACAAAGTCCTTTAAAACCTGCTGCGTTGTACTTGAGGTGCTGTCGCTCGCGCCGGCTGCACCACCACACAATGCTGTGTCTCTAGAGCTAGCCGTTCCCGTCTCTCCAGCGTACTTCCCGTACGGATTGTTACTTCCGCTCCCCCTCTCCGTCTTACAAATCTTCCCATCAATACTAGAATGAGAAATCTCCACGGCCTTAGCAAACTGAACGATGTCTTTACCAGAGGTCTTGGCAAGAGCAGCGGAAAGCTTATCAGTCTGACCAGTAACAACATCATAAGCTAACTCCTTAGCTAGTAGATATACTGTATCTACTTCTTCCTCTCTAATAATACTCTTCCTCTATCCCTTATACCCTTGGTATTGCTTTTTAAGAGTTAGAGTTATAGCGTAGGCTCTTAGTATGCCTAGAGATCCATAGGTCATTTGGATGCTTGCAAGTGTATTCGAAAGTAACTTACTAATACTCAAATAGTACAGCTCTCTATAACTACAGAACCTTAATTTCCAAAAATCACTATCCTGTTCTGAAGCTACTTCACACTTAAATATATTCCCACAGTGCGGTATTGGGATAACGCCTTTGCCATTAGATTTATCGGTGTAACTTCCCAATATCTCAAAAACAAACCATCATACCTGCAAGAACATCAATTCTGAACATCCGTATACTCGCGTTTGCATCAGAGTATACTCTTGCGGAATCGCGAACTGCTTCTCGCCTTTTCTGATACGCAACACAACTATGCTGCCATCGACGCACCACATCTTCTCACTTAACGCTTTCAGAGTCACCTCTACCAACTCTGGCCTGCAATACGGAGGATCTACAAAAGCGAGATTATATTGCCGCTCAGCATAAGAAAGATACTGCACATCACAACATAAAATACTTAGTAACTTCTCTACTCCTAAACTTGTAGCAGTCCTTCTCACTAATTTCAAATTTGCAGCATTGATATCAACTAAACATGCATGTTTAGCACCCCTAGAAAGCGCTTCAAATGAAAGAGAACCGCTACCACAGAAGATATCACATACCTGCGCATCCTCTATGGAGATGTAAGCACGCAAAATATTAAATATTGCTTCGCGAATAATCGACATCGCAGGCCGGGCATCCAACGAATTTCCGGTGAATATCCGCCTCCCTCTATATTTTCCTGAAGTTATACGTATCATGAAAGCACAGCTAGAATCTCTTAATGAAATGACGCTTTCTCATATTTTCCATCAAACGCGTACTAGCAACAACTAACTTATTAGTGTAGGCAGCATGCTTGATTCTCGCTATTTCATCAGCAGTTAGCTCTCCACCCTCAGATATACCACACAACATGATCAGATCTACCCTGCCATCGCCGCTATCTGAGCGCAAAACCTGATCGGGCTTAGCACCTTCTAACATCAACTGAAGCTTCGATGAAAGATCCCTAACACGCACTACCACGTCCCCAGGTTCAAACCCTAAAGTCTTTACAACATCTGCAAAACTAGAACACCCAACACCGCGCACTCTAAGATCATCCAGTATACTCCCCGCCTCTTTTACCGGCACAGAAAGCTGCTTCATGCTAACGACGCTATTCATGAACCTCTTCTTCACCCGCACCTTACTTAGCAGCTTGAGTAATAAATGCCCCTTATCTATCCTAACAGGGCCAATTATAGACCCCTCTTTCGCGCGCAGCAGCGAGACTTTCACATCATGCACGAAGCCAACTGCAGATGCACCCATGGTACGATCTACGTATACACCGTGCTCCCGATACCTCTCCGCTATCTTGGTCAGCTCAACACCCTTGTGTAGCTCACTAGCCACTGAATCAAGTACCGCACCCGCCCTAAAAGGAACAAACACCTGCTCTAGGTCTAACACTGTTTCTAAAGCATCTGACTTCGCTTCAGCCACATATTGAGAAACCTCATCATCCGCAACAGACAAAAACGGCGCCACCCTAGTGGAAAGTATCTTGCTCCAAATTACCCTGGACCTAACATGTGATTCAATGGACGCAGCATCCAAACCGTTACCAGCAGCACATTCGTCCAAACTCAGCCCACTGCACAGACCTAGCACAGAAAACAACCGCTCCACCTCCTGCGCTACTTCTTGCTTTTCGACGGTAATGCCAAGTTGCTTCGCTTCAAGCTCGAGGATAACCTCATCTATCAGCAGCCCCAATACCTCCCTTCTGTTACCCTCAGCGTAAGCAGTCTTATAAAAAAAACCATTCGCATGCTCCCTCCTATCTACATCAAGACTAGTCAGGACTTTATCATCTACTACGGCCTCTATCTTTACGGAAGCACACCCCTTGCCACAAGGTATAACCAAACACAAGAAACACAGCCAGGGAAACCAGCGAGACATCATTACAAACTACACATAGGCTAGGGTAGGGATTCTACTAGTAAAACATCCCTGTGTCAAAACCCTAATTTTCCAGGAATACACCGCAAGGCACACATTATGTACCGGCAGCCAAACATACCACATACGCGTGGGGCGAACGACCAGGATCGAACTGGCGACCTTCAGTGCCACAAACTGACGCTCCACCGATTGAGCTACGTCCGCCGCAGGCTAAACAACTACCATATCTCTCCCATGGGAGTCAAGCAAGACATGTAAAGCTAAAGCATCTGAGATAATTGCTGTAAAACAATTTTACATGAAGGCTGAAACAATGGCACCCTACTCTCCTTCCAATACAGCTGCCACACTCACCATCAACATACCTAAACAACCAAAAGCCCCTGCAAAGCTCCCCTTCTGCAATATCACACCACTATACTCTCTTAAATTGCTATAGGATCTTACCCCATATCAATTGGCATTATGCCCTTTACTAGCACATTCAAGCCTTCTTACTACCTCTGCCCTGCCAATAAACGGTAACAGCTGAGCTAACCCCGGACCAGTAGTAACCCCAGTGGTGGCAAGTCTCAGTGGTAAAAGTACATCCCGCGTACTGCGATTAGACGTCTCCTTTATCCTCTGCAACCAAGCCTTACAAACTTCTTCATCAAGCTCAGTATCAGGTAAAAGTGCCTTGGCCTCAGAAATAAAAGTCCTATCTTTATCATCTATCGCAGTTGTGATTTGAGAATTACAGATGTTAATCCACTCTCTCACATCTTCTACTGTGTTAACATTATCTCGTATCAGGTACCAAAACTCCTCTGTGCACTCCAAACCTTGCTGCACAAACCTATCTTTCACTTTATCAAATGATAAACACTGTACTATTCTGCTGTTCAATCTGCTTATATCATCAAGCGAAAACTTAATTGGGGCTTGGTTGAACGTGCGTATATCGAACGACTCTACCAGAACATCATGATTCTCCTGTGGTTCCACTGGTAATGATGTCCCCATCCTAGCTAAGTAGCTTTTTATAGCCATAGGTTCCATACCAATATCCCTTAGGTGCCGTATTTCAATATCGTCACTACCTACTCTCTTAGAAATTTTTGCATCACGAAAATGGACAAGAGGTAAGTGCACAAATACGGGAACTTTTGCTTTTAAGATATCGAAAATACATATTTGTGTTGCCGTATTGCTTACGTGGTCTTCACCCCGAATAATATGTGTGATAGCAAAATCTATATCATCTACCACTGACGGAAACATGTATGTGTATGTACCATCTGTACGCTTAATTATCGGATCACTTATATTTTTCGCTTGAAATGATACCCTACCCCGCACTTCATCTTCCCAAGTGATTTCCCTGCTTTGATCAATCTTTAACCTAAAGTACGGCAATCTGCCACTGCAAGCTTGCATTTCCTGCTCCGTCATCTTGAGAGCACTTCTGTCGTATATAGGAGGTAATCCCATCTTCAACATCATACTTCTCTTCATATCCAATTCTTCCTGAGTTTCATAGCAGGGGTAGATGACACCCTGATCTAGCAACAAATCGAATACTTCTTGATATCGTTCAAGCCTCGTGCTCTGCTGAAAACAAGAATCCCAATCCAGCGCAAGCCAATCCAGATCCTGCTTTATTCCCTCAATGTATTTATGCTCAGATCTACTGGCATCCGTATCGTCAATGCGCAGCAGAAACTTCCCCGATTTACTTCTTGCATACAGCCAACATATCAAAGCCGTTCTAGCATTTCCCACATGCATGTATCCAGTGGGACTTGGAGCAAATCTTGTTATCATATCTAACCTCTATAGCAACACAGCAACGTCCGGCTGTAAATACCAGAATTTCATCCCGTAATCACAACAACCTGAAAAACCCTGGCATTTATATCACCCGTTCCTTTATCAAAGTGACTACATATAAGCAACTTGAATCTTTATGATTTACCGACATGTGTTTTCATTTTAGAATGCTTGCCTTGCAATGTCTTTGCGGTTATACGTGCGCTTTTTCAATGTTTACACTCATGAATCAAGAAAAGCTGAATACGCTGGTGAAGGGTTTTGCGTAAAAGCGTTTCTCTTTGCGTTTTTATTTGCTACCTGTAAGGGGCTGTGGCTCTTCTCGTGTATAGTCTTTCTAGCATCTAGCGTTGCCTATGCTTTATATGCTGCCAAAGTGCTTTCCTTTCCTTTTTACTTCATCACAGGGCTGGTGATTAAGCTGTATGCAGGATATTCATATAACGACTGGTTGCATAGAAAGCTAATACGAAAGAAATACGTTCTGGCAGATGTAGTGCTCGCGAACAACGTAATGCACGCTAAGTTAAAGTTCATGAAAAGACAGAATGCTTCAAACTGCAGTGCCGCTGATGCGCCGCGTAGCACAGGCTCATGAAGCCGATATGTTCTGCTTTTAGGCTGTTTTTTTTGGCTCCTTTGCCGTAACTTGCACGCTGGAATGGTAGTAAGCATGCATCCTCGTGCTTAACCTCCATACATAACTCGTAGCAAGCAAAAAATTCACACTAATGTGACGTATATGCGCACAACCTATACCTGAAGATTTGCCCCTGTGGTTTCGAACAGACCCTGCATAAGACAAGCGCCTCGCTCTCTCACTGCAAGTAGCAAAGCTCTATGATTTATTCCGGTGCCAAAAGGGCGTATCAACCAAATTTGTACTGGCTACTGCTAGATCCCGCTTGGTGATGATCCCAGCTTCATAACCAAGCCTACCGCATTCTATCGCATATCTGAATGCAGATGCCATTTTTGATGGATCAATGGCTCTTGCTACTGCACTATTGAGTAACACACCATCGATCCCCTGTTCCATCACTACAGACGCATCTGAAGGCCTTCCTATTCCAGCATCTACAATAAGAACTATATCCTTATACCTGTTACGCAATAATCGTAACCCATGCATATTCAGCACTCCCAAACCCGAACCTATGGGAGATATTCCCGGCATAATTACGCGACACCCACAATCAATCAGGCGTCTGCATACTGTGAGATCATCCGTGCAATAGGGGAAAACATCAAAACCCTGGGTAATAAGCTCCTTAGCAGCCTCACACAATGCCACAACATCAGGGTGTAGGGTATAGTCATCCCCAATAATTTCGAGTTTTATCCAAGTAGTATTAAAAATTTCTCTCGCCATTTGTGCCATGAGTACAGCATCCTTGACCGTGTAACAACCGGCAGTATTAGGTAAAACTCTGCACTTACTCTGCTTAATTATGTCCCAATAATCCTGCCCACCGCCGATTTCTGGCATCTGTCTCGATAATGACACAGTTACTACTTCTGCACCTGAATTATGCAAGGATCTTTGTAAAATCTCTGGAGACGCAAATTGCGCAGACCCCATAAGCAATCTACTCCTTAGTTGTACACCATATACATCCCACACAGTAATGCTCCTACAATACAAAACTTCGCTACATCATCCACCTTGCATAGGATACACTATATCTATAACATCGCCTTTCTTCAGCTTATGTTCTTTATAGTTTGCCTTTGTAACTAGTACCCTATTAACCGCCACTGCAAAAGGTTCTCGTACATTACACTGCGCTATAGCATCTGATAGCGTACACCCTGCGTTTAGTGTCTCACTTTTGCCATTTATCTGAACATCAATAAAATCTTCCATCGTTCTGTCAATAAAAATTCAATTTTGCAACACATAGCATGGTCTTATCAACCGATAATCCTTTCTCTAATAGCACATAGTAAAAAAGCCCGAAAGTTATTTATACCATACATGCGAGTCACGTATAGCAGAGCCCATTGCACACTTACAATATTATGTTTATCTTAGCATAAATTTGGTACTCAAGATGCCGCCGCAATACCAAAACTCAACAAAAAACGTCAGCTTTCTCAATGATAATACTCCCTTTTTCTCAACACCAGAATTCTATGACTTCGCTAAACACCTAGTATACAAGGGCTCTCTTTCCTCCTTGTTCGGATTCCTATTAAGCTCGTCAGGTACAAATTCTGCTATGATGGATACTCCATATATTGGCATACTTTACAGCAATTTAAAGCTCACTGAAGAAGCCAAAAGTATCCTCTTTCAACACCAAAACGAACATTATCTCAGTCTATGGAGCACTGAAATATTCACAAGGATATTATCTACCCTAGCGAGGGAGCTGCATACAGATATAGACCCATCAATTCCAAACCTTGTGCAACTTTTCTCATCACAACTTATGTCACATTTTAAAAAAGAGAAAGTTTGCTGCATATATCGCACACAGTACCTTTCTGATGTACAACAAATACTAGACCAATACTTCCAAAATTCACAGATCAAAATGCCTCTGATCGATGCTAATGTAATCGCTAAAACGCACCTAGACGTACTTGACGACTTGTTAAAGTATTATTCTTCTAGAGACAACAGAAGATGTTGTATATTACTAACGTTTTTCGGTGCAAATTTCGAAGAACTATCGCAATCACGTCCTTCGGATTCACTGCGGGAGATATTACTCTGCAAACAGAATGTTTCTTCCATATCTGAGTTTAGCATCAATGCTACAGAAGCAAAATGCAGGCAGGCAATTTCTTCTGCTATCCACGACGAAGTTTCACAAATCAACACCGAGTTAGAAAAAACCTTAGCTTTTGTACATGTACCGTCTCCATGGTACTGTCTTATAAGAAAGATAAAACAGCTCTTCCACCGCTTTTTTTCCATACCAAAACTTGAATGTCTATTAGATGCTTTTAAACAGATTGACGCAAGTTATAAAGCCAGTATCAGTTTTGGAGATTGCTCAGAATTTTTTTCCTCTTTGCATGATATCAGTAGCACTTTTAATAGTACTGGAAAGAAACGCACAGCGGGGCTTTTCTTGGCTTTAAAAGACATTCAACGCTCTTACCCCATACCCACTTGCAGCGAATACGTTTCTCATGTAAGGAATTGCGAATCTACCTACCATCCGGTAAACCTTAACGATGTGAGAGTACACTCTAGTAACAAATTACAACGCATAAAACAAAAGTTATGCGTGTACGTTAAGTCCATGAAAAATACTGTCATACAAAAGCGCTATATCCCCGCTTCAGATGCACGACCTACAGCATGTTCTGAAAAAACCACGGCTCAAGAATCGAACGTACTCACAAATCCTGCTGATGTACACGCTTCTATAAACGACACGTCTTCTTCAAGTATATCAATTGCATCCAGTAATGACAATGCAGCAGTACACACTAAAAAACACAAAAAGCGTACAACAACTAAAAAGCGGAGTTTATTCAAGAGTGTACACGATATTTTGCATAGATCCCGTTCAAGATCGTTACGCAACATATATCTCAAAAAATCACACAAAATGCACCACGCACTGTCGAAAAGCACCAAAAACATCTCACACACAGGCAAAACTCATCCCCTCCTTAATGTCCCAACTGAGCAATATGCTTCTTGTAGCAGCATAGGTGATGTCCTGGAGTCTCAAAATCTCCAACCCACACAAATACCCTCAACAAGAACTCCTGAATCTTCCGATCTCCCAGCGTCACTTCTCTCACAGGAGTTACCCAACCCCTTACCCGGCAATACCTCTAAAAAGACAAAATTTAAACTACGTTGGAGCTTTAAAAGCAAAAAAATTGCACAACCAAGTGCTAACGCTTCCCATACTGAGCATAAGGAGATCAGCCATAATCTAGTACCTAAACTAAATCGAGATGAAAAGAAAGCAGCACCCGCACTTCAAAGCGAGACATGCTCTGAACAAAATATGAAACCTAAAAAGAAAAAGACTTTTTTAAAATTGATTATGAGAAAAAAAGACACGAAAAAAGCATCCACTATAGCAATGTAACGCTAACAACTTTTATAAGAAAAAGAAGCCTCATTCACTTGAGGCTTTCGCCTCATCAAAAATTCTTTTTTCCGCATTAAACCCGAAAATACTCCTAATCTGCTCCTTGTAGTAAAAAGCAATCTGTCAAGCCTCACCGCTTAAAAAACAACCAAGGCTTAGAACAACTGTACCCCTACTAAAGATGCAAATTCTGCTCATGATACAAACAATCACTAGAGCTTTTATCACATGCACGTAGAAGCCTAAGCGTCCACGTCTTTACAGCACAAACAGTGTCATATAAACGTTACTTTTACAGCACAAATAGCCTAGATAACAGGATATACAGTACTTCTTAAGATCAGCAATTGCACTACTAGTTACTAGATCAATTGCTATCCAAACGATATATCTAGCAAAAGGTTGTCATATGCTTTCGACAGCCTTTATAGCGGGAATATAGTAACTCAGCATTCCATACACACCATCTTTGAGAGTCACTGCAGCACTAGGACATCCAGAACAAGCACCTCTGAGTTTGACAAACACAACCCCTTCTTTATATCCCCTAAACTTTATGTCACCACCATCCTGGGCGACCGCAGGTTTTACGTAATTCTCTATCAGCTCCTTGACCTGCTGCACTATTTCTGAGTCTTTCTCATCAAAAAACTCTTTTTCCTCATCTTCTGCACTAGCCTGAACGTGTTCCTTATCTGTCCCTTGCAGCAAGCAGTAATCTGTCATAACCACAAGCACTTCTGGTTTCAACACCTCCCACAATATGTTTTCTGCCTTTGTGATTGACACAAAATCTCCGCCAAAAAACACCTTTTCTACACCCTCAACTTCAAATAATAACCTTGCTAAAGGAGAGGCTTGCGCATCATCAGCACTTAAAAACTCAGCACCACTATTTATTCCCACTACTTCAGCGCTCAATAGAAACTTTAACGTATCTGGATTTGGAGTGCTCTCAATCTGTATAAACATAAACAAACCTTGCAATTATCTGAACCCTTAGGGTATAATTCCTGCTCCTGCGCAGGCTGAATAGTGCAGTATAGGCAGTGTAGTGTAGTATATAGCGCAAATCAAGTTTCTTAGTGGCATGCTTCTGGCATTTGTTGTTTTCATGTGTGTTCTCGGTGCGCTGTTGCTCGTACCAGTTTTGTTAGTGTTGGCGTTGTTTTTTTTCAACAAAAACGTGCTGATGCGCGCGAGTTTCGGCGAAGATTTCCGGGTAATTCTCAATAAATTCATGGCTGATATGCAAAGTAGAGCTTCGGCTCATACGCAGTCAAATTCCCGTGGAGGCATATCGCAAAAAGAGGCTTTGGAAATTCTCGGTCTAAGCCCTAACGCTTCTCGCGAGCAAATAATTGCAGCCTATCATAGACTGATGAAGAATTCTCACCCAGATAGAGGCGGGTCAGCATACTTTGCCCAAAAGTTGAATCAAGCTCGTGATAGTTTGCTTGGTAACAAGTAGTCCCTGCATTCTTCATGGTCCGGCTACTATTCGCGCCCCATGTCATTGTATTTATCCGTATCCACATGCAGTAAAACAAACCTGATTTACGTATAATTTCCTTTCCCTACTCACATGGACAAGTACGAAGTAGTAATAATCGGGAGTGGACCTGGAGGATATATAGCTGCTATTCGCGCAGCGCAGCTCGGATATAACGTGGCTATAGTGGAGCGTGAAGACAACCTGGGAGGCGTGTGCCTAAATTGGGGTTGCATTCCCACAAAGGCTTTGCTCAAATCTGCCCAACTGTACAAAAAGATCCTGTCTGCTAGTTCCTTTGGTATTAAAATTACGGGAGATGTAGAGGTAGACATTCAGTCAATCGTGGCACACTCTAGAGACGCTGTGGCTAAGCTGAGCTGCGGTGTATCTATGCTCATGAAAAAGAACGGCGTTAAGGTGTATAAAGGATGCGCGCGTATTGCCGGTAAAGGAGAGATTCATGTTGATAATGACGGAGTAAAAAGTGCCCTCTCGGCTAAACATATAATACTTGCCACCGGTGGAAGGCCAAGAATTGCTACCAATTTAGATACAAAATTGCTTTGGTCCTCCAAAGATGCCATGCTCCCTGAAACGTTGCCTAAATCTCTCTTGATCATTGGTAGTGGCGCAATTGGTATTGAGTTTGCCAGTTTCTACAGCACCCTTGGTAGTAAAGTTACCATTGTAGAAATGCAAGATAGAATTCTGCCATTGGAAGATCGTGACATATCGTTGTCTATGCATGAGATATTGAAAAACCAGGGAGTAGATATATTTACTGCTTGCTCAGTTATGGATTTAGTCCAGAGTGCTTCTTCCATTACAGCTCAGATCGTCAACAGTGGCACAAAAGATACTGTAACTTCTTCTTTTGAAAGGGTAATTTGCGCCATAGGTATTTTGCCTAATTCCGGAAACCTAGGCTTGGAGGATACTAAAGTACAGCTCGATAAGGGGGGCTTTATCATCACAGACGGTATGTGCCAAACATCAGAGCCCGGAATATACGCCATCGGAGATGTAGCAGGGCCTCCATGTTTAGCTCACAAAGCTAGTCACGAAGCTGTGATTTGTGTTGAGGGTATTGCTAAAAAAGACGGTCGTATATCAACAGCACCCTCCACTCTACATAAAAATAATATACCCAGCTGCATTTATTCGATTCCTCAGATCGCTAGCGTGGGATTGACTGAAGATGCCGCTAAAGCCCAAGGCCTAGAGATAAAAGTTGGTATCTCACGCGCTAGCTGCAACGGTAAAGCCATTGCCTCTGGGGAATCTGAGGGTTTCGTAAAGGTTATTCTGTGCTCCAAGACTGGAGAACTACTCGGAGCTCACATGCTCGGAAGTGAAGTTACAGAGATGATCAACGGATACATAGTAGGGCGTCAGCTTGAGGCTACAGATCTCGATATAGCTCATACCATATTCCCTCACCCCACACTCTCTGAAATGATGCACTCTGCCATACTCTCCGCTTGGAACGAACCTCTGGATAGTTAACCATACCCAGTCTTTCCTAGGTGTAGACACCAAACGAT
The DNA here is from genome assembly GCF_000964685.1 of Anaplasma phagocytophilum str. Webster. Classification (GTDB taxonomy): domain Bacteria; phylum Pseudomonadota; class Alphaproteobacteria; order Rickettsiales; family Anaplasmataceae; genus Anaplasma; species Anaplasma phagocytophilum. The sequence goes on from NZ_LANS01000001.1 coordinate 434,679, forward strand.
GCTGCAGCCATCGTTACGCCTAATCGTACCCGTACAGATAACCGTTAGCTATTCATCATTTCAAAAAAGTCGTTGTTATCCTTAGCCATGCTAAGCTTGTCTCTCAGAAACTCCATAGCCTCAACTGGACCCATGGCTGATAACAACCTTCTCAGTAACCATACCTTCTTCAGAAGCGCTGATTCTATCAGCATGTCTTCCTTTCTTGTTCCAGACTTAGATATATCTATCGCTGGGTAGATTCTCTTATCTGCTATCTTCCGATCAAGTATTATCTCGCAGTTTCCTGTACCCTTGAACTCCTCGAAAATCACTTCATCCATTTTCGATCCCGTCTCTATTAGAGCAGTCGCTATTATCGTGAGCGATCCCCCATTCTCTATATTCCTAGCTGCTCCAAAAAACCTCTTAGGCCTCTGTAGCGCATTAGAATCTACCCCACCTGTAAGCACCTTTCCTGATGATGGCATAACCTCATTATATGCCCTAGCTAATCTTGTTATAGAGTCTAAAAGGATTACCACCTCCTTCTTATGCTCTACCATCCTCTTAGCTCTTTCTATCACTATCTCTGCCAACTGTACGTGCCGGTACGCAGGCTCATCAAATGTAGAACTTACAACTTCTCCCTTTACTGACCTCAACATATCCGTGACTTCTTCTGGCCTTTCACCTATCAAAAGCACTATCAGTTCCATGTTGGGGTGGTTTACAGCTATAGAGTGCGCGATTTGCTGCAAGATTACAGTCTTACCAACCCTTGGAGGTGCTACTATTAGCGCACGTTGCCCCTTTCCTAGTGGCGCTATTATGTCTATAGCACGCATGCTTATATCTTTCTTCTCGTTCCCAGCACCCTTATTGCACTCGAGCAATATTCTATCTTCTGGGTATACTGGAATCAGATCGTCAAAGTGTACATACCTCTGTAGCTTACCTATCTCCGTGTAGTTTATGCTGTACGCCTTGACTAAGGTAAAATACCTTTCCTTATCTCCAGGTGCACGTATCTCACCACTTACTATGTCACCCGTTCTCAAGTTAAATTTCTTTATCTGACCAGCCGATATGTAGATGTCATCGCTACTTGCCGCGTAATTTGCTTCTGCTGATCTCAAAAATCCAAATCCATCCGGCAATGTTTCTACTACACCACCACCTATTGCCACTCCTCCTTCGCTGATTACTCTCTTCATCAGCTGGAATATTATCTCTTGCTTCAGCATCCTGCCGTTGCTTACTACACCTAGCTCCTCCGCTATTGCTAGTAGCTCCCCTGTGCTTTTTCTCTTCAGCTCACATAGGTTCAGGATTCTTCCTTCTTCGCTGCCACTCCCTGTCGCCTCTTCTGCTACTACAGCACTAGGAACAGCCTTTTTCCTTCTCCTAACCTTGCCACACACAAGACGACCTTCAAAAATTCACAATCAGAAGAAGCCAGATCCTGGATAGAACCCAGCATATAAACAAACCTGCACTGCGAAAGTATGCTTACTTCTAAAGATGCACCCCTCACACCTTCTGGCGCTGGAGGTCATCGTTCATGTTTTTGACTCTCCTTTCCCTTTCGGAGACAATCTGCGCACGCATTATAGCTTCGTCAAGATCAGCCTGCGTACATAGCCCCAACAACACGGGGTCACGCGGCTTAATATTGCTAGAGTTCCAATGCTCCTTGTTACGAACTGCAGCTATCGTAGCCTTGGTCGTGCCTATAAGCTTCGCTATCTGAGAATCGTGCATCTCTGAGCAGTACTTGAGAATCCAGCACACTGCATCGGGTTTATCACGGCGCCGCGCCACAGGCGTATAACGAACACTTCTCCTGCGCGCTACCTTGCCACCTATCCCCGTGCAAGAAACAAGCTTTGGAATCCTGTTGGAGTCATTCTGGCATGCCTCTATCTCTTCTTTTGTCACCTGCCCCATAGCTACAGGATTACAACCCACAACACCCTTTGCAACTTCTCCGTCAGCTATACCTTTGACTTCTAGTATGTGCAATCCGCAGAATTCAGCTATCTGCTTAAATGTCAAGGAAGTATTATCCACCAACCACACGGCAACCGCCCTAGGCATCAACGGAGCATCCTCATTGCTTGATGACATGTCTCAAGAATCCCCAAACTTAAAAAACCGCACAGACCCAAACACTAGGCTACAACCACTAAGATTCAGTTAACCCAGGAATATGATCATGGTCACGCATGGTAGCACACACACTATACGTGTCAAGAATTTTCAGGCCTGTTTAGACACTTCTAGTTGCATTGTAGGCACTTTTTATAACTTTCTAAATGACCAAATTTACAGAAGTCTAAGCACACAAATACGGAAGCACCATTCCCCTCACAAAGCATGCCGCATGTCTATTCCTTTGTGAAATGCACCAAGACTGCCCGATATGAGTTGACACTGTAGGCATAAGTATATAAGCTGAGAAGCTGTTGTTGTCGTTAGGCATGGGGTTGTATGCCAAAATTGAAGACTAAGTCTTCTGCTAAGAAGAGGTTCAAAATTACCGCTAGTGGGAAAGTGGTTGCTGCGCAATCCACTAAGCGTCATGGCATGACAAAACGGAGTAAGCGCAGTTTGCGGACTCGCAGGGGGACTGCTCTCATGAGTGCGGCTGATACACGTATCGTTGCTCCTTTTATGCCGTATGGTCTTTAGGTTGATTTGTATGCGAGGAATTAATGGCTAGGGTCAAACGTGGTGTCACTACTAGAGCTAGGCACAAAAAGGTTATAGCTCTTGCCAAAGGTTATAGAGGGCGTTCTAAAAATTGCTACAGGGCCGCGCTCCAGAGATTAGAGAAGGCTCTTGCTTATGCTTATCGTGATAGGCGTGCTCGTAAGCGTGATTTTAGGTCTCTGTGGATAGTGCGCATTAATGCTGCTGCTGGGTTGTATGGTCTTAGGTATTCTGAGTTCATGCACGGAGTTTCTCTGTGTGGCATTGGCTTAAACAGAAAGATGTTGGCGGAGATGGCTGTCAGAGACAAGGGAGCTTTTGAAAAGATTGCTCATGCTGCAGCACAAGCTTGTGGGCGAACCTGTGTCGTTGCTCAGTCAAATTCATGATCTAGGAAAGGAAGCGTTTGCTTCTGTTGCTGATTGTAGTTCTCGAGAAGAGCTTGATGAGGTGCGGGTAAAGTATCTTGGAAAGTCAGGCCTTCTTACTGCCCTTCTTAAGCAGATTTCCAAGATTGAAGATCTTGAAGAGCGGAAAAAAGTCGGAAGTGAGACTAATGTCTTGTGCTCAGAGTTCAAGGCGTTGCTGCATCAGAGAGAGGCAGAATTCGAGCGAGAGCTGCTGTATGCTAGGTTGCGTAAAGATAGCATAGATATTACTTTGCCGTCTAGGCCGCGTGTATATGGGAGGTTGCATCCTGTAACAAAGGTAGTCAAGGATATCGAAGATATTTTCATCGCGCTGGGGTTTGCTACTGTTCGTGGTCCAGATCTTGAAGATGAGTTTCACGTCTTTGACGCTTTAAACACACCTGTACATCATCCAGCCAGAGAAAAGAACGATACTTTCTATATGGCTCGTGATAATCAAGGCAAGCGTGTTGTCTTAAGGACGCACACGTCGTCGGTGCAGATTCGGACAATGGAAACTAGTTCTGAAATGCCTATCAAGATAATATCTTCGGGTAAGGTGTATAGAAATGACTGGGATGCTACGCACAGCCCGATGTTTCACCAGGTCGAGGGGTTATACGTTGGCAGCGATGTTACGATGGGGCACCTAAAGTATTGTATCAATCACTTTCTTGAGAAGTTTTTTGGACGCAAAATCAAAATGAGAATGCGCGCAAGCTTTTTTCCTTTTACGGAGCCATCTGCCGAGATAGACATAAGGGATAGTCGCGGTCAGTGGGTTGAGGTGCTAGGCTGCGGTATGGTGCATAACAGGGTATTGGAAAACGTAAATATAGATAGCTCTAAATACAGTGGTTTTGCTTTCGGAATGGGTGTTGAGAGAATGGCAATGCTTAAGTACGACATTGGAGACCTCAGGGATTTATATTGTAGTCGCATTGACTGGTTAGGGCATTACGGCTTTTGTTTTACAGATCTTGTATAGTATTTCTTTGTATTTTCTTCAAAATTTTGAGATAGCTTAAACTAGAAGAATATTCTGCAAAGTTAGTCTTGCATGCAAAGTCCTGCTTTTCACACCATTGAGCGCGGTGGAATATCGCTGATCTGCCCTAGGTTAACGGGTACACACACAATACTTAGTTGCTTCGTGTAATCCACTGTACCTACGCCATGAGTTTTATCTCCACCAAATTTCACGGCGTTTCTCTTACATTCATAGTATCTATTTGTTTTTCTCCTCAGCAGCGTTTTAACAGTACTGAACTTTGCAACAACGTACATTATTCACTACTTGACTCTCACAATCTGTTAGGGCCTTAGTGGGGCAGAATTAAACGCGCCTATAGTCATGAATACCTATGGTCGTGGATCCATTATGAGACTGCAGAATAGTCCTGTAGTAGATGTCGCGCGTGTTTTATGCACATACGAAGTTGTTTGCATGTGTAGTTCGTAGTTTCAATATCCTACTGATTGTTTAGTTATTTTTATACTTAATCCCGTCACAACAAAAAGCCCTGTGAATCGGCTTATTTTACTGTGGGTAGTTATATTACATTAATTACAAGAAAACTCTCTATTGAGAATTAGAGACAGGTCTAGCTTTTCCCATGAAAAACTATTCTCATGAGTCCTTCCAAAATGTCCATAACATGACGTAGGGCTATATATTTGTTCATATAGCGACAGCTTTTCACATATTCCTGAGACTGAAAGATCAATATTACTTATAATACACCTTTCTATCTCCTTTACATCAACCACGCTGGTTCCAAACGTATTGATTGCAAAAGTCAGTGGAGCTGGTACACCTATTGCATATGACATCTGTACCAAACATTCACTAGCTAGACCTGCATGTACTACATTTTTAGCTATGTATCTTGCCATATACGCTGCGGAACGATCTACCTTACTTGGATCCTTTCCTGAAAAAGCGCCTCCGCCGTGCGGTATGTGGCCTCCGTAGGTATCAACCATTATCTTTCTACCAGTGATTCCTGTATCACCCACTGGCCCTCCTACAACGAACCTTCCTGTAGGATTGACTAGAAAATTCTCTTCTTTACACATCCATCCTTCTGGTATCGATGATACGAAGTATGGATAGACAAGATCCCTGACGTCTTGTTGTGTTCTACTTTCATCATGCTGCACTGAAAGTACTGCTCTCAACACTTTTACGGGCTTATGGTCAACATACTGGAGGGTTATTTCTGTCTTTGCATCTGGTCCTATACCGGTAATGCTTCCTTGTTTCACTGCATCTGACAAATTTTTAAGAACACGGTGGGAGTAAAATATTGGAGACGGCATGTATGATTCTGTCTCGTTTATGGCATAGCCATACATTACTCCCTGATCTCCTGCTCCCTTCTTTTTACGACCACGATTCACTCCCAACATTATATCATGAGATTGTTCCTGGAGCATGATCCTCACTTTAACCTCTCTCCAGTGAAATCCTTCCTTTTCGTATCCTATTTCTCTCAGTGTCTTACGAACTACTCCGTCAACCTTTTCCTCCTCTACTATTACTCCGCTTACTTCTCCTGCTATAGTTGCTGCTTCACTTAGTGGCATGACAAAAGTGTAAGTGGGGCTTGGAGAAGATATAGACTCGTAATATCAAGGTGCGGTGAGGAACATGTTTTTTGCGCTACCGATGGCTATATGGCTGATATTGATTTTGCTGTGCTTTTCATTCTGCTTATATGCGTAAAGAGAGCTCATACAAATGAGTATTCTTGAAATGATTGCTGCTATCGTGGATCCTATTGAATAGACACGTCTTCTAGTAGCTGGTCGATCTGCTGTTACCATTGGTATGGATAAAGAACCATCATAGAATAAAGACATCTTATACTTACAGTACGCGTAGAGGTATAAGACTATGGTATTACGAATTCTTGAGGTTCACGATAGCTGCTCTAGATATGCACATTTGAAAAAGAATTCATATGACGGGGACAGTTATCTATTTTTGCAGTACGTGGTGTCAAAGACTTACACGTTTGTGCATCATCTGCGCTTCCTCTCCTATAAATACTCCACAGTGGCAAGCCTAAAGAAATGATTATGTTAAAACCAGCATAATGCGCTTCAGGCTTGGTTTTGAGCTCCAAAGTACCATATATTGACCTGCGAGATCATGTGATTTACAGTGCTATATCTAAAAACAAACGTATAATGTTTTTTACGAGATTCTGAAATGTCTAGGGGCCACGAGCGAAAAAAAGCTGTACTGATAACTGGTGCTGCTAACAGAATTGGCAGAGCTATAGCTGTTTTTCTAGCAGCTAGGCACGGGTACGATATTGCCGTTCACTACAACACCTCATATGAAAAAGCGCTAGAACTACAGGCCGCGATTCGCGAAGTATATGGAAAAAAATGCGAGCTCTTTCAAGCAGATCTAAGAAATTTCTCAGCTCTTGAGGCCTTGATGAAAGACGTCTTCGCCGTTTTACCGCACTGTAACGTCTTAATAAACAACGCTTCAGTGTTTTATACTGATAGTTTAAAGGAATGTAACATTCGAGATTTCGAAGAAAATTTCGATATCCATGTGAAGAGTCCCGTATTCTTAACTCAGTACTTCTCTAAAGGCTGTGTACATGGAGGCAAAGTAATAAACATTGCTGATGCTAGAATTACTAGAACTTCAACAAAGTACTTTTCATATTTGTTGTCAAAAAAATCGCTTATTGATTTCACAGAATTAGCCGCCACAGAATTAGCTCCTAATATATGTGTCAACGCTATCTGTCCAACAAAAGTCCCAGATGACGCAATTGATAACATAGAAGCATTAAATAATATTGAGGCACATCCTCAGCTATTAGAGCTCCTTAAATTAGTTGAACTTCTTTTGGACTTTGATGGTAACAGGACTGGAGAAATACATTTCATGAACTCCTAGATAAATTTTATACCTGACATATAGAACATGGAACTGCTAGTTATAGGCAATACAAGATAGTATCCGCACCTACAAAATTAACCTTACATAGTCAGTGCCACTGCAGCGCAGTGTTCAACCTATGATGATAAAGCAACGGGTACCGTCTTGCCAGATTCCCTACTCATCAGTTTGCACTTGCACACAATTATCACTTCTTCAAACTTTACTGTAGCAGAAGTTCTAAACTCCATCTTCATGCCCAAGATGCCCGATTAGATCGTCAGCACGCACCCGTTATACAAATTTCAGTTTTAACTTAGGATAAAGAGAATGCTCACACTATACCGCAACATAACACCTCTCACAACCCTGCGCGAACTCACACAAACTTCAAGAGTATACAAACAACAAGAGTCCTCTCTTGAATGAGAGGTCTTATAGAAGAATAAAGTTATACCTGCCAAAGAAAAAAAGAACACGAAAACAAGAAACTACACTTGTTCGCCATTACGACACAACGGTATTCCACCGTTGCAAAAAACTTGACCACTGGAAATGAACTAAAAAACGGCTACCACAGGGTAGCAGCACTACCCCGAATAACCGAATAAACAACACCTGCAATAGCAAAGCAGGCCCCATACCGATTGGTACATGCACAACTCAGAGTACTGAACAACGAACCAGCACCGCGCTGCAACATCCACTTAACAAAGAACCTGCACTGAAGCCGGCAACGCTCGAAAGAAGCGCGTTTCTCAAGCCTCTATTACGCTTCCTGCGCTGTAGAAGCCGCAGAACCGCTCTGAGCCTCTATGAAACCCTTTTTAATGAACCAAGACACCCTATCAGTCGGCTGCGCACCCACACCCAGCCAATAGCCAAGACGCTCAGCATTCACCTTCAAAAAACCAGGAGCGCCGCATTCAACCATAGGGTTGTAAAATCCGATCTGCTCTATGCACTTCCCATCCCTTTGTACCCTGGAATCAGCAACTACAATCCTATAGAACGGCTTCTTCTTCGCACCTAGTCTCATTAATCTTATTTTTACGGACATCCCTAACTCGAAGTCTCCCTGAACGAAAGAAGATTTGATTGTAGCACTACATATACCGGAGTCAATTCAATTTTTTTGTAACAGTTTGCTGACAAACGCGCTATTGTGACATAGAATTGCTCGCTTTGCGGTGCTTTTGGCGGTAGATGCGCTGTATCTGATATTTGTTGTTTGTGCTGTTTTTTGGTATGGTCTAGTAGTGCTTGCCGTCGCGTGCGTGCAATGGCCGTGTTTGTGAGCACCTAATTTGTCATGGAATGGGGGTGGCACTGTGGAAAAGCCTGAGTGTTATTAGCATTTAGCGTGACTACATAAGTTGGAGGTTTTATGAAGAAGGGAACAGTAAAACGCGCCGTGTTGTCTACTATCCTATGTAATACCTTAGTATGGTATGATTATATACTTTTTGGAAGCTTAGCCAGTACTATCGGCGACTTATTCTTCCCTCAAGAAGACAAATACTTGTCCTTGATGAGCAGTTTCTCTGTTTTTGCTGTTGGTTTTTGCATGCGCCCATTCGGTGCGAGCATATTTGGACATATCGGTGATAAATATGGTAGGAGGACAGCGCTCGTCATATCCATCATTGCGATGTCAGTGCCTATAGGATTCATGGCTGTAGTGCCGACCTATGCTAGTGTGGGGGTACTTGCCCCTATCTTACTCGTAATATGTAGATTGGTACAAGGTTTCTCCCTGGGAGGTGAGGCAGGAAATGCTACTTTCCTTATAGAACACTCAAAAGCAAATCAAGCTGGGCTCTTCGGGAGTTTCGAGGTTCTGAGTGCGGTTTTGGGATCTGTGTTTGCGTTAGCCGTTAAGATGGCATCATTTTATTTCACAGGCGACGAGTTCAAGGTCTGGGGATGGAGAATCCCGTTCATAGTGGGATTTGTTATTGGTATCATCAGCATATTCATAAGGGTTAGGGCCGGCGAAAGCCCTGCGTATACAGAGCATGCGTCTAAAGAGAGTGGCGTAGTGAAGTCACCTGTAAAACATCTGTTTAAGTACTACAGAAGGCCTTTGATACTAGCGATTTGCATAGACTGTATAGAGAACTGCTCTTTCCACATTTTTATGGTTTTCTTCATAAGCTTTGTAGGTAACTTTTCTCTATCATCTGCAGTAAATCCGCAAATTGGCGAATTTATAGAAATAGTAAACGTGATGATCAGTGGGGTGATGACTGTAGGGTTCGGTGCATTATCTGACGTGATTGGTCGAAAGAAGGTGATGGGTGGCGCATCTATTGCGCTCTTCTTCCTTGCTATACCTGTGTTCTGGCTATTGAGTCAGGAAAGTTTCTGGTATGTAGGGTTGGGTTACTTTCTGTTTGCGATTCCGTTTGCTGCTACACTTGGTCCATCCAGTGCTGCGATGTCTGAGCTATTCCCCACAAAAGTGCGTTATACTGGCTTTGGAATAGCCCGTAACATATCTTCAGCTCTTGGTGGAGGTATGGCTCCTGTGCTTTGTACATGGCTTATGCAAATTACAGGTTGGAAGGTTGCACCTGGTTTTTGTGTGATGTTCTGGGCGTTGATTGCATGTATTGCATTGAGTAGGATTACCCCAAAGGACATTCATAGAGACTGGGTCAAACAGTAGTACTCTACTGCTGGGGTTTCTTACTAAAGTCTAGCAGCCATTGTTAATGGCTGCTTGTTAGTTTCCTGAGTAATAAGTTATTGATTGTCCGATGATTGGAGCTCAGAGCCTTCTTTCGGCTCTTCTGGTTGTAACTTTCTTGCTTCATCAACAAGCATGATAGGAATGCCATCACGTACAGGATATGCAAGCCCTGCTTCATGGCTAATAAGTTCAGCACGTTCTGTATCATACGAAAGTTTACCCCCAGTGAGGGGGCAAACTAAAATTTCCAAGACCTTTTTATCTAACACCTATTTCCAACCTTCTTCATCAGCAATTTGTACAGATTCGCCAAGGTATTTTTCAAGTTCCTGCAAAGGCAATTCGCTCTCTTGAAACTCACCCCAAGATTGCAGTATCTTCGAACGAGCAGCACCTAAAACTATTGGATACTCTTGGTTTGAATTCGCATATATGCTTTGCGCCTCTTCACCAGACAAAAACTCCAATAATTTTAAAGCATTGTCTTTGTTTTTAGCACTTTTTGCTACGGCACCACCACTGATGTTTATCATGGCACCTGTGCTCCCTTGGTTCGGAAAGAAGATCGCAAGCTTAGCAGCTGCTTCCTTGTCTACTCTTCTCTCAGAAGAACAAACTCTACCCCAGTAATAGCTATTTACTATCGCTATACCACCTTCTCCAGCTGCAGCAGCATAAATTTGATCGGTATCACCCCCTGCAGGCTTCCTAGCAAAATTGCTCACCAACCCGCGAACCCACTCTCTTGTGGCTTCCATGCCATTATTGGCCACCATAAATGCAATCAATGACTGATTGTACGGGCTGTTAGAAGAACGCACTAGAATTTGATTTCTCCATTTTGAATCTGCTAAGTCTTCATATGTACTAAGCTGCGAAACGTCTACAAGATCTTTATTATATACTACAATACGGGCACGCTTCGTTAACCCAAACCAGTAGCCATCATTATCTCGATATCTCGCAGGAATTACTTGTTCTAATATTTCTGATCTAACTGGCTGCAGCAAACCCTTTTTCTTTGCTAGTATAAGATTTACAGCATCTGCAGTCAGAAATACATCTGCTTCACTGTATGCTCCTTCGCTTTCCATTCTAGCAATCAGCTGCGCAGCTTCATCATTTATATACCGTACTTGAATACCTGTATCAGCGGTAAACTTCTTGAACAAATCACGCAGCAACTCTTCCTTCCGAGAAGAGTAAACATTGACCACCTTTTCCTGAATAGAACTGTGCTTGTTGTATGCTATAACACCGAAGCATATAGCAAGTACCATAATAACTATTCCAAGAGCTTTCATATGAAACACCGAATACACACATGTATCCAATCATAGGAAAACTTCCTAACCAAGAAAAGACAATATTTCCTAAGGCCCTATGTAAGACGATACATTCAATTTTTGCTGTACGAGTTATAGTTTAGTAACAACTTTTGGTTTCTATGCACACATATGTGCCAATCACCGCGGCACATACGTTCGTACAAAGTTTGTGTACGCATCTAAATCTTGTAAAGCCTGCATCATCCGCAATGCGGATCGCACATGAGCCTGCTTGTATTCAGCCAACGTACACAAAACAACCACTGATCATGCTATTGAAGAGTGAGAAAAACCTAGAAGAATGGCAAATTAGAAAAACCGCCATTACACCTCAAGGAAACCATCTGCATTTCTCGCAGGGTAAGCATTAACACTGTAATCAATTACAACGTCACTAGAGAGCTCTTGGTCACCACCTGTCTTTCTATCATATACATATGCTTCAGAGCGTACACTTGGTGCTCCCATATCATTTTCCCCTTCATCATTCACACGATGCGCTCGTGCTTCGTTGTCAGTATCTTTGTACCGCATAATGGTACCAACATCTAATAGTCCACTGTCATCATCTTTGACGGGGTCATCGTCATCAACAAAACTCCTGCGTTCTTGTGCTTTATGTGCGACGATATTCACACTCCTACCAGACGCAGTGTAAGCAGAAAGGATACCAACTTCTTTACCGCTTCTATCATATAAGTGAGCATGAGTCGTAAGGCGAGCAGGTTTATCAGGCTCAGAAGCATTTGGGTACCTATCTCCGTACGTGAGAGTACTTGCATATGATAAACTGCCTCTGGGCCTTAATTCAAACATATACCCATCTTTATATGCATTTAAGTCCATAACTTCTAGTGCTGCTAGCACCTCATCATTAAAGGCACGCAAAGAGATGCCATGATGTACTAAAACAGGGTTGATGTACACTTGTTCAACTTTTCCATCATCAGATATGCCTTTCGGAGATATATCGCCATCTGCAGTACTAGGTACCAAATGCTTCTGTCCATTGTAGGTAACAACCTTTACGTGGGTAATAGATTTTGGAAACGAAATATGGTGCCCTGTTTCTACGTCAGTAATGCGAAACCCTACCTGATTCATGTACAAAAATTTACTATTTAACAAAGCGAGCTCAGCAGTATTTAGCGTTCTAACAACCGTAACATCTTCAGGCCGCACAGTATCCCCTGGCAAATCACCTGGTTTATTAGAAGAATTGTCGCCTCCATTTCGCGCGTTTCTTGTTGTATGGCGATGCATTTCCTCGGTAAATTCTTGAGTATCTTGCCTTGTTCTTTGATTGAAAGAAAAGTAATCACTAAAACCTCGATCAGTACCTAGGTCTGCTTCACCACTAAGAGATACTCGTTTTATACCATCTTTAGACTCCCCAACAGTTGTTACATCTACATCTTGCTGGTACATAGATGAAACAAAATCGCTATAACTGTAACTAGTATCTAATGAGATAAATACTTTACCTTGAAAAAACGATGCAGCACTCGCAAGTTCCCCAATTTTTTCCCCTGTAGGTGTAAATATACCAACCCTGCTTCTATATGACTGATCATTAACCCTGACAACGTTACCATATTCATCCTTAGGAATACTAGGATCATTTGGGTCATACCGCATCTCAAATAATGTTCCTGATGGATATCTACTCAAGTTAACCATATTGAATGGAGTATTGCTATTCACCCATTTGGATTCTACTCGATCATACACATGTATAGGGTCAATATAAGAGTATCCTTCCATATTCTTTGGCATACCTTCAGGATCTACTTCACCGGTACTGGTACAAGGTACTAATCTAATAGTACCACCAGAAGTTTTAACGAGCTTTAGGTGAGTTATACTCTCTGGAAACTGCAGCACTCTATCAGCCAGCATATCAACAATCATTAACTCAGAGCGGTCAATATAATTACCTGCAGCATCTTTCCTCCCCTCTGTAATATGAAACTGCAAACTAGACATTTTTTCTATTAGCAACTTGTTGCCAATAGTGACATTGGCTGCATATCTATCGTCATCTTCTCTGTCTGTACCACGGTTATCTACCTTTATACTCCTCTGTACCACAGCTTGATTACTGTCTTTGTTCTCCGGAACGTAGTGCACAATTCCAATACCTTTCGTAAGTGGATAACTTGCTCTTGCCTTAACTCCTGAAGACGCCATGCTTATGAACTGATTCACTGCAACTTCTACCTCGCTACTATGAACAGTTCCCGATTTAGTACTTGCAAAGAAGTTTGCGACTTTACTACCATAAGCATCTTCCGTCACAATGATTACTGGCGCAGAGCCATATGCAGTATGAACAGCCTTAAGTACATCATTGACATAGAACGTGCTAGTCGTTCTACCCAACTCGTCAGTGGATCTGGTAAACTCTTCTGTATTGGTTGGTAATTCCCCAATCTTGTGCCCCTTCATGTATATTGAAAGACCACTATAATCACCTTGACCCGTACCACGAATCTCCAAAATCTCTCCGGGATGATGCTCCGAAATTTTCGCGAAGCCTGCAGCGTCTATTGCTATAATCATATCCGGATTGATATAAATTAAAGTTTTGAGTATCCTACTCAGCATGGCCTCGTCCGAGGACCCAGTAGATGGACGACCAAGAAGGTACTGCGTTTTAGCTGTGACATAAGAACTATATACTTCTTGTATTTTATGTGCCACTTCGCGTGCATCTCGAGTGTCACTAATATGCATAGGTATTTTTTCAAGTTCCTTGATGACACCCTCACTGTAATGAGCCAATTCATCTTTATGTGTTAGGAAAACAAGTACACGCTCTACTGCCTTGACAAATTCCCCTTGAGTTTCCCGCGTTGTATTAAAGACATAACTCCGCAATTTTTCTTGCAGATTTTGTATAGAGGTATGTAAAAGAGTAAAATTCTTGTCGTACTTGGCAAATATTTTGGAAATGTGAGATACAGCAACCGCATTACCACTTGAAAAGTACTCCTTACCATCCGAATTACTGTATACATATCGCTTACCGTCTACAGTATTAATAAGCTTTAGGTTTTGATAATCCTTATCTATCATAATCTTGTCTGTAGTATGAGGATTCAGAACAGTAGGATTTCCATATGCTGAAACGTGCGCTGTAGCTGACAACTCACCAATAAGTTTATGATGGGCACCTTCTAGCTTAGCGGCATAGACCTCTGTCCGACCTACTTTTCCATTATGAATACTATCTCGAAATCCTAACTGCTCCCCACCGAAGACAGTGAGTGTATCGTGTTTTTCCATAAACTTCTGCAGGCTGTTTTTATGAAGCCACGTGTGAAATTTTGGAGAAATAAAACTTATGCTATGGGGTAGCTCATCAGGGATTTCTTCAATATACCCGAGGCTTGCAGCCCGAAAATAAGTCTTCAGGAGGCTTTTCTCCGTATCTTGTAAGTATTTAACGAACGCAACACCCATACTATATTTTAGGGATTCATAATCCCTATCTTGAGCATGTCCCTCCACAATACTTGCGACTTCCTTTAGAGTTTTTGCATTTCTCAACGCAGGATCACGCTCATATAGGTTCACAACTGAGCTTATTACACTACTCAATTCTAGTGTTACGCCTTTACCTCTCATAACTATATTTTGTACGTAGTCTGCTACACCTTCTCGAAGAAAATCCGATGCTTTTGCACGATTGAATTCTGCACCGGTAGTATAGTACATAAGCTGATGCGTTATCTCGTGGGGTAAATTCTCAATCTTATTTTTCCCCTGCTTAGCTACATATATCTTTCCTAATGAAGGCCATGCCATACCGCCGGCATTTTTATCCTCATTTATGGTTTCTAGTGCAGCAGAAAGAGTATTCTTATGGGAAAAAAGATATATGTCCAGCTTACGTTGCTCCTGCGGAGGGTGAAGATCCCCAAACTCTTCCTCGTATACACTTATGGTATTCTTTATGAGCTTCTTGATCTTCTTAACATATGATACTGATAGTGGTTCCTCGCTGTGCAAATTTATCTGCATACACCTATTTACATTTTCTAGAACCTGCAGTTTGATTTGATATGTATTATAAAAATTCTTTTCTACGGCATAAAATTTGTTCCTCTCATCATAGTCATGTTCTGGTTCTATCCATTCATCCTCACGTTCAAGATTTTGTGAAGAATTGGCACGACCCCGTGTAGCTACAGGCCCCAATCCTCTTGACTGTGTTACAGGAGACTGCATCTCTCCATCACCACTCGGAGCATCAAGATATGACGCTGTACTAAGCTGAGCACTCCTGTTCCCAGAATCAGAAATTATTGGCTCCTGCAAATCACCTATTACCGCATCAGTAGGAGATTCTAGATGAGAAATATCAGGCTCACTACGTCTGATTTGACCCTCTACTCCCCGCTGAGACAGACTACTATTATCGTTGAGTTTTTCGCCATTATCGTCACTACCCACGGACTCATGCTCCTTGGGTGCAGAATAACTTTTCTGGGCTAATCCCGAATAACCTCTTATACCATTCTGGTCCTGCGCATGTTGCTTAACACCGTTCTCCAGTACATAACCATGAATGTTTTCAGCAGAAGATACACGCTCTCCATGGTCTGGAGACCGAATAACACCTGTCGACCTATGCGGTAAATACGCTATTTTGAATGGCTTTTTCATAAAATGCGCTTTTTTTAGAGAAGGCGCGGAGTAAACCACAAATAGAACAGAAAAGTCAAAATTTAATTTTTCGGACCCACTACATAAAAGCCACAGTAGAAGCTTTTGATCCTATAATCTTTAGGACATATAAAATATGCATGCAACCACATAGGTGAACGATAACCAATACTTGCACGGAAAATGCAAAGGCAAATTCTGAATACCAAGAGCGCTTTATTAACTAGTACTTACATATTAGGAATCATTGCAGCAGACTTTACAACTTCTTAACAAATAGCACATATCAATTGCCGGCTTTATTTCCAGCTGCAGGTATAAAATGTCACATCAAGGTAAGCAACGCTCCACATCACTATATATTTCCCCGGGAAAACCAATTGGAAAATCGTTAGAAAATCAGCTGTTGTATTACGAAGCATTAGTTGGTGATGGAAAAAACGCAGATAGTGCTTTGCCAAGTGCTCAGTACTACTTCAGAAACAACACCCTGATATACGAGGACTTTAAAGTTATGATGGCGGTACCAAAGGAGTACCAATATCTAACGCGCTCATCAAGTGAAGCAGGTCCACATGCAGGAAAAAATCTCTTTTTATGCAATGCTGCAGGGGATCCGTTAGACATAAAATCCGCCATATTATTTGAAACCAAAGTTAAACCTGAAGATGGTCTGACCAGCAAGGATGCTTTTTTCGATCATGCTGAACACAGTAAAGCATTTGTAGTTAATAACAAAGAAGCTTTACTACGTGAGCCATATCCTGTAGCAACCGTAAATCAAGCATTACAAATTCCTGAAAATAGGACGTTAGAAGAGGCGTTTCCCGAAAAAGAAATTTTTAGAATAGAACCCGTAAGCACCCTTCTGTACCCTGAAAATGAGAACCCTGCACATCGCCCAACAATCAAAAGGGCTGGTATATTTGCTGAAGAAAATACATCACCAATAGCATGCCTATCCTCAGATAGTATGATATTTCGTCTAACAAACTCAGACTTGGAAATAGTATATTCACCACTCCCAACAGACATACAATTAGCGAAGTTACAGGAAGCACCTGGTGTAAAAATCGACTTACGCGAAATCTTCAATGGTCGAGATATTGAACAACTCTTAACCGATACGTTTAGTAAAAATCCTTCGTACTTACTAGTAAAAGGTGACAAGCACTATATAGCTAGCGCTGACCAATTAAACGATCATCATGAGATTAATGCAATAACGTATCCATCCGATACGCAGACTGTAGAACAGGTTCTAGCGCATGTAGGTCTTATACCTAAAAACGAATCACTATCCCCACCAAGTGATAAACTGTATGCGTTCAGAATACACGTAAGCGGAAAGCATCCTAACACTCTGCTCTCAATCGAGACTGATAGTTATTCTATCCCGTTAGTACAACACGCAAACAGCAAATTCCTTATAAAACTAGGAGAACCAGACTACTCAATAGGCACTCACGCTGTAGATGCCGAAGAGGACTCAACAAAGACATTATTCGATAAAATAACGCACTCTCACCAATCGCACTATTTTGAAATACTAAGAATGTTTGCAAAAGAAAATATTCAGTGTACCAACTCAATAAGCGATTCATCTCCTCTGCTACACGTACCTCAAGGTGAAAGTTATTCTACAAAGCATGCTCATTATTATAACAGGTCTGGAGTATTTTATCGTATATCTAATAACAGCCCCTTCATAGAAGGAATGAGAATTTTTCACGGTCCATCCTTACTGCACACCGTACACGCAAACCAAAATGGCTTTGTTCCCCTAGCTTTAGAAATAGCACCTAATGCAAGATCATATACCAACTGGATTATAAGCAAGTCATTTCTGGAGAAAAATCCCGCTACTGGAGATGGAAACCCTGATACACACACCACTCAAGAAGCTGAAGAAAAGTCTGACTCACACGGCTCAAATAATACTTCTGATAATAGCAACAAGACAAACGCTACTAAGAAAGATGCTGTAGACAAACCTTATGTCCACACCACTCAGAAAGCTGAAGAAAAGTCTGACTCAAGCGGCTCAAATAATACTTCTGAGAACAGAAACACGGTACACCTTTCTAAGAAAGATGCTGTAGACAAACCTCATGTCAACGTCACTCAGAAAGCCGAAGAAAAGTCTGACTCACACGGCTCAAATAATACTTCTGAGAACAGAAACACGGTACACCTTTCTAAGAAAGATGCTGTAGACAAACCTCATGTCAACGTCACTCAGAAAGCTGAAGAAAAGTCTAACTCACACGACTCAAATAATACTTCTGAGAACAGAAACACGGTACACCTTTCTAAGAAAGATGCTGTAGACGAACCTCACGTCCACGTCACTCAGAAAGCTGAACAGGAATCTGAAAAATTTTTACCCGGTCCAACAACCTTCATATTTCAATCTCCCAAAACTGATGCTGACGAAACATACCAAATCAGTAGCGTACACTCCTCTTTGCGGGAAAGCCCGTACGGAATTATCGGAGTGCCTATGCATGGATGCCATTTTACAACAGATAATAAGCTGCTCTGCGGGGATGATTTTGCTACCACACTCGTCATACCCCCAGAATATCATTTCCTAAAAGTTGTAAAGAACACTGATGATACTTATGGACTTACATTCTGCAATGCAACCAATCAAGCAATCTTACCCAGTCAACTAGAAAACTTTTCACCCAGACCGCCACTATTGGCAAAATTAAAGTCTCTAGTTGCTGCTGATGGTAAACACACTCACCCAACAACAAAAAACACCTTGGGAGCAAACTTAGAGATTGTGAATAATTTACTCTTACATCCCAATCATCCTGGACCAGCAGAGTTACAACAAATATTCCACACACAAAAAGGCAATAAACCAGCCTTCAAAATTGTTAATGAGGAGCACGCTGCGATCGTCTCTCCGCTAAACAGTATTAGCAGTGATGAAAAAAGGTGGCTAAGTGCAGGCACTGAATACTTTTATAAGAATCAAGATTATTACTACCTAGTCCAAAACGGAGTGCTTATTAAAAAAATACCTATAATCCACGAACCCCAATCAAATCCTGTCATAAAATATACAGGATTTATTATTGTAGACTCAAACGGTGTTTCACTACAACACTCACCTTCCAGTGACAAAGATGCACATCTAGTGCGTACAAACGCTGACATACAAATGCTTCAAAATACAATAATTAATATAGCGTATGGATCAAATTCCATGCAAACTAGAGCACCCATCATGGCAGAAGTGTTCCTTCCAAGCAATCTAGTCAATGCAGAAGGTCCATCAGGAATATACTTAATTCTTTCTGACAATAACCGCATAATATCTGCAAGTATGCCCCTAGAATATGTAAAATTCTTCCCTGAAATATTTACACTGGTATATCAACCTGGGGATGGCTCAGCATCGGTAGTACTCGCAACCGACACAAATTCTTTATTAAGAAGCGCGTCTGGCACCCCTATTCCGGTACGGGAAAGTGTAAGAACTATAGAGAAGTTACTAGCTCTAGAAATGCAAGATGTAGAGGCACCTACTACAACGACTGAGACCACCACACCTACCGATGATGGTGCTTCAGGTAAAAAACCTACATTCGTAGATCCAGACCAGCCCAAAGTTCCAGGAGAACCCACAGTTACAAAAGATACAAACGTGCCAGGAGTGCCCACAGTTACAAAAGATACAAACGTGCCAGGAGCGCCCACAGTTCCAAAAGATACAAACGTGCCAGGAGTGCCCACAGTTCCAAAAGGACCCACAGTTCCAGAAGAGCGCAAGGTTCCGGGCATACCTATCGAGCGCTCACTACCATTACACATGGGTGAAAAGGTATATACCGACCCAAAATCTGGTAAATCCCTTTTTACAGCTTATGCACGCATTGCACAAATATCCAAGGATGGAGAAGAAGATAGCACATATATACAACTGCCAGCTCCTAGGTATATTTCCACCTCGGATGGTATTTTACTTACTCACCCAGCATTTTCATATGTGTACAATCTTGCTCCTCATCATAGATTCGTCAAAGTAGTGCGTGACGCAGATACATACACATTGAAAGCATGCGATCAATTCGGAAATGATCTACAGGGATTGACGTTCTCGGATACCCAACAACGGTGTTATTCCTTAACCAAACCCTGTTCCATAGTTCACCCCAAAAGGCTATCGTTCTCTAAATTCCAAAGTGATATAAATAATACACTCTTTAACCTAGAACGTACAAAAATTGGTGATGCTACCGATGATTATGAAGTATTAAAAGCGCTATACAGAAAGCAAGCAAGTGGTCATGCATACGAGCTCAAATCATTAAATACTCTATCTTCTCATGTCAACTTAGTCATAGATAAACATCAAGTTGAGTCACCTACAGTCAAACTCATAACACCACATGTGTTATTTGAAGTTGATAGCAACCTTAAGACCCTAAAATTACTATGCCGCTCTGGTACAGGTGCAGAAGACTACATACAGTTCGATTTTGCAGATGAATGTAATACAGCGAAGTTAGATGATGCAAGAGCGAAAGTTTTAGAGAAGGTTCCGTTCTACATCATCACTGACGGCACATCGCTGTTTTTTTCGTCTGATAAAAATGGCGCTGAACTTATAGAAGACCAACAACAAGTGCGTGACATACTGACGATGGCTAGACTGGCTAGCGACGATCAATACATAACAGCAACAGCTGAGAAGAAGTTTTACGCCCTAAGAGTCAGTGCAATACCAGAACACGAAGATGGCATACAAGCAATAGGCGTGCGCACAAAAGATGGAATCCTTGCAATACCAACCCAAGACATCGCAGCATGCTCGACCTTGGGATTTCAACGTAATGAACTATTTACAATAAACCACACTGCCTTACTTGATGAAAGATCTCACAAGCAATTTCCATTATTGCAATATCGAGTACTCGCAGAATTCGTAAAAAACAATACTGAATTACATATAGAAGCGTCACCTTATTTCAGGGTTGTCTCCCCAAGCATTAGAGGAGACAATAAGATCATTAAGGCCTCTACATACCTTCTAAACGATATCATCGATATTAATCCAGCAGGTATTGTTGGAAATTCTAAAAAAGAGTTCATGAAGAAAGTACTAGAACATCATGTAAAAGTAGCAGTAGACGATCCTGCTGAGGCATACATTCCATACTTAAAGAAAGCTTTGTCAAACCCTGAACCTAGGGAAACAACTTCGGGCAATGCAGCACATGAACTTTTTTCTACCCTTCCAGTATATATGGGTGACAAAATAGAGGTCCCAAGCAATTACTATACGGTTGGCCATTCTGTGAAATCCAAAGTGAACGGAATAGATGTCGCATTACCCTATGCGAGCTATGGCCTCATTAATGAAAAAGATGTTGTTATCTATGATATTATTGCCGATAAGGAAGTAGCGCTACCACGTAACACTGAATATTTCTTAAAAATAGTGCGCGACCCTTCCAGTGACGGATACGTATTTAAAATATGCAACGCATCTGGAGAGATACCTAAAAATATACACCCTCATCTCTTAACCCCTGAAGTAATAGTCGATATTCCTATTAAAAACTGGGATCTAGAACGCATGTATGAAGAAACTGCGGATTACGTCGCTTTCAAACTATCGCCACAACACACAAAAGGATCTAGCTTCGTTAGTGGTATAAACATTATTCCTACACCAGACAATTACCTAAGTAACTCTTATGCCCCTGGACAACCTGTAGCACATTTAAGTACCTCCAGTATAGGGGTTTTACATGGCATCCCTGGCATAATACTAACCCATCACTCTTTTCTAAATGCGACCCCCGTGACAGATATTGTAATATCTAATAATGATGCCAAGAGTAGTTTCGACGCGCGTATGCTAACAGTTCAAACTGCAGCAAATCTGCACCCTTTATTCTTAGTAGTCTCTGGAGATAAAGTAGCCTTTACCGCTGATAAAAATGATAAAAACTTGCAATTTCAACCAGCTACAGAATATCCATACTCCCTACTCATGGAGTGGTTGCATAAAGTTGTAACCTTTCCGTACAACAATGAATTTAAGCTCATGCTTACCCTAGCAGATACACCAATAAACGGGTATGCGATACCGTTTAATATCACCCCCGTAGATGATTCTGTCCACCTCGTGACACAAAAAGTTATTCAAGAATCAAAATTGTTCTTCGATCTCAATGATTATTCAATCTTCTTTGCAGGCACAAATAACACGGTGTTAGTAGAAAATCTGCCATGGATGGAAGATTACATACTAAGTGCAATAGTACCCATGTTCTTCAAAATAGGGTTACAAGCCGATATTCAAGAATCCCAAACCACGTATCAATTTGCTGGTACTAACAAAAAACATATTGCAGCAGAAGAACTCGGAAAGGTAATCGAGCAACATCTAAGAAGTATAAAAGCTATACCAGATCTGCCAGAACCATCTTTCTCACCAGAGAAGGACCCTACTGAATGCTTAGTACCAGAGGTTGTACACGTAGATGATAAATCACATAGTGGCACGGTTGACCCTGTACAAGAAGGAAATAATATCTCTTCATCAAAGACTCCTAAAGATACCACATTATACCCTTTCCATACTCATGTAGAAGAAGAGAATCACAAGGATATTGTTGCTGACCCTGTGAAGAAAACTAACTCAGATGGCACATCATCTAACCCGCCTGCAATATTAACTACGAATGAAGAGCAAGATGCACCATTGGACCTCCGGGAACTGAATAGTCATGCAAACATAGCTTATTATCACCCTCTAGATCCCAATCATCCGGAAAATTACCCCCTCTGGATAAATGCAACATACGACGAAATGCAAAAGTTCTATACCAACGTTAATTCCAAATACATGAGTGGTGAAATCTCATATGAGAAAGCAATGATTCTATATGACAATATAGTCCTAGATTCATGCCAAAGAGAGGACTTCCAAGTACGTGACGGAACAGTATCACGCGAAGGATCAGTGGTGACGATAGGAGACCACAACTTCGGCAACATACAGCACCTAACCCAGATGTTCTCGTAGTAACCCTGTATGCCTTTGTGCAACGAATACAAACAACCAGCCTCGCTTCAGAGGCTGGGCACAACCTGTAAGAGAAACCGCAAAACCCCTACAGAGCCGGAAATGTGGAGGCAAGCGGGGTCGAACCGCTGACCTTCTGTGTGCAAAACAGATGCTCTACCAACTGAGCTATGCCCCCAAAACCACTCTTGAGGCTAACATAAGCTCCACACGAACTCAAGAAAAAATATCCGTACTTATGTCACTTATCGGATCCCTCTTTAATCTTTTCTACTAAACTACAGAAGTCATCCGCATCGCTAAAGTCCATATACACGGAAACAAACCTGATGTATGCAACCTTATCCAAAACCAAAAGGTTGTTTTTTACTATCTCTCCTATCACCCTAGCAGGAATAACATCCTCTTTCACCGACTCAAACTTATACAGTATCTTGCTTAGCACCATATTTATTTGTGCAGGGGTAACTGGACGCTTGTTTGTAGCCAACATAATAGATGTAAGTAACTTCTGCTTGTCAAAAGGCTCCATTCTTCCATCTTTTTTCAGAACCATGATAGGCTTAAGCAACAACTCCTCAAGAGTCGTGAACCTAGAGTTGCAAACTTCACACAACCTACGTCTTCTCACAGACATATTATCATCGGAGTGCCTAGAGTTCTTCACTCTTGTATCCGCACTGTTACAAAACGGACATTTCATAAAAGCTCAATTTTCACTAAGAATTTCTGCCAACTACCCACAGATAACCAGTTAGCAGTTGTGTTTCATATCATAGACCTTATAATTGGGCAACGTAGGATAGCTAGGATTTTATGGGAGTTCGCGCATTTTTCCTGAAAATGTTTAATTTTTTAACTAGAAAGCGAGCTTGCCTTGTGTATACCGATCACTTAGGCAATTCTTACTATTCCCGAGTTGTAAGGGGAAAAGAGCGTAGGTGGGTTGTATACGCTAGCAAAGCGGATCCTTCTACTGTTCCTGCAGGATGCCACCTTTGGCTCCACTACACCAGTGATCATATAGTGGCGGATCGCTCTAAGAGCGTGCATATACCCAATTTTACGGGTACTAATCATGCTTACCACCCGCACAAAACGTCGCCTATCAAGGTGTCCTAACAACATGTGTAAACTTGTCTTTAAATTATGTCGGTACACAATAGGGGTCGTGTGTTCGAGCTTGCGGTGTATATCAGCTTATGGCGATTGTTGTGTATCGTGGGGTTTGTAGCAGACGTGCACTTCACTTTATACAGATTTGTGTATCGCTTGTTAGTGCTTCGCTTTAACGGGTTTAGCAGATTAGGTAAATATGTCCAAATGCAGTATAATAGAGGTGCTCGTAGGGGTTTTTGTATCGGTTGTTGTAATAGCCCTGGGTAGCTTCATGCTCAACCGACTCTCCCATCAGGTACGCTTTTACAATAGGTGTAACCTCGTCACCGCCTCGTTCTCTGACGTCAATGGCTTGAGGGTGGGGAGCGATGTGCGTGTTTCTGGTGTCAATATCGGCAGCGTTACTGCCATGTCTTTGGACTCCGATAACCTTCCAGTAGTTACGTTGTGCATACATAAAGGCCTGCTGTTACCTGTAGACAGCTCCGCCTCCATTACTTATGCAGATCTACTAGGAAAGAGGTACATAGATATAATTCCTGGAGCTGACGACAATGTGTTAGAAGATGGTTCTTCACTTGCTCACACCAGTACAGTGGCTAGCCCAGGCATCATTATAAACAGCCTTATAAGTAATGCACTGAAGTAGTGCAAAACCTCAATATCAATCCTAATTTAGAAACATGAATTTCAGAAACTTATAAAAATATGAGAGAAGAGCATGCTCTTCTCTCAACAGCGCGGTGCCTGCCCAGGAATCAATAAACGGTCTTATAAGCAACGCTCTAGGTAGTGAGAAACCTCTCAAAACATCAACTCCATGTGTTGGTTTTATAATTGTTCTGTATCTTGTTTAAAATATGAAGCTACACCGGAAAAAGTAGTCCGTGATTCTAGTACGACATCCACAATAAACTTTACAGTCTTCTTAAAAGATGTAGGTGCTAAAAACCACTACTGCTGGTGAAACCATCACTCCCCCTGGCAGAATTGCTACAATCTTGCTATGAATGCACAATACGATTGCCATACATACTGCTTTAAATACCTGCTACAATTCCAGGCATGGCTATGCTGGTTTACACAAAATACTCCTTTTTTCCTATTGGCAACAAGAAAACTGGTAGTCTCCTTGCGATCTTTTTACCCACTGCTGTAATCGTGTAGATAGCAATAATTGCCATTTTCCTTTTACACACTAACCAGGGGATTCCTGTCCTATCCTATACTTATCATCGTGATCAATACATATGCTACTATTTACTTCCCGCGTACTTTGTTATAGAATGTACGTGTGGGGTGTTGTGTGGTGTCTTGCATTACTGGTTGTTTGGGGAACACTCAGCATTTTTCACCGTAGGTGTTAGTTTGTGATGTGGTGTTGTTATGCCCAGCATTTCCAGTGTTATTTTTACTGTAATATTTGGCATAGTTTTATACGTTCTTCTGAATAAAGCTATAGACTGGACATTGTCGCGGCTAAGAAGACGTCGTGGGGATTACAGTAGAAAAGCTGCTCCAGGTGCTTCTCCTATAACAAATTCATCTAGGGCTGCTCCCAGGGCGGCTTATGAGCTACCTAAGCGCTTCATGTCGGCATACGCTCAAAAGGATGCTCCAACAAGGATTTCCACTGTTGAATCAGTTTCTCAAGTGTTCCAGGAAAGGGGCAGAAGCAGATAACAAGGTTTGCTTTGAGAAGTTTGTCGTGTAAGCGTGTTGCCTCGTAATCTACGTAAATTCTGTTGTGTTACCCGCGCAGAATGGGTGTTTGCTGCTTTTTTTGCCTAGCTAATCTGACACAGAGTAATTGCTATTTGTTCTGATATGGCTGTTAGAGGTATAGGATATGCCCCTACGGCTAACCCAATACATGCCATTACCCACATACATAAGGTCATTGCCTTGGGGGTTTTTATCGCAATATCGTTAGCGCATTTCTCTACCATACGAGGGGTGAAATACAAGTATTCTATCACCTTCCATGTGTATATTACAGAACACACAGATCCAACAGACAATGCCAATATACCCTCCCATGCCCGTGCGCTGACAAACGAACTAAGCATATGCCACTTGGCTACAAACCCCATGGTAGGAGGCATCCCCACCAAACTAAGAGAAAGCAGCACATAAGCCGCAGTAATGCCCGGAAGCACTCGGCTCAAACTCAAACATTTCTCAACATTGCCCCGACCAAAGTGATAGGATATCCCTCCAGATACCATAAATAATGCCGACTTTGCCACGCTATGGCTAACCATATAAGTTACCGCAGCAGCTAACCCCGCATACGTATTTACGCTAATCGCAAATATGACACATGCTATATTCGCCACACTGGAATAAGACAACACATCACTTATGCCCTTGCTCATCGCTGCCAATACCGAGGCAACAATAATTGCCAACGCAGCAACAGCCAACAGCATCTTGCCAAAAGGTAACTCTGTAAATACCAGATTCGCTCCAAATACGCCGTATACTATCCTTATCATAAGGTAAATCATCACCTTTGTTGCAGTGCCTGATAAAAACACCGCAATAAATGCCGGTGATGATGAATATGCTCTAACCAACCAGCCGTGAAACGGATACAAAGCCGCCTTCATCACCAAGCCAAGCATCACGAAAAAAACACCAATATATACAGTCCTATCTACCGGTAACTCCTGCAGCATCATAAACATATTTCCCATGTTTAGCGTGCCGGTAGCTGCATACAAGAAGCCTATACCCAGTAGGTAAAAGGTTGCACCTACAGTTCCTATGATCAAGTACTCAAACGACGATACCAGAGACCCTTTGTGCACCCCCATTGCAACTAGTACGTACGCAGATATTGATGCTACCTCTAAAAACACATAGACATTAAAAGCATCATTGGAAACCAAAATGCCTAGTAGGCCGCCAAACGATAATAAAAAGGCTGCATAAAACTTTGAGACCTTTTCAGCCGGTATTTCTTTTCGGCTAGGATAAATACCGTAAATCGTGCTCATCACCCCTATAAAGGTAACTAACAACATCATAGTAGCGCTTAGTAAATCTACTCGAAGCTCTATGCCATAAGGCAAACCCCATCCCCCAACCTTATATACTATGGGTTGTCCCGAATAAACCTGGAAGAACAACAGAAGAGATATCAAAAAAGAGCCTGTAACCACCCCGCAAGTGAACATCTGTATAAGACTCACCCTGCAGCGTAACAAGGAGCACACAGTTGCGGATAATAACGGCAACAATACCTGTAATATCACCAAATGATCTTTCATAGCGTAAATCACACGTTCCTTTCACCTGATAACAACAAGCATCGCTGCAGTTATACTGAAAAAGAAAAGCTTCTACAATATATTACTTTTTGTACTTCTTTTGGTGGTAAATGTCTCTCGTAACACATCAAGCAGTTATTATGGTTTAAGTGTTGCGACTACGTTAATCGCGGTGAGCGAAACTACACTAACGAGAATATCTTAGCTACTCCCTATAGCAAACTTCTAATCAATCTATAACTTCAGAGTAAGTGATATGTAAAAACACACAGGATATCTTCTCGCCAACCCCGTTTAATAACATCACATACTAAACAACAGCCCTATCTCACAAAAGCGATAGATAATAAGCCTAATGTTTCCTATGCTATCTGCTGCTTTTTACAAGCTCAAATAGTCTATCAATATCGAAAGTAGGCTTAGGCTGCCATACATACCCCTGCAGCGACATGTCTATACTAGCAGGACTGTTTCCCCCAGGAGGTACAAATGCAAATCTGCAAAGCGACGTTACCGTAAACTGAGGGATCATGAAGTTAATGGACGCCGCTCCAACTGCATTGTTGAGCCTAAACTGCAAAGAAGACACAGCTGTTCCCCTTTCTATCTGCATTTCACCATCAAACTTCTCAAAAACTGTATTACCTCTGTATAGATAAACACGAGACAATGATGCTATGTCAGCCTTGCTTTCTGTATTGAAGAGATCCGTAATAAAGCCATCAAAATCCACACCACTCACGTCGAGACGCCTTGCAGCAAATTTTAGTTTACCCTTCACAGAATTCATCAGTTCAAGAACATTTCTTCCATACATTTGCAACGTTCCACTAACACTTATATTGCCCTTAGGATTCATACCCTTGGGCTCCTCTACATCTTCATCATCAGAATCCTCACTCCCTATCGCAACATTGGAAGCGGCAATCACAACTGACAGCGATGTTACATCTCCCATACCTACATTGCCACTAATCTTTACATTCCCTTCACCCTGATTGAAGTGAAGATCATCTATAGACATTACCCCTTCTTTAAATGTAGACGACATAACCAAGTCCGTTAGAGACCTCCCCAAAAAAGTCATGTTCTTTAATTTGACATTCACATTTCCGTCTATCCCCTCAAGACTTGAGAGATTTATAGGCTGGCTTGACCACACATATTTTGAATATCCTTCCTGGGAAACCCTCCTTCCTCCTTCAGCTGCTATGCTGTTGCGGGCAATCAATTTTGGTGCCCACAAAAACTCCGAACTATATTGATCCCCTACAAGATTTAAAAACACTTTCGGCCGCACTCCTTGACTACTCAACGTAACACTCGCGGAACCTCTTACGTCAGATACGTGACCCTTACTATCCTGTGCAGAAAAACGTATTTTTTCTATGCTCATACGACGACTTGATACGTCTGCTAGAAAACTTAGCTCGTCGATCGCTCGTCTTCCTATAGTGAAATCCCGAAATTTCACAGCCACTTGTACAGGAATCGCGATATTCCTGAGCCACATAAAACTTAAAATATCATTATCACTCTTTGAATCAAGGTGTACCATTTTATAGTCGCTAGAAGCAAAATTGCTGACTGTAATTCCACCTATAACAACACCACCCCCTCTACCGTATTTGTACTTAAGATTACCTGCAATATTAGCCCTGCGCGAATTCAGATTTATGTCAGGAAATGCAATAATGCGGGGCGCAACGTAAAACCCACTTTTTAGCACAAAACTTCCATCTCCTTTGTCATCACGTACCTCCTTGGCACTAAAAGGAAATAGCCAGCTAATGAGCGTATCTATATCTTCTCCTGCAACATTAATGGTCCCCATAAATCGAGGTATTGTATTCCCCTCAGTATTAACAGCAGTACCACTAACTTGCAGCACATTATTCTTACCAGGAAGATCAAGAAGCAGTCTATCAACAACTATCTTCCCGGCGCTTATGGTAGCGCTAGATGAAATGTTCCTAACAACACCACCTTTGTAACGCATTTCTTTTATGTCTAGTTCAGCCTGAGCATCCATCCCCAAAACTATCACTGGAAAGGAAATACTGCTACTTCCCCGCACCGGAGTATTGTATATATTCACATCAGGATCATCGTGCCTTACCAACGCATCTATATCCATGAAAGAAAAAGCCAACTGTGCATCACAGGACATCGATGCATTGCACTTGCCCTTAACATTCCCTGTAAGGCTACTACCCTCAATATCTAAGCGGTTAACCTCAAATCCATGACCAACATCGTGCTTGAACTCAGCAAGTAACGATAGTTCCTCTGTAGAGTGAATATGTTCTAACGCATCAATCCGGGTTACCACAGACAAAGCTTGAGAAAATTCACCAAGATTGCTAGTTTTAGCGTCTAACAACCACTCAAAGCCACCAAATACCTCTAAAAGAGTCCTATCACCCGCGCCAACATCGTATCGCCCCTTTCCTGAAAGCGATACCCTGGTATTCCCAGATGTGAGCTCTACAGTGGCAGTCTTATCCCCACTGTCTTGCAGTTCAACCTTTGCTACAAGACTATACTTTCCTCTGCCTATCCTAAACTCTGTGTTAGTCCTATATAAATTGCCACGCGACCTTATTTCGCTTTGCTTTACATGTACCGCATTGCGTGGTGATGGTTCAAAGGTTTGACCGGGCACTATAACCGAGTCGAATATACGTACTTTACCAACCCCAGCGCCAGCTTGCGTGGTTACAACATCACCCAAACTTTTTGCGTCAGTGCGTAGCCCATACAGATCGATATACTCGACCTTTCTTTCCCCTCTAAGCAGGAACCAGACAGATAAACCTATCTCCAGCCTGTCTACCGCAATAACTCCTGAACACCCCTTGGATTCTTCGTCACATCCCAAATACAAATTACGCACTATAAGCTTCGGAGGGAGAAATTTCCCACGAATATCACCAAGAACCTTTATAGAAACACCGCTGTTCTTGACGGCTACCCCGAGCTGCTCAAATGCATAATCACCGTAACGGGCATCCCAGTCAATTAAGTACGGCACACCAATTATTGCAGCCAGTGCTATAATTGCTGCCCCACACAAATATCCCAGAAACTTCATCGATACACCACGGACGTTCCCCTTCTAAAATCTATTCACCAAAAACTAAGAATATATAAAATAGTAGAGCAAAAACACTTGTTACTCCACAATATCCATATATTCTTACAAGCTAGAGTACACTCAACCTAACAGCTTTGATAAACCCCGTCATCCACGCTCGTAGGTTTCCCCCGACTTGTTCCAGGTGATAAGTGCAGAACCTCTTATGCAAAACGAGATATTCCTAACAATCCTCTACAACTGCGTAGGAGTGTCAAGCCCTTCCTCCGCTTATGGAAAGACTAACACCCCCATATCTTAACCCTACAATGCATTATATAGCGTTGAGAGCACCGCAAGATTCAATATCTCAGAGACAGATGCTGTCATTTGTACAATCTGCACCGGTTTTTCCATACCCATAAGAATAGGCCCTACAACTGCAACACCTCCTACCTCCTGTAGCAACTTGGAAGAGATGCTGGCACTGTACAGACTAGGCATTATCAAAACATTAGCAGGTCCACCCTTTATGCGGTTAAAGGGATATAATGCCAAAGACTCCTTCCTCAGTGCAACATCTATGGACATCTCTCCATCATACTCAAAGCCTACACCAAGGCGATCGAGAATCTCTATGCTCTCTCTTATCCTTTCAGTTCCCTCCTGCGCATGACTACCAAAATTAGAGCACGATACAAACGCCACCCTAGGTTCATGCCCCATCTTTTTCGCAGCAGCCGCTGCTGTTACAGCTATATCTGCCATCTGCTTAGATGTTGGAAATTCATTAATCGCAGTATCAGCAATAAACAATGTTCTATCTTCCATAACAATAACAGATAGCCCCATAATCTCACTACGCGCTCCTATCACCTTACTTACATCAGATAGCGATTCTCTATATCCTCGAGTTACACCTGTAACCAAAATATCCCCATCACCACACGCTAACATACACGCAGCAAAGACATTTCTATCTGTTTTCACATCCCTAACGCACCTGCGATGTAGGTATCCTTTTCTCTGGAGCTTACTGTACAGATAATCTATGTATACATCATTGCGAGTAGAAACCGCCGCATTGGCTATCTCTATACCATCCAGGCTATCAACTCCTATACGCTCCAATCCCTCCTTAATCTTATCAGCGCGCCCTACCAAAATAGGCACACCATATCCCTGACTCCTCCACTGCAAGGCAGCCTTAATGACCTTTATCTCCTCACCTTCAGAAAAGATAACCCTTTTAGGAGTCTGCTTTACGGAACCATAAATAAGATTAAGCACGTTCGAAGTAGGTGATATTCTAGAACCTAATGCACGCGCATACTTGTCCCAGTCATCTATTCCCTTCTGCGCTACCCCTGTTTCTATCGCAGCTCTTGCTACCGCTGGGGAGACTACCGATATGAGACGTGGATCAAACGGTGTAGGTATTATATAATCCCTTCCATACCTCATGCCTCGGCCACCATAAGCCTCCAACACTTCATCACTCACCACTTCTCTTGCCAGCATCGCTATGGCCTGCGCAACAGCTAATTTCATCTCATTGTTAACTCTCTTAGCTCGCACATCCAACGCTCCCCTAAATATGTAAGGGAAACCCATCACATTGTTTATCTGGTTGCTGTAATCTGATCTTCCAGTTGCTATGATCGCATCTCCCCTCACTTCTCTCGCAAACTCTGGATTAACCTCTGGATACGGATTAGCAAGAGCGAAAATTACAGGGTCTTTATTCATAGAAAGGAGCATTTCCCTGCTGAGAACATCCCGCACAGACAAACCTATGAAAATGTCTGCACCTTTTATCGCATCTTTCAAGTCTCTTGCGTCTGTCTCAACAGCATGCTTCAACTTCCACTCATTAACGCCAAGTTGGCGCCCCTTGTATATTACACCATTTTGGTCGCACAATATGATATTGTCGTTAGGTATCCCAACAAACTTAAGCATCTCAACACAAGCAATGCCTGCAGCACCTGCACCATTTACTACTATCTTAACGTTCTTGAGGACCTTTCCCGTAATATCAAGGGCATTTATTATACCGGCAAGCACAATAATCGCCGTTCCATGCTGATCATCATGGAACACCGGTATATCCATAAGTTCGCTCAGGCGTCTCTCTATAACAAAACATTCGGGCGCACGTATATCTTCTAGATTGATACCCCCCCAACTATGCCCCAGATATTTAACAGCATTAATGAACTCATCTACGTCTTCTGTGTTCACTTCAATATCCACTGCATCTATGTCAGCGAAGCGTTTAAACAGAACAGCTTTACCCTCCATAACCGGCTTAGCAGCCAAAGTGCCTATATTTCCTAAGCCCAAAACTGCTGTGCCATTTGATATCACAGCAACGTAATTACCTCTTGCCGTATATTCGTATACCAGATCGGGGTCCGACGCTATCTTGATACACGGTACAGCAACCCCCGGAGAGTATGCTAGAGACAGATCTCCCTGAGTCAACAAAGGCTTCGTTGGCAACAAGGCTACTTTACCCGGCCGTCCCCTGCTATGAAACTCAAGAGCCTCCATGTCTTTTTCTGAAAAATCGCTCATTGCACTCAGAGTCCCCCAAACTTAAATGATCCTGAAGGGTATACACATTGGTCTTTTTGCGCAACTGTTTCCTCCCCTACGACGGCTACAGTGCTCTAGCATGCTAATACGAATATCACTAGACTTTTCGAGGTAATGATTTTCAGCAATACTGGCAGTACTTTAAAATTCACAATGTATTTAATCCCCTTAAAACCCTACATCAATGATTAAGTATCACGTCTCTCTATTCGCTACACAGATTAAAATACTTGAAGTAAAACTTTTTTATTATCGCCATAACTATGGAATTGTGTTTTAAACAAACCTTAATAATGCACTTCCGTATTTACTGCTGCATATACGGAGCTATACTTGAACGCCAGTACCTACCCCAGGAGCTTCTGTGAGCACAGTATTAAAACTATGTAACGTGAGTAAGCGTTACTCAGAACAGCAGAATTGCGTCTTCTCAGATGTTAACTTAGAGATCTTCAAGGGGGAGTTTGTAGCCTTGATAGGCAATTCTGGTGCTGGAAAAAGCACATTGCTACATATTGCTGGGTTGTTAGAAGTGCCATCACAAGGCAAAGTCATAATAAACAATGTCCAATGCTCCCCTGAAAGCGATAAAGTCAGAACTAAAATGCGTCGCAGCTTCTTGGGTTTTGTATACCAATCTCCAAATTTGCTGCATGAGCTTACAGTTTTGGAAAATGTTATGCTCCCCTTGAGAATCGCTGGCAATAGTTTTAGTCAAGCAAAACATCAAGCAATGGTAACGTTATGCGAAGTGGGGTTAGAGGGCAAAGTGAACCAGCACATCTCAACTCTCTCAGGTGGGGAAAAGCAAAGAGTTGCTTTCGCTAGAGCCATGGTAAACCACCCTAATCTGTTATTGGCTGACGAACCCACGGGAAGTCTAGATCCCCAAATGTCAGAAACCATTTTTTCTATAATGTACCAAAACGTAAAATCCAAAAACCTAGCAGCACTTGTGGCAACACATAACCTAGCCCTCGCTAAAAAAGCTGATGCCGTAATAGAATTGCGTAATGGAATTCTCAGCAAGGTAGATCTATAAACTATATCGGAAGAGATGGTCTCCCACACATAGAATTCTAATTTCCGCCAGCTAATACCGTGGCTTAGAGCAAACGCTTCCTCGAGTTCCTAAGCGCTTTAAACAAATTTCATACTCCTCATATGACAAATACTAGAGCATGACTTGCCCCAACATCAGACACATTCAGATTACGCCCCATCTATACTATTTTCTCCAAGTTAGCCAATGATATAACTTTATTCCTAAACATAATTCACCATTTGGATTTTGCACATCCAGCGACTTATTCAGCATCTCAAAACTTATCACCTAGCAAGTACGGTAATTGAGAAAATTCTAAGCTGCGAAGCGTAATTCTGGACACCTCGCCATACACACATTTCAGTTTTTGGATTTAGACATAGGATGAAATCTACTCAACACATCCCTTAGCTGTTCACTAGCGACGTGCGTATATACCTGTGTGGTAGACAGATTAACATGCCCGAGCATCTTCTGTATAAAGACTATATTAGAGCCGTTATTGAGTAAATGTGTTGCGAACGAATGCCTAAACTTATGTGGCGAAACCTTTTCTGGATCTATTCCCGCAGAAATTGCAAGTTCCTTCAATAACTGCCCAACTCTCTGCCTGCTAATACACTGATCATACTTCGCCCCCGGAAATAACCACCTGGACTCCGTATTCTCTCCTGCAATGAAGCATTTTCGAACTTCTAGGTAGGCTCTTATGCTATCCATAGCCACCTCATTGAGTAGCACAAGTCTCTCACGGTTCCCCTTGCCTTTTATGATAATGTACCCGATATCGCCTACGTGCTCATGCAACATCGCATCAATTTCGAAAAAGCCCAAATGTATAAGTTCCGATATTCTTACCCCAGATGAGTATAATATATTTACAATGGCATATAAGCGCTTCCCCTCTGCTGAAAGGTCTGCCTTGGCAATATCTAATAACATGCCAATATCTGACTCACTTATCACCCTGGGCAAAGTGCGACCTAACCTACAAGATTCCAGACTGAGCGACAAATCACTATGAACAATGCGATCCTTGTATAGAAAGCTACACAATCCTTTAATTGCTGATACTCTTCTGGCAACGGTAGCAGCACTGTAAGCTCTTCCGTTTAGGTTTCGTATATACTCACATAGGTCACCATAGCTAGCATCAACAATTTTTAACCCATTACGCCTTAAAAACTGACTTAAATCTTCGAGATCACATTTGTAACTACAGACCGTATTCTCAGATACCCCCTTGCTAGAAACAAGAAACTCCAGAAACGAACGTATTATGTAGTCATCACCCACTTGAGCCTCTACCTTGAACGCAATAACGTATGTAGCTTAACAAATAACATTTAGGTATTCCCAAAATTGCACAGTTCATGAACAAACCACTACCCTACAGCGCATAATTTTACAATGGTATTAACACTCAGATTATTTCACAGAGAAAGCTACAATTACATATATGCACCTGCATAGGTACATTCAGGGACTAAATCCAGTAATGCTAATTAACGAATTCTTGACTCATTACTATAAATGTCATACCATTTAGCGGTATTATTTGTCCACTTGCCTTATGTTTTTGGTTACCGTACAAGTGTTGCTAGCGGTTCTGCTGGTGGTGCTAGTTTTGCTTCAGTCTCCAGAATCTGATAGTCTTGGCGGCTTTGGTGGGGCACAGTGTAATCTTGGAGCGATATTTAATCGGGGTTCTCCTTCCGGTTTGATGGCAAGGTTGACCGCAGTAGTCGCCACTGTTTTCATAGTAAATACTCTTCTGTTAGTGGGTACCGGGTCTCAGGGTGTGCCTGGGGTTGATTTTGCTGGAGAGTCCGAATTGGTTTCAGGCCAGGATGCTGGTATTGGTGAAGTTCCCTCTGAGTAGTAGCGTTTACATATGGTGGGTAAGTTAAATCCAACACGTTTTATATTTGTTACTGGTGGAGTGGTCTCTTCGCTAGGTAAGGGTCTTGCCGCAGCAT
The DNA here is from genome assembly GCF_000964685.1 of Anaplasma phagocytophilum str. Webster. Taxonomy (GTDB): domain Bacteria; phylum Pseudomonadota; class Alphaproteobacteria; order Rickettsiales; family Anaplasmataceae; genus Anaplasma; species Anaplasma phagocytophilum. The sequence goes on from NZ_LANS01000001.1 coordinate 470,536, forward strand.
CTATAGGTGCGCTGCTGCAGGCACGCGGGTTTAGTGTGCGCTTAAGAAAGCTCGATCCGTATTTAAACGTGGACCCTGGCACTATGAGTCCTGCCCAGCACGGTGAGGTATTTGTGACCTCTGATGGTGGCGAGACGGACTTAGACCTCGGACATTACGAACGTTTCACTGGCGTAATGAAGACAAGGGCAGATAACGTAACTGCTGGTAAAATATACCATGAGCTTATAGTAAAGGAACGTCGGGGAGATTATCTTGGGCAGACGGTACAGGTGATACCGCATGTGATAGATTTGATAATCTCATGTATCCTTCATAATGATGCAGGGGCTGACTTTGTTATATGTGAAATAGGCGGTACTGTTGGTGATATAGAAAGTCAACCGTTTCTGGAAGCGATACGTCAGGTCAGTTACAGGTTGAGTAAGAATCTAACGATTTTTGTACACCTAACGCTAGTGCCGTATATAGGTGCTGTCGGGGAGCTAAAAACAAAACCTACTCAGCACTCTGTAAAGGAGTTGAGTTCTTTGGGGATACAGCCAGATATTGTTTTGTATCGTAGTAGGGCGCAGTTGCCGCAGTACCAGTGTGCTAAAATAGCCAACTTCTGTAATGTGGCAGAGGACAACATCATAGCTGCTCTTGATGTTAGTAACATTTACATGTTGCCTGTGATGTATCATGAGCATAGGCTTGATACGCAAATTCTCAAACATTTTGATGTAGACAGTCCTGAACCTGATCTTACGCAGTGGGAAAATGTGCTAAGAATGTCTGAGACTGCGTCAGACAGGATTGTCATTGCTATAGTTGGTAAGTATGTTACCTCCTTGGATGCTTATACCTCTTTGGAGGAAGCTTTGCGTCATGCAGGGTTGCATAGTGGTATCCGTGTAGAGATAAAGTGGGTAGATGCGCGTTTGCCTGCTTCTGAAATTGATCTTACCGATGCGGATGCAATATTAATTCCTGGTGGATTTGGTGACAACGGTATAGGGACAAAGATTTGCGCTATAGAATACGCTCGCGTGAACAATATTCCGATGTTGGGAATATGTTTGGGGATGCAGTTAGCAGTAATTGAATTTGCCCTTAACGTTGCAGGAATTGAAGATGCGAATTCTACTGAATTCAAGTCTGATTGTAAAAACCCCGTGGTTTGTGAATTGCCGGGTTTGCAAGTGGGAGATGAGTATAAGATGGGCGGAAGTATGCGTCTGGGATCTTACACATGCAATTTAGCGCCGGGTTCTCGTATAATGTCTATATACGATTCTTCAACAGTTGTGGAGCGTCGTAGGCATAGGTATGGGATAAACCCTGAGTATAGGGATGTGCTTTCTAAGTGTGGCCTTGCGTTTACTGGTGCTGCCGAAGATCGAGATTTGCCTGAGGTACTTGAGTTGCCTGATCATCCTTGGTTTATTGGTGTACAGTTTCATCCGGAGTTTCAATCTACTCCTTTTAAATCTCATCCTCTGTTCCTTTCTTTTGTAACCAGCACTTTGCAGGTGAAAAAGGCTTCGTCCCGGAGTTAGGAAGTTCCTCAACGAACACAGGAGTTCTTGTGGCTATTCTTAATTTTTGTCATTTAGTGTCTCTTAGAGGTTGCTTCCTAATTGAGTGTATTTAACATCGAAAAGGTCCACTGTATCGTCAAAAAAAGATAGCGTATCTGTCTTTACAAACTTACAGCACTGGCCAAACTGCGCATCAATGTCGGTAATGGAATTCAATCCTTTACTGCCACTTATTTTATTTGCCCTAGTCCATATAAAACGGTCTATCAACTTTTTTTTTAGCAGCTCCGTGATCAAGATACCCCCTCCCTCAACAAACAGCCTAGTAATGCCTAACTGAGCGGTGAGAGCACGTACCATGTTTTCCAAAAATTCTGTTCCTCCATCAACTTTAATATATTTTACATTCTCGAAAACGCACTGAGGATCGTTATCCGTAACAATGTATGTGGGAATGGTACCTGCTGTACAAACTATTTTATGATGCGCCAACAATTTACCAGACCTATCAACGACTACCCGTATTGGAGAATGCTTTTCCAGCCCCGGTAACCTACAGTCTAGCATTGGATCATCGGCTACAACGGTATTGCTACCCACCAAGATAGCGTCATACATTGCACGCTGCTTATGCACCCATTTTCTGGTAAGATCGTTTGTTATCCAGCGATCACACCCTTCATCAAACGATATTTTCCCATCTAGAGTCGTTGCCAGCTTAGCCGTAATTAATGGTCTATGTAGTACTTTGCTGTAGAAAAAACCAGCATTTAAGGCCTCTGCTTGCTGCTGCAAAACCCCGTATTTAACCTCTATACCAGCAGCTTCTAGAGAACTAATTCCCTTGCCAGATACTCTGTAATCCGGATCCTGCACTCCTATAACAACTCTACTAACCCCAGCATTGATTAATGCCGAAGTACATGGCCCTGTTACACCATCATGACAACACGGCTCAAGTGTGACATATACCGTAGCTCCTATAGCACGATTCCCTGCATTTTGTAGTGCTACGATCTCAGCATGAGGTCTACCTCCCGCAACAGTCCACCCTCTGCCTACAACCACACCATCACGTATTACAACACATCCTACCGCAGGGTTTGGATAAACATTACCCAATCCTCTGCGCGCTAAGGTCAAGGCCATAGCCATGAATCTCTCGTCAGGCACCATCGGTAAATGCTTTTGCTCTTGAAATTTACTTATAAAGCTACTATATACCTAAATGTTCTTGTGTAGAAGTTTTTGTGCCATGACAGAAGAGAAACGCGTAAATTCTAAGCCTGAATCTGATGACGTGGTCGGCGCGTGTGCTGGCGCTGCGGAATCGCATAAGGAAAAGAGTTCAAAGGTTGAATCTGGTAAAAATGCAAAACCGGAAGTCGGTAAGTTTGCAGCTAGTGTTGGAAAGACACAGAGTAGGATAAGTGCAGACCTCGCTGAGGTAGAAAAGTTGCGTGCAGAGGCAGAGCTACTTCGCAATCAACTTCGCCTTGCAGTGGCAGATAGCAAAAACTTGGAGCGCTTAATGAACAGAGAGATTAGTGATGCTAAAGTTTTCTCAATCTCTGGTTTTGTACGCGATCTGGTACCTTCATTTGATAATCTAGAAGCATCTTTGAAGAATCTCAATGCTGATGATAGCATTCATGCTGGAATAGAGATGACATGGAATAGCTTAATGGCGGTGTTGAACAGCCATGGTGTCACGAGGATATGTCCTGTTGGTGAGGCGTTTGACACAAAGTTTCACACAGCCGTTACACAGGTTATAGATAATGATAAGCCTGCGGGTACTATAATTGAGGTGGTTCAAGCTGGCTATGTGCTTAATGGTAAAGTGTTAAGACCTGCTTCTGTTGTGGTATCAGCACAGGCTAATAACTAGTTCACCATGATTTTTTCTGCCGTACAGCCCAGTGGTGGCTCGTTACATCTGGGCAATTATCTTGGAGCAGTGAAGAAGTGGGTTGCGTTGCAGGACGCCGGCAAGTGCGTGTTTTGCATCGTGGACATGCATGCTTTAACCTCGGGAAGTGCAGAAACACTGAGTATACGGGCAAATACGCTCAGTTTATTAGCTTCTTATATCGCTTGTGGCATAGATCCTGCAAAAGCGGTAGTTTTTTTACAGTCGTCTGTTCCTGAACATGCAGAGCTCTGCTGGATACTAGGATGTTTGACGCCCGTGGGGTGGTTGAATAGGATGACACAGTTCAAGGACAAGAGCCGTTCAGATTCCTACCGGGCTAATTTGGGTCTATACAGTTACCCTGTGCTTATGGCTGCAGACATTCTTTTGTATAAAGCGGATTTGGTTCCTGTAGGAAATGATCAAAAACAACACTTGGAGCTTGCACAGAGTATTGCTAGGACGTTCAATACTATTTATGGAGTTGACTTTTTTTGCATTCCGGAAGCAATGCCTTTTGATTCCGCCGCTAGGATCATGAGCTTGAAAACGGGTACAAAGAAGATGAGCAAGTCCGACCCTTCTGACTTCTCTCGTATAAATTTGAGTGATGATAACGATGTTATAGCCTTGAAGATAAAAAAGGCTACAACCGATTCTGCAACTGGCTTTTGCTATGGAGGACTCAACCAGCGGCCAGAGGTGAACAATCTCGTAAACATATTTGCAGCACTATCTGATTCAGAACCCAGGGAGGTGTGTGTAAGGTTTACAAACAGTAGCAATAAAGATTTTAAAGATGCGTTAACGGAGTTACTGATCGAAAGAATATCGCCCATTAGAACCAAGACCAGGGAATTACTGGACGATCCTGGTTATCTCAACTCCATACTTTCCTCTGGAAATGAACAAGCTCGGTCAATCGCGGGTAAAAATCTGCGGGAAGTGAAGGAGATCATAGGTTTGTACAGTGTGTAGCACGCTCTGTTAGTGATGTCTCTAATAATGCTGTATTTTTCTGTGACATATTAGCTGCTGTGATACTTCGTAACCTACTTAATTCAGCAGCACAGTAATTTACTAACTTGTCTCAGTTTCGGGATTGAGTACGACGTGGCCAGGCCCGTCGTTTATATATTGCGACCGATAATACAGCGTATCAAAAACTCTTTTCTTCACGCAGCGCACAGCGCAAAAACTTTACTACAAGTGCACACGGTGGATTGAGTTACATACGAGCGGACGGAGTGGGATTCGAACCCACGGTACGTGTTAGCGTACGTCAGTTTTCAAGACTGGTGCCTTAAACCGCTCGGCCATCCGTCCGCATTACTTCTAACACAATAATTTTAAATTCGCAATTCGTATGTTGCTATATTGATGATTTTGCCATTTCTACGTTGTTTATTTTCTAACTTAGCTGCATGAATATCGTTAGTCGCTTATCGTGCACATACAATAATTAATGCTTAATTATTACCTCCCTATATTTCGTACAGGTTATTTCGCAGTCTAGCTATGATGCTTTACCAGGATACGTTAAACGTTGACGTTCTACGCTGTCATAGCCTTTTATTCTGCAAAAATAGCTTAACTGTGTCACTTCCTGAGAAAGTAAGATACATATTTAGTTTTTGCACAGCCAAAAAACTTCTAGTGAACTGTGGTTTCTCTGGAATCAATAACCTGTTTTATATTCGTGCGTTCTATAACAATCTACAGCTGTGGTTATTAGGCGTGGTTTCGCCTGATAATAAAGATACTTTAGAGGGTATAAACTTGGAAAAAATAATGAAAAACCCTCCTTAGTGCCTCCCCGTTTTTGACAACATACTCTTATGGAAAAGCGTTAGGGAGTTGCTTCGCTTGTCACGCGTGCGTTAGGTTTTACGTATACGTGTCTGGGACTTCACGAAAACTCGACGCAGGCGGATTTTGTACTATGTTTCACTTAACAAGGTATTATAAATGTTTGAACACAATATTCCTGATACATACACAGGAACAACTGCAGAAGGTTCTCCTGGCTTAGCAGGCGGGGATTTTAGCTTAAGTTCTATTGACTTTACAAGGGACTTTACAATTGAATCACATAGAGGAAGCTCAGCTGATGACCCAGGTTACATCAGCTTTAGGGATCAAGACGGAAACGTCATGTCACGTTTTCTTGATGTGTACGTAGCTAATTTCAGCTTGCGATGCAAGCATTCTCCCTATAACAACGACAGAATGGAAACAGCTGCGTTCTCTCTAACTCCCGACATAATAGAGCCTTCTGCTTTATTGCAAGAATCACATAGTACACAAAACAATGTAGAAGAGGCAGTACAAGTTACAGCTCTTGAGTGCCCTCCATGTAATCCAGTCCCTGCCGAGGAAGTAGCTCCTCAACCGTCTTTTCTAAGCAGAATAATTCAGGCGTTCTTGTGGTTATTCACGCCTTCTTCTACTACCGACACTGCTGAAGACAGCAAGTGTAATAGTAGCGATACTTCAAAATGTACCTCTGCTAGCAGTGAGTCATTAGAGCAGCAACAAGAATCAGTGGAAGTGCAACCATCTGTACTTATGTCTACTGCCCCTATAGCAACAGAGCCTCAAAATGCGGTTGTTAACCAAGTAAACACTACTGCAGTACAAGTAGAATCATCCATTATTGTGCCAGAATCGCAACACACTGACGTTACCGTGCTCGAAGATACTACTGAGACGATAACTGTTGATGGGGAATATGGACATTTTAGTGACATTGCTTCAGGTGAACACAATAACGATCTGCCTGCCATGTTGTTAGATGAAGCAGACTTCACTATGTTATTAGCGAACGAGGAGTCAAAGACCCTGGAGTCTATGCCTTCTGATAGCCTAGAAGACAATGTTCAAGAACTAGGTACATTGCCTTTACAAGAAGGTGAAACAGTTTCTGAGGGCAACACACGAGAGTCACTACCCACTGACGTTTCACAAGACTCAGTTGGTGTAAGTACAGATCTTGAAGCTCATTCTCAAGAAGTTGAAACAGTTTCTGAGGTCAGCACACAAGATTCACTATCCACTAACATTTCACAAGACTCAGTTGGTGTAAGTACAGATCTTGAAGCTCATTCTAAAGGAGTTGAAATAGTTTCTGAGGGCGGCACACAAGATTCACTATCCGCTGATTTTCCAATAAACACAGTTGAAAGTGAAAGTACAGATCTTGAAGCTCATTCTCAAGAAGTTGAAACTGTTTCTGAATTCACACAAGATTCACTATCCACTAACATTTCACAAGACTCAGTTGGTGTAAGTACAGATCTTGAAGTTCATTCTCAAGAAGTTGAAATAGTTTCTGAGGGCGGCACACAAGATTCACTATCCGCTGATTTTCCAATAAACACAGTTGAAAGTGAAAGTACAGATCTTGAAGCTCATTCTAAAGGAGTTGAAATAGTTTCTGAGGGCGGCACACAAGATTCACTATCCGCTGATTTTCCAATAAACACAGTTGAAAGTGAAAGTACAGATCTTGAAGCTCATTCTAAAGGAGTTGAAATAGTTTCTGAGGGCGGCACACAAGATTCACTATCCGCTGATTTTCCAATAAACACAGTTGAAAGTGAAAGTACAGATCTTGAAGCTCATTCCCCAGAAGGTGAAATAGTTTCTGAGGTCAGCACACAAGATGCGCCATCCACTGGAGTAGAGATCAGATTTATGGATCGTGATTCTGATGATGACGTGCTCGCGTTGTGAAGTGATCATGGTAGGGGAAACAGTTATGGCGTAAAGACATCTTTGATGACTTGTCTTGCGTGAATAAGTAGTGCAAGTTTTTTATGCATTGATGTGCATGATCATTGCCCCTAAGGAAAGCAGTACTAATGGTAGTCTAAGATCTTATACAGGGTTTCGGACTACCACTTTTGGTGTTTTAAAACGTCTTATTCGCGTTGGGTGCTTGCTTACAATGTACCTGTACGTGCCCAACACTAAAAATGGTCAGTATTACTTAGGGGAGTTCGTAGACGAGGCATCTCGATTTACTCTAAGTAAGCTACAAATAACTCAGTCATATCAAGGTAGTTCAAGATGAAAGCAGTGCTATGCTTATCATGGAGAATTCCTGCGGTTCTCTTCAAAATTCTCTTTTCCCGCAAGGGCAGACTCTTATTTGTTAAAATAACAAAATTTCTCTACAGGAAGCGACATTTCATATCAAAGCTGATTGTGAAATAATGGCATTGAGTATTTTTCTCGCCCTAGAAGATAATCATTTCGGCACTATCAAAGCATTTACGATATTCTCCATTATCTTGTAATCAGATGGCTATCTTGAAAGCAACCAAGGATATCCGTACATGGTAGCTTACATACTGCTATCAATCTCCTATACGACCTTCAATGAAACGGTAACTGTTGCTGACAGCTTGCACATGCTGTGACTCAATTCCTGGTTCCTAGATGTTCTACTACGTTTATCCGGTACTAATATTATTCTTTGGCGCTCTATTATCTAGCAACTCAGAGTCCATTATTGGATCTCTAATACCAAGGGTATAAGGGAAAGTGGAAGAGTATTATTAGAGAGAAGAAGCAAATACAGTATATCTACTAGCTAAGGAGTTAGCTTATGATGTTGTTACTGGGCAGACTGATAAGCTTGCTGCTGCTCTTGCCAAGACCTCCGGGAAAGATATCGTTCAGTTTGCTAAGGCAGTTGAGATTTCGGCTCCTAAGATCGATAAGCAAGTTTGTGTGACTAATAAGAATGGGGATAGCGGAACAAGATATGCTAAGTACCTCGAAGAAGCTGGAACGTCTAGCAATGCTGGCACGTCGTTGTGTGGTGGTAAAAACCTAAAGACGACTGACTCCAACACAGGAGTAGAGAAAGGACAGGTGTTACATGACTTTGTTTCTGGAACGTTGAGTGGGGGTACTAAGAACTGGCCGACATCTAGTGAAAGTACTAAAGAAAATAACGACAACGCAGGGAAGGTAGCTAAAGACCTGACAAAACTAACCCCTGAAGAAAAAACCATAGTAGCAGGGTTACTAGCTAAGACTATTGAAGGGGGTGAAGTTGTTGAGATCAGGGCGGTTTCTTCTACTTCTGTGATGGTTAATGCTTGTTATGATCTTCTTAGTGAAGGTTTAGGTGTCGTTCCTTACGCTTGTGTTGGTCTTGGGGGTAACTTCGTGGGGGGTTGTTGATGGCACGGCGCAGCGTTACACAATCCGTCCTTGACCTGAATACTCTAGTTAAGCACTAGGCAAAATTAGTGCTGGATCACTTACGCAACATACTACGGTCAGCGATTTTCCATACTGAGCAGGTACGTACAGTGGCTTTATACTCTTACCCAGCATGAAATTACTTGTTATCTAAGAATCTCCACAGCTGACCTTAGAAAGGTTATCTGTCCTTCGAGAGAAAGCTAATCTGTGTCTTATGCGGATGGCGTTGAACGTATTACAGGTCCCAAGCTGTCTTGCAAGTTTCTAAGGATATTATAAGGGCACACCTATAAAACTGCGCAATATATCACCTGCAATACGGTCCCGATTCGAAAACACTGGGAAGTGCGCTCATTATCTATGAATCGCTAGCTAGGCATAAATAAGAGTATACGCAATAACGCTTATTATTAAAAACAAGACCAAGGGTATTAGAGATAGTGGTAGTAAGGAAGATGAAGCTGATACAGTATATCTACTAGCTAAGGAGTTAGCTTATGATGTTGTTACTGGGCAGACTGATAACCTTGCCGCTGCTCTTGCCAAAACCTCCGGTAAAGACATCGTTCAGTTTGCTAAGGCGGTTGGGGTTTCCCACCCTAGCATTGATGGGAAGGTTTGTAGGACGAGATCAGGTAGCAGCGCCAGCGGGACGTATGGGGTGTATGCTGGTAAGACGGAAAACAAAAGTAGTGGAACAAAAGGGAACAAGGTAGCGGTATGTGGGGCTGAAGGTCTAGAAAACACTAGTAGCGCGACGAGCCCACAGGTATTAAGGGACTTTGTACGTGCAACACTGGGAGAGAATGGTAATGGGAATTGGCCGACGTCCACGGCAGATGGTAGTGGGTTACCACGACCTGTGACGAACGATAACGCCAAAGCTGTAGCTACAGACCTAACAAAACTCTCCTCTGATGAAAAAACCATAGTAGCAGGGCTACTAGCTAAAACTATTGAAGGTGGTGAGGTTGTTGAAATTAGGGCGGTTTCTTCTACTTCCGTGATGGTTAATGCTTGTTATGATCTTCTGAAGGGAAACCCATCACATTATTTATCTGGTTGCTGTAATCTGATCTTCCCGTTGCTATGATCGCATCTCCCCCTCACTTCTCTCGCAAACTCTGGATTAACCTCTGGATGCGAATAATGTTTATCAGCTTTGAGAAAAACATATTAGAGTTTTATACAGCACCAATGATAAGCGTGGGCACTTAAATAAAGGTTCATATCCCTAGAAATTTATCCCAGATCATTTAAAGAAAAAACTCCTCTTTGGGAAGATCAAAAACTTCCCTCCTACTCCGACTAACGGAAACCACAAGGAATACGCTATTCTCCTGCTCTTTATTAATATTTAGACTATTATCTTTGCTCCCAAAGCTCGAGTTAGGTATTATTACAATTGTATTGTTCGGCTTCTTTTGTATGACACACTTTGTTACCGACCGCTGCATTCGCTGTAAGTATACTGACTGTGTAGAAGTATGCCCTGTTGACTGCTTTTATGAAGGAAATAACATGCTAGTTATAGATCCTGATCAGTGTATTGACTGTGGTGTATGCGTTCCTGAATGCCCAGCCGACGCCATTGTGAGCGATGAGTTCATCGAAGACGTTCTTGCCTCTGATGATAGTGCATTAAATGATGAACAGAAGATGCTCAAAACTTTTTACAAGATCAACGAAGACTTTTCAAAAAAGTGGAAGAACATCACATCAGCACAGCCTCATCTTGAAGATGCCGATACATACAAGTCAATGGCAGGAAAGTATCAATTCTTCGACGAAAATCTTAAGGAAGAATAGATAACCTTCCCTACCTCATAGTTATACTTAACGATTATACAACCGCAGGCTCTCTCGCAAAGGAAAAGTCCATCATTGCATTTACTGATCTCCTTGCCGCAAATATTATGTCTTCATCTAATGTCACTTCAGGTAGTTCCTCAGCGATGCATTTGTAGAGCTTTTCCATGGTGTTTAATCGCATATAAGGACACTGGCTACAGTACTCACATCCAGAACTATGCTCAGCACCTACTACATAAAAGGTGCTGCCAGGAGAAGATTTCTTCATTTGGTATACTATGCCTTCTTCCGTCAACACAATGAACTTATTACCAGGCCTGTCTTTGACATATTGAAGAAGATTTTTCGTAGATCCAACACAGTGAGCATGCCTAAGCAAATTTCCAGGACATTCCGGATGGGCAACAACATGAGCATCTTTATGACGCACCATCAAGTTCACCAAAGCCTCTTCAGAAAACCTCTCATGAACTATACAGCTCCCATTCCATAAAAGCATATCCCTGCCTGTTTTCGAAATGAGAAACTCCCCAAGATAACGATCAGGCGCAAATAATATCTTTTTCTCCTTTGGTATTCTATTGATTATGCTTACCGCATTTGAAGAAGTACAAATTATATCTGAATAGCACTTAACTTCTGCTGAGGAGTTTATATATGTAACGGAAACATGGTCACTGTGAGCCTGTCTGAACTTCTTAAAATCCTCTCCTCGGCATGAATCCGCCAACGAACATCCTGCGTTTAAGTCAGGAAGTATGACCTTTTTGCTGGGGTTCAAAATCTTCGCCACTTCTGCCATAAAAAAAACACCACAGAACACTATAATGTCAGCGTCTGTAGTCGAAGCCTTTTGCGATAAATCAAGAGAATCCCCAACGAAATCTGCCACCTCTTGGATTTCATCCTCTTGATAATAATGGGCAAGGATCACAGCCTTCTTCTTCCTAGCTATATCCCTAATTTCGCGTAATAAATCGCGATGTTCCTGCAGCATGACAATTGCCTAAAACATCAGTATCAATGAAAAACTTATTAACAATATCAGTAAAATTATTTTTTGATAACTAAATAAGCTATATTCCATGAACTAACTACTGAATCTTCCCTAGAAAATAGCCTGTTATATACGCGACACACATCCATAATGCTAACTTTGCAGTCAGTACCATATTTGTGTGCAGAAGAACCCATTTTCACTAAGGAAGACAGCATGTCAAAAAAAGTTCTGTGGTGTATCTCTAACTTTTCACACTCTATATGCTCAACTTTACAACCTAGAGAAGTAATAGCATGAGTGATGTGAGACACGTCGTAATACTCAAATCTCCTATTTCTTCCGAGCAGTTTATTACAGATGCACAACTCTTCCAGAGTTCCAGTAACTGGAATACTAATGAAGATACCACGCCCTGATTTTTTTTGGACTCTGCATACGCTACGGAGGGCACCTAATAGATCTACTGCCCAATGCAGCGACATAGATAGTACTACAATATCAAAAGAGTCAGGGGCAAATGGAAGAAATTGCATATCGCAGTTGATAGTACTAATAGCCTTAACCTTTCTTGAGGCTGTGCAGCACATCTCGTGAGAAATATCAACCTGATATAGCTGGTCATCAACTCCTAATTGTTGGCCAACATAACCTGTTCCACAACCAACATCTAAAACTAGATTATTGTTCTCTATATCGCCAATAAAAGAACATATTTTCTTTGCTACTTTACTCTGTAAAGACGTGCTGTAATCATAGGTTAATGCGGCTTTGTTGAAACAAACCTTCACCCTTTTAACATATTCCTTTTCCATAGGATAAAAACACCTCTAGAAATTATCACATTGTCCCTTTATGCAAAAAATGCATAAAAAACCGTGTACTTTATTCTAGATCTTTATAGTGGTTATAACACAGGTAACTCCCTAGAGAATAATATTGCTTCCGATACCTTAAAGTCAACCGTTAGCATAGGGCTATCTTATGCAAATAAGGTCGCTAAATGAATGAATCTTTTAGCCTTTACTGCACCAACAGCGGAGATTTATCGTTTTTGGAAAGTATAAGAGGAGCAATATGGGAAGATAGGAACTACGAAAATTTTGCCCAAAATGGATACATAAAAAATGTAATAGCATTTCGAGCAATCCACATGATAGCAACAGCGGCAGGGTCAGTAAGATTGACATTGAATAAAATAACAAAAGGAGGAGTGTTTCAAATAAATAACCACCCGATATTGCAATTGCTTGCAAGGCCAAACAGCAGCATGACACGCTCAGAACTAATAGAGGGAATAATAACCTATAGGCTTATCAGTGGTAATTCATACATCTTATCCATTAAAAATAGCGAAGATGTAATTCAGGAATTACATCTTCTGCGTCCTGATAGAGTAGAAATAGCTTCTAAAAATGGTTACGTGCTTTACAAGTACTCCGTTAATGACGAAGTTCATGAATTTCACACTAACCACACTTCTCTACTTCACCATTCTCTCTTACATCTCAAAAACTTTCACCCCTTAAATGATTGGTACGGCCTTTCTCCTATCGAAGCTGCTTCTTACAGCATTCAGCAGCATAATCAGGCTGGTGCCTGGAATCAGGCGATGCTTCAAAATGGAGCTAGGCCCAGCGGAGCCTTAGTAGTAAATAACAAAGATGGTAGAAATAACTCTCTTTCCGCAGAACAATATCAGCGTCTAAAATCCCAAATTGAGACTTTCTACTCAGGACAAAAAAATTCTGGACGCCCCATTCTCCTTGAAGGCGGGCTTGAGTGGAAGGAAATGAGCCTTACGCCAAAAGACATGGACTTTATAGAATCCAAAAACATTTCCTCCCGAGAAATAGCATTGGCTTTCGGAGTTCCTCCGCAGCTAATAGGAATACCAGGCGACAACACATACAGCAATTTGTCAGAAGCGAGGTTATCGCTGTGGGAACAAACTGTTATCCCCCAGTTAGAGAGTATATTGTCCCATTTTAACTCATGGCTAGTTCCATGCTTTGGGAATAACTTGTTTCTGTCATATGACAAGGAATCAATAAGTGCTCTCACGGAAAAAAGACAGCGTTTATGGCAGTACGTTCAGAATGCCTCATTTATGACAATAAACGAAAAACGATCTGCGTTTGGATTACACCCTATAGAAGAGGGAAATACTATCCATAAGTAAAACAAACTTTTAAAAAAGCGGAAAAGTATATGTATTTAAAACAAGAAAAGAATAAAGGTACTGATGAAGGTGTATTCTGCGGCTATGCCAGCGTATTCAATAGACTAGATAACCAAAAAGATATAATAGCACCTGGTGCATTTACTGAATCTCTGAAGAGAAGAAAAGTCGCTCTTCTATGGCAGCACAATACCGTAGATCCAATAGGAAAAATTCTGAGACTTACAGAAAATTCATTCGGTCTCATGGCCACTGCGCAGTTGAATCTTGAACTGCAAAAAGCACGTGATATCTATTCCATGATAAGAAAGGGAATTATAAACTCTCTTTCCATAGGCTACAGAGTAGTAACATCAAGAAAAGATAAACGCTCTGGAATACGTATAATCACCAAAATAGACCTTTGGGAAATTAGCTTAGTAACCTTTCCAGCCAATAGGCATGCGCTAATATCTCGAATAAAGCAAGATTCCTGTAAAAAAGAGCACAACACAGCATAGATAAAAAGAACACTGCTGTCTTGACTTTACAATGTCGCAATCAGCAAGCAGTATTCCTATTCACGCCTGATAGATCAATAATAACCCTATATATGCAGCGATTATCAGCCTCTTTTATTGTAAAGACCGCACCACTTTTATGTTGGAAAACCTCATCTACAACTGGTACCCTGCCTACCATAGCGAAAATAAGCCCCCCTACAGTGTCATAATCTTCTTCAGCAGACGAGTCTCTTAACACCACTCCCAAAGTGCGCTCCAAGGTTCGAACCAAAACTCTGGCATTCACCTCAATTGTATTGTCTGAAATGTTTACAATATCAGGAATAGCAGTCTCATCGTTTTCGTATTCGATATCACCTACTATAGGTTCTATTATATCTTCCATTGTTACAAGACCATCAGTACTACCATACTCGTCAAGCACAATAGCCATGTGAACTCTAGAAGACTGCATTTTAACAAATAGGCTGACCGCCTTCATAGAATGTGGAACATAAATAACATCGCGTATAACGTCTTTCACATTAAAATCTGAACCACCCTTCATCAGAATATCTCTAATGTGAATAAACCCGACAATATTATCCAGATTGTCTTTATATACAGGGACTCTTGTATGTTGGCTTTTAAGGACACTATTAACTAAGTCACTGTCATCTATGGCAAAAGCCCTAATTTCCGACCTTTGCACCATTATTTCCTGAAGTGAGCAATCATCAAAACTTACCAAATTACCCATTATGTTGAAACAATTGAAGCCAAATATGTTTCTACGAAACACCGCATCTTTCGCAAAGTCTTTAAATCCAGGAAAGTTGTTAAAGATAAAAGAGTAGAGACGCGCTTTCCAGCGATTGAAGAAAGTCAGGTTACTTCCCTCATCTTCTTCAAAAACTCCAGCACCCATATTCTGTGCAACCGGTAAATCACTTGATCAGAACCAAGAGTATACGCAGCTAAATTTTATTTTCCATACAAAGTTACTGGATAACTGTGTGAATAAATGTGCAAACTATTAGTGAATAAAAGATATTCACACTGTCACCACATGTTATACACAGAGTTTTCACAAAAAAACATTCCTAGGATAATTTTTGTTACCGACCTATGTTGTAGTTATCAACATAATTAACAAACATTTTATACACATAAAATCCCCGAGAAAACCAGTATATTACATACTTTACTAACAAAATTATTCACAAAAAGAAAATTTATGAGTCATGTGTTTTTCAACACAGAAAAAGTTATCCACGCAATTAACAGGTATAAATTACTTATATTTATATATAATGAAGATTATTATATATAACAAAAAGACAATAACTGTGTTACGAGAGATACTGACCACCAGAAGAAGCACACAGCGCTTACCAATATGGTTCATGAGACAAGCTGGAAGGTATCTACCAGAATATCAAAAGGTTATGGCGCATGTACAAGACTTCCTAGAAGCGTGTTACACCCCAGAAATCGTTGAAGAGGTTACATTACAACCCATACAAAGATTCGACCTAGACGCAGCAATCATATTTTCAGATATTATGACTGTACCAGACGCGTTAGGATTCGAAGTAGTATTCAAAAGAGGCTATGGACCACAAATAAATGCTAAAACGAGAAGAGAAGTAACGCTAGAATGGTCACTAGAGAAGGTGTCTCCCGTCTTGGAAAGTATAAAAAGGGTGCGAAAATCTCTATCTCCTAACAAATCACTAATAGGGTTCGCAGGATCGCCTTGGACGGTAGCCACGTACATATTGGAGCAAGAAAAAAAGATAACTGACATATTCGCTCTACACCGTTCCGGAGATAATTCCGTGGCAAAACTTATCGATGAAATCGTATCTTTCACCACTGTTTACTTGAAAAAGCAGGTTGAATATGGAGTTGATATATTACAATTGTTCGACAGTAATGCTTCAGGGCTTCCTGTAGACTTGTTCGAGACATTCATTGTTGAACCAACTCAGAGAATAGTAAAAGAACTTAGAAAACACCATCCTTCAATACCTATTATAGGCTTTCCAAAAGGAGCAGGAGTTCTTTATACACATTATGCTTTAACTACAGGAATATCTGCAGTAAGCGTGGACTATAGTATCCCCTCTCAATGGATAAAGAACAATATTAGTGGAGTTGTTCAAGGAAATTTAGATCCATTTCTTTTAGCTTATGATGTAGAAGGTGCCCTTAAATGTGCCGGAGAAATCATCGCTGACTTACGCGATAAGCCACTAATCTTTAACTTAGGGCATGGCATAATACCGCCTACACCGGTCGATAACGTTTATAGATTGGTTGACTTTGTAAGAAGTTTTTAACCGCGTGTTTGCTTTATATTCACCATTAAAGCTTGACACTTTTACACCTTACTCTGTAAGTTTTGTCTACGCTCTTTGTATTATGCGCTTTTTTCGGGATGAAGAAACAACACGACCATCATATTCTGTCTAGTAGTCCTTGGCCCATATTTCTTTCTATATGTGCTTTCATCACTGCTTTTGGCCTTGTAGGTGTAATTCACAAAACTGTTACAGGATTGGTGCTTTTCTCCTGCGGTACAGCCGCAACAATTTGCGTTCTATATTGTTGGTGGAGAGATGTTGTTGTAGAAGCAATTAGAGACAAATGCTTCACTTTTATTGTAAAAAAGGGGCTTCGGATTGGGCTAAGTATGCTAATTTTATCCGAAACGATGTTCTTTTTTGCATTCTTTTGGTCTTTTTTCAAGGCTTGGCTATTTCCCGCATATCAACTAGTTGATTATTCACAAAAAGTAGCAACAGTATGGCCACCTGTAGGAATAGAGACGGTTTCTGCATGGTCCTTGCCATTTATGAATACGGTGACGTTATTACTATCAGGGTGTACCATAACTTGGTCACATCACTATCTTATGATAGACGACATAAAGTCTTCTCTGAAAATGCTTGCTTTTACTATTGGTCTTGGTCTTGTTTTCTCTACATTCCAACTTATAGAGTATTTACATGCTGGCTTTGCTTTTAGCGAAGAGGGACTGAAGGCTGTTTATTCTTCTAATTTCTATATGGCTACTGGATTCCATGGGCTTCACGTGCTTATGGGTATAGTCTTCTTGATTGTTTGTTGGATTAGGATGTTTAGAGGTCAAATGTCTTCGGACTGTCACATTGGCTTCGAATGCGCTGCCTGGTACTGGCACTTCGTTGACGTGGTCTGGTTGTTCTTATTCCTTTTCATGTACGTTATTAGTTCTTAGCATCATGCTTGTTTTTGGCCTTGATCCCGGTCTTAATTACACTGGTTGGGCTGTCGTACTCAAAGAACCGTCTGGTTCTCTTTCTCTCCTCGATACTGGTACTATTTGTACTACCTCCTGTTCTGATCTCAATGATAAGCTCTTTTGTATCTTTTCTGGCCTTTCGGCTATTATTCAGAAGTTTTCTGTATCTGTAGCTTCTATTGAAAATGTTTTTGTTAATTTAAACCCAAAGGCCTCTATGTTCCTTTGTTATGCTAGGGCTGCTTCATTGCTTGCTTGTCTTTCATCTAATGTCAAAATATTTGAGTACTCTCCTACTAAAATCAAAAAGTGTGTTTTCGGGAATGGTAGGGCTTCAAAGGAGCAGATTGCTTTTGTAGTTAGATCTTCTTTGGGTTTATCTGAAGACGCTTCTTTCAGCTCTCACGCTTCAGATGCTATTGCAGCAGCTCTATGCCATATCTTTTCAAGTGGGAATAGGTACGGCATCTGATCTATATAACTTTCTTTTCCTCTCTTTTTATAAGCCTAACAATGTTTTCTCTGTGTTTGAACAAAATCAATATACTTTGCACCGTGTATAAGAGCGCTACAACACCACTTTCTGTTAGATAACATACTATCATAGTGGCTATTATAGACACTATCGACGAGAGAGAAGCATAGCGTGTATTGTTAAATGTAAATAGCCAAGATATAAAAAACACGCACAGCATGAGTGGATTTAATGGGATAATTACTCCAATACCAGTAGCTACTCCCTTGCCGCCTTTAAACTTCAACCATATTGGGTATATATGACCCAAAACGGACAATAACCCTACTATACACAGCTCTTCTTTTGTACTTACGATATCATATTCCTTAAGCGAGTATATCAAAACTGCAGATTTTGCTATGTCTAACAGAAGCACTAATCCCGCTAGCCCTTTATTAACCCTAAAAACATTAGTAGCTCCAACATTCTTAGAACCTACTTCCCTTATATCTCTCTTTGCCATAAGCTTTGTAAGAATGTATGCAAAAGGAATCGATCCTAACAGATATGCTCCCATTAGTATTGCTATAAACACAGAGCCCCCATCACAAGCAAATTCACTAAATAGTACAAAGATGATACAATCTATATCGTGTTATTGTATACAATAGTTTGGAAAGTATACCATGTTCGAATATATTATTCAACGTGCATTAGAAGAGGACTTAGGCACCATTGGAGATATTACTACTGACTGTATTATTGGAGATCAAAGGATTAAGTTCGAGGTAAATGCTAGAGAAGAACTTATAGTTTCTGGCATGCTGTTTATTTCTGATTTGGCAAACGTTCTACACAAAGAAGATATCTCTTTTTATCCTATGGAAGTCGATGGAACTCCAGTAAAATCTGGTACCTGTTTGCTTAGAGGAGAAGGTAGTGCTTCGAAGATTTTATCTGTTGAGAGGGTTTTGCTTAACTTTATTCAACGTGCTTCAGGAATTTCCTCTTTGACTAGACAGTTTGTCGAAATCATACACGGTACCAATGCAATCATTCGCAGTACTCGAAAAACATGTCCTGGTTTGAGGAAGTTTGACCTGTATGCAGTGCATGTAGGGGGAGGAGAAAGTTTTAGGACTGGATTGTTTGATGGAGTATTGATAAAAGACAACCATATAGCAAGCTGTAGCGGTATATCTGAATGTGTTCACAAGGTTAGGGCAAAATTGGGTAACGTCGTTATTCTAGTTGAGTGTGATACTACAGAGCAAGTTGAGGAATCTATTCTAAACAACGTGGATACAGTAATGCTGGATAACATGTCTCTGGATAATATAAAAAAGTCAGTCAGCATCGTTAATTCACGTGCAAAAATAGAAGTTTCTGGTGGAATAAATCTGAACAACGTGCGACCTATTGCTGAATGCGGGGTAGACTATATATCCGTAGGCTGTATTACAAATGCAGTAAAATGCAAAGACATAGGCCTGGATGTTATAGAGCAGATATAGCTAAAAAGGATCGCAACCTTTCCTAAGAGCTTATATCCTTCCAAATTCCTTTTATCTTTTGAAAGAATCCTGAGAATTTTGGACTGCTATTCGCATTAGACTCATCTTCAAACTGCTTGAGAAGCTCTTCTTGTTTCTTTGTTAACTTTACAGGAGTCTCTACTGTCACCTGTACATACATATCTCCACGTCTTTCCCCACCTTGTATGTCAGGCATACCCTTACCACGCATACGCAGTTTATCATTACTCTGCGTCCCCTCAGGTATCTTGAGCTTCGTCCACGTTCCATCAATGGAAGGCATCTCAATTTCTCCACCTAAGGCAGCTAAAGTCATCTTAATTGGTACATTACAATACAAGTCCATTCCCCTTCTTGTAAAAAACTTGTGATCTTTTACCACAACGTAAACGTATAGATCTCCGCTTCTAGCTCCTCTATAACCAGCTTCTCCCTTACCGTTTACCCTTACTTTGTTTCCATTTTCTATTCCCCTCGGAACAGTAACTAGGATTCCAACTTCATTTCTAACTCTTCCACTTCCAGCGCAACGTTTGCACTTATTTTTTACTACCTCTCCTTCACCACTGCATGTGTGGCATAATTCTTCTATTGTAAGGAACCCTTTCCGTGTCCGTATCCTTCCAGCACCATTACATGTTCCACATTTAACAGACTTTGCAGTTCCCTCACCGCCACTACCACTACAATGGCTACACTGCACATGGGTTACATAGCTGATAGGAACCTTCACTCCCTTAAA
The DNA here is from genome assembly GCF_000964685.1 of Anaplasma phagocytophilum str. Webster. GTDB lineage: Bacteria > Pseudomonadota > Alphaproteobacteria > Rickettsiales > Anaplasmataceae > Anaplasma > Anaplasma phagocytophilum. Next base: position 490,690 of record NZ_LANS01000001.1, read on the forward strand.
CGCATCTTCCAAGGTTACTTCAATATCGTATCTTAAATCAGAGCCACGCATATTCTCACGACTGCTCTGGCGTGAGGTTTTACCAAACCCTCCTCCGAAGAAGTCATTAAATATGTCAGAAAAATCAGTAGAGAACCCTCCGTCAAAGCCTCCAGTAAAACCCTGATTCCCACCCATACCGTTGGCAAAGGCATTGTGCCCATACCGATCATACGCTGCTCTCTTATCACTATCCGTTAGAACATCGTATGCTTCGCTAATCTTCTTAAACTTCTCCTCGGCTTCTTTATTTCCAGGATTTCTATCAGGATGGTACTCAAAAACTTTTTTTCTATAAGACTTCTTTATCTCTTCTTCACTAGCACCCCTACTTACTCCTAGTAAATCGTAATAGTCATTACTTCCCATCTTATTTTCTTCACACCATATAAAAAAGAAGCCAGTCTATATGTAGACATCAAAGTTGCGATATTCAATATCACAATTTAAGATTCCTTAGGTATTTTACTAAAATCTATAACAGAATTATACAAACTTACGACCCATAAACTCAAATTTACTCTATTCTTACGCGTCTCAATACTTCCATCATCGTGAACTCTAACCTTATCTAAAAAGTCGTTTACCACACTACTCATGTTAGCAAGACAATCCATGGCTTCCTTAAAACTATGAGCCTTAAGTACCGAGCTAATTACCCCATCGCAGTGTTTCGCCTTTCTATATAACTCTATTTCACAACTCTCAATACAAAGCTTCTCACTACACCACTTATACCATATCCTCTTTTCCTTTACAGGAACACTACTACCCTTCAATAGTACGTTTCTTATTCTCCTATAAGCGGCCAGTATGTTTTTACCATCCTCTGTTTTCAGATATTCACTCAATATAACTGCTTTTTTCTTTACCAATAATATATCATGAAACTCTCCCACAACGATATTTACGATATCTCTATCCAACCCTTCTTCCCGGAGAATTATCTTCAATCTTTCATAACAGAAATCTAATATTAAAGAAGTTATACAATCAACATCAACACTTCTGAATACTGACTTTAAATCCTTATTCTTCTTCGCATCGCAAAGATAAAAAGATACAGACTTCGATACCATCAGATCTAACGGTATCGATATACAGTTTTCCTTTATTACCCTCAGCAAAGCTATTGCAGTTCTACGTAGTGCAAAAGGATCACGAGAACCACTTATTCTCTCTGTAGCCATTAACCCCACTAAAGTGTCTACCTTATCCGCAATTGATAAAGCAATTCCTACCGGAGAAGAAGGACATCTATCCTGTTGACTACTAGGTAAATAGTGCTCTTCCAACGCATCACACACTGCACTTTCTTCACCAGCATGTTGCGCGTAATACCTCCCCATTTTTCCCTGTAATTCAGGGAACTCCTTCACCATCAGCGAAGCAAGATCAGCCTTAGAAAGCAAAGATGCTCTCTCAACTTCCAACATATGCGCCCTAGGTACCCATACTGAAGCGTATTTTGCAAGAGCAGATATTCTGTTAACTTTATCAAGTACCGAGCCCAAATCTCTCTTAAATACTATATTCGCAAGCTGCTCCCGATACCTATCCAAACCATACTGCTTATCCTTTTCTATTAAAAACATGGCATCTGAAAGCCTTGCTCTCAATACCATTTCATGAATTTTTATTACCCTTTCATTGATAACACTAGCTACAGAAGCGAATTTGACTATTCTTCCACTACTATCATAAATAGCCAAGCATCGTTGGTGTTTAGTTAGTACACATGCTACCACCTCTCTAGGTAGTGACATGAATTTTTCATCTACACTTCCTAGTAGTACCTTAGGATACTCAAGCATTCCATTGAGCTCCTCTATTATTTTATCGTGAACATCATACTTAAGAAGGGTACCAGCAATTTGCTCATCCAATTGCCTCAATATACTTCTTCTCCTTTCCTCATGGTCCAACATGACCATGTTCTCAGACAAGAATGATAAATAGCTATCCACTCCATTTATAGTATGAGGAGTCTTTGCAAACCTAATATTCCCGTAAGTTATATTATTAGCTTTACTTCCAGCTACCGTTACAGGGACTACTTCCCCACCAAGCACGCACGCGACGTTTAGAACAGGTCGCACCCATTCCCCTATACCGCACCCCCACTTCATTCTCTTATGTAGAGGAAAATTATCTACAGCATCCTGTAGTATTTCACATACCTTTTCATTGAGATTATTTACACCTACGGATTCCCGTACAGAATAATAAAACTCAACTCCACCTATATTACGTACCTCTAGCTCTCCAACTTCTGATTTTCCAACCTTTCTCAAGAATCCTGCTATAGATTCCTGAGAAGACGATACTCGCGGTCCTTTAATTTCCTTATTTTCAGTTGAATTCCCTTGTTCCAATCCTTCAGCAATGAAACATATGCGATTTGCCGAGACTAAAGTTCTAGAGTTACGACTCTCTATAGCAAACTTACTAAACCCAGAACAGATGGTATTTTTCAGATACCCCAATGCAATATCCATCATTTTAGATGGCATCTGTTCGCATAATATTTCAAAAACTAAATCAAGAGACATATCACGCTACTTTGTATAGCTTTACATAAGATTGGCAGCACATATTAGTCATTTTCCTAACTCTGAGTATGTAAGAGGCCCGTTCATTGACGCCAATAACCCCCCTAGCCTCAAGCAAGTTTAGAATATGACTAGCTTTAAGACATAAGTCATACCCAGCAATGGGTAGATCATTTTGTACCATCACGAGGCACATTTCTTCATTTTTCTCAAAGCTATGGACCAAGAAATCTGTATCATAATGTTCGAAAGAAAGAGCTGAAAATTCCCTCTCTCTATCTTTAAATATTTCCCCGTATTTAACGCCAGCACTATTCCAGACAATATCGTATACGTTATCTACCCCTTGGAGTACCATGGCAATTCTTTCAAGGCCATAAGCTATTTCTCCAGGAATGACAGAGCACTCTATTCCCCCGACTTGCTGCATATAAGTGAATTGAGTAATTTCCATACCATTACAAGAAACTTCCCACCCATAACCATATGCACCTATGCTAGGGTTTTCCCAGTCATCTTCAATGAACCGTATATCAAAGTCAGTAGTAGATATTCCTATTTTTTCCAGGCTCCGAAGATAATCATCCCGCAAGGTAGTCCTAGAAGGCTGTATTATAACTTGATACTGATGATGCTGGTACAATCTATTGGGGTTATCCCCATACCGTCCATCGCATGGACGGATAACAGGCTGTACATACGCTACCATGGTGTTCTTTCCAGAAAGAACCTCAAGAGAAGTTGCGGGGTGTAGAGTTCCTGCCCCGAGTTCTGTGGTATAAGGATGTACTATCGAGCACCCATAGTCCTCCCAGTATCTCTCCAAATTTCTTACTATGCTCTGGAAGTTCACAAGATAAGATAAAAATCATGACAACCGCCCAGATGATGCTACGAAAACAGAACTTTAACAAGATATTTTATTACTTAGTACGAAGTTCAAACCTTGAGTAGTTTTGTGTTTTTCATTGCATTTTTACTATTTTTTATTACTATCCTTCATGCGTGTACTTTATTACTTTTGGGATGTCGCCAAGCGGTAAGGCAACGGTTTTTGGTACCGTTATGCGGAGGTTCGATTCCTCCCATCCCAGCGCTTTTTTTGGGTTCTGAATTTTAGTGGTAAAATAGAGAAGTTATAAGCACATGCCGATATTCAGACTCATGATGCTTTCTTATTTTTTACTTAACTTCGATAAGATTTGTGCAAGAATATTTTATGTAGCGATTTACACCTACATAGTTTCCATTGCTCTAGTTTTGTGTCATGAGGGGGCAGCTAGCCTTGTGTATTCTAAAAATCCCCTTTATCTATATCCCAGGGTTTATCAAATACTAAAGTGGTACTATTTTAATAGGGATTTAATCACCACAGGTATGATAATCCGTGCGGTGATGATTATGTTTTGTACGCATCTTGTACAAAGTTACATATGGGGTTTGAAGTGGCGTTCATTACCTAATGTTGTTTTTCGTTACTTGTCTTCAAATATTTTTAATTCGAAAGGTGGTTTAGTTTCTAATAATACCAGAATGGTGTTTCCTGCAGAAATAGAGCATGAAAAAGACATATTTATAAAAGGAGTAGAAGAGAGTACAGAAGAGCTCATTGTTGATTTACTCAACTATCATGTTTCTGAGATTACTAGCGATGATCTGATAAATCTCAAGAAGGTTTGTGCTATAAAAATTGGATACGCAATGGAAGATATGATTAGGAATTTAGTCAAGATCAAGGCACAAACTAGTGATACAAAACCTAAGGATTAGAAGGTAGACTAAAGATTTATTATTACGGCAAATGAAGCTTTTAAAGTGAACTTCTGCTTATATGTAGACTATTGTTCAATGAAATTCCCGTTTATGTAAAACGAACCATTATATATCCTCGCAGCACCTACTGATATAGATAGCGCTATAGGTATCACTTCTATGGCATGCAAATGAATTGCAGCGCATATCCTAATGTAGGACTGCTTTTTATAGTACTATATCGCACGAATATCTAAGGGAGTATGAGAAATAGGCCCGTGAATGCTGCTCAATCTGTACGCATTGTTCATGTTTTTATACGGTATTCAATCAGGGAAAGTACTTCTTAAGATGGAGTCAATAGGCACTGACTCCGTTTTCAAAATAACGCTAGTTCTGTCTAATAATACATGCTGCATGAACGGTATGTCACCAGCAGTGTTGATATACTAGACACACTTTTCGCTATCATCTTGATGTATGCGGAATAACTATTGGTGAAGTAGATATTTTCAGCACTATGCTATGAGCAACTCTTCTTTTTATTCTTGTTTTGTCTTCAGATTTTAGAGATGCGACACTATACCTATGAGATTTTTTTCAATTAATGCATGTTACATTCTTGCATTCTATTTTGTTAATGATACCAGAATTTTGCTTTTTAATATCGTATTCTAAGATTTGTTATAGCTAATCAAACTCCTTTCATATTATGGGTTATTTCCCAGACGTTGATACTTTTTTGCCAAATGTCATATAAGTAAAAGCATTGGATTTTTATCATTATTTTGCGCTTATTTATGGATATATTTAAGTTTTTATCCACATATTGTAATTAGGTAATATGTGCTGCTATGCGACAATACATACTTTTTTCTCATTCAAAATGTAGAGTTTTAGGTATAGGAAAAGACAAAAAGAATTCAGCTTTCGTTATTTGTTAATGGTATAAAATCCATTACGTGTTTATTTGAATAAAAAGTACTCAACTTAAATATACACACCTACTTACAGATTGAGCTAATGCCCATAGCATGGCTCATAAGAATTTTTTTTAGTGTGGGCGACATTTCAACCACAGACATTGTTGCTCTTCTAGCGACTTTTAAAATCGCAGAATCATTTGAGAATATCGAATTTATTCCAGTGCACACAAATGACATAGAAACATTATCTAACAGCCTTCTGTTATCTATTTCCTGTAATATAAACCTCTGCCCTATATCCGAACCTAATTTGTGGTATTTTTCTATTATTTCTACCAAAATACCAACATCTCTTATACCTAGGTTCAATCCCTGACCAGCTACTGGATGTATTGCATGAGCTGCATCACCAATGATTATGGCTCTATTTATAAATATTTTTTTTAGGAGCGACATTGAGGTTTTATAGCAATTTATTTTGCTGTTTACCTCTATTTTGCCTAGGAAATCGCTGCATTTTTCCTGTAGTAGTTTTGTAAACTCTTCTATAGGTAGATTTTGTATTAGTTGTGCCATTTCATATTTTTCAGTCCAAACTATGGAAGAGGAATAACCTCCATACATTGGGAGAATAGCAAAAGGTCCATTTGTACAAAAATGCTCTATAGCCGTGTTTCTATGATGTTTTGAGTGGTTTATGTTACAAACTATGAATCCCTGTTCAAAAGCGTAGTTTATAGTCTTTAGAGATAAGCTATTTCTAAACCTAGAATTTTTTCCTTCGGCACACACTACAAGTTTAGTATAGATTTTTTTTCCACAGGACAGATATATTTCTGCAAATCCGTCTTTAACTGTAAATAACTTGCAGGAAGAGGATGTAATAACATCGAAATTTAGCTTTTGGTGCATGAATTTTGCGATCTCGCTTGCCTCAACCACGTACCCCATAGGTTGATCATCAACCAAGACACGATCATAATGCACAGAGGAGCAGCTATTTCCATCATAAATCATTATATGATCTATAGGAGATGATCTGATTTCATCATTCCATACAGAAAAATTTTCTAGTATTTCTTTTGAGCGTTTTGAAAAGGCGTACACCCTACCTTGATTACCATCAAGTATTGCGTCCCTTTCTTCAACTACTAACACTGATATATCTTTATGCGATAAACCTATCGCACACAAAACACCGTTTATCCCACCACCGAGAATTACAACATCGTAGTAATTAGACACTATATCAACCAATACTCAGTGCATGGTGTGCCCGAAGGGATTCGAACCCCTGACCCACAGCTTAGAAGGCTGTTGCTCTATCCAGCTGAGCTACGGACACAACATACTGAGAAAATTGCATATTTAATGGGTTTAGTCAATACGTCGATGGTTTAGGCCATGTAGTTTTACCAGCACTTAACTTATTGTAAGGAGTAAAATTTTTATGTATTATCGCATGTCTATTATATTCTATTATCCTTAATAATCCGTCATAAAAGTGTTTCATCTAGATAGATACTACAACAGCTATTTTATTACGAGTGAGTCAGTTGCTCATGGGCATCCAGATAAGGTTGCCGATAGGATATCTGATGATATTCTCGACTACTTTATGTCTATAAATCCTGAGGCTCATGTTGCGGTAGAAGCCCTTGTAACAAGGGATAATGTTATCATAGCAGGAGAAGTAAGCGGAGTAATAGTAGAGGAGGAAAAGGTTGACGGAGTAGTTCGTAAGACACTGAGAGAAATAGGATACGAAAAGGAAGGATTTCACTGGAGAGAGGTTAAAGTGAGGATCATGCTCCAGGAACAATCTCATGATATAATGTTGGGAGTGAATCGTGGTCGTAAAAAGAAGGGAGCAGGAGATCAGGGAGTAATGTATGGCTATGCCATAAACGAGACAGAATCATACATGCCGTCTCCAATATTTTACTCCCACCGTGTTCTTAAAAATTTGTCAGATGCAGTGAAACAAGGAAGCATTACCGGTATAGGACCAGATGCAAAGACAGAAATAACCCTCCAGTATGTTGACCATAAGCCCGTAAAAGTGTTGAGAGCAGTACTTTCAGTGCAGCATGATGAAAGTAGAACACAACAAGACGTCAGGGATCTTGTCTATCCATACTTCGTATCATCGATACCAGAAGGATGGATGTGTAAAGAAGAGAATTTTCTAGTCAATCCTACAGGAAGGTTCGTTGTAGGAGGGCCAGTGGGTGATACAGGAATCACTGGTAGAAAGATAATGGTTGATACCTACGGAGGCCACATACCGCACGGCGGAGGCGCTTTTTCAGGAAAGGATCCAAGTAAGGTAGATCGTTCCGCAGCGTATATGGCAAGATACATAGCTAAAAATGTAGTACATGCAGGTCTAGCTAGTGAATGTTTGGTACAGATGTCATATGCAATAGGTGTACCAGCTCCACTGACTTTTGCAATCAATACGTTTGGAACCAGCGTGGTTGATGTAAAGGAGATAGAAAGGTGTATTATAAGTAATATTGATCTTTCAGTCTCAGGAATATGTGAAAAGCTGTCGCTATATGAACAAATATATAGCCCTACGTCATGTTATGGACATTTTGGAAGGACTCATGAGAATAGTTTTTCATGGGAAAAGCTAGACCTGTCTCTAATTCTCAATAGAGAGTTTTCTTGTAATTAATGTAATATAACTACCCACAGTAAAATAAGCCGATTCACAGGGCTTTTTGTTGTGACGGGATTAAGTATAAAAATAACTAAACAATCAGTAGGGTATTGAAACTACGAACTACACATGCAAACAACTTCGTATGTGCATAAAACACGCGCGCAATGTTTTATGCACACTATATTAAGTATTGTTCTAAAGTTGCTCTTTCTTTTTAACAAAATCCACCATAGCTCCGACCATTTTATGTATTCCAACGTGAATTTTGTGTAAGCTGTCCTTACGCATATATGCTGGAGTGGAAAAAACACCCATATCAATATCAGCTACATAATCGTCCGTTTCGCAAAAAACATGCTCTCCGCCGCACCTTGATATTATAGAATCTATGTCTTCTCCAAGTGTCACTTTTACCTTTGACACACTACTAAGAGAAGCAGCAACGATAGCAGGAGCAATACATATAGCTCCGATGGCCTTCTTTTCCTTATGAAACTTTACGATTGTCTGCTTTACTTCCTCTAACACACTTACGGGACTTTCACCTTTCAAAATATCGGAATAATTTTTAGCAACTCCAAATCCACCAGGCAAAATTAGCATATCAAAATCATTAGGGGAAATATCCTTTGGGTCTACAACGTTTCCTCTAGCAATTCTTGCAGATTCCGACATTATATCCCTTTCTTCTTCAAGAGTAGAGCCACTCAAGTGGTCTACAACATCTACTTGCTTAATATTAGGAGCACAGCAAGTAACATTTATTCCATAGGAATCAAGCGCTAACAGAGCAAGCACAGCCTCTCTTATCTCTGAGCCGTCCATGTGCCCGCATCCACATAAAAGTACAGCGCAATTCATAACTCCTCATAAAAAATGCTAACAGTGATACATAATATCACAAACCATGTTCCATATAACCAAAACAAGACCTTACGTCATGAGTGCTTAGTCTGCTTACCACTTCATCAGCATGTTCGCCACTCTCTACGATACGAGTCAACTCATCACACTTTCTTGAGGTATTAGCCATTATCATGCACATACTTACAGCACATAATATTATCCCAACAGTTCTCGCTAACCAACCTAATGGCAGCGTTCCTCCGTTTGGCAAATATATAGTAGGAATTTTACCAATAGACTCTAATGCACATACTATCTTTCCACCCCATACTAACAAGTTACCGGCAAACATTAAGCACATTAGCTTAGTCTGGGAGGATAGATTTTTTGAAAAACTTTTCTCATTTCTATGAATAATACAGTGCGATATAGCAAACAAAGTTGCTGTCATGAAAAAAGCTGTATTAGTAAATAAATCTACGCAATGCGTTACTCCAAGATCTCCGACTTTGACAGATGATGACAGAGAAACTCCATTCAGAAAAAGGAACGTCAGGGCTGTCAGCTGTAATAGGGTGTTACCCAAAGTACCCAGAAAATCAATCTTATTGGCATTCCTTTCAATAAAATCACTGATTTTATCTAGCGTACCTTTCTTTTCCTTCAACTCCTTCAACCCACCACGGTACTTACCTAGTCTACGAGCGTGCTCAAGTTTTTTGTTAATATCCCTCTTCTCTCTTTCGATATAGAAAATCAATAACATTCCGCATACTAGAGACAACATGGCGAATATTACTGATACGAAATCACACGTAATCCAAAAATTACTTCTTCCTCCACCTAACCACTTCATCAATCCGCTTTGTGACAACGTGAACAAAACGAATAGAGTAAGGGTAAATGCCATCGAAGCCATTGAACAACATTGTCTTCTGTAGTTCAATTTTTCTATTGAAAGCATTCTTCTTGGGATGCTGTAGTTAAGCCTCATAAAACCATTACCGAATATGGATCAACAAGCACTCAGTTGTCATGCAAGCATGAAAAGCACTTAAAACATTGTAAACATTATTGATTGTAGAGTGTTAGTAAATATTTTTTAAAGGTAATTAATCAACACAATAGGCTTATTTTTTATTCCCCTTTCAAAAACAATACTATTACTTAATGTAAAGTGCTGTACCCTAGTTTATAACCTGATCTGCAGTAGATTAAAGAAATTTTAAATTTATTTTTACTCAACTAATTTTTCAAAAGTGGTACACGTGTCTACAACGTGTAATGCAACCTATTCTACTACATTAGAACGTATCTTATCATGAGCATAAGGCTCTATCGTGCTCTAACGATCTTCTTAATTTTAAGCAGTTATTTCCGCTATATCATTTTTCTTCCCGGCAGGAAGGCACGGCATAGATAGGAGAAAACTCCCTATTGAGATAGATGAGTTACGAGTATTTCCAAATAGCTATAACAAGTGATTACTCTAATACAGTGCCTTAGAAGAGCTAGAACCATAGCGTAATAGAAATCAGAATAAAGAAACATATAAGAAGAATGTGAAGTCCTGATAGAGGCAGGGTTAAAGTTCTAGAGGGCATGCCCATTCCAGTCTCCAAAGCGCTAACGTCATCATGAGCCCTGACATCATTCCCAGCCATGACTATAGCCATAGACATCATTACGCTTCCTAATAATAGCTTACTTCCAATAATAACCGCAGTGCTTAGATTTGGATGCCAACTTTGTAAGCACACTCACATGTATATTCAAATCTGGACGATACCCCTGACCGTTCAGCTAAGTTCTACATAAAGTACATACTTCGTCGTATTTTCTATGTAGTGCTGCCCAATGTAGAAAAAGGGAAAATTTTCACAGCTTAGATATGATCCAGGTGCCATACTTATACACAGCCACCCGTGTTTCTACAGTGCTTTCAGCATATTCCCATCATTGTAGAGACGTTACGTGTGCATTCCGAATTTCATAAACTTGGCTACATACGGATCAGTACTCTTTTTTATGTTCTCTACTCCATCACATGCAATGATTTTACCACCCCGTAATACAGCAATTTTGTTAGCAACGTGAAATGCACTGCTAAGATCATGCGTAATGGTAATAATAGTAAGGTTGAAATCCCTGTGACATCGCGCAATTATGTCACTAACCACTGAAGACATTATAGGATCCAATCCCGAAGTTGGCTCATCCAAAATTAGAATTTTGGGACTACCTATAATAGCTCTTGCCAAAGCTACGCGCTTTTTCATCCCGCCTGATAGCTCCACAGGATACACGTTCATTACACTGGCGTCCAATCCCACAAGCTCCAATCCCCGTAAAGCCAAAGCCTTGGCATTATCCTTATCTAAACGAAGCCTCCTACGGAAATTGAATACTACATTTTCCCAAATCGTAAGACTGTCAAATAACGCACAGTTTTGAAACAAAACACTAAAATTCTTGATGCCCTGCCTATTCTCAAGAATATTGGTGCCATCTACAGTAACACTTCCCTCTTGGGGCACTATTAGACCCAATACAACCTTTGTTAGTACAGACTTTCCACTACCAGATTCTCCCAGTATAACCAGGGAATCCCCCCATGCTATGTCCAAGTCAACACCTTTCAAAACCTCCTTGTTGTTGAAAGAGAGATGCAAATTTGAAAGAGATACAGCGTACATACTACACTACGCGTAAAAAACAGTAATTATATAGTTTAACAAAATTATGAGCATAGAAGCTGCTACCGAAGTTTTTGTTGTCGCTGTTCCTACACCCCTTGCGCCTATCTCACAGTGATACCCGTTGTAACACCCAACTAGCGAAATTACCAGCCCAAACGATACAGCTTTTACCAGACCCTCTATTACATCTTGCAGGAGTAAAAACTCCATTACTCCTCCCAGATACTCTTCCTGCCCATAGCCTAATCCCAAAGTACCTACAACAAAGCCTCCAAACACTCCTAAAATATCGGCATAAATCATGAGTACCGGCATAGCCAATACCAAAGCTATCACCCGCGGTGCAATAAGATAATGAAAAGGATCAGTATCTAACGTAGTCAACGCATCTATCTGTTCTGTAATGCGCATAGTGCCTATCTCCGCCGCAACAGCTGCCCCTATACGTCCAGCAACTATAAGGCCTAGCAGTACAGGTCCTAACTCCCTGACTATCGCCACAGTAACTATACCAGCCATGAAATTGCCTGATACTTTAGCGCTTCCCACGAGGGTATCCTGAAGGGCTAACGCGCCTCCCGTAAACAAAGATGTAACTGCTACTATAGGAAGAGAGAAAAACCACACCTCAAAAAACTGCTTTGTAGTTATCCATAGATAGTATGGCGGTACAAGACTATGAAAGACTGCCTTTACACAAAAAATAGCCACCCTGCCTACAGGGATGAGCAGTCCCACAAAATACCTGCCCACAGCAGCAAAAAAAAATAGGGGAATGTTCTTACACAATTCCATCCTCATAAGTTACTTCCTTTAAAATGATTTTAAAGTTCTTACAACTTTACTCATATCGTCAGCAGCAAACAGCGCCGTTCCAACAACGAGTATATTCGCACCTGCCTCGATAACAGCCCGGGCATTATCCGTTGAAACACCACCATCAACAGCGATTTTCGCGGTTGATGAGCTTTCCTCTATCATCTTGCGAATGTGCTCTATCTTTTTTAACTGTGGTTCCAAAAACGCCTGTCCTCCAAAACCAGGATCAACTGACATTACCAATACCACATCTAAATCATGTATAATGTACTCTAAGACGCTGTGGTGAGTCTTTGGAACTATGGATACCCCAACTTTTTTACCATAAAGCTTAATTTGCTTTATTAACCTGCATAGATGCACTTCTGACTCAGCATGCACTGTAATCATATCAGCTCCAGCATCTACCACACTCTTCAGATGATCGCCTGGGCGATTAATCATCAAATGCACATCAAGAAACATATTTGTACATTTCCTAATGCCGGAAATCACCACAGGACCCATAGTCAAACTGGGGACGAAGCACCCATCCATCACATCAATGTGTAACCAATCTGCACCAGCCGTACTAACCGCTGCTATCTCTTCTCTAAGATTTGAAAAATCCGCAGACAACATGGATGCAGAAACTACAACTCCACCTGTTCCTGCAGAGCCAACACCATTACCAAAGGTGTGAAAGTCTTCCTTTTTAGCTAACAATGTAACCAGTCACCAAACAAGAATTCACGTATTATATAGGCAGAACAAGAGGCTTTCAAGCTGCAACAGGTAAAACGCCAAAATTGTGCATACGCATTTAACTTATCGATTAAAAGTATAAATCTTAAAATCGCATGCACTTCGTGATACATCCTTATACCTCGATTTCAACCATGTCTCCCCAATTATCTCCAACGCTTATATTAACATCCAAAGGTAGAGAAAACACCACAGCACTCTCCATTACTTCTTTCATCAAACGTGCAACTGAGAGTACGTGCTCTTCTGGGACTTCTACCAATAATTCGTCATGGACTTGGAGAAGCATTGTTCCCTGCGTGAGTCGATCTTGCAACCTTACCATAGCCTTTTTTACAATATCAGCTGCAGTACCCTGGATTGGTGCGTTAATTGCAGCTCGTTCTGCAACACTACTTAAAGCTCGCTTTGGACTATTAATCCCTTCAATAAAGCACTTCCTCCCAAAAGCAGTAATAGTATATCCATGCTTTTTTGCATATGCCTTTGTTGTTTCCATATAACGCTTGATTTCAGGATAGTATTGAAAATACTGTTCCACGTACTCAGAAGCTTCCCTTCTGCTTATGCCTATATTTCTCGCTAATCCATAAGATCCCATACCATAGATTATCCCGAAATTGATAGATTTTGCCCTTCTTCTGAGCTCATAATCAATTTCATAATACTCACCAAAAATTTGCTGTGCTGTAACGACGTGAATGTCTAATCCCTCAGCAAAAGCCTGTCTAAAAGCTTTTACATCAGCAATATGTGCCAAGATTTTGAGTTCCATTTGTGAATAATCTGCTGCTATCAATTTATGGCCTTTCTCAGCAATAAATGCACTGCGAATTTTTTCCCCATCTTTGCTCCTGATAGGTATATTCTGCAAATTTGGGTTACTTGAACTGAGCCGTCCTGTCGCCGTAGCAGTCATGGAATATTTTGTATGCACCCTTCCAGTATTAGCATCAACCTGCCGGACTAAAGCGTCTGTGTACGTGCTCTTTAATTTAGTAAAGTGACGCCACTTCAGAATTTTATCAGCAACTTCAACTCCATCTAATGCCAGTGCAGTAAGAACTTCCGCATTGGTGCAGTAGCTGCCAGAAGGCATTTTTTTAGCTCCCCCAATACGCATATGCTCAAAGAGGACTTTACCCAACTGCTGTGAGGAAGCTATGTTAAATTTACATCCTGCAAGGCCGAATATTTCTTCTTCCAAATTACTTATGGATAGAGAAAACTCATCAGATAATTGCTTCAATAACTCAGTGTCTATTTTTATCCCTGTTTTTTCCAATTCGTATATTACAGGTACTAACGGCCTTTCGAGTGTGTAATAAACGGTGTACAGCTTAGCTGAGAATAATTTTCTCATTATAACTCGATGCAACCGTATCAATATGCACCCATTGGTAATACCAAAAATTTGACCAAGATGACGCTGCGACATGCTATCAAAGCCGTGATCGTGATGACCTGTATCAAGGCTGTACGACATAATCATAATATCGTCAAATGCCCGCAACTCAGGAAAAAACTGCATCATGGATTTGGCATCATAAACAACTTTGAGCACCGAATCTGAATGCAGAATTGGTGTTACTGCCGCCACAAACTTTTGCACCTTTTCAGGACTGCTGACAGTAAAAGATCTAGTCTCATCGCACGCAGCAAATATTGTACTGATAAAACCTTGCTCTACTTCTATGTATAACCCTAATAGCCCACTGCGCTGACATTGCTCCAGGAACTCCTCCAACTTGTCTATGCATTTTTCGTTTTCTTTCTTGACTACTTCACTGCTCTGGATGGGTGCAGCAACCATCTTGCAGTACTTTGCCACTTTGCCTTCTAGAGAAGTTAGTTCATACTTTTCTAAAAAGGCCATAAGCTTTACCGGATCTGGCACTCTTTTAGCATACTTCTCCAAATCACCCTCGACTTCTACATCATGACACAGAGATATCAAGTCACGTGATAAAATTGCTCGATCAGCGTACTCGGTTAGCATGTCGCGACACTTTTTCTGAGCCACCTGTTCTACAGAATTCAGCACATTGTCTAGTGATCCAAACTCGTTAATCAGCTTTGCAGCAGTTTTTACTCCTATGCTAGGCACGCCAGGAATATTATCCGATGCATCTCCTGTAAGAGCCATGGCATCAAGCAACTTATCTGATGAAACACCAAATTTTTCTAAAACGTATTCATTGGTGAGGTATCTGCTTTTTATAGGGTCGTAAACTTGAACATTATCATTTAGGAGTTGTAGTAAATCCTTATCTGCTGACAGTATTCTCACTCCAACATTACTAGATGCATATTTTGTACAGAGTGTAGCTATTACGTCATCTGCTTCGTAGTTAAGCACTTCTTCACTTACAATATTAAACGCTTCAACAGCCTCACGTAGCGGAGCACATTGTAGTGACAGATCCTCTGGTGCTTTAGGGCGATTAGTTTTGTATTCGGAATACATAGTGTGACGAAAATTTTTCGACCCCGAATCAAATACCACAACTAAATAATCTGCATCGTGGAAAGAGAGATGTTTCAAAAGTATGTTTATAAAACCATATACACCTCCTACAGGAAAATTGTATGAGGTGCTTAATCCAGGCAGCGCATAATACGCGCGAAAAAGAAACCCATATGCGTCGACGATAACAAAACTTTTCTTTTCCATCACACTGTTTTATGACTAAAACCCTAGGATATGGTAAAACTCAAAACTTCTCTAGTACGAAGAATTATTACTTACAACATTGAGAAAAAATTCCGCTGTAGGTACCATCATGAAAACTTATACTTCTGCCTTTATAATTTAATAATAAGATGTGATTACAATTCCGGGTTGTAAGTTAGTTAGTTCGGACCCATGCAGCAAAGTATAAGCACTGATACACTGGGCTCAAGCGAGGTCAGACAGCCTAAACCCAGAAAAATCGCTACAGGTGCCAGGGCAAGCAGAGCAACCACGGCAGCGCGCAAATCTGTATCATCAACTACAAATAAGAATGTAGCAGTAGATGTTCGTTCCCGGAGTTCAAAGTCACATAATGACGATAAAGTAGCTATCGATTCCCATGCTGAGGCAAGGCAATTGCCAGAAGAGGATCGCAAAGAATCCCTGAGTCCCGATGTATCCACTGTAAAAAGTGAACATGCATCTCGCTCTTCGGAAGACATTCAATCACCAGTTGATAACTCAGGTCCAGAGGTATCTGGTGGGCTTAAAACACGCTACAGTGCTTGGATCGCACTATTGTGCAAGCAGTACGGACGTTTTACGGCGTTTTTTAGCAAGAAAAGGGAGAGCTAATAGCGTTGTGCAGCTGACACCGTGTCTCATACATACACACACACTCACACACGGTGTCTCGTTGCCCCTGGTCTTATTTTCAATTGTGATAATGTCGCGTTATTAGGATAGTGTCTACCATACAGCGATACAACGCTGAGTGTGAATTGGCAATTGCTGAGTTTAGTCACACCTTTCCTAGGTTTGTGAGATTATTCCCTACTGCTAGAGCGTATTTTCGGTAGCCTCTTTAGTAAGAGCAGTTTTTGTCGCGAATGCTCTTTAATTCAGTATTCCAAATGGCTAAATACGCCCCATGTTGATTTACAATGTGGTGGGCTACTGTTTTTTATGCTTAGACCGCGTTAGAGCTTGCTGCTATTATGGCAGAAACTCAAAAACTTTAGCTATACAAGGTATAAAATTAGACTTGCGCTCGAATGCCGTAAAAGGTTGTACTGTAACAATGAGGTGTTCCAACTTTTTTTCCACCGGGGTTTTGTGTTCATGGAAGTGCATATTACGAGATGCAGCCTATATACTGCTATGACCTCTTGTCGTATCAATATGCGGGAATTAGAAATTTTCTGTTGTATTCAGCGTTAATTCAGATGATGCCTGTGATAAGCTTTACACTTTTGCTTATTACCCGAGAGCAAAAACTTGCTCCAAGAAAAGCTATTATGTCTTTTGTACGTGCTACACATCAAGACTACTGCTGGATTTCCGTAACAACATAATCTTGGTTTAACGTTTTATGTAAGTGGAACTTTCTGGCTGTGTTACAGTTTTAGTAGTCACACCTTTGCCTAGGATCAATCTTAATCATGAATTAAGCAAGACAACTTACTTGACTTACTGCAAGGAAGTAATCCAACGAAGGTAATTGCATTAAGTAGTCATCTTAGTATGTTGGATCAACATTTTAGAGGTGCTTTTCATGCACACTTCAATGCTACTGATGGTTTATATTTATGTATCTTGCTCATAATGCCCAGCTATTCCCTACATAATGACGTGTCTATTATGGAAACATCTTGATATTTTAGATACGACATGCTGAATAATTCCTAGTATACTCAGCAGATCTAAGTAAAGCTTTGGGGTATTATCTTGGTAGAAGAGTCTAAGTTTAAACGTGCGCGCAGAGGGAAAAATATATTTCTTTTCGTGTTGCTTCTCTTGCTTGTAGTGATGCTATTCTTTGTGGCCACTATAAAAACTAAGTTCTAGTGTGAATATTTGTGCAGGATGGTATCTAAGTCTTCGGGTACAATCTGTGTTTATATTCTCGTCATAACAAAAAAATTCACTATATTACACTTAGGTGGGGTATAACACCCTGTGGGTGAGGTAGATTTCTCTGTATGTCTTGCAAATTTCAGTCATACGTACAAGTTGTAAAACTTGTGAATTTCCGTAACTATTCCAAAGTAGAATTAGAAAGCAATGGCAAATCGGTTGTACTATTGGGAGAAAACGGTGTAGGAAAGACCAACATCCTAGAAGCAGTATCACTGTTATCAAAAGGCCCTGGTTTGCGCAATGTTAGTGCTGATTGCATGCAGAACAGCGGGACAACAATACCGTGGTTAGTGCATTACAACATAGTTGGCAATGGAGAGTTTTTCTCCGTAGACATAACTAAAAAAAACAATAAGCGTTCTGTTACTATAGATGAAAAGGCTAGTCTCTACAGTACATTACATAAGATCCTATGCATACTGTGGCTAGTGCCTCAATTGGACCATATTTTGTTGAAGGCACCTACTGAGCGTCTCAGGTTTTTTGACAGAATGGTTCATATATTTGACAAGGACTATTCACTTCATATGGTCAAGTATGAGAAGGCGAAACGTGACCGAAAAAAAATCTTACAGGAATCACCACATAATCACCATTGGCTTAGCAGTCTGGAGGAGATCATGAGCATCAGTGGTGTACATATCGCCAAAGTAAGACAGCATGTATTAGAAACATTGCATGCCACATTGGCAGAAAATTCTTCAAGGTCCACATTTTTCAAGTTCATTATACGCTTAGAGAGTAAAGTTTTTGAACTACTAGATAACCCTGATAAAGCAGTCGATGCATATGCAGAACGCTTGAGAAGTAATCGTAATATAGACGCTGCAAGACAATGTACTACCTTTGGTGTGCATAATGACAATTTTCAGGTTTTTAATGAAAAAAAAGACCTTGTTGCAAGTAGTTGCTCAACTGGTGAGCAAAAGATCTTACTGTTATCACTTTTGCTAACAGCTGCAACAGCGAAACATAAAATTGATGGCCAAGCACCTATAATGCTTCTAGACGATATAATGTCACACCTAGATCCACAGCATCGAAAGGAACTGATGTCTATTATTGAACACTTAGGTTGCCAAGTATGGATAACAGACGTGGACGAGAAAAATTTCGAGGGATTCCGGGAAAATTTTCAATACTTTCACGTTGCTAACAACAACGTTTGTAAAATGTAGAAATGCTGTTAATGGGTGTTTCTTCCAGCTCCTGCTATAGCTCAAGGTGCGGATTCTATGCAAAAAAGCAGTGTCCGTAGTACTATGATGCTTTCTTTATAGCTATCTGTAAGTATAAGTGCCCTACTTAGCCGCCATTGGCGATATAATTATGCACAGGGTTTATATCTATGGTTCATATAGTTACCCTAAGTTTTATAAGCGTGTATGTTCTGAGTTCAATTATCCTAGCCAACCATGGATTTAGATAAATTTGGAATTTTGGAGACCTGTTATCTAGGATTCTATTATTAGGAATCTATTATTTAGATATATAAGGATATAAGGGAGAGTAACGGAGAGACTAAGGCAGTATATCCATACTTAAAGGATGGAAAGAGTGTAAAGCTAGAGTCACACAAGTTTGACTGGAACACACCTGATCCTCGGATTGGGTTTAAGGACAACATGCTTGTAGCTATGGAAGGTAGTGTTGGTTATGGTATTGGTGGTGCCAGGGTTGAGCTTGAGATTGGTTACGAGCGCTTCAAGACCAAGGGTATTAGAGATAGTGGAAGTAAGGAAGATGAAGCTGATACAGTATATCTACTAGCTAAGGAGTTAGCTTATGATGTTGTTACTGGGCAGACTGATAACCTTGCCGCTGCTCTTGCCAAGACCTCGGGTAAGGACATCGTTCAGTTTGCTAAGGCGGTTGGGGTTGCTCATCCTAATATTGATGGGAAGGTTTGTAGGACGAAGGCGAACGGCAGCAAGTTTGCTACCTATGCAGTGAAGACGGAAAACAATAGTAAGACCGACGGTGACAAGCTTGATGTGGCTGTGTGTGGGGCAAAGGCTGGTTTTGGTTCGGGTACGGGGGGATCAGCTAAAGCGGAAGTATTAAAGGACTTTGTGGAGAAAACGCTAAAAGATGGTCGCCATAATTGGCCAACATCTACGGCTGTTGACGGTATTACGAAAGGAGAGAGGAATCCTGCGCCTGAAACAAACGACAACGCAACCGCCGTAGCTAGAGACCTAGTAGCTCTTAATAGTGACGAAAAAACCATAGTAGCTGGGCTACTAGCTAAAACTATTGAAGGTGGCGAGGTTGTTGAGATTAGGGCGGTTTCTTCTACCTTCATAAGGATCAGAGACGAATTGCCATCACTTCTGCCTTGTTAACTTGGGAATGGATGAAAGATTGTACATAGGATAAGTGCCGCGGGAGTACGTTACAGTAATCTGCAATATCTGAAGCGGTTCTGTTATCAGGCACTTGGTTTATTTCGGTGTAAGCTATTTAAGATATTATTTCGGATGTTATGGGAAATCACATAACTCTATGGAGATTAGCGTGCTTTCTTCTACCCCTAATTAGAACCTGAGACGAGTTGCTGTATCTTCCTATATGGTTCACTTTTGGGCGGTAGATTGTAAAGTCATTATCAATACTAGACGTAAGTTACAGTAGTCTAATGAGTTGCTTTATAATTCTCCATCATGGAGTGAAAGGTTCATATCTAGAACTTTACTATTAGACAAATAAGGAAAAGATTAAGAGTTGGCACTGACGATTGTACGTACTTTCAGAATCAACGATTGATGTTGATATATACACCCATGGGGATTATATGTGTGAAGATATAGTATAGCGTTGTTGCTGAATATCCTAATAATAGCTTTAAAAAAGATTTCTTTCTTACGAATCTTGCAAATCCTTCAGTAAAAGCCTCTATTCCGCGTTGTATGAACGATATAGCGTTACACAAAGACCGTAATGGAAAAGCTATACTAGACGTTGCTGTTGTGCTAATAAGAAGTGATTTTTGTGTTAACTTGATGTAAATAAAAGAATAGTAGGTTCTGATGATGTTTGGGCAGCCTTGCAATGGGGCTGGTTTCTCCACTGCTTGGTTTTGTTTCAACTAGTTGGTATTGGATATGTTTGGTCTTGGAAAGGAAAAAAAAAAGCCCGTGACAGGTTCTGAGCGCGATTGCGTGTCGGGAAAGATCGGAGATTGGTATCATGACAGATACGGTTCCGTGGTCGTGCAGCGCAATATACTCCTTCTTCTTGTAGTGTTGTCGGTATTTTGTATCGCTGTAAGTACTTTCGTCATTTTCAGAATAGGGAAAACAAGAACAATAGAACCCTTCGTTGTAGAAATAGAAAAGAAGTCAGGGATTACAACGCTAGTAAACCCGATGACTGTAAAACAGTATTCTGCCGACGAGGTATTAAGTAATTATTTTATAGTGGAGTACATAAAGGCTCGTGAGCTCTATGATCCCAACAATTTCCAGTATAACTACTATACGAGAGTACGTCTCCTTTCGTCCCAAGAAACCTATAGCGAGTTTCGTAGTTGGATACGTCCTAGTAACCCTTCTAGTCCTATGACGCTTTATTCGGATGTTGTATCAGGAGCTCTAAAAGTGCGCTCTCTGCAACATCTAGAAGGAGGGCAGGTTCAGGTGCGGTTTACTATGGAATTCGTTAATCATAGCGGCTCGATTGTAAAGAGAGATAGAATTGCTACTCTTTCCTTTAGGTATTCCTCTCTTGAGATGACTGAACAAGATAGACAGGTGAACCCTTTGGGCTTCCAGATCACTTACTATAGGGCGGATGATGAATTTCTATAAAAATTTTTATGTTGCTTTGGTAACGGCTTTCGCGCTGTTCTCTATGAGTAAAGCATGCTTTGCCAGCACAAATATTGGCGTACCAGTTTCTGTAGATAGTAGAATAAAGACATTTGTCTACAGTCAGAATGAGGTTTTTCCGGTTGTGTTCAACTATGGCTATCATTCCTACATAGAATTCTCGCAAGGTGAGACGGTGCGAGTTATGGCTTTAGGAGATAATGCAAATTGGAAGATAAGGCCGGTGGACAACAAGTTATACGTCATGCCCTTGGAAAAAGAGGGGCACACTAATATGCTCATAGAAACGAGTAAGGGGCGGAGTTACGCTTTTGATTTGATATCGACTGCGATTCCTCTGAGTGGAGGTGCTGCATCTAGTATTAACAAGTTGGGAAAGACTAATTCTGCATTAGCAGACTTAGCTTATGTAGTGCGTTTTTACTATCCGCAGAGTGATAGAAATTTTGATATCATGGGACAGAAACTTGAGATATCTCCTCCTAGCCTGGCTAGCAGTTTAGATGCTGATGATGTGGAAATAGAGCCAAATGCCACTAGAACCAACTATATGTTTACTGGTGGAAGTGCTCACGTTTCTCTAGCTCCTACGCAGGCTTTTGATGATGGATATCTGACATACTTTCAGTTTGGTAAAAATAACAAAGAAATTCCCAAAATCTACGTTGTGAAGAAGGATGGAAAAAAAGTTCCATGTAAAATGCTGCTTCTTAGGGACTATGTAATAGTTGAGGGGGTGCATGAGCTGTTTTACCTTGATTTTGGTGATGGCAGGAGTGTAGAAGTTGTGAATCAGGCTCTTAGTTAGAATTTGTCGATAGTAGGTGCAGGATGGCTGACGAAATAAGGGGTTCTAGCAGCGGGGAGAACATTGAGGATAATGTTAATGTAGTAGGTGTAGCAAAGAGTAAGAAGCTCTTTGTTATCATAGTGGTGCTGATTGCTACTGGACTTATGTACTATTTTTTCTTCTTCAATAAGGAGTCTTCGGATAATGAGGAAGATACTCAGATTCCTCGTGTTATCGAAGAGAAGGAAGTAGAAAAATTGAGGAAGGATGCGGGAAGGCCGGCTCAGGAGACTGCTCCTAGAATCTTGACGCCACCACCGAGGTTGCCTGAGTTGCCGCCGCTTGTAATGCCTACTGTACCTGATATTCCTGTGGTAACAAAATTGCTTAAGCCGCCTGTAGAGGAGGAGTTTGTTGAAGAGTATAACGTTCAAGAGGTTCCTTCACCAATGGGTAATATTGCTCCTCCTGAACGCGAGGAGATATCTTTACCTTTGCCGTATAAGACGATAACAACTGAGCAGCCGTCGTTTCTGGGGTATGATAAAGAAAAAAGAGGAGCCCCTATGATCGCATTTGGTGGCGGTGGTGGCGAAGCTGCTGGTAGTGAATCCGGTGATGGTTCTGTTGGCGGGAAGGAAGATGCTCGGTTTACTGCGTGGCAAGGGTTAGAGGGTACTCAATCTCCTAGTGTTAGAGCGACAAGAGTGGGGGATACGAGATATATAATACTGCAAGGTCACATGATTGATGCTGTTTTAGAGACAGCAATAAACTCGGATATTTCAGGGGTGCTCAGGGCTGTGGTATCCAGAGATGTATATGCTTCTTCTGGAGATGCGGTTGTAATACCGAAGGGGTCTAGGCTTATTGGTAGTTATTTCTTTGATTCTGCTGGTAACAATGTAAGGGTTGATGTTAATTGGTCCAGGGTCATTTTACCTCATGGCGTTGATATACAGATAGCGTCTAGTGGAACTGATGAACTAGGAAGAAATGGTATTTCTGGTGTTGTAGATAATAAAGTGGGCTCCATATTGACCTCTACTATCTTTTTGGCGGGTATATCTTTGGGGACAGCTTATGTGACCGAGCAGATACCGTCGTTGCGGACTGAGACTGTTAAGGTTGAGACTCCTGCGGATGGTAAAGACGGGAAGAAAACTACTTCATCATCTCTTTCAACAAAGATAGTTTCTGATGCTATTAAGGATTTCTCTGACTCTATGAAAGAGATTGTGAATAAGTATTCTAATAGGACTCCGACTGTCTATGTAGATCAGGGTACTGTGATGAAGGTATTTGTGAATCAGGACGTAGTATTTCCTCGTGATGCGGTGAGGTAGGTATGGAGGTGAAACGTTGTTTTGGTAGGGAGGATTTAGGTAGGATATGACTGGGGGTGGTGCAGCTTTAGAAACTTATCTTGAACCGCTTCGGGATATATTTGCTGAAGAAGGAGTAAATGAAATATCAATAAATAACTCATGTGAAGTATGGGTTGAAAATAGGGGAAATATTAGGTGCGAGCATATTGCAGCATTGACGACTTCTCATCTCAGGGGGTTAGGGCGTCTTATTGCTCAGGCTACGGAGCAAAAGTTAAGTGAGGAAACGCCACTGCTTTCTGCGTCTTTACCCAACGGGTTTCGTGTACAGGTAGTTTTTCCTCCGGCATGTGAGGGTGATAAGATAGTGATGTCGATTCGTAAGCCTTCTGCGATGCAGTTGTCGCTTGATGATTATGAAAAAATGGGGGCATTTTCTCATGTTGCTCAGCAGAATGACAAGCTCAGAGATGAAAATAGCGAATTAGGTGAGTTGCTATCTAAGGGTAAAATAAAGGAATTTTTAGAAACGGCGGTACAAAAAAAGAAGAATATAATTGTGAGTGGTGGTACCTCTACAGGGAAGACTACATTTACTAACGCTGCCTTGAGAGCTATACCTTTAGAAGAGAGGATTATTACTGTTGAAGACTCGAGGGAAATTGTCCTATCTCATCCAAATCGCGTACATTTACTTGCTTCTAAAGGTGGGCAAGGTAGAGCACGTGTTGGTACGCAAGATTTGATCGAAGCATGTCTTCGTCTTCGTCCGGATAGGATTATAGTGGGGGAGTTGAGGGGTGCTGAAGCCTTTAGTTTTTTGAGGGCTATTAATACTGGGCATCCTGGATCTATTTCTACGTTGCACGCTGATACTCCAAGGATGGCTATAGAGCAGTTAAAGCTTATGGTAATACAGGCAGGAACGGGATTACCAGCAGATCAGATTGTGAATTACATAATGAATATTGTGGATGTGATAGTGCAGCTGAAGAGGAGCTCTGGTGGAGTGCGCCATGTTTCAGACATTTTGTTCACTAAGTGTTCAGAGGGTAATAAGTAATCTGCGGTTATAATTACTTGTGAGCACTTTTGTTTTGTAGTAGCGCTAGATATGCATAGTTCCAATCATATACGAAATATTTTGGTATTCTTTTGTGGGCTGTTTTGCCTGTTGGAGTTTTGCTTTTATATTTCTGGCGTATTATTTGTGCTTCTTGTATGGGGAGTAGATTATTTAGATTTTAATGCAATAAACCCCAGTGTGTCAGATTTTCCCATGCGGCTGTGGCCGACTATTTTTCAGTATATTAGTAAATGGTGGGGGGATCCCAAGCTGTTTGGAATTGCTAATTCGCTAAAGTTGTGGGGTTCATTTTTTGCTCCTATTGGTCTTGTTTGTCTTGTGGCGTGGAATCTTCGACATGTTCTTATTGATTGGCGACCTTTTAAGAAGAAAGAATCTTTACACGGAGATTCTCGGTGGGCTTCAGAGCGGGATATTAGAAAAATAGGGTTACGCAGCAGACGTGGAATTTTATTAGGGAAAGATCAGAGGGGTTATTTGGTAGCAGATGGCTATCAACATGCTCTTCTTTTTGCTCCAACTGGGTCTGGTAAAGGTGTAGGGTTTGTAATTCCCAATCTTTTATTCTGGGAAGATTCTGTAATTGTGCATGATGTGAAGCTTGAAAACTACGACCTCACGAGTGGTTGGCGTAAGAAAATTGGGCAGGAAGTATATGTATGGAATCCTGCGCAGCCAGATGGTATCAGTCATTGTTATAATCCGCTGGATTGGATAAGCAAAAAACCTGGGCAGATGGTAGATGACGTACAGAAGATTGCTAACCTTATCATGCCGGAGCAAGACTTTTGGTACAACGAAGCAAGGAGTTTATTTGTTGGGGTGGTGCTCTATTTATTGGCAGTTCCGGAAAAGGTTAAGTCATTTGGCGAAGTTGTAAGAACAATGCGTAGCGATGACGTAGTATATAACCTTGCGGTTGTATTGGACACGATAGGTAAGAAAATACACCCTGTTGCGTACATGAACATTGCTGCATTCTTGCAGAAGGCGGATAAGGAACGTTCTGGTGTTATTTCTACCATGAACTCTTCTTTGGAATTGTGGGCTAACCCTCTTATTGATACTGCAACAGCTTCTAGTGATTTTAATATACAAGATTTCAAGAGGAAGCGTGTTTCTGTGTATGTTGGAGTTACACCTGATAATCTCACTAGGTTAAGGCCTTTGATGCAGGTTTTTTATCAACAGGCAACGGAGTTTTTATGTCGTACTCTACCTTCTGATGATGAACCTTATGGTGTATTGTTTTTGATGGATGAGTTTCCAACTCTTGGAAAGATGGAGCAGTTCCAGACGGGGATAGCTTACTTTCGTGGGTACAGGGTAAGATTATTTTTGATAATACAAGATACAGAACAGTTAAAGGGAATATACGAAGAAGCAGGGATGAACTCTTTCCTATCTAATTCTACTTACCGTATAACTTTTGCTGCAAACAACATAGAGACTGCAAACTTGATATCGCAACTTATTGGAAATAAGACCGTGAGTCAGGAGTCTCTAAATAGGCCTAAGTTTTTAGACCTTAATCCTGCTTCACGCTCACTGCATATTTCTGATACACAGCGGGCGTTGTTGTTGCCTCAGGAAGTTATAATGTTACCTAAGGATGAGCAAATTCTCTTAATTGAATCTACTTATCCGATAAAGTCTAGAAAAATAAAGTACTTTGAAGATAAAACGTTTACGCGTAGGCTATTGAAGAGCACGTTTATTCCTACGCAAGAGCCGTACGATCCTGAAAAGATTCGTGGTGGAGTCGAGGGGGAAGCAGGTATTGTGTCTGAGGCTTCGGAGAATAGTGAAGATCTAAAGGCGTTGATGGGTAGTTCTAGTGCAGAAAATCCTCCTGAGCGTGCTGAATATGGATATGAAGATGATGGTGATCTTGTGGACAGAGAAGAATTTGAAGACCTATACGGTATAGGTGAAGAACCTGAAGATGATTTAGAGGACTTGGATGAGTCTGATGATTACTTTCACGACGAAGATGATGTTCTTAATGATGAAGACTACGACGATCCTTATGAAGATGACATGGAGTTAGAAGGGGACGGAGATTGGGATGAGAATGAAGCTTTTGAGGATGAGCTTTTAGATGATGAGGTTGTTGACGACGAGTTTGATAGCTTAGAGCCAGAGGAGGACGAAGACTTTGAAGAAGATGATTCTTTAGAAGAAGAGGATGAATTTGGAGAAGATCGACCTACTGATGACAATGATAGCAGTAACGGAAGACTAAAGTAGATAGTTTTAGGTTTGTATTCTCTCAGTTATTTGATCAGGGTATGTGCTATTTGCAGTTTGTGAGTTAACGTGAGCACTTATTGTTTTTTAAGGATCTCTGAATGTCGGTAGGCGTTCATGAGTGCTAAATTGGGGACAGATGTAATGCAAATGTCCTCAGTTTGGTAGTTTTGAGAGTAGTATTTGTCTGAAAACCCTAGGTTTCTATTTAAGAGATTTTGGAATGCAATTTTCGACTGTGTGTGTTTGTCACTATGGTTTGAGTGCCAATCTGACAGCATGCTAGAGTACAGAAGCTTGGTGTATTTCTTTCCTTATTCCTTTGTTGAATAGCCTAAAACACTTTAAAGGACTACATATATGCTTCCATACGTTCAGTGATCTTGGAGCTTTGGCTAAGTACTAGGTTTTCATAGCATATGACTCATATAGTTACCCTAAGTTTTATAAGCGTGTATGTTCTGAGTTCCATTATCCTAGCCAACCATGGATTTAGATAAATTTGGAATTTTGGAGACCTGTTATCTAGGATTCTATTATTTGGATGTACAAGGGTATAAGGGAGAGTACTTAAAGGATGGAAAGAGTGTAAAGCTAGAGTCACACAAGTTTGACTGGAACACTCCTGATCCTCGGATTGGGTTTAAGGACAACATGCTTGTAGCTATGGAAGGCAGTGTTGGTTATGGTATTGGTGGTGCCAGGGTTGAGCTTGAGATTGGTTACGAGCGCTTCAAGACCAAGGGTATTAGAGATAGTGGTAGTAAGGAAGATGAAGCTGATACAGTATATCTACTAGCTAAGGAGTTAGCTTATGATGTTGTTACTGGGCAGACTGATAAGCTTACTGCTGCTCTTGCTAAAACCTCCGGTAAGGATATTGTTCAGTTTGCTAAGGCGGTGGAGATTTCTGCTCCTAAGATCGATAAGCAGGTTTGTGTGACGAAGAAGCATAGTGGTAATAGCGGGAATAAGTATGGAGCATACACGGACAAGGGGAGTACGAAGAGAAGTGATAATAACACGGCGTTGTGTGGTGACGACGGAGGGAGTACACATACGAGTGGTGCCAATGATAGTCCTCAGGTTTTTCGGGATTTTGTTTCTAAAACGCTGCTAGGTGATGGTAGTAAGAATTGGCCAACATCTACTAAAGGTGAAAGTGCGACTGAGCCTAAACAAAACGACAATGCCAAAGCTGTAGCGGGAGACCTAACAAAGCTCACCCCTGAAGAAAAAACCATAGTAGCATGGTTACTAGCTAAAACTATTGAAGGTGGGGAAGTTGTGGAAATCAGAGCAGTTTCTTCTACTTCTGTGATGGTCAATGCTGATTGAGATTATAAGGTTGTTCAGGAGAGAGAGCTAGTTCTAGAGTGTAATATTAGTGGAATGATCTAGGGATTTATAATCCAATACCTAGAGTTTTATATAAAGCTATTCAAAGATCTATTATTAGAGAGGAAGAAGTAGATACAGTATATCTACTAGCTAAGGAGTTAGCTTATGATGTTGTTACTGGACAGACTGATAAGCTTGCTGCTGCTCTTGCTAAAACCTCTGGTAAAGATATCGTTCAGTTTGCTAAGGCGGTGGAGATTTCTCATTCTGATATTGGTAAGAAGGTTTGTGAGACGAAGAAGGGGAAACAAGCCACCAATAAATGGGCACAGTATGCGGAAGCTACGGAGGGGGCTGCACTCAGTGCTAATACTTCAGTTTGTGGAGGTGAGAACTATAAATCCGACGACAACGGCGGTATGGGGCCTGAAGCTCTGAAGGAGTTTGTAGGAAAAACGCTCCAAAATAATGGTAATAAGAACTGGCCTACATCTACTGGAAGAACTCCCACAACTAACGACAACGCCAAAGCTGTAGCGGACGACCTCACTAAGAAACTCACCCCCGAAGAAAAAACCATAGTAGCTGGGTTATTAGCTAAAACTATTGAAGGGGGTGAAGTTGTTGAGATTAGAGCAGTTTCCTCTACCTCTGTGATGGTCAATGCTTGTTATGATCTTCTTAGTGAAGGCTTAGGCGTTGTTCCTTATGCTTGTGTTGGTCTGAGCGGTATAAAAGAAGCATAAAAAGTGCTGTAGCTCATAATTAAAATAGCACTTCGTTGGATGTAGGCTCTTTCATACTCGCCGATGAACTAAAATCTGTGCTCTGCTTCTCGAATAGGCACCTCTCCCGTGCTGTTACATTGTAGAGCAACCATCTAGCGTAGCAAATTTATCGAATGCCCTGCATTGGGTTGCTATCTTTCCATATAACTACGCAGCATAAGAGCTCTCTCCGAATAGAGCCATACGTTGGCGTGTATAGACCCTAGCAGCCATTGCTTTTATAAATCTTCGTCATACGGGTCACTGCTGTTGTATAGCTTTTGCTGTCTTTCTCGGCGTTCTTGTTCTTCTATGCAATACAAAGTTACAGGATTTGCCTTTAATCTTCCTAATCCTATTTTTTCTCCTGTCTCTTCGCAGTAGCCGTATAAACCCTCATCTATTCTCTGAAGCGCCTTGTCGATTTCCAAAGCAAGTTCGTCATTGCGATTACAAGCCTGTAATGTAAGATCAGTGTCGTATTCCCGTGTAGCCATATCGGTTAAGTCTGCGTCTACATGAGATTGTAACACTTCCCTAGTTTTTTCTTCCGACTCCTTTTTCAACGCCGCCTTCCACTGAATAAGCTTCTGCCTAAAGTAGTCTAATTGTCTATGGTTCATGTAATTTTCATCGTCTTCATCGTCGAAGACATAGTCTTTCGGTAACACCACTTCCGCCCTCGTTAATGCATAACTGAAACACAGATCCTAAGAATGCTTGATTAATATTTGGTGTATTACTATGCTGCAAAAAAGCAATATTGTGTTTCGCTAGAGTGTCATACTTAAAAGCATTTGTGCATGAACTACGAGTTATTGCCCGTCGAGGAGGGAGTTCAGCACATGTTGCAGTGTTGTTTGCTATTGTAGTAGGAACTGCACTATTTGTATTGCCACCGGAATGTATCGCAAGTGTTATGCCATCTCTTTTTTGGGTATGTGGTGTTTCGGTGATGCAAATCTCTATAAGGGCACTGTTTGAAGAGGATTATTACAGCGGAGTCCTGGAACAATTGCTAATACAAAACTTGCTTCCGGAGATTATTTTATTTTTCAAGATACTGGCAAATTGGTTTTGTGTCGCAATACCAATCAGTATCGTCGCAATGGTTATAGATTTTGTTGTCTTGGGAGATGGCTTTACACATGTGCTTGTATTTGGTGCAATATTGAGTGCAACGCTGCTGATAGTGAATTTTATCGCTGCTGTGGGGCATGCATTAGTTCTAGGTGGTGAAGGAGGATTGGTAATTGCGCAGGTCTTAATATTCCCTATAGTCGTTCCCGTAGTAGTGTACTTTAATCTCCTTCTTCAGGCATTGAAGGGTGTAGTATTTTATACGTACACTATGACGCTTCTTGGAGTGGGTATGATGTGCCTCATACCTATTAGCATATTTTTCGTTCTCTCAGCTATCAAGTTAGCTGTAGAGCAAAATTGACTTTTAGTTGATATATCCTATTATAGCAAATATTGGGTGATTAGCTCAGGTGGTAGAGCGTTTGCTTGACGTGCAAAAGGCCACTGGTTCGAGTCCAGTATCACCCACTCTTGATGTGGTGTGTAATGACAAGTTGCGATAGTCAGTATTCTCCTAGCATGCACAGACGGATGGTAATGGCCATTGTTGTAGTAGCGTGCACGTTGGTAGTCGAGACAATCGGTGGTTTTGTATCGCACTCATTGGTTCTTCTTTCTGATGCAGGACATGTATTTATTGATTTAGTGGCGCTTATCCTGAGCTTTGCGGCGTACAGGTTGGCCACTAAAGAGGCTGATGAACAGAGATCTTACGGTTATCATCGGTTTCAGGTTATGGCAGCATTCGTCAATGGAATATCCTGGTTCGTCATAGCTGCTCTAATAGTAATTGAGTCTATCAAACGTTTTGTGAACCCTGTGGAAGTGCACGGACATCTGATGCTACCCGTGGCTGTAGTAGGGTTTGCTGCAAATATCTTTGTATTTTGTATGATGTACAGAAGGGGGGAACATAATCTCAATATCCGCAGTGCTGTTCTGCATGTTATTGGAGATCTCCTTTGTTCTGTGGCTGCTATTGCTTCATCGATAATCATCAGGTTTAGCGGGTGGCAGATAATAGACCCAATGTTGTCTTTATTGGTCAGTACCGTGATGTTGATCAGCGCATTTAGTATTGTAAAAAACTCAAGTAACATTTTGCTCGAGGGCAAGCCGTATAATATCGACGTAGGTGAGCTGCAAAGGAATATCACAAGTGCAATACCGAATGTAATTGATGTGCACCATGTGCATCTTTGGTCATTAACTGCAGAGTATCCAATAATGACTATGCACGTGCGTATCGCCTGCGGTTCTTCTGACGTGGCAAGTTCTGTACAAGTAGTTAAATCGATCAAGAAGTTGTTACAGGAAAGGTTTAGTATCTCGCATGTTACGATAGAGATCGAACATGAAGAGTGTTCAGACGCTAATTAAGAAAAGTAGTCTAAAGGCGTATGTATTAATCTTACGATAATCACTACTGATTAGTATATTATACGTCGGTATTGTAATGGTAGAGATGTTCTGGAAGTGCAGGAAAACGTTTTGCCGTGTTGTGACGTTGTCTCTTTTTATGTTTGTGGCATTTTCTAATGCTAGTCACGCATGCGAGCAACAATATCGGCATATATGCCAATTTGTGGAAGAGTTGAAGACCAGAGTACGTGTCATTGTTTTAGAGGACAAGGCGGTTAGAGAATCTTTAGGACAAGCGGTGCAAGAGGTTCTTGATTTTCCTAGACTTTCTAAGTTTGCGATGGGGCAATACTGGAAAGATGCAGATATGCGTCAGAGAGATGAGTTTCAGGATGTATATAGTCAATACATAAAGAAAGTATACGTGACGCAGTTGAAGGAGTTTGCACATCACGGGATGAAGATTCTGTCTGTTCGCGAGCTTGGTGAAGGTAAGTACGCGGTTCGTGTTCGGTTAACCCATCCTGAACATAGGGATGATTTTATAGTGCTAGAATTTCATATTGTGGAAGCAAGCACTCTTAAGATCAGTGACATAAGAATCAACAATTCTTTGAGTATCTCTGTAAACCAGAGGACCATGGTGAACGAAGTAATTCAAAAATACGGTATTGACGGAGCAATATCTCATTTTAGACGATAGCTATGCTGTAAAAAAGACAAATAAATCAAGCTACTGTCCTTATTACGCTATTAGACATGATTATTGAGAGTTGCACCTCCTCAGAAGGTGAATAAAAAGACATACGGAGTTGCGTAATAGAAGAGATATTGTATTTTGAGCTGTTAATGCAAGACTTCGCAGAATGCGAAAAATAATTCCGTGCGTTACGATCAAAACTATTCGCTATAGAGCACTATATGGTTACACCTTATTGAATAAGGTACAGCCTGCAAGATAGTGGTCCCATATATCAAGTTGCTATAGCTAAAAGCCGCTATGTTCTGAAATCTGCAAACCAAATCTAAGCACCGCGGTTACTATTGGAAGTAAGCTATTATTAGGAAGCGTAATGATGTCGATGGCTATAGTTATGGCTGGGAATGATGTCAGGGCTCATGATGACGTTAGCGCTTTGGATACTGGTGGTGCGGGATATTTCTATGTTGGCTTGGATTACAGTCCAGCGTTTAGCAAGATAAGAGATTTTAGTATAAGGGAGAGTAACGGAGAGACTAAGGCAGTATATCCATACTTAAAGGATGGAAAGAGTGTAAAGCTAGAGTCACACAAGTTTGACTGGAACACTCCTGATCCTCGGATTGGGTTTAAGGACAACATGCTTGTAGCTATGGAAGGCAGTGTTGGTTATGGTATTGGTGGTGCTAGGGTTGAGCTTGAGATTGGTTACGAGCGCTTCAAGACCAAGGGTATTAGAGATAGTGGTAGTAAGGAAGATGAAGCTGATACAGTATATCTACTAGCTAAGGAGTTAGCTTATGATGTTGTTACTGGACAAACTGATAAACTTACTGCTGCTCTTGCCAAGACCTCTGGGAAAGATATCGTTCAGTTTGCTAAGACTCTTGGAATTTCTCATTCCGAGATTGATAAGAAGGTTTGTGCGACTAAGAGCGGTGGCAGCGGTAGTAAATACGGTGAGTATGCTATTGAGACGGACAACAATTCGACAGGTGGAAACGGTAAGGTAGCCGTTTGTGGAGGACAAAACACAAGCAACAGCAATGGAAGCACTGGGCAACAGTTTTTACGTGACTTTGTTAAAGGATCGCTGGAAGATGGTAGCAAGAACTGGCCAACATCGAAGCATAAGGCTGGTACACCGGCCTCTGAAACTAACGACAACGCCAAAGCTGTCGCTGGAGACCTAACAAAGCTCACTTCTGACGAAAAAACCATAGTAGCAGGGTTACTAGCTAAAACTATTGAAGGTGGGGAGGTTGTTGAAATCAGGGCAGTTTCTTCTACTTCTGTGATGGTTAATGCTTGTTATGATCTTCTTAGTGAAGGTTTAGGTGTTGTTCCTTATGCCTGTGTTGGGCTCGGTGGTAACTTCGTGGGTGTTGTTGATGGGCATATCACTCCTAAGCTTGCTTATAGGTTAAAGGCTGGCTTGAGTTATCAGCTCTCTCCTGAAATCTCTGCGTTTGCGGGTGGCTTTTACCATCGTGTTGTGGGAGATGGTGTTTAAGATGATCTTCCGGCTCAACTGCCTATAAATCGATAGGTATATCAATATCCTATGCAATAACTCTTATTATTAAAAGGAAGACCAAGGGTATTAGAGATAGTGGTAGTAAGGAAGATGAAGCTGATACAGTATATCTACTAGCTAAGGAGTTAGCTTATGATGTTGTTACTGGACAAACTGATAAACTTACTGCTGCTCTTGCCAAGACCTCTGGGAAAGATATCGTTCAGTTTGCCAATGCTGTGAAAATTTCCAGCCCTGAAATTGATGGGAAGGTTTGTAGTGGGGATCATGCTGCTATAACTAAGGCTAAGGGGAAGAAGTATGTTGCGGAGTTGTCGACGACACACGGCAACGAGGAGACAACACAGTGTAGCGGTTTGGGAAATACGACGGGGGCGACAGGACCAAAGACGTTGAGTGGTTTTGTTAATACTGTGAAAGTCGGTGAAGGTAAAAACTGGCCTAGGGGACGAGGTAGTAATGGCAGCAGTCAAAACGTCGAGGGAGAACCTAATAGTAATGCAAACGCTATGGCTAAAGACCTATTAGGTCTTAATCGTGATGAAAAAACCATAGTAGCAGGATTACTTGCTAAAACTATTGAAGGGGGAGAGGTTGTTGAGATCAGAGCTGTTTCTTCTACATCTGTAATGGTTAATGCTTGTTATGATCTTCTTAGTGAAGGTTTAGGTGTTGTTCCTTATGCTTGTGTTGGTTTAGGCGGTAACTTCGTTGGCGTGGTTGATGGCACGGAGCGGCGTTACACATTCCGTCCTTGACCTGAATACTCTAGTTAAGCACTAGGCGAAATTAGTGCTGGATCACTTACGCAACATACTACGATCAGCGATTCTCCATACTTAGTAGGTCCGTACAGTGGCTTTACGCTCTTACCCAGCATGAAAAATACTTGCTATCTAGGAATCCTCCTCTAAAACTTTACAGAGGTTATCTGTACTTCGAGAGGAAGCTAATCTGTGGCTAATGAGGAGGGTGTTTAGAACATCACTCCTAAGCTTGCTTATGGGTTAAAGGCTGGGTTGAGTTATCAGCTCTCTCCTGAAATCTCGGCTTTTGCTGGGGGATTCTATCATCGCGTTGTTGGAGATGGCGTTTATGATGATCTGCCGGCTCAACGTCTTGTAGATGATACTAGTCAGGCGGGTCGTACTAAGGATACTGCTATTGCTAACTTATCCATGGCTTATGTCGGTGGGGAATTTGGTGTTAGGTTCGCTTTTTAAGTAATGGCACCATTGAACCTAGATAAGCATTCCTTACTTTCCTTTAAGGTCTAAGGCTGGTTTAGTATACTTGAGTTTTAATGCTTCATGTTTTTATTGTGTTTAACTTTGAGTATAGTTCTCTAAGATGCTAGAAAGTTATACTCTTAAAATCTCTAAAATGTGAAAATATATAACCGCGATGCTATAAGACATCTTTCAGCATGCAACAGCTCCAAAACAGCATAGTTATTCTTAGGGATTGGGATAATAGATAGTTTCAGCATACGCTATTAGTACGTTACCTTCGAAATACGCAGGTAAGTACTCAAATTACACGTAAATCGCTAGGTATACCAATAGCTTGAGTAATAAATCTTTTATGAAAGCGGAGAACAAGGCTCGCGCATCACTGGTATATAAAACCGCTGGTATGCCAAGACACCATGACCATTGATAATGCTATGCATTACCCATGTCATGTAACAGCATTAGGACATATAGAGGAAGTTACTGCATCACTTTTGACAGATTGCAGCGCAATTAACAGCGTATAAGCCACAATTACTTCTATGTAATCTAAACACTGATTCGAAAAGTCGCCACATACACGATTTACCTGGCTTGCGTATAAAGAAAATAATCAGGAGCTCTATCAAGCATGGAAAGCACGTACCACAGACATGACAAGCACCACCTTCGTCCAATAATCAGAAGAAAAACTTCGTGATAATACGCAACGTACAACCCAGTTGCAGAGCTACAAGAAATTCCTTCTCACAAAAAACATAGGAGAGTTTTACCTCTTTTTGAAGAAATCTTAAAGAAAAAGCATGGGGCACGGTCCAACACATCGAACCTTCCCCATACTTTTCACGAGAAAGATATCCTAATAACTTAGAACATCTTCATCGTCAGGATCCTTTAACGGCAAAGCAGTCGGAACATCTACTAACTCTTGCTGCATACCAGCATCAGCT
Organism: Anaplasma phagocytophilum str. Webster; assembly: GCF_000964685.1. Lineage (GTDB taxonomy): Bacteria > Pseudomonadota > Alphaproteobacteria > Rickettsiales > Anaplasmataceae > Anaplasma > Anaplasma phagocytophilum. The sequence continues at coordinate 526,589 of NZ_LANS01000001.1, forward strand.
TCTACAGATACTTCAACCTTCTCAACTTCTTCAGTTGCTTGTGTCTCTTGATCAGAGATTCCTGCTTCTTGCTGCATACCAGCATCAGCTTCTACAGATACTTCAGACTTCAGATCACCTTCAGTAACACCAAGAACTGTAGACTCAGGTTGTACTGGCGCAGAAACTTCAGGAGCTGATTCTAGTTGTTGCGCTTCTGGAGCAACTACCACTTCTTGAAGCTTATTTTCTTCTAGTGATGGTACAATCGCTTCTGCAGCTTCAACACCAGGTAATTCTGCTTCAGCTACTACAGGTACTTGCGCTACAGGTTGCTCAAGATCTATCAAAGTACCTTCTTCTAGAATAACTTCTGGCTCTTCCGTTTTTGTTTCTACAGATACTTCAACCTTTTCAACTTCTTCAGTTGCTTGTGTCTCTTGATCAGAGATTCCTGCTTCTTGCTGCATACCAGCATCAGCTTCTACAGATACTTCAGACTTCAGATCACCTTCAGTAACACCAAGAACTGTAGACTCAGGTTGTGCTGGTGCAGAAACTTCAGGAGCTGATTCTAGTTGTTGCGCTTCTGGAGCAACTACCACTTCTTGAAGCTTATTTTCTTCTAGTGATGGTACAATCGCTTCTGCAGCTTCAACACCAGGTAATTCTGCTTCAGCTACTACAGGTACTTGTGCTACAGGTTGCTCAAGATCTATCAAAGTATCTTCCTTTAGAAGAACTTCTGTTTCTTCTTTTACTTCTACAGGAGCTTCAGTTCCCTCTAGTGCTTCTGCAATTTCTTGCTCTTGTTGACCAGAGATTACTTCTTTTTGCGCTACATCAGCATTAGCTTCTACAGATACTTCAGACTTTAGATCACCTTCAGCAACACCAAGAACTGTAGACTCAGGTTGTGCTGGCGCAGAAACTTCAGGAGCTGATTCTAGTTGTTGCGCTTCTGGAGCAACTACCACTTCTTGAAGCTTATTTTCTTCTAGTGATGGTACAATCGCTTCTGCAGCTTCAACACCAGGTAATTCTGCTTCAGCTACTACAGGTACTTGCGCTACAGGTTGCTCAAGATCTATCAAAGTACCTTCTTCCAGAATAACTTCTTGCTCTTCTGTCTCAACTTCTTCAATTGCTGGTGCTTCTTGATCTATTTCTTGTTCTTCTTGCGTATCTACACCCGACCCTGTTGCTGACTCAACTACACTAGGATCTACTGTTTGAGGTTCCTCTGCTGCACTCTTTTCTATCTTGAAAAACCTTACGACCGCTTTTTCTGGTGCGTTTATCAAGTACATACCTGTACCCTCTTCCTCTTGCACCAGCGATAATGCCTCCACAACGGTAGTATAAACACCACCTTCAGCAGTAGCAGCTCTGCCCGCTTCTGCCTCTATAAAATACACCTTCCCTGGCAAATTACCATGATGCATACCCGAAGCAACATCTCTACATGCCACATGCTCATCACCAACATATAAAACCAGTTCGCTCGGTCTCCACGTTCCCCGTACTACCCTACACTTGTCATACGAGTACGCATTAGTGCTGGCATCTTTGTCACAAGCACATCCTTCGTAGTAGCCATCATCTCCACTGGAAATGGTTTCACTACCAATTCTGTAATCACTTAGCTCTATATCTATACCATACATATACGCAAATCCTCCTTTAATCCCTCTACGTTCACCAGCATTTGTTTAAGTGCTACACGATACACCTAAAGAGATGATATCTTGCACACCTATACATACAATATGCATATTTTACAACAACTTGCACAAATATCCGACCAACTAAGCACAAATAAGGACGATGATAACAAGTATGCGAAGAAATCCCCTAAACCATATTGCCTACTATCCTCTAAAATACTATCAAGCTTTATCATGAGTGCTTTAGTTGCAAATTAGCAAATTGTTCAACGAAATCTAGCAATGCTGTTTCGCATTCGCAAACTTTCGTTTTTTTTCATCAGAGAGCTACATAGAGAAGTAATAGTTAATAAGCACATAACACCGTAGTTTTGAGAAAAATACTGGAAGCACAATTCTCGCGCTAGTTGGCGATATTACATATCTGGATATACAGTGATTAAGGTATAATTGCTTTGCAAAATTGGAATAATTATTATAAAGTTAAGGACTTTAAATCATGCACTGAAAAATCATACGTATGTTTGATATATTTACCAATCCTACAATAACAACTGTGACTATATCGTTTAATCCTGTGCTTTATCCTTATAGTGCCTTTTTTATGAATGATATATTGGTTGCTGTAGCTGAAATGTCAAACACATCCTGCAATTTAGGATTTGGTACCTTCTGTAATGACGTAGAACAACTCCGCACTTTCCGTCGCAATGTGTGCGTAGCAGTCACTAAGTATAGGACTAAAGCCTTAAACGCCGATAATGTAGCGCAATACCTTGAAGTTACAGAAACTGTTGAAGATGTTCATTCCCAAAACGCAAGTAAGCATATTTGTGATCTCATTGCTCATTTAGAGTTAAAGTCTGATGCTGGTAACTACAAGATAGTTCCGACTTCTACAAAATGCTTAGTAACACTGAAGAGATTTTCAGGGCATAATGTCAAATTATAACATACTCAAAGCGCAGCTTTTGCGCGCTGATTGGCGAAATCACGCCAGCACAACGTCTCTAGTATATTTCTTTCATACTAGGGTGGTTACCGCACAGCCCAATACCTGAAATTATACATTAAGAGGACGCATATGTTTGATATATTATTTAACGATACTGAAATCCCACCTGTTCCCAGGGAGTGTATCGAAAGATTTCAAGATGCACCAGGTTATTGTGAAGACATTCTGAAGGAAGATTATCCATGGGATGCATATGCTGTGACAGCATCTGTGACCGCGGTATGCACTGAAGAAAATACACCTTGTTCAAGAGCATGTAGCGACTTTTCTATGAAAAATTTGCCATTGTCTAGCGTGAAGAGTGATAAACAAGATGCACTCACGGGCTATGAATACTACACTTTAGTATTTGATGATTTCGAACAGGTAGGTCACGAACTGCATGATCGCTCTTTAGTAGCGAAAGTTCAGAAAAACTCTGATGGCACTGATGTCAGCTTATCTGGTGCAACTCTACATGAATTGATAGAAAGCGAGTCTATGCGATACGACGGATCTGCAAGAGTTGAAAATGCTTATTCAATGGAGAGGTACTTGCATATCGGTAAGCTCGAAGGTGATTTTAAACCTGTGCACGCCGGGGATGATAACAAGCTAGTGCTGACTTCTACCAGCGATTCTGCAAAATGTACAGTAACTGTAACATTAGAAAGGGTTCCTGCAGCCAAATAACCTGAGTGTTGAGATACATGTACAACGCAGTCTTCACGCTCGATTTTAATTAACACCTGAAATTATACATCGGAGAATTATACATATGTTTGATATATTTAATGATGCTGTAGTAGCATCCGTATCTACTGCACCTACCGGAACGCATTTATCTTTTCCAGGTGCTTGCGGCGACTTTTCCTTGGAGAATTTGCCACTTATTAAGTCTCATTCTTTTGAATACGACCTTGTAACGGGTTATGAATACACCGTTTTGAGATTTGGTAGTGAAAAACAAGAAGATCAAAATTCTTCAACATACATGCTAGATGTCTTCTTTCGGAGAGTACCAGATAGCAATGATATAAGCTTGTATAGCGTAGAATGGGGTGAAGTGTTATCTAATGCAAATACTGTGCACGAAAAACAGAGCGAGGATCTTCGTGAAAAAGGACGGAGCATGGCTATGTGTGGTCTCATGCCTGATTCAACAGTAGAACAAGATGGGGCACTAGTGCTCACTTCTACTGGCCATGCTGCAAAATGTAAAGTAACCGTAACACTAAAAGTAGCCTCTGCGTCCGAATAAACTGAGTGTTTAATTGTCGACACTTATAAGACAATTCTCGCGCTAGTAGGTGATGTTATGCTAGCGCGATGTGCAAATATTAGTATATTTACTTTGCAAAACTTGAGTGATTCTTATACAGTCTGGCACTTAAAATTATGCTCCGGAGAATCACATATATGTTCGATTCATTTAATGACTTTGCAACAGCATCTGTAACTATATCTTGTAATAAGGAACATTCGTCTTTTCCAAGTTCCTACTGCGACTTTTCTGTAGAAAATTTACCGTTTATTAGAGCTACTCCAGTTGAAGCACACAACCTCACTGGTAATGAATCTTATGCTTTAACATTTGCTAACTCTGATCCGGAAGCGCCAAAGGTTGATGATTACTTTTTAGAGACCATTCTTGTTGAGCGCAAGGTAGGTAGGTCAGATGTAAATTTCTATAGCGCAACCTTGCACGAAGTAACAGTAAGAGATTCTGAAGCACACCAAAGCGAAGATAATGGCAAGAATGACAATGATGTTCATGCACGAGCAAGACAAATGTTTATAGCTGAACTAAAAGCTAATACGACATCAGAAAATGACGATACGCTAGTGCTTACTTCTGCAGAAAACTCCTCAAAATGTTCAGTAACCATAACACTGAAAAAAGCTTCTACATCCGCCTAGATTTAGCAAAGTACCTACAACACAATTTCCGCGCTAGTAGGCAATGTTCTGCTAGCGCGATATTCAAATATTAGTATAAATTTACTTTGCAAAACCTGAGTGATTATTATACAGTCTGGCGCCTGAAATTATGTTCAGGAGAAACACACATATGTTTGATATATTTAATGACTTTGCAACGGCATCTGTGACTATAACATCCTGCAATGCAGAACTTGCATCTTGTGCAGGTAACTGTAGCGACTTTTCTTTAAATGATATGCGTTTTGCAACAGCTAATGCCATATCACGTGACGATACAACAGGAAGCATATCCTACGATTTAGAATTTGGTGATTCTCACAGTAGCGATGAACTAAACACTCTGGATCGCGATTTTCGCGTGGTAGTTATTAAACCCCAAAACGATAGCTCCGATATCAAACTGTCTCACATAACCCTGCGTGAAATTCTTACTAACAAACCAGCACTATACGTTTATAACGGGCCACCGGGAAGTATTAACGATGTTTGTGCACAGGAAAGACGGCAGTATGTTTCTGGTCTTATGGAGCAGTCGACATCAGAATACAATGAAAATGATGGTACGCTAGTGATCACTTCTACCAACACTCATTCAGGATGTGTAGTAAAAGTAACACTGCAAAAACCTAAATATCCAGACGACCATTGGTGGTGCCATTATTGTGAGGTGTAGTACTATACCCATAACACAATTTCCGCGCTAGTAGGCATTATCACGCTGGTGCAATACGCCTAAATTAGGTAGATTTATTTTGCAAAATCGTCATGATTATTATATAGTTGAGCACCTGAATTTATACACCGGAGAACGGTACATATGTTTGATATACTGAATGACTTTACAACAGCTTCTGTAGCTGCAACCTCGTGCACTACTTGTCCAAGCACATGTAACGACTTTTCTATGGAAAACTTGTCACTTGTTAGAGCTACTTTACTTGAAGAGCGCACTGACTTGGGAGGCGAGGTTTATGCTCTAGGATTTGCTCATTCCTCTCGAGACAGTGAGAGACATGATACGCAAGGAAGACTTTTCGAAGCAGTAGTTGTAAAAAAGAGTGGCAGTGATGACTCAGATATTGCTATAGCTAGTGCAAACTTGCAAGAAATGTTAACTAGTGAATCTCTACTGTACATTGAAGATGACAACGAAAATGCTTATGCACATGAAAGAGACCTTTATATTAGTGGGCTCAAGGATAGCTCGAAATCAGAGTACAACGACGGTGACGGGACATTAGTAATAACTGCTAAAAATGATGCTTCGGGATATACAATAAAGGTAACACTGAAAAAAGCTGCAGCAGAAAAATCAGTAGAAGCATAGTCTAAAACAGCTTGATTTAAGAAAGTTGCTTTAATACGTGGACGATAAGGGAAGTAAGAGGTGGTGTGTTGTGGCATGCTATCACCTCTTTCTCCTCAGCTCCTAGGTACGTCGTTATTTCAGTGCAGCTGTCTCTCTGCACAATTATCGATGCTCAAATCAGCCTCTCCTCTTCGCTAGTTACGTAGAGAATCGCTTTCAATGCTGCAATGAGCCGGTTTTATAGGTCACACACAAACACGTAATAGATAGCAAAGTACTTGAACTTTACTCAGCTAACTATATCTGGACTAAAATCTCTTCTGCCTTCTGCCTTCTGCCTTCTGCCTTCTGCCTTCTGCCTTCTGCCTTCTGCCTTCTGCCTTCTGCCTTCTGCCTTCTGCCTTCTGCCTTCTGCCTTCTGCCTTCTGCCTTCTGCCTTCTGCCTTCTGCCTTCTGCCTTCTGCCTTCTGCCTTCTGCCTTCTGCCTTCTGCCTTCTGCCTTCTGCCTTCTGCCTTCTGCCTTCTGCCTTCTGCCTTCTGCCTTCTGCCTTCTGCCTTCTGCCTTCAGGACGCGCATAGCAAAACAATCCTGCACCGCAAATAAGCCGTAAAAATGCTATTCTATGTTCAAATGTATAGCAAAGAGAGACACGCCGAGCTGGATGTACATCTGTGTTAAAATACGTTAGTCTCTCAAGTGAGATTGCACCCAAAAGACAAGTACCAGTCATGACCTGGAATACCGCATACAGAAGAAACCGTAAAGCTCCATAGCAGTGCTAGATATTATTGCGTTTCACATAACCGTATATGTACTTCTTAGACACGCACATTGCCCGCAACCGAGATACAGCTAGCGGCATGATGTTACGATACCACCGCTACGTATACTATACTGACTATAATATAATCACCCCGGTTACACGCAACGCCCCGTACTAGAGCTCTGTACTACTGTACACGCTTCTCAGAGCCAATTATATTCTCCAGCTGTCCATTGAAATCGCGGTTCAGCTTTACAAATCCCTTAGTCAAAACCGAAGGCAATGCAGAGAACTCACCCTTGCCCTCAAGTGCGTCTTCTAACTGCCCCAGTACCACAGCATCCAAAGTTTTGTTGCTCAAGCACGTCAAGATATTCTCAATAGTCCTCGCTACACCCTTGTACTTACTCAGAGGATGTGCCACAGAACAACTAGCGATGTTACGCACGCTCCTGATTTCATTACCCATCAAGTCAAGAAAGGCCAACCTCACCAACTTGACCAATACAGCACCCTTTTCTTTGGCCTCTATAGCGCCAATTGTAATCATAACATTACAAAGCGTACCGAGAGCATCACACACATTTCCTCTAACTAAAATAGTTATAGAACGATTTTGTGCATCTACATTCACACTACTGATTGCACTTTCCGTACGCAGTAACTTCACTAATCGCTGACTAGGGCCTGATTCCAAGTCCAAATACTCAGAGGTCAAAGGAGATACCGTGACTGTATCCTGATATACCCCTACAATATATGAAGACCTTTCCCCTGCTTTCAGCACCACAAAATTCTCAGTTGCAAGAGCGCTAGCCTGCTCCAAAATCGAAGAGAGGACTTCCTGTTTAAAGGTAAAACCATGACGAAGCATATGCCCTACCATAGTGTTGACATCACAGTACGTGAATTCTCCTTCAGGAATTAACTCCACAAGATTTTTATCACTATACTTAATGGCAACACTCATGGAAAAAATGGCTCTAGACGCTATGCCCGCATCCAAGGTTGTGAACTTCCCCTTGAAATCTTCAACGCATCTCGCATCAGAAAACGATATTACTATACTTTTACTACTAATAGTGGCGTATATTATCACAGTTGTACTTGTGTAGGTTGTGTTGCTGCATTGTGAACAATTTTTATTAAGAAAACAATAATTCCTCAGGTAAAATCGATGTACAAACCAACAAAATGTCCGCAACCCCTTGCTTTAGCAAGAGACACCTTCGCTATGTAAATGCTACATATCTCCAATAGAAACTTTCTGCTTAAATATGACACATAGAGTTCCAAGATAAACTGATATACCCGCAGCCATAAGGAGAATCAAAACTGGTATTTTCACTACAGGTCCCAAAAAGAAGTATGGCTCTAGTAAAGTCTTTCCCATGATCAATACCGCAACCATTGAGGTTGCAGAAAGAAACACATACCCTAGCTTTATTCTTAACGCTTCGCATCCAGCATACAAATTATTCACTTTAAGATACAGCAACAGCAACATAGCATTTGACCATGTGCCTATTGTTCCACCTATAGCTATTCCAACATGTCCGTAAACTTTCATCAACAGATAAGCACATAAAGCATTTGCTCCTAGAGACATTACAGAAAACAACGCTGGTATGGTGAATTCTCCTCTTGCATAAAAGAATAACAAAAGGATCTTACTTATCACAAATGCCGGAAGTGACACAGCCAATGCAGCTAACACAGGCACTGTATTGCCGATAGCCCAATAGTCAAATTGGCCATAATTCAGTAGAGCCATGAGAACTGGCTCAGGAGAAGCTATAAGAATCGCTGCAGATGGGATGATTAGCGTCATACCTAAGTCTAAGGCACTGTTTTGCTTCTCTATCATTTGGCAAGTATCACCGCTTCTAGCAAGTTTTGCGATTGTGGGCATTAACACAATGCTCATTGATATGCCCACCAACGCCTGCGGTAGTTGATTTACTCTATCAGCATAGTAAAAATACGATATTGCCCCAGGAATGTAACTAGCAAATATAGTATTAATCCATATACTGATCTGCTGCATACAACCGCTGAAGAACGACATACAAGACCTTTTAGCAAAGATCTTCATGTCCTTGTTCCTACGAGGAATAACCAATTTTACAGATAGCTTCTTGCGTGTTGCTATAAATACTGACAAACAAAACTGTATAATCGCTGCGGTAGATACGGCCACAGAAAAGTAATAAACTGGACTAAACCAGTGTGGAAGCAAAGCACTGATTATTATACATGAGTTCAGGATAACAGGTGCAGCTGCTGTCACATAAAAACACTGATGTGCCTGCAATATTCCACCTATTACAGACATCAACGACACAAATAGCAGGTAGGGTAGCATTATCCTTGTCAGTTCTACTGACAAACCAAACTTATAACTGCTCCCTAAAAATCCTGGGGCAAATGTACCTAGTACCTGTGGAGTGAAAATAGCGAGCGATAGACAAAAAAGCGTCAAAAACCAGAACAATAGCGAAAATATTTGATTAGCAAACTCCTGCGCTTCCTGCGGGTCGGATAGCTTCTGGGAGTATTGTGGTACAAAACTTACACTCAATGACCCTTCGGCAAAGTATGCTCTAAACAGGTTAGGTAGACGAAATGCAGCAAGAAATACGTCTGATAGCCCTTGAGCTCCCAGGTGATAAGCTACTAGCGCGTCTCTCACAAGCCCCAAAACCCGTGAAAAAAACGTTATAAAACTGAACGCAAAAATCTTCTTGAGCATAGTTTGACTTTGTTACTTAAAATCCCAACAATACGCTGAGACGGCCCCTAGGCCTATAGCGCGATTATAGAATAACAGGCCTTTATGTCAATTTGTTTCAAAATACACACAATAGTTGAGTGGATAGCCAATATTGATCCTGTCGCTTTTAGGTTGTGGTTTTTCAAGATACACTGGTATGCTCTTTCCTACATTGCTGGTATATCGTTCGTTTATTGGTACCTTGGTAAGGTGGGAAAGTACCTGCCTTCGCATAAGGAGCTATTGGAATCCCTTCTATCATGGGCAGTTTTGGGAGCCATCATAGGTGGAAGAGCTGTATATGTTTTGGTATACAACCCAGACTTTTACTTTCAATTTCCTCTTGAGATTATCAAAATCTGGCATGGCGGTATGTCCTTTCACGGAGGGTTTATAGGTTCAATCACTTGTACATTTGCTGTATGCAAGAAACGAAAAATAGCTTTTGCCCCGCTTTTAGACTTATGTGCGTGTTCTATACCACTGGGGCTTTTTTTAGGTAGATTGACTAACCTAATTAATGGTGAACTTTATGGTAGAGTCACTAACTCTTGCATAGGGATAGTATTTCCACGAAGTGGCGATATGCTCCCTAGGCATCCTTCGCAACTATATGAAGCCCTCTTTGAAGGACTGATACCCCTAATACTTTTTAATGCACTGCTACGTCTTACACACATAAAACAATATCCAGGTATGATCGCATGTGCTTTTTGTGTCTGGTATGGTACAGCAAGATGCGTAATTGAGTTTTTTAGGGAGCCAGATATTCAAATTGGATCCGTAGCATTTGGATGGGTAACTATGGGCATGCTTTTATCAGTACCCATGATATTGATCCCGTTGATAGTATTTATCGTACTCGTGTACAAAAACGTAAAATATAAAACTGCATAGGGATATGCTCATTATTGCAAACCAGATACTGTTTTTTTGGGTATAAAGAACACTAAATCCTTAGAGAGTTAGTAGAACCATCGCCGCTCACAGCATTTTATGCATTTATATCCTTTCTAGTACCTATTAAATAACTATACTAATACTAGTATGTGGTGTATAGTACACGCATCTCGGTTTTGCGTCTTTATCGTCATGAAATTGCAGAAGCCTAACTCTTATATTGAGGACACAGAAAAAGTTCGCTACACGCCTCAGCTGCAACAAAGTATATTTCTCAGTAAGTACAATAGTGCCAGGCGTCCTGATACCTACGTAAACGAAATATGTGCAGTGACGTGGTGCGCAATGCTAGGAGACACTGAAAATTTTGCGACAAAATTGAACTGAGAATCTGCTACAACTGTTCTCTTTGAGCTATGATATCTGAAATTCTGCAGTCCGTACACATGGAACCTAGGTGTTAGGTGTTGTAAAAGAGGCTTGCCAGGCAGAGGTCTTACATACGACGCAAGTTAAGTAAGCTTCTTACTTGTCATAACTGCCCTTCCACGCAAAGGTGACTTAAACGAATAATTCATTCTAGAGGGAACGCTGTTAGCCTTTGTTCTAGGTGTGGTCAGTTTGTATCATATATAAATGCTGTGGGGCCAAATCATAAGATCTTAACCCGTACTTTTGATAGAAATAATCCATGCGCACTTTCATCTGTACTACCCCGTCTTTATAGCGAAGCACATGTATTTGCCATTCTATTTCTGGGAGTTAGAGAATGATAAACTCCTTTGATCTGGTCTCCATGGAGGAAGGGTGCTTATCTGTGCCTAATCAGAGAGAGTTGGTTGTCCGTCCAGAGAGAGTCGTGATGCAGTACACTGACTTACACGGCAAGCGCAAGATCTTAAAGGCGCAGGGGTTACTTTCTAGATGCCTACAGCACGAGATCGACCACTTGAACGGTACCGTATTTATCAAGCACATCTCAAAGCTAAAACGCGATCTGGTGATGCAAAAAATGAGAAAGGCTGCTTCACTCAGGAAGAACTAATCATAACGCAACACGAATTTCTTTGAAGATCCTTAGTACAAATTACAATAATGGTGCTCTTTATGTAAGGCTAGTGATCTAATGTGGGTATAAACATACATTATTGCATTTTTGCCTGTAGCGGTTTTATAGTGCATGGGGTACAATCGTACGCTCAGAGGAGTGACAGTCTCATCAGGAAACGCTCTTACCAACCTGTTTTCGAGGGTACTTCTCCTGAGCCGAGGTGGTATCTTACAATCCGCACAGCCTGAGACCAAATAGCTGGTTTAATTGAAAATTTTTCTGCACATTTACTTTATACTACTGCAGCGGCTTCGACCAGGTAATGAGTTTCTTAATTACTGTGACTGCTTAGCATAGTGATTCGCACTAAAAAAACTAAAAAGTGGCACTTCGTTAATGTCGTTTAGTCAATCTTGTTCCTTTTTACCACTCTCAGTGCTAATTTTTCACCTCTGGTTCTAGATACCATCACTGGAACGGATGCCCAGTGGTAAGTGGTAGTAGTAATACCACCTTTCATACTTGGGGTAGATTCGCAGTTGTATGAGCCTTTAGTTATGCAGAGCTAGTGTGACGTACAGTGAATGCTTTTATGTTATAAGCATGATTTACATATACATAGATTTCCCACAGCTCGTCATTGAACTTAAATAATAAGCCTTTTCGCTATTACGGTACTATGTATTAGTCTCAATCACAGCTATTTCGTACTTGTCATTTGCTAAATATACTTGGGTAGTTTTGCTAAAAACACGACTGCATACTATCTGACCCATGTCTTGATTTGTGTTGTATGAGTCTTTAGTTATGTCAGAGCAGGTGTGATATACAGTAATGCTTTGTAGTAGTAGCATTATTTACTACATACATAGATTTCCCAAAGTTCATAGTTGAACTGAAATAATAAGCCTTTTCACTTCTACTGTATTGCGTATTAGTCTCAACCACAGCTATTTTTGTGCTTGCACTGGGCTAAACAATACCTGGAGCAGTTTTGCTAAAAATACAATGGCATACCACCTGATCCATGTCCGGATTTGTGTGTGCTGTATGAGTCTTTAGTTATGTCAGAACAGGTGTGATATACAGTAATGCTTTGTAGTAGTAGCATTATTTACTACATACATAGATTTCCCAAAGTTCATAGTTGAACTGAAATAATAAGCCTTTTCACTTCTACTGTATTGCGTATTAGTCTCAACCACAGCTATTTTTGTGCTTGCACTGGGCTAAACAATACCTGGGCAGTTTTGCTAAAAACACAATGGCATACTATCTGATCCATGTCCGGATTTGTGTGTGCTGTATGAGTCTTTAGTTATGCAGAGCTAGTGTGACGTACAGTGGCTGCGTTTATGGTAGAAGATTGGCGGGTATGACTTATGCGGGGCAGTTTTCAAAACACACTTGTATGTTTCGATTCTTAAGATACGTATACACGAGAGTTTTCTAGAAGCTAGCCGTACGCCCACATAACAGTACAAGCAATGCAGAATACATCTTTCCTCACTTACGCAGCAGCACTACAAAGTATCCCAGTTTACAGTCCTGTAGACGTCCTAATACCACTTCGGGAAACCCGCACCACTAACGCATCAACTCATACATTAAAATAGGGATAAAAGTACTCTCTCAACACCACCCAGAAAAAGCAAGAGAGACCACAAAATATAAAACCGGTGAGATACTGCACGACTATGTGAACGCTTATATCACATACACTTTAACCACGTATGCACCCCGAAAGAGCCGATACCAGAAAAGAAATCAAAAAATGCTGCAAGAGGTGTAAGCGCTAACCCCCTAAAGCAGCATCAACTCTCACACAAAACCCGAACTCTATGCGTTACTGCTCGTTTTGCAAGCGAGCGAGATCATAAGCCTTTAGCTTACCCGAGAGCGCACTAATCTTACGCGCCGCCGTATTTCTGTGAAATACACCCTTATTGACGCATTTGTGGATGTTAGACTCAGCCTTACGGAACGCAGCTATAGCATCTTCTATAGGAGAATTAGCCTCCAAAGCTGCCACAAACGCCTTTACGGAGTTACGAACCCTACTCTTGCGTACACGATTAGAAAGTGTGCGCTTCCCGATAACCCGTACCATCTTCTTTGCGCTAGCGTGATTTGGCATCCCGTCTCAATCCTCGTCTTACTACTACCACGGCACTCTACAGGAAATTCGTCAGAAATGCAAGTCAGTTTCTCCCCCTTGGACAAAAGACGGGAAAAGAAAGACCCCTGTTTATACCCTATATTCTACTCATTTCTCAACTGTCTACCGCCCTCTATCATACGGTTTTTCAACGTCTCCATGAACTCCTCTTTCCCCAAATCAGGCTCGATTGGAGAAAGAATTTTGATTGTGACTGTACCACGCTTCTTTTTAAATGATACAATGCCGGCTGGCCAATATTTTCCAGTATTCATTACCACAGGTACGACAGGTACCCGTAGCTTTTGATATACCATTGCTATTCCGACATGATAATCTTTACTACCGTTCTCACCGTACCGCACTCTAGTGCCCTCTGGGAAGATTAAAATGGTTCTTCCATTCTTAGAACATGCATCACACTCCCTGACCATTTTTCGTAACGCAGCAACTTTCTGATTTCGGTCTATAAATACCATCTTCAACAGGTTTAGATAGAGCCCTATAAATGGTATGAAACGCACCTCTTGCTTTAACACGTAAGAAACGTTGGGAAACTCTACAAACAATATGATAGTTTCAAGCGGAGATTGGTGTTCTGAAGCTACTATGTAGGGTTGTGACGGCATATTGTCCTTACCAACCACTTCATAAGTAATACCATCAAGCACTTTGCATAAAAATAATATCCCCTTACACCACTTAGTAGCCAAGACGATCCTTAACGAAACCGGAATAAAAAGAAGTACGGGAGCTGTTATTATGAAATAAAGAATTGTAAACAACGTAGAAAGAACATAGAATGACAAGGCTTTGCCCTCGCAGTACATTGTGATGTACAAGGGTACCAGCGCTCTTGATAATGTAAAGCTTTATCGGTTTGAGGAAAAAGGGTGTGTCCGTAAGACCTTTGGTTGTTTTGCCTGATAGCCGGTTGTTTCTGTGCTCTGAAGAGGTACGGGAGACTGACTTCTGTGAGAAGTTCAATTCATTAGTTGAAGACATGTTTGACACCATGTATGCCGAGCAGGGTATAGGTTTAGCCGCAGTTCAGGTAGGTGTCCATAAACGCATTTTTGTAATTGACTTGGGTCTTAAAACCGAGGAATCTAGCGAAACCGCTGATGACCCTGATGGTTATCATTCTACCTGTGGCCCTATGGTTGTTATCAACCCCGAAATTGTAGAAAAATCTGTTGATCTGGTCTCCATGGAGGAAGGGTGCTTATCTGTGCCTGATCAGAGAGAGTTGGTTGTCCGTCCAGAGCGAATCGTGATGCAGTACACTGACTTACACGGCAAGCGCAAGATCTTAAAGGCGCAGGGGTTACTTTCTAGATGCCTACAGCACGAGATCGACCACTTGAACGGTACCGTATTTCTCAAGCATATCTCAAAGCTAAAACGCGATCTGGTGATGCAAAAAATGAGAAAAGCTGCCTCGCTTAGGAAGAACTAGTAAATTTGAAATCATAACGCAGCACGAATTTCTCTGAAGATCTTTAGCGCAAATTACAGAGTATGTGATCTAATGTGGGTATAAACATACATTATTGCATTTTTGCCTGTAGCGGTTTTATAGTGCATGGGGTACAATCGTACGCTCAGAGGAGTGACAGTCTCATCAGGAAACGCTCTTACCAACCTGTTTTCTGGGGTATACCTCTACTGAGCCGAGGTGGTATCTTACAATCCGTGTACGGCTATGACAGACGAACATAATAAACCCAATGTCGAAGATATTAAAATGTTCGCGGAGGTCTTGAGGTTTTATCATGATAGCGGGGTAACACATACGCTAAACGATGACCTGCACCCAGATGATACTTTAAGTCCTGCAAATTTTGAAAAATCTCCCGTCGTACCTGACCGCGCAAAAACCCGTGAGTCTCAAGAGATCGTCCTGAATAAAACAAGTAACAAGAAGAGCTCTTCCAATGCCAATATGCTTCAATGGGTGGAAGAAGCAAGAAAGGCAGCTGCTAACTGTGTAGATTTGGCTGAGCTGAGAGCTGCTGTATGTGCATTTGAAGGATGTGAGATAAAAAAAGCAGCTGTGAACACCGTTTTCTCCGATGGTAACCCAAAATCTAAGATTATGTTGATAGGAGAAGCCCCTGGAAGTACGGAAGATAGAGAAGGTATACCATTTTGTGGAGCCAGTGGACAATTGCTTGATAAAATGTTTGCAGCCATTAATCTAAATCGCTCATCAAACATCTATATAAGTAATACTGTGTTCTGGCGCCCACCAGGCAATCGCAAACCCACAGATTTTGAGCTAGAAGTGTGTAGACCATTTGTGGAGAAACACATATCGTTAGTGGATCCAGATGTAGTCGTAATGGTAGGTAGCACAGCGTGTTATTCACTGCTGCAAACGCCTGACAATATTTCACGACTCAGAGGAAAGTTCTATGAATATACAAATAGCTTCCTCTCCCGTTCCATAACTGCAATGGTCATATTTCACCCGGCATATCTCCTGAGACAGCCTCAGCAAAAACGGCTTGCCTGGGAAGATTTGAAGATGTTGCGCGCCTATATCGAAACACACAAAATTCAGGTGAATACCTAGAGTACTTGTAGGGCGTTTCTTGTTGTTAAATATGCACTTACAAATTTAAGCAACAAGTTGTACCTTATAATACGCTACTGTTAAGGAGTTTATTGCTATCTATGCGTAGAAATAAGACGAATACACATGCTTTGTTGCTAAAGACAGGGGACGGTCAAATGAAGGCATGGTCTCGTTAGCAACACGTTAAAATCTGATGATCGTTAATTACGCGCTGACCGACTTTATGACAGCTTGTACTTATCTGAAGCGTTTTAATGCACCGTGCAATACCCATGAAGTTTGCTTCCCTACACAAGAAACTCACTTAAGATGCTCATATAGCTAATCTGATAACATGTTAAATCGTGTTGAAAGGCAAAACGCTGGATTTGAGTTAAGTAACCATAGCCATCTATAAAGCACACTATCTGTAGCAGTCCTTGAAACAGGAAACTCAAGAGTTGTACCCCTCATGCTTTACGCGCGTGTAGGAAAACAAGTTTCGATAACCTATAGCACGAGAGCGTTGGACGGTTACTACTCCAGCGCCCTGATCACATATTTGTAGTGGGTTGCGATACAATATCACTCATGGAATCACTCTTCTAACTTAAGTGGGGTAGCACCGCAACAGTATTGTAGTTGATAAGATATTCCTGGAGTTACTCTCTATAATTTCGATCTTTAGCAAACCGCAGTTGCTACAGGATTTTTATTTGCGGGACATTATACCTGCAAGTGGTCACGCGCACCTGTAACAACAAAAGCCTCTTCCATTTCCTGAATACTGCCTATAAAAACAGGAAATAATACGTTATGCAAATACGTATTTTGGTTGCAGTACATCATCTGCATATCTCCATGACGGTAACTATGATAATTTGAAAAATCATCATAGAATAAGCTCGTAGTATCTATATAATCTCCCATAGCATGTCCTCCATAGTTGCTTGATATAACATACTTGAGACCTCCTGCCTGACGCAATTTTGGCAACTTCACTGCGGTATTTCAAGGTGCCCATGTACACTCGGAGTCACAATAGCTATTGGTAAAATACTTGATGCATATTCATGCTTCGTGATTTCCCTCCTCTTTTCCGCTTTCGCTTGATGCGATTTCCATCACCATAGGACTGACACTCTGCAAGCAATGATCATTTTCATCTTTTGTACGCGAAGATTGTCCGTCGTTTGACGATATATCATTATCTTTCTTCTTATGGTTTATGTTTTCAAAAAATGCACAAATTTCTCTCAAAATTTTCATAAGTAAATCTCCAATCAATTTTCCAACATTGTCAAAACTCTCCGCATATAGCTAATGTTCCGACATTTAATAAATAAGTGTCGGAATAGAAAAACTCTATTAGGATGTAGAAGCATTATTAAAATGCTCTTCCCTAAGCATGAAACAATATATTAGTATTATATGCTAATATATTAATATTTAAGAACTAAAAAACTTGATGGATTTTAAAAATGCAAATCAGCATATTACATCACTGAAGACACAAAATCGCCATAGGATGCACTTACCCATTCCGTCATAATATTTTCTCTAGTAAGCAAAGGCACTTTCTTCACTCTTTCTACTACAACACTTATAAATTTTACCTTACCTACAAACCGCAATGACTAAGAAATTGCTCTAATATCCGCAATTTCATAATTATAAATAATTTAATAGCAATAATGATATGTTATATCCTATTCTTAATAATACATAGTCTTTCACTTGGTTATGATCGTGGCACTCAATCAAAAATAAATGCCGGTAAGATTTTACATATCTATCAAAGGACAATCATCCGGTTCATAACATACATATATGCGGTATTTTGTGAAAATGCGCTTACGTTACCGGCAAACTAATCTAATTATTAGGTAGCCCCCAGAGTGAATGTTATTCATAAAGGACTAGTAACTTTTAGAAGAAGGATAGAAACTGCCAGCAATGCCTGCTCCAACGTCTATATTTCTATGTGAAAGTTCCCATAATGGCCAATCGCACACGCCTTGTTCAGTATGTATAAAAAATAGTGAGATGACCATTTTGCATGGTCAATCTTAATCAACATACAGAGCAGTACATGTATACACGAAGAACGCATCATCAGTGCTACCGTATCCTCGTGGGGAAGCATAAGAGCATAAACTATATACTATGAGGTATTTGCAGCACCACAAATGGAAAAGGCTAAATAAGATAGCGGGGAGCCTAACTCTCTGTATGGCTATGTTAGACAAATGGAAAGGCAATTCAGTAGCATATATATAATACTCCAGCTCAAGATTCTAAAAAGGGAATGACAGAAATGACATACAAACACTGTGTTATTACTGTATCGTTCTAGGTACTTGTATACATAATGGTGTAAGCCGCCATAAAAGGGTTATGAAACTCTCCTATGGGATTTGATCATGCTGCTACAGCATCTCCTTACTCTGTCTACAATGGAGCTTAAGAGCCTTAAAATCTATTCGTGCACTTAATGCTACGTTTTGTGCTGAGAAAGTTTGTTTATCTGATTACGTATTTCCAGAGCTTTTTCGAATTCAAGATTCTCTGCATGCAGTAGCATTTCTTTTTGCAACTTTATTATGTCCTCTTCCGTAACTGCTGCACTCTTAGACTTACTGCCCTTTGTACCTTTTACGGTAATCCTATCCTTCAAACTTGTCGCAACAGATTTACTGATACTTTTTGGAGTTATACCGTGTGCTTTATTATAGGATTCTTGTACTGCTCTTCTACGATTTGTCTCATCTATAGCTGCTTTCATAGATTTAGTTACTCTATCTGCATATAGAATAACTCGCCCATTCATATTTCT
Source organism: Anaplasma phagocytophilum str. Webster (assembly GCF_000964685.1). Taxonomy (GTDB): domain Bacteria; phylum Pseudomonadota; class Alphaproteobacteria; order Rickettsiales; family Anaplasmataceae; genus Anaplasma; species Anaplasma phagocytophilum. Next base: position 545,524 of record NZ_LANS01000001.1, read on the forward strand.
AGCTGCACGGCCTATAGTTTGCACTAATGAGGTTTCGGAACGCAAAAATCCTTCTTTATCAGCATCTAAAATACATACCAACGCGCACTCCGGGATGTCTAACCCCTCACGCAAAAGGTTTACTCCTATAAGAACATCTATTTCTCCTGTGCGCAGTTGAGCAATTATGTCCATTCTCTCAAGGGTTTTAACATCAGAATGCAGATATGCAACCTTAATACCAATTTCCCGCATGTGCTCAGACAAATTTTCGGCCATCTTCTTGGTCAAAGCAGTCACAAGCACTCTATATCCTTCGGAGATTGTGGCTTGGCTTTCGTTTACAACATCTGCTATCTGTCCTGAAGCCTTTTTTACTATACAAATTGGATCAACCAACCCAGTGGGCCTTATTAACTGTTCAACTACAACACCGGAAGTTCTTTCTGTCTCGTATTTTCCAGGCGTTGCAGAAACGTACACTAATGTTGTCTTCCTACTTTCCCACTCTTCAAAAGTGAGAGGACGATTATCTAGAGCAGACGGCAACCTAAACCCATGCGTTATCAGGTTTGCCTTTCTCACCCTATCGCCATTGTACATAGATCGTATTTGTGGGATTGTGATGTGACTTTCGTCAATGAACATCAACGAATCCACTGGTAGATAGTCTAAGAGTGTATTAGGGGGTTCGCCAGCAGCCTTACCACATAGATACCGGGAGTAGTTCTCTATGCCCTTGCAGGTGCCTGTTTCCTTCATCATTTCAATGTCAAATTTTGTGCGCTCTAATATTCTCTCTGCCTCTATTATCTTGTTATTCTTGCGATAGTTGATAACGCATTCTTGCAGTTCCTCTTCTATTCTTGACAAAGCCTGCATAAGTGTGGGACGAGGAGTGACATAGTGGCTATTGGGAAAAACTTTTACTTTCTCAAGATTGGCAACTGCTATTCCGAGATTGTTATCTACTTCCTGTATTGATTCTATAACATCCCCAAACATTGAAATACGCCATACATGGTCTTCGTGGTGTGATGGAAAAATGGTAACAATATCTCCCTTGACGCTAAAAGTTCCCCGCTCGCACTGTGAGCCACTTTTGTATTGCAGTTCCACCAATTTCTCTTTCAACTGACACAGGTCTATCTGCATACCTACAGACAATGGGATTGTCATCTCTGAGTACAGTTCTGGGGAGCCTAAACCGTATATGCACGACACACTAGCTACAACTATAACATCTCTTCTTTCCAGTATTGACCTGGTTGCAGAATGCCGAAGCATATCTATTTTCTCGTTTATAAGGGCGTCTTTTTCGATATACACATCACTGTGCGGAATGTACGCCTCTGGCTGGTAGTAGTCATAGTAAGATACAAAATATTCAACTGCGTTATTAGGGAAAAATATGCGCATTTCTTCATAAAGCTGCGCTGCAAGCGTTTTATTATGAGCAACTATTAGTGCGGGACATTGTCTTTTTTCTATGACAGAAGCCATAGTGAACGTTTTTCCAGAACCCGTTACTCCTAGCAATACCTGCTCCCGAACACCTCGCTCAATACCCTCAGACAACTTACGAATTGCTTCTGGCTGATCGCCTGCTGCATCAAACTCAGAAGTAATTTTAAAATGTCGCATCAAATCACTATCCCGATTGTCCTGGATCGAATACAATGTACCTTATATTGTATAGTAGTGACATATGCAATTAGTAGGTAAGGCTGTAGCCACATTCTTGTTGTGTGCCCTCTCTATATACTTTGTGTTGCCCAATTTTGTGGACTCAAAGTTTTTTGTGTCTCAAAAGAAAGCCAATCTTGGATTAGATTTGCGGGGAGGCACGTATTTACTATTAGAAGTTGATTTTCAAGAATACCTCAAGGAGAGGTTGTATGGCTTGAGCGATGAGCTTCAGGATTTTCTGCAGAGAGAAAAAATACCGTATGATAAGCTGTACGTGAAAAATCGAACAGTAGTTTTGCATCTTGGCGATCCTGCAGATCTTGCTCGCGTGAAGGCATTTAACAAAAACGTGGACTTTACTGGCACATCACCGCACCTCCTGATTTCCTTCACAGAATCATATACAAAATCCTTGCTCAAAGGGGTTATCGACGACTCTACAAATAACATACTACGCAGGCTGGATAAGTCTGGAACGAAAGAAATCACGATAAAGAGCCAGGGTGAGAATAAAATATCACTACAGGTTCCAGGAGTGCACAATGTTGATAATATAAAGTCACTTATAGGTAAAACAGCTAAACTTACCTTTCACCTGCTAGAAGATGTTAAAAACCTAGCTGATATTAATCCTTTGACCACACGTCTGTTGTACGATGCATCAGGGAATGCTTTTCCTGTTATGAAGCGTGTGGAAATTAGTGGCGATTCCCTGGTGGATGCAAGCGCCGGGCTCAACAGCGTAGGAAGAGCAGTTGTGTATTTTAAGTTTGATAGTGCTGCCACTAAAAAATTCGCCGACATTACCAAGCAACATGCAGGCAAACCATTTGCTGCTGTTTTGGATAATGTTGTCCTCACTGCCCCTGTGATACGGGAACCCATTCTCGGGGGAAATGGAGAGATCACTGGTAGATTTGACTTGGAAACGGCTAAAGAGTTAGCCATTTTACTAAAGTCGGGAGCGCTTCCAGCCCCGTTGAACATTATTGAAGAAAGAGTTGTGGGTCCGAGTTTAGGAGCAAGATCTATAGAGAAAGGTCGGCTAGCGACAATATCGTCTATAGCTGTCGTTTCTATTTTCGTTATTATGTCTTACGGAGTACTAGGTCTTTTTGCTGTTATAGGTCTAGTTTTCAATATAGTGTTCGTCCTGCTGGCTATGACGTTTCTAGGCGCTACTCTAACCTTGCCTGGTATTGCAGGAATTACTCTAACGGTGGGTATGTCCATTGATGCTAATGTTCTCATTTTTGAGAGAATTAGGGAAGAAATGCGTGCTTCTGGTAAGCTCAGGTTAGCTGTGGAGCGTGGCTTTAAGAATGCCATGTCGACTATTTTTGACTCTAACATGACGACACTGATAGTGGCGGTTATCATGCTGGTATCTGGGAGTACTTCAGTTCAGGGGTTTGCTGCGACCTTAGGCATTGGTATACTATGCTCTATGCTTTCGGCAGTAGTCTTAACTAAGGTTTTGATAGACGTTGGTGTGCGTATGGGCTTGGTAAGCAATTTAGGGTTAAGAATGAACAGTGGTTTTTAGAGGTTGCCATTGATGAGTAGTGCTGAAGAAAAGGGAGAAAAAATATTATCGTGTAACGGGAATAATAGTGATGATAATTTCTTCGGGCATCCCAAAGTATACCTCAAGGTTGCTCCTGATGAAGAACGTCCCTGTCCGTACTGTGGAAAAATACTAAAGTAAAACCTGCTAATGTGCTTCACATTACATCTTTTATAGATGAAAGATAATCATGTGATATACGCCAGTGTAAGTAATATCACAGTGTAGAGGTGTGTATTTAGCTAAGGCTTCTCTAACGCGGGTGTGCTGCGTTACATTCACATATGGCGAACGCCATAACTTCACCGAAAAAAAGTTGTGTAGTCACTTTTAAATGTGAAAGTATAGTACATGGCTTTGCTCAGAGGAGCTGCTCCCATACAGTACAAAAGGGAATGTTTTATTATCCACCTTAAATTGGCACTTAATCTTTTAAATATAACCGTAGCTAGAGATTAGATATGCATCTATATGTGACATCTAAGTTCAACATCAAATCCCTTTTAAAAACCTGTATCCGCATTGTGCGAGGCAGTGTTACATGAGACTTATGAATTCTGACCATCGCGTACAGTCGTCTGTCCGGAGAGGTTAAGCTAATCGTGATGCAGTACGCCGAATAGTGCATGTCTTTCTAGATCACTGCCGGAGGTAGCGTTTACGTATTAAAGATGAGGGAGTGAATAATATTACTGGTCTATAGCTGCTTGATTATGTGATGCACAAAGCAGAATCCTGGGAAAATAACAATTCACGGCGCTAGAAATGAGTGTACGCTTAGTGCTATGGCATGCAGGATATGCTGCTATGCGCAGGACTGCTCTCTCAACAGAGTATAAAAAGTGTATGAACTCATCTAACGTAATCTAGACTGGCGTTTATCTCCATCATGATAAGTGCATAATATAACCGGACTATAGCCAGATATATCACAAACAGTAACTTCCGTTCCAGTACATGGTGTTGGCTCACATAAAAATTATGCTTATAGATGGGGCAGTGCGGTATAGGGCTGCTAAGAGGAACTACCCTCTCTCGATAAAGTATGGAAAGTTTATGGACGCATCTACCATAATCTAGACTAGCGTTTATCTCTATTATGATAAGGACATGATACAACTGGACTATAGCCTAATATATCACAAACAGTAACTTCCGTTCTAGTACATGGTTTTTACTCACATAAAAATTATGCTTATAGATGGGGCAGTGCGGTATAGGGCTGCCAAGGGGAACTGCTCTCTCGATAAAGTATGGAAAGTTTATGGACGCATCTACCATAATCTAGACTGGCGTTTATCTTCTAAATACGGTGTGGACGGGTATATAAACTGTATTACTCAATACTCTTGTCTAGGGCTCATGCTTGCGTACTTAACAGGCAAGCTTTGACGCAAAGCTAAGAACAGCACCGTTTATTAGAAAGTAACAGTCTTATTTATAAAAGATAACGTAGTCTACTTTGTTAGCACCATAAGCACTATTACAAACAAATTCTTTTAGCGCAGCAGTCAGTGAGCCATGTATAGTAACACACTAACTGCTATCTTCGGTGATCCACGCTCCATCACACCAAAAAACTTTGAAAACTTTTCAGAAAGATACACGTGCGCCCAATTCTAACCCAACGTACTGTAATCCAAACCCCACACTCGTTTTCTCTCTAACGCTGTTGGTTGGGCTGATATCGTCAACCAACCGCTTTAGTGGCACATTATAGTACTCCGACCCTAAAACTTTCTGATATGAAGTACCTATATATGCCACAGCATTTGAGAGGAAACGGTAATTTAAACCAAGTTTGAGCTTGTATGAAAGTTGTAAATTGGCGTGCCCTTTTGTAATACCTATAACGCTTCCACCTATTCCGGCGCATGTGTAAGGTGAAATGTTGAGTTTAACCAACTCCATGCTAGGAAAGTCATAACACAAATTCAACGTAGCAGTGGTATTCCTTATGGCCATAATCTCTATCACTTCAGCACCCTCAACCGTCAAAGCAAGAGCTTTTGTGAAAAGAACGCTTTGCACAATCATCAGATCCAGTAAATTAAAAAAATTATCGCTCCTATTTCTGGGAAAAGCCCCAACAACTTTCTTAGTTTTATTAACTCTCTTGAGTTCTTCTTCCTGCATTACCGAAAGTCTTCTCAGTTGATCATATCCTAGTTCTGCCACCATGTATTTTTCTATAGCGATAACATTTTCACGCGAAAGACTTCCGATTAAATCAATACGATCATAGCCCCTCTGTAAAGACACCATCGCTTTGTGTTTTCCTAATACAAAGGGCATAGCACCACCTTTGCGGCCCTTATGTAACCCAGATTTTAGAATTTCGGATCTTTCGTGTGTAAGATCAATTTCTAACCGTACAGCAGAGAATAAATATCCAGCACTCCCCCGAAAGTAGTGTTACCTCTCTGAAATCTTATCTCCGAAGCAACCTCTGGACCCCAATAGAAATTTGCAGAGTGCAATTCCTCTCTGTGCACTCGCTCATGAAAGGGAAACAGCCAACGCGTCTCTCCGCCATCATCGATTTTAAAATTATGTACCTGGCTCACGGATAGTCCATATCCCAAGCCCACAAAAAAGCCTGACTTGTCATTATCTGCATGTGCAGATGTTACCGCTGTACCAAGTAGTACAAATATAACAACTATTCCCATGCCCAAAGGCCTAATCATAAACTCCCCTCATTCCCGTAAAGATCGATAACACAATAGAAATATCTATCGCATGACCGAAAAATTGGCTTGAGAGTCGTGCATTATACTTAAAAAAATATTTAAACTACGGAAAAATCAAAATTATATTATGATGCAATAGAGAACATTGCAGGATCTACGCCACAAAACGCAATTCCCACAAAACAGCTAACCCAAGCTTAGAGCTTAATACACAAAAATATAGGCAACTATGTGGCCAACCGCCGCCCATAAGATGTCATACCACATCATACGCAAGACAATCTACTGGCTTTTTTCCTCAAAGCCATATTGTCCCCACCTTGAAGTGACTTTATCTATAATCTCCTTACTCATCTCAATTTTTACGCCCCACTCCCTCTTAGTTTCCGGATAAATCTTATTGGTAGCATCAAAACCCACTTTACTACCAAGACCCGTTTCCGAAGACGCAAAATCCAAATAGTCGATAGGAGCATCCTCAATGTACATCATGTCTCTCGAAGGATCCATTCTAGTGGAGATAGCCCATATTACATCCTTCCAATCTCGTACACATATATCATCGTCTACAACTATCACAAATTTCACGTACATAAACTGACGAAGGAATGACAATACACCCATGACAATCCTACGGGCATGCCCCGGATAAGCCTTCTTTATAGATACTATAGCAACACGATAAGAACACCCCTCAGGAGGTAACCAGAAATCCACAATCTCAGGATATTGAGAAATCATCATGGGAATTATAATCTCGTTAAGCGCTTCGCCTAACACAGAACATTCATCCGGCGGGCGGCCAGTGAACGTACTATGGTACATTGGTGAATTCCTCATAGTGATAGCCTTTATCACAAATTTCGGAAACTTTTCCACAGAATTATAGTACCCGGTATGATCGCCATACGGCCCCTCATCCAGTAACTCACTTGCACTAACGTACCCCTCCAGAACTATCTCTGCATTAGCAGGAACACGCAGCGGAACAGTAATACAATTCACCAATTCTGTCGGTCTCTTACGCAATATCCCCGCAAATTGATACTCGGATAAAGTTTCTGGAACTGGCGTCACAGCGGCTATAGTTGTAGCAGGATCAGCCCCCAACACTACCGCAACAGGAAAATCTCCCTTACCTTCTTTTTTCCATCTGAAATACTGCTGCGCTCCTCCTCTATGTCGCAACCACCTCATTATGGCGGTATTTTCGCTTACAACCTGCAGACGATATATACCCAAGTTGAAGTTATCCTCTCGTGTATTAGTAGGACCATGCGTTACAACTATCGGCCACGTTATTAAAGGAGCAACATCTCCAGGCCAACAAGTCTGTATCGGAAACTTACGTAAATCTACATCATCCCCTGTTAACACCACCTCCTGACATTTTGCTTTCTTGACTACAGTAGTTCTGGCAGAAACCACATTCCTGAGTATTGGGAACATACCCAGCAAGTCACGAAAGCTCTCAGGAGGAGTTGGCATCCTAAGAAAAGCTAGTAGCCTTCCAACATCACGTAATCCACATGACTCTATCCCCAAACCATAGGAAATCCTCTCTATAGTACCAAACAGATTAGCTACTACAGGTATACCAGAAGAGCCGTACTCATTAACTACATTCTCAAACACAACAGCAGGACCAGCCGATCTTATCAGCCTGCTATGTATTTCAGTTATTTCTAGAACAGGGGAAACCTCCTCCCCAACGCGTACTAGCTCCCCCTTCTTCTCAAGAAAATCTAAAAAGCCCCTAAGATCCCGAAACGACATATACTACAGTTCACCAGCAGAGCAACACGCAAAGCTAACACAAAAGCCACAGCACCACTAGAATCCTGTCCTCGATTACCAAAACTACCTACTCAACAAAGAGACTGGATAAATTCTAACACCCAACTCAAAACCAAGGTACGCCACATCTGTACGCAACACAGGATCTACAGGAACAACACTCTTCTTAGAAGTAACACGTTGTCCCTTTATTAAAACATCACGCTCCCTAGGAGCAGGAACCTTACCACTACCACCTAGATCATGATAATAGATGCCACAAAACCCCTCGAGGCCCCTACCTAACTTAAAACTAGCACCACCCTTTATTTGGTACGCAAAGCTATATACCTCAGCCCTAAATGTACGCAAACGCTCGATACCAAACCCTGCACATACATAAGGCCTCACTACAGTCCATTCAACGTCTTTACACATGCTCGCAACACTACCCACAAGCGACATCCCATCGTTACGCAGCACCAAGACATCACTATCCCCTGCATCCTTGTTTACCGCTATACGTGCCAACGAGTATCTAAACCTGTCCCCGTGCTGCTCACTAAAGAAACCTCTAGATATATCAAATTTCTCACGGAGAAACTCAAATTCTAGCCTCACACCATTGCCTGAGTAACCCGCAACAAAGGCATGACCCAGCATATTCTCATTGTAACTATTCGAACTAGCCACCAACGATAAATCATCAAACTTCCTGATATTGGCAGATAAATTACTATTCGCCACTTCCGAAGAAGAAAACCTCTCAAGAGGAGCAACTCTAACCGACGCCCCAAACGCCCCCTGCAACGTGACATCATCTAGAAGAGGTGAAGCAGGCTTATAAACACCTCCAAAGTACAAAGATCCCACTCCAGAAACAACATGCAACCCAGAAAAAGCTGCAAGTGGAAAGCACAAAAACAACGATGCCAAAAGAGTACCCACAAACCTCACGAGAGCCCCCAACGCTAAAGAAACCTTCAAGTACGCATTCTAGCGTGTATGCACTACAAGTCAAGCACTTAACTAAGCACTATTTGTGTATCATATTAGCGCACGGGCTCATGTTTTGAGAATATTGTTACCTTCACTACCTTAATTCTTTGTTTTTGAAACAACACAACCATGCATAGCACTCTAAAAAGAGTATCTGAGGCTCATTTCTACTCCAAGATATGCAATATCCATTTTAGCATGGGCTGAAGTAGGCGCAGGTCTCATCTCCCTTGCTGTTGCGGCCGGTATAAATAGTTTGAGTCCACTAAACTCATTAGCATGTAATCGATGATAATATCCTCCTACCGATAACAGAATATCTCGTGTAACCAGAAATCCTGCGCCTATTCTACCGTAATACCCGTGGGTTAGCTTCCGTGTTTCCAATAAATCAACAGCATTTCCACTCACACCAAAGCATAAGTACGAAATTACAATATCGCTTAGTGACTTAATGTCATAACATAGACTTAACGCCACAGAAGTCACAGCTACGCTCTTATTTTTTACCACGACGTAGTTATTATTTGAAATAGTTCTCTCGCGCACCAACGCGATGTAAAATGCATCGTCTTTATGAACGGAACCCTTGCCTGCCTTAATTTTGAACTCACTGTTCATTCCCTCTACTTCTATTCTGAAGTTATTTATTGCGTAACCAATGCTTCCAGAAAAACCAAAATAATCATTACTGTAAAATTCCTCTTTATAATACGCATCGAATGATTTATGTTTTCCGGTGTTCACTAGTACATTGCCCTTCATACTCTTTCTGAGAACTGTACCAACGTTAGGTACATGAGAATTGCTTTCCTCAACCTCTAAGCTACCAAAATTTGGAACACTAATCTTGTATGTTCCTGCAAAATATAGGCGATTTTTGGACTTAAAATTATCAGTAGATTCATGAGAAAATGCCTGGAATGGTACACATAAAATCGTACAAAAAATTACCAATGCCGAAACGCTCTTCCGTCCTACTATCCTCTCTACTAGCTTCATAAATTTACCACCTCAAATTAGCCTGCATCGTATATGAAGCTACGTATAGATTGGTATCTACCGTGCCCCCTAATCTGCAGGACAGCGTTTTTAAGGAATAAACATTAATTAATAACTAATGGAAAGGAAGTAATATATTCCAGAAATATCATGAAAATGACGTAAATATTGCTTTAATGCATAAAATAACAATGTATTTTATCTTTTATCATTATAGCATCTGATCATATCATTTGTAGCATTATGAAATTAGGGATAATCCCCCTTGGTTCAGCAATGCGAATGAAGGTTTGTAATTCTTTGTATAAAATACAAATAAAAATTCTACCACCACGAGCGTGTAGATCTACAACTTCTTCCCCGTAAAACTCCCAGGTTTTGGAAAGTATAAAACCGCAGCCTAATCTATTTACCTACCCCAACCATCGGCAGGAGCTTACAATATTTACATAGATTCCCGTGTACTACTATGAGGCTATGATACCCAACAATCTTGAGCCTTCTATGGGAAACCTTGGCTAAGATATTCTGATACCGGAGTTATCCTGTGTTGTTGACATGGCAAATAAATTATGAACATATGCGCCATGTAGAATGGCCTTCTTTATGCAAGGTGCGTACTTTGTGTTCATGAGTTGCCTTATTATCTAGACTACCATAAGCGCCTGGCACTGCATCTGGTACTTAAAGAAGACTATGTGAAAAAACTCTTAAACTGTACGCTCTGATATGCTTGATGCGCCTGAAATTCCCAAAGTTCCTCAAATACCAAGAATACCTGAAATACCGAGAATACCTGAAATTCCTGGGATACCCGAAATTTCTGAAATACCTGAAATGCCCGAGATGCCTAGAATTCCTGAAGCTCCCAAGATGCCGAAATTCCCGAGATCCCTGATAATGCCATCATTTGGTACTTTATGTTATAGTAGAAGGGTCAATGATGTTTGCACCTTTTACACTCTTAATAGTATTGAGATAGGCATCTTCTTGCATTACTGGTGCTGTGGTGCAGAACTATTTATCCACAACAAACTTTACATGTTTTGCACATTAAATTCTAACTAGGTTCTATGATATGCACTGCATGTCATGGATAAGGCATGGTTTGTTCTCTATAGAAAAAGCTAGCTCGTAATTTGTTATTTTCCGCATATCAGCTAGTAGATTTCACGGAGGAAGTATCCACAGTATGGTCACCTGTGGGAATAGAGTCCGCATGGTTTCTGCCATTTATGAACACGGTGACATTATTACTATTGGGGTGTACCATAACTTGGTCACATCACTATCTTATTATAGATGACATAAAGTCTTCGCTTGCTTTTACTATTGGTCTAATTTTCTCAACATTCCAACTTATGGAGTATTTACATGCTGACTTTGCTTTTAGCGAAGTGGGTTTGAAGGCTGTTTATTCTTCTCAAAAATCTCGATAATGTGCTCAATATCACTAGTATTACCGCGACCATAGCGCATAACTTATCGTTACCATTAAAAATAGGTTAATCTGTGAGTCACAACCACTGCTTGTATGTACGTGGTAATAGCAAAGCATTTTTTTTTGCCAATACCATGACAGCGTTTTGCATGCTGAGGCTTCTACAACAGGAGACATTGCTTTCTGGAGTGTGTACAAGATCTTGTAGTGGGTGCTTTTTGGTGCGTGCGGGGCTGAGGCGTATTACCTAGTGTACAGGTAATATCTCTTGTTGCTGTGAGGGAATTGCAGGCCTTAGAAGATGGGGGTATGTGAAGTGGTTCAGGTTGGGTAAGCCATAACCACGGGAAATGTACCCTGTGATGGGTTGAAGACGCGGGTTGGGCTGTTTATTGGGGTTTGATTTATGAAGGCTCTAAGTTATGGCAAGCTGTTTTGGCGAGTATGTGTGATCTTGTCGTTAGCTATGCTCATGACAGGTAATAGTGCATATGCCGAACAGGATTCTAAAATTAGTTCTCACTCTAATAGCAAAAGGGATGGTTATTTCTACGTGGGGTTAGATTACAGCCCTACATTTGTGAATATAAAAAATTTTAGTATAGGAGAAAGTAGCGGGGGAACTAAAGGTATATACCCATACCTGAGGGACGGAGATGTAGTCAAGCTGGAAGCTGGCAGATTTGATTGGAATAGACCTGATCCTTGGATTGGTTTTGATGACAACATGTTTGTTACCATGGGCGGAAGCGCTGGGTATGGCATGGGGAACACCAGAATAGAAGTAGAGATTGGTTACGAGCGCTTCAAGACTAAGGGTACTAAAGGTAGTAGAGATACAGAGGATTACGCTGATACAGTGTATTTATTAGCTAAAGATTTAGCATATAATGTCGCCTCAGGAAAGGCTAGCAATCTCGCGGTAGCCCTCGCCGGGGTTTCTGGAAAGGAAATAGTTGGTTTTGCTGACTCTCTAAAGGAAAAGCATCCTGGAATTGATAGGCAAATTTGTAAGGGAGTGAAAGGCGCTTTGCGCAGAGGGCTGCTACAAGGCGACGAAAAAGCAGGAAATTGTGATACTGGGGTGGGAACTCATACGGTAGTGATAAAAAAAACAGAAGGCGCACAACAACAGCAAAGAATATCACTACAGCCATATAGCGGGCCTTTAGGCCTTAGAGCTTCTTTAGGTGGTAGAGGCGTTGAGAAATGGCCGCGCATTAACAATCGTCATCCTGGTCATGTGTACTCAAGTTCCTTCCTAAAAAAAGCAGGGATTGTACAAAAGGACAGCAGCGGATATAGCTATCAACGAGATGCTTCAGGTACAGTTGCTAATGACATAAAAGAACTTTACAGCGAAGCTAGAGAGATAGTTGCTAAACTATTTCTGACAGCTATTGAAGGTGCAGAAGTTATAGAAATAAAAGGCATTTCTTCGACTTCCTTCATTGTTAATGTGTGCTCAGATATCGTTGCTGACGACTTTGTAGCAGTTCCATATGCTTGCTTGGGTTTAGGAGGCAACATAATTGAATTTGTAGAGGGGCGTAGTGACCTTAGACCCGCATACAAGCTGAAAGTGGGCCTAAGTTATCAGCTTTCACAGAAAGTTAATGCATTTGCTGATGTATTCTACCATAGAGTTTTAGGTAACGGGGAGTACTCGGATTTACCAGTAAGACACTTGGTTGATGATCACAGCCCCGAGGGAAGATCAAAAAACGCAGCCACTGCTAATTTTAGCATGAAATATACTGGCGCAGAACTTGGCATACAACTAAGGTTTTAATTTGCATCAGAACCCTTATATAAAGCGATTATACTAGAAAGATTCCTCTATTTCCTCGGAAGGCGCGCGTCCATCAGAACCAAAAACGTCGCTGCTACGCATGCTTTCCAATAATTTCGCCCTAATCAACCCTTCTAACTTATGAGAAAGATCAGCATTGTTCTTGAGATAACTTCTAGCTGTCTCCCGGCCTTGTCCAAGCTTGATACCTTCATGTGAATAATAAGAGCCAGCTTTTTCTATAAAGCCAAATCTTACACCCATATCCAGAATCTCCCCAACTTTGGAGATACCTTCACTATACATGATATCAAACTCAGCTTGCTTGAAAGGAGGCGCAACCTTATTCTTGACTACTTTTACGCGCGCCAAGTGTCCAGTAACATTTTCTTTTTCCTTCAGTGCACTAACCTTGCGAATATCAAGACGTATAGAGGTGTAAAACTTCAGCGCACTACCACCAGTAGTGACCTCAGGATTACCGTACACAACCCCTATTTTCATGCGAATTTGGTTAATAAACACGAGCAAGCAGTTGGCTTTAGAAACTATAGAAGTCAATTTCCGAAGCGCGTGACTCAATAGACGAGCCTGCAAACCCATGTGCTGATCTCCCATATCCCCTTCAATTTCAGCACGAGGAGTTAAAGCAGCAACAGAATCCACAACAATAACGTCCACCGCACCCGAGTTCACAAGATGCTCAACAATGTGCAACGCCTGTTCTCCGGTGTCAGGCTGAGATACGATCAAATCTCCTACAGATACCCCTAGCTTTCTCGCGTATAACGTATCCAAAGCATGTTCGGCATCAATAAAGGCGCAAGCTCCACCGTTTTTCTGAGCCTCAGCAATAACATGAAGAGCTAAGGTAGTCTTACCCGAGCTTTCAGGGCCAAAAATCTCAATGATACGGCCCCTAGGAAGCCCCCCAACACCTAGAGCTGCATCTAGAGCAATAGACCCAGTAGAAACACACTCAACAGCTTCTACAGGGCTATTCTGCAGCCTCATAATAGATCCACGCCCAAAAGCGCGTTCAATCTGACCAATAGCAGCATCAACAGCCCGCTGCTTATCAGAGGGGGAGTCCTTCATTTCAACCATGGGGTATCACAAGAATTTTAACTGCTCAACAATAGACATTGAAGCCAAAAGTGTCAAGATTTGTACAAATGGGAGCGATGCGATTTGCACTATAAAAACACGCCAAATCCCCATCAAGCACTGATAGAAACCTTCTAACCTGAGCAGCAAGAAAATAAATAATAGGAACGGTCACGGAGTAATAATTAATGGTAGCAGAACCAGAAGAAGTCAGGAAGAGGGTGAAGTACCGCAGGAAGTAGAATTAAAGTAGAAAAGGGGAGCCCTTAGCCCCCCTCTTTAGATAAGCAAGCTTAAAAAGCGAACCTAACACCAAATTCCCCACCGACATAAGCCATGGAGAAGTTAGCAATAGCAGTATCCTTAGTACGACCCGCCGGACTAGTATCATCTACAAGACGTTGAGCCGGCAGATCATCATAAACGCCATCTCCCACAACACGATGGTAGAATCCACCCGCAAAAGCGGAGATTTCAGGAGAGAGCTGATAACTCAACCCAGCCTTTAATCTATAAGCAAGCTTAGGAGTGATATGGCCATCAACCACGCCCACGAAGTTACCACCGAGCCCGACGCAAGCATAAGGAACAACACCTAAACCTTCACTAAGAAGATCATAACAAGCATTGACCATCACAGAAGTAGAAGAAACCGCCCTAATCTCAACCACTTCCCCACCTTCAATAGTTTTAGCTAGTAACCCAGCTACTATGGTTTTTTCGTCACGATTAAGGTTTACTAGGTCTTTGGCTACGGCGTTGGCGTTGCCATTCGGTGTACCATCCTTTGTATTGGTGCTATGTATGCGTCCCGTGGGCCAGTTCTTATTCTCCAGCTCTACATCCTTAACGAACTTACTAAAGGATTTCCCACTCTGCCCACTACTGGCTAGATTGCTGCACTGTGCCGTCTTTGTGTTTTCATCCGGCTCTGCCTTGTATTCCGTTACGCTTCCTCCCGTGGAGCCCGCGGCATGAGTCCCACTACAAACCTTCCCATCGATCTTAGAATGAGCAATTCCAAGAGCATTGGCAAACTGAACGATATCTTTCCCAGAGGTCTTGGCAAGAGCAGCGGCAAGGTTATCAGTCTGCCCAGTAACAACATCATAAGCTAACTCCTTAGCTAGTAGATATACTGTATCAGCTTCATCTTCCTTACTACCACTATCTCTAATACCCTTGGTCTTGAAGCGCTCGTAACCAATCTCAAGCTCAACCCTGGCACCACCAATACCATAACCAACACTGCCTTCCATAGCTACAAGCATGTTGTCCTTAAACCCAATCCGAGGATCAGGAGTGTTCCAGTCAAACTTGTTAGACTCTAGCTTTACACTCTTTCCATCCTTTAAGTATGGATATACTGCCTTAGTCTCTCCGTTACTCTCCCTTATACTAAAATCTCTTATCTTGCTAAACGCTGGACTGTAATCCAAACCAATATAGAAATATCCCGCACCACCAGTATCCAAAGCGCTAACGTCATCATGAGCCCTGACATCATTTCCAGCCATGACTATAGCCAACGACATCATTACGCTTCCTAATAATAGCTTACTTCTAGATCTCATATACTAACTCCCTAATAGAAGCGGGGTAAGTTTGACTTACCCCGCTTCCAACAAACCACCTTAAAAAGCAAACCTAACACCAAATTCCCCACCGACATAAGCCATGGAGAAGTTAGCAATAGCAGTATCCTTAGTACGACCCGCCGGACTAGTATCATCTACAAGACGTTGAGCCGGCAGATCATCATAAACGCCATCTCCCACAACACGATGGTAGAATCCACCCGCAAAAGCGGAGATTTCAGGAGAGAGCTGATAACTCAAGCCAGCCTTTAACCTATAAGCAAGCTTAGGAGTGATATGCCCATCAACAACACCCACGAAGTTACCACCGAGACCAACGCAAGCATAAGGAACAACGCCTAAACCTTCACTAAGAAGATCATAACAAGCATTTACCATCACAGAAGTAGAAGAAACCGCCCTGATTTCAACAACCTCACCACCTTCAATAGTTTTAGCTAGTAACCCTGCTACTATGGTTTTTTCTTCGGGGGTGAGCTCCTGTACTAGGTCTTTAGCTACCGCTGTGGCGTTGTCATTGTTAGAGGCTCCGGTTCCTGTCGACGTGGGCCAGTTTTTACTTCCATCTCCTAGAAGTGTTCCACGGACAAAGTCCTTTAGCACCTGTGGTATCGTTTGGCCCGCGGGCTTGGTTGTGGTATTCCCGTTAGTTCCAGCACACACAGCCACTTTTCCCTCCCCGCTCGTAGCTACGTTATCCGTCCTCTCAGCATAAACGGCATATAAATTGCTACTGTTTGTCCCCTTCTTCGTCACACAAACCTTCTTACCAATGCCGGAATGAGAAATCTCCACCGCCTTAGCAAACTGAACGATGTCCTTCCCGGAGGTCTTAGCAAGAGCAGCGGCAAGGTTATCAGTCTGCCCAGTAACAACATCATAAGCTAACTCCTTAGCTAATAGATATACTGTATCAGCTTCATCTTCCTTACTACCACTATCTCTAATACCCTTGGTCTTGTTTTTCAATAATGAGAATTATTGCATAGGCTTTTGGTATACCTGTGATTTAAAGTAGTTGAGCCGGAAGATCATCATAAACACCATCTCCAACAACACGATGGTAGAATCCACCTGCAAAAGCAGAGATTTCAGGAGAGAGCTGATAACTCAAGCCAGCCTTTAACCTATAAGCAAGTTTAGGAGTGATGTTCTAGACACCATCCGCATCAGACCACAGATTAGCTTTCCTTGAAGTACAGATAACCTCTGTAAAGTTTTAGAGGAGATTCCTAGATAGCAAGTATTTTTCATGATGGGTAAGAGCGTAAAGCCACTGTACGGACCTACTAAGTATGGTGAATCGCTGATCGTAGTTTGTTTCACGAGTGGTGCAGCACTAATTTTGCCTAGTTACTTTCTACGGGCATATAGGGTTAAAGACGGACGGATTGTGCTGTACTCGTCAACAACACCAACGAAGTTTCCACCGAGCCCAACACAAGCATAAGGAACAACGCCTAAACCTTCACTAAGAAGATCATAACAAGCATTGACCATTACAGAAGTAGAAGAAACCGCCCTAATCTCAACAACCTCACCACCTTCAATAGTTTTAGCTAGTAACCCTGCTACTATGGTTTTTTCTTCAGGGGTTAGCTCCTGTACTAGGTCTCTAGCTACAGCTGTGGCGTTGTCGTTTGGCGTAGCCTTTTGGACCGCATCAGCAGCAGCCGTTGATGTTGGCCAATTCTTACTACCATCTACCAACAGTGTTGCCTTCACAAAGTCTCTAAATACTTGTGGTGTGTTCTGCGCTTGTGTCTGTGCGCCGTTAGCTGTTGAACCGTGCCCACCACAAAGAGCAGTTTCCCCATGCCCTGCGCTGCTCTTCGCGTTCGTTTCGCCCGCATATATTCCATGTGTTGATATCTGACTCGTATGTCCCCGTTTTGTCCTACAAACCTTCCCATCGATATTAGGATGAGAAACCCCAACCGCCTTAGCAAACTGAACAATATCTTTACCGGAGGTCTTAGCAAGAGCGGCAGTAAGCTTATCAGTCTGCCCAGTAACAACATCATAAGCTAACTCCTTAGCTAGTAGATATACTGTATCAGCTTCATCTTCCTTACTACCACTATCTCTAATACCCTTGGTCTTGAAGCGCTCGTAACCAATCTCAAGCTCAACCCTGGCACCACCAATACCATAACCAACACTACCTTCCATAGCTACAAGCATGTTGTCCTTAAACCCAATCCGAGGATCAGGTGTGTTCCAGTCAAACTTGTGTGACTCTAGCTTTACACTCTTTCCATCCTTTAAGTATGGATATACTGCCTTAGTCTCTCCGTTACTCTCCCTTATACCCTTGTATATCTAAATAATAGATTCATAATAATAGAATCCTAGATAACAGGTCTCCAAAATTCCAACCACTGTTACTGCAAAAATTTACCCCGTGTTGAGATGTATAATTAGTTGCATAAACATTGTGTGAGTGGCAGACTAAAATGTTATCTAGTTGTTAATAATTTGTGATGATTAGAGTGGGAATAAATGGCCTTGGTAGGATAGGTCGCTGTTTGTTTAGGTTGTTATGCAGTTTAGATAGTTCTTCAAAGATTGAGCTTGCTGCAGTGAATGGTTCTTCAAGTATAGATTTGCATAGGCATTTGCTAAAAAATGACTCAGTGCATGGTGTATATGAGCACGCGATAGAAAAGATAGGAGAAGACTTTTTTTCGGTTAATGGGAAGAAAATAAAGTTTTTCTGCGAAAGAGACCCTGAAAATGTCCCTTGGGATTCATGTGGGGTGGATGTCGTTTTTGAGTGTACGGGTAAGTTTAATAAGAAGCCTCTCGCAGCAAAGCATATTAGGGGTACTGTAAAAAAGGTTATAGTTTCCGCTCCTGTGGATGGTGCTGATTTACAAGTGATCTATGGTATAAATGAGGGCAGTATCACCAACGATCATAAGGTTATTTCCGTAGGATCATGCACTACAAACTGTGCTGCTCATGTTGTGGGAGCTATTGATCGTGAATTTGGAATAGATGGTGGTTTTATAACCACTGTTCATGCGTACACTAATGACCAGAATCATGTAGATGGAAGCCATAAGGACTTCCGTAGAGCTAGAGCATGTGGTTTGTCCATGATACCTACTTCTACCGGTGCATCTAAGGCATTATCACTACTTTTCCCTCACTTAGATGGCAAAATTTCCGTTGCTGCGGTAAGGGTTCCTACTCCTAATGTATCTATGGTTGATTTCACTTTTGTTCCTTCTGTAAAAGTGCCACGCTCCTCCATAAATGATGCATTATCGAAAGCTGCTGATATTAGGAAAGATGTGCTCTTAGCCACTGAGGAGATGTTAGTGTCAGTGGATTTTAATCACACTACTTATAGTGCAATTTTTGATCTCTGCGAAACTCACGTAAATGATGCCAACTTCTCTCGCGTGGTTGCTTGGTATGATAACGAGTGGGCTTTTGCTAATAGAATGCTGGATGTCGCCCTAATAGCGCAGAAATTTTTATAAATTCCATATGTACTTTAAACATTGTTGGAATTTCTGAGCGAATTGTGCTAAAAGGTAGTGGGCAGTGCGAGCGGGTTTCGTGTGAAGTCGGTCAGGTTAGAAATAAAGCAGCCGTAGCATTGAGTATTCGGGTTGCACTGTCCACTGGGTTCTGCTAAGGGTGGTGCACTGGTGAATTTGGCGCTAAAGTACAGGCCGAGCAACTTTGATGATCTTGTTGGTCAGGATGTCTTGGTCCGGATACTGAGAAATTCTTTTTCCGTCGGAAATCTTAATACTCCTTTATTAATGGTGGGTGCTAGTGGCGTTGGTAAGACTACGTGCGCAAGGATAGTCTCGCTGTGTCTTAATTGTGAGAATGGGCCTACTTCGTCTCCCTGTGGGACATGCGCTACTTGTACTTCTATTAAAAACTCTCATAACCCAGATGTTGTGGAGATGGATGCTGCTAGTAATACCAGTGTGGATGATATTAGAGTGATCTTGGAGAGTTCCAACTATCTCCCGGTAAGCTCTAGGTTTAAAGTCTATATCATAGACGAAGTGCATATGCTCTCCACTAGCGCATTTAATGCGTTATTAAAGACTTTGGAAAGTCCAGCTCAGCATGCAAAGTTTATTATGGCTACTACGGAAGTTAGAAAGGTTCCTGTAACCGTAGCTTCTAGGTGTTTAAGATTGGATCTGGGTAAGCTACCGATAAAACAGTTATACGATCATCTTGTAAAAATATCGGCTAAGGAGAATATAGCTCATGATGAAAGTAGTCTGATGCTTATAGCTGAGAATTCTTCTGGTTCTGTTAGAAATTCTCTTTTCCTGCTAGAGCAGGCTCTTATTTATTCTAACAATAAAATTTCCCTGCAGGAAGTTAGGGAGTTGCTTGGTTGTGTTGATAAGAAGATTCTTGAGGGCATTGTAAGAGATATTATAAGTAGTGATGTCAAAAGCGCTATAGATGGCTTTAGAGAGTTATGTAATGCTAGTACGCCGGTCATAATTTTTGAGGGGATGCAGAAGGTCGTTTATGGGCTTTGTATGTATTCTATTGATAAGGATTTTCACCATGGTCTAGGGGAAGAGTTATTTACTGCTGAAAAGTCTGGTTCTACTCCTTTTCTTTCTAGATTGTGGCAGTTGGTTCTACATGGAATTCAGGAGATTAAGAGTTCTGAGAGTCCGGAGCAAGCTGGTGAGATGCTAATAGTTAGGTTATGTTACTTGAGTGATTTACCTTCTCCTCAAAAGATAGCTTCTTCTATATCTTCGAAGTATGGGGATATGCCTCCTTCTGGAGGGCAAGGAAGGAGTGAATCTTTAAATGCAGGAAGTATGTCTGCGCGCAGTAGACCTTGTTTTATGGGAGCTGCTAGTAGTCCTACAAATGCTGTAGGTGGTATTTCTGTTTTAGGAGATAAGAAAAATAATGATGTCAATGACCGGGGTAAGGTGTACAATCCGGATGATGATGAGGCTGTAGTTGATGTTGTGAAAAACTTCGATGGTGCTTCTGTTGTGAGCTTTAAGAGTTTTGATGTCTGAGGGGTATCTTTATGTCTTTTGATGATCAGAAATTTGCAGATTTGCAAGATGCTCTGAAGAAAAAGCTGTCTGAGCTAAAAGTGTATCAGGAGCCGAAGTCTTTTGAGGGGCAGTCTCTTGGTGGGAGGGTATCTGTTAAGATACTCTTGTCAAATCTTGTGGAGTATAAAGTACAAGAAGTAAAGGTGGATCCGGCGCTTCTTGGGGAAAAAGCTTTTGTGGTTGAGGACTTGATAAAGGCAGCCTTTGATGATGCTTTTAGAAAGTCTATGGACTACAACAAGGGCTTTATTAGTTCTTTGATGTCTTTTTATTTCTAGATATGGATCATATTATAGCTGTAGTTGGCGCTACCACTATGCTGGGGCGGGTGGTTTTGAATGCCCTTAGTGAGGCTGATTTTTCTTATAGTAATGTTGTTGCTCTTTCTTATTCTGACTCTGTTGGAAAGAGTGTTAGTTATGGAGAGAAATTTAATCTCACGTGTGAGAGTTTGGATAAGTATGACTTTTCTCAGGCTTCTATAGCTATATTTACTGCTACTGATGCGATATCTGAGAGGTATGTTAGAGAAGCAGCTGGTAGAGGGTGCGTTGTTATAGACAGCTCTTCTTTTTCGCGCATGGAAGCGGGGGTTCCGCTCATTGTTCCTGGGGTGAACAGTGCATGTATAGGCATGTATAAGGATGGAAATATCATAGCAACGCCATGTAGCATGGCATCTCAGTTGATAGAAGTGTTATTTCCTTTGCATAAATTGGTGAAGATAGAGCGGGTGGTTGTATCGACGTATCATTCTGTATCTCATGCGTGCAGGAGCGCAATGAATGAACTTTATGATCAGACCAAATCTATTTTCATGAATGGCAAGGTGAAGCCACGTGAGTTTCCTAGGCAGGTATCTTTTAATTGTATTCCCTGTGTTGGAGAATTTGCCGATGGTGATTTTACTCAAGAGGAAGTAAATATCTCTAATGAAACTGTAAAGGTCTTGGGTGGTGGAATAGGAGTAACTGCCACTTGCGTATTTGTTCCTGTTTTTGTAGCGCACTCTGCGGTTATTAACGTTGAATTTAGTGGCTATATATCTAAGGATGAGATATTGGAAGCCTGGGGTCAGGGGTCGGACGTTTTGGTGATAGAGAAAGATAGTGAAATGAGCTATACCACCCCTATAGAGTGTGTTAATGACAGTGAGGTTTACGTCTCTAGGTTTAGGGTAGATGACACGGTTCCTTATGGCTTTAGTATGTGGTTAGTTGCTGATAATATGAGTCGTACAGGGCGTGGTTTGGTGCAGATTGCCATGGTTCTCATTGAAGAGTATTTACTTTAGGGCCATTTTAAATTGTCTTTATTTATCTAAGTTGAGAAGGGAGAAGTTCTATTAGAGAGCTGATTATTCGTATCTCTTGTGGTTGCGGTATTCTGTAGTTATTTTCAAGTTCTTGGTATGTTAGCCATACCATATTAGTTGAGCAATAGTTAATGCTTTGAATGGGGGTGGGGGTGGATTGTTCCTATTTTCATTGCGTGCAAGGTGTGAGTATGTTAGAATCCCGGGTTATTGTCACTTAGGTAGGGGACTTTATGGATAGTTATAACGTTAGGTATGAGAGTGCCTATTATTGCGCGGGGCTGAGAAGCTACCTGGTGCGCGTTTATAACTATATGGCATTGGCTTTGGGGATTACTGGGGCTGTTGCATTTATAGCGTCGCTTTCCGGGGGATTAATGGCTGCGATATATGGAACTCCTTTGCATTGGGTGGTTTCATTAGCTCCTGTTATTACTGTTTTTGTTATGTCTGCTAGGGTTCATCAGATGAGCTATCAGACGATGATGATGGTGTTTCTGGGGTTCTCAGCGATGATGGGTTTATCGCTGTCGTACGTTTTCATGGTGTATACGTCTCATAGTATTGCCAGGGTTTTCTTCATTTCCTCTGCTATGTTTGGGACTATGGCCTGGTATGGTAATACTACTAAGAGAGATTTATCTAAGTTTAGCACATTTTTGACTATGGGTGTTGTGGGCTTGATAATAGCTTCAGTAGTTAACTTGTTTATGCGGAGTGGACCTCTTTATTTCGCTATTTCTGTTGTTGCTGTTCTTGTATTTACGGCTCTCACTGCAGTAAATGCACAGGAGATAAAGGATATGTATTACCGCTTTAATGATGGTGATAGTAACACTGTAGGGAAGATGTCTATTCTAGGTGCTACTAGCTTGTACTTCTCTTATATCAATATATTCGTCCATATGCTGCATCTTATGGGTGACCGCAGGTAGGGGTTTTCGATAGTAGGCGATGTTATCTTGCCGATACGAAGGTCTAGACCTGTTATCTCTTAGAAGGGTAGCCAGGGAATTGGCTGGAAGTCTTCGGGGAGGTATGGTTGTTGCCTTGAGGGGAAACCTTGGAGTTGGTAAGACGGCTTTTAGTAGGGAAATAATAGATTGCTTTTCGGGGGAGGATTTCCTCGGTAGTCCTACTTTTTCTTTGGTTCATGAGTATAGCACTCCTGCTTTTTCGCTGTATCATGTGGATTTATATAGGCTATCCACTTTGAAGGAAGTGCAAGAAGTGGGCTTTTTTGATTTTTGTGATAACAATCTTGTTCTAGTGGAATGGCCTGATATTTTGGATGGGGTGGTACCATTTGATGTGAATGTTCGGATTACGCACTCTTCGGATATTGAGGAGATGGTTAGGGATGTGGAGATTGAGTGGAGTAAAGCCTAGTTATATTTAAGTCCTTCCCAAGATACTGTAGAGCAATCTAAAAAATAGAAAAGTCAGCTGGTATGGTTGTAATGTTTCTGGAACTGAGACCGAGCGCCGAGGTGATTATGGGGTTTTATGAAACCACAAGACTGTAGCTAGCAGGGGCTAAGACAACATGTCATATTTGGGGATCTGCTGGTAATAGCTGAAGCGGAAGAACCTGTCAGAAGGAATTTTCTGGGGATCCGTTTGGTATGATAATAAGGATTGGCAAACGTCCACAGTGGTGGAGGACAGAAGAAGAAAGGGTTCCATAACCCATAGCTTACGACAAACACGACAGTTGTAGCTCAAGACAAGTGCAACAGCTGTTGCTGACGACCTAACTAAAAAACTCACTCCTGAAAAACCATAGTAGCAGGGCTACTAGCTAAAACTATTGAAGGTGGTGAGGTTGTTGAAATAAGGGCGGTTTCTTCTACTTCTGTGATGGTTAATGCTTGTTATGATCTTCTTAGTGAAGGCCTAGGCGTTGTTCCTTTATTAGAGAATATAGAATGGGGAGATTAAGTGTTGAGGGAGTACATTCCACAAACCACCTTTGACTCTGAATACCTTAGTTAAGTCACTACTCACGAAACAAACCACGATCAGCAATTCACCATACTGATAAGGTCCGTATAGTGGCTTTATGATCTTACCTAGCATGAAATTACTTGCTATCTAAGAATCTTCTCTAAAACTTTACAGAGGTTATCTGTACTCCGAGGAAAGCTAATCTGTGTCTGATGCGGATGGTATTGAACGCATTACAGGTCAAGCTGTCTTGCAGTTTCTGGGGATACGATAAGGTTGTACCTATAAAACTCTGAAACATATCACTGCAATACGACCCTAATTAGAAAACACTGGAAAGTATGACAACTGCCTACGGAGCGCTAGCTAGGTATAAACTAGGAGTATACGCAATAACTTTTATTATTAAAACAAGACCAAGGGTATTAGAGATAGTGGTAGTAAGGAAGATGAAGCTGATACAGTATATCTACTAGCTAAGGAGTTAGCTTATGATGTTGTTACTGGGCAGACTGATAAACTTACCGCTGCTCTTGCTAAGACCTCTGGGAAAGACTTTGTTCAGTTTGCTAAGGCAGTGGAGATTTCTAGCCCTGAAATTGATAAGAAGGTTTGTGCTGGGAGTCATGCTGCATTGTCGCAGTCGAAGAGCTCGGCGACGACTTATGTAAGTGAATACACAGGAAGTGGAAACGAGAATACTAAAACGTCTCAGTGTAGTGGTTTTAAAGACCTAACGACCGAGAAAGAGAATAGAGGTTTGTATAAGTTTGCGAGCATAACAAAGGTTGGGGAAGGTAAAAACTGGCCGACGGGGAAGGGGGGACATGGCAGTGCTAGTCCTGAAACCGGTGCTACTAATAGTAATGCTGCAGCCGTAGCCACAGACCTAGTAAACCTTAATCGTGACGAAAAAACCATAGTAGCAGGGCTACTAGCTAAAACTATTGAAGGTGGTGAGGTTGTTGAAATAAGGGCGGTTTCTTCTACTTCTGTGATGGTTAATGCTTGTTATGATCTTCTTAGTGAAGGCCTAGGCGTTGTTCCTTTATTAGAGAATATAGAATGGGGAGATTAAGTGTTGAGGGAGTACATTCCACAAACCACCTTTGACTCTGAATACCTTAGTTAAGTCACTACTCACAAACAAACTACGATAAGCTATTTTCCATACTGAGCAGGTACGTACAGTGGCTTTATACTCTTACCCAGCATGAAATTACTTGCCACCTAGAAATCTCCACCGCGGACTTTATAAAGGTTATTTGTACTTCGAGAGTGGATGGTATTGAACACATTACAGGTTAAGCTGTCTTGTAGTTTCTGGGGATATTATAAGGTTGTACCTATAAAACTCTGGAACATATCACTGCAATACGATCATGATTCGAATACACTGGGACTTACGAATCTATATAGGTATACCAAGATCCTATGCAATAACTCTTATTATTAAAAATAAGACCAAGGGTCTAAGGGATAGAGTAAGAGTATTATTAGAGAGTATGAAGTAGATACAGTATATCTACTAGCTAAGGAGTTAGCTTATGATGTTGTTACTGGGCAGACTGACAAGCTTACTGCTGCTCTGGCCAAAACCTCTGGGAAAGATATCGTTCAGTTTGCTAAGGCCGTGGAGATTTCTCATCCTACTATTGATGGGAAGATTTGTAAGACTAAGGATGGTGCTTCGAGCGGAGACAAGTATGGTAAATACGCTGCTGAGTCAGATAGGGATGGTTCAAGCAACTATGGTAATGTAGCGCTTTGCGGCGCTGCTGGTAATAGTAGTAATACTGGCGGATCTTCTCCTCAGTTTTTGAAGGACTTTGTTAAGGCCACGCTGCTAGGGGATGGTAGCAAAAATTGGCCTACGTCTACCGCAAAGAGCGGCACGGGGCAGCCGACTCCTAAACCTAACGACAACGCCAAAGCCGTAGCCAAAGACCTAGTCAAGGAATTAACCCCTGAAGAAAAAACCATAGTAGCAGGATTATTAGCTAAAACTATTGAAGGTGGTGAGGTTGTTGAGATGTGTCTATCTCCATCCACTTAGACATAGTGCACTTGGGGATAAGATTATGCATAGAGTATGTGCTGTGGAGGCGCGTTATAGTAGCATAACGTGCAGACGCCGAGTTCTCTACTATACTGTTCAAGGTTTATACCTAGGACCCTATTTAGATCATTGCTGGGGCTATTGAGATTAGGGCGGTTTCTTCTACCTTCATAAGGATCAGAGACGAATTGCCATCACTTCTGCCTTGTTAACTTGGGAATGGAAGATTGGACATATAGTTTGTGCTGTCTGTGAATACGTTTACGTTACAGCAATCTAATATCTGAGACTTTTGGTACTATTATCAGGCGCTTGGTTTATACTAGGAGAAACGCTCCAGGAGGTCATTTCAGATGTTACGGGAAATTACATAGTGCTATGGAAATTATGGCGGTTTCTTCTATCCCAAGCATGGTTGACTTTGGATATGCTGGTTATTTTCTAAGATGTTATAAAAGTTGACCTACCTACAGCAGGAGGCCTAACAAAGCTAATCTCCAAGAAAAAACATATACTCTTACGTGTCTTGTATGCTTCATAGTGTTTTTGGGAAGGTATCTGTAGTATTCGGATATACAGGGAAAATTGTAACCATACTGGAAGCATGATATAGATGGTTCTGCAATGTACAATAACAACGCCAATGGGTTTAGAGTGGTTACTCGCGCGTAGGTATCTGAGTTCTAAAAAAGGGCGATTCTTGTGTTCTCCCATGAGCGTATTTTCCATCCTGGGAATCTCTATAGGAGTAGCTACCCTAGTCTCAGTCATGGCAGTTATGAGCGGTTTCTCTGCTAAGTTATTGCATAACATTCTTGGGATGAATGGACACATTACTGTTCATTGTCAGGATGTGGATTATCACACAGTCATCCCTGAAGTAGAGAGCACAGCGGGTGTAGTGTCTGCCGTAGCTGTGTTGGAAGGACAGGTTATGGTGAAATCAGAACATGCAGCAGTCGGTGCAGTGCTTAGGGGCATGGAAATGCCTGATATTAGCGATAAACTGTCGCAATATGTAGTCAGTGGAGATACCGAAGAGTTAGAAGCAGGAATAATCATAGGCTCTAGACTAGCTGAAAGCTTAAATGTTTACTACGGTGATGAGGTGGTTGTGATTTCCTCGTCCAGCTTCTCGACTATGCCACGAACGCATGAGTATAAAGTTACGGGGATTTTCAATGTGGGTATGTACGAGTATGATAGCGCATTTGTGTATGTGCCCCTAGAAAGTGCTCAGACTCTCTTAGGATACGATGGCGGAATGCAATATGTAGAGGTTAGAGTAGATGATGCCTTGCACTCTTCTAATATCGTAAAAGAACTCATTGAGAAGACAAAGATGCGAGTGGAAGATTGGAAAGTCCAGCATGGACAGTACTTCTACGCATTGGAATTAGAGCGTGATGCCATGTTTTTTATTCTGACGTTAATTATTGTTGTGGCTGCCTTTAATATAATTTCAGGAATTTCTGTGTTAGTACAGGATAAGACAAAGGCTGTGGCTGTGATGCGTACTATGGGATTGAGTAAGTTTGCGGTGGCTAGGATATTCTGCATGTGTGGTGTGTGTATAGGTGCTATAGGCACTGGAATAGGATGTTGCTTGGGTGTCTTGTTTTCTTTAAACATGGAGAGGGTGAGTGACTTTTTGATGATGTTCGGCCAGGGTGCATTTTTTGAATCTATCGCATATTGTTTGGAAGGTATTCCGTCCAAGATGGTGTTCTTAGATGTTGTGCGAGTGGCATCTTTGTCGTTGTGTATTTCACTAATAGCAGCGTTGCTCCCAGCGCTTAGAGCAGCGTATCAAAATCCTGTAGATATTCTTAAATATGAGTAAGCAAATGCGAAGAGAAACATGTTGTTGGATGAGTATATTCTGTATTTTTGCGTTATGGATGGGAGGAATTGTATACTTTGTTCTTGATATGAGGCAAAATTTGTTGCTCGATATGAAGCAGGATTTAGCATCGGTGCTTCAGCATGTAGAGAAGCTTTCTAGTGCTGGTGCGTCCTTCAATAACAAGCTTTCTGACACTTCCATAAAAGCCGAGAAAGTTATTTCTCTTGTAGAACAGATGAAGGCTTCTATGCCTCCCAAGACAGTGATTGTCAATAAAGATGGTTGTATACCACAGGAGTGTTTGGCAAGGGTGTTGTTGATTGTATGGGATTTGCGGAGATCTTTTGCTTTAGGGGCGATGTCTAGTGACACTGTAAGGGCTGTAAAGCCTATGCTAGCAGAGCTGCGTGATCGGGAAATTGACGAAAGTTTGCAGGTTTTAGAGAATTTTACCCATCGTAAAGGTTATAGGGAGATAAAGGAAGAATTGCGCGCGATCAAAAAGTCGTTGCATTTCGGGCATAACGGACCTGTGATGAAGTATTTATCTAAGTGGATTTCCATCGAAAACCATAATGACCGGGTGTGGCAGGATTTTGCGAGTTTAGAGAATTTAGTGGATTCAGGGGCGTGGACCGATGCATTGGAGCTTATTGGTAATAGTGAGTTGAAGTCTGTTCCTAGGGTCCAGTTGTGGATGCGTGATCTAGAATTTGTTCTGAGTGTAGAAGGGCATCTTGCTCTGATATACAATAAACTGATTGAGCGTGTTAATAGAAATCCCGAGGGCATATGATTACGTATTTTCTGATTTTCATAGTTGTATCCCTAGCGTGTGGTTTTGCCGTTCAAGGATACGAAGGGCTAGCGCTGAAGCTGGAGGTATTAGGTTATAGCGTAGAGGCTAATGTTGTATTTGTAGTCTTCATGCTGTGTGTGCTTTTTCTCTTCATTGTACTGGTTGGACGTGCATGTTTTGCTTGTGCACTGTGTATGTATAGGGTTCGGCGCGGTAGTGTATCGAAAAAGTATGACGAAGTTGGAAAAAGCTTTGCATTTTTGAGTGTAGGTCACGTTGATAATGTAAGAAAAATTGTAGGAATATCTGAGAGATTTGCGAAGTTTGATAGCCCAGTATTACAACTTTTAGAGGGATGTGCTAGTTTTCGTATAGGGCAATATGAGATAGCTGAGAAGCATTTTTCTCTTATACCGTCAAAGGCCTTGCAGGAAGTAGATTTGGGTGCGTGGCTTGTTGGGATACTGGCAAACGAGAAGAGCAGAGATTGCAAGCTCAGAGTTCTAAGTAGGTTGTATGACGTTTTCCATTCAAGACGGTGGTCAGTATTGTTTAGGTTGGAAATTGCTCGTATGGAAGGTCAGTGGGACGAAGTGCTCACTGCGTTAAAGTTAATAGAGAAGTACGGTGTTTCTCATCCATATGACCTAAATGACTTGGAGTTGATTGCGCGTTGTAAGCTTGCGGAATTGCACTACATGCAAGGTGATTTTAAAGAAGGGTTGGGAGTAATTAAGGGGAGCTCAGGTCTCCAAGCAACATTATGGCGTGCAAAATTTAATGCAAAATTGAATAACGTAAAAAGGGCCATGGAGGAGTTGGAGGCATACTACAGGGTAGATCCGCATCCGGATGTAGCGTCTCTTTATCTATCTATGGTTCAAGATAAAAATCTTGCTGTAGAAAAACTTAATGCCTTAAATCCGGATAGCTACATGAGTTTCTTGCTGATGGTGAGGAAGTACATGGATCTAAAGCAATATAATGCTGCAGAGAAGCATCTGAAGCAGGCGCTAACGCAGTATAAGTATGCTGGGCTATATGGTATGATGCTTGAAATCATGGTGCGTTTGGGCAATCTAGACGAAATTGAGTATTGGATTGATATGATGCGCAGGGATTCAGTGCCTGATATGCACTGGGCATGTGAGAAGTGTTGTTATTCGCCCAAAGAATGGTGCCAGGAATGTGACGAATGTGAGGGATTCAACACGATAAAGTGGCGGGGATAGAGGATAGTTTAATAGCGACGGATGCTATTTTCGTGCAGATAGTGCTTAATCCTGAGGTTGCAGTACATAAAACGGGGTGATTGTGATAGCGGAGGCATTGCTTGTATTTACGGTGACGTGGTGGATAGCCTTATTTATTTCCCTGCCTATAAATGTTGAGATGAATGAGACTGAAGGTCCCGTAGTGGGATGTGCTAGTAGTGCACCAAAGCGCGCGCATTTGGCAATAAAGGCTCTTATTGTGACGGCTATAGCATCGCTTATGACGTGTTTGTACTGTTACTTCAAGTATAAGGGATACGTTGATAAGGTATTTGCCGTTCTGTATGACCTTGCTCCATGATCTTAGGAACACCCGCGGACTTTTATGATGTTTTTGTAGTATATAGCATAATAAATTTTATTAGTGTTAGCGTGTGCACATGGTGCATACATGCCAAATGGAAACTACTTGACTGGATATGAGGTGTGCGTAATAATACGGCTGGTTTTCCTTATTCGTTGTTTTGGGCGTTGTGAGGCAGCAAGTGAAAGGGCGCGCTGAGTATGTCTACGCGCGTGTCTTAGTGGATTTAGTTAAGGATAATTCGGAAGAAGTTTCCGCGGGGATCCGTTCGTTGCTTTGTGCATGTGAGGATCGTGACGTGCGTGCGTTTTTTGTAGATCCTACTGTGCCATTTGGGGTGAAGGTGGCAGCTTTGCGGGATGTTCAAAAGGCGTGTGCGTTGGATGATACTCTGGTGAGCTTTGTCTGTGTTGTGGTAGAGGACGGATTGTTTGCTAGTCTCGGTGGTATTTTTGAGAAGTTTTTTGCTCTTCTGAGGCGGAAGCTTGGGAAGTTTAATTTGGAAATAATTTCTGCCGCTCCTTTGACAGAGAAGGAAGAGAGTAAAATATTGCGTATGTTGCGGGCGCAGTATGGTGATCCTGAGGCCATTATTAGGCGTACGGATCCGGGAATTTTGGGTGGCTTTGTTGCTAAGGGTGACACTTTTACGGTGGATGCCTCTTACGTGGGGCAGTTACGTGAGCTAACAAGGATTAGTAAGGAAGCTGTTTTTAGTATCTAGTGATTTATTGGATGAAGCATGAGTGGTGTATCGTCGGGTGAGGTTCTCAAGATTCTTAGAGAGAGAATAGAGAACTTTGGTGGTCCTGTAAAAGCGGGTAGCGTAGGGGAGGTTCTTTCTGTAAAGGATGGGATTGCTGTAGTCTACGGGTTGCATGGAGCGGGATTTGGAGAGACTGTAGCTTTTGCTTCTGGTGTGCGCGGTGTGATATCTGGGCTGGAGAGTGATATTGCAAGCGTTGTTATCTTTGGTGAAGACAGAGAAGTAAAGGAAGGGGATTCTGTCGAGTGCACTGGTGAGTTGATGAAGGTGCCAGTGGGATTCTCGTTGTTGGGGCGCGTGGTAAGTCCTTTGGGTATGCCTTTGGACGGTGAAGGTGCGATATCGGGATGTGATGGTGAGAATCCGGTAGAAGTGAAGGCGCCGGGTATTATGGCTAGACAGCCTGTTAGTGAGCCTTTGCAGACGGGGATAAAAACGATAGATATGCTTATTCCTATCGGGCGTGGGCAGCGTGAGTTAATTATCGGTGATAGGAAGACGGGAAAAACTGCTATAGCGCTGGATACTATTATAAACCAAAAGCGGTATAATGACCGTGCGGCAAGTGAGAAGGATAAGGTATATTGCATATATGTTGCGATAGGGCAGAAGAATTCTTCTATTGCTAGAGTGGTGAGTAAGTTGTGTGAGGCTGGTGCGGCTGATTATACGATCGTTGTTGCTACTGGTGCGTCAGACTCTGTGCCGTTGCAGTATTTAGCTCCTTATGCTGCTTGTGCTATGGGGGAGTTTTTCCGTGATAACGGCATGCACTGTTTGATAGTATATGATGATCTTTCTAAGCATGCGGTGGCATACAGGCAGATGTCTCTATTGTTGAGGAGGCCACCTGGTCGGGAAGCTTATCCGGGTGATGTGTTTTATATACACTCTAGGCTTTTGGAGAGGGCGGCGAAGCTGTCGGATGCGCTTGGTGGTGGGTCTTTGACTGCTCTGCCTATTATAGAGACGCAAGCTGGGGATGTGTCTGCGTATATTCCTACCAACGTTATCTCCATAACTGATGGTCAGATTTTCTTGGAATCAGAGCTATTTCACAAGGGGTTTAGGCCTGCGATAAATGTAGGATTGTCGGTATCGCGTGTGGGTTCCGCTGCGCAGGTAAAGGCTGTAAAGAAGGTTGCGGGCTCTATGAAGCTGTCTCTGGCGCAGTACAGGGAGTTGGAGGATTTTGCTAGGTTTGGTTCGGATCTTGATGCAAGCTCTCAGGCTATGCTTGAGAAAGGTAGGAGGATGATAGAGCTGTTGAAACAGGGGCAGTATTCTCCTTTATCTGTTGAGGAGCAGGTAGCGGTGATGCTTGCGGGGTCTGACAGTTGTATTGATGCTATTCCTGTAGGTGATATGTGTCGATTTGAGAGGGGTCTGCTGGAGAAATTGCGGATTGACCATGGGGATCTCATGGCTTGCTTGTTGGAGGATGATGTACGAAGTAAGCTGTTGGAGGTTATCAGGGGGTTTGCGGTGAGTTTTTGACAGTGAATGTTAGAGATTAGGTACTGTATGAGCGACTATGTGACTACTAGGTTTCCTATTACGAAGGGGGGCTACCAGAAATTGGAGTCGGAGCTGGAAGCTCTAAAGAGTGAGAGACCGAAGATTATTAAATCTATTTCTGATGCTAGGGAGTTGGGTGATCTTTCGGAGAATGCTGAGTACCATGCTGCGAGAGAGCGTCAGGGTCTTGTAGAAAGCAAGATAATGGAGCTTGAGTCTAAGAAATCTAGGGCTGAAGTCATAGAAGTATCAGAATTATCGGGTGATACGGTTATGTTTGGGGCAACTGTTACTGTATCCGTGTATGATGAGCAGAGTGATACTACTAGCGAGGTTAAGTATCAGATAGTTGGGGAATATGAGGCGGATGTTTCGAAGAATATGATATCAATTAAGTCGCCGTTGGTCCTGGCTCTATTGGGCAAGCGAGAAGGTGACAGTGTTGAGCTGAAAACGCCGCGTGGAGACTATAAGGTATATCAAATTAACAAAGTTGAGTTCATATAGGTATTGGGTTTAGTATGAGTTTTGAGCCGAGTGCGGCTGTCTTTTCTTCCATTGAAGAAGTTGTTAGGGATGCTGCGGAAGGGAAGGTGTTTGTGCTTCTCGATGACGAGGAGAGGGAGAACGAGGGTGATTTGGTAGCTTTAGCGGATAGGGTGAGTCCTGAGGCTATCAATATGATGATCAGATATGGAAGTGGGATAGTGTGTCTTGCATTTTCTGAGTATCACGCTAAGAAGCTTGGTTTGGGTTTGATGTCTCGTAGGAATGCGAATGATGGTTGTCCTGCCTTTGCTGAATCTATTGATGCTAGGCATGGAATAACTACGGGTGTATCTGCGAGTGACAGGGCTGCTACTATATTGAAGGCTGTATCTGATGACAGTAGTGCTGATGATATAGTCACGCCTGGGCATGTCTTTCCTATAGTGGCGAATCCTGGTGGTGTTTTGAAGAGGGGTGGTCACACTGAGGCTGGTGTAGACATTGCCAAATTGGCAGGTGCGGCTCATGCCGCTGTTATCTGTGAGCTTATGAATCCGGATGGTACTATGGCGCGATTGCCTGAAATCATGGAGTTTGCAAGTGCAAATGGGATTAAGGTGACTACGATTAAGAAGCTGAGAGAATATCTTAGTAGCTCCTGACGCATGTATGGATATTGTAGCGGAAAATCGGAAGGTTAGGTTTAATTACACTATTCTCAGTGAGTATGATGCTGGTATTGTGTTGCTAGGTAGTGAGGTGAAGTCATTGCGGCAACACAAGGTTAGTATGGGTGATGCTTATGTGCTAGAAAGTGGTATGGAGTTATGGGTTCATAATCTACACATATCTGAATACAATAGGTCGAGTTATAAGAATCATAGCCCGTTGCGTGTGCGCAAGTTGCTGCTGAGAAGGCGTGAGATAAACAAGATTGCTGGTAGTGTTAAGGCTTCGGGTATTACGGTTGTTCCGAGATTGGTTTACTTCAACGAAAGGGGATTGGCTAAGGTAAGAATAGCGCTGGTAAAGGGCAAGAAGCTATATGACAAGCGAGAGGCTATTAAAGCTAGGGAGTGGGAGCGGGAGAAAGGCCGTACTATGAAACGCGATATATAGGGTAACGGTCGCTGGGCATGATTTGGCTCTGCTTTATATGGGTATAGTCTGTATATAAACATTGCTCCGCTGTTCCTAAGCGAGGTCAGCAAGCTTTTTCTAAGTATACATCAGGCGACTAATATAATATGGATATTTGGCTAAGGGCACGCTGTTGCTATGCGCTAGTGTTATGGGTTGCGATCATGTAATCGTGGTGCATCTAGATGTGGTAAATAGTAGAAAAATCGCTAATCGTTTTACTATCCGGTGAGCCAGGTTATGGGTTCGGTGATTGTGAAGTAATGTCCATAATTTTGGTACTCAGTATTGAGATGTTGCGCTGGTTACTCAAGATATGTGAGATTGCGCTTTTTCAGCGTCCGTCATTTGATGTCTGGAGTTCTCTGATAAGGCTTACCCAGAAATTTATTGTTAGATAGAGGAAGAGTATTATTAGAGAGAATGAAGTAGATACAGTATATCTACTAGCTAAGGAGTTAGCTTATGATGTTGTTACTGGGCAGACTGATAACCTTGCTGCTGCTCTTGCCAAGACTTCTGGTAAAGATATTGTTCAGTTTGCTAAGACTCTTAATATTTCTCACTCTAATATCGATGGGAAGGTTTGTAGGAGGGAAAAGCATGGGAGTCAAGGTTTGACTGGAACCAAAGCAGGTTCGTGTGATAGTCAGCCACAAACGGCGGGTTTCGATTCCATGAAACAAGGTTTGATGGCAGCTTTAGGCGAACAAGGCGCTGAAAAGTGGCCCAAAATTAACAATGGTGGCCACGCAACAATTTATAGTAGTAGCGCAGGTCCAGGAAATGCGTATGCTAGAGATGCATCTACTACGGTAGCTACAGACCTAACAAAGCTCACTACTGAAGAAAAAACCATAGTAGCAGGGTTACTAGCTAGAACTATTGAAGGGGGTGAAGTTGTTGAGATTAGGGCAGTTTCTTCTACTTCTGTGATGGTTAATGCTTGTTATGATCTTCTTAGTGAAGGTTTAGGTGTTGTACCTTATGCTTGTGTTGGTCTTAGTGGTAACTTCGTTGGTGTTGTTGATGGAATTCATTACACAAACCATCTTTTACTCTGAGTACCCTAGTTAAGGTAAGTTACTAGGCAAAATTAGTGCTGGAGCACTTACGAAGCCAACTATGATCAGCGATTCCCCGATTCCCAATACTGAGCGGGGCAGTCAGTGGCTTTACACTCTTACCAGTATGAAATTACTTGCTATCTAGGAATTTTCTCTAAAACTTTACAGAGGTTAGCTGTCTTTCAGTTTCTGGAGATATTATAAGGGTGCACCTATAAAACTCTGGAACATATCACCGCAATACGATTCCGATTCGAAAACACTTGAAAGTATTACAACTGCTTATGAAGGTACATCCATGGGAATATTAAGAGTCTAAATAATAAGCCTATTATTTAAACCAAGGGTATAAGGGATAGAAGAAGAGTATTATTAGAGAGGAAGAAGTAGATACAGTATATCTACTAGCTAAGGAGTTAGCTTATGATGTTGTTACTGGGCAGACTGATAAGCTTACTGCCGCTCTTGCTAAGACCTCCGGTAAAGATATTGTTCAGTTTGCTAAGGCTGTGGAGATTTCTGCTCCTAAGATTGATGGGCAGGTTTGTGTGACGAAGAAGGGGACTAGCGGGAGTAGCTACGCTGAGTATGACCTGGAGACGGATGTGCAAAGTGGTACGAAATTGAAGGTGGCGCTATGTGGAGGTGCCGGCGCGGGAACGGGCAATGGAGGGGCTTCTGCGCAAGTTCTACATGACTTTGTTTCTAACACGTTGAGTGGTGGTAGTAAGAACTGGCCTACATCCACGGTAGGTAGTGGAAACAGTACTGGTCCTGTACCGGTGCAAAACGACAATGCCGAAGCCGTAGCTAAAGACCTAACAAAACTCACCACCGAAGAAAAAAACATAGTAGCAGGGCTACTAGCTAAGACTATTGAAGGTGGTGAGGTTGTTAAATCAGGGCGGTTTCTTCTACTTCTGTGATGGTTAATGCTTCTTATGATCTTCTTAGTGAAGGTCTAGGTGTTGTTCCTTATGCTTGTGTTGGTCTTGGTGGTAACTTCGTTGGCGTGGTTGATGGGCATATCACTCCTAAGCTTGCTTATAGGTTAAAGGCTGAGTTGAGTTATCAGCTCTCTCCTGAAATCTCCGCCTTTGCTGGCAAGCATGCCAGTTACCTATTATAGATCGCTAGGTATACCAAGATCCTATGGTAAGTAATAAATCTCATTATTAGACCAAGGGTATTAGAGATAGAGGAAGAGTATTATTAGAGAGAATGAAGTAGATACAGTATATCTACTAGCTAAGGAGTTAGCTTATGATGTTGTTACTGGGCAGACTGATAACCTTGCCGCTGCTCTTGCCAAGACTTCTGGGAAGGACTTTGTTCAGTTTGCTAAGGCGGTTGGGGTTTCTCATCCTGATATTGATAACAAGGTTTGTGGGACGAAGCCCCATACAAATAAATATGCACAGTATGCGGGTAAAACAAATAACAAGAACAGCACGGATAATGATCTAAAGGTAGCTGTCTGCGGTGCGACAGCAACGTTTGCCGGAAGCAGTGGGCGGAGCACTGCTCACGTTCTGAAGGACTTTGTAAGAGAGACGCTGAAAGAGGATGGCAATGGGAATTGGCCTACATCTACAGCGGAGACAGATGGAACACCGCAGCCCAAAACTAACGACAACGCCAAAGCCGTAGCTGGAGACCTAACAAAGCTCACCACTGAAGAAAAAACCATAGTAGCAGGGCTACTAGCTAAAACTATTGAAGGGGGTGAAGTTGTTGAAATCAGGTCGGTTTCTTCTACTTCTGTGATGGTTAATGCTTGTTATGATCTTCTTAGTGAAGGTTTAGGCGTTGTTCCTTGACGTTCTGTAAGTCAATTGCCTGGCAGTAAATTTTCGGGCTTTTGAGACGAAAACAACTCTTACACCACTCTGAGAGTGCCTTTTATACTCCCACTAAACATGTTTCATGAAATCCGTGACTTTGTTGCTAAGTATGTAGTGTTACAACAGCACATGTACCGTCCGGTATGCAGCAAGAATCAACACCATCTAGAAAAATCTATATCGTTTATAAATCTGTAAAAATCTCATGGCGAATGTGCTCTATGTGTTTGCTAAGCGCATTTTTAGAAGTTGTGCTGTGTTTTAACATGTGTATTTTCGGGGTAGAGGTACGGAAAAAAGTTAGAATGTGTCCTCCCATGCGTTTTGGATTATAGTAATTCCATGTTTGATTGACAGACGATAGACCTCGAAACTCATTTGGTAATCAGCAAATTTTGGATGACGAACTAGGAAATATTTAGCAGCTCTCGTGATTGAACGGCGCTGCTTCGCACTTAACGGTATTTCGTTAAAACTATTTCTTATACTTGTCTTGACCTCTATAAAAAATAGCAGATTTCTCTTTTGTGCTATTATATCCACTTCGCCCACAGGTGTTCTATAACGGTGGTACAAGATCTTCTGTAAACGTATTTTAAGCAATAACATAACGAGTAACTCCCCAGTGTAGCCTATTAAGTTGCTAGAGAGTTTGAGCATTTATTCTCCTGACAAATTGCATATTCTTCGGCCATGGTACATGCTGCAGCGCACTATTATATAAGAACGTACTGAGATTTAGGGTATTATTATTTCTTGAACAGGTATACAAAACATCATAGACTCGCGAACAAGTTTCATATGGTCACTCGTGATTCTGCGCATTATTCCAGATGGAGTTAACTTTAATTTTGTTAAATGGGGCAAAGTTGCTCTTATTATGAGTGTATTGCTCACGTTGGGGTCGCTTGTATTGATTTATGTCAGGGGCATAAATCTGGGCACTGACTTTGCTGGAGGTGTAGTAGTAGATTTTCAGGTAGCGGATACCTCAGTGGATGCTGAGCGCATAAAGTGTGTGCTTGCAGGGGCTGGATTAGGAAGCGTTTCAGTGCAAAATTTTGGGGAAGATCCCCAGGAATTTATGGTAGTCTTCAAAGGAGGGGCCTCTTCCGGAAGCCATGTCGCTGTAGACAAGGTAAAAGGTGCACTAGGAGAGCTTGGTGAGATTAGCTACAAAAAGGTAGATTACGTAGGTGCTCAGATTGGGTTAGCTCAGGTAAAAGAGGGAATCATAGCCGTGTTGGGTTCTTTGCTCTGCATGTTTTTCTACCTGTGCTTAAGGTTTAGATGGCAGTTTGCAGTGGGGGGAGTTTCAGCTTTGGTGCATGATGTCATTATTACCATGGGTATGGTAAGTGCTACTGGTCTGGAATTTAGTCTGCCTGTTATGGCTGCTATTTTAATGGTTATAGGATATTCAGTTAACGACTCTGTGGTCATATACGACAGAGTACGGGAACTCATGGTGCGATCTGAAACTAAAGATATGGTGCAGATTGTCAATACAGGAATTAACACGACTTTATCTCGTACTCTTTTGACCTCTGGTACTACAATGCTCGCGGCTCTGCCGCTGATGTTATTATGTGAGGGTGCAGTACAGGATTTGGGCATCATTGCGTTTTTTGGGGTCGTAGTAGGAACATATTCTTCCATATTCGTGTCCACAATTCCGTTTATAGGAAGTATACAAAAAGCGCTAAAGTTGAGTAATCCCGCCTCTTAGATAAGTGTATATTCACCCGTAATTGCGGTTTTGTCCCGGCGTTTTTCCTCATGGGTGGTGTTATTTTATTGCTATGCACATTGTGTTCTAGTATTCTTCACTGTGCGCTATGGCTTTGGAGATGAAGCTTACTGTTTTAGGAGTTCGCACGGCGGTGATGCTGTAATAGTATGATATTTCCAGACTCGCAACTACACGTTTGTTTACCACTACGCCCTATGACAAAGTCTCTAACACAGTCTTATGCTTCCCCAGAACTTTTTACTGAATCATAGTAGACGCTGCATGCGTTGTATATGTCCGTAATTAACAGAAAGAAGAGACTACACACCTCAATCCCGGATCTTCAACAGCAGTACAGTCCTTCCACTATGTTTGTTTTTTCTTCACTGTCTGATCCTCTTCTTTAGAGAGCAGAGGACTCGCACGTATAAGCTTTTCTCACTCTGGAATGCTTAAGAGAAGATAGACAAAATCACCATGTCCGCACCATTTCCTACTTTTACTTAAAAGCTTATAAGATCAGACGTATGCCACACTCAGCGCCAATGTAATCTAAGCTCAGGTCTACTTTTCCAGTTTTCACAGGTCTTTCTCCTGTTTTTTCGTCAAGGAATACAGTGCGCATCGGAACCCTATCATACCAACTATCACCTATAATATGATGATAAAACCCCCCTACAAACGCGGTAACTCCTGAAGCAAAATTATAACTCAGACCAGCCTTTAATCTGTAGGCAAGTTTAGCTGCCCTATGTTCATCCACTATTTCAACAAACGTGCTACCTAAACCCACGCATGAATATGCGGATGCGCGCTTTCTTGTTAGAGAAACATTGTGATCATAACAAGCGTTAACCATTACTGAAGTTGCAGCAACAGATGGTATTTCCACAACTACACCATATCCTGTAGCAGCAGCAAGAATTCCTGCAAGTATTTTTCTTTCCTCTTTAGGGAGCTCTTTAATATCAGATACAATGTCCTTACTATTTACACTCCTGCCTCCACGCTCAAGACCATAACGATCACTACCTCCGTTATATCTCCACATCAAGTATGTCCCTATAGCTTTCCTCATGAAAGCTCCAAACCCTCCTACATCTGCTCCTTTGATGGAGTCTCTACATGCAGTTGGTGCAGCAGTCCCCCTCTCAT
Organism: Anaplasma phagocytophilum str. Webster; assembly: GCF_000964685.1. GTDB lineage: Bacteria > Pseudomonadota > Alphaproteobacteria > Rickettsiales > Anaplasmataceae > Anaplasma > Anaplasma phagocytophilum. The sequence goes on from NZ_LANS01000001.1 coordinate 585,497, forward strand.
CTCCACCGAGACGAGCCTTCTTGCAAATCTTTTTATCAAGATCAGGACGTTGATCAGCAACACCATTCGCAAAAGCCAAAATTTCATCTTCCGTCAGGTTAGCCAGTCCTGAAATCAATTTTTCATACTGAGCACTTACTAAATAATATGGTAATAATCTGGAGAAAAACACGTACGCAACATCAGAATTCTCCTCTCTATTTTCCCCAGAGCTTACTCTAGCACCGAATTTTTCATGTCCAACTTCTAGTTCCAACCTTCCGCCCATCATCTTATATCCGATACTTCCTACCCAAGACATGAGCACACTGTTCTTGAACTGCACACTGAGATTAGGAGCATCCCAATCTATAGCTTCTGCGTTGAACCGATCTTCCTGATCATTTTTTAAGTAAGGCAATGCTATATGTGTCTTTCCATCACCCACTATGTCGAACGTGCTTACCCTGCTTAATGCGGGAGCATAATCTAAGGCTACGTAGAACTTCTTAGAGTTAGGAGGTAGGTCATCTTTATAAATTGCGGCACTAGCATCTTCTCCCATAATCAACATGAGCAATATCACAGATGCTATGTATAATACTACCCTACTAACACAGCATACCATTAAGTGTTCTACCACATACCCTCCGTAGTTGTTATTTACAACACGTTCATAAGCTCACTCTAACCAAATACTGGAAAGGCACACTCATCAGAACAACACCAATCGCGTATGGTTCACAGCACTTTTATAAGCGCCCATTCCAAATACGTCGCAAGGTTATATGTATGATCATATTTTTCCACTAGATATTCATCCATATCTTCAGTTGCATAACTGCTGTTAATAACTACTTAATAGGATACATAACTACTATACTTGTGCCCAAAGCAAGCTATAAAAGCACTAAGAAATAAAGTATGTAGCATAAAGACTAAGAGGTCATTGTCGCAAGATCGCACCACCAGTCTCCAAAGCGCTAACGTCATCATGAGCCCTGACATCATTCCCAGCCATGACTATAGCCATAGACATCATTACGCTTCCTAATAATAGCTTACGTCCAATAATAACCGCGGTATCGAGATTTGGTTTGCAGCTTTTTGAGCTCCTTAGCAGTACTTTTGAAACTGCAAGACAGCTTGTGAACTTGTAATGCGTTCAATACCATCATTAAACACAGAACAGGTTAGATTGCTTGCTAAGCGTATTTGCAAGATGGGATTTTTGCTCTCTGTTATGTTCTGTATTCGAAAAACAGATGTTTCAGGGTTATGAAAATCGTTAACCTCCCTTTTAATAATTCCTTTTCCGACTTCTAATTTAAATTGATGTTGGAAGCGTAGAGCACAAAGAGAATATCTAAAATCGTCCACTATTTGGCTTCCAGTAAATACCTCAATCTGGACATGTAATAGAAAATACGGTATAACAGAACCTGTTTTTCTCCTGCATACTAATATGATTAGGGTCGTTTGCACAAATTGCAGTGCTGTGTATAGCGTAGCGGGTGCAAGAATTCCTAAGAAAGGGAAAGAGGTAAAGTGTTCTCACTGTCACCACACGTGGCTTTTTATGCCAGAAAATGTGAGTATACCTTCTAAAGGTCCGCCTGGTGGTAAAAAAGAACGGGTAGAGAAGTTCTTTTGGGGGAAGACTTTGATACAAATGATAATTTTATTTCCCCTTTTGTTCTTCTTTTCGTCCTCCTTTCAAGATCGTTTCTCATACACCTTTAGAAAGATTTATCGCTTAACCGAGATCTATGACACTTCTGACATTAAGTTGCGTAGCTCCGGGGTGGAAGTATTAGAAGTGCATGGTGATGGTACCATGCAAGTGAGAGTCAGGTGGATCATAATAAATAACGCGGACAAGGAACGATTTGTGCCTGATGTGCGCTTTACTTTCTATGATGAGAACCAAAAAAGTGTATTCTCAAAAAAAATAGAAGTAGATAAGTACAATGTGATAAAAAGCAAGACAGGTATGCATTTCGAAAGGGTCATTGAGGGAGTGCCCAGTTCAGCAAATACAGTTCAGGTTCGTGCAGGTAACGCTTTTGAGATCTTTTTCTAACGATATACCGGAGTTTACCGTAACAGAAATTACGGGTGTGCTGCAAAGATTCATGCAGGAAACGTTCTATAGCATAAAAGTTAGAGGGGAAATTAGTGGCTTATCTAGACCCAATTCGGGACACGTATACTTTACGCTAAAGGACAGCAACTCTGTAATCAACGCCGTATGTTGGAACGGCACAAGGCTCAAGGTACAGTTTTGCGATGGATTGGAAGTAGTGTGTACCGGTTATTTAAGCGTGTACCAATCAAAGTATCAGTTGATTGTAACCGATATGACATTGGCAGGTTATGGGAAATTGGCTGCCATGCTTGCAGAACTGAAGAAAAAGCTGGAACTCGAAGGGCTTTTTAGCCCTGCACGGAAGAAAAAGCTTCCGTTTTTACCGACAAAGATAGGAGTGATAACTTCTCCTACAGGTGCCGTTATTAGCGATATTATAAGTCGAGTAAAGCAAAGATTCCCGAGCAATGTTGTTGTATGGCCTGTACAAGTGCAAGGAGATAGAGCCAGCGCCATGGTTATTGAGGCCATTAAGGGATTTAATAGCTTTGCAGACCCTCCCCATGTGATAATTGTGGCGAGAGGTGGAGGAAGCTTCGAAGACTTATGGCCGTTTAATGATGAAGAACTAGCTAGAACTGTTGCGGCATCCAAAATCCCTATTGTCTCAGCCATAGGGCATGAAACAGATTTTACAATAATAGACTACGCAGCAGACTTGCGTGCTTCGACTCCAACAGCTGCTGTGGAGCTGGTGTTGCCGGAAAAAAGTAAACTAGTTGCTAGCATAAACGAAAAATTTGTTCGCACTAAAATCTCCTTTGAGCGAATAGTGAAAATGCAAGAATATCGCCTGTTGAGGCTACACGGTATTCTAACAGAGAAGAAAAATAGTCTACTACAAAAAAGTAGAGTTGCTTTGGAATATCAGCAAAAAATCCGATACCTTCTGCAGGTTTCCTTACTAAGGAAAAGACAATACCTAGAAAGTTTGATGCAGAGACTTTCCTACTATGACAGCAAACATATCTTGAGTGTTGGTTATGCTATAGTACGCGATGAACACGAAAAGCAGATAAGCTCCGTAGAAGCTCTTTCGACTAATGACACAATAACCATAGAGCTCAAGGATGGTAAACGCCGCGCTATCATCATATGAACCAACTTTTCTTCGTTCTCTCCGGTCTCGATTCCCTTTACGTAGTGCTAAAAATACGTGTACTACCTCTACAATGCAAGGAAGTGCAGAAGTGCTCCTCCGCCAGTAGAGACATATGAAAAATCTTGTTCACAATAACCAAACGATCGCATAGCGAATATACTATCGCCGCCCCCTATGATAGTTTTAGCTCCGTTTTCCTTATGGCAAGATACGAGTGCTTTGGTTAATCTCTCAGTTCCTCCCTTAAAAGACTCATGCTCGAAAACACCTAATGGCCCATTCCAAAATATGGTTTTACACTTCCTGATGGTTTCTTCTATGATGCGGGAAGTTTTCTCCCCAATATCAAATATTGAGTCTTCCATTGTTACATCGTTATTATCTTTTACCGTAACTGGACCTTCTAGGTTTTGCGCGACTGCGTGATCTACAGGTAATATGATCTTACAACCACTCTCTTTCGCAGCTTCTATAACTGCCAAGGCTTCTTCAACATTTTTCTCAAAAAACGAATTTCCAACCTTGAATCCCATGGCATCTAGAAACGTGGTGGATAAACTTCCTCCCAATATTAGAAAATCTAGCCTGCTTGCGAAATTTCGGAGCATAGGTATCTTTACAGAAGTTTTCGCTCCACCTATTATGGCAGCCCCGGGGCTTTCACTCACGATACCATCTAAGTAATTTAGTTCTTCTTGTAGATTGAACCCCGCAAATGATGGCAGTAGATTCATAATGGCATCTACGGAAGCATGCTTTCTATGGGAGCAAGAAAACGCATCATTAACATACATGTCTGCCAGAGATGCGAGCTGCCCGGCAAACCCTAAATCGTTCTCTACTTCACCAGTAAAAAATCTAAGGTTTTCCAGCAAAACTACAGAGCCCCAAGGTAGGGAATCTATCACGCTATCAACTTCTTCTCTGGTAATATCGGGAATGAAAGTAATTTCAACTCCTAAGACTTTGCTTACAACATCTACTACCTGCTTTAGAGAAAACTCCTCTTCTTGTGCCTTAGGTCTTCCAAGGTGGGAAATCATAACAACCTTTGCCTTAGCCTTTACCAGAAACTCAACTGTAGGTGCAATCCTCTCTATTCTGGTTTTATCATGAACCTCTCCATTGCTAATGGGAACATTGAGGTCAACACGCAACAGAACCCGACTGTTGCTTATATTAGCAGCATCTATTACTGGTAAATCCCGGATATCTCCCATACGCAAAAATCATCTCCCAAGTTTTGAAAAAAACGTGATATAGGCACATTAATGCCTCACCGCAGAAGTTTACACACGTGTAGTATACGATACAAGCAATAACTATACGTACATAGCAACATAAACGCTGCAGAAAATTAAGTGATTCTGGAGATACTTTTGGCCATGTGGTGTTAAACTGCATTTGTCACGTATGATCGCGACGCTACGAGGTTGTATTTATGCTCAAACTTTAACCCTTTCTTTCTAATGCGATGACAATTTGTGCAATCGCCGTTTTGATTCGTGCATGTTACCAATATGGGTAACATTTCCTTACAAGAAATGGGGTTTCATACTTAATGGAGTTTCTTATATTGTTATCAAATAGTTATCTGAGTTACACCAGAAACTAGAACAAATGCCGTCTAATTTCACCATTATTCATTATTTAACTATGCAGCATGTATAATTCAGCACTGCTAGTGTTACAGGGAGGATTGTATGGAGCAAGTGCCTGATGCCACACAGGGAAGTACCGGGCCTTCGGGAATACAGTGGGAGGTAGTCAAACACAAAAAATACGGCAGCCGTAGTTTATCCCGCGTATCCTGCTTATACTCCTTGAAGATATATGGTGTAAACGGTGTTCTTGCTTTTGATACTGAACCCATTAGGAATGTGTTACTAAGAATTAACCTATCGGTAGACTGTGTATTGTTGAACAAAGCCGTCAGCATAGAAATACTGGACGGTATATCTTTTGGAAAGTTTGCAAGTAAGAAGAAAAATTACTCTTCACGCCTACAAGATTTGTCTAAACACTTCGAAAGTGTGCTGGGTATTATCCTGCCAGAAAGCCTAAAGAAAAGCTTCTATGAAGAATTTGATGAAGCTGCAAAATTATTGAGAAGCTCATTCAGCATCTAGAATATTACAGTTTTTCCATCATCGCCGTTCTTGGTTTAGAGCTACATTTCCTCACACAGACAGCACTAGCAGATATGACAATTTCATGGTCTTTAGTACAAGTATTGTGCTAGCATTTTACTATGGGAGAGTCAAAAAGCTTCAGATGTTACAAGTGGTAAATCTCACGATATATTTGCTCACTTGTTACTCTACGAGAATCAGTCAGGAGATAGGTACCTAGTGGATCGGTGATGCGGCTTCAAGCAGGTAGTTTTTGTTTGAAGTTGCTAGAAAGAGAACACAATTCAAACCACTGCTGATAGGAATTACATCCTCTTGTTCACTGGTACAGTGCCCAGCAGCAAACTCATAGTTCTGGCGTAACTGTGCACTTATTAGTTGCCAACATGATAGAGCAGTACAGCTTGCTCGTAGAAATGCTAACCATTCCATCTCGCTTCAACAATGCGGAGGAGAACTACGCAAGATCCGCCGTCGATCCTAGTTTGTATGCCCCAAACGGGTCTGCTTGGTTTTAATATAATTTCCGTTATATTCGTTGATCTCCATGTGAAAAGGGATAGTTTTCGTCACATCAAATCCATACTTACCTATCTCCTGCACTTTGTGAGGATTATTGGTTAGCAACTGGAGACTCGATACTCCCAGGTTCCTTAAAATCATGGCTGCAGGTAAGAATATGCGTTCATCGTCATCAAATCCTAGAAACCTGTTAGCATCCACTGTATCTAGGGAATTCTGCATCTGCAAACTGTATGCCCTGATTTTGTTAGCAAGACCAATTCCGCGACCTTCTTGAGAAATGTAAAGAATGATACCCCCAGCCTGTTCAGCCAAAAGCTTTACTGCTGTGAGTAACTGACTGCGACAGTCACACGATAGACTCCCCAATAGGTCTCCTGTGTAACACGAAGAGTGCAGCCTCACTACAATGTTTTCAATTGCTGGCTCACCTATAACTATTGCGTAATGTTCTGGCTCACCAATTTTAGACCGATACACTATGATCTTTGATTTAAGTGAATCCTGGAGATATAGATCAGATCGACACACTTCTTGTAAGACGTACTCCTGTGTGTAGTCTGTTAGCGCCTTTCCGGCTAAATGCAATATTCCATTACATTTGCACCAATCGTACATCTCTTCTATGTTCCCAAATCCCATATCTATCACTAGCGCTGATGGTAGCAATTTTGCCATCTTTACTAGGTCTATTGCTAGACTATCTAGTGGACTCAAGCTCTCTTCGACAGGTACACTACGTGTCTCTTCTGGTAAACCACTCATAAGAGTTCTTATATCTGCGAGTGACAGGGTGTTAGCTCCTACTCGTGATAACTTATCGTTCGTTGTTACATACGATGCTCGCTGTGCCGTGAGGAGGATATATAAAGAGGTTATATAAATCAGTGGAAGAGTTTCCAAAGTGATGCGCCATCTATATGCACTCTCACAAACGTATATCCTGAAAAACTGAACACAATTGTCTGCCAAGGTCCTTCTTGGAAACTGTGTTGCTAAATAGATATTTGCATCGTGTAAGTGGTAGCTATGTTACTAGGTCTTATACTGTATTTTCACATTTGAGATTGCAACGTAGCGTGAATGTTTCCAGAACGCGTAATACATGAAGGAATCTCCTTCATGGTAGCACTGGAGTGAAACATACCATAGCGTTTCCATCCACAAACGAGAAGTTTAGTTACACTTGATGTAGTGCATCTTATAATTTTAGGCACAACCAACGTGAAAATCATTCATGGATACTCTCGTAATATAAAATTGGGATTTCATTGAAGTTAACAACAGTTTTTGTCAAAGCATTACACATGTACATGTGTTCTATTAAGTAAACCTCTTATGGAAGCGGTGTTTTATAGTGTGCTTATAAACTTGGATTGCTTATATCTCACGCGCCATCTTCTAAACAATGAGAATATCTGCAAACTGGGAAAAACAATCGACCATATTCGATAGGAAGAACGCTCCTATATGAAGTAAGTGAAATTATTCTTCAAAATTGTGAGTATATAGAGTGTATTCTCTCGAAAAGTTGTAACGGTTGTGCTACAAGGTAGGGGGGGTTTGTCTTTATAGGGAAGAGTAGCACCACGTAAACAGTAGTTAATACAAAGTAAACGGTGAGCTGCTACCGTGTCGAGGCTTAAGCTTGACTAGTGCTTCGTCTGCTAAGTTTTGGGTTACTACTCGTAATGAATGAGTTATTATTGCGTGGTAGTGTGTGGTGGATTGTGTATTATGCGTATGCTTCTGATGTACAGCAGTGCGGTAATGTTGCTAATGGTCTATCGTAGTTTTATTACGGCTTGCAGGATTGCTTTGCTTGCATGTATGGTTGGTATGGTTTGCGTAGACGAGGATGAGCTTAGAGGATGGAATACGGGCTCACCGTTTGTTGGGGTTTCTGTTTCTATGCTGTGCTGCCTAGTGATGTTTCTTTTTTTGTTGTTACAGGTGGTTATACTTGCTTGTCTTGTGGCTTCTGTGTCGAGATACAAAAGTTTTGCTGCTGTGGTTATGTGGGTAGCGTTTGCTATGCATCGTAGGGTGTTTCCTTCTACTCGTGAGCGTGATGCTCATGTTGTATTACCGAAAGGTAACGTCTCTTCCATAAGTAATGATGAGGAAGTACGTAACCGTGTGGTGGGGAGTATTATGTGGCTCCAAAAAGTATCTAGCATGTCAGCTGCCGAGATGTTACCTCTAGGTAGTTTTTGTCCTAGGAAGCAGTTAAGATAGTACAGATGGGTCTGCGAAAAGTTTTTTGACTATGGTAAGCTATGAGGAATATTTTTGCTTGTTGTAGTAGAGGAATGGGGTCTATATTATCGAAGATTTCTGCTGCTATTCCTGGTGTTGAAGAGATATTTAGACTGATGAAGCAAGGATGTCTTTCAGTCAGAGAAAATACTTCGGCAATACGAGATAAAACCGGCAATTTACTTGCCACAAATATAGATCTAGGACTATATCATTTTTACCGTGGGAGCATATCTGATGCCAAAACGCGTTTTTGGTTGATTAGCTTGGTGCGTCCTCGTTTACCTGAAGTGCACTACAACATTGGAAGATGTCACTTAGTGCTTAAGCGTTTTGATAGTGCTATAGTAAGTTTTAAGAAGGCGCTTTCTCTTGATGGTAATCATAAGGAGGCACGTTACTACTTAAACAAAGTGCTTAGCCCAGAGTCAATTACAGAAGTTCCAGAAAATGTGGTTAAGCAGTATTTTAACTACACCAGTGAGTATTTCGTTGAGCATTGGCTTATATCTAAGAATTACCGAGGGCATGAGCATGTACGCTCTCTTGTGATGAATTTTTTTGATGATAGGCTGTCAGATATACGAATTTTAGATTTAGGTTGCGGAACAGGGGTATGTGGCCAATTTCTCAAAATGCGTGATATAGGCAGTCACTTAACTGGGGTTGATATATCAAGAAGAATGCTCGACATAGCGCGGCAATGTTTTGTCTATGGCAAGCGAGCATATAATGCACTTGTATGTATAGGTATGCATGAGTTTCTGCGTGATAATACGGAGGAGTTTGACGTAATCATCATGACGGAAGTGCTTCACTACTTTGGGGATTTGAAAGAAATACTCACTTTAGTGAGTAAGGCTCTTAGTTCCACAGGAATGGTGATAGGATTGGTGCGAGAAGCTGGTTCAAGCGGTTATCAGTTCATCAAGGAAGGGGACTTCTTCTGCCACTCATCCAGTTACATATCACAAACTGTAGCGGCAACAGGATTTCGCTTAAGTTACATGAATCGCTGTGAGATTTATGGAGATAAGGTACAGGGATTGCTCTTTGCAATATCTAAGGACACAGAAGAGTAATGTGAGGGTGCTTATACATTCAACTTGGGCGCCTATATGGAGCTTATTCTGTAGACTTTATTGACAAGTAATTTACCTTTTCATTATCATGATCAGGTATATTCTGTGCGGTTATGGTGGAAATGGTAGACACGCAGCGTTGAGGTCGCTGTGGCTATATCAGCCTTGGAAGTTCAAGTCTTCTTAACCGCACCATTTCATGAGTCTCAAAATGTTTGGCCCAATTGGCAATTTTTTTGGTTTGGGGAACAATTTATTGAGTCGAGCTGTAAATGAAATACGGCGTTGTGCTCCAGTTATTCTCCACGAAGATGATAAATATTTGTTGGTTTTCGCTAGCGAGTTATTAGAGGAGCCATCTCTTGCCGTGTTCAAGTCTTTTTCAGACAATGTATATATCCTCCTCACGGCACAGCGAGCATCGTATGTAACAACGAACGATAAGTTATCACGAGTAGGAGCTAACACCCTGTCACTCGCAGATATAAGAACTCTTATGAGTGGTTTACCAGAAGAGACACGTAGTGTACCTGTCGAAGAGAGCTTGAGTCCACTAGATAGTCTAGCAATAGACCTAGTAAAGATGGCAAAATTGCTACCATCAGCGCTAGTGATAGATATGGGATTTGGGAACATAGAAGAGATGTACGATTGGTGCAAATGTAATGGAATATTGCATTTAGCCGGAAAGGCGCTAACAGACTACACACAGGAGTACGTCTTACAAGAAGTGTGTCGATCTGATCTATATCTCCAGGATTCACTTAAATCAAAGATCATAGTGTATCGGTCTAAAATTGGTGAGCCAGAACATTACGCAATAGTTATAGGTGAGCCAGCAATTGAAAACATTGTAGTGAGGCTGCACTCTTCGTGTTACACAGGAGACCTATTGGGGAGTCTATCGTGTGACTGTCGCAGTCAGTTACTCACAGCAGTAAAGCTTTTGGCTGAACAGGCTGGGGGTATCATTCTTTACATTTCTCAAGAAGGTCGCGGAATTGGTCTTGCTAACAAAATCAGGGCATACAGTTTGCAGATGCAGAATTCCCTAGATACAGTGGATGCTAACAGGTTTCTAGGATTTGATGACGATGAACGCATATTCTTACCTGCAGCCATGATTTTAAGGAACCTGGGAGTATCGAGTCTCCAGTTGCTAACCAATAATCCTCACAAAGTGCAGGAGATAGGTAAGTATGGATTTGATGTGACGAAAACTATCCCTTTTCACATGGAGATCAACGAATATAACGGAAATTATATTAAAACCAAGCAGACCCGTTTGGGGCATACAAACTAGGATCGACGGCAGATCTCCATAATGCCTTATGTACAAGATGATGATGGCTCAAGGCAGGCTGAATTCCATGTAGCGCCGACAAGACCTAGATTGTCGATGGGAGAGCTCATTATACTTAATGAAAAATTAGCGTAACAATTAGTAGTACGGAACATGCTTTACTTCTTTTGTCTATACCCAGCAATCCCTGCATTTTTGCATGTACGTAGCACGTGATGTTAGTTGTTAACTTCAGGGTGCGCTATGAACTTTATAAGCATCTACAATCGGGACCCAAGGTTCTTTATTGCTGGCTATCCATGGCTTTATTTTAGATAAATTTGGAATTTTGTAGATAGGTTATCTCGGATTCTATTATTAGATGTAGGGGTATAACAGAGAGACTAAGGCAGTATATCCATACTTAAAGGATGGAAAGAGTGTAAAGCTAGAGTCACACAAGTTTGACTGGAACACACCTGATCCTCGGATTGGGTTTAAGGACAACATGCTTGTAGCTATGGAAGGCAGTGTTGGTTATGGTATTGGTGGTGCCAGGGTTGAGCTTGAGATTGGTTACGAGCGCTTCAAGACCAAGGGTATTAGAGATAGTGGTAGTAAGGAAGATGAAGCTGATACAGTATATCTATTAGCTAAGGAGTTAGCTTATGATGTTGTTACTGGGCAGACTGATAAGCTTACCGCTGCTCTTGCCAAGACCTCCGGTAAGGATATTGTTCAGTTTGCTAAGGCAGTGGAGATTTCTCATTCCGGTATTGATGGGAAGGTTTGTGTGACAAAGGAAAGTTCGAACAAGTCTAAGTACGGGAAATACGCTGAAGAAACCGGGACAAGCAACGCGGATGAGACGGCCATATGTGGGGGAGCAGCTAACGGAACCGGAACGAGTAATACGACTAAGGAGGTTTTGAGGCACTTTGTTAAGGCAACGCTAAAAGGAGATGGTAGTAAGAACTGGCCTACATCGACTAAAACTGGCGGGACGCCTTCTGATACTAAAAACGACAATGCCGAAGCGGTAGCTAAAGACCTAACAAAGCTCACTTCTGAAGAAAAAACCATAGTAGCAGGGTTACTAGCTAAAACTATTGAAGGTGGTGAGGTTGTTGAGATTAGGGCGGTTTCTTCTACTTCTGTGATGGTTAATGCTTGTTATGATCTTCTTAGTGAAGGTTTAGGCGTTGTTCCTTACGCTTGTGTCGGTCTCGGAGGTAACTTCGTGGGCGTTGTTGATGGGCATATCACTCCTAAGCTTGCTTATAGATTAAAGGCTGGCTTGAGTTATCAGCTCTCTCCTGAAATCTCTGCTTTTGCTGGGGGTTTCTACCATCGTGTTGTGGGAGATGGTGTTTATGATGATCTGCCAGCTCAACGTCTTGTAGATGATACTAGTCCGGCGGGCCGTACTAAGGATACTGCTGTTGCTAACTTCTCCATGGCTTATGTCGGTGGGGAATTTGGTGTTAGGTTTGCTTTTTAAGGTGGTTTGTTGGAAGCGGGGTAAGTCAAACTTACCCCGCTTCTATTAGGGAGTTAGTATATGAGATCTAGAAGTAAGCTATTTTTAGGAAGCGTAATGATGTCTATGGCTATAGTCATGGCTGGGAATGATGTCAGGGCTCATGATGACGTTAGCGCTTTGGAGACTGGTGGTGCGGGATATTTCTATGTTGGTTTGGATTACAGTCCAGCGTTTAGCAAGATAAGAGATTTTAGTATAAGGGAGAGTAACGGAGAGACTAAGGCAGTATATCCATACTTAAAGGATGGAAAGAGTGTAAAGCTAGAGTCACACAAGTTTGACTGGAACACTCCTGATCCTCGGATTGGGTTTAAGGACAACATGCTTGTAGCTATGGAAGGCAGTGTTGGTTATGGTATTGGTGGTGCCAGGGTTGAGCTTGAGATTGGTTACGAGCGCTTCAAGACCAAGGGTATTAGAGATAGTGGTAGTAAGGAAGATGAAGCTGATACAGTATATCTACTAGCTAAGGAGTTAGCTTATGATGTTGTTACTGGACAGACTGATAACCTTGCTGCTGCTCTTGCCAAGACCTCTGGAAAAGATATCGTTCAGTTTGCCAATGCTGTTAAAATTACTAACTCCGCTATCGATGGGAAGATTTGTAATAGGGGTAAGGCTAGTGGCGGCAGCAAAGGCCTGTCTAGTAGCAAAGCAGGTTCATGTGATAGCATAGATAAGCAGAGTGGAAGCTTGGAACAGAGTTTAACAGCGGCTTTAGGTGATAAAGGTGCTGAAAAGTGGCCTAAAATTAATAATGGCACTAGCGACACGACACTGAATGGAAACGACACTAGTAGTACACCGTACACTAAAGATGCCTCTGCTACTGTAGCTAAAGACCTCGTAGCTCTTAATCATGACGAAAAAACCATAGTAGCAGGGTTACTAGCTAAAACTATTGAAGGGGGTGAGGTTGTTGAGATTAGGGCGGTTTCTTCTACTTCTGTAATGGTCAATGCTTGTTATGATCTTCTTAGTGAAGGTCTAGGCGTTGTTCCTTACGCTTGTGTCGGTCTTGGAGGTAACTTCGTGGGCGTTGTTGATGGGCATATCACTCCTAAGCTTGCTTATAGATTAAAGGCTGGCTTGAGTTATCAGCTCTCTCCTGAAATCTCGGCTTTTGCTGGGGGTTTCTACCATCGTGTTGTGGGAGATGGTGTTTATGATGATCTCCCGGCTCAACTACAGTGTAAATCTCAAAAGCAATAAGGAAAATAATCTTCTCTCGCCTTGAACATTTCTCCATCAATCGGACAGACAGCTTGAGAAAGCATTATGCACTCTCTAGAATTGCCGACCCATACAATTGATCTTCTAGAGGTTATCATTATCCCGCTGGGAATGCTCCAGTCAAGCTCCTAGCATGTAACTAGAGCACGCATAACTCCTATTCAGCACCACCGGTTACTACTACTCTATAAGCCTCCCAGTGGCGTTTATTAACGTTCTTTAAGTAAGATTGGTGGGTAATTGCAAAATTACATAGCAGTTCCACCAACTGTAATAGAGTCAATCTTCAGAGTGGGTTGCCCCACACATACCGGAATGCTTTGTCCGTCTTTTGAGCAGGTTCCAATGCCGGGGTCAAGTGCCAAATCATTCCCAACCATGGAAACTTTTTTCAAAATTTCAGGACCACTGCCCACGAGTGTTGCTCCCTTCAACGGACTGCCAATTTTACCATTTTCTATTAGGTAGCTTTCAGATGCAGAGAAGACAAATTGTCCAGATGTTATATCAACCTGCCCACCACCAAAATCTGCAGCATATATGCCCCGCTTAACGCTGGAAATTATGTCGTTTGGAGTATACGTTCCCGGAAGCATGTATGTATTCGTCATGCGCGGTATCACCATGCTTTTATAGCTCTCCCTGCGACCGTTTCCTGTGGAAGTAACACCCATCAACTTTGCATTCATATTGTCGTGCATGTATGAGACAAGAATACCGTCCTCAATTAGCACATTATATCCCGAAACTGTGCCCTCATCGTCGATGTTTAACGACCCTCTGCGACCCTGCATTGTGCCATCATCTACCACCGTAATTCCTGCTGCGGCTACTCTCGTTCCTATGGCATCAGAAAATGCAGAAACCTTCTTGCGATTGAAGTCGCTTTCCAAACCATGCCCAACAGCCTCATGAAGTAGTACTCCAGGAAAACCTGGGCCTAGAACAACTGTAATCTCTCCTGCGGGGGCTGCTACAGCTTCCATATTAGTCATAGCTTGGCGTAAGGCTCCATCTGCGATCTTTTTCCACTGATCTTCCGTAATAAACTCAGAACACAAAGCCCTACCACCGTGCCCTCCTCGACCATGCTCTTTTCGGCCACCTTTTTCTACAAGCACATATATGTCTAATCTCACCAAAGGACGCATATCTCCAACAGTGTTACCGTCATTCCTGATGATTTGCACAACTTGCCACTGTGTACTAATAGAAACCTTTACTTGCACTACGTGTGGATTAGCGCCACGCAAATATGCATCGATGTCTTGCAGGATCTGTACCTTACTCGCAAATGGAATTTCACCCACAGGACTCTCTGTAGGGTAAAGTCGCCTACTACCGGATTGACAGAGCTGTACTACATCAACGCTTCCTTGCCCAATGTGTTTTAGCAACGACGCAGCCTTTTGAATTTCAGAATCGCTAATTTCCGATGAACACACCAAAGAGGCCACACCGTCACGAAATGCACGAAATCCAAAACCTTTGCGAAAACTGAAATCTGCGTTTTTTATGATTCCATTTTCGATACTCAGAGATTCAGAATGACAAAATTCCAAGAATAACTCACCGCCATCCATACAAAGCAGTGTGTCTGTAACTAAAGTTTTTAATTTATTTCTATCAGCCCTCGCATAAAATACTTTATCGACATCGAATTCTTCCATTCTGGCTCTTTTTTGTATATAACTTCACAAATATACTTGGTGAACCTTAATAATCAACTGAATTCGGGGACCTGTGTCGCCCGCAGTATAGTTGGTCCGAATGGCGGAATTGGTAGACGCGCTAGCTTCAGGTGCTAGTAACCTTACGGTTGTGGAAGTTCGAGTCTTCTTTCGGGCACTCCAGGTATTTTTAGATCAGCCTTCTCTAAAGGCCCAATACCATTACGAATGTGCAAATGCTCATGTAGTGTTTTCTATTCATCTGCCAGACGTGATCTGTACATGGTGCATACACTGGATGTATATAGTAAATGTGCTTTTTGGGATTTGCTCGGGTTCATAGCGTCGTCCAGGGCGGGAGAAAACGTATTGTTTTCATATATTCTTTATGTTTGATGTAGTTTCATCACATGTTCATGACTTAATAGTGAACGTCTTGTCGCAAATAGACCGCAGCACCAAGTTCTAATACTACTGAACTCTATAAACAGGTATGGGAAGTATGGCTGCGTAATATCAATGAGCTAAATCACGAATACAGAAGTTGCAGCTATGCGGTAAGCCTGCTTTATTACTCCTTTACGTGAGAGTGTGCGAGAGCAAATGTATTTGCATTCTTGCTCCTTTTAAAATAAGATGAGCGCTGCAGTTTTTACCTCTGGGGATATATGGAAGTTATAACTGTAAGGGAAGCATTACGCTTGGCTATGGAAGAGGAGATGGAGCGTGACCAGAGTGTTTTTCTTATGGGGGAAGAAGTTGGAGAATACCAAGGTGCGTACAAAATAAGTCAGGGGCTTTTAGAGCGCTTTGGGCCACAAAGGGTTGTCGATACTCCTATTAGTGAACACGGTTTTACTGGATTGGCCGTAGGGGCGGCTTTTTGCGGATTAAAGCCTATAGTAGAGTTTATGAGCTTTAATTTCTCTATGCAGGCTATGGACCAGATAGTTAATTCCGCTGCGAAAACAAATTACATGTCAGGGGGGCAGCTAGGTTGTCCTATAGTCTTCCGTGGGCCTAATGGTGCTGCAGCAGGTGTTGCAGCTCAACACTCCCAGTGTTTTGCATCGTGGTATTCACACGTGCCTGGTATAAAGGTTGTTGCTCCATATTTTGCTGCGGATTGTAAGGGGTTATTGAAATCTGCAATACGCGATCCAAATCCTGTAATGTTTCTAGAAAATGAGATTGCGTACGGACACTCGCACGAGGTGACAGAAGAGCAGTTGAGCAAAGATAGTTTGGTTGAGCTTGGTAAAGCGGCAATTGTGAGAGAAGGTAAAGATGTAACGATTATAACATTCTCTTTACAGTTGAAGTATGCTCTTGAGGCTGCTGAGATTCTGTTGAAGGACAATATCAGTGCGGAGGTTATAGATCTTAGGACATTGCGTCCTCTGGATACTGAGGCTATTTTAAAGTCTGTCAAAAAGACGAATCGTGTCGTTACTGTTGAAGAGGGATGGCCGTTTTGTGGTGTGGGAGCAGAGATTACAGCGTTGATAGATGAATGTGCCTTTGATGATCTTGATGCACCTGTCACGAGGGTAACTGCCAAAGATGTTCCGTTACCTTATGCAGCCAATTTGGAAAGTCTCGCCCTCCCTGGCGTGGAAGATATAGTCTCAGCAGTGCATAAGGTGTGTAATTATTCTATAGCTTAGTTGTGCTGGCACAATAGAGGCTTGCTCTGCGGTGGGGGTGCATTATCTTTTTATTTGGTCTTTTGTTTCGTTAATTGGGTCGGGGATACGCGAGCTCCAGATGCTTACAAGGCATGTGTCTCCTTCGTCTGATTGATGTATTTTTCTATGGTTGCTACTGAAAAATTCTTTAGGGTGAGGCTTTCTCATCAGTCTCCTACACCTCTAAATTGTTGTAGTGGAAATTGTACACGATACGAAAAGTACAACTAGCTATTTAGTAGTGAAATCCTTTACTATAGCCATTTACATAGAGAACTAAACTCTGGAAAAATTGTAGTTTTATTGCGTCGAGAATACATAATTGCTAACATATTGATAATTTTTTAATCATTACCGGTGTGTTATGCTTTTGTCTCGGGAGCTCCATAGGTGGTTGGAAGCATTTCATGTAATTTCAGTAGTTATGTGGATGGCGGGCATGCTTTATCTTCCTAGGTTGTTTGTTTACCACGCAAATACGAAACCTGGTTCTGAGACCAGTGCTCTGCTCGCGACTATGGAACGTAGGTTATTGTTCTACATAATGAATCCAGCCATGGCGACTGCTATACTTTTAGGGCTTATCCTTGCTGTTACAAGCGATGCTCATTTGTTTGTGTGGTTTAGAATCAAGTCCGTATTGCTGGTCTGTATGATATACATGCACTGTCTTTTCGTGAAGTATAGGAAGGATTTCTCGTTGGATATACGGGTGCATTCTAGTTTTTTCTTTCGAGTGCTTAATGAAATAGTCACAGTTTTGCTCATCGGTATAATAATTATGGCAGTGGTTAAGCCATTTCGTTGATGCGTACGATGCGTGTCTTAGGTTTGCTGATGACCCTGATAAAGTAACGTGCTAGGAAGTGTTGAGTCCGGGAGTTATTGGGATTCTACTGTACGCTTGGTGAATACATTGTAAATTTTGTGCTACTGAGGCTTTGTTCCTATGCAAGTTACTAAGCTTTGTGCATCTTAAGATTACGGTGCTCAGAGTATGTTAGATCTTGTGATGGTCTTGAGGCTTCAACATGTTGGTAGGATTCGGTAAGACATTGTAAATTGGCACCGTGTATACTAGGTACTGCGTTGCAATTTCTGCGCTGCTATGGCTAAAGTAGAACAGTATGCCTGCAGTAAAACTGTTTGACTTTTAGCTGCGCGAAAGCTTAGAATGTACAACATTCTTGTTTCCGGGTTGATGCTTCATGGCGGCTGTTAGTACACCAACATTAGATGAGAAATTTGTTGCGCGTGATTTTTCCCTTAGGTCTGTAGACGGTAATTTTTACGGGCTAGATGCCCTGAAGGGAGGAGCAGCATTGTTGGTGATGTTCTTGTGCAACCACTGTCCGTATGTAAAGGCGATTATAAAGCGTCTTGTTGTTGATGTTAAAGAACTCATGGAAAAGCATGATGTCCGGGCTGTCGCGATTATGCCAAATGATACAGTTGCATATCCTGAGGACTCTTACGACAAGATGGTGAGTTTTGCTGCTGAGCATGGCTTTCCGTTTCACTATCTCATAGATGAAACACAAGACGTGGCTCGTAGCTACGGGGCCGTGTGTACGCCTGATTTTTTCTGCTTTAATAGAGATTTGCAACTATGTTACCGTGGGCGTTTTGATGATCAAAAGGCCGTAGAGGGGGCATTGGGCGCTAGTGAGTTGTATGAGGCCGTAAAGTTTATCGCTACTACGGGTGGTGTGCCTGAAAATCAGAAGCCTAGTATTGGGTGTTCCATAAAGTGGCGTTGCGTTGATGATATTTTAAGTTAGTTTGTTCTTCTATGCACCATTCTAGTTATCTGTTGGATGTCATAGTGCTATTAGCTGCTGCGGTAGTGGTGGTGGTGCTGTTCTGGAAGTTGCGTATCAGTCCTGTGCTTGGATATTTTGTTGCGGGAGCTGCTATTGGTACGCATGGGCTGCAACTAGTTGAATCTTCGTCTATTATCAATAGTTTAGCTGAGTTTGGGGTTGTATTTCTTCTATTTTTGATAGGGATAGAGTTAACCTTTGAGCGACTGTCGGCCATGCGAATGCATGTCTTTGGTTTTGGGACATTGCAGGTAATAGTTACGGCCACGTTGATATGGTGCGTGGCGCGTGGGCTTGGTGTTGATTCCGAGAGCTCTGTGGTTATTGGGGGTGCACTTGCGCTTTCTTCCACTGCTATTGTGTTGCAGGTATTGCAGGAGAAGGGTATGCAATCCTCGCAGGTTGGTAGATTGTCCATAGCTGTGCTGCTATTGCAAGACTTCGCTGTTGTGCCTTTGATAGTGTTGCTACCGTTGCTGGCGGGCGAGTCTAATAGTCTCGTGGGGTCCTTATTTATTGCTTTCCTGAAGGCTGGGGTAGCACTTGCTCTTATATTTGTTACGGGAAGGCTGTTGTTGAGGCCATTGTTCGGCACTATAGCTGCTATGAAGAGTAATGAGGTATTTATTGCCTCTACGCTACTTATAGTGTTGGGAGCTGCTTTCGTTACTGAGAATTTTAATCTCTCTATGGCGCTTGGGGCTTTTGTATCTGGTTTGCTGGTTGCGGAAACGGAGTACCGCTACGACGTAGAGCAGGTTGTATTACCATTCAAGAAGTTGCTCTTGGGTCTGTTCTTCATGACTGTGGGCATGTCTATAGATACGGAACTGCTGTTGAGCAAGCTACCTGTTGTTGCGGCTTTGTCGCTTTCTTTGATGCTATTGAAGTCATTTATTGTTTGCGTCCTGTGTAGATGTTTTCGCTTCTCGTTGTCTGCGGGTTTACAGGCGGGTCTATTGCTTTCACAGGGTGGTGAGTTTTCTTTCATATTATTTGGGTTGGCTGCCGAAAAGAGCGTGTTGTCACATGATCTCGCGCAAGTGCTGATGATGGCCACTACGGTTACGATGGCATTTACGCCTCTTCTAGCTACTCTAGGGAATTGGATATCTGGATTTCTGACAAAGAACAAGGTTTCTTACACTTCTTCGGCGCTGGTGTTAGATACTAGCGATTTAGATCAGCACGTGATAGTGGTTGGATTTGGTAGGGTAGGTCGCCTTGTAGCTAAGGTTTTGATGGCAGAACATGTTAACTATATAGCCTCTGATATTCAGCCAAGTGTTGTTACTGAGGGGAGGAAGGAGGGGTTTCCTGTATACTTAGGAGATCTCACGAAGTTAGAGGTGCTTACCGCTATGGGGGCTTCTCGTGCTACTGCGATTGCTATTGCGATAAATAATGAGGTCACGGCGAAGAAGGTGATAGCGCTTGTTGCTAAAAACTTCCCTGATACGATAATTGCGGTGCGTATACCGGATTTAAGTAATGCTGACATGTATAAAAAGCTGGGGGCTCATTATTTGATTCCTGAAACCTATGAAGCAGGTTTGCAGCTGGGTGGTATAGCTCTTAGTATCAGTGGGTTCAGTGATAACGCGATTTTATCTTTGCAGAATGCTTTTCGTATGGAAGATTATCAGCGTCCGGTGAAAAAAGAAAGCTCGGATGACGTCCGATAGATATGCCTTCTGCTATACACTAGGGGCAAGCATTGCTATTAATTTAGTTTTGGTGCTTAGGTAATGTCTGTACTGTAGGGAAGCGTTTGTACAGCGTTGTATTTTGATTGCACTTCCCCTAGGAAGAGGTGTTGGTGTCCTTTTGCAGTTTTGTGAAGCGCTGCTACTGCCGTGTAGGCTGTATATTGAGAACTACTGCTCAGAAGTTTATTGAGGTTTTTTTTCCGCGTTCTTGTGTGAATTGTGGAATTTACACAGTAAGGGATGCGGCATTATGCGTTTCCTGTATAAACAATATAAAATTTTTACAGGGCTATTTCTGTATAAAATGTGGGAAGAATTTAGAACAAAACGCCGGCGTATGCGTAAGATGCACAGCATTTAATTCACATCTTTCAGCACTGGAGTCTGTGTTTGAGTACGATAATACAAGTAAGCACATGGTTTTACAGTTCAAATTTTATGGTGATATATCAAACATTAAAACTTACGCGGGTTGGATGTTTGAAAAGGGAAAGGAGTTGCTTGCAAGAGCAGAGCTAATAGTCCCGGTTCCTATGCATTGTATGCGGTTACGGCGACGCAAGTACAATCAATCTGTGTTATTGGCACGGGCTTTGAGTAAACTTTGCGGAATCCCGTTGGAAGTTTTTACACTGAAAAAAGCAAAAAATACTACTCCTCAGAGTTATTTATCGGCTTCAAAGCGGTCAAAGAATGTTTGGAACTCTTTTAAAGTGACAAATTCCGTGCTTTTTAGAGGCAAAGTGGTTGTACTTATAGATGACGTTGTAACTACAGGGGCATCACTTCAAGAATGTGCGCGAGTCCTTAAGAACTCCGGGGCTAAAGAAGTTCTTGGCCTCACTCTTGCTAGAACGATGTCATAAATAATAAATAAAAGAGAAAACGCCTGTAGTTATTTAATAGTCTTCGTTTCCGTTCCGCAGATAGATGTTTTGACTTCCAACTCTGTGGATCGTAAGTCATTTTTTGATCCATAAGAATGTACTATTTCAGTGATGTATAAAAATTTGTGGCGCAATGGGCGTTTTCACCTAGGAGCGTCTCTTCAAGAGTGTGCTAGAGTCCTTAAAATTCTGAGGAGAAAGTGATTCTTTTAGCTTCAAGAGCGTTGACATTGATACGTAGAAATCTGTGTGTCATATACAAGACGTTTGTCTATCTCAAAAATATACCTTTTAGTGCTTTTAGTATTGTTATATCCTGAACAATGCCCTAGTAATGAGTGTGGGGTTTGAAGTTTTGAGAGGAGTTCGAGATGGATCATGAAGACATGATAAAGGTAGATGCCTCCGTTCGTGAGAGGTGTGGTACAGGGAGTGCCCGCGCTTTACGTGCAAGGGGACTAATACCTGCCGTGATATATGGGAAAAACCGTGACCCTATAAATATCTCTTTATCGCAAGTAGATTTTTTGAAGAAGTGTCGCACGTTTCCTATTTTTTCCAAGCTGATAGAGCTTTGTATTGGCGAGAAAAAAGAGTACGTAATTACTAAAGATATACAAAAGCATCCGGTAAGTGGTGCAATAGCGCATGTTGACTTCCAGTTTGTAGATCAAGATGCGGAAATGAAAATGGAAGTACCACTAGTGTTTTTGAATGAACAAAAATGCGTAGGGGTGAAGCGTGGTGGTGTAATAAACATACTCCATAGGTCATTGATAATTCGTTGTTCACCGCATCATATCCCAAAAAGTCTGGAAGTGGATTTGATAGATGTGGCAATTGGGCACTCTTTGCACGTAAGTGATTTAAAGCTGCCTAGCACCATTAACGTTGTCATGAAAGAGGAAGACCCAGTAATTGCTACTGTTGTTGCTTCTGGTGGGGGAATTTCTGAAGATGCAGAGGAAGCTGCTCCTGCTAGTGATATCCCAGAGGCAGGTAAGTAGTATTCAACTGTGTTGCTTTTAGTCGGATTAGGCAATCCGGGGAAGCGGTATGCTGAGACGCGTCACAATGTTGGTTTTATGATCATTGATGCTGTGGCGCGTGGCTTTTTCTTTCCCGAATTTTGTAGTAAGCACGATGCTTTGGTATCTATTGGGAACATTGGTACCCACCGTGTGATGTTGATGAAGCCGCTTTTATACATGAATAGGTCTGGCACTTCGGTGTTGAGTTGTACTAGCATGCACAAAATAGCGCCGGAACATATCACGGTGTTTCATGATGATGTAGAATTGCAGCCAGGAACGATAAGAGTAAAGCTTGGTGGAGGAAGTGGAGGACACAATGGTCTTCGTTCTATCGATTCCGCGATAGGTAAGGCATATTGGAGAGTCAGATTTGGGGTTGGACGGGCAGAACTCTGTAATTTGTCGGATTATGTGTTGTCAGATTTTGAAAATATTGCTCAAGTTACCGACCTAGTAAACAGTGTAGCAGCGAATTTACAGATGCTCTTGGACGGAAATGCCGCAGGGTTCGTATCAAAAGTCACCTCAGTGTAGTATACGCGAGCATTTTTCGCATATATCATCCTAGCATTTTGCTGTTGAGTTGTGCTAGCATGCAAAAACTGGAACGCATAACGGTGTTTCATGATGATATGGAATTGCATTCAGGCACCATAGAGTAAATCTTGGTAGAGGACACAATGGTCTTCGTTCTGTTGGTTCAGCGATAGGTCAGTCCTACTGGAGAGTCAGATTTGGTGTTGGACGGGCTGAGCTGTGTAATTTGTCTACCAATGCGAGTATTGTTATGCACACTTGAGGCCAATAATGCAATTATTACTAGAGGGAACTATTCCTAAATGTTAAAATGCTTAATGGTAGAGTTTGGGGAGGCGCATGCCGTTTGCCAGTATATATGAGGAATGCGGAATATTTGCCGTGCAAAATCACAGCAATGCTGTGCACAAGTGCCTGTTGGGTTTGCACGCACTGCAGCATCGTGGTCAGGAGTCATTTGGTATTGCAGCGTCAACACCGGGCATTTCGGAGCTGGTTTCGTTTTATAGTGGAGGCTGCGTTAGCAACATATTTTCTAACCCCGAGGTTCATACTCTTACCGGAAGGATGGCGATTGGACATGTAAGATATTCCACAAGTGGGGGTCTAACAGCTTCAGGAGCGCAGCCTTTTATTGTGCAAGGGAGGTTCGGGCCGCTTGCCGTGGCACACAATGGCAATTTGACAAATGCCCGAAGTTTGAGGGAAGAACTCATAGACAAGGGCTGTCAATTTACCTCCGAAATAGATACAGAGGTTGTTGCTCATTTAGCGGTAGTAGACGAAGCAGAAACTTTTGTGGATTGTGTGATCAATGCACTAAAAAGGACAAAGGGAGCCTACTCGTTTGTTATAATGGTACGTGACACACTTATAGGCGCGCGAGATCCTGCGGGGATCAGACCGTTGGTATTAGGAATGGTAGAAGGTTCGTACGTCTTAGCTTCGGAGACCTGTGCTTTAGACATTGTAGGAGCAACATTTGTACGTGATATTAAGCCAGGTGAACTAGTAGTTATAGATAAGTCAAATAATATAACTAGTTTGTTTCCGTTTAAGCCTCTGAAGTATAGTTTCTGCATTTTTGAGTACGTATATTTTGCGCGTCCTGATAGTGTGGTAGAGAGCAAACCTGTGTATGAAACACGTAAAAACATTGGTGCGATGCTTGCTACAGAAAGCCCTCCTCCAAGTGATGTAGACATGGTAGTGCCGGTACCGGATTCTGGCATTCCGGCGGCTATGGGTTATGCAACAAAATCAGGAGTGCCATTTGAGTTCGGCATAGTAAGGAACCGTTACGTAGGGCGCACGTTCATACAGCCAACGGATAAAGCAAGGAAGCTTGGTGTTGAGCTAAAACACAATGCAAACTCGGCAATTTTAAAAGGGAAGAGCATAGTATTGGTGGATGACAGCATAGTACGTGGCACAACACTGCGTGAAGTTATAGTTTTACTTAGAAAAGCCGGTACCAAAAATATACATCTTAGGATATCGAGCCCTCCTACAGTGTACTCATGTTTCTATGGGATAGATACTCCACATAGGTCAAGTTTGGTAGCTAATAACATGTCTATAGCAGATCTAGTGAAGATGCTAGATTGCGACAGTCTCTCATTCATCAGCATAGACGGGCTATATAAAGCCATAAGGGGCGCAAAGCGAGACAGTGACAATCCTCAGTACTGTGATGCATGCTTCACCGGGTATTACCCCGTGGGTGAAATGGAGTGTAATAGCTAATCATACCGTACAGGAGCGATTGTTCGTGCATGTTCTACTGTAGGTGCGGTTTTAATAAACAGGCTGGATACATGGGTATTGCGCTTGTGTTTAATTAGATGCCTTCTCGTAAATCTTCAGGTATTCAGGAACGATTTCTTCTATAGTTGTCTTTCCTTTTCTCACATTGTTGGAATCTGGCAAAATAATATCATACTTCATCAGCTCAATCTGGTCTCTTGTCACTATTGGTTCGGACGATCCTGTTGCTGGTTGCAAGATAAAAGACACGATCTTTATTTCACAGATATAAGCTATAAATTTGGCCATTTTGCTTGGAATAGATAGCATCGGCTTCTTCCTTCCCGTCGCTACAAGAACAAACTTTATCAGGTCCTTCAAAGAATATACTGTAGGGCCAGCAACTTCATATGTTCCAGATGATGCCTGATTCACTATCAAGTCCATAGCAACGTTGACAACATCATCGACATGTACGGGTTGTAGTAAATTTTTTCCTCCACCGAACAACGGCATAAATGGAGCTACTCTTGCTAGGTTAGCAAACTTATTGAAGAAATTGTCACCGTCTCCGAATACTAAATTAGGCCTTAGTATTACCGCGTCTTCGCATACATCTCTGATGCGCTTCTCCCCCTCTAACTTGCTTTGTGCATATGAGGATGTTTTTGCTATATCTGCTCCCATGGCTGAAAAATGTACAAACATTTTCCCGTGCTTCGTCGCGAGTTTTGCTATATTGCTGGGAAAAGTTACGTGTAGATACTGCAACACAGCGCCTCTAGGATCACTGATTGTACCTACAAGATTTACTATCACATCGCAATCAGCTATGAGCTTTTGTATCAAGGCAGCATCTGAAAGTTTACCACATACGATGTCAACTTGCCCTAACCTTCCAAAAAGTTTTAGCCGTGCAGCTTTTTCATGATTACGTGTGTAGACAGTAACAGAGTATTTGCGAGCTACTAGTTCGCATACCAAATATCTGCCTATAAATCCACTGCCTCCAAACACCAAAACTTTTTTCATGATGGCCTCCGCGACCCCTTAGTGAACTTTACATTATTCACACTTTTACATGCTGCGCAATCCCAAGTATGGTACCAAACCTCTTTACAGTTTAGATCTCGAAAAAAGACATGATTTTTATCGTAAAATACCTATGTGTATCATACAAAACTCCACTGCAACTGGGTGAAAAACTAGTACTTGATGTGGGGCAACGAGTGCCCAAATATTTGAGTCAGTCTATAGGCTAACTTACGACCATCTTCGTTTTTAACAATATCACTAACAGCAGCATGGGCTTTCACCATGGCATGAAAATCTTGAGCATCTGCAAACTTGAAAGCTGCAATTCCCGATTGACGACAACCTAACATATCGCCGCCACCGCGTAATATAAGATCTTGTTCTGCAATGTGAAATCCGTCATGAGAGTCGCGCAAAACGCTAAGTTTACGATATGCAATTTTGCTCACAGGACCATGTAGCAATATACAATAAGACTGCTGGTGGCCTCTGCCAACGCGCCCGCGCAACTGATGTAACTGGGATAAACCAAATCTCTCAGGATTTTCGATGACAATGATGGTTGCGTCAGGGACGTTTATACCCACTTCGATAATGGAAGTAGCAACTAGCACCTTAATATTACCAGCGTAAAATGCTTGCAAAGCGCTTTCATTGCCGATTTGCGTCATGGCTCCATGCGATACACCAACAATGTTGTTGCCGAACATGTTTTTTAGAAACTCAAATCTTTCTTCTACAGAGGCAACATCGTTATCTTCTGAACCCTCAATATAAGGGCATATCCAGTAAATTTTATGCTCTCGTGATATCATGTTTTTCAGCCTTTTGCACAAATCATCTATCATGCATACTTTCACGATACTGGTTTTCACAGGCAATCTGCATGCGGGCTTATCTTTCAAAGTAATGCGATCCATATTGCCATACAATATCTGCTCTAGTGTTCTAGGTATGGGTGTTGCAGTGATAAACAATATGTCTGCTGAATCTCCCTTTTCTATCAACTTCATGCGTTGTAACACACCGAAGCGCTGTTGTTCATCTATAACCACAAGCCGTAAGTTATGAAATTTTACGGATTCTTGGAACAAAGCATGTGTTCCTATCAAAATGTGAATTTCACCTGATAGCAATCTAGCATGTATCGTATTTTTGTTTTTTGTTTTACCAGTCAATAATTCGATACATATATCCATGCCTTCTAGTAACTTTTTTATCCAGGAGCAATGCTGTTCTGCTAGCATTTCTGTGGGAACCATAACGGCCACCTGCCCGCTGCTCTCTACTGTGTTGAGCATTGCAAATAGCGCAACAACTGTCTTTCCGCTTCCTACATCTCCTTGTAGAAGTTTTGCCATTTGTTGATCAGATGTCTGCGCCCTAGTAATCTCTCTTATCGCGGATTTTTGCCCTGCAGTGAGTTCGAAGCCCAGCCTTTTTAAGACCTCCTGATAATTAGTACCCTTCACTTCGAGTGCAACACCTTTTCTCCTACCATGTTGTCGAGCAAAATATACTGCTGCGTGGTAAGCCATGAGCTCGTCGTATGCAAGTCGTCCCTTTATGCGTCGTACTTCTTCAACGTTTTCAGGAGTGTGCATTTTATAGACACTTTCTTGCCAGCTTAGCCATGAATTTTCTTCTATTAGATCTGCGGGAAGCCACTCATGTTGTGCTTGAATAGACTTTAGCGCAACTTTTATTAACTTGTGTATAACCCTGGAATGTAACCCTTTTGTTACGGAGTATACAGGTTCCAGTGCACATATTTCCGTAAATTTTTTGAGATTATTAGTGCAGTAATCCGGATGCGTGATCTGCATCTCTCCACAATGTATTTCAAGTTTACCACTTACCAAACACTGCTTGCCTACTTCTAATACACTCTCAAGATATGGCTGTGAGTAATTGAAAAATATTAGCCAAATATCCCCAATTTCCGTACCTAATTGCACTTTGTAGGGGGATTTACTGGATTTCCTTCTTTTGTAAGGAGGAACGTGCTTCTTTGCGACACCTAGGAATGTAACAACACTGCCTCTGCGGGATAAAGGAGTTAACTGAGAATTTCTTCGATCTACATAACTATATGGGGCATATAATAGCAAATCTACGATCCTTGAGCCTCCACAGAGTTTTTCTAGAAGCAGGCCCTTCTCGTTGTCTACTCCTTGTATATCGTATATGCTGGAAAACATCCCAGGTACTTCAGGTAATTTTGCAGTTTTGCCTACACGATTAGAAGGACTTGATGAAGAATTGTGTATTATTGCCATAGGTTAGAGATGGATATACTACTAATAATAACAGGCAGCGTTGCTGCTTATAAAGCACTTGAGGTTATCAGAGAGTTAAGAAGAAGAAAATACAATTTACGTTGCGTTTTAAGTAAGGCGGGAGAACAATTCATCACACCGCTGTCTGTCTCAGCGCTTTCTGATGCTAATACTTACACTGAGAGTGACTCCTTTTCTCCGCAGGAGTGTATGAAGCATATTTCTTTGTCCAGGGGTACAGACCTAATATTGGTTGTTCCCGCAAGCGCTGATATCATGGGAAAGGCGGCTCATGGTATATGTGATGATCTGCCTACTACGATTCTTATGGCGGCTAATGTGCCTGTGATAATGGCTCCGGCTATGAACACTGTAATGTGGCAATCTCCAGCTATGCAGCGTAATTTAAATACTTTAAAGCAGGACAAAGTCTTTATTATTGAACCGGAAACAGGGATACTTGCTTGCGGTGAGGAAGGCCCGGGAAAAATGGCAAAAGTTGAAGATATAGTGGCATTTGTGGAAAAATTTCAGAAATGTTAGTAGCGCTATAACTGCAACATTTCGGTTTCTGAACCTATCGCAATCAAGCTTCACATTTTTCATACAAATTTATGAAAGATGTCATGAGCCCGAAAGGGAATAACATCCAGGTGAGATGATAGACGTATTAAATCACCAGTAAAATAAACGGAGATGCCGTAAGGTATTTTGATTATCTATAACTAAAACACCAAAGCTAGAAGGAAGTGGAGCTGAGTAATGCAAGTCTTTATAGTGCCATGATGAGACGTCGATATATAGCCTATAACCAAAAGAAAAAAGTATCTCAGGATAGGTCTATACTTCTAGACGTTAAATGATCTTCAGAATAAATAAGGAGACAGCGTATCGTAACACTTCACTTAATAACCAGTTTGCGTCTTCTACCAATACTGCGAATAGCTATGTCAACGTAGTTCTTAGCCACCATAGTATAAAAGATGCATAACATCTCTACCACCACGAGCGTGTAGATCTACAACTTCTTCCCCGTAAAACTCCCAGGTTTTGGAAAGTATAAAACCGCAGCCTAATCTATTTACCTACCCCAACCATCGGCAGGAGCTTACAATATTTACATAGATTCCCGTGTACTACTATGAGGCTATGATACCCAACAATCTTGAGCCTTCTATGGGAAACCTTGGCTAAGATATTCTGATACCGGAGTTATCCTGTGTTGTTGACATGGCAAATAAATTATGAACATATGCGCCATGTAGAATGGCCTTCTTTATGCAAGGTGCGTACTTTGTGTTCATGAGTTGCCTTATTATCTAGACTACCATAAGCGCCTGGCACTGCATCTGGTACTTAAAGAAGACTATGTGAAAAAACTCTTAAACTGTACGCTCTGATATGCTTGATGCGCCTGAAATTCCCAAAGTTCCTCAAATACCAAGAATACCTGAAATACCGAGAATACCTGAAATTCCTGGGATACCCGAAATTTCTGAAATACCTGAAATGCCCGAGATGCCTAGAATTCCTGAAGCTCCCAAGATGCCGAAATTCCCGAGATCCCTGATAATGCCATCATTTGGTACTTTATGTTATAGTAGAAGGGTCAATGATGTTTGCACCTTTTACACTCTTAATAGTATTGAGATAGGCATCTTCTTGCATTACTGGTGCTGTGGTGCAGAACTATTTATCCACAACAAACTTTACATGTTTTGCACATTAAATTCTAACTAGGTTCTATGATATGCACTGCATGTCATGGATAAGGCATGGTTTGTTCTCTATAGAAAAAGCTAGCTCGTAATTTGTTATTTTCCGCATATCAGCTAGTAGATTTCACGGAGGAAGTATCCACAGTATGGTCACCTGTGGGAATAGAGTCCGCATGGTTTCTGCCATTTATGAACACGGTGACATTATTACTATTGGGGTGTACCATAACTTGGTCACATCACTATCTTATTATAGATGACATAAAGTCTTCGCTTGCTTTTACTATTGGTCTAATTTTCTCAACATTCCAACTTATGGAGTATTTACATGCTGACTTTGCTTTTAGCGAAGTGGGTTTGAAGGCTGTTTATTCTTCTCAAAAATCTCGATAATGTGCTCAATATCACTAGTATTACCGCGACCATAGCGCATAACTTATCGTTACCATTAAAAATAGGTTAATCTGTGAGTCACAACCACTGCTTGTATGTACGTGGTAATAGCAAAGCATTTTTTTTGCCAATACCATGACAGCGTTTTGCATGCTGAGGCTTCTACAACAGGAGACATTGCTTTCTGGAGTGTGTACAAGATCTTGTAGTGGGTGCTTTTTGGTGCGTGCGGGGCTGAGGCGTATTACCTAGTGTACAGGTAATATCTCTTGTTGCTGTGAGGGAATTGCAGGCCTTAGAAGATGGGGGTATGTGAAGTGGTTCAGGTTGGGTAAGCCATAACCACGGGAAATGTACCCTGTGATGGGTTGAAGACGCGGGTTGGGCTGTTGTACTAAAAAACCGTCTGGTTCTCTTTCTCTGATTGACTCCGGCACTATCTGTACTCTTTCTTCTGCTGATCTTAATGATAAGCTTTCTTACATCTTCTCTACTCTTACTGATATTATTCAGAAGTTTTCCATCTCTGTGGCTTCTAATGTTTTTGTTAATTTAAACCCAAGGCCTCTATGTTCCTTTGTTATGCTAGGGCTGTTCCTATCCTTGTTTTGAAGATTTTCCTTTCATAACACGATGATACATAAACAAGAATTGCATTACACCACCTAACTCCAAAAGACTTCAATACAAGACAACAACTGCACGCGCCTTTCTAACTTGAAAGGCACCCTATAACTCCACAAATGAGAGGCAACTTTATACCCTTCGCAGTATCAAACTGGTTTTTCCTCCATCAACTTCGATAAGCTCGAGGACCTTCTGATCCTTTTTCAAATTTACCTGCTTTAGATTTATGGAACCACTACGTGCTTGGCGTTCCCCGCAATCTATGCTTGCCCTATATACTCCATCATCAACAAATAGTTTGCCACTGAATGACTCGAACGCACCCAGGCCTCCACACAGCCAAAAAATGCCGCTAAACTCGTCACTCACAGTCAAATTCACTCTTCCACAATAGCGCACGCACGACCCAACACACAACTGTTGGATCTCCACATCAAATTCTCCTAGAGGTTCAACCCTATTCATGTTTTCTCGGTGCATCAATAAAAACTTGTTCCTACCATCTGCTTATTATACAGCTGTACAATACTGGCGCAAAAAGTGCCCTTGCCAGCTGATGATAATATTACTACTTTGGAATATTATCAACTTAAGATTTCTAGGCTAAACAATACTTTATTAAAAATCATTTCACAGTACTTTCCATATCGCATACTCAGGCAAACTTAAACTATTTACATTGGTGGACTAAAGTTGTACCATTCGGGATGGTGTAAGTTTTTATACGTTGATGTCGCTGCATGTTTATCTGCCTGATCAGTCTGTGATAAGGCCTCGTATTACCGTTTTAGGGGTTGGAGGCGCGGGAGGAAACGCAGTAAATAACATGATACAGTCTTGTTTGCAGGGCGTTAATTTTGTTGTGGCAAATACTGACGCTCAGGCGTTGGATTGTTCATTATCAGAGAAGAAGATCCAGTTGGGAATGAACCTCACAAAAGGTTTGGGGGCTGGTTCTCTGCCTGAGATTGGTCGTGGAGCGGCTGAGGAATCAATAGAGGAGATAATCGCAGAGATCTCAGATAGCAATATGCTATTTATAACTGCGGGTATGGGTGGAGGCACTGGAACTGGTGCAGCTCCTGTTATCGCTAAGGCTGCAAAAGACAGCAAAATTCTAACTGTGGGTGTGGTCACTAGGCCATTTCATTTCGAAGGTGCCCACAGGATGAAAACTGCGGAATACGGTCTGGAGGAGCTGCAAAAGCATGTTGATACCTTGATCGTAATTCCTAATCAGAATTTGTTTCGTATAGCTAACGAGAACACTACTTTCGCTGACGCGTTCAAGTTGGCCGACACTGTGTTGCATACAGGCGTGCGTGGTATCACAGACTTAATGGTTATGCCAGGGTTGATAAACCTAGACTTCGCTGACGTTAAGGTTGTCATGAGTGAGATGGGCAAGGCCATGATGGGTACGGGAGAGGCAGAGGGTGAGCATAGAGCAGTTGCTGCTGCCGAAGCTGCTATCTCTAATCCTTTGCTGGACAATATATCTATGAAGGGTGCGCGGGGTATTCTCATAAATATAACCGGTGGAATGGATATGACGCTGTTTGAGGTTGATGCTGCCGCAAACCGGATACGGGAGGAAGTTGATGAGGAGGCGAATATAATCTTCGGATCTACCTTCGATGAGAATAGTGCTGGTAGAATTAGGGTATCTGTTCTGGCTACGGGTATAGATAGTACTCATACTTCAAATCCCAAGGGTAGAATGACTAGGGGCTCGGAAAGTGATCTGGGTGTCTCGGATGTTGGGGGAGATTCCGCAAGAGTTGGGGTCTCTGGTTATGCTAGGGCTGGACAAGAGAGTAGTGGTGCTCCGGCAGAGGCTGATTTGTTTTCTCGTGGCTCTGGAAATCGCAATTCCTCTTTAAACTGGAATAGTAAGTCTTTTGATGTCCCTGCGTTTTTAAGAAAGAAGTAGTGCAAGAAAGAAGGTTTTGGCTCTTGAAATCTGAGCCAGCAGATTTTGCCTGGGGTGATATGCTTGCGGTGTGTGTCACTACGTGGGACGGTGTGAAGAATTATCAAGCCCAAGGTAATCTAAAAGCAGCATCAGTTGGGGATTTTGCTTTTTTTTATCACGCAGGTGCAGAGAAAGCTATAAAGGGAATAGTGAAGGTTTGCAGGGAGTTCTATATACCTGAAAATGATAGGTTTGGGTGTATCGATGTTGAATTCCATAGTGCTTTGAAGCGTAGTATCAGTTTGCAGGAAATCAAGTCAGTTGAGTCTTTAAGCAGTATGGCGATACTAAAACAACCTAGACTTTCCGTCTCCGAAGTTACTCCAGCTGAGTGGGATACGATAATAGAGATGTCAAATCAATAATTCAACATGCCTGTAGAAGTAAGCACTATTGATAGGAAATGGTATCGTATTATAAGGAAGCCCAAGGCTACGTCACAAGAAATAGTGTTGTTTGCTTTGCGCGAGCTTAAGGTAGATAGGTACAATCCCATTGTTTCTGTTGTTCTTGCGCATGATGCTCTTCTATTGGAGTTAAATCACAAATATAGAAACATAAACAAACCTACGAACGTTTTATCCTTCAACTATGAGGCTCTTTCGCACAATTGTTGTTTAGGTGAAATATTTTTATCCATAGATAGGCTTACGTACGAGTCAAAAACCTTGGGAGTAGAGGTCCACGCTCATTTCACTCACATGTTAATACATGGAGTGTTGCATATATTGGGTTACGATCATGAAGTTCCCGAAGATGCCCAAGAAATGCAAGCTCTTGAAATTGATTTGTTGAGTAAGCGATCTATAGAAAACCCGTATTTAATACAGGAATAACTATCAAGCAATCTGACAAAATACTCTGGCATTATTGCATGAGCATTTATGATGCACAGGGTAGGGTATCGAGAAATACTAGTTTATTGCAAGTAGAATGCTCAGTACCAGTATGATAAGCCTACATCGCTTGACTGCGTGGCCATGCAGATATGTACCGTATATCCAAAATTTTTTCCAATTAGAAGAAAATGCTGTGAGCCCGAAAGGGAATAACATCCAGGTGAGATGATAGACGTATTAAATCACCAGTAAAATAAACGGAGATGCCGTAAGGTATTTTGATTATCTATAACTAAAACACCAAAGCTAGAAGGAAGTGGAGCTGAGTAATGCAAGTCTTTATAGTGCCATGATGAGACGTTGATATATAGCCTATAACCAAAAGAAAAAAGTATCTCAGGATAGGTCTATACTTCTAGACGTTAAATGATCTTCAGAATGAATAAGGAAACAGCGTATCGTAACACTTCACTTAATAACCAGTTTGCGTCTTCTACCAATACTGAGAATAGCTATGTCAACGTAGTTCTTAGCCACCATAGTATAAAAGATGCATAACATCTCTACTACCACGAGCGTGTAGTTCTACAACTTCTTCCCCGTAAAACTCCCAGGTTTTGCTGAGAAAAAAGAGTACGTGATTACTGAAGATATATAAAAGCATCCAGTAAGTGGTGCAATAGCGCATGTTGACTTTCAGTTTGTAGCTCAAGATGCTGAAATGAAAATGGAAGTACCACTAGTGTTCTTAAATGAACAAAAATGCATCGGGGTGAAGCGTGGTGGTGTAATAAACTTACTCCGGTCACTAGATAATTCGTTGTTCACCGCATCATATCCCAAAGAGTTTGGAAGTGGATTTGATAGATGTGGCAATTGGTCACTCTTTGCACGTAAGTGATTTGAAGTTACCTAGCACCATTAACGTTGTACGGATTGTAGTAGAGTTTTTCCTCTTCCGAGTGGTGACATCAATATAAAACTTACGCTTAGAATTTGCAATTTTCTTGGTAGCACGCTCTTGTTCCCATGGGTATCTCTTGGATTATTCATTTTCAGTCCATTTTTGTGTGTTGATACTTCCCAGGATGCACGAAACTTTAGTACTGTGTATTGTGGGACCTCTACCAGTGCATTTCCTTATTCCTAGGTGCGGATGCGCTTGGAAACAATAATAAATTGTGCCTTTTTTATACCAGCTGTTACTGTGACACACGAGTATCTGCTCGTAAGAACTCTTCACACTTTCACGCTCAACCCAGGTATTTCCCTTGATACTTCACCTACGTCCGGTCCATAAAAACAATAGTTAACTACCGGTACCTGGTTTATTTCCCAATACAAAATTTACTGAAAATGTCGTCCAGAATGTCATCACCACTAACAGCACCTGTAACCCTTCCCAACTCATATGCGGCTATTCTGAGGTGCTCTGCTACAATCTCAATAGGCATCACCTTAGAAACAGCATCCACAGCCTGCAGAGCTTTCTGTAAGTGGCTTCTATGCCTTTGAGAAGTGATAAATACATCTCCTTCCTGGGGAAAACTGTCCCTCGACTTTTCTTGTATTAGAGTTAGTAGCTTGCCAATTCCCCTATCTTGATGCACTGATATAAGGTGAAACTCCTTTCCGTCTATACACTTGGATTCAGGTAAATCAACATTATCAGCCTTGCTAAGTACCAAAATGGTTTTTTCATCTTGTAGATCGCATATCGGGTCAATTCCCTGCATAGATGTTGTTTCATAGGGGTACATCACAATTTTAATATCAGCTTCTTCAGCCGCCATTTTTGCACGTTTTATGCCTTCTTGTTCAATTCCATCACAGCTTTCTCTAATGCCTGCTGTATCCAATACTATGTAGGGATATCCCCCAATATCGATGGCAACTTCTAACACATCTCTTGTTGTTCCTGGGTGTTCGGACACAATTGCTGCATTGCGCCGTGCTATACTATTAAACAGGGTAGACTTACCTGCATTTGGAGGGCCAAGAATAACAACCCTTACACCACTACGTAGTCTTTCTCCTCTATGGCCATCATTAAGGTACTGCCCAAGGACAGCACATAACTTTTCGATGTTATTATATATACCACCCAGCACACATGAAGAATCAACATCTTCTGGAAAATCTATACAGGCTTCAAGATCCGTGAGTATATCAAGAAGAATACTCCTCCACTGATCATACTGCTTCTCTAATTTGCCTGTAGACTGTGCCAAAGCTTGTCGTAATTGTGCATCCGTTTCGGCATTAATGAGATCTGCTATTCCCTCAGCTCTAGTAAGGTCTATCTTACCATTTAGATATGCACGTAGGGAGAATTCCCCTGGCTCGGCTATACGAATAAATGTTTGTAATTCTTCATATAAGAGACGAATAACGGCTCTACTACCATGAACTTGTAGTTCAACAACGTCTTCTCCTGTAAAACTGCCAGGTTTTGGAAAGTATAGGACAACTGCCTGATCTATTAGTCTACCCTTACTATCATGTAGGAGCCTACAATGCGCTACTCTGGGACTAATATCATCTTTTACACCCAGCAATCTTAAGGCTTCCATAGAACTTGGCCCTGAGATTCTTATCACTGCCACTCCTGACTTCCCCTGCGCTGTAGACAGGGCAAATATGGTATCTGTTTGCCGCTTTACCACTCATTCCTCCGCCTTATAGAATGTCGTTACGAATTGACATTCCATTTATCAATAGTACCAAAATAAAATCTATTTCAATAAAATACATGCTTCTTGTTCTATATAAGTGTGCTTGCAAGGGAGTTATGCTCGTTTCTAACACGGAGTATACATTTTAAAGAACGCTAGAATGACCTGTTCTAAAGAAATTTATAAGGCGTATTAAAAAGCGAACCTAACACCAAATTCCCCACCGACATAAGCCATGGAGAAGTTAGCAATAGCAGTATCCTTAGTACGACCCGCCGGACTAGTATCATCTACAAGACGTTGAGCCGGCAGATCATCATAAACACCATCACCAACAACGCGATGGTAGAAGCCACCTGCAAAAGCCGAGATTTCAGGAGAGAGCTGATAACTCAAGCCAGCCTTTAACCTATAAGCAAGCTTAGGAGTGATATGCCCATCAACAACGCCCACGAAGTTCCCACCGAGACCAACGCAAGCATAAGGAACAACGCCTAAACCTTCACTAAGAAGATCATAGCAAGCATTGACCATCACAGAAGTAGAAGAAACGGCCCTAATCTCAATAACCTCACCACCTTCAATAGTTTTAGCTAGTAACCCTGCTACTATGGTTTTTTCCTCGGGGGTTAGCTCCTGTACTAGGTCTTTCGCGACGGCTGTGGCGTTGTCGTTCGCAACTGGATCACTTGCCCCCTGTTGTTTGCCTGTGGACGTTGGCCAATTCTTACTTCCATCTCCCTTCAACGCACCTCTCACAAAGTCCTTGAGAACTTCCCCATTGACGGACCCGTTGTTCGTCCCAGAAGTACCAGCTCCGTGGGCTTTCCCACCACACAACGCAACACCCCCATCGTTGCTTCCGCTTTCCGTTACCTCTACATATTTCGCGTAGTTCGTGCTCCCCTTCTTCGTCACACAAACCTTCCCATCGATATTAGGATGAGAAACCCCAACCGCCTTAGCAAACTGAACGATGTCTTTACCAGAAGTCTTGGCAAGAGCAGCAGAAAGCTTATCAGTCTGTCCAGTAACAACATCATAAGCTAACTCCTTAGCTAGTAGATATACTGTATCAGCATCATCTTCCTTACTACCACTATCTCTAATACCCTTGGTCTTGAAGCGCTCGTAACCAATCTCAAGCTCAACCCTGGCACCACCAATACCATAACCAACACTGCCTTCCATAGCTACAAGCATGTTGTCCTTAAACCCAATCCGAGGATCAGGAGTGTTCCAGTCAAACTTGTGTGACTCAAGCTTTACACTCTTTCCATCCTTTAAGTATGGATATACTGCCTTAGTCTCTCCGTTACTCTCCCTTATACTAAAATCTCTTATCTTGCTAAACGCTGGACTGTAATCCAAACCAACATAGAAATATCCCGCACCACCAGTCTCCAAAGCGCTAACGTCATCATGAGCCCTGACATCATTCCCAGCCATGACTATAGCCAACGACATCATTACGCTTCCTAAATAATAGCTTATTTCCAATAATACCCGCGGGATCTAGATTTGGTTTACAGCTTTGAGAGCGCATTCACTAATGTTTTCGAAACTGCAAGAGATGCCACAGAACAGTATCTCAGTGATATCTTTGCTATGGGATTTTATAGGGTAACTCTCCCAATACCTCAGGAAACAATTATAGCGTCTATCCAATAATCGATCCATAAATAGCGCAATCATAGAACCACTAATATAAGTAATCCTACCTGAGAATAACACTCAAGGCATACACAGTATCAAGGGCACTAGATATAAAAACTCCTTCAAAACACCGTAAAACGCGCATAATGGTATCAACTTCCCGGATGTGGCCGAGAGAAACTTGTTCCCCGAAACCTTCTCCCGCACCGCAGCCATACGACTCATAACAGACATATCTGAGAGGGTACAACATTTTGGTGACTGTATTTAAATGCTCAGAACACCATAATGCGCATTTTCCTATGTGAAAACAGGATGATAAGATTGAGAGTAAGTACATTTCCTACGATGATATAGAAAACACTGACGCACTTCACACTTCCCCATGCATCTACTCTACATACGGTAGAGCATCACCTAGAAAACCTGAACCACAAGGGAAAAGATTACATGGTGCCAATATGCCTACGCACTCGCATAAACTCACCACAGATAGTTCACGCCATCGAAAAAGCTAAGGTGTACACTACACCTTAGGGAGCAAAGTACTACCTCATCGCAAACACAACTCATGCCTACTCAGCAGCATTCGCCCACTTCTAAGCTAATGCCTACGCCACTTAGAAACTCTCTTCGCACAATGTTACTTGTTGACTCTAAAGTGCATTATGTCCCCATCTTGTACTATATAATCTCTGCCTTCAAACCGTACCTTACCAGCCTTTTTACATTCAGCCTCACCCCCACATTGAATGTAGTCCTCAAAGCTTATAGTTTCAGCCTTTATGAAACCCTTTTCAAAGTCGGTGTGTATAGTTCCAGCAGCTTTATCCGCGGGCGTATTGCGCATTATAGACCACGCACGCGCCTCCTTGGGGCCTAGGGTAAAGAAAGTTATGAGATCTAATAAATTGTAAATTGTTCTTACCGCTGTATCGATACCCGATTCCGCCATACCCAGCTCTTCAAGAAAATTACTTCTCATCTCTTCATCTTCGAAGCTGAGTATATCTGTTTCTAGCTTCGCCGAAAGATAACAGCAATGGCTGCCAGAGCGTTGCGCCATCTCTTTTACAGCCTCAACTAGGGCATTACCAGTAGCCGCATTAGTGTCCTCCACATTACATACGTACATAACGGGTTTGCTAGTTAAAAGCTGCAAGTGCTTAAGCTCCTGGGGAGCAACATCCGCTACAGATCTTGCAGGTCTACCGTCCTCCAAAGCTGCTAAAATCTTTTCTAGTAGTTCCTTTTGACTATGTTGTGTTTTGTCGGACTTAGCTGCTTTGGCAACGTTCATAATGCGACGCTTCACGCTTTCCATATCAGCCATGATCAGTTCCATTTCCACGATTTCTGCATCATGCACTGGGTTAACAGCATTATTCACATGCTGTATATCCTCATCTTCAAAACACCGTAAAACGTGCATAATGGCATCAACTTCCCGGATATGGCCGAGAAACTTGTTCCCCAAACCTTCTCCTGCACTCGCCCCACGCACCAAACCCGCAATATCAACGAATTCTACCTGGCTGAAAATAGTATTCTGCGAACCTGCCATGGATGCCAAGGTTTTGAGTCTAGCATCTCTGACAATAGTCCTGCCCGCATTAGGCTCTATCGTACAGAACGGATAGTTAGCCACCTCTGCAAGCGTGGTTTGTGTTAGAGCATTAAATAATGTAGACTTCCCAACATTAGGTAGGCCTACTATCCCGCAGTTTAGTCCCATCTGGCTCAATGATACGTACTATATAAAAGACGCCTCATTTTAACATCGAATACGTGTTTGCGATACAACATTTGTGAGCATTTTGGGTGCTTATAGGAGTAATTACAGCGTAAGTCTTTCAGAAGTTCATGTCTCCGTAAAAATGGCCATATCTCATATCTTCAAGGCCTTGGCACTCAAAAGTGATAGTATACGCCTGCGGGGAGGATGCATGATAGCAATGCCAAAGAGGGTACACCGATCAATAATGCCGTAGCCACGGACCTAGTAGCGCTTAATCGTGACGAAAAAACCATAGTAGCAGGGCTACTGGCTAAAACTATTGAAGGGGGCGAGGTTGTTGAGAGATGCCTATCTACCTCCACTTAGACATAGTGTACTTGGGGATGGAAGATTATGCATAGAGTTCGTGTTGTGGAGGCGCGTTATAGTAGCATAACGTGCAGACGCCGAGTTCTCTACTATACTGTTCAAGGTTTATACCTAGGACCCTATTTAGATCATTGCTGGGGCTATTGAGATTAGGGCGGTTTCTTCTACCTTCATAAGGATCAGAGACGAATTGCCATCACTTCTGCCTTGTTAACTTGGGAATGGAAGATTGGACATATAGTTTGTGCTGTCTGTGAATACGTTTACGTTACAGCAATCTAATATCTGAGACTTTTGGTACTATTCAGGCGCTTGGTTTATACCGGGAGAAGCTATCTAGGATATCATTTCAGATACAATATGAAGTGACATATTACTCATATCGGTGAGATTAGGGCGGTTTCTTCTGCCCGCAGCATGGTTAGTTTGATACGAGGCTGTTCAGGATAGGTATGGCGCTCTAAGGTATCGTAGTTAGTGATGTGCAGTACTAATGAATGGTCTCAACAGAGTTGCGCTGTAAGAGAACGGGACAGGAGCCGACAGTACAAAAACTATCTAAGTGGTCAACTCAAATGGTCGGAATGACGGGATTCGAACCCATGACCTCCAGTCCCCCAGACTGACGCGCTAACCAGGCTGCGCTACATTCCGTTCAATTTTTTTGTAAGCATTTCTCGCATAGCCAACATATTCTCAAGCAACTGAGTAAGTGCGATATCGTTTGTTTTCGCAACCTTTGAAACACTGTGCTGCTTTTTTAGCTCTGCCTGTGCGCCCTTGATCGTGTATCCAAGGTCATATAGCATATGCTTTATTTTCTTTATGATCTCAATATCATTTTTGCCATATAAGCGCCTTCCTCTCCTTTTTATAGGGCTTATTTGTGAAAACTTGCTTTCCCAGAAACGCAGCACATACTGCTCAACACCTACTTCTTTGGCTACTGTACCTATTGGAACAAACACCTTGTCCGAGCTTTGTTTATGGTCCGATATGTTATCAAGATCACTATAAATCACGTTTCATCACCGTTTATAAATCTTTTCACCGTTACCGAAGGACAAAAAGTTACAGTATTATGCTCTTCTACCACAAACTTTTCCAAAGTTTTAGGATTTCGACCAACACGTTCCTTCTTTCTGATCACCTTGAAAATACCAAACGAAGATATCTTAAGGGAGCCACAACGG
Organism: Anaplasma phagocytophilum str. Webster; assembly: GCF_000964685.1. GTDB lineage: Bacteria > Pseudomonadota > Alphaproteobacteria > Rickettsiales > Anaplasmataceae > Anaplasma > Anaplasma phagocytophilum. The sequence continues at coordinate 626,371 of NZ_LANS01000001.1, forward strand.
ACAAGAGAAGATGACATCTCATCCAATATCTCTCCCACAATGGCCAAAGAATCTTCTCTTGATAAACCTATTTCCCTATTAATCATGGAGGCAATTCGGGCCTTTGTGAGTGTCTGAACCATAGAATACCATGCACAGCAGACCATATTGCGCTAAGTCTACACAATAAGAAGAAAGTATCAAGCCTATATGTGTGCGTAAGGCTGCTCAATAAATGACAGTACCGACCATATTGTATCCAGAAAATTCAACGGCAAGCTACGTACTACCCTTCTCATTCAATTCCCAGTTAATATAGATGTATTTTTGTTGTTTGGCATAGTTCGGCATCCAAACGCAATATTTTACTGCCGGGGCTCATGAAAATTCTTAATTCATGTACCAAGCTACGTCAATAAGACGAAGCCTCAACAAAAAACCTTGTAGGTTAGTAAATGCATACCCATAATTGGGCTGTGTTTATCGTACTGATTAGAGGAATTCATGGTTCCCAAGATACTGTATAACAAGTACTTCATAGCAGTATTTTGTGTTATTGCGCTTGCATCCTTTGCGCTCATAGGTAGCATTGATAACGCTGAGTATGAGCTCGAAAAAGCCGAAATACACATTAAAGAAATAAACTCAGATGAAGCTCTATATAAGTTGGTTTCTGACATAGGTTCAGGGCCTACGCTCCTGGTATTGTATACGTCGTGGTGTAGTAACTGTATAGAAAAGATGCCTGATATTATTGAAGCTCTTAGCCGCTATAGAGATGTAAAGCCAATGATCATCTCCCTTGACACTAGTAGAAGTAAATTGGCTGCTTTCCTGCGAGATCAGAAAATTATAAATTTTGAGCCGTATAACGTCTCTTCCGAGTATCACGGCAAATTGGCATATGCACTCTCTGGTAAGGGAGTATATTTTTCTGGGAAGATACCGTTTATTGCCATAATCGGGGATAATACTGCACCAATTACAAATGTATATAACAAGCGTGCGCTTTTTGCCGCAATAGCGTCTGTATCGAAGGCTAACAATGAATGAACCTAAATTGCCTCCTGTGCCCGTGGCTGTGATAATGGGTAGTAAATCAGATCTTCCTACTATGAGTGCAGCAATTTCTGTGCTAGATGAGCTCATGATAGCCCATGAGGCGCTTGTTGTGTCTGCTCATAGAACACCTGAAAGGTTATTTAATTTCGCCAAGTCAGCTCATGAAACAGGGTTTAAGGTCATTATCGCCGGAGCAGGTGGAGCAGCTCACTTGCCCGGTATGGTAGCAGCACTTACTCATATTCCAGTAATAGGTGTGCCTGTAATGAGTGAGTGTTTGAAAGGGATGGATAGCCTGCTTTCTATAGTGCAAATGCCTAAGGGGACGCCTGTGGCAACTATGGCTATTGGCCCCGCAGGGGCTTTTAATGCTGCAGTACTTGCCGCGTCTATTATTGGACTGTGGGATGAAAATGTCTCTTTGCGACTACAAAACTGGAAGCAGAAAATTACTGATTCTGTCTCAATAACACCTTACTAGACCTGTTTTGTGTAGATAGTCCGGAAAGTATACTACCAAAGTTCCAGCGTGTGACAGCAAATGGTTCGGTTTATTGTGTGTTGGTGCTGAAGTTGCAAGTCAGTAACCTGTTGCCTGATCTATGAATCTGGAGGTTTATGGGTATGTCGTCGGCAGGTTACCGAGGGAGTATACTGCACAGGTGTGGGGAATGCAGTACGCGTACCAACTGTGATTCATTGGAGGTAGGGTTGCCAGATTTAATTGCCAGGGTCAAACGTTCTTCTAACTCTGGCTATTCTATCTGCTTTGTGCAAACTGTGGGTGTGTACATAACGCGCGATATTATCGCGCATTTTCAGATATGATCTTGCCAACATGTAAAGCTTTCTGAGCAATAACGGGCTGTGATGTAACGTTGGTGCTCTGCGATAAAGCTGGAGGTATATCATCAAGAGAAGCAAAAACACTATTCAGCACGCCGCTCATACAATTGATATCTTTGTGCGCACTTTCCGGACTTTGCATTAGCTTCATCATATACGGTATCAAGATTAGGCGTGAAGCACATGACTTGATGTTTTCCAGCTCTTCGTACCCCTTCGCGTTTTCTTCCAGGCCATTTTGCACGATGGAGAACATGCTCCTGTAAAAACATTTTTGTTTTCCTTCATGATTGAGTACACCATTTTTGCCGAATAGTGCCATGACACAATTTCGTGAGATGTTTTTACAAATATCTCGGTACTGGTGAAGAGATGATGACTCTTTTTCTATTATGTTGCAAAGTGTTTCAGAGAGCCCATATATAGGTGCAAGTTCCTTAGTTAAAGCATCATAAATGTCAGCTAGTACCTCATGAACAGCTAGGTTGTCATTAAAAAGGGTCTTGCTCAAACCTGGGAAACTATTCTTAAGTTTTTTCTTTGCTCTTTCATATACACAAGCTGATTTATAGTGACCAGTTGCTTGCATTCGGGCGTGCGTTTCTAGAAGTATAACACACGTAGCAATAGGCTCTGCATCTACTTCTGAAACTACCACAGTACGTAAGACTGCTTGCAAACAGTTCCCGTGAAGCTGTAGACACTGTTCTATAGAAATCTTAGTTTCCGTTACGCTATTTTGTAAAATGTCTGCAATGCTTGCATAGCAGGCATTAAGAATACTTTTGTAGTTTAATAGTTTTCTTGCATTTTTCCTCTGATCGGCTTGCAAAATGGTATGAATAACATCAAGATGCAATTCCAAATATTGCCTCAGGTCTTCTGATGTATCTTTGAACTTTGTTTCATTAAGGCGCATACGCTCTGCCAATGCTGCAATCTCGTCACGTGTTGTTTTTGATGATGCCTGAGAATTGTGGAGCATATTCTTGAGAAAGTTCCGCATGCATTCATCCATTTTTTCTAGATGTGCAGTCACTCTAGAGCCCAAAGTATGGATGAGGTTTTTGTTATCTCTCTGTATTTTCTCTTCTATATGTCCAAGACTTCCAGACGAAATACTATTGGATTCTAGCAAATCTATGCGCGTTTTTATGAACTCAGATGAGATACGAAGGTTTTTCTGAGCCATTAGTACTTGGTAGTCTATTGTAGGCCTTAATTCGGCGTAAATTCTCGTATTCTGGCATAACTGGGATGACAATTCATCCTGCGTTTTTTGCGCTTTACCATGGATAGTAGCGTATGTAAGACAACAAGCGGTAAATAAAACACAAGATATAATTAAGATCGCGAGAGTCACTTTAGTTGATAGAGATTTGCTACTAGATTGGAAAATGTTCCATAGCGCATAAAAAACGTTACCCTCTTCATGGCATTCTGGGTTAATCGCTATAGCGCATAATGTTATTACCGTGGATAGAAAGCTAAGAAAAATTACAAGCATGGTTAGGAACTCGAGCCAGCTGTACCATACACTGGTAGACGTATACTCACGATTCTTTATCTCGCGTTGCTCATTCTGCAGCTTCCTTATGAAACGCAAAAGAACATCGATATCTGTTTTGGTAGCACAAATGATCTCAGCGGCATCATCCTGCATTTCAGCATTCAACTGCGCCGCAACCCTTTCCGCTGCTAAATCTGTTCTTAGTAATGTCTCAATTGTTGATTCTGCCTCGATCGCAGCAACTGAATTATTCCCCGCAATATCGTCTTCTATAGACATATAAACCCATCTCACAACTCTTTTCTTTCAAATGAGCTCTTTTGATGAGTAATAGCGAGACGCATTGGAAAACACAACGCTTGTGTACTAAAACCCATGCACCATAAGTAGTGTAATTATATGACAGCAGCCACAATCTTTGTGTAGCTCAGACACAACAATGTGTGACATCTAACTTACAGTATGTCCATATCAGAAAATCAGGACAAATTTACAACCGAACATGCTACCCCGTATATTACATTTGCTTTTGCATAAGAGCAACATTACTATGATACTAACTGTAATAATAGTGGCAAAAGTTGTATAACGCGCTACTAGCCGGCTTTATATGCATATCAAAGTGTAGTATGTTGCTATAAATTGCCAGATTATCTTTTGTTTGCTTGGAGAACTATGATGCCTCTTTTCGTTGTACTTATAGTAGCTGCTGGAGAAAGCAGGAGATTGGGAAATAAGAACCAACTGAAGCAATATCTCAGGATTCAACGTCATTCTGTGCTTGCGCATACCATCACTCAGATGGTTACTTCATTTGTACATTCTGTGAAGGTTGTGATCGGACAGGGGCAGGATGCTTTCTACGAACATTCCCTCTTATCTCTTCCTAAAAAGGTGACGGATTTGCTTATACCACCAGTATATGGTGGAGCTCGCAGACAAGATTCTGTGCGCATAGGTTTGGAAAGCATTGAACACATTAATCCAGAATTTGTAATAATACATGATGCCTGTCGCCCTTTTGCTAGTTTGCCAAGTGCTGACGTTATAACTTACCATCTACGGGATCATGCTGGGATTGTACCTGTTTTGCAGCCTAGCGATACCATAAGTCGGGTTGAAAACTCAGTTATTATGGAGGAAATAGCGAAGGATTCCGTTAGAATAGTTCAGACACCTCAAATATACAGGTACAAGGATATTTTGAGATGTCACAAAGAAGTTTACAGCACAGATCCGGAGAAATATTTCTCAGATGAGTCATCAGTAATGGTAGCGTGTGGGATGTCAGTTATCACTACAGAGGGAGATTATAACAACTTTAAGATTACTACCGCCGAGGATGTTACTAGGGCTGAGTTGTATATGCAACACATGGGTAGTTAGAAGTGTGCTAGTTTTGATAGGTTGTGGGGCCTTTAAATGGTGTGATTTTATTGTTCTGCTATGCTACCACGACTTGGATTTTGTGCATCATGTGTAATAAACTGCGAACGTGGGATGTTTGCGCCTGCATTTACTAAACAGTGTGAGTAGTGGTAGAGCGGTGTAAATTGCTTATTGAGTCTGTATGATTTATACCGGCGGGGTGTTTTGTCATATTGTAAGTGGGGTACTTAGGGATGCCGTTCAGAGTGGGAATGGGTTTTGATGTACATAGATTTACCGAGTCAAGAGAGGAAGGGCAGTACATACCCATATGTGGAATAAAGGTAGCGCATACACAGGGAATAGTTGCGCATTCGGATGGGGATGTTGCACTTCATGCACTTACAGATGCATTATTAGGCTGCATGGGAGAGGGGAGTATAGGGCAGCATTTTCCTAATAGTGATCCTCAATGGAAGAATGCAAGCTCATCTTATTTCTTGTTGGAAGCACAAAAAAAGGCTGCCGCAAAATCTTATGCGATACTAAATTTTGACGTGACTATAGTGTGTGAGCAACCAAAAATAATGCCCCATGTACCTAAAATGAAAGAGTTTCTGTCTAAGCTGTTAGATGTTGATGTATCACAAATGAACATTAAGGCAGTAACGACGGAAAAGCTTGGGTTTTTGGGTCGTGGTGAAGGTATTGCAGCACATGCCGTGTTGATGTGTTATAGGGTGTAACTCAAAACCAGCTCTTAATCTTTGGAGTTCTATAGGCACAACTTCCTAACGTCTCAGGAAACTACAAGATATCAGTGTAATATACCGCAGCTGTATAGAGACCAGTCAGAAAGCAGTAATACCCGGAGTTGAGTATAGAAGAAGCGTTAGTAGCTTGTTTTGGGTTCTTACAGAGATAGAAGAAACGTCCCAACCCTCAAACTACCTAACACCAAATTCCCCACCGACATAAGCCATGGAGAAGTTAGCAATAGCAGTATCCTTAGTACGACCCGCCGGACTAGTATCATCTACAAGACGTTGAGCCGGCAGATCATCATAAACGCCATCTCCCACAACACGATGGTAGAATCCACCCGCAAAAGCGGAGATTTCAGGAGAGAGCTGATAACTCAACCCAGCCTTTAATCTATAAGCAAGCTTAGGAGTGATATGGCCATCAACCACGCCCACGAAGTTACCACCGAGCCCGACGCAAGCATAAGGAACAACACCTAAACCTTCACTAAGAAGATCATAACAAGCATTGACCATCACAGAAGTAGAAGAAACCGCCCTAATCTCAACCACTTCCCCACCTTCAATAGTTTTAGCTAGTAACCCAGCTACTATGGTTTTTTCGTCACGATTAAGAGCTACTAGGTCTTTAGCTACGGCGTTGGCGTTGCTATTAGGCGCGCCAACCTCTGGACCGCTCGTGCTCTTTCCCGCCTGACCAGTAGGCCAGTTTTTATTCTCCGACAACCCTACAGCACTCACAAACTTACTCAAAAACTTTTGGTCTGCTCCCGCGCTACCGTCGCCTAACCCGCTACATTGCGCAGAATTGTCTTCAATTGTGCCCGGTTTTTCATGATACGTCTTTCCTTTACCAGTTACCAACGCTGCATGTTTTCCACTACAAACCTTTCCATCGATAGTGGAGTTGGTAATTTTCACAGCATTCGCAAATTGTGCTATGTCCTTCCCAGAGGTCTTAGCAAGAGCAGCGGCAAGGTTATCAGTCTGCCCAGTAACAACATCATAAGCTAACTCCTTAGCTAGTAGATATACTGTATCAGCTTCATCTTCCTTACTACCACTATCTCTAATACCCTTGGTCTTGAAGCGCTCGTAACCAATCTCAAGCTCAACCCTGGCACCACCAATACCATAACCAACACTGCCTTCCATAGCTACAAGCATGTTGTCCTTAAACCCAATCCGAGGATCAGGAGTGTTCCAGTCAAACTTGTTAGACTCTAGCTTTACACTCTTTCCATCCTTTAAGTATGGATATACTGCCTTAGTCTCTCCGTTACTCTCCCTTATACTAAAATCTCTTATCTTGCTAAACGCTGGACTGTAATCCAAACCAATATAGAAATATCCCGCACCACCAGTATCCAAAGCGCTAACGTCATCATGAGCCCTGACATCATTTCCAGCCATGACTATAGCCAACGACATCATTACGCTTCCTAATAATAGCTTACTTCTAGATCTCATATACTAACTCCCTAATAGAAGCGGGGTAAGTTTGACTTACCCCGCTTCCAACAAACCACCTTAAAAAGCAAACCTAACACCAAATTCCCCACCGACATAAGCCATGGAGAAGTTAGCAATAGCAGTATCCTTAGTACGACCCGCCGGACTAGTATCATCTACAAGACGTTGAGCCGGCAGATCATCATAAACGCCATCTCCCACAACACGATGGTAGAATCCACCCGCAAAAGCGGAGATTTCAGGAGAGAGCTGATAACTCAAGCCAGCCTTTAACCTATAAGCAAGCTTAGGAGTGATATGCCCATCAACAACACCCACGAAGTTTCCACCGAGACCAACACAAGCATAAGGAACAACGCCTAAACCTTCACTAAGAAGATCATAACAAGCATTAACCATCACAGAAGTAGAAGAAACTGCCCTAATTTCAACAACCTCACCGCCTTCAATAGTTTTAGCTAGTAACCCTGCTACTATGGTTTTTTCTTCAGAAGTGAGATTTGTTAGGTCTGCGGCTACGGCTGCGGCATTACCATTCTTAGTACCATCTTCGGCCCCACTGTTGTATATCCTGCCCGTGGGCCAATTCTTCTCACTAATCTTTACATCCGTAACAAACTTGCTAAACGTTAAACCATCTTTTTTAGCCGCAAAACCGCTACACTGTGCCACTGCACTGGCTGTAGCCTCCGCAGCAAACGTCGATGGGCTACTCTGCCCTGAGCCTTTTCCGCCACGAGTCCCATTACAAACCTTACCATCGATGGTAGGGGCAGAAATCTCAACTGCCTTAGCAAACTGAACGATATCTTTACCGGAGGTTTTGGCAAGAGCAGCGGCAAGGTTATCAGTCTGTCCAGTAACAACATCATAAGCTAACTCCTTAGCTAGTAGATATACTGTATCAGCATCATCTTCCTTACTACCACTATCTCTAATACCCTTGGTCTTGTTTTTCAATAATGAGAATTATTGCATAGGCTTTTTGTATACCTGTGATTTAAAGTAGTTGAGCCGGCAGATCATCATAGACACCATCTCCAACAACACGATGGTAGAATCCACCTGCAAAAGCAGAGATTTCAGGAGAGAGCTGATAACTCAAGCCAGCCTTTAACCTATAAGCAAGTTTAGGAGTGATGTTCTAGACACCATCCGCATCAGACCACAGATTAGCTTTCCTTGAAGTACAGATAACCTCTGTAAAGTTTTAGAGGAGATTCCTAGATAGCAAGTATTTTTCATGATGGGTAAGAGCGTAAAGCCACTGTACGGACCTACTAAGTATGGTGAATCGCTGATCGTAGTTTGTTTCACGAGTGGTGCAGCACTAATTTTGCCTAGTTACTTCACTTACCTTAACTAGGGTATTCAGAGTTAAAGATGGTTTGTGTAATGAATTCCATCAACCACGCCGACGAAGTTACCCCCAAGACCAACACAAGCATAAGGAACAACGCCTAAACCTTCACTAAGAAGATCATAACAAGCATTGACCATTACAGAAGTAGAAGAAACCGCCCTAATCTCAACAACCTCACCACCTTCAATAGTTTTAGCTAGTAACCCTGCTACTATGGTTTTTTCTTCAGGGGTTAGCTCCTGTACTAGGTCTTTAGCTACAGCTGTGGCATTGCTATTTTGTGGACCAGACACTATCGCAGTGCTTTTCCAATAACTCCCAGTAGGCCAATTCTTATTATCTTGTAAACCTACACCTTCAGCAAAATCACTAAATTTTTTTGTCTTCCCTTCATGTAATCCACTACACTGAGCTGTGTCCTTAGCACCGCTACTAAGCGTTACCCCGTATTTTTCCGGCGTATTATCCGCTCCTCCTTTCGCATGACTCCCACTACAAACCTTCTTATCAATACTAGGATGAGAAACCCCAACCGCCTTAGCAAACTGAACGATATCTTTACCAGAGGTCTTGGCAAGAGCAGCGGTAAGCTTATCAGTCTGTCCAGTAACAACATCATAAGCTAACTCCTTAGCTAGTAGATATACTGTATCAGCTTCATCTTCCTTACTACCACTATCTCTAATACCCTTGGTCTTGAAGCGCTCGTAACCAATCTCAAGCTCAACCCTGGCACCACCAATACCATAACCAACACTGCCTTCCATAGCTACAAGCATGTTGTCCTTAAACCCAATCCGAGGATCAGGAGTGTTCCAGTCAAACTTGTGTGACTCTAGCTTTACACTCTTTCCATCCTTTAAGTATGGATATACTGCCTTAGTTTCTCCGTTACTCTCCCTTATACTAAAATCTCTTATCTTGCTAAACGCTGGACTGTAATCCAATATTTCTATCTTATAAATAATAACCGTGGTGTTCGGATTCGAATTACAGTTTTTGGAACATACTCACTAATGTTTTCGAAACTGAAAGAGATTCCACAGGACAGTATTGCAGTAATATCTTTGCAATGAGCGCTTATAGGTGAACTCTCCCCATACCTCAGGAAACAATTATCGCGTCTATACATAATCGATCCATAAATAGCGCGATAATAGCACCACTAATATAAGCAATCCTACCTGAGAATAACACTCAAGAAAAACACATTAGAACAACCATAGATTTATAAACCAGGATTGCTAATCTTGTATCTAGTACTTAGAGGACTAGAAGGATATAATGGCGTATTCCTAATTCTATTCCTATGCCATAATGCAGTACTTCGTTGATGGTTTCGTAGCCTTTCTCATACTTCCTTGTATATTGTCGTTACTATACCCCGTATCAGTGAGATTATCTGCTGCCCTTGGTGCATACATGTCTTATGCAGTTGCGGGGTTATTAAGCGCTTCTGTAGGCTTTCTTATATACTTAAGGATTGTGGATGACTTCTCGTTCGAGAACGTTTTCAATAATTCACATTCTCTACAGCCAATACTATACAAGATTACCGGTGTATGGGGGAATTATGAGGGGTCTTACCTTCTATTTTTGTGGCTCCTAAGTGTGTATACTGCCGTCATGGAATTTGCTCATAAGAAGGCTGATAACCTTAAAAGAATAGCTCTTACTGCACAGCACCTCATGCTAGCAGGATTTACAGCTTTTGGTGCGATATTCGCCAATCCCTTTTTGCGGGTGTTTTCCCTTACCGAAGATGGTCTTGGGTTTAACCCTTTATTACAAGATATTGGCCTTACTATACATCCCCCCATTTTGTTTAGTGGCTATACGGGGTTGGCTCCAGTGTTATCAATTACCATTGCAGCTCTCATACTCAATTACGATCCCGTAGAGTGGGCTAAAATAATTCGAGTGTGGGTGCTGAATGCGTGGTCATTCCTGACACTTGGTGTCGCTCTAGGTGGTTGGTGGGCCTATAGAGTCCTGGGCTGGGGTGGTTTTTGGGCCTGGGACCCTGTGGAGAATGTTGTGTTGCTACCTTGGCTTCTTAGTACAGCGCTAATCCATATGTTGCCAATTGTCAGGAAGAGTAGAGTATATTGTAACTTCACATATTTTCTTGCGGTGTCTACTTTTCTAAGTAGCTTATACAGCACATTTTTAGTGCGTTCCGGATTATTAATTTCTGTGCACACTTTCGCTTTTGACGATACACGCGGTGTTTTCATCCTCGTTTTCATAAGTGTTATCGTCCTAATTTGCTACACAATATTTATAATGTATTGCATAAAAAGAGATGAAAGCTGTGACTTCCGTTATGCGTCAAAAATAACGCTTTTGGTTGGTCTCGCAGTATTACTTCTGATAGCTTTTTCTACCATTATCACTGGCACGGTATATCCAATTTTATGGGAATTCTTCACAGGAGAGACGATTTCTGTGGGATATCCTTACTATAGTAACATTTTTAGCGTTTTACATACCGGACTGCTAAGCATGTTAATTGTGTTACCTTGTATAGGTTGGGATGGCTATAAGACATTTAAGCTAAGTTTTAAGATTTCTACGGCCTTTGCCGCTATTTTATCACCCTTGGCTATATATTACGGAATTTCGGGAATACTTATTCTGCTTGCATGTTTTTTATTTTCTTCCATTATCGAGGACTTTTTCAGCAAATTACATGATCCCCTATCATGGACTGCTATTAGGAGCGCTCTACGTCCTGGTAGGTGCGCAATGCTCTCAGGGCATCTCGGAGTAGCAATATTAACTGCAGGAATCATATACTCTAGCACCTATCAGGCTGAAAGTTATCAGTATATGAAGGTGGGTGATACTATTAGCGTCCATGATTTTCAAGCTGTATTTGAAGATATTTCTATTATTTCTCAGGAGTATTACGATGCTTTAGTAGGAAGATTTTCTATTACTAAAGCTGATTCCCCAAAAGTACTACATACACTTTTTCCAGAAAATAGATTCTACCACGTAGAAGGCACGCGCAATGTGATCAGCAGCACGTATCATGGTTTTTTAGCCGATATATACATGGTAATTGGTGATACAGATCTTGAAAAAGGTATCTCAGTCCAGATGCGATACAAACCTCTTATTAGCCTTGTCTGGATTGGTTGCACAATGCTAGTTATAGGGGGTACTTTTGGAATATACAATGCATGGCTAAAAATACGGCCTCAAAGAAAAAGAGACACGTTATAGATGTGCAAAGCATTATTTGAATTATATTCCATGTGTCAGTATCATCCACCTCATAGAAGCGTGGAGTACACGGAGGTAAGATGTTTTTGAGTCAAAGTCGTGGTGTTATAAAAGTTTCAGGAGCAGACGCTGCGAAGTTCTTACATAACATCACAACCAACGATGTGCTCCAGATGGAATCTCCTTCGGCGGTATACAATTTGATTCTCAACTCAAAGGGAAGATTTTTGTTTGATTTCTTTTTGATAAAATGTGACAAGCACTTTCTTCTGGACTGTGAGCGCGAAGCTATAATGCCGATAATAGAGCTTTTGCGACTATATCGGGTAGTATTAAAAGTAAAAATCAAGAGCTGTGACGAGTATTCTGTAGCTTTGGACACTAAGCAACGTTTGGGAGACCCTGGTTATACGAAAACTTTGGAAGATGGTACTATTGTTTTTCAGGATCCACGGTGTGTAAATATGGGTGTGCGATACATAGTACCTCATACAAGTTCCGTACAATATGACATGCCCACATCACAAACCAACACTGAATACAGCATGTTGAGAATGGTCAATACTATACCCAACTGTGCCACTGATATGGTAAGCGGGGAATCATTCCCTCTACATTTTGGATTAGATAAGCTCAACGCTATTAGCCACACAAAAGGCTGCTATACAGGGCAGGAAGTGGTTGCGAGGATGCACAGAATTGGTGCGAAAAAAACACTTCGCACTGTCTTTTCTGAGAGTGGTATAAGTCTTCCACAGACGGGAGAAATTTTTGTAAATCAGCAATGTGTCGGTGAAATGATAACATCTACAGAAAATTGGGGACTATGCATGTTAGAAACATCGAAATTACCGACAGGTTACGTAGACTTGAGTATAGGTGACATAAAGCTCACTCTGCAATCTTAGTCAATTAGTATATACGTGTTGCTGTAGCTAAAATGTAATCCAAGCACCGAGGTCATTATTGGACGTAAGCTATTATTAGGAAGCGTAATGATGTCTATGGCTATAGTCATGGCTGGGAATGATGTCAGGGCTCATGATGACGTTAGCGCTTTGGAGACTGGTGGTGCGGGATATTTCTATGTTGGCTTGGATTACAGTCCAGCGTTTAGCAAGATAAGAGATTTTAGTATAAGGGAGAGTAACGGAGAGACAAAGGCAGTATATCCATACTTAAAGGATGGAAAGAGTGTAAAGCTAGAGTCACACAAGTTTGACTGGAACACTCCTGATCCTCGGATTGGGTTTAAGGACAACATGCTTGTAGCTATGGAAGGCAGTGTTGGTTATGGTATTGGTGGTGCCAGGGTTGAGCTTGAGATTGGTTACGAGCGCTTCAAGACCAAGGGTATTAGAGATAGTGGTAGTAAGGAAGATGAAGCTGATACAGTATATCTACTAGCTAAGGAGTTAGCTTATGATGTTGTTACTGGGCAGACTGATAACCTTGCTGCTGCTCTTGCCAAGACCTCTGGTAAAGATATTGTTCAGTTTGCTAAGGCGGTTGGGGTTTCTCATCCCGGTATTGATAAGAAGGTTTGTGATGGGGGTCATGCACGGGGAAAAAAGAGTGGAGATAATGGCTCACTGGCCGACTATACGGATGGTGGCGCGTCACAGACGAATAAGACGGCTCAGTGTAGTGGTATGGGAACCGGCAAAGCCGGCAAGAGAGGATTGGGCTTGACTGAGTTTGTTAACAAAACAAAGGTTGGAGAAGGTAAGAATTGGCCAACGGGGTACGTTAATGATGGCGACAACGTTAATGTGCTCGGCGATACGAATGGTAACGCCGAAGCCGTAGCTAAAGACCTAGTACAGGAGCTAACCCCTGAAGAAAAAACCATAGTAGCAGGGTTACTAGCTAAGACTATTGAAGGGGGTGAAGTTGTTGAGATCAGGGCGGTTTCTTCTACTTCCGTAATGGTCAATGCTTGTTATGATCTTCTTAGTGAAGGTTTAGGTGTTGTTCCTTATGCTTGTGTTGGTCTTGGCGGTAACTTCGTGGGCGTGGTTGATGGCCATATCACTCCTAAGCTTGCTTATAGATTAAAGGCTGGGTTGAGTTATCAGCTCTCTCCTGAAATCTCCGCTTTTGCGGGTGGATTCTACCATCGCGTTGTGGGAGATGGCGTTTATGATGATCTGCCGGCTCAACGTCTTGTAGATGATACTAGTCCGGCGGGTCGTACTAAGGATACTGCTATTGCTAACGGTTTCTACCATCGCGTTGTTGGTGATGATGTTTATGAATCTAGGGGAATCAAAATAGTAGGAGTGCAACATCATGCATAGTAAAGTTGCCTTTGAAGGCTATTTTTAGCATGCTGCTTATAGCTTTCTTGTGTAAAAAATTGATAAGTTAAGCATACAGGAGTAGAATTGTCTTCTAGTCATGAAAACTCTCTGAGATATTGTGAATATTGATGACACGTTTATTCTACTTGGTGTGATTTATGCCGCGCATGGGGTGCGGGGGTGTGTCAAGATCAAGACTTTTACTCATGATCCATCTGATATAGCTGCGTATGGCCCTCTTACCGATGGTTCTGAGTCCTTGAAAGTGTCTGTAATGTCAGTCATCAAAAATGGTTGTGTTATTGCTAAGATTAGCGGAATAGATGACAGATGTTCTGCTGAAGCGTTGAAAAACAAGAAGCTTTATGTATCTTCTTCCTGCTTGCCCAAACTGAAAAATGACGAATTCTATAAGGATGAGCTCATAGGATTATCTGTAAAGCTGCCGGATGATACAATATTTGGAATAGTAACCGAAGTGTTCAATTTCGGCTCAGGTGATATAGTAGAAATATCTACTCCTCAAGGAAAGAAGGAGATGTTCTCTTTTACTTCAAATATTTTTCCATCCATAGATATGAAAACACGAGAAATGACTATCGTGCCTCCAGAAATTGTTGGAGTATACAAATGATCTTCAACGTTCTAACAATCTTTCCGCAAATGTTTCCCGGCCCTCTTGGCGTATCTAATCTGGGTTCTGCTCTGAAAAAAGGGCTGTGGACGTTGAACGTTTTTGATATTAGAGCCTTTGCGAATAATAAACATAATACTGTTGATGATACCCCTTATGGAGGGGGGCCAGGCATGCTTCTCAGGGCCGATGTGTTGGGAAGATGCATAGATGAAGTTTTGTCTCTGCATCCGAATACTAAACTTATGTTTACTTCTCCTCGAGGTGTAAGTTTTACTCAAGATATCGCTAGACAAACTATGAATTTTGACAATATAACCTTACTCTGCGGGCGCTTTGAAGGTATTGATGAGAGAGTGGTAGATTTTTACAAATTGCAGGAAGTTAGCATAGGAGATTATGTTCTCTCTGGTGGTGAGTTAGCTGCAATGGTAATTATCGACACGTGTGTTAGAATGGTGCCAGGAGTTATAGGTAATGCAGAGAGCTTAAAGCAGGAAAGTATGGAGGGTAGCCTTGAATACCCCCAGTATACTAGGCCAGCTTCCTGGAAGGGGATGGAGGTTCCAGAGGTCCTTCTTACTGGGAATCATGGAGAAATAGAAAAGTGGAGACGAAATGCTTCTCTTTCGATTACTGCTGCAAGACGACCGGACTTGCTAAAAGATAGATATGGTGAAAATGACGTGGAATAGGAAATGAGTGGGTTACTTGAAAAGTTTAATAATAAACAAATAGAACAGTTACGCCTTGCTACGAACCTAGATATACCTGAGTTTCGTCCAGGAGACACTGTAAAGGTCAACATTAACGTGTTCGACGGTGTTGGCTGGAGGATTCAGACTTTTGAGGGAGTGTGCATAAAGAAGCGGAATAGAGGGTTACATTCTTCTTTTACACTGCGTAAGATTAGTCACAATGAAAGTATACAATTGCAGGTGTTTACGCATTCTCCAAACTTGAAAAGTGTGGAGCTCGTGCGTACTGGTAAGGTCCGTAGGGCTAAGTTGTACTACTTGTTAGAGTTGTTTGGTAAAGCTGCTAGGATTAAAGAGAGAACTACAACACGCAAGAAGACTGCTTAGTTTGGTTTGTGGTGTAGTTATTCCTTGGAGGTTTCTAGTAGTATTATCTCGAGGGCTTTTTCTGCAGTTTTATGTTGGATTTCGTGCCGTGTTAGGTTGCCGAACTGGAATGGGAAGATTTCTGTCTTATCATCTCGTCTCGCGTATCCTATAAACACGGTACCTACTCCTTCTTCATTTGTTGTGTCGTGCATATGCTTTGCATGTCCTGCTATCCCTGTTATTGAGATGGCCATTTCTACTCTTTTTCTTGCTTTTATTATTCCTTCTGCCATGCGTGCGGCTACTTCTTTACTGACAGCTCCATAGTTTTTTATATATTCCTCTGGAACATCTAGGAAATCAGTTTTTGCTGAATTTGAATATGTAACTAAGGAACATTCTAATACTCTGGAAGCACCGGGAACTGCAGCGAACAAATAGGAAAGTAAGCCTCCTGTGCATGATTCAGCAAATGCTATTTGTATTTTTTTATTATGAAGTAACCTTACACACGTTTCTGCTTTTTTTATGAGTTCAACACTAATATTCATATAAAACGTGCCCATACATAGAAATGTACTATTATACTAGTGTTTCCTTTGAAAGATGCCAAAGATGATAAATATTACCACTTCTTATTATGGAGATGATAGATCATGTAGCTTCTCTGAACCCATAACTGCGTCGGTAGTGGTTTCAACCATATTTTCAGACATTGTAGAGTCTGTAATAGCAGTTTACATAGATGGGGAAGTGTGTGATCTTGCGAGCACAATAGCTGCCAGTGCCGTCGTTAATCCTGTGCTGATCGATTGTGAAGAAGGAATAAATATCTTACGCAAGAGTACTGCGTTTATAACCGCCATGGCAGTGAGCTCAGTTGTTCCGAATATGAAGTTGGCTGTATGTACTGAAACGTCAGACGGGTTTTATTTGGATTTCGATTCTGAGACTAAATTGTCAGAAAAGAGCTTCGAAGACATTGAGAAAAAGATAGAAGAGATCGTACGCAAGGACGAGAAGTTTGTACGGGAAACTTGGTCAAAGAAGGAAGCCATTACTTTTTTTGAAAATAACTCTGAGACTTATCAACTAGAAATCCTAGAGCAGAACACTCAAGAGAACATTATTGTTTATCGTTGTGGTAGCCATATTTTCCAGAATCATAGCCCTTTAGTTCCATCAACTAAATATATAGGAGCTCTAAAGCTTACAAAGTTGTCGGGTGTATATTGGCTTGGAGATAGCAAAAATAAAATGCTGCAGCGCATATCTGGGGTTGTTCAGGAAAACAAGGAAAAACTTGATGCATATTTCAAACTTTTAGAAGAGGCAGAAAGAAGAGATCATCGCAAAATAGCGAAGGATTTAGAGTGGTTTCACATACAGAATGAAGCGCTGGGGCAAGTGTTTTGGCATGATAAGGGATGGACATTGTACCGTACCATAGAGGAATATTTAAGGAAAAAGCTTCGGGAGAACGGATATACGGAAATAAAGACGCCCATAATGTTAGATCGCAAGCTTTGGGAGAAGTCAGGGCATTGGGAAAAATTCCGTGAAAACATGTTTATAGTCAGTGATCAAAACTCGCAAGAGTTAGCCATAAAGCCTATGAACTGTCCTTGCCACGTTCAGATATTTAAATCAAAAACAAGGAGCTATAAAGATCTGCCTATCCGTATGGCTGAATTTGGAATGTGTCATAGAAACGAGCCTTCTGGTTCTCTATATGGATTGATGAGAGTTAGGGGATTTACACAAGATGATGCGCATATTTTCTGCACACATGATCAAATACGTGACGAGGTAAGAAAATTTTACAAGCTTCTAGTGGAGGTCTACAACGACTTTGGTTTCAAGAACATAGATGTAAAGCTATCTGACCGTCCTGAGGAGAGAATAGGCAGTGATGAGATGTGGGATATGGCAGAGCGTTCTCTCATGGATTCCATGGATGACGAAGGTGTTAAATACACTATAAACAAGGGAGATGGCGCATTTTATGGTCCAAAATTGGAATTCACCTTGAAAGACGCTCTAGGAAGAAATTGGCAGTGTGGAACCATACAGTTAGACTTTGTACTACCGAGTCGTTTAGGTGCATACTATGTTGGTTCTGATGGAAATAAGCACCATCCTGTGATGATCCATAGAGCGATACTGGGAACTTTGGAACGTTTTATAGGGATTTTGATAGAAAGTTATGCTGGTAATCTTCCGGCTTGGTTGGCCCCGGTACAATTGGAAATTCTAACAGTGAATAGTAACGCTTTAGAATATGCAACTACTCTTGCAAACAAGGCACGGGAGCATAATATTCGTGTAGAATTGAATAGTGGAGAGGAGAGTATCGGGCAAAAAATACGTAAATCCATTTTTAACAAAATTCCTGTATTATGGGTGGTTGGATCGGCGGAGACAGCTGACTGTACTGTGTCTGTGCGTCATTACGGTACGAGCAATGCGTGTAGCATGGAGGCTGATAAAGCGTTGAAAACGTTAGTGACTTATGTTAGCATCCGTCAGGTGCTTTAGTGTTTAGGTAAGTGGGTTAAAAGTGGATAAAAAAGGTCCTAGAATAAACGATGCTATCACTACGAAGAGGGTTCGTCTCGTTGACGAGACTGGAACTATGGTTGGGGTAGTAGACATAGAAGAGGCTTTGGCTGTTGCAGCTCGTGCTGGTATGGACTTGGTTGAAGTTGTCAGTGAGGGCGAGTATCCAGTTTGCAAGGTATACAACTACAGTAAGCAAAAGTACAACAAGAAAAAGCATGGTGTAACGAAAAAGCAGAGGTCTTCTGCTGTCAAGGAGCTTAAGTTCAGGATAAACATTGAGGACAATGACTACAATATCAAGTTGAACAATTTGAAATCCTTCATAGAGAAGGGAAATAAGGTCAAAGTTTCTCTGAGGTTTGTGGGTCGTGAGCTACAGTATAAAGAGGTAGGTCTTGATATATTGGATCGCCTTGTTAGTGATACAGAGGGGATTGCTAAGCCAGAATCTTCACCAAGAATGGATGGTAATGTCCTGAGTATGATGTTTGGCGCTAAAACTGGTGGTGGGTCTTAATCGTCTTCTCTAAGAGCAGCTTGTCTCCTTTGTTCACATGTTTCATTCTGTAAGGATATAGGCATGTAGGTCTCTCGTGCTTGTGTCACAGTGTGATGTGGCTGGAATGGTTAAAGAGCATTATATTTGTCTTGTAAATCAATATGGGAATCTTTTGGCGCTGAGCCATCAGCATTATGTGTGCTCTAGTTCCATGCTAGTAGCTTGACTGGAGCATTCACAGCGGGATAATGAGAATCTATGGTGGAACGATTGTATGGGTTGGCAATTCTAGAGAGTGCATGATACTTGCTCAAGTTGTCTTACTGATTGATGGAGAAATGTTCAAGGCGACAGAAGATTATTTTCCTTATTGCTTTTGAGATTTACACTGTAGTTGAGCCGGAAGATCATCATAGACACCATCTCCAACAACGCGGTGGTAGAAACCCCCCGCGAAAGCAGAGATTTCAGGAGAAGCTGATAACTCAAACCAGCCTTTAACCTATAAGCTAGTTTAGGAGTGATGTACTAAACACCATCCGTATTAGTCACAGATTAGCTTCCTCTCGAAGTACAGATAACCTTTATAAAGTCTGTGGGGAGTTCATGAGGTAGAATGTTATTACAAGGTAGGTAAGATTATAAAGCCGCTGTACGTACCTGCTCAGTATGGAAAATAGCTGATCGTAGTTTGTTCGTGAGTGATACGGCACTAATTTTGCCTAGTAACTTACCTTAACTAGGGTACTCAGAGTGAAAGATGGTTTGTGTAATGCACTTCCGCAACGCTTAATCTCCCCATTCGATATTCTTTGCTAAAGGAAGAACACTTGAGCTTTTTCCTAATTTCTTAGTCTTATGCTAAAAGTAAGGTTTATTGTGCAGGCTTTTTGTCTACCTAGAGATCTATATGTAATACGCATACTTATACTTCACAGAGTATTCGAAAGTAACTTCCGAACTCTGCATGGTGAGGCTCCCTATAACTATAAAACCCCAATTTCTATACCCAAGGTTAACCATGCTGAAGGTAGAAGAAACCGCCCTAATCTCAACAACCTCACCACCTTCAATAGTTTTAGCTAGCAACCCTGCTACTATGGTTTTTTCGTCTCGATTAAGATCTACCAAGTCTCTAGCCATAGCGTTGGCGTTGCTATTAGGAGCACCCTTCTTCTGTGTACTGTTCGAATTTGCTCTGCCTGTTGGCCAGCCTTTACCTTCAGCAATCTTCACAGTGTCGACATAAGCACTAAGTAACTTCGGCCCCGTTATACTACCTGTAGTACTATGTCCTAAACCACTACACTGTGTCGTATCCCCGTCTGTGCTTAAATCGCCTCCTGTATCCTCAACAAACTTTTTCCCCCCATTCGCACCAGGCGCTAGGTCAGCATGCTTTCCAGTACAAACCTTCCCATCAATGGCAGGGCTAGAAATTTTAACAGCATTGGCAAACTGAACGATATCTTTACCAGAAGTTTTGGCAAGAGCAGCGGCAAGGTTATCAGTCTGCCCAGTAACAACATCATAAGCTAACTCCTTAGCTAGTAGATATACTGTATCTACTTCATTCTCTCTAATAATACTCTTCCGCAATTCTACATGCAGCGGAGACACATCACTCAAACTATCGCAGCATTGTGGAATTTGCACTAGTCGACTTATCCACTGCATGTACGCTTCGTTCTCAAAGCAATGCGCCTTACATCCTTACTAGAAACCTTTTTGCCAATAACTAAGAAGATATTACCACACAACATCTCCTAACATTGCCGCAGCTCCCAACAATAACAACCTTGTATCCTACGCAATACGAAAGCTGCAGAGCATGCACATTGTAGAACCATCACATAACCAAGCATGTCGCAAGAAAGGAAGGAAAAGAATATCGACGCAATCCAGCAACCCGCGCCAATAAAATCACACTACTATGCGCTCTTCACTCTGGATCTTCAGGAGAGGCCGGGACCGGAATCGAACCGGTATAAAAGGATTTGCAGTCCTCTGCATAAACCACTCTGCCACCCAGCCTGAACTAGCTATATAGCTTTACTATACTAGAAATTAGAGAGACAGCATCCTTCTCGGATCTCTGGAACGTGTTGCGGCCTATAATAGACCCATCACCTCCACCTGCCCTCACAGCAGCTACTTCTTGGAACAAACTTTCATCGTCCTTAGTATCCCCACCAGAGAACACTACCATTCTTCGCCCCGCGAAGCAACACCTCTTAACATATGCCACCCTTTGCGCCAAAGAAGATAGCATATCAGGTTCAACATTATCACGTTCTATACGTGCAGTAGGTAACTTCACCTTGATAATGTGCGCTCCAAGTGAGGCAGCAACGTGCGCTGCATACGATATAATATCCAATGAAGTCTCGCCTTCCTTAGATATATCGCCACCGCGCGGGTATGACCATACAACAACAGCCAACCCACACATCTTCGCCTCATGTATTAGCTCTTTAACCTCCCTTACCATCGAGAAAAACGATTCTGACCCTGGATATATGGTCAAGCCTATAGCAACACATCCAAGACGCAGGGCATCCTTAACCGAAGCCGTAATCACCTGCGTAGGGGGAGTACTTTTAGGAGTTAACGCCGTAGAACCATTGAGCTTCAGTATGGTTGGAATCTGCCCTGCATACATCGCCGCGCCACACTCCAACATACCCAAAGGCGCCGCATAGGCACTAAATCCACAATCCCTCGCAAGCCTATAATGGTAATGCGGATCGCAAGCACTAGGATTTACGCCAAAACTGCGCACAGGACCATGCTCAAACCCTTGATCTACCGGTAAAATAAGCAGCCTACCCGTACCAGCAAGAGCGCCATGCGTCAGCATCCTCACAAGGTTAGTTTTAACACCTGGGTTCTCACTGTCGTAAAAATCCAAAACACTCTCAACCGGTTCACTCAAGCCCATAATGCCACTGCAAATCATACAAAAGACAAATGTACACCCAGCGCTGCGCCGAGTGCTCACTCTCCAATTATAGGGCAGAGATCTCTAATTTCAACAATGAAATACAATCATACGACAAGAGATAGCTCAATATGCCCCTCACACACTACGGCACAAAACCACCACAACAGCACTATGACCATGCATAACGCCGTTATAAGGGTTTCTACCCTAAGCCAGCATAGCCAGCGGATTTTCAATGTAGAATTTGAATCTGTTCAAAAACTTAGCTGCCAACGCTCCATCTATTACCCTATGATCCACCGACAAGGTAACTGACATAACATCCGCAGCAACCACACAATTATCCACAACCACAGGACGCTTCTCAGACTGCCCAACAGCCATAATACAGGACTGAGGAGGATTTATTATTGCATAAAACTCCTTGATACAAAACATACCAAGGTTTGAGATTGTCAAACAGCCCCCTTGGAACTCATGAGGCAGGAGTTTACGGTCCTTAGCACGGGCAACAAGACTTTTCGCCGTCTTAGAAAGCTCAGACAAAGTCATCTTATCAGCACCAGCAATAACCGGGGTAAGTAAACCATCATCCAAAGCCACAGCAAATGCAATATCCACATTCTGATGGTATACTATTTTATCTCCCGCCCATAAAGCGTTAACCTCCGGAAACTCCCGCGCAGCTAATGCAGTTGCCTTTATCACAAGGTCATTAACAGTAATTTTGGTCCCCAAAGCTTCAGCGTTGCTATTGATCCTAGATCGTACCTCTAAAAGCTCACCCACCATACAATCTATTGCTAGATAGAAGTGTGGTATATTGCGCTTCGACTCTGCAAGCCGTTCAGATATAACCTTGCGCATGGTACTGACTTCAACAACGCGACTACCCTCTTGTATAGTCGTATCACTAGTGGGCACAGAAGCACCCAGCACATCCGCTTTCACTACTCTGCCATATGGCCCAGAACCAGTTATCTTACTGATATCCACTGACAGCTGAGCAGCTAGCTTCTTCGCCAATGGACTAGCCTTAACTCTATCACTACCAGATGTAATATGCGCTGTTTCACTCGCCTTGTTAGCAGAACTAGGAGCAACCATATCGCCCGCAACCTTGGCTGGCGTAGCTTGCAACGCTGCCGAAGCCGCTTCATTCGAAACACTACCTGACGCGCCTTCCGCAGAATGCACCATCTCCAGCAACGCCGCTTCCTCATCTCCATCTACTTTAATAACAGCAATGCTCTGGTTTACAGCCACATTTTTGCTACCTTCCTCTTTGAGGATTTTGTACATTACACCAGGTTCATCCGCGTATTCAAACTCTATCACCGCTTTGTCGGTCTCAATATCCGCTACTATATCCCCGGGTTTTACTGCATCTCCGGCATTTTTATGCCACTTCGCTATTGTACCACTCTTCATAGTAGGCGAGAGGGCAGGCATTAAGACCTTCACTGGCATATCAACAACTCAAAATTACATCGTAAAGTAAGAACCTCGTTTACAACATAGCAATGTTGGTGTCAATTCAATTGGGACGTAACCCTAGTACGTTAGTGATGATACAACGTTGCAATAATGCTTCTACAGACCTTGATTAAATGCACGCTTGCAGCAGATATGCTCGCATATTCCCTGTGCTCATCACAGGAAGATCTCTTAATATCTCCTTGAAGAAACGGCAGCAACAACCTGATGGTAGAAACCCCCAGCAAAAGCAGAGATTTCAGGAGAAAGCTGATAACTCAACCCAGCCTTTAACCTATAAGCAAGCTTAGGAGTGATATGCCCATCAACAACGCCCACGAAGTTCCCACCGAGACCAACGCAAGCATAAGGAACAACGCCTAAACCTTCACTAAGAAGATCATAACAAGCATTAACCATCACAGAAGTAGAAGAAACCGCCCTAATTTCAACAACCTCACCCCCTTCAATAGTTTTAGCAAGTAACCCTGCTACTATGGTTTTTTCGTCAGAGGTGAGCTTTGTGAGGTCTGTGGCTACAGCTTTGGCGTTGCTATTAGGGTCACCTTCTATGTTCTTGCTGCTGCCGTCGCTTGCTCGCCCTCTAGGCCAGTTTTTACCCTCACCGACTTTGACAGTGTTGACAAACCCACTCAAAGATTTAGGTCCCGTTGCCTGTGATGTGTTTCCTAAACCGCTACACTGTGTAGTCTCTTCATTGCTGTATGTACTCGTTAATTCCGCAACGTATGCTTTTCCCTTCGTAGCCTTTATAGCAGCATGACCCCCATCACAAACCTTCTTATCAATACCGGGATGAGAAACCCCAACCGCCTTAGCAAACTGAACAATATCTTTACCAGAGGTCTTGGCAAGAGCAGCAGCAAGGTTATCAGTCTGCCCAGTAACAACATCATAAGCTAACTCCTTAGCTAGTAGATATACTGTATCAGCTTCATCTTCCTTACTACCACTATCTCTAATACCCTTGGTCTTGAAGCGCTCGTAACCAATCTCAAGCTCAACCCTGGCACCACCAATACCATAACCAACACTGCCTTCCATAGCTACAAGCATGTTGTCCTTAAACCCAATCCGAGGATCAGGTGTGTTCCAGTCAAACTTGTGTGACTCTAGCTTTACACTCTTTCCATCCTTTAAGTATGGATATACTGCCTTTGTCTCTCCGTTACTCTCCCTTATACTAAAATCTCTTATCTTGCTAAACGCTGGACTGTAATCCAAACCAACATAGAAATATCCCGCACCACCAGTCTCCAAAGCGCTAACGTCATCATGAGCCCTGACATCATTCCCAGCCATGACTATAGCCATAGACATCATTACGCTTCCTAATAATAGCTTACGTCCAATAATAACCGCGGTATCGAGATTTGGTTTTCAGCTTTGAGAGAACATTCACTAATGTTTTCGAAACTGAAAGATATTCCACAGAACAGTATCTCAGTGATATCTTTGCAATGGGTTTTTATAGGTTAATTCTCCCAATACCTCAGGAAACAATTATCGCGTCTATCAAATAATTGATCCATAAATAGCGCAATAATAGAACCACTAATATGAGCAAGACTACCTGATAATTACATTCAAGACATACATAGTATCAAGGGTCCTGGATATAAAACCCCCATTATGGTACCTCAAGGTTAACCCATAGGCAGAACAAGACATACAAAAGCTGACACTACATCCTAAGATCTAAAATTACTAAACAAAGCATACCTGAGACTGCTTCTGGATATGCGGAATAGCGTGGTTACTTAGTCAACTTGTAAATGAAGCGCGTGTAATCAAGATCGGATGAAACTTGCTCTTTACTATTAAGCGAATAGACCTCCACGATAGTTTTTTCTTCAGGAGTGACTTACTTTACTAGGTCTTTTTCTGCTATAGCTGCGGTGTTGTAGTTTCTAACAGGCCTAGGGGGTTCCAATACTTGCAGCTGGCGAAATGAGACAATTCTTCTACCATCTCCTTTTAGCGTTGCAAGCACAAAGTCACTCAACACTTTTGGTGAAGAACAGCCCACTCTACAGCTTCGCTTGACCTATCACGGGTAGTATCGGCGATAGCCTCCAATCTTGATTGCTGTTACCAAGCTTCGTCTTGCCACTGATATCAGGGCGAGCAATCTCCCTCAAGAGCTGTAGCAAGATATACTTTTTAGGTATGCGTCTATTTTTCTCTTCACTCAATGTCACAATACCAATATCATTTCATGGGTCTGTTGGCCTAGGAACCAGTGCTTAGGAAAATCACCGAAGAGGAGTTACGTGAAAGTCACTGCATCAAAACTGAAGGACTTTTTTAGTAATCCTGGGGCTTATGGCAGTGTGTTATTGTATGGTAATGATTACAGCAGAATAAGCCATTACACACAAAAAATCATAAATCTTCTTACATGCAAAGAAGAATTTTCAGTATTGCGTACAGAATTCTCACATGCCAGCAAGGAACCTGAGCAATTGTTTGTAGATTTATCAACTGTACCCATGTTCCATCAAAAGTCTTTGGTGATCCTAACAGACGCGAAAGATTCCTTGAGCCCTGATTTAAGGACTGCTGTTGATAACTTAAATCCCTGTCACTGCTACGTAATAGTGCAGGCTAAAGAACTATCTAGCACGTCTTCGCTCCGCACATATTACAACAATCATGTAATGTACGCAGCCATTGCTTGTTACAAGGAAGATAACATCAACAATATAGTAGCAGAGTTTCTTGCTGAAAATCAGGTTACTTATAATACTGAGACATTTGCTCTTTTGTGTAACTTGCTGCAGACAAGCAATGCTTGCATACAACCTGAGTTGGAAAAGCTACTACTGTATCTGGGCACGAAAAGAAATCTATCTATAGAAGATCTTCAGGAGAGCTTTGCTGCGGACTTTGACCCTGCACTGGACGACATCTGTGTTGCGATAGCCGACGGGAATTTAAAGAGCTTTAATAGAGCTGCTGATGCGCTTCTACAAAACAAGATTGCAGCGGTGCTTATAATAAGGTCAAGCATCAAATACTTTATGACGTTAGAGTACTTGCTAAGGAAAGTTAGAAGTGGATGTGATATTAATACGGCAGTAAAATCTGTCCAGCCTCCCATATTTTTTCGCCTTGTGGCTCAATTAAAGAAACATGTTTCTACTGTTCCCTATCAGATGGTACAGTTAATCTTACGCAGGTTACATGAAGCTGAGGTACAGTGTAAACTTTCAGACTCGTCACAGGAATCCATGTTCCGATATCTAATGTATTCTCTAATACTCAGCATACAGCAAATCCGTAGGTAAGGATAAAAGCCAAGAGCAGCTTATCCTACTTGTTATTTGTGCGTACAGTACTATCAACAATGAGCTGACATAATTAGGTCTTTACTAAGTACATTGTTCACTATGTATACCAAGATCCCATGCAATAACTCTTATTATTAAAAAGGAAGACCAAGGGTATTAGAGATAGTGGTAGTAAGGAAGATGAAGCTGATACAGTATATCTACTGGCTAAGGAGTTAGCTTATGATGTTGTTACTGGACAGACTGATAAGCTTACTGCTGCTCTTGCTAAGACCTCCGGGAAGGACTTTGTTCAGTTTGCTAAGGCGGTTGGGGTTTCTCATCCTAATATCGATGGGAAGGTTTGTAAGACTACGCTAGGGCACACGAGTGCGGATAGCTACGGTGTGTATGGGGAGTTAACAGGCCAGGCGAGTGCGAGTGAGACATCGTTATGTGGTGGTAAGGGTAAAAATAGTAGTGGTGGTGGAGCTGCTCCCGAAGTTTTAAGGGACTTTGTAAAGAAATCTCTGAAAGATGGGGGCCAAAACTGGCCAACATCTAGGGCGACCGAGAGTTCACCTAAGACTAAATCTGAAACTAACGACAATGCAAAAGCTGTCGCTAAAGACCTAGTAGACCTTAATCCTGATGAAAAAACCATAGTAGCTGGGTTACTAGCTAAAACTATTGAAGGGGGCGAGGTTGTTGAAATCAGGGCAGTTTCTTCTACTTCTGTGATGGTCAATGCTTGTTATGATCTTCTTAGTGAAGGTTTAGGTGTTGTTCCTTATGCTTGCGTCGGGCTCGGTGGTAACTTCGTGGGCGTTGTTGATGGGCATATCACAATCCGTTGGGCTTCGACCCTATATGCTCACAGCAAGTCACTAGGCAAAATTGGAGCTGCATCACTCCGAAACAGACTACGATCAGCGATTCTCCATACCTAGTAGATCAGTACAGTGGCTTTATACTCTTACCCAGCATGAAATACTTGCTATCTAAGAATCTCCTCTAAAACTTTCCAGAGGTTATCTGCACTTTGAGGAAAGCTAATCTGTGTCTGATGCGTATGGTGTTGCATGCATTACAGGTTCCAGCTGTCTTACAGTCTCTGGAGATGTTATTAGGGGTGCATCTATGAAACTCTGGAACATATCACTGCAATACGATCTTGATTAGAAAACACTGATAAGTGTGACAACTGCCTATGAATCGCTAGGTATACCAAGCCTACGTACGTAATAAATCTTATTATTAGATAAAGAGTATAAGGGATAGAGGAAAAGTATTATTAGAGAGGATGAAACAGTATATCTACTAGCTAAGGAGTTAGCTTATGATGTTGTTACTGGGCAGACTGATTAGCTTACTGCTGCTCTTGCCAAAACTTCCGGTAAAGACTTTGTTCAGTTTGCTAAGACTCTTGGAATTTCTCATTCCGATATTGATGGGAAGATTTGTAAGACGAAGCCGAAAAGCGGGGCTGCGGATAATTTTGGGAAGTATGGCGCAAAATCTGATATAGCTACGGATAGTACGACCACACTATGTGCTGGTGAGGGACACACGAGTGGGGGTACGGGACCGCAGTATTTGAGGGACTTTGTCGAGAAAACTCTAAAAGAGGATGGAAACGGGAATTGGCCTACGTCTACTGCTAAAGCGCATGATAAGAAACCTCCTCCTGAAACTAACGACAACGCCAAAGCCGTAGCTAAAGACCTAGTAGATCTTAATCGTGACGAAAAAACCATAGTAGCAGGATTACTAGCTAAAACTATTGAAGGGGGTGAAGTTGTTGAGATCAGGGCGGTTTCTTCTACTTCCGTGATGGTTAATGCTTGTTATGATCTTCTTAGTGAAGGTTTAGGCGTTGTTCCTTACGCTTGTGTCGGTCTCGGAGGTAACTTCGTGGGCGTTGTTGATGGGCATATCACTCCTAAGCTTGCTTATAGATTAAAGGCTGGCTTGAGTTATCAGCTCTCTCCTGAAATCTCTGCTTTTGCTGGGGGTTTCTACCATCGTGTTGTGGGAGATGGTGTTTATGATGATCTGCCAGCTCAACGTCTTGTAGATGATACTAGTCCGGCGGGCCGTACTAAGGATACTGCTGTTGCTAACTTCTCCATGGCTTATGTCGGTGGGGAATTTGGTGTTAGGTTCGCTTTTTAAGGTGGTTTGTTGGAAGCGGGGTAAGTCAAACTTACCCCGCTTCTATTAGGGAGTTAGTATATGAGATCTAGAAGTAAGCTATTTTTAGGAAGCGTAATGATGTCTATGGCTATAGTCATGGCTGGGAATGATGTCAGGGCTCATGATGACGTTAGCGCTTTGGAGACTGGTGGTGCGGGATATTTCTATGTTGGTTTGGATTACAGTCCAGCGTTTAGCAAGATAAGAGATTTTAGTATAAGGGAGAGTAACGGAGAGACTAAGGCAGTATATCCATACTTAAAGGATGGAAAGAGTGTAAAGCTAGAGTCTAACAAGTTTGACTGGAACACACCTGATCCTCGGATTGGGTTTAAGGACAACATGCTTGTAGCTATGGAAGGCAGTGTTGGTTATGGTATTGGTGGTGCCAGGGTTGAGCTTGAGATTGGTTACGAGCGCTTCAAGACCAAGGGTATTAGAGATAGTGGTAGTAAGGAAGATGAAGCAGATACAGTATATCTACTAGCTAAGGAGTTAGCTTATGATGTTGTTACTGGGCAGACTGATAACCTTGCCGCTGCTCTGGCCAAAACCTCCGGTAAGGATATTGTTCAGTTTGCCAATGCTGTGAAAATTTCTAGCCCTACCATCGATGGGAAGGTTTGTAGTGGAAAACATGCAGCGTTGCAAGCTGGTCAAG
This sequence comes from Anaplasma phagocytophilum str. Webster, assembly GCF_000964685.1. Lineage (GTDB taxonomy): Bacteria > Pseudomonadota > Alphaproteobacteria > Rickettsiales > Anaplasmataceae > Anaplasma > Anaplasma phagocytophilum. The sequence goes on from NZ_LANS01000001.1 coordinate 655,602, forward strand.
GAACGACGTATCATGAAAAACCACACCAAACTGATAACAATACTGCGCAATGTAGCGGGTTAGGCAGCGGAAGCGCGGGAGCAGACCAAAAGTTTTTGAGTAAGTTTGTGAGTGCTGTAGGGTTGTCGGAGAATAAAAACTGGCCTACTGGTCAGGCTGGGAAGAGCAGTAGTGGTCCTGTGGTGGGTGCTCCTAATAGCAACGCCAACGCTATGGCTAGAGACTTGGTAGATCTTAATCGAGACGAAAAAACCATAGTAGCAGGGTTACTAGCTAAGACTATTGAAGGGGGTGAAGTTGTTGAGATCAGGGCGGTTTCTTCTACTTCTGTGATGGTCAATGCTTGTTATGATCTTCTTAGTGAAGGTTTAGGCGTTGTTCCTTATGCTTGTGTTGGTCTTGGGGGTAACTTCGTCGGCGTGGTTGATGGGCATATCACTCCTAAGCTTGCTTATAGGTTAAAGGCTGGCTTGAGTTATCAGCTCTCTCCTGAAATCTCCGCTTTTGCGGGTGGATTCTACCATCGCGTTGTGGGAGATGGCGTTTATGATGATCTTCCGGCTCAACTACTTTAAATCACAGGTATATCAAGATCCTAAGCAATAACTCTTATTATTAAAAGGAAGACCAAGGGTATTAGAGATAGTGGTAGTAAGGAAGATGAAGCTGATACAGTATATCTACTAGCTAAGGAGTTAGCTTATGATGTTGTTACTGGGCAGACTGATAACCTTGCCGCTGCTCTGGCCAAAACCTCCGGTAAAGACATCGTTCAGTTTGCTAAGACTCTTAATATTTCTCACTCTAATATCGATGGCAAGGTTTGTGTGACGAAGAAGGGAAGCAGTAATGCTAATAGCTATGGGGTGTATGCCGAAGAAACTGACGCTAAAAACGATCAAGCGAAAAGGGGGACAGCACTATGTGGTGGGCATGGCTCTACTCACACAAGTGGACAGACTGCCGCACAGACTACTCCACAAGTTTTAAGAGACTTTGCAGAGAATACTCTAAAAGATGGCAAGAACTGGCCAACATCAACAGCTGCTAAGGATGCAGTACAACAGGCTAAACAAAACGACAATGCCAACGCCGTAGCCACAGACCTAGTAGCTCTTAATCGTGAAGAAAAAACCATAGTAGCAGGGTTACTAGCTAAGACTATTGAAGGGGGTGAAGTTGTTGAGATTAGGGCAGTTTCTTCTACTTCTGTGATGGTCAATGCTTGTTATGATCTTCTTAGTGAAGGTTTAGGTGTTGTCCCTTATGCTTGTGTTGGTCTCGGTGGAAACTTCGTTGGTGTTGTTGACGAGTACAGCACAATCCGTACGTCTTTAACCCTATATGCCCGTAGAAAGTAACTAGGCAAAATTGGAGCTGCATCACTCCGAAACAGACTACGATCAGCGATTCTCCATACCTAGTAGATCAGTACAGTGGCTTTATACTCTTACCCAGCATGAAAAATACTTGCTATATATAAATCTCCCCGCTGACCTCAGAAAGGTGATCTGTACTTCGAGAGGAATTTAGGATAGTGTTTAGAACATCACTCACTCCTAAGCTTGCTAGGTCAATAACTAATATTTTTAGCACCAAACCCCCATGTAGTGTACCAGCTTTACGTATCACACATGTCAACAGTTGCTTTCACTTAGATGTTTGCCCGATATAAATCTAAAAACTCATAGATTGTTCAAACATATTCTCCCCAAAGTATGCATCGCTCTATACACGTTAATGAATGCAAAAGCGTTTATCCATAATGCTTTTGACAAGCTAGTTATGGACATGCATTTGTAGAGATGCAGAATATATCTGCATTTGATGTGGTTATACGAGCAACGTAAACCCTGATTAACCATCAACGCTACTCTCCATAGCTACGCATGTTGCACGTAAATTCCATCTTGCTTGAGAATTAGTAGGGTTTGCCGTTAAAGTGTGAGTGAGTACACCCCATACTCTACATTATGTCATGAGTATCACGATAAAACACCCTAAAGGGCGTACCCGAGCTAATACGCAATACGATGTACGATAACCAATGAACCGGAGAACTCAATCCTTAGCCAAAAACAAGCCCTTAAAAACGTCTGTTCACGGCACTGTTAAGTAGGTTGAGCAGCTTTTGTTTGTACGCTGAATCAGGAAAATGAGAGAGCTGCTTCTCAGCAATAGCTATGTACTCCTTTGCAAGTCCTACAGATTTTTCTATTGCGTTCTGTGCCATGATATAAGAAAAAGCAAGATCCGGATCAGGGCGCTCTCTAGACAATGCACCGCGTAATCCTATGCGATCTTTTTCCGATGCACCTTCGTAAGCTATAATTAATGGAAGAGTTACCTTACCACTCACGATATCATTGTACGTGCGCTTTCCTAATTCATTTTGATTCGCTGTATAGTCCAAGATATCATCCAAAATTTGAAATACTATGCCAAAATTAAATCCCCAATCCCTCAGAGCATTTCGCTGCAGCGTTCCCACATCGTGTAAAACAGCGGCAGATTCACACGCTGCCGAAAATAAGACAGCAGTTTTGGAAGATATAATCTCTAAATACTTGGTACGCGAGATATCTAAACTAGAGCTATGTACCAGTTGTTGCATTTCTCCAGAAACTATAATACTCGCAGTGTTCGAGAGCACAGATAGCAACTGTATGCTATTACACGAGACTATCCACTGAAAAGCAGTCGCGAAAAGAAAATCCCCAACCAAAATGCTCGCCTTGTTGCCCCAGATACTGTTCGCAGTTTCCACTCCACGACGCATGTCACTCTTGTCCACAACATCGTCGTGCAGCAAAGTTGCACTATGTAGAAATTCTATAGCGGCAGCAACCACTATTCTTCTCGCATCGGTACAACCCAACATACCACATGCAGCCAAAAGCATGACCGGCCTAGTCCTCTTTCCACCAGACAATATGAGATGTTGTATTATGTCAGCAATAAGCTGAACCTCACTATGCCGCTGTTTCACAATAAGACTCTCCATCTCCTGTAACTCAGAAGCAACGAGAAGCTTCAAATCATCTAACGCACTGGAAAAAGTATTTGGCACTCCCATCCTCTCCACTTACTCGCGCGTGCCGCCCAATGGAAGGCAACTAAGCGTAACAAACCTGCACCCAGACGAAACCACTAAAAGGATACCACGCCACACAATAACACATCGGGCGCACAACAAAAACTCAGCTCACAGGCTAGCGCATCTGTCGTGCACAAAACTCAAACACCTAAGGCCATGCCCCAGTACTACCCCTACACCCGATCGGCCACCAGCGCTATAACGCGTAATAATTAGAAAACTCCACTGGATGCGGATGAATACGTAACTCATGAGCTTCCTGCCTCTTCAGCTTGATATAAGCATCTATTTGGTCATTAGTGAAAACACCACCTTCTACAAGAAACCCTCTGTCCTTGTCTAGAGCTTCTAAAGCCTCTTCCAGCGAGAAACAAACTGATGACAAACCTCGAACTTCGTCCTCACTCATGTCATATAATGACCTACCCTGCACCTCTGGCGGCATAATCTTGTTCTTTATACCATCCAACCCAGCCATCAGCTGCGATGCAAAACACAAGTATGGATTCGCCAACGGATCCGGAAATCTCACTTCTATACGACGCGCTGCAACACTATTACTCGGCACAAAAGGCACCCGTACAGCTGCCGAACGATTTCCATGAGAATACGCAAGCCACGTTGGAGCCTCAAAATTCGGCACAAGACGCTTGTAACTGTTAGTAGACGGATTAGCAAAAGCATTCAGCGCCTTTCCATGGGCAAGAATACCCCCAATATAGTAAAGACACGTATCTGAAAGCCCAGCTGTACCGTTATCACCGGCAAATATGTTATTACCATCCTTCCATAATGATTGATGGCAATGCATACCGCTACCGTTATCACCAACCACCGGCTTAGGCATGAAAGTGACGCTTTTTCCGTATGAGCCCACCACATTTCTAAGCACATACTTACACTTCTGCACACTATCCGCAGCAGCAACTAACTCGTTATGATGGAACCCAACTTCACACTGCGATGAAGCCACTTCATGATGGTGAAGCAACGGCTTAACGCCTACTTCATCTAGCATAGAAAGCACTTCAGAACGCATGTCGTGAGAAGAGTCCATCGGTGAAGAACAGAGATAACCACCTCTTTCCTTTAAGCCATATCCATGACTTGAGTCAAACCTCTTCGACGCTCCAGATGAGCTCTCTACCGATGTTAATTTGAAAAACGAATTATGTGACTCTGCTGCAAAGCGCACACGATCAAAAACAAAAAACTCAACTTCGGGCCCAAAAAAGCACTTGTCAGCGATGGACTTTGACACCAGGTAGTGATGAGCCTTACGTGCCGTATACCTTGGATCACGTGAATAGTCAGTCCGGTCACCAGGACAAACAACATTACAGATTACAGACAACGTCGCCTGCGCAGAGAAAGGATCTACAAACGCAGTGCTTATATCAGGCACCAGAAGCATATCAGACGCCTCGATGGGCTGCCATCCTGGAACTGAAGAACTGTCAAAAGCAACACCAGATGTGAAAACTCCTGGATCTAAGAAATTGGTGCTATGAGTGATATGATACCACCTTCCTAGCAAGTCAGTGAACCGCCAATCTATGAATTTTATTCCGTGCTTTTCTACATAGTCCAGCAAGTCTTTTGTGAATAGGAACATAACCAAGGTCCCGAAGATATTGGTAAACGAAATTCCTTAGAGCTTAACAAATTTCTAATGACGTGGCAACATTGGTAAAGAGTCACTTGATAGCAATATTTTTTCAGAAAGTGTGTAGCATAAGGTTTTTGACTTTATGCTGCAAAGGCGTTACCATGGGGGGAATGTTTTTGCTTACAGGGTCCTGTAGCTCAGTGGTAGAGCAGGTGGCTTTTAATCACCGTGTCGCGCGTTCGATTCGCGCTGGGACCACTCTACGTTATTGTTGTGCTTGTGACGGCTTCTTAACAGATGGAATTTAATTCAGAATTTCTGGCTACTCTTTGTGCGCGGGGTTACCTGCACCAACTCACTGATGCTACAGCTTTAGACGGTATAATGAGCTCCGGGGCAGTCACCGCGTATATTGGCTTTGATTGTACGGCTAATAGCCTACATATTGGAAGCTTGATGCAGATTATGCTTCTCAGGTATCTTCAAAGATTCGGACACAAGCCCATCGTGCTTTTGGGAGGTGCCACTACCAAGGTAGGTGATCCTTCCGGGAAGGAGAAAACAAGAGCCATGCTCTCCGAAGATAACATATCTGCAAATAAAGAGGGCATACTAAGAGTAATTAAAAAATTTCTGTCAGAGGACGTTGTAGTTGTAGATAACGCCGAATGGCTTGGTAACTATGGTTATCTGGATTTTTTAAGGGAAATTGGTAGTAAATTCTCAGTAAACGTGATGCTAGGGCTTGAGAGCGTAAAGAGTCGCCTCAGCAGGGATCAACAATTAAGTTTTTTGGAATTTAGCTACGTGCTGCTTCAGTCATACGATTTTGTGGAACTACACAAAAGATATGGTTGTATTTTGCAGATAGGTGGGTCCGATCAATGGGGTAATATCGTCAGTGGTATTGATCTGGCAAGAAAGATGGGGTGTCCACAGCTCTACGGAGTGACCACTCCACTGCTGCTTAATAGTTCTGGAGCTAAAATGGGGAAGACAGCCGATGGCGCCATCTGGTTGGATGAAACTTTGTATAGTCCCTATAATTATTGGCAGTATTTTCGTAATGTTCCCGATCAAGACGTAGGCCGATTGCTTAGATTGTTTACGGAACTGCCTCTTAGTGAAATAGAGAGGTTGGAAGCCTTGAAAGGAGAGGAACTGAATGAGGCAAAAAAGATATTGGCCACAGCGGTAACTAGTATATGCCACGGTGCTGAGGTGGCTCTGCAAGTTGAGAATCAAGCACTAAAAGTTTTCGAACACAACGATCATGATGAACTGCGCAGTATTACCTTTAGTAGAAAGACTCTAGGCCAGGGAATCCCTATTTCCAAGTTGCTCCATATGTGGGGGCTTGAGGAGAGTATTAGTGCTGGGCGAAGGCTCATCAGGGGAGGTGGATGTAAAATTAATGGTGGTGTTGTCTTAGATGAAGAGAAGCTCTTGAATTGCGGAGATTTTGACGATAACGGTGGATATGTTGCTGTATTTTGTGGTAAAAAACGTCGTCTTAAGGTAGTATTAGAAGACTAATAGCAGCATCGCGTCAGTAAGGCTCTTTTTCACGCATTTAGATATGCATTTATGACCTGCAATGTGGAGTATAGCGTAATTCAGCTGTGGTTTCGCAGGCTTTCGTGTCTGAGTGCAGGTTTTGAGGTTGTGTTCAATACCATAGTTATTAGTAGCTGAAGTGAGAAGTGCTGTGTCGAACTGAAGGATACGTTTGCATTATGCGGGATTAGTTGCGGTATATTGCAGCGATTAGTAGTAAAGCGCAGCATGTAGTTGTATTATCATAATAAATGTCGAGTTAACTCCTATGATAGATTACGAGGAAGTGTTTCGTGAGAGAATCAATGGCATAAAAGAAGAAGGTAGATACCGAGAGTTTACGGGGTTTCGTCGTGTTCCTGGTAGGTTTCCATATGCTATTGAGTGCCAAACAGAGCGGGTAGTTACGCTATGGTGCAGTAATGATTATCTAGGAATGAGCCAGCACGAAAGCGTGTTATCTGCTGCTAGGAACCTAAATGTTAATGTGGGTGCTGGGGGCACTAGAAATATTTCCGGTACTACTGAGGAAGTTATTGAGCTCGAACGTTCTCTTGCAGATCTACATAACAAACCTGCAGCATTGGCCTTTGTGTGTGGTTACGTTGCGAATCAGACAAGTATAAGCACTATTTTGGCCACAATTCCGGATGTTGTGGTTTTTTCAGATGAGAAAAATCACTCTTCCATGATTGAGGGAATACGCGCTGGTAACAGAGTCAAACACATCTTCAGACATAATGATGTAGAACATTTGGAGAGTTTGCTAAAGGCCGCAGGGGCTAGTCCTAAGATTATACTCTTTGAGTCCGTATACTCTATGGATGGGGATATAGCTCCTATCAAGGAAATATGTGACTTGGCCAGCAAGTACAATGCTATAACGTATCTCGATGAGGTACACGCTGTAGGGTTATATGGTGCTCGTGGGGGAGGCATATCAGAGATGGAAGGCCTTGCAGATAGGATTTCCGTTATACAGGGCACCTTATCTAAGGCTTTTGGAGTTATGGGAGGCTATGTTGCGGCATCAAAGAGCCTTGTGGATGTTATCAGGAGTTTTGCTCCTGGATTCATATTTACTACGGCTATATCACCGTTGATAGCTGCGTCTGCTCGTGCAAGTGTTGAGCATTTAAAAAACAGTAATATAGAACGAGAGAAGCATAGGGAAGTTATAGCCAAAGTGAAGAGTGCTTTGCTGCAGGCTGGTATTGAGTTTCTTATGACGGACACTCATATAATTCCTGTTATCATAGGGGATGCAACGATATGCAAGCAAGTTTCACAAGCTCTGTTGCGTGACCATGGAATATATATTCAATCCATTAATTACCCTACTGTGCCATTGGGGACTGAGAGGCTCAGAATCACACCTACCCCGTACCATACTGATGAAATGATAGATCACTTAGTCAAAGGGCTACAGGAAGTGTTTTCGAGGTTTTCGGTACCTGCGGGAAGGAGTTATGCATATTTTGAGGCATTAGGTAAGTTAAAAGAAAGTCGTTAGTCATGTGTATGGGCAAAGGGTATTCAGATACGTGGTTAGGCTTACACTAGCGAATAAGTCAGGGTGGCGCTAGGCAAGTATATCCATACCTAAAAGGATGAAAAGAGTGTAAAGCTTGAGTCTCATGGTATGACAGTTGCACAGCCACCACGCTAGCATAGCAAGAAGACTCACTATGAGTCATCCATGAGATATACGTAATTCCACGGAATATTATCGTGCTAATATATATGTAATTTAAGCAAGTTTATTGGGAGCAACGGAGATCATTATACTTCTACCTTCTTTTACGAAGGGTGATCTTCCTTTTTCGAAGTAAGCTATTTTTAGGAAGCGTAATGATGTCGTTAGCTATAGTCATGGCTGGGAATGATGTCAGGGCTCATGATGACGTTAGCGCTTTGGAGACTGGTGGTGCGGGATGTTTCTATGTTGGTTTGGATTACAGTCCAGCGTTTAGCAAGATAAGAGATTTTAGTATAAGGGAGAGTAACGGAGAGACTAAGGCAGTATATCCATACTTAAAGGATGGAAAGAGTGTAAAGCTAGAGTCTAACAAGTTTGACTGGAACACACCTGATCCTCGGATTGGGTTTAAGGACAACATGCTTGTAGCTATGGAAGGCAGTGTTGGTTATGGTATTGGTGGTGCCAGGGTTGAGCTTGAGATTGGTTACGAGCGCTTCAAGACCAAGGGTATTAGAGATAGTGGTAGTAAGGAAGATGAAGCTGATACAGTATATCTACTAGCTAAGGAGTTAGCTTATGATGTTGTTACTGGACAGACTGATAAGCTTACTGCTGCTCTGGCCAAGACCTCCGGTAAAGATATCGTTCAGTTTGCGAATGCTGTGAAAATTTCCAGCCCTGAAATTGATGGGAAGGTTTGTAGTAAGGGATATGCTGCGGTAGGTACAGCGCAGGGAAAGGAGTACGCGAGAGTACCGGATGATAGTAGCAGCGCGGGGAAAACTGCACAGTGTAGTGGGCTGAATAAAAGCGATGCGAAAAATGAGCACAAGTTTTTGAGTAAGTTTGTCAGCCTTACAGGCGTGAACGAAGGGGAAAACTGGCCGACGGGAAGTGGGGCAACGAGTAGTAATACTACGGTTGTTAAGGGCTCCACTAATAGCAACGCCAAAGCCGTGGCTACAGACCTGATAAATCTTAATAGTGACGAAAAAACCATAGTAGCAGGGTTACTTGCTAAAACTATTGAAGGCGGTGAGGTTGTTGAGATTAGGGCCGTTTCTTCTACTTCTGTGATGGTCCATTTCTGTGATGGTGCTTGAACTTTGGTTATACTGGTTATTTTGAGGTATTGGGGAGTTATTCCACAATGATATAATTTCAATACTCCATTGTAAGAGCATCCTTCAGTTCCGAGATACTGGTAAGTGTTCCCATTATCTATGAATCGCTAGGTATACCAAGCCTACGTACGTAATAAATCTTATTATTAGATAAAGAGTATAAGGGATAGAGGAAAAGTATTATTAGAGAGGATGAAACAGTATATCTACTAGCTAAGGAGTTAGCTTATGATGTTGTTACTGGGCAGACTGATAAGCTTACTGCCGCTCTTGCTAAGACCTCCGGTAAAGATATTGTTCAGTTTGCCAATGCTGTGAAAATTTCTCATCCCAAAATTGATGAGCAGGTTTGTAGTAAGAATCATACAGTTTTGAACCCGAGTCAGGGAACGACTTATGACTCAGATCCAAAACAGGAACAGAACAAGATTGCTCAGTGTAGTGGTTTCGGAGGAGCTGCTGGAGAAAAACAAGCTCTTTTGAGTACGTTTGCGAGTGCTGTGAAGTTGGGAGAGGGTAAAAATTGGCCTACCGGTCAGGCTGGGAAGAGCGGTAGTGGTCCTGTGGTGGGTGCACCTAATAGTAATGCCAACGCAGTAGCTAAAGACCTAGTAGCTCTTAATCGTGAAGAAAAAACCATAGTAGCAGGGTTGCTAGCTAAAACTATTGAAGGTGGTGAGGTTGTTGAGATTAGGGCGGTTTCTTCTACTTCTGTGATGGTTAATGCTTGTTATGATCTTCTTAGTGAAGGTTTAGGCGTTGTTCCTTATGCTTGCGTTGGTCTCGGTGGTAACTTCGTGGGGGTTGTTGATGGCACGACGCGGCGTTACACAATCCGTCCTTGACCTGAATACTCTAGTTAAGCACTAGGCAAAATTAGTGATGGATTTGAGGTTATGGAATTAGTTCAGGGGTAGCAGATTGTCCATAGCGTCCGTGCTGCGGGTGTACGTTACAGTAATCTAATATCTGAGACTTTTGGTGCTATTATCAGGCACCTGGTTTATGCCAGGATAAGTTATCTAAGATATCATTTCATATGTTATGGGAAATCACATAACTCTATGGAGATTAGCTTGCTTTCTTCTGCCCCTCATTAGAACCTGAGGTGCGTTTATACCCCTTCTGCTGAGATCAACCTTGTGATGGTTATTGCTGACACGTTGTGAAGTTTCATCTGTGCGACCTCTAAAATATATGGCTGCAGTACTGTAAAGCTGTTCGGAATATAGATTTGGTTCCGATACTACAATAGATAGTGAGTGGGTAATCTCAAGCTCCTCCATTCAGTGATCTTGTACCCTATTATCAGGTACATTGGCGTCTTTATATAAATTATCTGACCCTAAAGTGTGTACCACAGGCTGCAAGGCTCATGTCTAGAGTACCTGCGTTATGTTTACCTAGTGAGTTTTCATCACCAAGTATCATGTTTATTTTATAGGAATGTATTATGAGATAAATCAGGAAAAAAGCTTAGGGGTTGTTCCGTATACTTGCAGAATATACTCACAATTTAAGTTATGAAATATACTTAAGATACTATAAATTTTAGGAATTTAATCCATGAGTCTTCCACACCATCGGTTTATATGTTAAACTCCAGCGTATTTTTTATGATTAGTCAAAAGGATTACTATGAATTACAGAGAATTGCTTGTAGGGAGCCTATCTGCGGCCGCAGTATGTGCCTGCTCCCTTTTAATTAGTGGATCCTCATTTGCGTATTCAGGCAATAATGATGCGTCTGATGTTAGCGGTGTTATGAACGGCAGCTTTTACGTAAGTGGTAGCTACAGTCCGTCATTTCCTTCTATATCTTCATTTGCTATTAGTGAGTCTGACAGGGGAGGATCTTACGTAAAAGGTTATAACAAGAATTTGAGCACGTTGAATGTTTCAGATCCTGCCAGCTTCACGCAACATGATCCCTCATTCAAGTTCGCTAAGAGTTTACTAACATCTTTTGACGGTGCAACTGGCTATGCTATTGGCGGAGCTAGAGTGGAAGTTGAAGTTGGATATAAAAAGTTTGAAACGCTCGCTGAAAGTGACTACAAGCATGTAGAATCACATAATTTTGTTGCTGTGGGTCGTGACGCGACATTAACTCCAGACAACTTCTTTGTAATGAAAATAGACAGCGTCAAAGATATATCTGTAATGCTTAACGCTTGTTACGACGTTATGCATACTGACTTGCCTGTATCTCCTTACATGTGTGCTGGGTTAGGGGCGAGCTTTATTAATATCGCCGATCACGTTACAAGTAAGTTGGCTTATAGAGGAAAGGTAGGCGTAAGTTACAAGCTTACTCCTGAAATATCTTTAATAGCTGGAGGTTTTTACCACGGAATTTTCGATGAACAGTATGCAGGTATTCCCGCTAGTAACCGTGTAAACATAGCAGGTGGTGCTGCAGCCAAGGTAAAGGCAAATATAGCTAGTTACGGCTTCAACATAGGAGCAAGATTTGCTTTCAATTAACTGATGGTGAACATGTGGTAAAGAACTGGCAAAGCTTTACCACATGTTAGACTAAATAAGCGCACTACAGAGCCTTAAGAGATGTCATAATTGTGCTGACGGCATGATCGCATTTGTTTCAATATCTAAGCAGCTGCTGAGGTTTTTGCAATAAGATATTCCCTTCCCAGAAACACTGATTAACATTCAACCTTATTAAATAAGAGTGCATCGGGTAAGCTGCAAGCATGAGGAACAACACTGAGGCTTTTTCCTTATACCATTGGTCTTGTTTTTAACAAGTAAGAGTTACTGCGTATACCCTTATTTATATCTACACAGAGATTCATAGATAATGGGAATACTTTTCAGTGTTTTCGAATCGGAATCGTATTGCAGCGAAATATTGCATAGTTTTATATGTGCACCCTTATAACATCTCCAGAGACTGTAAGACAGCTGGAACCTGTGATACGCTAAATACCATCCTCATGAGCCACAGATTAGCTTCCTCTCGAAGTACAGATAACCTCTGTAAAGTTTTAGAGGAGATTCCTAGATAGCAAGTATTTTTCATGATGGGTAAGAGCGTAAAGCCACTGTACGGACCTACTAAGTATGGTGAATCGCTGATCGTAGTTTGTTTCACGAGTGGTGCAGCACTAATTTGCCTAGTTACTTCACTTACCTTAACTAGGGTATTCAGAGTTAAAGATGGTTTGTGTAATGAATTCCATCAACAACGCCCACGAAGTTACCACCGAGACCAACACAAGCATAAGGGACAACACCTAAACCTTCACTAAGAAGATCATAACAAGCATTGACCATCACAGAAGTAGAAGAAACCGCCCTGATTTCAATAACCTCACCACCTTCAATAGTTTTAGCTAGTAACCCTGCTACTATGGTTTTTTCTTCAGGGGTTAGCTCCTGTACTAGGTCTTTAGCTACGGCTTTGGCGTTGTCGTTCGTGACAGGTTTTGGAGTTCCCGTGCCGCTTGAAGTTGGCCAGTTTTTACTACCATCCTCTTTCAGCGTTGCCCTGATAAAATCCCTAAAAACCTGCCCAGTTTCACTTACATTCGCACCACTGTTTGTTATCGTAGAACTACCATTGTCACCGCACAAAGACGTTCTCCCCTCACTTGCCCCCTTCGTGTGCGTTTCGTCACTATATAACGGAAATTTCTTCGAGCTATCCGCCTTCGTCTTACAAACCTTCCCATCAATAGTAGGATGAGAAACCCCAACCGCCTTAGCAAACTGGACAAAGTCTTTCCCGGAGGTCTTAGCAAGAGCAGCAGCAAGGTTATCAGTCTGCCCAGAAACAACATCATAAGCTAACTCCTTAGCTAGTAGATATACTGTATCAGCTTCATCTTCCTTACTACCACTATCTCTAATACCCTTGGTCTTGAAGCGCTCGTAACCAATCTCAAGCTCAACCCTGGCACCACCAATACCATAACCAACACTGCCTTCCATAGCTACAAGCATGTTGTCCTTAAACCCAATCCGAGGATCAGGAGTGTTCCAGTCAAACTTGTGTGACTCTAGCTTTACACTCTTTCCATCCTTTAAGTATGGATATACTGCCTTAGTCTCTCCGTTACTCTCCCTTATACTAAAATCTCTTATCTTGCTAAACGCTGGACTGTAATCCAAACCAACATAGAAATATCCCGCACCACCAGTCTCCAAAGCGCTAACGTCATCATGAGCCCTGACATCATTCCCAGCCATGACTATAGCCATAGACATCATTACGCTTCCTAAAAATAGCTTACTTCTAGATCTCATATACTAACTCCCTAATAGAAGCGGGGTAAGTTTGACTTACCCCGCTTCCAACAAACCACCTTAAAAAGCAAACCTAACACCAAATTCCCCACCGACATAAGCCATGGAGAAGTTAGCAATAGCAGTATCCTTAGTACGACCCGCCGGACTAGTATCATCTACAAGACGTTGAGCCGGAAGATCATCATAAACACCATCACCAACAACGCGATGGTAGAAGCCACCCGCAAAAGCAGAGATTTCAGGAGATAGCTGATAACTCAACCCAGCCTTTAACCTATAAGCAAGCTTAGGAGTGATATGCCCATCAACAACGCCCACGAAGTTACCTCCAAGACCGACACAAGCGTAAGGAACAACGCCTAGACCTTCACTAAGAAGATCATAACAAGCATTGACCATTACAGAAGTAGAAGAAACCGCCCTAATCTCAACAACCTCACCACCTTCAATAGTTTTAGCTAGTAACCCTGCTACTATGGTTTTTTCGTCTCGATTAAGATCTACTAGGTCTCTAGCCATAGCGTTGGCATTACTATTAGATGCACCCACCACAGGACCACCACTGCTCTTCCCAGCCTGACCAGTAGGCCAATTCTTATTATCTTTCAAACCTACACCTTCAGCAAAATCGCTAAACTTATTCGTTCCCTTCGTGTTCAACCCACTGCACTGCGCTGTATTATCTTCGGTTGTCTTGGGATCTGGATTAAAGGTTGTCCCTTTTCCCGTATTCAACACTGTATGATTTTTATTACAAACCTGCTCATCAATTTTAGGGTAAGAAATTTTCACAGCATTGGCAAACTGAACGATGTCCTTCCCCGAGGTCTTAGCAAGAGCAGCAGTAAGCTTATCAGTCTGTCCAGTAACAACATCATAAGCTAACTCCTTAGCTAGTAGATATACTGTATCTACTTCATTTCTCTAATAATACTCTTCCACTATCTCTAATACCCTTGGTCTTGAAGCGCTCGTAACCAATCTCAAGCTCAACCCTGGCACCACCAATACCATAACCAACACTGCCTTCCATAGCTACAAGCATGTTGTCCTTAAACCCAATCCGAGGATCAGGAGTGTTCCAGTCAAACTTGTGTGACTCTAGCTTTACACTCTTTCCATCCTTTAAGTATGGATATACTGCCTTAGTCTCTCCGTTACTCTCCCTTATATCCCTATATATCTAAATAATAGATTCCTAATAATAGAACCCTAGATCGCCTATCTCCAAAGTTCCAAATTTATCTATAATAATGCCATGAATAGCTGCGATGATAGAACCTGAATATCAAGCCTACCCAATAATAAATCCCGTGGTAAACACAGTACAAGAGCTCCAGATATAAAAACCTGTACCTGATTACAAAACTCAATGTAAATACACGAGCCATAGATACAAACCCAGTACCTGCCTATAAGGCTACAAAGGCACTGAACGTATGGAAGGAAGCACAGATTTAAAATCTGGAATCAATGGTAATGTACTCACAAGACTTACAGAGCGAATCCTGTGATGCCAATGGAGAATCTCTTGCACAAAGTACATACTTGAATGGTTAAAATAAGCTACTTCATAGTAAAATGCGACGTTTATGACGCTACATGAAAGCTGTGTCAACCTAATGATAGAACTGTGTGTGCACGCTCACTATCAATACAGACGTGATCTATGTAATAAACGCACTTGATATACGCCTTGTTTTGTTAGACCTCCACCGATATGCCTATGGTAGCGCTCGCAGCACACACTTGCATATCGGTAAAGGTACGGTGCTACTACCTATGGGAGATTAGGAGATTTAGCACCGCTCTACACACACACTAAAACGAGAAGCAGCTGACTAATATATAGATATCCTTTGTGGAAAAAAGAATCTGAAGAGAATTGCGAGCTTGGAATGGGAGAGATGCCTGGGGCGATGCTACTAGATATGCTCCAGGCATCTATCAAACAACATTTACTGACTGTGCATGCAGCACCTGCTGCCGGTTAGGCGCTGTGCTTGAACTGCAGCAGTCTCCTGGGCTAAACCTAACCTTGGGTCGATGCCACAATTTTCTGCATATGCGGCAACATAATAGCCATGAATGTTTTCACCCATTCTTCTTGCAGCTTTCTAGAGCTTGAATCACTATCACTAGCAGATGCTAATAATGGTATAAGCGCTCTTGTCAATTCTGGCACAGCTGTAGAAATTTCTTCACGCATTGATTTCTTAAGCTCACTGCTAAGCTTTTGGCCATATTCCTCTTCTAGGCACCGCATTACGCTCTCAATATCCTCAGATGAGAGTATGCTGCTGTTGTCGCTAGGTGCTTGAGGATGAGTTTTAGAAGCACGAATACGTGTGCTGTCATCCGAACTCCTGCTATCGTCTGAAGAAGATGTACGTATTGAAGAAGACGTACGTATTTCAGAATCTGACTTTCCTTTCATAACGTCACTCCTTGTTCTAGATGAAGAAGTAGTATCATTTACTGTTGTAGAATTGTGGCTTTGCGGTTCAGTTTTCATACCATTCACCAAAATATTGTCACTACCGAGGTTATGGGAAATTCATTAATAAATTTATAACTTTAGTAAATTGATGACAGAACTAATGAAAGTGGTATTCCCTATAGGCGCACTCTACGTAAAGTAGTAAAAAAAGAAAATTTTAATATTTATACTATCAATACACCAAATGCTATTGCATGCTTCGCTTGCGTCTAAGTGTGGTAACACTCAAGGTGACATACCCTGTATCTTCCGTGGTAGCCTCTTCCCTATACTAAGAGGGAGATTACTTCTCCTTTTGAACAATAAGCGTTGCTCTTCCCTGTGTATGTGCATTGTCCACTGAGCACTAATGTCTTACAATGTGTGTGAGTATATTGGAGTAGTAAGTGTTAACGATTGCCATAATTGACTTTGGTTCACAGGTTACCCAGCTGATTGCACGCAGAGTAAGAGAACTTGGAGTGTATAGTGAGGTTTTTTCTGTAGATACTGACTTCCCTGCTTTACTTGCGCAAGGGAAAAAAATAGCAGCTTTTATACTGTCCGGAGGGCCGAATTCAGTATCAGAATTGCAAAACATACCGAAAGTGGTTTCAGATGTATTAGAAATAAATTTGAAAACTGGAACCCCAATTATGGGAATATGCTACGGATTCCAGTTACTTGCACATAGCTTTAGTAGCACGGTAGAGTCAGACAAAGCACGCGAATATGGTCATGCACAGCTGCAAATTGTCGGTGAATCTGCTATCACGAAAGGTATATGGTCTGTAGGTCAAACAGCTTGTGTATGGATGAGCCACTCCGATAGCGTTGTTGATAATGTTCCTCAGGGTTTTAACGTAGTTGCTCGCAGTATGAATACCCAAGCTATAGCCTTTATTAGCAATGAGGAAAGGAAAATTTATGGCCTGCAGTTTCATCCAGAGGTCTCTCATACACCTGAAGGTAGAGATATACTAAATAGCTTCTTAACTACTGTTGGCTGCGCTAGAAACTGGACAGTTAGCTCCTTCTTGAACACTCAGATTGATGATATAAGGAGGACAGTTGGCAATGGTGTGGTTGTAGCCGCCATCAGTGGCGGAGTAGATTCCTCTGTAGCATCTGTGCTATTGCATCGGGCAATTGGCGATCAGTTGAAGTGTGTGTTCGTTGATACAGGGCTTCTGCGTAAAGGAGAAGTTGAAACAGTGCGGGAGTTTTTTGTAGACAAACTTAAGATGTCAGTCTCAATCGTGAGTGCTGCGTTCTTGTTCATAGAACGTTTGAGAGGGGTTGTAGATCCTGAAGAAAAACGCAAGATCATAGGCAACACATTTATCGAAGTGTTTGAGCAGGAAGCAAAAAAACTGGGAGATGCACAGTTTCTAATGCAGGGGACAATCTATCCCGATGTTATTGAATCGGGAGCTAGTGGTTTAGGTGTCAAAATCAAGTCGCATCACAATGTTGGGGGGCTACCTGAAAATATGAATCTCTCACTGGTAGAGCCACTAAGATGTTTATTTAAGGACGAAGTTCGCGCACTTGGCAGTGAATTGGGGTTACCTGACGTAATTTTGAAGCGCCATCCATTCCCAGGACCGGGGCTCGCAGTGCGAATTATTGGGGAGGTAACTGAGGAGAAACTTCAGTTATTGCAGGAAATAGACAATATATACATAAGTATGCTCTATGAGAGTGGTCTCTACCATGATATATGGCAAGCGTTTTCGGTTTTGATCCCTGCGCGCACTGTTGGTGTGATGGGTGATAGCAGAACTTATGGACATGTTTGCTGTCTTAGAGCTGTGACCTCTTCCGATGGTATGACAGCAGATTGTTTTCCTTTTGGAGAAGCTAAAGAGAAGCAGTTAAAGTTTCTGGAGTTTTTGCAGAAAGTTAGCGTGGCGATAGTAGGAAGTCTGCCGAGAGTAAATCGGGTGGTATACGACGTAACTTCAAAGCCACCAGCGACGATCGAGTGGGAATAGAAACAGTAATAAATTGTATTATCAGAGTATTATATGGTAGAAAAAGCTGTTTTGGAGTGTGGAGACCGTAGGATTAGTTTGCCGGTTTTACGCGGCACGGACGGGACCCCAGTGGTTGATATCACAACCCTATATAGGGAGAACAATGTGCTCACATATGACCCGGGTTTTATGTCCACTGCTGCTTGCAGATCAGAGATAACTTTCATTGATGGAAACAAGGGAACTCTACGCTACAGGGGTATTGATATAGAAAATCTGATCGGTACACCCAATAGCTTCAGTAGTATAGTGTATTTGTTATTGAAGGGTACTCTGCCTTCTGAAACTGAGCATGAAGAGTTTGTGCGGATTTTGGGCGCTGAATACGATGTGCCTGAACAAGTTATGAACGTTATTAGATCATTCCCTCGAGATTCGCATCCTATGGCTATTCTCATAGCTAGCTTTTCTGCTTTAGCTGCTAATTACCACGCAAGTCGCATTGATCCGCTTACAGGTGCTATCATCGCAATTGCGAAAGTACCCGGCATTGTTGCAAGTATTTATAGGCACACTGCAAATCTAGATTTTATACAAGCTGACGCAAACTTAGAGTACACGCATCACTTTATCAGGATGATGTTTGGCGACATGGATGATGCACATCGTGATATTATGCACAAAGCTCTAGATGCAATTTTTATAATGCACGCAGATCATGAGCAGAATGCCTCTACTTCCACTGTGCGTATGACAGGATCTTCTGGAGCAGGTTTATTTGCATGTTTGTGCGCAGGAGTGGCCACTCTGTGGGGGCCAGCGCATGGGGGCGCAAATGAGGCTGTTATAAAGATGCTTGCTGAGATTGGTTCACCAGAAAATGTTTCGTCATTTATCGACAAGGTAAAAAACAACAAGGGCAAAAGTCGTCTTATGGGGTTTGGGCACCGTGTTTATAAAAGCTATGACCCTAGAGCGCGTGTTTTGCGTACAATCTGTAAAGATGTATTAGATTCTCTAGGTAGAGATGAGAATTTGCTAGCTGTTGCAGAAGAGTTAGAAAGTCAGGCTTTGCAGGATGAGTATTTTATTGAGCGCAAGTTGTACCCAAATGTCGACTTTTACTCAGGTATAGTGCTAAGAGCTATGGGGGTTCCGGTAGATATGTATACTGCATTCTTTGCCTTGGCACGGACGTCTGGATGGGCATCTCAATGGTATGAGATGATTCAAAGTGATGAAGGGAAACGGATCAGCCGCCCACGCCAGTTATACACAGGAAAATAAGTGGTTTCAAACTCACGTATTGTATACAGTTCCTGCAAAGCACCTGTAGGGGTGTGTATTGCTTGTGTTTTCAGTAGTTATAGGGTTACGAAAGCGCACAAGATCACTAGGTTATGAGTGTTTGTAGATCAGCCACTGTGCATTTATGTGGGCATGTTTATGGTGTGCAACTAGGAGTGCTATGATCATTATATTGTAGACATTGTCTAAATAATGCTATTATGAGGCGCAGATACGACTGATATTGTTCTTACTTCTTCTAAGGAAGCGCCGATTATAGTGACATATATTATAGAAGCTGGTTGATTTCTATGGAAGTTACGTAAACACTGCACTTGAGTTGTGTTATACGTCCGTATAAATTGGTTGCTGCTTCCATGGAAGGTACGTATAGTCGCTGCGAATTTTTGTGATTTGTCGGGTTTGCTTTGGATATTGTCAAAATACTACAGGATATACTAGAATGTCGTAAGGTATTGATAAGGGAGTGGTTTGCAGATAAGTTTTCAAAATTCCCTGCTGTTCTTACCTCTTCCGTAGATGTACGGTGCGCTAAATACAAGGTTGCACCTATTGATACCAACTTTTTCCCAGCTGGATATAACAACTTAGGAGAATCTGGAAAACGCAAAGCTGAGACATTTTTACTGAAGCGCTTGTCTCAATATACAAATGGCAAGGTACTTATCATAATAGAAGGCCATACTCGTAATAAGAAGTATATAGATAGCGTGATCGTGCTACGTGACATGCTATGCAATGTTGGGTTTGATACAGAAGTGGGTGGCTGCTATTTACTGGAAAATCTTGTTGTTGAGTCCTCAAAGAATGGGGCATTAAACGTACAGAAACTCGTAAACAACTCAGGGAAGATAAGTACAGAGACTGGTTTTACCCCGGACGTCATTATCTTAAACAATGATTTAACCAGTGGAATACCTGAAGTATTAAAGGGAGATTTGTTACAAGACGTTATGCCATCGCGGTATTTGGGTTGGTTTAATCGACGCAAATCGGGTTATTTTGACATCTATGTTAGAATAGCAGAAGAATTTTGTAATGAGTTTGATATTGATCCATGGCTTATTACAGCACTGTTTTCCCATTGTGATAATGTAGATTTTGTGAAGGGAGAAGGCATAGAACGTATTGCCTCTGGTGTTGAGGATTTGCTATCAAAAATTCGGGAAAAGTTTGTTTTATATAATATTAGTGAAACTCCATACGTTTTCATCAAGGCAGACAACGGCACTTATGGAATGGGAATAGTAAGTGTTTGTAGTGGTGAAGATGTGCTAAAACTAAACAAGAAAGATCGCAACAAGATGCGTTGTGTAAAGGAGAGAAACCCCATTAGAAGCGTCATATTGCAGGAAGGCATTCCTACCAACGAAATGTTTGGCAATAACGTAGCAGAACCAATTCTGTACTATATCAGCGAAGACCTAGCGTGTTACTTATGCAGATACAATGGTGCTAGGAGCTGCTTTGAAAATTTGAACGTGCCTGGATGTGGATTTGCAGACATGGAGTTTTCAGTGCCTCAAGAGAAAAAATGCATTTTGGATGTTGTCGGCAAGTTGGCTATTCTAGCATCTGCTATGGAAGGCGCAGAAATCCTGAGACACGCCTCTAATACATTGAATCACGAATGAGAAGTAAAAATTAGCCAACAAACCACCTTAAAAAGCGAACCTAACACCAAATTCCCCACCGACATAAGCCATGGAGAAATTAGCAATAGCAGTATCCTTAGTACGGCCCGCCGGACTAGTATCATCTACAAGACGTTGAGCCGGGAGATCATCATAAACGCCATCTCCCACAACACGATGGTAGAATCCACCCGCAAAAGCGGAGATTTCAGGAGAGAGCTGATAACTCAACCCAGCCTTTAACCTATAGCGTGATATGCAAAACACCATCCTCATTAGTCACAGATTAGCTTCCTCTCGAAGTACAGATCACCTTTCTGAGGTCAGCGGGGAGATTTATATATAGCAAGTATTTTTCATGCTGGGTAAGAGTATAAAACCACCTTAAAAAGCGAACCTAACACCAAATTCCCCACCGACATAAGCCATGGAGAAATTAGCAATAGCAGTATCCTTAGTACGGCCCGCCGGACTAGTATCATCTACAAGACGTTGAGCCGGCAGATCATCATAAACGCCATCACCAACAACTCGATGATAGAAACCACCCGCAAAAGCAGAGATTTCAGGAGAGAGCTGATAACTCAACCCAGCCTTTAACCTATAAGCAAGCTTAGGAGTGATATGCCCATCAACCACGCCCACGAAGTTACCACCGAGCCCGACGCAAGCATAAGGAACAACACCTAAACCTTCACTAAGAAGATCATAACAAGCATTAACCATTACGGAAGTAGAAGAAACTGCCCTAATTTCAACAACCTCACCGCCTTCAATAGTTTTAGCTAGTAACCCTGCTACTATGGTTTTTTCGTCACTATTAAGATTTATCAGGTCTGTAGCCACGGCTTTGGCGTTACTATTAGTATCACCCGTCTTCAGTGATGTGTTCGATTTTGCCCTGCCCGTCGGCCAGTTTTTATCCTCAGCAATCTTCACAGTGTCCACAAAAGTACTAAATAACTTCGGATTCTGTGTAACACCACTACTATGCCCTAAACCACTACACTGTGACGTATCCCCATCAGTACTCCCGCTGGCTTCCGGGTTCACAACGAACTTTTTCCCCGCATTCGTACCAGGCGCTAGGTCAGCATGGCTACCAGTACAAACCTTCCCATCGATGGCAGAGCTAGAAATTTTCACAGCATTCGCAAACTGAACGATGTCTTTACCGGAGGTTTTGGCAAGAGCAGCAGTAAGCTTATCAGTCTGTCCAGTAACAACATCATAAGCTAACTCCTTAGCTAGTAGATATACTGTATCAGCTTCATCTTCCTTACTACCACTATCTCTAATACCCTTGGTCTTGAAGCGCTCGTAACCAATCTCAAGCTCAACCCTGGCACCACCAATACCATAACCAACACTGCCTTCCATAGCTACAAGCATGTTGTCCTTAAACCCAATCCGAGGATCAGGTGTGTTCCAGTCAAACTTGTTAGACTCTAGCTTTACACTCTTTCCATCCTTTAAGTATGGATATACTGCCTTAGTCTCTCCGTTACTCTCCCTTATACTAAAATCTCTTATCTTGCTAAACGCTGGACTGTAATCCAAACCAACATAGAAATATCCCGCACCACCAGTCTCCAAAGCGCTAACGTCATCATGAGCCCTGACATCATTCCCAGCCATGACTATAGCCATAGACATCATTACGCTTCCTAAATAATAGCTTATTTCCAATAATACCCGCGGTATCTAGATTTGGTTACAGCTTTGAGAGCGCATTCACTAATGTTTTCGAAACTGCAAGAGATCTTTATTGGACAATAGAGGAAATGCCTGCGCTGTTAGATTCTATCGGTGTAGCATCCTAATGTCTCAGAAGACAACCACCATACCCAAAGTTCACCATGGCAACAGCGGTCGCAACTCGTATTAGGTCATGGCGTATTCGATACCGCAAGCCCGTCCTATAGATCTGCATCACATTTACTCAGATCTATCTCATGCTTTATCTTGTTATGTCAACGGGAGGACCGTGATTCCTCAGATTCAACTATAACTTTCAGGGATAGCAGTTCACCGCTAAATAACTATGTGAAACACTGTATAATATGCGGCTATAAAAAAAGAGCCTACTACCTCTGTAAGGCAGTTTCTTTCCTAATGTCACAACCCTTAAGGGCACTCTACTATGCTGCAATCTTGCTATTATGTTGTCTAGCCGTTGGTTTTACGATCTTACCATTAGTGACACAATTGTACGTCAATTCATGTTCTGTGGTTGCGGTATTATATGTGAACCTCTAGACAATGTGTGCCACGGTGGCTTTGAAATCAACATGGCAAATGATATGATCTGCTGCGCGCTAATTTGGGCACGATACCCAATTCTACCTTAAAAGAAAATGTGCTATCTCTGGGGAAGTATGCGTCCATGGAGCGCGTAAATTTCTGCTTACATGTTCCTGTATATAAACTGTGCAGTTGTAATACTGGTTCACGTATTCTACCACATCACGGGCGCATGGGTTCTCTTCCTCTTTCTCAGACAAAATGACGTGTATTCGAAGGCCTTGCAAAACTTTCATAGCAGTCAGTGTATGACTAATACTCCCAAGATATGATCCGATCACCAGTACCACGTCTATTCCTAAATCATGTATTAGTTCAAGGCAGCTTTTGTTCTCGGTAATCGGGGACATCACTCCACCAACGCCCTCAATAAATGTATAGCTGTCAAGTGTTTGAGAGCTTTTGCGACAAAACCGCAGAATCTCTTCATAATCTAAGTGTGCGCCAGACATATCGGCAGCCACATTAGGTGCACGAGGTGCTTCAAACCGCCATGGTGAGACTCTTGATATGCTTTGTTCCGATACTGTGCATTCTAAACTTTGGATGATTTTTACCGTATCGGACTCACCCTCTGTAGCGCTGTTCCATCCCGTAATTACAGGCTTTATAGCTTGCACGTTGTGGCCAATTCTTCTAAAATGCCAGCACAATGCTGTGGTCACGAAGGTTTTTCCGACGTCTGTCCCTGTGGACGTAATGAAATATGCTGGCACTTTGGTTTATTATTCATGTCACCGTCGCAGTATAGCATTCTTGCTTGAAATGAAAAACTTTTAGGTTCTCGTCATGTCGTCAAATGAGAGTTTCTGGCAAAGCCTGAAGAGAGGGTTGTCCAAAACTTCTGCTAGGTTAAGTGAAGGAATTAGAAACATATTTGGTGGAAAAGCCGATGTTGATCAAAGCACTTTAAAAGCCTTACGTGATCTACTTATCTCTACCGATATGGGGCCTGACGTAGCTGATTTTTTTACTCAAAAAATTTCCACCCTGAAATTTACTGATTCAGTTGCAGAAGAAGTACGCCTAAAACTCGCTTCTGAGATTGAGAATTTTTTGCAACCAAGATCTGCCCCGATTACCATAACTCATACACCTCATATTATTCTTCTATGTGGAGTAAATGGCAGCGGTAAAACAACTACTGTTGCGAAATTAGCGCATAAGTTTATGAAGAAAAATATGTCTGTCATAATAGGTGCGTGTGACACTTTCCGCGCTGCAGCCGTGGAGCAACTTAACGTTTGGGCTGAAAGAATATCTTGCCCCATAGTAACGGGCACTATTGGTGCTGATGCAGCAAGTGTGGCTTACAAGACGGTTGAAAGAGCTGTAAAAGAGCATTTTGATGTTGTGATTATAGACACGGCCGGTAGGCTGCATAATCATAAAAACTTAATGGAAGAGTTGGCGAAGATATGTCGTGTTATTCGCCGCCATGATGAGAAAGCCCCCCATGATATTATACTGGTATTAGACGCTACTATAGGGCAAAACACTTTCACTCAGGTAGAAATGTTTTCCAGTTTTGTGGATGTAGGCGGTCTAATTTTGACTAAGTTGGATGGCACAGCTAAAGGTGGTGTAGTTTTGCGTGTATCACAGAAATACAACTTAATGATACATGCTATAGGAACTGGCGAGGGAATAGAAGATTTGGAAGATTTTTCTGCTACTAATTTTGCAAAGAGTTTACTGGAAATATAGAATTGCTAAGTCTGCGTCTCTAGTTCCACGGTCCCTCATCGTGATCATTCAGGGTCTAGTCCCATAAATCTGGGGATGATATTGGTCACATCACTAGATTAGAATCCAGACACTTTCGTGGAGTTTTAATACCGTATGCACATGAAATGATGGGCATCGAGTGCATTACCCAGTGGACTACCTGCAACTTCTATCTTTCATAACGATGAAATGCTTCCGGAAATTGAGTAGATGCTCATTAGTATGAAATAGACAGTATTTGTCGACATACAATTACACTAGCAAGCACATAGATGCGATATTTAGAGGCAATCACGTGATAAGCTTCTCTCAAATAGCCGCAACGTGCATACTGCATAAGCACGTGGAAATCGACTGTATGTTTCTACACAACAATTTGGAGCCTTAGTTTACCTTGGAACCATTATCAGGGAAAAGAAATAGGAATATTAAGAGTCTAATAAGTTTATTATTGAGACCAAGGGTATTAGAGATAGTGGTAGTAAGGAAGATGAAGCTGATACAGTATATCTACTGGCTAAGGAGTTAGCTTATGATGTTGTTACTGGACAGACTGATAAGCTTACCGCTGCTCTTGCCAAGACCTCCGGTAAAGATATCGTTCAGTTTGCTAAGGCGGTTGGGGTTTCTCATCCTAGTATTGATGGCAAGGTTTGTGTGACGAAGTCTGGTACTAACAACACTAGTAACTATGGAGCGTATGCTGCGACAACGCCTGCTAGCAAAACGAGCGATGGAAATACTTCGTTGTGCGGAGGTAAAGGAGGTAGCAGTAGCGGCGGTGGGAGCAGTGCGCAGGTGCTAAAAGACTTTGTTAAGTCCACACTACTAGGGGATGGTAGCAAGAACTGGCCTACTTCTACAGGTGGAGCTACTACGCCAGAGACTAACGACAACGCCAAAGCCGTAGCGGGAGACCTAGTAGCTCTTAATAGTGACGAAAAAACCATAGTAGCAGGGTTACTAGCTAAGACTATTGAAGGGGGTGAAGTTGTTGAGATCAGGGCGGTTTCTTCTACTTCTGTGATGGTCAATGCTTGTTATGATCTTCTTAGTGAAGGTTTAGGCGTTGTTCCTTATGCTTGTGTTGGTCTTGGGGGTAACTTCGTAGGTGTTGTTGATGGGCATATCACTCCTAAGCTTGCTTATAGATTAAAGGCTGGCTTGAGTTATCAGCTATCTTCTGTAATCTCTTCTTTCTCAGTATGAGGTGCTTAGGACGAAGGATGGTCAGACGACTAAGAGGTGCCAAGGTAATGGTGTATATGAGTAGATCACAAAAGCTAGAACGTCGTGAACGAACACGGAAAATGTGTCAACGTTGTGCGTGTAAACATAACTGTCGATAGCACACTTAGTCTTAAGTAATAGTGTCTAATGTCATTTGTTGCAAAAACCTTAGAGAAGACGGCAGCAATAGAGGTATCAGCAGTAAAAAAAGGTCAGATAGCACCACCAGTTATGTTAGAGTCAGCGTTTTTTATGTCCGAGTTTTTAGCGCTTTCAAACTCTAGTATAGTTAAGCATGTGCGTTTTTCCGAGCTCAAGTTTTTATCTAGATCGTGGGTAACTCAAGCCTCGTTTTTTATTTTCTTAGATTCTGCGCAGTTATCCCCACGTAAGTTCATCGCAAAGATTTTCCACAACACTTTTCTTATTCTGTCGCACATATAGCCACAGACCATCCCGCGGTACAAAAAGCACCACGTGTATTAAAATGTACAAGCCGCCCTTCATATAGAGAAGTTGACTTATAATATAGAGTCTTCCAGAAACGCAACTACGGAACTAATAATAGTAGAGAGCCGTTTTTAGGTTTGTGACGAACGTTACTTATCCCAAGCAAAACCATCTCCCGCATACCTAAAGTACCCCAAGCCCTTATTTCTGATCTTCAAACGTACATAGATGTTCCCCCGCGACCTTCGTTAAGATCGTTGTGTTGCCACAGACAATTTTTTATACTTCCCAGATTGAGCGACAAAAATATGTGTGGACAGTATTATGACAGAGCAAAAGGCAGGTTATAACCATCAGGTCATTGAAGAGCAATGCCAAGATGCATGGACAAAATCGAAATCGTATATATGGAAAGGCCGCAAAGACGCAAGCTTTGTCATAGACACCCCACCACCAACAGTATCAGGAAGCCTACACATGGGCCACGTATTTAGTTACTGCCATGCCGACTTCATAGCCCGCTACAAACGTCTGGCCGGTTTTGACGTTCTATTCCCCATAGGGTTCGATGATAACGGGTTGCCCACAGAACGCCTCATCGAGAGGGAAACAGGTGTAAAAGCCTCTCAGGTCGACCGAGGTGAGTTTATAAAGACATGTACTGCAGTTTCAAAAGAATACAGGTTAAAATACCGACAGTTATTTCAAACTTTGGGAATAAGTTTCGATTGGTCCCGTGAGTACCATACTGCAAGCCCCACTATCCAAAAGCTTTCACAAGAGTCGTTCATAAGTTTGTATAACAAAGGTGATGCGTACCGTAAACAACAGCCGATATTGTGGGACGTTGTAGATCAGACAGCAATATCTAACGCGGAGATCGAAGACAAAATTTTGCCATCTACAATGTATACGGTTCGGTTTCAGACAGAATGTGGTGAGAGTATACTAATAGCCACAACCCGTCCAGAACTCATGCCCGCATGTGTAGCAGTGTTCTATCATCCTTACGATAGCCGTTATAAGCATCTTGAAGGCAAACATGCTATCGTACCAGTAGGCGGAAATAACGTCAGAATTCTGCCGGACGATAAGGTAGCCATAGATAAAGGAACTGGCTTGGTAATGTGCTGCACATTCGGCGATGAAACTGATGTATATTGGCGGCAAAAGCATGCGCTTGACACCAGAATAATTATAGATAAAACCGGACGCCTTACAGGTCTGGAGAAATTGGCAACAGAGAAATCTCTCATCTCCCCAACACAATTCAATGGTTTAAGAATAAAAGAGGCCAGGAAAGCCATAAGCGAGACCCTGGCAGCAAGCGGATTGATATCATCCCAAGCAGATATAGTTCATAGCGTCAGATGTGCAGAGCGTTCTGGAGCTCCAATAGAGATTTTGCCGAGTGAACAGTGGTTTATCAAGATTAAGGATCACAAAGATATATTTAAGAACCTAGCAGAACGTATTAAGTGGCATCCTGACCACATGCGAAAACGACTATATACGTGGATCGAGAACCTGAATAGCGATTGGTGTATATCTCGTCAGCGATTTTATGGAGTCCCAGTCCCAGTATGGTATTCAAAACGAAATGGTGAAGAGGGTAGGGTGATCTTACCCAATGTTCAAGATTTACCTATAGATCCCATTAAAGACTTTCCTAGGGGCTATGGCAAAGATGAAGTGATACCCGATGTTGACGTTATGGATACATGGGCAACGAGTTCACTATCTCCAATGTATCACACTATGATGTTGGAAGGTACATGTCATGAAGGAAATATACCTACCGATCTTCGTACCCAAAGTCATGAGATAATACGATCCTGGGCGTTTTACACCATAGCCATGTCCCACCTTCATCGAGCAGAGCTGCCGTGGAAAAGCATAATGATAAGCGGTTGGTGCGTTGCAGAAGATAAGACTAAAATGAGCAAATCTAAAAACAACGCCAAGGATCCAAGCGAATTACTAAAAACTTACGGAGCAGATGCGATTAGATACTGGGCTTCCAAAGCCCGAAACGGCGTAGACACCGTGTTTTCAGAAGAAGTCATTAAAACAGGTAAGCGTCTAGTTACAAAATTATATAATGCGCATAAGTTTGTACAGCTTGTAGCCGGTAATATTAAACCAAGTTTTGAGGCTATAACAAGTCCTCTCGACCAGTGGATCGTGACACGCTTAAGTAAAATTGTAGAAATAAGCACAAAAGCATATGAAGAATGTGACTATAATACAGGACTAGGTGTTGTCGAGGAGTTTTTCATTAAGCAGTTCTGTGACAACTATATAGAGTTATCCAAACATCGAGCATATAACGAGGAAGACTTACAGGGTCATAAATCTGCTCTAAGTAGTCTGCAAATCGTACTACAAACTGCCATAGCACTCTTCTCACCCATCATACCGCACGTAACTCATTATATAAGTAGTAATAGTGAAACAGAAAGTCCAAAGTGGCCATTATACGAAGAAATACCACGTTATGAAGCCATAGAACAAATGTGCGAGGAAGCAATGAGAATAGTTCACGAGATTAGACGTTATAAGTCAGAAAATTGTATCGCCATGAACCATCCCCTTAATATACTTTCTATATCTAGTAGAGCAGTACAACAAGATATGCATCCGCAAATCTTAGAGGATATTAGAAATGCTTTGAAGATTTGCAAGATAACTATAGAACAAGAGCAGGGAGAAGACTTTATTATTCAGCAATAACATGAAGAGCTAAGGTAGTCTTACCCGAGCTTTCAGGGCCAAAAATCTCAATGATACGGCCCCTAGGAAGCCCCCCAACACCTAGAGCTGCATCTAGAGCAATAGACCCAGTAGAAACACACTCAACAGCTTCTACAGGGCTATTCTGCAGCCTCATAATAGATCCACGCCCAAAAGCGCGTTCAATCTGACCAATAGCAGCATCAACAGCCCGCTGCTTATCAGAGGGGGAGTCCTTCATTTCAACCATGGGGTATCACAAGAATTTTAACTGCTCAACAATAGACATTGAAGCCAAAAGTGTCAAGATTTGTACAAATGGGAGCGATGCGATTTGCACTATAAAAACACGCCAAATCCCCATCAAGCACTGATAGAAACCTTCTAACCTGAGCAGCAAGAAAATAAATAATAGGAACGGTCACGGAGTAATAATTAATGGTAGCAGAACCAGAAGAAGTCAGGAAGAGGGTGAAGTACCGCAGGAAGTAGAATTAAAGTAGAAAAGGGGAGCCCTTAGCCCCCCTCTTTAGATAAGCAAGCTTAAAAAGCAAACCTAACACCAAATTCCCCACCGACATAAGCCATGGAGAAGTTAGCAATAGCAGTATCCTTAGTACGACCCGCCGGACTAGTATCATCTACAAGACGTTGAGCCGGCAGATCATCATAAACGCCATCTCCCACAACGCGATGGTAGAATCCACCCGCAAAAGCGGAGATTTCAGGAGAGAGCTGATAACTCAACCCAGCCTTTAACCTATAAGCAAGCTTAGGAGTGATATGCCCATCAACAACGCCCACGAAGTTCCCACCGAGACCAACGCAAGCATAAGGAACAACGCCTAAACCTTCACTAAGAAGATCATAACAAGCATTGACCATTACGGAAGTAGAAGAAACCGCCCTGATCTCAACAACTTCACCCCCTTCAATAGTTTTAGCTAGTAGCCCAGCTACTATGGTTTTTTCGTCACGATTAAGCGCTACTAGGTCCGTGGCTACGGCTTTGGCGTTGTCGTTAGTCTTCAACCCAGTCCCGCTTGAAGTAGGCCAGTTTTTACTTTCATTTTCTACTAGGGTTTTGGCTACAAATTCCTTAAGAAACTCTTGTGTATTATTCGTGCCGCTCGAGCCACCTTCGTCTCCACACAGTGAGGTTTCAGGGTTGCTGCTCTTATTAGTCGTGGCAGCATACTTCGCATATCTAGTACCACCACTGTCCTTCCTCGTCGCACAAACCTTCTTATTAATATCGGGGTGAGAAATTCCAACAACAGCATTGGCAAATTTAACAAAGTCCTTACCGGAGGTTTTGGCCAGAGCAGCGGCAAGGTTATCAGTCTGCCCAGTAACAACATCATAAGCTAACTCCTTAGCTAGTAGATATACTGTATCAGCTTCATCTTCCTTACTACCACTATCTCTAATACCCTTGGTCTTGAAGCGCTCGTAACCAATCTCAAGCTCAACCCTGGCACCACCAATACCATAACCAACACTGCCTTCCATAGCTACAAGCATGTTGTCCTTAAACCCAATCCGAGGATCAGGAGTGTTCCAGTCAAACTTGTGTGACTCTAGCTTTACACTCTTTCCATCCTTTAAGTATGGATATACTGCCTTTGTCTCTCCGTTACTCTCCCTTATACTAAAATCTCTTATCTTGCTAAACGCTGGACTGTAATCCAAGCCAACATAGAAATATCCCGCTCCACCAGTATCCAAAGCGCTAACGTCATCATGAGCCCTGACATCATTCCCAGCCATGACTATAGCCATCGACATCATTACGCTTCCTAAGATTATCTTTCCTTTTCTCATACTTTTCAACTTCTCCAAATTCCTTCTTTTTCTTCGTCTCCTCACTTCAGCCGGTCCACTCAAGGGCTAACCCCCTCTAACATCTCCAGCCAAGCTTTTCATCGAACTTCAATATGTCCGGGATTCAACACTCCCCAAGACAGCTCAAAAGTCCAATCTCTTCCTCCCACTAGGGTATTTCTTCTCCGTATTACCTCTTACGCACATCTTTCTCTAGAACAAATAACGTACCCCGCACGCATTCCCTACGTAGCTAACGTTCATTCCAGATGAAAGCAGAGTGTCAACACCCTCAACCGCAGCCACCGAAAAAACGCGTACCTTCCCCCGCAACACTCCAAATCCGCGGTAATACACCTCTCCGAACATAGTTAAATTCTTAGTAAATTGCAGTTCAACGCCTATCTTCGCGTTCCATAAGGCCCTTAGTCTCCCAAGCCCGCCAAGGTAATCCGTAGCAGCGAGTCCAAGCCCAAGACAGGAATAGATCCCATTCTTCTCGTCCAGCCGCAACCCAGAGTAGCATCCGTTCAGCAGTACAAGACCAAGGTGCACTCCAGGGTTCTCTCCCACAAACCCACTCACTTCTCCTTTAGCCCCACTCTTTCCGGTAGTGAACGCGAAGTGCACCGCATTCCCTTCAATCTTGTAACCCGCAGCGCTAGGGTGAAACTCCTGCTCACTTCCCTCTATCTCTATACCCAGATTTCCGAAACGATAGCCGAAAGAACCACTCAGTCCAAAATCTTCTGTGTACACAGGTCTGTATTTATCACCGAACTCCCCGCTTCCGACTCCCCCAATTCCCTTAGAAAAAGTATCGTGACCATACTTCACGGCATCGAGCTCACTCTTACGAGGCCCCATCACACTACCAGTTATACCCCTAACTTTTAAGTGCTCCACCCCGAAGTCTACTACACTCTCTCCCCATCCTAGAGATGCATAGAATCCACCGGCTTCACCCCTCTCCACCAAACAAAAAGATACGAGCAAGCAATAGGTAAAAAATAAGCAGCGAAGACTCCCGAACACCATAAGTCACAACACCTAAATCTAACCAGAGCACTCCCTTCCATATACTACCAAGGGCGGCTCTACAACCTGTACAGGTAAAGTTATACTAAAAAAGAATTAAGTCAAGAGGACTTAGGATTTATTTTGCATATTCTGCTATGCAATTTAAGAATTAATTAGGAATCACCATTCTCAACCGAGAATATATGTGACCTAACCATACTATAAGATTTCAAGATATGCCGGTACTGACATACTAAAGTGTTAGTCGAACACCACATTCCAATCCATAATAGAGTAATGATAGGTGAGCATCAGGATATAGTATAGAATCAGTGCTGATACTCTGACTTGTACCGCCACTACTGGAGCTTCTAGTTCCTATATTATGCTTTACACGCACGTTCTTAAATTTCTCCCCATTTACCTTATCTACATAGGCAGAGAGAAATACTGACGCCTTTCTAGAGAGAAAATACTGCACACCCACCTTAGCCTGATAAGCCCACCTTTGCTCCAATACACCAAAGGCCTTAACATATCCAATTCCAGCCCCCACGCAAATATTGGGCGATAGACGCGATTCCTCAGGAATCATGTCATAACATAAATTTGCAACAAGAGATGTGATGATCAGATCTCTATTTTCAAGAGAAATGTAATACTTTTCATTAGGGTGTGTAGCAGTAGGCTGCCCCGTACCGCCAGATGAAGCGGAAGCGGCAAATCTGTAGGCTTTGGCTTTATCACGCTCTTTATACCGTTTTGGATCTACGAGAAACTTCTGATGCATACCCTCTACTTCAACTCTCACGTATCCTGTAGAGTATCCAGCTGATGCAGAGAGAGCCTGCTTGCTATGAAGATATGAAGGATTATACTTCCCTTGAAAGTTTTCGGCATCACTAGTAGATGTGCTTGCCACAGACTGTAAGAGAGTAGCTATCCCGCTAGAGCTTTCAGCATCTTTAGCAGAGAACACGTCCAGAGGGTTACCTCCATGCACTAAAGAAAAAGCTCCAAAGTATGGTACTGCATACTTGTACTGGATGCTGGAAAAGAACCCTTCTATGCCAGCTTGTCGTGAAAAATCCACAGGTTTTGGCGAAGCAAACGACAGCGAAGGCAGCATAAACATTACAGTGGGTAGGGCAAATACACAGATTTTCTTCTTCATAGCGGATTACAAATACTTTTAAGAGTCCATACCTTAGCGTAGAATAGGCGAACCGATACATCATGTCAAAGTACATTAAAGCAATTTTTGCAAATAAAGGACTGGATAAAGGAGTTATTAAAGAATTTTAAGAGGTGGAATCAGGGCGTGTATTGGGTGATATGTATCGGGAGTTGTAATGAAAAAAAGATCTGTGAATTACGGTATTTATCTGCAAAAAAAAATGCATAATAAGTGATGCGGGCAGCACTAAAACAGCACGAAGCTGCCCGCTCGCAAACTTATTCGACGCAGAAAGGCAAGGCCAAACTAGCAATTTTTTTTTGCGAATTGTATATTAATCTTCTTGGTTTGTTACGATAACATACTCAGGACCCCTATAGGAAGTCTCATAATCATCATTAGATTGTTCTGCGCACATAACTTTTACTAGTGTATGAATTGCACCACGCATTTTTTCACTTTTTATTCTACGGTATGCCCTAACAAGCATTAGTACTTCTTTGCCATCATTATAATTATGATCAAATTCCTCTAATGACGCTTCATCTCCTTCTTGAAGACAAGTTATTGATATGTC
This sequence comes from Anaplasma phagocytophilum str. Webster, assembly GCF_000964685.1. GTDB lineage: Bacteria > Pseudomonadota > Alphaproteobacteria > Rickettsiales > Anaplasmataceae > Anaplasma > Anaplasma phagocytophilum. The sequence continues at coordinate 689,406 of NZ_LANS01000001.1, forward strand.
GGTACCCTCTGTTATAGACCGTATGTCATTTTGCAACTTAGACATGAGGTCATTAATCTCAATGCCTAAAACACGAGCCAGCTCATATAACCTGCTTATCACTATACGGTTAGTACCCTTTTCGTATTTTTGTACTTGTTGGAATGTAATCCCTAACCTGCTTGCAAGCTGATTTTGGCTCATGCCCTTCATGATGCGCTGCTTCTTTATTTCTCGTCCCACATACTCGTCTACTGGATGAGGCTTTGCTTTCCCTTCTATAGTTATGGGGATGGAATTTTGGTTTTGTGCTTGAGAAGTCATAAACATTATCCCATATGTTACTCAGATAACTTAGGATAAATCATACATAATAGTAATGCAACAGTTATTTCATGTGTGATTGAGATCCTAAAACCGTGAATAGCATGCTAGATTAGTAATAATCATACTGATAATTCGCAAGCATAGGTTATAGCAGTTGTTTATTGCGTTATACACTTGCGATAATGTACTGTTGCGTGTTAACATATTTGGTTGAATATAAAGGGGGCACAAGAGTGCAAGAGAGGACGCTTTCTATCTTAAAGCCTGATGTCGTTGAGCGTGGCATAATAGGTAATGTTATTTCCTATATAGAGGCTGCGGGGCTTAAAGTTGTTGCGCAAAGGATGTGTAGATTAACTGTCTCTCAGGCCGAAGAGTTTTATGATGTGCATCGTGACAGGCCGTTTTTTCCTGAGCTTGTTAAGTTTATGACTTCAGGACCCGTCGTAGTGCAGGTACTGGAAGGGGAATCGGCTATAGCTGTATACAGAGATGTTATGGGTGCTACGAATCCTAAAGAGGCTGCAAAAGGGACCATAAGGGCTGATTTTGCTGAGAGCATAGATGCAAATTGTGTGCATGGATCGGATAATGCAGATAATGCGAAGAGGGAAATCATGTTTTTCTTTGGAGAATGTGAGATTTTTAAACGGTAGCCAGTAATTGGGCAGCGCTTTGTTCCAGAAGTGTCTAAGAAGTAGAGGTAGGCTTTTCTTCGAGTAATCTCTTAGCGGTAGTTAGCAGTTGATCACGAGATACGTTGCGTATGTCTTCTTCCCACATTGTCTGTAGAGTTCGCAGTGTTTGCCCGAGAACTCTTCCTGTTGGATAACCCAGTTGAATTAGGTCTTTTCCAGAAATAGGTAAGGTTACTGGTGTGAAGTCTTCGCTGGAGGCAAGATGGGCATGCAGTATGCTTTCGGGTAATGAAGCGCTTTTCAGGGAGTTGATGATTACTAAATCCTTGTAGATTTCCGTACCTAGTGTATTCATATATTTCTGTTGTTGTGCAACGGTTAGGGGTAGCTCTAGCTTAGTTAGGAGCAAGGTCTCTAGAAGATTCTTCTCTTTTCGTGATAGGCGCAACGCAGCGGTAAGGTTCTGTGCTATTTCTACAACAGAGTATGCGGGGTTTTCTGTATGCAGTAGCGCTGCGAGTTTAGCTATTGGTGATCTTGTTGCGATTTGGGGCGATGAGAGCACCCCCACGTTAATGTGGTATGGTATAATTTGAGCTAAAATATCGCACCGTTCCATGATATGCAGGGTTCCTACGCAGTTTCTACACGCTAAGAGTTTAAAAAACTCACTTCTAATGCGCTCCTTTGAGAGTAGTGCTAGTTTACTCGCGTGCTTGCTGCATACGTTGATTATTTCTTCGCTGAGCGCGCTATCACTGCATATTGAAGCATGAAACCTAAATACCCTAAGTATCCTCAAAAAATCTTCATTAATGCGTTGTTCCGCATCGCCTATAAAAGCAACGGTCCTGCTTTGTAGATCCCGAATTCCAGTAAAGTAATCATATATTTTTCCATTCTTGTCGCAGTATAGAGCATTAAACGTAAAGTCTCTCCTAGACGCATCTGCTTCCCAATTGTCTGTAAAAACTACTGATGCATGCCTTCCATCACATTTAGTATCGAGTCGTAGGGTTGTAATTTCATAAGGCACACCTGCTACAACTGCCGTGACGGTTCCATGCTGCATACCGGTGGGGATGGCCTTTATGCCCGCTGCTTTTAGGGATGTAAGCACCGTCTTTGGTAACAAATCTGTTGCCAAATCTATATCCGTGGTTTCGCGCTGAATTATACTATCCCTTACGCAGCCACCAACTAGTCTAACGCTACCATTAAAGCTTTCTAACACTTTTATTATACGCTGAACACCAGCATTGTCTATTAATTTATTAAGCATTTTCTGCCTATCTTCACTATAACTGATATTAGCAAACTTATAAGTGGAAAGCAGCAACTTGCATCAAGGGGGTGTATTATCAGCTCATGGTGTTGTTCTTTAAAATATCCGAGAACATTGTAATATGATGTCTATGGCTATAGTCATGGCTGGGAATGAAGTCAGGGCTCATGATGACGTTAGCGCTTTGGAGACTGGTGGTGCGGGATATTTCTATGTTGGTTTGGATTACAGTCCAGCGTTTAGCAAGATAAGAGATTTTAGTATAAGGGAGAGTAACGGAGAGACTAAGGCAGTATATCCATACTTAAAGGATGGAAAGAGTGTAAAGCTAGAGTCACACAAGTTTGACTGGAACACTCCTGATCCTCGGATTGGGTTTAAGGACAACATGCTTGTAGCTATGGAAGGTAGTGTTGGTTATGGTATTGGTGGTGCCAGGGTTGAGCTTGAGATTGGTTACGAGCGCTTCAAGACCAAGGGTATTAGAGATAGTGGTAGTAAGGAAGATGAAGCTGATACAGTATATCTACTAGCTAAGGAGTTAGCTTATGATGTTGTTACTGGACAGACTGATAAGCTTACCGCTGCTCTTGCCAAGACCTCCGGGAAGGACTTTGTCCAGTTTGCTAAGGCGGTTGGGGTTTCCCACCCTACCATTGATGGGAAGGTTTGTAGGACGAAGAATGGACATAGTACACCAACGACGTTAACTGCCTACGGTAAGTACGCTGTAGAGTCAGACGTAAAGGCAGGAGACAACAATAATGTTGCACTATGCGGTGGTGCGGGGTCAACGGGTGGAACTGGGAGTAGCTCACCGCAGGTTTTACGCGACTTCATTAATGCCACAATGTTGGGAGATGGAAGTAAAAACTGGCCTACGTCGACCTTAAAGGCGGGTGGCTCAAATGGACCAACGCCTGTACATAACGACAACGCCAAAGCCGTAGCCACAGACCTAGTAAATCTTAATCGTGACGAAAAAACCATAGTAGCAGGGTTACTAGCTAAGACTATTGAAGGGGGTGAAGTTGTTGAGATCAGGGCGGTTTCTTCTACTTCTGTGATGGTTAATGCTTGTTATGATCTTCTTAGTGAAGGTTTAGGCGTTGTTCCTTATGCTTGTGTTGGTCTTGGCGGTAACTTCGTGGGCGTGGTTGATGGCCATATCACTCCTAAGCTTGCTTATAGATTAAAGGCTGGGTTGAGTTATCAGCTCTCTCCTGAAATCTCCGCTTTTGCGGGTGGATTCTACCATCGCGTTGTGGGAGATGGCGTTTATGATGATCTGCCGGCTCAACTACCTTGAATAGCTAGGTATATCAAGATCCTAAGCAATAACTCTTATTATTAAAAGGAAGACCAAGGGTATTAGAGATAGTGGTAGTAAGGAAGATGAAGCTGATACAGTATATCTACTAGCTAAGGAGTTAGCTTATGATGTTGTTACTGGGCAGACTGATAACCTTGCCGCTGCTCTGGCCAAAACCTCCGGTAAAGACATCGTTCAGTTTGCTAAGGCGGTTGGGGTTTCTCATCCCGGTATTGATAAGAAGGTTTGTAATGGGGAATATATGTCCGGGAGCGACGGCGGGAGTAATATAGCTTATGCGGCTGACCCGACAGACAATACAAAGACGGCGCAGTGTAGTAATTTGAAAGGCACAGGCAAGACTGATGGTAATGCGTCTTTTAGTAAGTTTGTGGAGAAAGTGGAGTTACATGATAAGAACTGGCCTACGGGGATGATACATAGCAGCAGTAGTAAAAAGGCCGGTACCACTAATGGGAATGCCAAAGCTGTAGCTAAAGACCTAGTACAAGAGCTTAATCATGATGAAAAAACCATAGTAGCTGGGTTACTAGCTAAAACTATTGAAGGTGGGGAAGTGGTTGAGATTAGAGCGGTTTCTTCTACTTCTGTGATGGTCAATGCTTGTTATGATCTTCTTAGTGAAGGCTTAGGTGTCGTTCCTTATGCTTGCGTCGGTCTTGGTGGTAACTTCGTGGGCGTTGTTGATGGGCATATCACTCCTAAGCTTGCTTATAGATTAAAGGCTGGGTTGAGTTATCAGCTCTCTCCTGAAATCTCCGCTTTTGCGGGTGGATTCTACCATCGCGTTGTGGGAGATGGCGTTTATGATGATCTGCCGGCTCAACGTCTTGTAGATGATACTAGTCCGGCGGGTCGTACTAAGGATACTGCTATTGCTAACTTCTCCATGGCTTATGTCGGTGCATCATTTAAGCCATATTACGCAGTTCTTCTAGTAGAACTGTATGAGTATCGATAAAAAGATATACGACGCAGCATGCTCTGAAAAAGTGACAGGGTGAACAGCAGTGCAGCATACATTAGCCTGTCTGTATCAGTGTGCAATCTGTTACAAAACTACTAGGATCATTCTTTTAACACCTATCGGGTTTATCAAGAAAGTGAGTGCATACGTGACGGCAAGCGATAAGACGCTAAAGCATCGAGCATAGTGTCTAACTGCATGGGTAGTAGAAACACGGTGCGTCAGTTGCTAGGTTTTTGTTATTGACATTGCTCTGGGCATAGTACTAGTATGACTCCCCAATTCTGTTTCTTGTAAAATCTATGCGAGCAAGTCTTGGTCTTCTTTTATTTAAAGCGTTTATTTGTGCTTTGATCTTCGTTCTACCCGCGCATCCAGATGCATCAGGGCTGCGTACGAAAGCGCCTCACGCTATTGTGTTTGAATGGGGTTCGAAAACAATACTTTTTGAACATGATGTAGATGCACCGACGCCTACTGCTTCCATGAGTAAGCTTATGACTCTGTACATAGTGCTGAAGAACTTGAAGGCAGGGAATATCAAGCTTGAGGATAACTTGCGAGTTAGTGAAGGTGCCGCTTCTGCAGGTGCGCCAACAGCGTTTTTAAAGACTGGGCAACTCATCTCTGTCAACGACCTTATAAAAGGTGCTGCTGTTGCTTCAGGGAATGACGCATGTATCACTCTTGCAGAAGGTTTGTATACGTCGCAAGAAAAGTTCGTTGAAGAAATGAACAGGGTAGCGAAAGAATTGGATCTCAAGAACAGCCGCTTTGTAAATGTTACAGGTTGGCCAGATGATAATATGATGTCGGTACGTGATCTACTTATCCTTTCAGCACGGATATTACAAGACTTTCCAGAATACTATTACTTTTTTGGCGAAAAGCAGTTTACCTATAATGGGATAACACAGAAGAATTATAATGCATTGTTGAATTACAATAATATAGAAGTTGATGGTATAAAAACTGGGCATACAAGAACAGGAGGTTACGGTATGGTAGCCTCAGCACTGAAAGATGGACGACGCGTTTTAGTGGTAATCAATGGATTGAGCACCGAAACAGAACGTGCTTATGAGGCAAAAAAACTTATCTTGTACGCCTTGAATCACTTCAGCACGAAAACAATATTTCCTGCAAATGGGGTCGTTGGGGAAATATCTGTGAAACACAAAAAGGGCACATCTTTGCAAGTATTCCTAAAGGAAGATGCTGTAGTTACTTACCCAAAGGACTTAGAACATGAACTGCATGCGTTCTTACTATCACAAGAGAGTTTAAAAGCACCAATCAAGAAAGGTCAACTAGTAGGGAGCTTGTTAGTTAAGACAAAAAACTCAGTCCAGTACTCTTTTCCCGTATATGCAGCAACCTCAGTGCGTGCTCCGTGTGCCGTGTGTGATTATATACGCTCTCTCTACAGAACTTTGTATTCGCATTATACGTCTGATGATTAATCTGTAAGGCTTCGTAAGAGAAAGTCTGTCAGCTTAGCCTCGCTGAATATTTGAGGTATTGGTTCTGTTGTAGGCTTTCCATGCACATATAGCACGTAAAACGGAACACTGCTGCTTCCCATACTATGTAGATACTGCGCTATTCCAGAGTCCATATTTGTCCAGTCCGCCTTCATCTGTTTCACACCATGTGTGTGGAAGATCCTCTGTATGGCCTCAGAATTTATGATTAACTCATTTGTTTTACACGTTAAGCACCACTCTGCGCCTACAGCGACGAAAACTGTTTCGCCCTTATCTAAGAGGTCCTGTAAGCTATCCTCTGAGAATGCAACAAAACCCTTATGTATGGGTGTATCTTCTGCTACCTCTAACTTGCTTATGTACATAGCAGAAGTGACTACAAAGATTATGGTGAAACATAAAGCAGCGGCATCTCTTAGAGTAGAGCCAGATTTTACGACATTCTTAATTATCCATGTTAAGAATGCGATTGCAATTATGGAGCATATTGTGGGAAACAAAGCAGCAACGCCCTTTTGACTTACCAAGACATGTAGAAGCCACGCTGCAGTTAGGTACATAGGAAATGCTAGCAGCTGCTTTAGACACTCCATCCATTTTCCAGGTTTTGGTAAGAGCATTATGGCGCCTGGTATGCAAGAAAAAGCTAAGTATGGAAAAACCATTCCCAAGCCCATGAACTGGAAAATAAATATAGAATGCAACCCGGGTTGTAGTAATGAAAAACTAACTGCAGATACCATAAACGGCGCAGCACACGGAGTCCCTATAAGAGTGGATAACACTCCCGTAAGAAAGCTCTCCAAATTTTGTGATCCTGCTCTTCCTAAAATGGATATTCCAAACGTAATTTCATAGTATCCCGAGAAAGACAATCCAAGGAGAAAAGTTACATAAAGCAAAAGGGTTACAAGAAAAGGCGACTGTAATTGAAATCCCCATCCTAAGAGGTTACCAGTTGTGCGAAAAATAAAGAGCACTCCTGTGAGCACTAACATGGTGGCAAGCACTCCTACCGTGTAGAAAACACAGTCCTGTAATATTCTATTGTCTCCGGCGCTCTTTTGACGAACTACAGAAATGATCTTTAATGAAAGTATGGGAAAGACACAGGGCATAAAATTCAGCAGCACCCCTCCTGCGAAGGCGAGCACTAACGCATCTAATAATGTAGTATCCATACGATTCTATCCCCTCCGTTATAGCGAATGCATAAAGACGGTGTCATTTTCTTGAGGCGAAACCACTTATTAATTCTATTAGTGCGCTATCTATCCCCTGAGGTATTGGTACTCTTCCTACCACATAGGAGTAAAGAAGTGCATCATCCAATTCAACAATAGCTTCGTAATTTGCAACTTGCTCATCGCTTAATAGGTGTAGATGGTGCTGTGCAAAGCTTCCTAAGAGTATATCCATTTCTTTGCAGCCTCTATGTACACTACGGTACAATAACCTTCTCCTTATTTCACTAGTAGGGGTATCGATCATAGCAATGTACAAGCTCACTGTGGCTCCTATATTGAAACTTTATACGGCACAATAGTGTTGTCAAGGATATAAATATAGTATAACATGCTCCTGATTTTTGAGCTTGTTGAGTGGGCTTATGTTGTCCTTAGCGCGGGCTGTGAGCGCTTTTCAGGAGGGTTCTTTCTATGTGGCCTCTTTCCTCCTCGTGCTTTCTGTTGTTGTCTTTATACACGAGTATGGGCATTACTGTGTGGCTAAGCTCTGCAAGGTCAAGGTTGAGACTTTTTCTCTAGGGTTTGGGCCTGAGCTGTTCGGGATAACCGATGGATCTGGGACCAGGTGGAAATTTAGCCTGGTGCCTGTAGGGGGTTATGTCAAGATGTTTGGTGACGCTCTAGACAGGGAGATGTCTGAAGAGGAGAAGCTTTGTGCCTTAAATGAGAAGCCTTTGTGGCAGAGGTTTCTTATAGCTTTTGCAGGTCCGGCAGCAAATTTACTATTCTCTCTACTGGTTTTCTTTGTTCTTTTTAGTACTCGTGGGGTTTTGAGCCCTATGCCAGTGGTGGGTAATGTGCTTGCGGGGAGCACTGCAGAGCTTGTAGGTCTTGAAGCTGGCGATAGGATAGTATCAATAGATGGTAACGAAGTCGCTTGGTTTGAGGAGATAAGGCATTACATAGCTGGGGGGCAGGGTGAGTATCTAACTATAGGGTTCTTGCGTAGTGGGGTATTGCATCATGTCACGATTGGGCCAGAGGAGTGGTCTAGTGGGGCGCGAAAGCTAGGTATTTCCGCTAGTTCGTTACCGATGGATAGTCAAAGTAGGCGCCTTCCGGTTCTTAGTGCTGCAAACGAGGCTTTTTTGTGTACTTACAGGATTGTAAAGATTACTCTTATGGCTGTTGTTCAGCTGGTTACGGGTTCCCGCAGTGTTGATGAGCTTGGTGGGCCAGTCCGTATAGCAAAGCATTCTGGTGATGCGATACGGCAGAAGGAAGGCCTTCGTTTTGTAGGTCTTATATCTGCAAATTTAGGTGTAATAAATTTATTGCCGTTACCAATGCTAGACGGGGGCTTCATGTTGCAGTATGCTCTGCAAGGGATTTTTCGGCGCAAGACCTTTAACCCTAGGCATTGTAGTATAGTGATGGTCGTAGGGTTTATTCTTCTTGTATCTCTGATGGTTTTTGTAACCTTCAATGACGTCAAGAGCATTTTGAAATGAGACATATGAGATATTTTTTTGTTTTAGTCCTGATGGCAACGATGTTTGCCTCGGTGAGACCGGCGGTTGCAGATAGTGTGCAAAAAGTACGTATAGAGGGAAATGAGAGGTTGGATAATGCGACCATTGAGTTCTATGCAAAAGTCGCTCTGCCGGAGGAGATAACACAGGGAAGATTGCATGAAATAATAAGTAACCTTTATGGGACGTCCTTATTCAAGAAGGTTGAAGTTGATATCGTAGAGGATGAGCTTGTTATTAGCGTGGAAGAGAATCCTGTTGTGCGCAACGTCACAGTGAAGGGTAATCATGCTTTTAGTGCTAAGACTTTGGCGGAAGATCTGCTGAAGTTAAAGAAGATGAGTATTTTTACGGAATCGAATTTAAATCAGGACTTAGGCAAGCTGCATAGCTTGTATGTAAGCAGGGGTTACTTAAAAGCTAGCGTATCATATGTGATAAAGCCTGCTCCAAGGAACAGTGTTGATGTGGAAGTGAAGATAGTAGAAGGGCCGCTTACTCGGATAGGTAATGTCAGGTTTGTCGGTAATACTGTATTCACTGAACTGGAGCTGCAAGAAGTAATTGCATCGAAGAGAAGGTCTTTGACTGATATTTTTGGCTTTTTTGGCGACAGTACGAAGTTGTTTTCTGAAAGGCTAATGGTGGATCAGTCGCTTCTACGGGATTTTTACACCAGCAGAGGTTATTTAGATGTTAAGATTGGTACGCCTTCCGTTGAAGTAACTTCAAAAGATTATTCTTATGCTACGGTGGTATTTTCGATAGAAGAGGGTAAGAAATATCGCTTTGGGGATTATATTGTAATAGTTGATGATGTTAAAACGTGGGAAGACGTTGAGCAGGAGCTAACTAACATAGTTCTGACTAAGAAGGGTGAAGTTTTCAATATGAGTTTAGTTGAGAAGACGTCAACTTTGCTCACTGCGTTTTTAAATGAAAAAGGTAAGCTCTTTGCGACTGTGAAGAATGATTACGATATTCATGGTGATGTTGTAAACGTAAAGTATAAGGTGTCTTTGGGGCAGAGTGTCTATGTAAGGCGCATAAACATATTGGGTAATACTAGGACCTTGGATAGTGTGATCAGGCGTAAGCTTGGCGTTTCTGAGGGAGATGTTTATAGTACGTTTGCTATGAGGCAATCTCGTAGAAGATTGTTGAATCTTGATTTCTTTGAATCTGTTGATGCGGATACGCAGCGGATTAGCGATTCTGCTGTTGATATCAATTTTACAGTCAAGGAGCGTGGTACTGGGTCATTTGATATCGGTGCGGGTTTTTCTCCTGCTAGTGGTTTGGTTGGGAAGATTAGTATAAAGGAGAGAAATTTATTAGGGACTGGTAAGGTTATCTCTTTTGATTTAATGAGATCTCTTTCGGGTATGTCTAGTGTGCTCGATTTAGTCACTCCGGACATTTTTGATAGTGAAGTGTCGTTTGGGGTAGGGGCGTTTTATTCTAGGCAAGGTGGTGTTCCGGCAAAAGGTTGGAAGGGATTGTTTGCTACTGATGGTCCTTTTGGTAGTACTAACGCAGGGTTTTCTTCGCGCTTGTCGTGCAATCTGACTGATAGCTTGGCTGCATCTGTGCAGTATTATTACAAGTATCACAGTATTCATAATATAGGCGAAGCTGCTTCTAAATTTATTAAGGAGCAGGAGGGTACGTTCTTCGACTCTTCTGTGGGTTATTCTCTTGTTTATAGTAGTATAGACAATCCTTATAAGCCGCGTAGTGGTATATATGCGAGGCTTAGTCAATCGGTTTCGGGTGTAGGTGGAAATCTGCATTACGTAAAGACAGAGGCGTCAAGTGCGCATTTTTATCGCGTCTTTCAGCGCATTAACGATGATATAGTTTTGAAAATTAAGCCATCTTTTGGGTATGTTTTTGCGTATTCGGGAGAGAAGGTGAAGATTGGACAGAGGTTTTTCCTTGGTAGTAATGAAATCAGAGGGTTCGCTTCTTCGGGTATAGGGCCGAGAGATATCGCTACGCAAGAGGCGCTGGGTGGAAAGTTTTATTATGGTGTTATAACTCAGTTAGATTTTCCTGTAGGATTGCCTGAGCATTTGGGGATACTAGGTTCTTTGTTCTTCGATGTTGCGAGTTTGTCTGGGCTTGACTATAAGAAGGTTGAGGGCTACAAGACTAGTGATTTGCTTAGAATGTCTGTTGGTTTTGGTTTCTCATGGAGATCGCCGTTTGGTCCTGTGAGGGTCGACTTTGGATTCCCTATAGTGGCTGAGAAATTTGATGTGAAGGATATGCTTAGAATATCCACTGATTCGGGTATTTAGTTATGAAGATTGTGAGAATTGTAGTATTGGCTTTAGCGCTAGTAGTTTTTTTGAATTGTTCTGTGGGTGTGAATGCCGCATCAGGAACGGAAGATAGGCCAGTGTTGTTTGTAGATTCCGATAGGGTTTTGAGTGAAGCTTTGGTGGCTAAGGACATCCGGGCGCAGCTTGACAGGAGGCGCACTGAAATGCAAGGGGCTTTTGCTCATCGTGGTGAGAAGTTGCGTAAAGAGGAAGAGGATCTGGTAAAGCAGAAGGGGATTTTGAGTTCTGAGGCATTTGAAGCCAAGGTTATGGAGTTCCGTCAGGCAGTCGAGGCTATGAATAAGGATGTTGAGACAAAGATGTCTGAGTTGGAGGTTATGTACGGGAATGCTATTGCCCAGGTCTATGATAAGATACAGAAGATATCAGAATTACAAGCCGCTGAAAAAGGGGCTTCGGTTGTCCTGTTTATGTCCAGGGGGCAGGCATCGTATGTAGATGAGAAGGCTGATATTACTGAGAAAATATTGGAGACGCTTAATAAAGATTTGTCGCGCGTCAGCCTGGGTAATTAGTGAAGACAAGGTGTCTATGCAGATGGATCATAAACAGGTAATGCGAGCATTGCCGCACTCTTATCCATTTTTGTTGGTGGACAAAGTGACGGAGTGTATTCCTGGAGAGTGTATCGTTGCGGTTAAGAATGTTACGTTCAATGAGCCGTTTTTTGTGGGGCATTTTCCTGGTAACCCCATCATGCCGGGGGTGCTTATTGTAGAGGCTTTGGCGCAGGCTTCTATGTTGTGTGTTGTGTGTGATGCTGATGGGGAGAGTACGGGTGATACGTCTGTTCTTTTTATGTCCATTGATTCAGCGAGATTTCGCAAGGTTGTAGTGCCGGGGGATGTTTTAGTGTTGAAATCAAGTGTGTGTCATAGACGTGGTAACAGCTGTAGGTTTGACTGTCGTGCTTATGTAGAAGATGTCTTGGTGACTGAGGCGCAGATCTTGGCAATGATGAATAAATAGTGGATAAAGCAATGGATATGCAGAAAACAAAAGTGGCTCTTTTATCCGTAACGGATAAGGAGGGAGTAGAGGAGTTGGCTCGCTTTTTGGTGAAAAACGGTTTTCGTATCCTTGCTACAAAAAATACAAATCTTTTGCTGAGGGATTCTGGCATAGAGTCAACAGAGGTGTCGGAATACACAGAGTATGATGAAATTATGGGAGGGCGTGTTAAGACGCTGCATCCGAAGATTTTTGCTGGAATTTTGTGCAACCGTGGGTCGCACATGCAGGAGGGAGAGAGGCTTGGTATTGATAATATAGATCTCCTTGTGGTGAATTTGTATCCTTTTGCGCAGTGTGTGGCTCGTGCTGATGCTACGGAGCATGATATTATAGAAAATATTGATATAGGTGGTGTGGCGCTTTTAAGGGCTGGTGCGAAGAATTTTCAACATGTCACTGTTGTTTTGAGTGCTCAGGACTATGATGAGTTGAAGGGCGAGATTGAGAATAATGGGGGCAATACTTCCCTTGAGTATCGTAAAAAGATGGCTGCTAGGGCTTTTGCATTGACTGCTGCTTATGATGCGAGGGTGCATAGCTGGTTGTTGTGTGATAAGCAGGATGAGGTATTACCGAGTGAGATCGTTATACATGGGAAGAAGGTTCAGGATCTGCGTATAGGTGAGAATCCGCATCAAAAGGCTGCGCTTTATTGTGTGGGAAGTTATGGTGATGCGCTTCCTATAGAGCAAATACATGGGAAAGATCTGAGTTATAATAATATCGTTGATATAGAATCTGCCATAAAGATAGTGGCAGACTTTGATGTTCCTGCGGTTTCGGTTATCAAGCATGGTAATCCTTGCGGGGTTGCCATTTCTAGTGAAGGTATTGACGATGCGTATGAGAAGGCTATTTCGTGCGATCCACGTAGTAGTTTTGGGGGCATAATAGCGCTAAACAAGGCCATGACCATGGATATTGCTAGAAAGGTCATGAGTATATTTATAGAAGCTGTAGTAGCGCCTGACTTTGATGATGGGGTGATAGATACTCTAACAGCGAAGAAGAACATGCGCATTATGAGGTATAAGCCGTATACTCCTGATAGGTTAGTGGTAAAGAGCACATTGTCTGGTGGGTTGTTGGTGCAGGAGTGCGATCGTAGCGTGGTTAATATAAGTGATTTCAAGTTGGCTACGGAGGTTAGTGCTTCTCCTGAGGTGTTAAATGATCTTTTGTTTGCTTGGAGAGTGTGTAAGTACGTACGCTCGAATGCGATAGTGATCGCACGAGATGGTCGCGCAATTGGTGTAGGGGCAGGGCAAATGAGCCGTGTTGATAGTGTGGAAATAGCGATACGTAAGGCTGGGAATTGTGCAGGTGCGGTTTTAGCTTCTGATGCCTTTTTTCCGTTTGCGGATAGTATTCAGCATGCTGTTTCTGCTGGTATAGAGGCTATAGTGCAGCCAGGGGGCTCGCTGCGGGATCAGGAAGTCATAGATGCGGCGAATGCCAGTGGTATACCTATGTATTTCACGGGAGTGCGCGGTTTTTGCCATTAGAGAGTTGTCTAGTGCGCCATCAAATTGATGGGGAGCGGAGCTATTGCCTTGGTTAATGTTGGGGTTCTGTAGATTGTTTCGGCTAACAGTTTGATTGAAAGGTTGTTGTTACGTTATTGTGGCATCATCTGACCTGTGCTGGATTAGGGTAGTGTGCGCTTTCTGCTATTTGGGTTATGTTTTTGTTTTTCCAGTAAATTTCTTACAGAGTTCTGTTTGATGCTGTAGGCGTGTTGTGTTGCCACTCTAGGGGAGTGAGTAATTTGTGTGTGCATGCAAAGAGTTATGTGAATTTGTACTAGAGGAGAAGTGCTGAACGGCTTCTAAGGCGTTGTCTTTAGTACTGTAATATATGTTCGAAAGGTTTACGACTGCTGTGTCATGAATTACAGTAATTACAGGATTGTGAAAGAGGGTGTATTGCCTTCTTAGTGAAGCAGTGCAGGTTTTTTTGGTAAGTTTTTACAATTGATTGCTGTTATGTGGAGTTGTAGGTGTCCGGTAAAGTTTCACGGCGAAGTCATCCTCTGGTGCCATACTGAGCTGAGGGTTTATGGCCGTTGATTCTATTGTAATAGATATGGTTAAACTTTGGGTATAGAAATTGGGGTTTTACAGTTATAGAGAGCCTTACCGTGCAGAGTGTAGAAGTTACTTTCTAATACTCTGTGAAGTATAAATATGTGTGTTATATACAGATCTCTGAGTATACCAAGCCTCAGAAGATTATTTTTTATTCGTTTCCATGATAGCGTTGCGTGTATATAAGCACATGGAATGCAGAGATAGTATGGCTGCTATACACAGAAATATCTCACCCAGACGCACAATAAATTCATAGTTAAGAATCAGCAATGCGGTCGCAATCATCTGCATGACAGTCTTCACCTTCCCAACTTCACTTACAGGTACACTTATGTTGGCTGCTATGAGAAACTCCCTCATACACGATACAAGCACTTCCCTGCACATGATGATTATTACGAACAATACGGGAATACCAGTGATTTTATTTGTATAAACAAGCATTACGAAAGTAGACAATACTATGAGTTTATCAGCTGCGGGATCAAATATTCTACCAAACCGTGACTGCACACCCCACATGCGAGCTAGATAACCGTCGAAGAAATCTGTGACACAAGCAAATATAAAAATGAGCAGCGTTACATACTGTGTACACGCCCCGTAATTTATATAGAAGCTTGCCACAACTGCAGGTATTGCTAGTACCCGAAAAATAGTCAACAAGTTAGGAAAGATTTTCCTCAAGCTACTACCCTACAAAAATTCACAGAACACCCTTTGCTGGCGACAGACAACTATGTCTTGTTCCCAACTCTTTACGCAGTAAAAACATGATGTACAGAGAGCTCCCATTGTACATACACAGCGAGGCCAACTCTACTTATTACGCAGATTGACCACAAGGCATTTCAACTGAGATGTTGGAACGATACCTCAATATTGCACCGTTCATGACAAAAAACTCCAGCCACTGCCTAAGGAGAGCCATGTTGCACACAAGGAGGTATTCTACATGTAACAAATCCCAGTCTAACTACGTACTAGGGAAGATTAGAAGCAGAAGCCTTTACATGTCAAGCTCTAGCTCTGAAAAATGGATCTTAAAAATTCTCAAGTAGGTATAAATATATTTAATCGTTCATCTCTTATTAATACTTTATGCTGCTGAACGCTCAACGCCTCTATGAGTACGGTATGCAATTTTAGAGGTTTTCTACCTTTTTTATTTGCATGTCAGCTAGGCTACTTGTACCATACCCATTTACCGCATAGCTCTGTGTATGGTTGCCATTAACAATGCTAACAAGGAACTGTGTCGTGGATGGTTGATGGTAGCTGTTCATGCTTTGGGTATATCGGGGATTTTATCCATATTGATTGTATTTCTCAGGATGCCATTTCTGAAATCTGTGATTCCTGAACCAGATAGGATATTTGACCTATCTCTGGTAATACATGTTAACTTTTCAGTATTGGTATGGCTATGTTCTATATCTTCTATATTGATAAGTATGGCCGTTCAGGAGAAAACAAAATTTTTTAGCTATACCTGGGGATTATCTGCAGTGGGTACTGTACTTATAGCGCTATCAGCCATAAGCAAGGATTCTATACCGATTAAGAGTAACTACATACCGGTTATAGATAACAGCACTTTTTTTGTAGGCTTAACCCTATTTTTTGCAGGTGTTGTACTAAATACTTTGCCGCTACTCTACCGCAGGAATGCTCTCACTTCATCTCCTATATCGGCTGGGGTATATGGGATATCTGCAATGCTTACAGCGGTTCTTATATGCTTTACTTCGGCGCATGCTGTTACAAGTAACACAACAGACCGTTTATATTTCTACGAACAGATATTTTGGGGTGCGGGGCACATGCTACAGGGTGTCTTCAGTCAGGCTTTTCTTGTGGTTTTGCTACTTGAAATGAAAAATTGCAAATTGACACATCCATACTTACTGAGCGCGGTGTTTCTATTAAACACAGCATCTATTCTTATAGCTTCGGCTTCGCATGTTATCTATCCATCAGATTTTGACGCTTTAGCGACATTCTTTACCTGGCACATGCGCATTGCAGAAGGAGTCATACCGCTATTTCTGGTATTTTTTGCTTTGTGTAATACAAGAGCGATAATGCAAAGCAGCAACCGCCACTTGCTTTATTCAACGGTTATGTTCATCTATGGCAGCATACTGGGGATTTTGAGTATGCATGGTACTGTGACGATACCAGCACATTATCACGGCTGTGTTGTGGGGATGACGGCTGCATTTATGGGGTTTGTATACACTATACTTCCGAGTTTGGGTTATAGGGAAGTATCTCTCAAGTGGCGAAATGCTCAACTAGGTCTCTACAGCATAGGGCAAATACTTCACATAACGGGTTTGGAGCTACTAGGTGGTTATGGTGCCTTACGTAAGGTTACTTATTTGCCGGACACTGCTTCAAAGATAGCGAAACATTGTTTTTCGTTTGGCGGAGCTTTGGCGATATTAGGGGGTTTTTTGTTTGTATTTCTTGCACTTTTGTGCATTTATCGCGGACAACAGGGCAAAGGTGCTTCTTTAGCAAGTGTGTAAGAAGCTTCAGTATGCATTATGAATGTTTTGTGTAAAACATTCCGTTGTAAAGCCCACCAATTGTCATGCTAGGTAACAACGTGAGAGAAGAAGTTGGCATCATTAATGTGAGTTTTTTCAAAGATCAAAAATTACAGTATGTATCGTGTGGTTAAATCTGCTGGTGCTATCATCTCATGAGTAGCCAGGCGCAAGGGAGCAAAGGGCTTATAGCTCTATAGTATAAGCATGCTAAGGAAGGGTCCATGGCTGAGATGGATAGGTAATTAACAGTGCTATGTAACTATTTATACGATATGTCTTGAAGGAAAGGAGGAAAATACTTTTGAAAAAATCACACCAAAAACCGTAAACCTCACTAGAATGGGGCGCTAAAAAGTTTTTCAGGTTATTGCCTTATGAGCAAATTCCATGACGGCAGTATACACACTTAGGAGCCACAAAAATAGAAGGTAAGACCCCTCATAATTCCCCCATACACCGGTAATCTTGTATAGTATTGGCTGTAGAGAATGTGAATTATTGAAAACGTTCTCGAACGAGAAGTCATCCACAATCCTTAAGTATATAAGAAAGCCTACAGAAGCGCTTAATAACCCCGCAACTGCATAAGACATGTATGCACCAAGGGCAGCAGATAATCTCACTGATACGGGGTATAGTAACGACAATATACAAGGAAGTATGAGAAAGGCTACGAAACCATCAACGAAGTACTGCATTATGGCATAACCATCAACGAAGTACTGCATTATGGCATAGGAATAGAATTAGGAATGTGCGCCATTATATCCTTCTAATCCTCTAAGTACTAGATACAAGATTAGCAATCCTGGTTTATAAATCTATGGTTGTTCTAATGTGTTTTTCTGGAGTGCCATTATCAGGTAGGTTATCTGAGAATCTGTTATTGTATTTCCACAGTATTATTAGAGAGTATGAAGTAGATACAGTATATCTACTAGCTAAGGAGTTAGCTTATGATGTTGTTACTGGGCAGACTGATAACCTTGCTGCTGCTCTTGCCAGAACCTCCGGTAAAGATATCGTTCAGTTTGCTAAGGCTGTTGGGGTTTCTCATCCTTCAATTGATGAACAGGTTTGTAAGACACAACCAGCAAGCGGGAACACTAAATATGGTGTGTATGAGGCTACGTTTCAAGACTCTAATCCGTATACGAGGACATTATGTGGGGCTAAGGGAAACGCTAGCCAAAGTGGTACAGGTACAAGCCCGGAATATTTAAAGCACTTTGCAGAGAGAACACTAAAAGATGGTAAGAATTGGCCTACTTCTACGGATACTGGATCTTCAAGCAATGATAATGCGAAGAAGGTAGCCGGAGACCTAACAAAGCTTACCACTGAAGAAAAAACCATAGTAGCAGGGTTACTAGCTAAGACTATTGAAGGGGGTGAGGTTGTTGAGATTAGGGCGGTTTCTTCTACTTCTGTGATGGTTAATGCTGAATTTGAGATTATAAGGTTGTTCAGGAGAGAGAGCGAGTTCTAGAGTGTAATATTAGTGGAATGATCTAGGGATTTATAATCCAATACCTAGAGTTTTATATAAAGCTGTTCAAGGATCTATTATTCGAGAGTATGAAGCAGATACAGTATATCTACTAGCTAAGGAGTTAGCTTATGATGTTGTTACTGGGCAGACTGATAAGCTTACTGCCGCTCTTGCTAAGACCTCTGGTAAAGATATTGTTCAGTTTGGTAAGGCGGTGGAGATTTCTCATTCCGGCATTGGTAAGAAGGTTTGTGTGACGAAGAAGAATGGTGGAAGCGGGGGATACGGGGTGTATGCGGCTACTACAGGAGCTAAGTCGGGTGACGATAACACGTCGTTGTGTGGTGACTCGGGACGAGCGAGTAGCGGTGCTAGCACGGCACAGTATCTTAAGGAGTTTGTAGAGAACACTCTGTTAGGAAATGGAAGTAAGAACTGGCCTACCTCTACAGACGGAGGGAGCGGGTCTCCAAAGCCCGTAACTAACGACAACGCCAAAGCTGTAGCTGGAGACCTAACAAAGCTCTCCCCTGAAGAAAAAACCATAGTAGCTGGGCTACTAGCTAAAACTATTGAAGGCGGTGAGGTTGTTGAAATCAGGGCGGTTTCTTCTACTTCTGTGATGGTTAATGCTTGCTATGATCTTCTTAGTGAAGGTTTAGGTGTTGTTCCTTATGCTTGTGTCGGTCTTGGGGGTAACTTTGTGGGTGTTGTTGATGGGCATATCACTCCTAAGCTTGCTTGTGGTTTCTAGAGACAGGGAAAGGCTTAGAAGTTGTTACTATGCTTCTGCCGGTCTTGGTGATAGTGGCTGCTTCTGAGATGATTCGCTCAAGGTTATAGAAGCGCTCAGATTTCTGTCGGAAATCAATATAATATTACTATGGCTTCGCCATTTGTGAGCAAATGACGGAGTAGGAGTTTTGTCGTGATGCTTACGAAGAAAATGGCATTACGTCTCAAATCATCATGTCACAATAAGACTCTTGTGTTACGTTTTTATTCCAACATAGTATCATATGATTAGTGTAGCCTCTTAAATACAACACACCTAGGCTTTGCTGCCAAATCATAAACATAATGGCAAAATTTCATACCATATCTTAAAGCCTCAGTGCGTATTGCATGCTGATCTTCCCCAATTTCCAGTATAGCCTTGCCATCAGGCTTTAAACACCTGCGTAATATCTCAAAAATCTGTAGGTACTTTTCCATACCCCTCACACCACCGTCTAATGCGACCATTGGTTCGTATAATCTCACTTCTGGTTGCAGTCCGGAAATCTTACACCTCTTGATATAGGGAGGATTGCTAACTATGAGGTCAAACTTTCCATTGCACTTTTCCCAGCTTGCTCTGTGTAAACGTACCCGTCCTGTCATGCCATGTTGCTGCAGGTTTTGATGCGCAATTCGATAAGCCTTGGTACTTTTCTCAAAAGCTACCCCCACTGCATTTTTGTAATGCGATAGTAACGCTATAATTATACATGCCGTTCCCGTGCCTAAGTCTGCAATAGTTATTCTACGATTTCTGTTATGCAGCTTTATAGCTTCAGATATTATGGTCTCTGTGTCTTGCCGGGGATCTAGGACATCAGGGCCTACAGCAAAATCAATACTCCAGAATTCTCGTCTGCGTAAAATATGCGAAACTGGTACCCCGGCTAAACGTCTTGCAATAACTTCAAAAAATTCTTTTGTTTTAGCAGCAGTAACAACTAAATCTGGATTTATTAGCACCTCATGCTCACTTAAACCCAAAACATGTCCCGCAATTAGTCGAGCGTCTAACCCCGGTGTATCTATTCCTACTCTTTTCAAAACTGAAGCGGCTTCGCTTAATAACACAGCAAGCTTATTAGCACTCATAAGTACATATTCCTAACTTCCAACGCAGTATGATTGTACAATTTCTTATCAGCACACATCGTCAACAGAACATGCACCTAACATTACCCTGCCACACGCTTTACACATAACAAAAATATCCTACTTAAAGGTATGGCGGACAATGCCAATTTTTTGGCGACATAGTAAAAATCTCAACGCCAGTTTCAGTTACACCCAAGGTATGTTCAAACTGCGCTGAAAGGGAAAAGTCTCTCGTTGTAACTGTCCATCCGTCTTTCTTATCTAGCACAGTATGATACTTTCCAGCATTGATCATTGGCTCAACAGTGAAAAACATTCCCTCCTGAATCGTAACATCATCCTCTTCGTCATAGTAGTGAACTATGTTAGGAGCAGCATGAAATTCGCGACCTATCCCATGTCCGCAGTAATCTCTAACAATGGAGTATCCATAACCTCTGATTTCTTCCTCTATAGCTAACCCTATGCTATTGAGCTTCTTACCTGGCTGTATTACACCAATCGCCGCCATCAATGCCTTATAACTTGCCTCACAAATGCGCTTAGCCTTAATAGAGACGTTATCACCAACCCAATACATCCTACTAGTATCCCCGTGCCAACCATCGAGGATCACAGTAACGTCTATGTTAACTATATCGCCGTTTTTTAATGCAATATCATCTGGAATGCCATGGCAAACCACAAAATTCTTCGAAGTACAAATAGACTTAGGATACCCTCTATAGCCCAAAGGCGCTGGAATAGCCCCGGCAGAAATGATGAAATCGTGACATAGATCATTCAGAGCATTAGTAGTCACACCAGGAA
The DNA here is from genome assembly GCF_000964685.1 of Anaplasma phagocytophilum str. Webster. GTDB lineage: Bacteria > Pseudomonadota > Alphaproteobacteria > Rickettsiales > Anaplasmataceae > Anaplasma > Anaplasma phagocytophilum. The sequence continues at coordinate 710,328 of NZ_LANS01000001.1, forward strand.
CAACATGCGGCGTTATAAAATCAAGCACCTTAGCTGCAAGCATCCCAGCCCTTCTCATACAGGCAAAATCCTCTTTGGAGTGGATGGTTATTGTACCCCGCCCCATAAAAACCCCCTAAATTCCTAGAGCCAATCTGTTAGGATCTTCTATGTACTGCTTCACTCTTACCAAAAACGTCACAGCACCTTGCCCGTCAACTATTCTATGATCATATGATAGCGCCAAATACATCATAGGCCTTATCTCTACCTTACCATCTACTGCCACAGGACGCTGCTGTATAGCATGCATACCCAAGATTCCAGATTGAGGAGGGTTGATTATAGGGGTAGACAATAGCGACCCATACACACCACCATTGGTAATAGTAAAGGTTGCACCAGACATATCAGAAACAGAGAGCTTGCCACTTCTTGCTTTTGTACTTAAGTCAACAAGTGCTTGCTCCATTTCAGCAAGTGACATAGTTTCCGCTCTTCTGATAACAGGCACCACTAACCCCTTATCGGTACCTACCGCGACTCCAATGTTACAATAGTCCCTGTAGACTATATCATCGCCTGAAATCTCCGCATTCAGCACAGGAATTTCGGAAAGGACTAGCACAACCGCTCTGATAAAGAAGGACATAAACCCAAGCTTAACATCATACCTCTTCACAAAGGCATCTTTGTACTTAGCTCTGAGCTCCATCACTTTGCTCATATCAACTTCATTAAAGGTGCTGAGTGTAGCAGAGGTATTTTGTGACTCCTTAAGCCTAGCAGCTATAACTTGGCGGATTTTGCTCATCTTCACGCGTCTTTCACCCACCACGTCGCCATGGCAACTCATCAGATCCTTAGACGGCTGGCTAGCAACTATCTTCTTGTCTTGTTCACTCTTAGCACTCATACCCAAAGCTCTAGAAGTAGGAGTTGTGTTGATTCCTGCAACAAAATCTTCTACAGTAGGAGTTACTAGACCTTTGCCTTCAATAATTGTCTTTTCCTGCGGTTTTTGAGTGCTCACTGCCTGTGCAACAACGGGTTGAGCAGGCACCTCCTCCTTGCTCTCTGGCTCCTTATTAACACCCTCTGCAGTAGCCTCACCCTGTGGCCGTATGATAGCCAAGACCTGCCCCTTGGTAATCACTTCTTCATCTGCAACTCTCAACTCTGTGAGAACACCAGCAACAGGGGCTGATATTTCAAGAGAAGTCTTGTCTGTTTCAACAATGAAGAGCACATCTTCTGCAGATACAGTATCTCCCACCTTTTTCATTACCCGAATCGGAGCTTCTAGAATGGATTCGCCACCAAGATTCTCAGCCCTAACTTCTACAGCATCACCCATAAATACAAACCAGAACTAAAACAAAAAACACAGATTGAAAGGCAGTGTAATCACCAAAAGACACTAATGTCAAACCATAGATGAATACCTTGTTATAAGTATCCACGCGATAACGCTATGTAATTTTCAGCAGATTTTTGTAGGTATAAAATCTCCTCTTCAGTCATCATACGTAGAAATTTTGCAGGCCTACCTGCCCATAACTCTCCAGATTTTACAATCTTACCCCTAGTGAGCAGTGAACCTGCAGCTAACATGCTGCCCTCTTCCATCACTGCACGATCCATAACGATTGATCCCATACCCACAAAGGCGTTATTCCCAAGAGTACAAGCATGCAATATGCAGCTATGGCCAATAGTAACGAATTTACCTATTACAGTATCACCATGCATGCTATCTGTATGTACTACTGTATTATCTTGAATGTTTGTACCTTCACCCACTTCAATTTTATCCACATCGCCCCTGAGTACGGTTCCATACCATATGCTGGCATTCTTACCTATACAAACATCTCCTATGATACGGGCATTACCTGCGATAAATGCAGTGCTATCTACAGACGGTGATACTCCTGCATAAGGCACCAGTACTTCCCTCATAACTTCACAACCTCCAGTGTTCTTTAAACGGCACAGCATGATAGTGTTTTTAGCACACCATAACGGAGTACACCACCACTCTTAACAGATTTGGCTCTGGCACACTAGATGCACACATATCTTGTATAGGACTTATATATTGTTGTTCATGAAACGTGCGTAATGCTATGGGAGATTACTATTCTTATGTATGTAAATTAAGCAAATTTAGCACGTGCTACTGCACCCAGCATGTTCTCATTTTCTTTAAAAGGCAGACCTTCCTTTTTCGAAATAGCCTTTTCTTTAGGAAGCGTAATGATGTCTATGGCTATAGTCATGGCTGGGAATGATGTCAGGGCTCATGATGACGTTAGCGCTTTGGAGACTGGTGGTGCGGGATATTTCTATGTTGGTTTGGATTACAGTCCAGCGTTTAGCAAGATAAGAGATTTTAGTATAAGGGAGAGTAACGGAGAGACTAAGGCAGTATATCCATACTTAAAGGATGGAAAGAGTGTAAAGCTAGAGTCACACAAGTTTGACTGGAACACTCCTGATCCTCGGATTGGGTTTAAGGACAACATGCTTGTAGCTATGGAAGGCAGTGTTGGTTATGGTATTGGTGGTGCCAGGGTTGAGCTTGAGATTGGTTACGAGCGCTTCAAGACCAAGGGTATTAGAGATAGTGGTAGTAAGGAAGATGAAGCTGATACAGTATATCTACTAGCTAAGGAGTTAGCTTATGATGTTGTTTCTGGGCAGACTGATAACCTTGCTGCTGCTCTGGCCAAAACCTCAGGTAAGGACATCGTTCAGTTTGCTAAGGCGGTGGAGATCTCTCATCCTAATATTGATAGCAAGGTTTGTAGTGGGGATCATGCTGCTATAACTAAGGCTAAGGGGAAGAAGTATGTTGCGGAGTTGTCGACGACACACAGCAACGAGGAGACAACACAGTGTAGCGGTTTGGGAAATACGACGGGGGCGACAGGACCAAAGACGTTGAGTGGTTTTGTTAATACTGTGAAAGTCGGTGAAGGTAAAAACTGGCCTAGAGGGCGAGCAAGCGACGGCAGCAGCAAGAACATAGAAGGTGACCCTAATAGCAACGCCAAAGCTGTAGCCACAGACCTCACAAAGCTCACCTCTGACGAAAAAACCATAGTAGCAGGGTTACTAACTAAAACTATTGAAGGTGGTGAAGTTGTTGAAATCAGGTCGGTTTCTTCTACTTCTGTGATGGTTAATGCTTGTTATGATCTTCTTAGTGAAGGTTTAGGCGTTGTTCCTTACGCTTGTGTCGGTCTTGGAGGTAACTTCGTGGGCGTTGTTGATGGGCATATCACTCCTAAGCTTGCTTATAGGTTAAAGGCTGGCTTGAGTTATCAGCTCTCTCCTGAAATCTCCGCTTTTGCGGGTGGATTCTACCATCGTGTTGTGGGAGATGGCGTTTATGATGATCTGCCGGAGCCTATGCAATAATTCTTATTATTGAAAACAAGACCAAGGGTATTAGAGATAGAGGAAGAGTATTATTAGAGAGAATGAAGTAGATACAGTATATCTACTAGCTAAGGAGTTAGCTTATGATGTTGTTACTGGGCAGACTGATAACCTTGCCGCTGCTCTTGCCAAGACCTCGGGGAAGGACTTTGTTCAGTTTGCTAAGGCCGTGGAGATTTCTAATTCCGGTATTGGTAAGAAGGTGTGTGAGACAAAGCGGAAGGATGGTGATACTACGAACAGGTTTGCAAAGTATATAGTTGGTGCGGGTGATAGTAGCAATGCTGGTACATCATTGTGTGGTGGTAAGAACCAAAAGAGTTCGGACACAGACACCGGGGTGGAGAAGGCTCAGGCTCTGCATGACTTTGTTTCTAACACATTGAGTGATGGTACTAAGAACTGGCCTACGTCGAGTGAAACGTCTAAATCGAATAACGACAACGCCAAAGCTGTAGCGGGAGACTTAACTAAGAAGCTCACCCCTGAAGAAAAAACCATAGTAGCAGGGTTACTAGCTAAGACTATTGAAGGTGGTGAGGTTGTTGAAATTAGGGCGGTTTCTTCTACTTCTGTGATGGTTAATGCTTGTTATGATCTTCTTAGTGAAGGTTTAGGCGTTGTTCCTTATGCTTGTGTTGGTCTCGGTGGTAACTTCGTGGGTGTTGTTGACGAGTACAGCACAATCCGTCCGTCTTTAACCCTATATGCCCGTAGAAAGTAACTAGGCAAAATTAGTGCTGCATCACTCACGAAGCCAACTATGATTCAGCCATTTACAAATACAGAGCGGGTCTGTACAGTGGCTTTACAATCTTACCTAACATGCAATAACATTCTATCTCATATATCCCCACAGACTTTATAAAGGTTATCTGTACTTCAAAGGAAGCTAAACTGTGTCAGATGCGGATGGTGTCTAGAACATCACTCCTAAGCTTGCTTATAGGTTAAAGGCTGGCTTGAGTTATCAGAACCTAAGAGATCGATATTCCTGCGTGGTGGGCTATGTCTAGAAATGTGAACCTGTCTCTAGTGGCAAAAGCCATGTTAGCTATCGAGTAGTATTGCTCTGTAGACCACCTAACGTGTTCTGGTTCTGTCGGGGCTTCCAGGTATTCTAGTATGCTGTACAAGTGTACATGGTCTATGACTTTGCCTTGAACCATTGCTGAAATCTTACACCACTGCTTCTCCATTATGTGGTTGAGGTGTTCTGCTTTTTCCGCGTCTATCCACTTCTTTGATAACGTCTTATAGAATTCATGTACATAGTGTTGGGCAAAATGCTGTAGTAAAGTATTCTTATCCAACAGGGTGGATCTTAAAAAGGGCCTATGACCATTGCATATGCTCTTCTGTAGCCTGGCCATGCACAAGGTAGAGACTCCTATTCTCTCTCCATGTAGAAAGCTGTGCTTGTCTAACAGCTCTGTTACTCCTGCTATAATGTGCTCGCCTTGACTAGCAGGTTGGCTGCTGCCCACTATTAGCATACCTATTCCCGACAATATCAAAGCCTGCATTAGTACCATTATTGTGGCGCTGTCTCTAAGCTTTAATCCCCGGTAATTCTCCAATAACTCTTGTGAGCTGGCTTCAGTAATAAGGAATGGCAACTCATTGTATGGTGTTCCTAACAATATGCTCGAGATAAGCCAATCGGCGCGGGCAGTAGACCGACATATAAAATCGGCAAATCCGCTATTTATCATCCTTTGCGGTGCATTAGTGAGCACGTCAACGTCTATATAAATTGCTTTTGGTAACTTTGCTGAAAGTGATTTTTTTATTCCATTGCCCATGGTAATAGAAGCGTTTGGTGATGTATACCCATTCATTGATGGCGCCGTGGGAAATGAAATATACTCCTTGCCTGTAATGAAACTTACGTACTTGCAGATGTCGTTTATAGAGCCACTGCCCAAGGCGATCAGAAAATCCGCATTCTTTGAAGCATTTTTTATGTCATTAACCAATTTTTCAGAGGCGTAATATTCTTCTTGAATGACATAGGAGTCAAAATGTTGAAGTACCGCTTTGTTCAATAGAGCTACAGTATTTGAATCTGCCACTATAAATCCGCGTCCCGCATACTTGGAGGCAATATCTGGAAGATCTGATAGTATGCCTCTATCAACGTATATAGAATGAGTAATATACTCGGAAATCTCAGAGTATCCCGCAGAATGGATTATAGGCAAGGCCGCATCAAGAAACTGAGTAGTCATAGCAAATAACTAAGCTCTATGCTGATAGTATACATGTGACCCAGAGACATGGCAAACTTGTGTAGGGTATGGCTGGATGTATCGTTACGATCTCTCATTTTCCGTGTGTTGAATATATACTACTACCCCAAGCAACAACATAGGACAGCATATCTTTCTTAATGATGCTATGAAAACACTCACAACCTGATTGACTACAAATTTGTTCTGCACGATACTGTAGCATATAACAAATTTTGGATATAGCTTGAGTCCGCTAGAGCAGTTTAAAGTGGTTAGGTTGCTTGAGATTCCAATGCCGTTCGGAATGGATATAAGCTTTACTAATTGCGCGCTTTTCATGATTCTGGCATCGCTGGTTTCTGCGGTGCTGCTGTGTTGTGCACTACGCAAGAGGACTGATGGGTCTTCGAGTATGTCGCATACTGCAGTTGAGTTGATTTACAACTTCGTTGTGGGTGCTATAGAGAGTAATGCAGGGGTTGGTGGTCTCCGGTATATACCTTTCGTTCTTAGCATATTCCTATTTGTGTTGGCGTGTAATATTATAGGTATTCTGCCGCTTGGTTTTACCGCAACAAGTCATGTCTCTGTTACGTTGGCTTTGTCTGTGGTTGTTTGCGCAAGCGTGACGGTACTTGGGTTTAATCACCAAGGGTTACATTTTTTGAGGATTTTTCTTCCAGAGGGTACTCCCCTGTGGTTGGCGCCTATGATGGTATTTATAAAGCTGTTTGCGTATTTGGCTAGGCCTGTGAGTTTGGCGATACGGTTAGCTGCTAACATGATCGCTGGTCACACTATCATTGCAGTTATTGCAGAATTTGTTCTGAAAATGCATCCAGTATTAGCGCCGTTGCCGTTCGCGTTCATAATGGTGCTAATAGCGTTTGAGATTTTTGTTGCGATTTTGCAAGCGTATATATTTACGGTCTTGACTACTGTATACCTTTCTGATGCAGTTGCAGGGCACTAGGTGAAGTGTGAATTCTGGGTAGAATAATTCACTATTGGTTGGCGGGAGCTACTTGGAGTGTGTTTTATGTGGCCTGTAGTTTTGAAATCTTAGTATAGGCTGTGCGTCTTGGGTTCTCATTGGGGTTGGGAGGCTAATTACTCATTGACTTCACATAGCTAGTTCTTATAATTCATAAGGTTGAAATTTGCACTGGTGGTGGTTATGGACTCACTTAGGTTTTTGGCTGTGGGGTTAAGCGTTCTTGGTATGGTGGCATCTGCTTTAGGTGTAGCTGCTGTTTTCTCTGCTATGCTTAATGGTATTGCGCGTAATCCGGAAACGGAAGAAAAGCTCAAAAAGTATGTTTATACTGGCGCTGCGTTGGTGGAAGCTATGGGGCTATTCTCCTTCCTTCTTGCTTTGTTGTTGATATTTGTTGCTGGCTAGTTAGTCATGGATGTAGTACCGCAGCTAGATTTTTCGGTCTATCCTTCGCAGATTTTTTGGTTTGTTTGTTCGTTCCTGCTGCTCTATGTTGTAGTAAGGTGTGTTGTTGTTCCGAAGGTCGAGTCTATTATCAGTAGCAGGTTGGTGGAGCATAATGGTGCTCTCGGTGTCTCTCTTGAGTCTTGTGATTTTCTTCAAGATAAGCTTGTAAAGCAGATGGTAGTGCTTGAGGCTGCGCAACAGCGTGCTCGAGAGCTGGAGCAGAAGGTGGTTAGTGACCTTGGAAATGCTGTTGAGCTAGCTAAGGAGCTCCTGAAATCAGGGGTCAATGAGATGCTCACTGAGGTTGATGAGCGATTGGAATCTCTGAAGCGTGAAAAGAAGGAAGAGTTGATCTCGTTGTCTATAGATGTTGCGTCGATGTATTGTGCAAAAGTCAGTGGTGTTGGAAGGGTCAAGAAGAGTAGAATAAGGGAGTTAGTTACGGGAATATACGAGAAGAGGTTATGATAAGTGCGCACATAATTGTGGATCTTGCTTTTTGTGTGGGGTTTGCATTGGCTTTTAATCCGGTGCGTAAATTCACAAAAAAGTTCCTTGCTAAGCGTGCTTGTGGGGTAGAGGGGCCGGTTCGGAAGTCGGTGATGTTAGCGGGTAAGTTGGATGCTTTGGTATCCGGTGCGTCACGTGGAGATGCGGAGGTGGATCGGGTCATTTCTGAAATGATCCGGGAAACGGAAGGGCGGTGTCAGGACATCCTGGAGAAGGGAAAGAGGGAGATAGAAGCTCTATTAGAAGATTATATTCATGTAGCGACCGGTAAGCTTGAGCTCAGAATAGAGAGCTTTATTAGGACTTTGCGTGTATCTGCTGTGGAGACTGCGGCTAGTGCAGCATTTACTCTGATGAAAGAAGAGCTGGAAAATGGCAAGGTAGATGCTGGAGAGGCTGTTAGCGCTTCGGAGCAAGATGGCGTTGCGTCGAAGAAGTTGCATTAGTGCGCCATGTATCATTGGCTTGACGCTGGGTATTAACTAGGCCATTGAGCATTTAGTAGTGTGGTGTGTAGTGGTTCTTGACCTGTGTGGGTGGGTTTTTCGCCTATAACTTCCAGTTGTTGTAAGTTTTTCGCGGTATGTAGAGATGATAACTCTCGCTATGTACCGAGGGGCTAGTGTTTTTGCTGTGATAGTTATTGTGGTGCTCGAGTGGGTTGGCTGTTAGCTGATGGTAGGTTTATTGTCACATAAATGAAGGCTAAGGTAGCTCCGCCATTTATGTGAAGTCGCAATAGTTGGAAACATGTGCATAAGAAGTATAGCGGTGCTGATAAAGTAAGTCTGAAGTAGAAAAAGAGGGCTAAGGGCTCTTCTTTTAGGTAAAAACCTTAAAAAACGGATCTCGCGCCAAATTCACCGTCAACATAACCCATGCTGAAGTTAACAATAGCGATATTATTAATACGTCCCGCGCGGGGCTAGTATCATCTACAAGGCATTGAGGGGGCTTCGGTTGCTGCTTGGGTCTCTAGGCTATTTGGAGAAGTATGTAGTTGTCAGATATATCATTTGTGGGTTATAAGAGATGTTTTAGGCTTTGTTTTTGAGAAATTACAATACTCTGGCTGGTGCCATAACGTGACATCTAGTAATTGTTTTATTCCATGGATTTGTCTGTTGTTTTTGGGTGCTTCTTATTACATCTTCTAGGTATAGTCCATATGCCTTTTATGGGAGAGCATGTTTTCGTTGTTTTAGATTCCGTTGCTTATGCTTAGTACATACTAATTCACAGCAGGTTCACACAAACAGAACGCTTTTGCTTATAGAAGATGGTATATGTTAGGGGAGCAGCTTGTCTTCTTGTATATTTATGAACATGTGGTTTTGCTCTGCAAGAAAAACAGCGGATGTATAGATTGAAGAAAGGAAGTAAGGAATTACTACTGCTTTAGACAAATACATTAAACCGGGTGCTTATTAAGGGATAATCCGGTCCATCATGGTGCTTAAAAGGAGCTAAAAGCGTGTAGTAGTCTAGAAAGTTTGAGGAGAGATTCTTAGGCTTACTACTGAAACAGACTGCTGTTGCTGCTTGTTTTAGAGTGTTTACGAGCGTTGCATTTATTTGGTATCCTGTAAGTGGTTGATATGGGTATCTGTATAGTCATTTTGAGCACTATGCAGCTATCGAGAGTCATCTCCTTCAAGAAAAATCCAATTTACCTTGAGTACTATATCTGGTTCGTATTGCAGGTTTTTTATTGTTTTTACCACAAGTTTTATTATTGGTTATCATGCTTTATATTCCAGGTTACACATCAATAGCGAACCCTGGATTTATTATTAGATAAATTCAGGAGATAGGTTATCCAGTAATCTATTATTGGATAAGAACATAGGGTGCATTGCTTTGAGAACGAGGCGCACATGCGATCAGGAATTCGTCTAAACCAATGCTCATTACATGCTGCAATAGTTTTTAGCTATTTACCTCGAGATATATTGCATTGCGACAGTATTATTAGAAAAAGATGAAGCTGATTCTGTGATGGCGCTTGAACTTTGTGTGTGCTGGTTATTTTTGAGGTATTGGGAAGTTATCCCGCAAGGATATAACTTCAATACTGCATTGTAAGGATATTGTTCCATTGCGAATACACTGGGAAGTATGTCAGTGACCTACGAATCGCTAGCTATACCAGGGGCTTATGCAATAACTCTTATTATTAAAAAGGAAGACCAAGGGTATTAGAGATAGTGGTAGTAAGGAAGATGAAGCTGATACAGTATATCTACTAGCTAAGGAGTTAGCTTATGATGTTGTTACTGGACAAACTGATAAGCTTACCGCTGCTCTTGCCAAAACCTCAGGTAAGGACATCGTTCAGTTTGCCAATGCTCTTGGAATTGCTCATTCTAAGATCGATGGGAAGGTTTGTAGTGGGAAGCATGCTGCGTTGGTACCGAACAAGGGTAAGGACTATGATGCCGACGCGAAGGAAAGTAACACGAATGCGCACAAGACGGCGCAGTGTAGCGGACTGGCAGACTCAGCTGCGACGGGGCCTAAATCGTTCAGTGGCTTTGTTGGGGCTGTGAAGGTAGGAGAAGGGAAAAACTGGCCGACGGGTAGAGCTGCATCCGCGACAAGCAACGAAACCGTTGTTGGGCCTACTAATAGCAACGCGACAGCTGTAGCTAAAGACCTAGTAGCTCTTAATAGTGACGAAAAAACCATAGTAGCAGGGTTACTAGCTAAAACTATTGAAGGCGGTGAGGTTGTTGAGATCAGGGCGGTTTCTTCTACTTCTGTGATGGTTAATGCTTGTTATGATCTTCTTAGTGAAGGTTTAGGTGTTGTTCCTTATGCTTGTGTTGGTCTTGGCGGTAACTTCGTGGGCGTTGTTGATGGGCATATCACAATCCGTTGGGCTTCGACCCTATATGCTCACAGCAAGTCACTAGGCAAAATTGGAGCTGCATCACTCCGAAACAGACTACGATCAGCGATTCTCCATACCTAGTAGATCAGTACAGTGGCTTTATACTCTTACCCAGCATGAAATACTTGCTATCTAAGAATCTCCTCTAAAACTTTCCAGAGGTTATCTGTACTTCGAGAGGAAGCTAATCTGCGACTAATACGGATGGTGTTTATAATATCACTCCTAAACTTGCTTATAGGTTAAAAGCTGGGTTGAGTTATCAGCTTTCTCATGAAATCTCGGCTTTTGCGGGTGGCTTCTACCATCGTGTTGTTGGTGATGGTGTTTATGATGATCTTCCGGCTCAACTACCTACAAATTGATAGGTACACTAAAAGCCCACGTAATAACTCTCATTATTAAAATGAGGAAGATGAAGCAGATACAGTATATCTACTAGCTAAGGAGTTAGCTTATGATGTTGTTACTGGGCAGACTGATAACCTTGCTGCTGCTCTTGCCAAAACCTCGGGGAAGGACATCGTTCAGTTTGCTAAGGCCGTGGAGATTTCTCATTCCGAGATTGATAAGAAAGTTTGCGTGACATCCGGCGGTAAGAAGTATGGAGGCTCGACAAGCAGTGATGGGACTGAGAAACATTGTGGGGAAGGAACCTCAAGCAGTGGCGTAGGAGATGGGCAGCTCAAGGGTTTTAGGGCTGCCGTGTTGGAGCTAGGAAAAGGGTGGCCTGGTTCGGGGAAGGCGAGTGCTGATCATGACGACAACGCGAAGAAGGTATCTTCGGACCTCGTAGCTCTTAATAGTGACGAAAAAACCATAGTAGCAGGGCTACTAGCTAAAACTATTGAAGGGGGAGAAGTTGTTGAAATCAGAGCGGTTTCTTCTATCTTCATAAGAATATGAGATGAGTGACGATCACCTTTTCCATAGTTCGCTTTGGATATGCCAGTTATTTTCTGAGATGCTTGGAAGTTACACCTATGAGATCTCTCAATATATAACTGTAATACTACACTAACATCTTTCCTGACTTTAATCCGAGGGTATCTTCTTGTATGAAATAACTGCAGAACAAGATAATGATCTTTATAACCTGGGTTCAGGACATGCTTGGGTTTAATGCCTATGCCTCAACTTTGGTAATTATCCAGCGTAGGACCTTCTCCAAGCTGCCCGGATGATGAGAATTGTTTTTTGTACATTGTCTCTTATAAAATGTACGTGCTATAAGCATAGCAGAACCTACAGCTGCTGACATTTCAGGCTTGCCTACATATTCCGGCCACATACCCTTAAGATTAATAGGAGTTCCAACTCTGACTTGCCGGTTAAGTATAGAACTAGCTACCTTTTCTATTCCCAGCAATTTGCTGCATCCTCCAGTGATGACAACCTTACTTACTACATTCCGATGCTCATCTACCCGGCTTTTTACAAACTCTAAGATCTCCTCAACTCTTGGACGAATGATGCTAGCAATGTCTGCTCTCGTAACACATTTCAACTCTCCATCTACATCGCATATCTCAATCGGATAATCGTCGTCCGATGAGAAAAGCATCGTGCTGCCGTGCGTGACCTTTATGCTCTCCGCATCTTTTAAGCTTACACATAGTCCATAAGAAACATCACGCGTTATGTGATGCCCACCAAATGGAATGCAATCTGCGTGTTCGTACTTCCCCTTATAGAAAAACCCCATGGAAGTGTAATTGCTTCCCATGTCGATGACCAAAGTACCCAACTCCCGCTCATCGTCAGTCATGCAAGCTAATCCCGACGCATACGACTCCGCTACGCACCCACCCATCATTAAATTGTTGCTAGTTATGCATTGCTCAATGTTCACCAACGCCAACTTTGATACCGTGACAGCATGTACATCTGCACGCAGTTTACTGCCATACAGACCTTCCAGTTCTGTGATGTTACTTAAATTGTCCAAATGATATGCCATCGGAACATTGTGAATTGCTATGTCTTCACCAGAAAACTTTTCGTAGGTTTGTAACATGATCCTTCTAATGTCACGCTCAGAGATCTCATGAACATTTGACAATACTTCGTTAGAGATGTTGGATGATTTTACCCCGCAGCCTGATACAGTGACGTATACTTGACTTATAGTTTGTGCTGAAACTTGTTCCGCAAGATCAATACTAGACAGCACCGAGCATCCTGCGCTTTGTTTATTAACTATTGCACCGCCGTTAATGCCTTCCGAAGGCTTGTAGCCCACTCCTATAACTTCTGGTACACCTTCGTCGTTTACTTTGACCGCAAGACACACTACCTTCGTGCTTCCCATGTCGAGAACAGCGAATACACTCCTTCTGGGTGCCATAATAACAGCAGAATGCAACAACCTACTTGACCCTCTATTCGAACGATACTATAAGACAAGATAATGGGATTACTAGCCCAGTACATCTTATATAGCCATCTGGACCAAGCATCAAGTTTTTTCACACGCGGCCTGCATACTCTTCACGCGGTGAATACCAATCCGTAACATTGTGGATAGTAACACTATGACTGGAACTATTTCTAGCCTGCCCAAAAGCATAAGAGCTGTTAGCAAAAGCTTCGTTCCTTCAGTTAGCAAAGAAAAATCACCTTCTGGCCCCACTACTGCTCCAACTCCTATACCAGTATTCGATAGCGTGCTAGAGACTGCTGTAATAGCTGTAGTTAAATCATACCCCAACCAAGAAGTACATAAGCACGCTAGTATAAACACAAACAAGTATAAGAACAGGATATATCCTGCCTCATTGCGTACATTATCTGGGATATGTATGTTCTTAGTTTCTGAACATCCTCTTAGCAAAATATTTCGAATGTTATCGTATGCACTGATGGCTAAAATTTGCAATCTCAACACCTTGAGGCCACTATTCGTCGAGCCGGCGCATCCGCCACACAAGGTAAGCATAGTTACTAAAATCACCATAAAAGAACAATCGCTGAAATCGCCTATACTGTATCCAGTAGACGTACTTAGCGAAACTACGGTGAATACTGTAAACCTAAACGCACTCCAATATCCATCTGTATTGGCATAGTTTTGAAATTGAACGGTACTCAACAAAACGCTCGCTGTAAGTATTCCCATATACAGCAAGAACTGAGAGTTTTTAAACCTCCTCTCGAACACAATATGTATATATGCAACAAACGGACAAGAAGATAGCAGCATGAAGACTATTGCCACTATCTCTATCTTCACATTATCAAAGTGCTTGAGTGAATCATCGTAATTGGAGAAACCTCCCGTGGAAACGGTAGTCATTGCGTGGCATATTGCGTCAAACATCGACATGCCAACAATATTGTAGGACGCGTAGCACAAAATCATTAGTAGAATGTATATTGCTGTAACATACAAGACTGTTCTCACAACTCCAGATTTACATTCGCGACCAAGTGCTTCTGTGTTGTAGATTTCTCTTAATCCTGCCATTTTAAGATTGGGTAACAGGAATATACCAATCGTGATTACACCCAATCCCCCCATAGCATTCAACATGGCCCGCCATAACAAGACACCATGAGATTTCTGGCTTAAGTTGCTCATCACCGTCGCACCTGTGGTTGTAAGGCCAGACATTGCCTCAAACACTGCCCCCACATAGGACAGCTTAGTAGTATCTGCTAATACAAAGGGCACTGCAGCAACTAATGTGAGTGCAATCCACACAGAGCAAGCGAGGTATATAGCTTCTGTACCCCTGATAGAACGCGGTCTTTTGCCGTTCAAAATACACAATACACCAGCGCTTGATGCAATAGCAAACGCGCCCGCAAACCCTACCCAGTCGGTGCTACCAGTCAAAAAGCTCACTGTCATTGGTATTAGTAGAAATGCCGCCATCAACGCTGTGAACATCCCCGTGATGAAAGCTACTGAGCCCACGCATAAGCCGCTTTTCCTAACTTTCATACCACTACACCGCTAGCTATAATAACCGGGTCGATAACAATGCTACTTATAGCAAATCCTGCCACGCTGTTCTTAACACAGGCTTGATAGAAGGCAAGAGCTTTCTAAACGTTCTATAAATTGTGATACCGCACTATTGTACAAATATTGCCTTTTCTGCTAGAATCCAACCCGGGGAGAGATGGCTGAGTGGTCGAAAGCGCACGCCTGGAAAGTGTGTACACAGCAATGTGTCGGGGGTTCGAATCCCCCTCTTTCCGTATTTTGGGATGTCTGTGGGATTTGAATCTAGCTCTTTCCGTAAGTTGCGCGATATCGTTCCCAATGCACAGTATGCTGTTGCTGTCTCAGGTGGTGTAGATAGCATGACGCTTATGCGTCTTGTCGCGCTATTTCATAAGAGTTCAGCATCTGTTGGTTCGCCGACTATTCTTACCGTAAACCATGGGTTTAGACCTGAAGCTAGAAATGAAGTTAGCTTCGTGCACGAGCAAGCCACTATGCTAGGGCTGGAGTGTCACATGCTGCACTGGGAGAACCCTATTCGAAAAAAGTCTCAAGTTGTTGCTAGAAATATACGGTACCAATTGTTGCTGCAATGGTGCTCTGCACATAACGTGAAGGTTCTTCTTACAGCGCATACGAAAAATGATCAGGCAGAAACAGTATTAATCCGCTTAGAGAGAGGTAGTGGCATAGATGGGCTTGCTGGTATAAGGGAGCGCTCTGTGATTGGGGATGTGACAATTATTAGACCTTTGCTAGATTTTACACGTCGGGAAATACAAGAATATGCTATTCAACATCAGCAACCATGGATTGAAGACCCTAGCAATAGTGACCCAAAATACAGACGAACTTTTTACCGGAACTTTATAAATAACTGCAAGCATCCGGAGATACTGATAAGCAGGCTAAGCAGCACAGCTCTGCATATGCAGCGGTCCTTAAGCTGTATCTTACACTATGTACAGAATGCTTTGGACAGCTGTTTGGAATTTACTCCCTTCGGATACGTAGTAATCAAGCACGATGTTTTTCGTAATTTGCAGGATGAGATCGCCAGCAGGTTGTTTCTGCTTCTCATCATGACTATTGGCAACAAACCTTTGAAGCCCAGGTTTTCTAAGTTCTCTTCTGCGCTCTCTAAGGTACGTTCTACTGCTGGTTTTGCTTCTTTTACCTTGCATGGCTGTATGATACTCAAGACGTGTGATAGTAACATTATTGTTGCTAGGGAAGTATCCAGTATAGTCCCTAAAACTTATTTGCACGGTGAGACACGTCTACTGTGGGACTCTAGATTTGAGTTACATATTGAATTCTCAGATTGCTTTGACACGTCTTTACCTTCTACCTCTGAGATGTCGGAAAAACAGGAATCCACGTGTGGTAGTGTAACAGAACGCAAGGCTGCTTCTGCGATGCAGGTATGCATCAGCCCGCTAGATTCTAATCCTATACCGGAGCATTTGCGGGGTATAAACAAATATGTAGTACAAGGGTTGCCTGTGTTGATCTGCGGGGATAAAGTTCTTGCCTACCCGTTGCAAAAGCATAATATAAATGGTGTCCCTGTCGTTAGCATAGAGAGGGTCTTGCTAAAGGAGAGGATGATGAACCTAATTTGTAATCAGCTAGATCAATAGAGGTCGCTTATCGTGAACTTTAGGAGAGTGGTCGAGGGCTTAATTGTGTGGTCCGCAGTGATCGCACTTGCTGCTATGCTATATGCCCATTTTGGTGACAGGATAATAGGAAGTAAGGAAGTTTCTATACCTTTTTCCGAGTTTTTGGTAAGGCTGGAAGATGGTAGTGTTGAGAGTGTAAGCATTACTGAGCACGAAATTTCCGGAAAATTTCACAATGGTGTTAAGTTTCGCACCCATGGGGTAGTTTATGATGGCCTGATTAAGACCATGCATGCTCAGAAGGTAATGTTTGAGTTTGTTTCAGAAGTAACCTTACTGAGTGTCATTGGTAGCTTATTCGTTTCGTGCCTGCCCATGCTATCTTTGGTGGTGATTTGGTGCCTTTTTCTCAAGCAGATGCAACTGGGTGGGAATCGAACCATGGGCTTCAGTAAGTCTCGCGCTCGTTTAATGACTGATAGCCGCGGAAAGGTAACGTTTGATGACGTAGCGGGTATAGAAGAAGCAAAAGAGGAGTTAATAGAGATAGTTGACTTCTTAAAGCATCGCCAGAAGTTTACAAAGCTTGGTGGTAAAATTCCCAAGGGATGCTTACTTATAGGGTCTCCGGGTACCGGTAAAACCTTATTAGCCAGGGCTATAGCTGGTGAGGCAAATGTGCCGTTTTTTAGCATATCGGGTTCCGATTTTGTGGAGATGTTTGTTGGTGTGGGTGCCAGCAGGGTGCGTGATATGTTTGAGCAGGGTAAGAAGCATGCTCCTTGTATAATTTTTGTAGATGAGATAGACGCAGTAGGCCGTCACCGGGGCATTGGTCTTGGGGGAGGTAATGATGAGCGTGAGCAAACGCTGAATCAGCTGCTAGTAGAAATGGATGGCTTCGAGTCAAATGAAGGAGTTGTGATTATAGCTGCGACGAACCGTCCTGATGTGCTAGATCCTGCACTATTGAGGCCTGGGAGGTTTGATAGGCAGGTGACTATATCGATTCCTGATATCAATGGTAGAGAGAAAATAATAGCTGTGCATGCGAAAAAGGTTCCGTTAGCTCCTGATGTTGATTTGAGAGTTATAGCTAGAGGAACACCGGGGTTTTCGGGAGCTGATTTGGCTAATCTGGTGAATGAGGCTGCGTTAATAGCTGCGCGGTTGGATAAAAAGATCGTCACTATGTGTGATTTTGAGTACGCACGCGACAAGGTTATGATGGGTGCTGAAAGAAAGTCCATGGTCATGCGTGAAGAGGAGCGTAGGCTGACTGCATATCATGAAGCGGGGCATGCTGTAGTGGCTTTTCACAATCCAGCATCTGATCCAATACACAAGGCGACCATAATACCACGTGGTAGATCTTTGGGGTTGGTGATGAGGTTGCCTGAAACAGATAGGGTATCCCACACTAGGGAGAAGATGCTTGCGGATCTGACGGTTGCTATGGGTGGTCGGGCTGCTGAAGAGTTGATATTCGGATATAATAAAGTTACGAGCGGGGCTTCCTCTGATATAAAGCAGGCTACAGATCTCGCAAAGTCCATGGTTATGAAGTGGGGTATGAGCGATAGTGTAGGGCCGTTGTATCATAGTGATGAAGCCCATGAGCGCATCTCTACAAATTTGGCAAATTTGATAGATGATGAGGTAAAGTCGATCGTATCTACGGCTTTGGCTGAAGCAAAGGATGTTTTAACAAAGCATTCGGATGCATTACACGCGATTGCTGCGAACCTTCTTGAGTTTGAAACTCTTACGGGAGATGATATTGCTGATATCATTGCTGGTAAGAAGTTAGAAAAGGACGGAGGTATCAGTACTCGTCCTCTGAAGCGGTCTGTTGTACCTAATTAGCATCACATTAATGTAATTTGTTGACTGGGTAAATATACAGTTAATGCGTTTTGCGTTGTTCTGTGTCGAGCTTAAAATTGCGGTAGAAGTGCAGTTGATTACCGAGTCAATTCTGTTGTGCTTTTGAAGACTTGAGCATATAATTCACCCTCCGATATTCTTGAGTCGTGCTTATGTTGAGTATAGCGAAGCGTGTATTCTGGCCTTATAGTAGCAGAGCTAAGGGTGCTTCTGTACATAAGATAGTAAAAAGTATCAACGCGCTGGAAGGGGAGATGGCGGCCCTTTCATCTGAAGCCCTTTTTGGAAAGACCGGTGAGTTTCGGAAAATGTTGTCTGAGGGCACTGTTACGCTGGATGATCTTCTTGTGCCGGCGTTTGCTGTTGTGCGTGAGGCTTCGCGTAGGGTGTTGGACATGCGTCACTTCGATGTGCAGCTCATAGGGGGCATTGCATTGCACAGGGGCATGATTGCTGAGATGAAAACTGGTGAGGGGAAAACGCTGGTTGCAACGCTTGCAGCATATCTAAATGCTCTTGAAAGTAAGGGAGTGCACGTAGTTACTGTGAATGACTACTTGGCGGAGCGTGACTCAGAGTGGATGGGGAAGTTGTATAGTGCTCTGGGTATAAGTGTAGGTTGTATCACTAGCAGTTCGTCTGATGAGGCGCGGAAGGCTGCATATAATTGTGATATTTTGTACTCTACTAATAACGAACTGGGTTTTGATTATCTGCGTGATAACATGAAATTCAGTAGGGAAAATATGGTTCAACGTGGCTACAACTACGCTATCGTTGATGAGGTTGACTCCATATTGATAGATGAGTCGAGAACTCCACTCATAATATCGGGTCCGGTAGAGCGCGACAGCTCGTTATATGGAAAGGTAGATGCTCTTGTAAGAGATTTAGAGCAGGAAGATTATGACATTGATGAAAAGAGTAAGACGGCATTTTTAACTGAAGATGGTGCTCTTAAAGTTGAGCAGTTATTGATATCGCACCAGTTAATCCCTGAGGGTTCTTCGCTATACAGCGCGGAGAATATTATTATGATGCACTATGTAGGGCAAGCTTTGCGGGCTCATAAGCTGTACTTTGCGGATAAGGACTACATCGTAAAAAACGGTAGTGTCGTAATAATTGATGAGTTTACCGGTCGTATGATGGATGGTCGGCGTTATTCTGACGGGTTGCATCAGGCCTTGGAAGCAAAGGAGGGTGTGCGTATTAATAATGAGAACCAAACTCTTGCGTCTACGACATTCCAGAATTACTTCCGCATGTACAAAAGGTTATCTGGTATGACAGGTACTGCTGAGACGGAAGCTGATGAATTTCTTGGAACGTATAATTTACAAGTTATGCAGATTCCAACCAATGTGCCAGTGCAGCGTGTTGATCTTGATGATGACATATACTGCACTGAGGAAGAAAAATATGAAGCGGTTATAGATTTCATTATTGAGTGTCACAAGAGAAAGCAACCTACGCTTGTAGGCACTATAAGCATTGAGAAATCTGAGCTTCTCTCAAAGTTACTCACGATGCGTGGTATAAAGCATTCCGTACTTAATGCACGATACCATGAAAAAGAAGCTTACATAATAGCACAGGCGGGGAAGCCGGGTGCCGTGACTATAGCAACTAATATGGCGGGGCGTGGTACTGATATTAAGCTTGGTGGAAACCCTGAGATGTTGGCCAGAAATGAGCTTGCAGGGATTACAGACGAGGAAGAGAGGGCGAAGAGGATAAATAAGATTATCGAGCAAGCGAAGCATGATAAAGAGATTGTAATGCAGGCAGGTGGGCTTTGTATTATAGGGACTGAGAGGCACGAAAGTAGGCGTATTGATAATCAATTACGCGGGCGGTCTGGTAGACAGGGTGATCCTGGCTTGTCGAAGTTCTTTCTTTCGTTAGAAGATGGTTTGCTGCGTATTTTTGGCTCTGACAAGGTACGAGGCATGTTGAAGCGTCTTGGAATGAAGAGGGGTGAAGCTATACAGCATAAATGGATTAATAGGGCCATTGAGCGTGCGCAGAAAAAGGTAGAGGCGAGAAATTACGACATTAGGAAATCGCTACTCAGGTTTGACGATGTAATCAATGAGCAGCGCAAGGTAATATTTGCGCAAAGGAATCAGATTCTCGATAGAGAGACATATGATTTGGTGCCCTTTTACAGTAATCTTAACTGTGATATCGTATCGCGCATTATCAAAGAGAAGTATTGCGATTTAGGGCATAGAGAAACTGCTGAAGAGTTATCCGCAGAGGTTACCAGGATATATGGCATAGAGCTTGATATAGGTGCTCTATCAGCTCTCGAGACAAGGGAGGAGGTTATAGCATATTTGGATAAGGTTGCAGATGATCTTCTGAAGAAAAAAGCAGATGGGTTTGTGCATAAGGATGAGAATCTGTGGGATTTTGCGGCGAGGCGCGTGCTAATTACTTCGTTAGACCATCTATGGACTGATCATCTAGCGGCTTTGGATAGTCTTAAATGCGGGATAAATTTGAGGTCTGTTGGTCAGAAAGATCCGCTTAATGAATTTAAGATTGAGGCTTTCTATCTACTTGAAAAAATGCTTTCTCGATTTTATGAGATGGTAATCCAAAAGCTTGCTCATATTGAGTTGGAAGTGCAGCAACAACCTGATGATGGAATGATTAATTTAAATAACTCAACAAGTCAGTTATTTGGTGGCATAGCGCGCAATGACAGATGTCCTTGTGGTTCTGGGAAAAAGTTCAAACATTGTCACGGGATGATCAAGGTATAACTGTGAGAAGCTGTTCTATGGTTCTGGCTAGTAATCTAGCCACATGAGGCCAATATTCTCAAAGTTAACCATGGCATAGGTTGGAGAAACTCATCTGCGATTCTTAAGCAGGTAGAAACCTCCAGCAAAAGCCGAGATTTCAGGAGAGAGCTGATAACTCAACCCAGCCTTTAATCTATAAGCAAGCTTAGAAGTTATGTTCTAAACACTATCCGCATAAGACACAGATTAGCTTCCCTCGAAGTACAGATAACCTTTATGAAGTCCGTGGGGAGATCATGAGATAGAATGTTATGCATGCTAGGTAAGATTATAAAGCCACTGTACAGACCTGCTAAGTCTGGCAAATCGCTGATCGTAGTTTGTTTTGAAGTGATGTAGCACTGATTTGCCTAGAGACATTTTGGGATCATACAGGGGCAGAGAGTGAGTGGTTTGTGATATGCCCATCAACAACGCCCACAAAGTTACCGCCTAAACCAACACAAGCATAAGGAACAACGCCTAAACCTTCACTAAGAAGATCATAACAAGCATTAACCATTACGGAAGTAGAAGAAACCGCCCTGATCTCAACAACTTCACCCCCTTCAATAGTCTTAGCTAGTAACCCTGCTACTATCGTTTTTTCTTCAGGATTAAGCGCTACTAGGTCTGTAGCTACGGCTTTGGCGTTGCTATTTTGTGAGTTTGCAACACCAGCACTTCCGGTAGAATAACTCCCCGTAGGCCAATGTGTCCCATCTTGTAGTTTTACAGCTTCAACAAAGGTACTAAACTTGTTTTCCCCCGGACTAGCTAATCCACTGCACTGTGTAGTATTAGCATCAGCGCTGGACGTAAGGTTTGTGTCGAATTTAGTAGCACTATCCGTCCCCTTCATATGACTCTTGGTACAAACCTTCCCATCAATGGTAGGGTGGGAAATTCCAACAGCCTTAGCAAACTGAACGATGTCCTTACCTGAGGTTTTGGCCAGAGCAGCAGCAAGGTTATCAGTCTGCCCAGAAACAACATCATAAGCTAACTCCTTAGCTAGTAGATATACTGTATCAGCTTCATCTTCCTTACTTCCACTATCTCTAATACCCTTGGTCTTGTTTTAATAATAAAAGTTATTGCGTATACTTTTATACTGAGCTAGCGATTTATAGATCATGAGAATACTTACCAGTGTTTTTGAAACTGGAATAGATCTTCATAGTGCAATATAGAGGCAACATCTTCGCTGTGAGATTCTATTGGTGTAACTTCCTAATACCTCAAAATAACCAGCATACCCGAAGTTCACAAGCCATCACAGAAATTAACCATAACGGAAGTGGAAGAAACTGCCCTAATCTCACCGACATGAGCAACATGTAACCTCTCTCACATCTGAGATAATATCTTAAATAGCTTACCCCGGTATAAACCAAGTGCCTGATAATAGCACCAAAAGTCTCAGATTGCTGTAACGTACTCCCGCGGCACAGACGCTATGTACAATCTTCCATTCCCAAGTTAACAAGGGCAGAAGTGATATCAACTTGTCTCTGATCCTTATGAAGGTAGAAGAAACGGCCCTGATTTCCACAACCTCACCGCCTTCAATAGTTTTAGTTAGTAACCCTGCTACTATGGTTTTTTCGTCACTATTAAGAGCTACTAGGTCTTTAGCTACGGCTTTGGCGTTGTCATTAGTTTCAGGCGCTGGTTTGTGCGTGCCTGTGTCACTTGCACTAGATGTAGGCCAATTCTGGCTACCATCTTTTAGTGTATTAGCCACAAAGTCCATTAAAACCTGAGGTGTTGTCTGGTCTTTGTCGTAGCCGCTGCCACCACTAACCGCACCTCCTTTACCTCCACAGAGTGCCGTTTTATTCTTCGTGTCGGCTGTCCGATCCGTCTTATCTGCATATACTCCATGACTTTTCGCATGAGTATCGTTTCCCTTCTTTGTCACGCAAACCTTCCCATCGATAGTGGAATTGGTAATCCCAACCGCCTTAGCAAACTGAACGATATCTTTACCGGAGGTCTTGGCAAGAGCAGCGGTAAGCTTATCAGTCTGTCCAGTAACAACATCATAAGCTAACTCCTTAGCTAGTAGATATACTGTATCAGCTTCATCTTCCTTACTACCACTATCTCTAATACCCTTGGTCTTGAAGCGCTCGTAACCAATCTCAAGCTCAACCCTGGCACCACCAATACCATAACCAACACTGCCTTCCATAGCTACAAGCATGTTGTCCTTAAACCCAATCCGAGGATCAGGTGTGTTCCAGTCAAACTTGTGCGACTCAAGCTTTACACTCTTTCCATCCTTTAAGTATGGATATACT
The DNA here is from genome assembly GCF_000964685.1 of Anaplasma phagocytophilum str. Webster. Classification (GTDB taxonomy): domain Bacteria; phylum Pseudomonadota; class Alphaproteobacteria; order Rickettsiales; family Anaplasmataceae; genus Anaplasma; species Anaplasma phagocytophilum. The sequence goes on from NZ_LANS01000001.1 coordinate 733,400, forward strand.
GCCTTTGTCTCTCCGTTACTCTCCCTTATACTAAAATCTCTTATCTTGCTAAACGCTGGACTGTAATCCAAGCCAACATAGAAATATCCCGCACCACCAGTCTCCAAAGCGCTAACGTCATCATGAGCCCTGACATCATTCCCAGCCATGACTATAGCCATCGACATCATTACGCTTCCTAATAATAGCTTACTTCTAATAACTGCGGTGCTTAGATCAGAATTGCAGCTTTGAGGACGCACCTACCAATGTCTCCGGAATCAGTGTACTTACAACATCTCACATGGCTGCCAGCTTATAGTTCTAGTTTTCCTGACTCATATAGCTCGTACAAATCGTCACATCCCCCAATGCTTTCTCCGTCGATGAATATCTGTGGAACTGTCTTCCTACCAGAGCGTTCTACCATTTCAAGTTGCGCTGCTGGATCGTTAGTTATATCTATCTCTTTGAGTTGGAGATGGCATTTATGACAATCTGTCGGCTCAACGTCTGCTATCTACCACATGTAGCTTGTAAAGCGGGCGCAGATTTAACAAAGAAATACTTTTTTCGCACGAAGCCTCAGTTTGTAGAAACTCAATGCATCCGCCTGTAGGATAAACGGCCGCTGTTACTTACGAAACCATAGCTAGCACTGCATATACCTCGTAACTAGCATGTGACTGCATAAGCTTCACTTTTGCTATAAGAGCGGATTTTACAGCGAGCAGTTTTATTCATGCTGCCTAAGTTTACCTTCATAACTTTCTAAATCGTATGGGTCTGTGGTACTATCTGTCCCACAACACATACATTTTGGATTTTTAGAAAACTCATATGTAGTAAAATTGTGATTAAGCAGATCAATCCTATGTAGCTTGCCTGTATTGGGCTGTGAGACTCCAATTACGTGCTTAATCACCTCACCAGCAGCCATGCTTCCCACCACTCCAACTGTAGCACCAATAACGCCTGCACGAGCACAATTGAGATCCGTACTTACAGGTTGCTGCTCAAAAAAACAACGATAACATGGGCTTTTTCCTGGATTGATAACCATTAATTCACCGACAAACCCTATTGCCACACTGTGTATAAGCACTTTATTTTTTGCAACACACGCATCGTTTAGAAATAGTTTCACCGCTAATCTGTCGACGCAGTCTACTACGATATCTACATCATTAAGTACGGTATTGAAGTTGCGTGGCCCTATAGCAGCCTTTAACCCTATAACTTCCACGTCTCTATTGAGTTTGTTCACAAATCGTGTGGCCACATCAACTTTACTCAACCCAATGTCTTCCTCTCTGTATATCGTTTGCCGGTTGAGATTAGAAATCTTGACTGTATCGTCATCACATAGGACAAGACGTCCAATTCCACTTGCTGCAAGAATTGGAATCGTAGTGCTACCGAGGCCTCCACATCCTACAACCAAGACTGAACTACTCAGTAGTCGCTTTTGTCCCTGTGCGCCAACTTCAGGAACCAATACCTGCTGAGAATACCTTTCTTTCATATTCCTAAAGTTCCCTACGTCTCTCATCTTGCCAATACAATATGTTGACGAATAGTGTCAATCTACACAAAAACAGCTTATTTGATAAAACTACTGCCAGGCTTTGAGATAGGGATTTGTGCTAAAAAGTCAGGCACTTCTTCTTCGCGGTAATTCTTTATGTCTAATGACAGCAAACTGACTACTGGCACAGGCATGTCCACATCTTTGGCGCGCGTAACAATACTCAATTCACCTGCGACCTTCCCCCCAAGAGCAGTTACTGCATTAATAACTGCAAGAGAAGATTTACCGGTGGTAATAACGTCTTCCACAATTAGAACCTTGGCATTCTCAGCAACGTTAAAGCCTCTACGTAAGGTGAAACAACCATCAACACGCTCAAAAAATACAAAATTCACGCCAAGCTGCCGGGCTATTTCATATCCAAACATCAGCCCTCCTATTGCGGGAGACGCTACAACATCTACATTGAGCAAGTCTTCATGCCCACTGGCGCGTGCCTTTTTAAGCAAAGCCTCACACAAAAGCACACACACGGAAGGTACCTCATGTAACTTTGCACACTGTATATAGGTATCGGTGTGCAGACCTGAAGTAAGGAGGAAATGACCCTTTAAGATCGCAGATCGTTCCATCAAAATATTCAATACATCATTCTCTGAGTTTATACACGTTTCGGAAACCCGCACAAAACACCTCTCATATACCTAAATGCCAAGACCACTGCGGCGCAACTTTACACCACATGCCCCTGCTATAGAATATACTATATACCTATGACCTTTATGAGTCAAAACCGTACTGAAGTCTTAAATATCTACAAGACTGGTACAGTGGAGATACTTTTCAGGGGTATGTTCAAGTATAAATACTATTTGTAATAAGGTGCATAATACAAAACTAGGGATATACATAGTACTGCAATAATTGAGGTAGTGACGGTTAAATATTACGGCCGTTTCTTCTACTTAGGTTATGGAGTGCACTTTGGATGTCCGGGTTATTCTCTGAGATATTAGGAAGTTATACCGATAGAATCTCGTAGCGAAGACGCTATCCCAATACTTAACTGTGAGGATATCTTTAAGTGTGAAGTAGCTTCAGAACAAGATAGTGATTTTTAGAAATTGAGGTTCCTGTAGTTATAGAGAGCTGCACTACTTGAGTATTAGTAAGTTACTTTTGAATACTCTGTGCAGTATAAGTATGTGTATTACATATGGATCTCTGGGTATACCAAGATCCTATGCAATAACTCTTATTATTAAAAAGGAAGACCAAGGGTATTAGAGATAGTGGTAGTAAGGAAGATGATGCTGATACAGTATATCTACTAGCTAAGGAGTTAGCTTATGATGTTGTTACTGGGCAGACTGATAAACTTACCGCTGCTCTTGCCAAGACCTCTGGGAAAGATATCGTTCAGTTTGCCAATGCTCTTGGAATTGCTCATTCTAAGATCGATGGGAAGGTTTGTAGTGGGACTCATGCCGCGGGCTCCACGGGAGGAAGCGTAACGGAATACAAGGCAGAGCCGGATGGAAACACAAAGACGGCACAGTGCAGCAATCTAGCCAGTAGTGGGCAGAGTGGGAAATCCTTTAGTAAGTTCGTTAAGGATGTAGAGCTGGAGAATAAGAACTGGCCCACGGGACGCATACATAGCACCAATACAAAGGATGGTACACCGAATGGCAACGCCAACGCCGTAGCCAAAGACCTAGTAAACCTTAATCGTGACGAAAAAACCATAGTAGCAGGGTTACTAGCTAAAACTATTGAAGGCGGTGAGGTTGTTGAAATTAGGGCAGTTTCTTCTACTTCTGTGATGGACAATTCATCAGGCCATACGTAATCTCATCATATACGGTAGTTTTTTTGGGGTTTGGAAAGCTTCTTATACCTCTGTAGGAACCCAAAACAAGTTACTTAACACGTCTGCGCTTAATTTCGGGTGTGATTGAATGTTTTGCGAGATATAGGGAACCATATTATGCGAGAGTTAAGAATAGAATCTCATAGCAACCTCAATACTTTCAATACGAGGATATCTTCTTATATGAAATAACTTTAGAGTAAGATTGTGCTTCTTAGAGACTGGTATAATCACATAGACCATCACCATGAAGAGTTAGGAAGTTACTTTCGAATACTCTGTGAAGTATAAATATGTGCATTACATATAGATCTATGTATCCCAAGAGCTTCAGTAATAAATCTTATTATTAAAGCCAAGACAGGGGTATCAGTGAGAAGACTATACATTGTTCCTTATGCTTGCGTTGGTCTTGGTGGTAACTTCGTTGGCGTGGTTGATGGGCATATCACTCTGGGTTATGAGGTCTACTGCGCAACCGCTGCCTTGTTCTCAGAAAATAAATATAACCCCCTACCCATATCATAGCCAGGGTATACCAGGTGATCGCGTACTCTAGATGATCATTTCTGACTTGCGGCATCTTATTAGGCTGTAGCCCATCCAGCAGTGATGTCTTATCCCCCCATATTATACAATCTTCTAGGGGCACCCCTATGTGCTTTGACATACTTTCGATGTCATACCAAAACCAAAGATTTTTATCGGCATTGTTAGCAGCAACCCACTTTGTTTTACTACTCAATGTGCAGTATAAAGTGCCGCTGACCTGTTCGTCCATTGAAGCATCCTGTATATCAATTTTTGCATACTCTGATAATGTGCCTCGATTGATTAACACATGTCTTCCGTCGGTGAGCTCCATAGGCTGCAGAAAATAATATCCCGCCCGTCCAGCAAAAACTCTGAAATACGTAGTTTTAAAAGTGCCTTGTACCTGAATACGCTTATAGTTATGAGATTGCAAATCATCCCCTTCAGGTAAGGGAACAATGGCACCGCTCATAGTATGAATTATATGCAACTTCTCTTGTAAACGTAAGATCTGCCATGTGCCCAACGTTAGCAATATTGCACACGGAAACACGCAACCAAAAATTTTAAAAATTATCGAGCCAAATCGCACTGTTCTACCCTATGATTGACAATGCTATCGTATGCCAAAAGACTCAACGGTGCACAACGTTACAATGTAAAATTATTCTTGGAGTTTGTGCAATGCGTTATAAATGTGCAAGTGACAACATAGTAAAATTGTGATTGCTGCAGCATTCCTTGTATCTATAAATGCCAAATTGAGGTAATCATGCTGGAGAGTCTTTGTTGTATGCACATTTTTCCATGTGGCTCTGTGTGCCCGTGAAAGGGGTTAATACTTTTTGAGCTTTTGCGCACTACAATGCGTGTGATTTACAAAAGTATTGTTTTGGTGTTTGCTATGGGTGAAGTAAATTTTGGTATATACAGCTGGATGTTTTGCTCGTTACTTTGCCGCATAAGCCGCACCGCAGTCTGCATTGTTTTGTCGGGTATTTTTATATACACCAATGCATGTGCCTCTACGGCAGAGGAAGATCCGAGGAGTTCTTTCATTAAAGACGTAGAGGGGATGAAGAAAACTCCGTACACCCGTCAGGATTTTCAAGATTTCATTACGAAATGTGATGCCAAAGGGATTGCACCTAATTTCTCTAAGGAATTTGGAAACAATTTCTACGGGGCGGATTTTAGTGAATTGGACATGAGAGGATCGATCTTTGAAGATGTGAATCTCATGCAGGCTAGCTTTAGGCACAGTAACATTTCGAATACCGTCTTTACCAACTCGGATATGCGTGGCACGGATTTCTCTAATACGGACCTCAATAAATCACGCTTTGAAAATGTGGATTTGAAGTTTGCCAATTTAGCGCTAGCTGACTTAAGTGGAGTTAAGATTACGTCTTCAGATATAGGATACTCCTCATTCATAGGCTCTGATATGCAAATGGCATCTTTGGATAAGGTGACGGGGTATGGTGCGACCTTTTCTAATGCGGAGCTTACGTTGGTTTCTATAACGGAGTCCACACTACGCAAAGCAAACTTCCAGGATGCAGAAGCGTCTAACGTTGTGATTCAAAATAGTGACTTAACAGAGGTGAGCTTTTTTGGTGCAAATTTACGGAGTGCAAGAATACAGCAGTCCTTATTGCAGCACTCTATGATGTACGCTGTTAACCTGGATTTTGCAGATTTAACAGGAAGTGATCTCAGCTTTTCCAACCTTGAGATGGCCAGCATCCGTTCCGCAAGCTTATATAAAGCCAATCTCAAGAATGTTAACATGTATTCTGCTGATGTTTATTACACTGATCTACGTGATGCAGATCTCAGCAGGGCTACGCTGGAAAACACGTCTTTGGTTGGTGTTAACCTCAAAGATGCGATATTGCAACATAGTGTTCTAAACGGTGCATCTATAGAAGAATCTATACTACAATCCTCAGATCTTCGTGGAGTATCTTTAGATTCAGGACGTGTTTCTCACAGCGAAATGAACTTAGCCATACTTAACAATGCGGTCATTAGAAATTCTAACATAACGAAATCAAATATGCGTTCCGCATCACTACATGGTGCGATGTTAGAGGGTGTGAACGTGTCAGAGGTGGATTTTACCAGTGCTAATATGAAAGGGGCGAAGGCGTCAAAATCTGTTTACAGCGGTATTATAGCTCGCAATACCAGATGGGCATATGCGCAGCTCAATGACCTGATCATATACAATAGTCAGTTTGATAAAGCTAGGTTTTACAACAGTAATTTGAACAAGGTGAATTTCTTTCGCAGCGACATGGCTGGCATTCTTTTCTCAAAGTCAGCATTTATAGGGTCGAGTATACACGGCAACACGATGAGTGCGGCTAAGTTCCGGGATTGTACATTCAAGAATACTCTTGTGGTCGATAATGGAATCAGTGCGCCTGTAGGGGCTATAGGTTCAATAGATGCTTTAGAGCAGTTATTCTCAAGTGAGCTAGTCTTTGACGTGAATTATTCCTACTTTGACTTTAGTGGTATGAGTTTACACGACATAGACTTTTCGAACGCTGTATTAGCTGGAGTTAAATTCAATGATGCACACTTGTCAAAAGTGAATTTTACGGGTGCAAATCTTTCTTTTACCGACTTTACCGATGCAAGGTTAGAGGACGTAAATTTTGCGAATGCAAATCTTTTAGGAGCAAATATTGCTGGACACGATGCTTTTGAAGAGAAGGATGAAGTCCCTGGAGAACGCGACAGTCTTCTTTCTAGATGACGAACAAATCATACCAAGGCTAGTTTTGTTAGCTGCACTGTGGAGTAGATATCGCACTTCGGAATTCGGAGTTAAATACAAAGCGCATGCCGTATTTGGAGATAGGTTATCTAGAAATCTATTATTAGATATAAGGGTATAAGGGAGAGTAACGGAGAGACAAAGGCAGTATATCCATACTTAAAGGATGGAAAGAGTGTAAAGCTAGAGTCACACAAGTTTGACTGGAACACTCCTGATCCTCGGATTGGGTTTAAGGACAACATGCTTGTAGCTATGGAAGGCAGTGTTGGTTATGGTATTGGTGGTGCCAGGGTTGAGCTTGAGATTGGTTACGAGCGCTTCAAGACCAAGGGTATTAGAGATAGTGGTAGTAAGGAAGATGAAGCTGATACAGTATATCTACTGGCTAAGGAGTTAGCTTATGATGTTGTTACTGGGCAGACTGATAACCTTGCTGCTGCTCTTGCCAAAACCTCAGGTAAGGACATCGTTCAGTTTGCTAAGGCGGTTGGAATTTCCCACCCTACCATTGATGGGAAGGTTTGTAGTGGGAAGCATGCTGCGTTGGTACCGAACAAGGGTAAGGACTATGATGCCGACGCGAAGGAAAGTAACACGAATGCGCACAAGACGGCGCAGTGTAGCGGACTGGCAGACTCAGCTGCGACGGGGCCTAAATCGTTCAGTGGCTTTGTTGGGGCTGTGAAGGTAGGAGAAGGGAAAAACTGGCCGACGGGTAGAGCTGCTACCGCGACAAGCAACGAAACCGTTGTTGGGCCTACTAATAGCAACGCGACAGCTGTAGCTAAAGACCTAGTAGCTCTTAATAGTGACGAAAAAACCATAGTAGCTGGGCTACTTGCTAAAACTATTGAAGGGGGAGAGGTTGTTGAAATCAGGGCTGTCTCTTCTACTTCTGTGATGGTTAATGCTTGTTATGATCTTCTTAGTGAAGGTTTAGGCGTTGTTCCTTATGCTTGTGTTGGTCTCGGTGGAAACTTCGTGGGTGTTGTTGATGGGCATATCACTCCTAAGCTTGCTTATAGGTTAAAGGCTGGCTTGAGTTATCAGCTCTCTCCTGAAATCTCGGCTTTTGCGGGTGGCTTTTACCATCGTGTTGTGGGAGATGGTGTTTATGATGATCTCCCGGCTCAACGTCTTGTAGATGATACTAGTCCGGCGGGTCGTACTAAGGATACTGCTATTGCTAACTTCTCCATGGCTTATGTCGGTGGGGAATTTGGTGTTAGGTTTGCTTTTTAAGGTGGTTTGTTGGAAGCGGGGTAAGTCAAACTTACCCCGCTTCTATTAGGGAGTTAGTATATGAGATCTAGAAGTAAGCTATTTTTAGGAAGCGTAATGATGTCTATGGCTATAGTCATGGCTGGGAATGATGTCAGGGCTCATGATGACGTTAGCGCTTTGGAGACTGGTGGTGCGGGATATTTCTATGTTGGTTTGGATTACAGTCCAGCGTTTAGCAAGATAAGAGATTTTAGTATAAGGGAGAGTAACGGAGAGACAAAGGCAGTATATCCATACTTAAAGGATGGAAAGAGTGTAAAGCTAGAGTCACACAAGTTTGACTGGAACACTCCTGATCCTCGGATTGGGTTTAAGGACAACATGCTTGTAGCTATGGAAGGCAGTGTTGGTTATGGTATTGGTGGTGCCAGGGTTGAGCTTGAGATTGGTTACGAGCGCTTCAAGACCAAGGGTATTAGAGATAGTGGTAGTAAGGAAGATGAAGCTGATACAGTATATCTACTAGCTAAGGAGTTAGCTTATGATGTTGTTACTGGACAAACTGATAAGCTTACCGCTGCTCTTGCTAAGACCTCTGGGAAGGACTTTGTTCAGTTTGCTAAGGCGGTTGGGGTTTCTCATCCCAGTATTGATGGGAAGGTTTGTAAGACGAAGAAGGAGGGATCGGGCAGTAACCAATTTGGGAAGTATGCTGGGGAAACTGCTAATGGTTCCAGCGCTAGCAAAGCTGAGGTTGCAGTGTGTGGCGCTGCGGGTAACCACAGTAGCGGTGGCTCAACTGTCGCGGAGACTTTAAAGAACTTTGTCAGTGCAACCCTGAAAGGAGATGGTAGTAAGAACTGGCCCACATCTACGATAGCCGCGAGCAATGGGGGGACACCAACTCCTGTTACAAACGACAACGCCAAAGCCGTAGCTAAAGACCTAGTACAGGAGCTAACCCCTGAAGAAAAAACCATAGTAGCAGGGTTGCTTGCTAAAACTATTGAAGGGGGTGAAGTTGTTGAGATCAGGGCGGTTTCTTCTACTTCCGTAATGGTCAATGCTTGTTATGATCTTCTTAGTGAAGGTTTAGGCGTTGTTCCTTATGCTTGCGTTGGTCTCGGTGGGAACTTTGTTGGCGTTGTTGATGGAATTCATTACACAAACCATCTTTAACTCTGAATACCCTAGTTAAGGTAAGTGAAGTAACTAGACAAATTAGTGCTGCACCACTCGCGAAACAAACTACGATCAGCGATTTGCCATACTTAGTAAGTCTGCACAGTGGATTTATAATCTTACCTAACAGCAATGACAGTCTATCTCATAATCTTCCCACGGACTTTATAAAGGTTATCTGCACTCCGAGAGGAAACTAATCTGTGACTAATTTTAAAAAGGTACAGCTACGGGATAGTCGGTCGTTATATGAGAAGTGAAGTTTACTGCCATGATCAATATACTTGCCTTTTGAGGATGATATTGAACGCATTACAGGTTCAAGCTGTCTTGCAGTTTCTGGAGATGTTATAAGGGTACACCTATAAAACTCTGGAACATATCATTGCAATACGATCCTGATTCGAAAACACTTGAAAGTATTGCAACTACATATGCCTCGATATGTATACTAAAATCCTACGTAATAAATCTTATTATCTAGCATAAGACTAAGAAATTAGTAAAAAGCTTAGGTGTCGTTTCTTATGCTTGCGTGGGTTTAGGCAGGCACCGTGCCCCATCATGTTTTTGTTTCTTGTGATGTGTTAAAGCATTACGTTACGGAGTTTCTCACAAGGGATAGAACATCAAATCCCCGGGTGCCATCATTTTCATGTTGTTTTGATGCATGCCCAAGGGACGACACTATTATAGTGTGCAAAAATGGACCGGATGAAATACCATGCTTCTTATGCCACTGATCTGGTAAAAGGCGGTTAGACTCGTGCGCAAACCTATCTTACAGAAATCACCAAGATCTATGATGATATGTCACCAAGTGCGAGGCTTTCGCTATTTCCACTGGAAGAGATCTGTAAAAAAACGGGGATAAAGCCTGAAGAATACACCTCAGTGCTGGATGCTCAAGGAGATAGAAGGGAATCTTTCTGTAAACTCAAATTGATGTTTGAAAGGGCTAACGCAGTTGGTGAAACTGGTAGTGCAGGCATACCAAATCCATTACTGTTAGAGGAGCTAGTCAGCACCCTCAATCAATCTTGTGTCGAAGGGTATCCAAACGCAACCACCTGTGCTATTGCACGTATGGCAGACAAAGATAATGAGTATCTTCCATTTGAAAGCAATTATAAGGATCTTCTGAAGCATATCCCTAGAGATAAAAACGAAGTACCTATAAAGCATTCAGTACACATGCGCTGTACTGAGCCTAATAAAGTTTCCGTATATCTTCACTTTTTTCCTTATCCATGGATAGGAGGATTCGTATCTTCAAATTTTCGATACGATGTTTATATCAACGAAGCCACTGGATGCATAGAGTATAGTGACGTATATACCTGCATTGCATTACCATCAGGGGATGATCCTCTGCCAGAGGATAAATGGCACTTCTCCAGGCCAGATGATTTTCTGGATATACAGAGATTGAAAAGTATACTTGCTGATAAAGCTAATTTTCAGCACCAATTCGAGCACTTTCCTGAAAAGTATCCACTTAATCAGTTCACAATCTCTGGTAAATTAGATGATTTTTCCATAAAAATACAGGAGATGCTGTCATTTATATCTATACAACGGTGACACCTAGAAGATAGGACACACTCTGCGGCTCCCACATGTCAGAGATCTTTTTGAACTGAATTTCTCTAAGTTTAATCTATATAGCGATTACCGTTACTATAATGTTGTAGCTGTCCGTAATGTTGCGGTATTAATATCACTCGCAGTTATATTTCATAAGTTAAATTTTCGTATAGAACGGAAAATACAGTCGGGTTCTTTGGGCTATACAATCTTAGGTACTTCCTGATTCTACAAAGATGCGCTATACTACTGCGTTTTTTGGACAGGGAAGAAAATGTCGGTACCGATAACAGTAGCTTATGGAGATGGTATAGGACCGGAAATTATGGAGGCTGTACTTCTAATATTAAAAGAAGCACAGGCGGATATAGCGGTTGAAACTGCGGAGATAGGTCATGCACAGTATAAAAGGGACTGGCCCTGTGGTATCGCTCCGTCTTCTTGGGCTTCTATCCGTAGAACCAAAGTCTTACTGAAGTCTCCTACTATGACTCCTCAAGGTGGAGGCCATAAGAGCTTAAATGTCGCGTTACGTAAGAGCTTAGGTTTATACGCAAACGTGCGTCCCTGTGTCACGTATTCTCCTATCATAGATACCGGAAGTACTAATCTCGATATCGTGGTAGTCCGCGAAAATGAAGAGGACACGTATTGTGGTGTAGAGTATAGGATATCTCAAGATGCCTCGGTATGTGATAAAATTACCACAAGATCTGCTTCCGAAAGGCTCTGTGCGTATGCGTTTCGCTATGCCCGAAGCCATAATAGAAAGCGGGTGACCTGTCTGATCAAGGATAATATTATGAAAATGACGGATGGGACATTTCGCAGTGCCTTTCAAAAAATTGCTGCGATGTACCCTGACATATCTTCAGAGTACTGCATAGTGGATATAGGCATGGCAAGGATTGCTGCACATCCTGAAGAATACGATGTAGTGGTAACTCCTAACCTGTATGGTGATATATTATCAGATGTTGTGGCTGTAGCTTCGGGCTCCATTGGACTGTCAGGTAGTGCAAATCTCGGAGAAGAATACGCAATGTTTGAAGCAGTACACGGTTCTGCTCCAGATATAGCCGGACAAAATATAGCGAATCCGTCAGGGCTACTTAACGCTGCAGTGCAGATGCTGGTGCATATTGGACAAGAATCCACCGCCCAGGCCATATATAATGCGTTTTTGAAAACTTTAGAAGATGGTGTACATACTGCCGATATTTACAATGCAAAAACCAGCTCTAGTAGGGCTTCTACCACTGAGTTTGCGCAAGCTGTTGTAAATAATCTTGGAACTTCCCCAAAGTATCTACGCAGCATGTTGATAAATAAGAATACCGAGGAGGCTATGCACTATGAGCGTGTGCAAGATACCTCTAAGAAGGTATTAGTTGGAGCGGATGTAACAATCCATTGGTCTGGTGGTGACGGGTTAAATGAGTTGGTGCAATCTTTAGCGGCAGCCCTGCCTCCTTCTGTCAAACTACGTCTCATACACGCGAAGGGCCTGGAGTTATGGCCTAATGCCCCATGTGTTTGTTCGTATATTGATCTTTTGACATGCCGATTCGTCTATGATGCACAGGAAGGTGCGGATTCTACTTCTATTAGTCAATTATTGCTTTGCCTTGAAGGGCTTGGTCTTGACGTTGTAAAACTGGTCAAGCTATACACATTTGATGGAGTGGAGGGCTTTTTCACGCCATAGATAGTAAAGGATTTTATCGATTATCCACCGCGTTACTGTTGGTAAGAAGTTGTGTTACGCAGGATATGCTCTACGTGAGCGAGTTATGGGGTGTTGCTTCTTATAATAAATAATCATTGCTTCTGAGGGGTAGTGTGCACAAAATTGACGGCCTATATTAGGAATTTGGTGCAGTATGCTACAAAGCTCAGCAGAAGAAGCAGTCTTATGTACGGGAGTAAGTGGAGCCGTATGGAAGGTGCATAACGCTACATATAGGGATGTACTCACGATAAAGCAGAAGTTCGGACTTTCTGAAATCGTAGCGCATGTCTTAGCTATAAAACGCATACCTCTAGATGATATTAGAGATTTCTTGTTTCCCACTTTAAAGCTGCTTCTGCCGGATCCCTTCCATCTGTTGGATATGGGAAAGGCTGTTGATAGGATATTAAAAGCCATTTATGAGAAAGAAAGAATAGTAATTTTTGGTGACTATGATGTTGATGGGGCGACCTCTTCGGCAATGCTCAAGAGGTATTTCAAAAGCATAGGAGCTACTGCGGAAGTTTACATTCCCGATCGCTTAAAAGAGGGGTATGGACCAAATCCAGAAGCTCTAATAAAACTTAGAAAGAAGGGATGTAGTTTATGTATCACAGTAGATTGCGGTACTGTTGCGCATGAACCAATATCAGTTGCTAGGGCTGCGGGATTAGATGTAATTGTTGTGGACCACCACATAGGGTCTCCCACATTACCGGATGCGACGGCCATTATAAATCCCAATCGCCTTGATGAGACGTCGACTTACACGTATTTGTCGGGTGTAGGGACTTCCTTTATGTTGTTGATTGCATTGAATAAGACTCTGAGACAAGCAGGGTATTTTCAGCAAGAAAATGAGCCAAATTTAATGAATTATTTGGACTTGGTAGCTCTTGGTACTGTTTGTGATGTCATGCCAATGCTCAAGTTAAACAGGGCATTTGTAAAACAGGGACTAAAAGTGATGTCAGAACGAGGAAATATGGGGCTTAGAACTCTTGCCGATGCGATAGGTATTGAAGAAAAGCCTAGTGTTTATCATCTCGGTTTTTGCATAGGTCCCCACATCAATGCAGGAGGCAGAATCGGGAATTCAAGCTTAGGGGCGCGGCTTTTATCAAGCAATGATGCTATTGAGTGTAATAAAATTGTCACGATGTTGCTTGATTTGAATAATGAGAGAAAAGAAATAGAGAATAGAAGCCTTGCTGAAGCACTGGCGCAGGCAGAACTCCTTGTTGATGAAGGTAAGAATATCATCATGGTCACAGGAAATTGGCATGTTGGGGTTATAGGAATCATTGCTGGTCGCATAAAAGAACGTTTTTTCTTACCAACAATTGTAATTTCTCTAGATGGGGACATGGGGAAAGCTAGCGCGCGTTCTGTAGCGGGTATTGACATAGGGGCTGCTGTTCTATCCGCTAAGTTTGAAAAACTAATTCCTGAAGGTGGTGGACATGAAATGGCTGCAGGATTTTCCGTGCATAGAAGCCAGATCGAGCCACTATATAAGTTCTTTTTAGAGAGATTTAAAGATGTAAATATACAAAAGGCTTTACATGCGAGTGGTATTTTATCAACTGCGGGCATTTCTTCCGCGTTGTGCAGAGAATTGCAATTATTAGAACCGTTCGGGCCTGGAAACCCGGAACCGAAATTTGTACTCAGAAATGTTCGTATAAAAAATCCCGCTATTATAGGAGAAAGTCACATAAAATGCTTAATTGACGACGGCAGCGGTGCTTCTGTGCGGGGAATGTGCTTTAAATGTGTAGGAACAGAACTAGCTCTAGGGTTACTACAGGGAGGCATAGCTGTACATTTACTTGGCAAAGTCAGCATGAATCAATGGCGGGGTAATGAATATGTACAGTTTATAATAGATGACCTTGCGTTTGCGTAAAAAAGTGAGAGTTTTTTCCTTATTATTCCACGTCAGAGCTCTTGATAATGTGAGTAGCGAGCGTGTAGTGCTCATTTTTTGAAGACAAGCATGATTCTTACGGGCTGTGTGCCAGTTTTCTCGACATGGGAAGCACGAAGGTAGTGTGTCTTGCGGTCAAAGTAAACGACGAAGGTGTACCAGAAGTTATAGGAGTGGGCTACAAGCCTTCGGAAGGCATTAACGGCGGTGCAATAGTTAATAAACAAAGCGCAGGATGCTCGGTGCTGTCTAGTATTGATCTTGCGGAACAAGTTTCAGCACAAACTATAAGTCAAGTATACGTCACTGTATCAGGCTGCGGGGTAAAATCATCCAACATCTCTAACGAAGTATTGTCAAATGTTCATGAGATCTCTGAGCGTGACATTAGAAGGATCATGTTACAAACCTACGAAAAGTTTTCTGGTGAAGACATAGCAATTCACAATGTTCCGATGGCATATCATTTGGACAATTTAAGTAACATCACAGAACTGGAAGGTCTGTATGGCAGTAAACTGCGTGCAGATGTACATGCTGTCACGGTATCAAAGTTGGCGTTGGTGAACATTGAGCAATGCATAACTAGCAACAATTTAATGATGGGTGGGTGCGTAGCGGAGTCGTATGCGTCGGGATTAGCTTGCATGACTGACGATGAGCGGGAGTTGGGTACTTTGGTCATCGACATGGGAAGCAATTACACTTCCATGGGGTTTTTCTATAAGGGGAAGTACGAACACGCAGATTGCATTCCATTTGGTGGGCATCACATAACGCGTGATGTTTCTTATGGACTATGTGTAAGCTTAAAAGATGCGGAGAGCATAAAGGTCACGCACGGCAGCACGATGCTTTTCTCATCGGACGACGATTATCCGATTGAGATATGCGATGTAGATGGAGAGTTGAAATGTGTTACGAGAGCAGACATTGCTAGCATCATTCGTCCAAGAGTTGAGGAGATCTTAGAGTTTGTAAAAAGCCGGGTAGATGAGCATCGGAATGTAGTAAGTAAGGTTGTCATCACTGGAGGATGCAGCAAATTGCTGGGAATAGAAAAGGTAGCTAGTTCTATACTTAACCGGCAAGTCAGAGTTGGAACTCCTATTAATCTTAAGGGTATGTGGCCGGAATATGTAGGCAAGCCTGAAATGTCAGCAGCTGTAGGTTCTGCTATGCTTATAGCACGTACATTTTATAAGAGACAATGTACAAAAAACAATTCTCATCATCCGGGCAGCTTGGAGAAGGTCCTACGCTGGATAATTACCAAAGTTGAGGCATAGGCATTAAACCCAAGCATGTCCTGAACCCAGGTTATAAAGATCATTATCTTGTTCTGCAGTTATTTCATACAAGAAGATACCCTCGGATTAAAGTCAGGAAAGATGTTAGTGTAGTATTACAGTTATATATTGAGAGATCTCATAGGTGTAACTTCCAAGCATCTCAGAAAATAACTGGCATATCCAAAGCGAACTATGGAAAAGGTGATCGTCACTCATCTCATATTCTTATGAAGATAGAAGAAACCGCTCTGATTTCAACAACTTCTCCCCCTTCAATAGTTTTAGCTAGTAGCCCTGCTACTATGGTTTTTTCGTCACTATTAAGAGCTACGAGGTCCGAAGATACCTTCTTCGCGTTGTCGTCATGATCAGCACTCGCCTTCCCCGAACCAGGCCACCCTTTTCCTAGCTCCAACACGGCAGCCCTAAAACCCTTGAGCTGCCCATCTCCTACGCCACTGCTTGAGGTTCCTTCCCCACAATGTTTCTCAGTCCCATCACTGCTTGTCGAGCCTCCATACTTCTTACCGCCGGATGTCACGCAAACTTTCTTATCAATCTCGGAATGAGAAATCTCCACGGCCTTAGCAAACTGAACGATGTCCTTCCCCGAGGTTTTGGCAAGAGCAGCAGCAAGGTTATCAGTCTGCCCAGTAACAACATCATAAGCTAACTCCTTAGCTAGTAGATATACTGTATCTGCTTCATCTTCCTCATTTTAATAATGAGAGTTATTACGTGGGCTTTTAGTGTACCTATCAATTTGTAGGTAGTTGAGCCGGCAGATCATCATAGACACCATCTCCAACAACACGATGGTAGAATCCACCCGCAAAAGCGGAGATTTCAGGAGAGAGCTGATAACTCAAGCCAGCCTTTAACCTATAAGCAAGCTTAGGAGTGATATGCCCATCAACAACACCTACGAAGTTACCGCCTAAACCAACACAAGCATAAGGAACAACGCCTAAACCTTCACTAAGAAGATCATAACAAGCATTGACCATCACAGAAGTAGAAGAAACCGCCCTGATTTCAACAACCTCACCACCTTCAATAGTTTTAGCTAGTAACCCTGCTACTATGGTTTTTTCTTCAGGGGTTAGCTCCTGTACTAGGTCTTTAGCTACGGCTTTGGCGTTGTCGTTCGTGACAGGTTTTGGAGTTCCCGTGCCGCTTGAAGTTGGCCAGTTTTTACTACCATCCTCTTTCAGCGTTGCCCTGATAAAATCCCTAAAAACCTGCCCAGTTTCACTTACATTCGTACCACTGGTTGTTATCGTAGAACTACCATTGTCACCGCACAAAGACGTTCTCCCCTCACTTGCCCCCTTCGTGTGCGTTTCGTCACTATATAACGGAAATTTCTTCGAGCTATCCGCCTTCGTCTTACAAACCTTGCCATCAATACTAGGATGAGAAACCCCAACCGCCTTAGCAAACTGAACAAAGTCCTTCCCCGAGGTCTTAGCAAGAGCAGCGGTAAGCTTATCAGTTTGTCCAGTAACAACATCATAAGCTAACTCCTTAGCTAGTAGATATACTGTATCAGCATCATCTTCTTTACTACCACTATCTCTAATACCCTTGGTCTTGAAGCGCTCGTAACCAATCTCAAGCTCAACCCTGGCACCACCAATACCATAACCAACACTACCTTCCATAGCTACAAGCATGTTGTCCTTAAACCCAATCCGAGGATCAGGAGTGTTCCAGTCAAACTTGTGTGACTCTAGCTTTACACTCTTTCCATCCTTTAAGTATGGATATACTGCCTTAGTTTCTCCGTTACTCTCCCTTATACTAAAATCTCTTATCTTGCTAAACGCTGGACTGTAATCCAAACCAACATAGAAATATCCCGCACCACCAGTCTCCAAAGCGCTAACGTCATCATGAGCCCTGACATCATTCCCAGCCATGACTATAGCCATCGACATCATTACGCTTCCTAATAATAGCTTACTTCTAATAACTGCGGTGCTTAGATCAGAATTGCAGCTTTGAGGACGCACCTACCAATGTCTCCGGAATCAGTGTACTTACAACATCTCACATGGCTGCCAGCTTATAGTTCTAGTTTTCCTGACTCATATAGCTCGTACAAATCGTCACATCCCCCAATGCTTTCTCCGTCGATGAATATCTGTGGAACTGTCTTCCTACCAGAGCGTTCTACCATTTCAAGTTGCGCTGCTGGATCGTTAGTTATATCTATCTCTTTGAAGGGAATACTTTTTTTGTTGAACAAAGCCTTAGCCCTAGTACAATATGGACAGGGGACTTTGGTGTATATGACAACATCGCGCATATCACCTCCTCTCTCAATTCATTTGTATGCGCTTGGCTAGCATAGCTTCGTTTGTGTGTAAAGATATTTGTATGGAAGTGCTTTGTGAGCGTCCTAGTGCCAGAGAAGTGGTGCTAACGTTCGGAAATTTTGATGGAGTGCATCGTGGGCATATGCACGTATTTTCTGAGGTTGTGCGTTTAGCCCAGGAACACAATCTGGCCTCTGCTGCATTAACGTTTTCTCCTCATACAGCAGTGTTTTTGAAAAAGCGGGAGAATTTTTTGTTATCAGACTTTGAGCGCAAAGTTCAACTTATAGAAAGCTGCGATATAGATTACCTGCATGTTGTAGAATTTGATGAATTATTCGCTAAAATGTTGCCAGAAGCTTTTATCGAAAACATCTTAGTACAACGCTGTAAAGCACGGCATGTAGTTGTGGGGGAGGATTGTGTTTTTGGTTATCGATGTATGGGTAACATCGATACGCTCAGATCATATTCTCAAAGCTATGGTTACAAAGTTATGGTAGTTGATCATCTTTCTATCAGTGGAAAGAAGATATGCTCGTCCTCTTCCATCAGAAAGTGTGTGGAAAGCGGGGATATCCAAGCTGCAAATTTGCTACTCGGCAGGTGTCATGCCATCAGTGGTAAAGTGATGCGGGGCAGAGCTCGGGGAAGAACGATTGGTTTTCCCACTCTTAATCTCAGTCTAGAGCATACTATCATGCCCTGTAGGGGCGTGTATAACGCTAGAGTGCTCATTGGACAAGAGTGGCTCTTAGGAATAGCTAATATAGGGGTAAGACCTACGTTTTCTGAAGTGGAGTTGCCCATATTGGAAATGCACATTTTTGATTTCGATGAAGACATATACGGACGCAAAGTGACTGTAGAGCTTCTGGACTTCATAAGGCCAGAGCAAAAATTTCAGAGCATAGAGCAGTTGGTAGAACAGATCAAAAGAGACATAGCAGTGGTAAAGCGCCAAAAACACTAGTCATAATACATATATTGTGCCAATAGAGTTCTTCTATTCAAAGAAAATTGTTTCTGCTATTATGAGCGCGACAATGATACTGTAGGTTGTGTTATGAGGAAATCTATAATCGGAATAATAGTGCTGCACGTTGTGATGGCATTAGATCAGATAAGCAAGTTGTATATGTCCAAGCTGTACGCGGCACACGGCGATATTACTGTTTTTGAATATTGTAATTTGATACAGCTTTGGAATAAAGGAATAAGCTTCGGCCTGTTTAGTACCTTGGAAAATGGAAACACGGTTTTTATGGTATTATCAGCAGTCATTATAGCAATCCTGTCATATACGAAGATCAAAACGAAAAGTATGTCAAGAAGTTGCTGTTTGAGCGTTATAGTGGGCGGTGCGCTTGGGAATTTAATGGATAGACTAAGATTCGGTGCTGTGTATGACTTCATAGATTTACACATTGGAGATTGGCACTGGCCTGCGTTTAACTTGGCAGATCTCACTATAACGTGTGGAGTGATTGTCTTTTTAGCTATGGAACTCAGAAAACGCAGCCAGCTTAATGCTTAGGAAACAAGGGATAGTTCATGATATTGTTAAGATAGTTGAAACTATTTACGGTAATATTTCGGATAAAGTTGTTTCATTTTTGGATGAAAAAAAGGATGAGAAGTTTTTTTGTGGTTTGTTTATGTATCTTTTTGCTTTTTGGGCGTGTTGCGCATGCGGTAGATCAGCAAAAAATGCGTTCTACTGAACTAAAAAATGGCATGAAGGTTTATGTAATACAAAACAACAGCTTGCCTATAGTTATGCACATGCTGATATACAAGGTAGGAGGCGTTGATGACCCTCCTGGTTTGTCAGGTATTGCTCATTATTTTGAGCACATGATGTTTTCGGGGACAAAGAAGTTTCCGAAGTTTTCAGATGTTATCGATGGACTTGGGGGAGATCTAAATGCGGAGACCTCCTCCTCGTACACTGCTTACCATGAGTTAGTGCATAAGAAGCACCTTCCTCTGATGATGGAGATGGAAGCAGATAGAATGCAGTCGCTGCGTCTGGTGGACAAATATCTAGAGCGTGAACGCAATGTTGTGCGTGAAGAGCGTAAGATGAGGGTTGAGAGTACAAAGCAGGCTTTGCTTGCGGAAGAAGTATTCAACGTGTTCTACAGGAATGGTTATGGTAGACCCGTTATAGGCTGGGATCATGAGATTTCGAATTACAATAAAGAGGCAGCCAACGCTTTTTATCGTAAGTATTACAACCCTAATAATGCCATATTGCTCGTGGTAGGGGATGTTGATTTTGGTGAAGTTGTACGATTGGCCAATCAGCACTACGGTAAGATAAAAAACCGTCATGAACGTATTGAGAAAAAGTTTGCAGCAAACATCGAGCCTCCCCACAGAAGTGAGATTATTGTAAAAATGTCGCATCATACAATCTCAGATCCTGAGGTAATGATGTTATACAAAGCTCCAAGTGTGAGTACTGAGTCAGACAATAAGGTCCTGCTCGCTGCGCATATTGCTGTAGATATAGTTGCGGGAGACGCATTTGGTGTACTGTATAACGAATTAGTCAAAAACAGGTCCTTGGCGACAAGTGTTTTTGGGGAATACAGTGAACTAGTGGGAAGCGATGGTGTAGTATCGGTCGAGTTGCTGCCAAAACTTGGTGTTTCACCTGAAGATATCAATAGGGAAGCTAAGGAAGTAATAGCAGATTTGATGGAGCAGGGCGTAACCGAGGAGCTTGTTAATAGTGCAAAATACAGGAGCATGGCGCACTTCACATATGGCTTAGATGGTGTAGCGAGTATGGCGAGGTTCTATGCTGATACTTTAGCTGCGGGGGCAGAGCCGTTAGCTCCTGAAGATGTGCTAGGAGCAATCAAAAGCGTGACTGTAGAGGATGTTAATTCTGTGCTGAGGCGTATATTTAGTGAGGCTTCTGTGACAGCCTACCTTACTGGTGATGAGCACGATGGAGACGACGAATATGATGAAGAAATGCTAGGTTCTCAAGATATATCTCAGCCTGAAGAAGGCTTTGATATAGCAACGGAATTTCCGCGCGAGGATGAGGCTATGTGGTCTCCAGATGATGAAAGTATAGTGTCTGTAACGGAGGCATAAAATGAGGAATAAGCTATTTGGTCATGTGCTATTTTTTATTAGCGTTTTGTTTTGGGGTACTCATTGCTTTGCCTCCGATATGAAAATTGACATTCGCGACGTGAAGACTTCTGCAGGGATTGGTTACTGGTACAAGCAAAAAGAAGGGCTTCCTCTGGTGTCTATGACTATGGCATTTAAAAATGCTGGTTTCATTTATGATCCTATAGACAAAAAGGGTTTGGCGTTGTTAGCAACCTCGTTGATATCGCGTGGTACGACGAAGGATGGGGAAAGTATTGCTAAGCTGTTTCAAGAGAAAGGAATAATTTTTCATGTTTCTGTAGACAGCGACAATGCTTATGTAACGTTGAAGACTCTTTCCGAGAATTTAGATTTTGCACTAGGATTGATAGGGGAGGTGTTGGTAGATTCTCCTATTGATGAAGAGGTTTTCGTCATAGAAAAGGAGCGTCAAAAATCAGACATAAGACGTGATTCTAGTGATCCGGGACAGCTAGCGCATAACATGTTGAACAAAGTTGTATTTGGTGATCAGCCGCACGCTTATGACGCTTCCGGCACATTAGACGCTCTTGAAGGGGTTACCATTGAAGACGTGGAAAATTACCGACGTGAAAATTTTGACTTAGACAAACTGGTAATAGGTGTTGTTGGAAATGCATCTGAAGAGGATGTTTCACGCATGCTGGATAGAGCTCTTGCCCGTCTTGGTAGAGGACAAAATTCCAAGGTAATTGGCGATGCAGTTCTTAACATAGGGTTGCGTGGATATGTTGCGTATGATTCGCCGCAGAGTGTTATAGTTTTTGCGGCGAAGAGCATACCTCGTAAAGATCCAAAGTATCATGTGGCGGAGGTTCTTAGCAGTGCACTAGGTGGTATGGGTCTAAGTTCGGTTCTTATGCAGGAGCTACGTGAAAAGTTGGGCATAACGTACAATGTACGCAGTGGTCTGTATAATGTAGAAGGTGCAAGTCTGTTCCAAGGTATTTTGTTTACCGATAAAACAACTGCAAGAAAAGGTGTAGAAGCGTTTTTAAGGACTGTGCAATCTGTTAAGGAAAAGGGGCTAGACAAACGTGCGCTTGAGATTGCGCGTGCAAAAATAGTGAGTTCTACTCTCTTTTCACTCTCCAGAACTTCTTCTATGTCTCAGGTATTGGTATATCTACAGCTGCATGGTTTTGGTGCAGACATTCACAATTACAGTGCTAGGTATGAATCTGTCACTCTGGAAGAAGTTAACGAGTTTGCTAAAAATTTCTTAGGAGACTTTACCATTGTAGAGGTTGGCGCAGAAAATAATATTGATGCGACTATTACTTCGTGTGAAAATCTAATTCCAAATGATTGTGCAGCTATGAAACCCGCAGAAAGCCGGGTTTCGTAGCTGGCCAACCTAGTGTGTGCTTGTGTGTGTGTTACAAAGGTTTTACAATTGACTAGTGTTACTTGGGGTTGTGCGTGTTCGGTGCAATTTCACGGCGAAGTCATCCTCTGGTGACATGCTGCAAGGAAGATAGCTGAGGGTGTGTATGGCTGTTGATTCTATTGTAGTAGATAATGATTTAAAATCTTCAATAAATAAAAGGGCGTTTAGTAAGTCTTATTACAGGGCGGGAATATTGTGCGCTGCGTTGTGTGGAGCGGTCGCTATATTCTCACTTTCATACGCTGTTGCGACTGGGCTCGTCATCTCTCTGCATACGACAATGTTTGCCGTAGCTATGGCGGCATCGGTAATGTTTTTACTCAGCGTATTGTACTCTGCTGTTGTAGCAGCACTAGAGCACAATAGCGCTAAGATTTGCATTGCAGACGGTACAGTCTCGCGTAATAGCAGCCCAAGTAAGGTCAATTTTTATCTTAATGTTATCAAGAGATGGGGTAGTAGCGGGTACACTTCATATCAGACTACTCTTGTGTATCTGATGATATCGTCACTGTGGGTTGCGTCAGGGTTTTTGGGAGCGATAATAGGTCAAGGTGGAACTATTGGTCAGTTGCTTACTGTTCCGGCTACGGGGGTAATGGTTGCAGTGTTTCAAGCTTCCCTTATCATTTTTCTGGCATCATCAGCGCTCTTGTTTCTTGCAAGGCTCTTTGCTGAGGAGTACAAAGTCGAGAATAGGGTTTTTATATTTCCGGATTGCAAGCTTCCATGCAGAATGCAGCCTGAGCAGTTTGTTGAGGTGTCGGGCGCTACTAAGGTTGCAGCGGGTGTTACACATGCTGATTTCTCTGGTACGACAGAACCAAGACCTGCATTGGATACAGTATATTATGCCTGTGTACAGGAGGGTGTGGAGGTAATAGAATCTGTACTAAATGATAGTATTGCTGGAAATGTAACTGAGATAACCACGGTGAAGTGCGTTGTTTCATCTCCGGAGCCTGGCGTTATAATGCGTTAGAGCTTGGACGGCAAGCTTTGAGTAGTGATGTGGTATGTGTTCAGGTATGGACGCGCTGTATCGTTTCCGTGTGCTACTGGCAGGGCATAGATGACGGCATTAGGAGGTGCTACTTGCGATTAAAGAGTATGAAGTCTTATATAGTGGCTTATGTATAATACTCTTTTATATAGTCTTGGGAGCATTGCTTGTGCACGGTCGCTTTACTCTGGTTCGTATAACATCTGAGGGTATATAGCGCGTGTCCATATGGTATGGTCAGGTGTAGCTCACCGTGCATGTGGACCGTGCGGGAATTAATTGGGTATGTGAACGTTGCTAAACTACAAGTTTGTGTAGGTATAGGCATAGATTCTTTGGTGCAGAGGATAAAAATCCGTATTTCGCCCCGCTGGGTGGCATTATCAACGTGACTAACAAAGAAATTGCAACATTATAATACTAAATAACGAGTTACGGTGTTTGCAGCAAAAACATACGATAGAAAGCTGCGGGAGTTGGACGAGATATGTTACACAAGCAAGAGTGGTGAGTCCATCCGGTGGTAAGAATCCATACGGCTTCTGTAACGCTTCAGAGCGTGATTATGTGGTTATCCTGGAAGATTTAAGAAAGGCTTTCAAAAAGTATATTTGCGGTGAGTTAGAAAGGATGCTGTATTGTACGTCGTTCCCAAAAG
The DNA here is from genome assembly GCF_000964685.1 of Anaplasma phagocytophilum str. Webster. Lineage (GTDB taxonomy): Bacteria > Pseudomonadota > Alphaproteobacteria > Rickettsiales > Anaplasmataceae > Anaplasma > Anaplasma phagocytophilum. The sequence continues at coordinate 757,589 of NZ_LANS01000001.1, forward strand.
TATCCTGTCTGGTTTATCTATTTTCTACTTTGAGTTCTATTGTTACAGCTGATCATGGATTGTTATTGGATAAATTTGGAATTTGTGTACTGGTTATCTAGGAATCTATGATTATATATGTATTATAGGGAGATATTGCCAAGGTTGTTGAAATGAGGCGATCTCTTCTATCTTAGAGTCTGGGACGAGTTGCTACCGCTGTTGCCATGGTGAACTTTGGGTATGGTGGTTATTTTCTGAGACATTAGGAAGTTACACCTATAGAATCTAACAGGGAAGGTGTTGCCTCTATGGTCCAATGAAGATCTCTTTCAGTTTCAAAACATTGGTGAATGTGTTTTCTAAGCTGTAAACCACACCCAAGCACTGCGGTTATTAGAAGTAAGCTATTATTAGGAAGCGTAATGATGTCGATGGCTATAGTCATGGCTGGGAATGATGTCAGGGCTCATGATGACGTTAGCGCTTTGGATACTGGTGGAGCGGGATATTTCTATGTTGGCTTGGATTACAGTCCAGCGTTTAGCAAGATAAGAGATTTTAGTATAAGGGAGAGTAACGGAGAGACTAAGGCAGTATATCCATACTTAAAGGATGGAAAGAGTGTAAAGCTAGAGTCACACAAGTTTGACTGGAACACTCCTGATCCTCGGATTGGGTTTAAGGACAACATGCTTGTAGCTATGGAAGGCAGTGTTGGGTACGGTATTGGTGGTGCCAGGGTTGAGCTTGAGATTGGTTACGAGCGTTTCAAGACTAAGGGTATTAGAGATAGTGGTAGTAAGGAAGATGAAGCTGATACAGTATATCTACTAGCTAAGGAGTTAGCTTATGATGTTGTTACTGGGCAGACTGATAACCTTGCTGCTGCTCTTGCCAAAACCTCCGGTAAGGACATCGTTCAGTTTGCTAAGGCGGTGGAGATCTCTTACCCTAGTATCGATGGGAAGGTTTGTAGTGGAAGTCATGCGAAAGGTTCGGATAGCGGTGCGACAACATTTAGTACGAGTCTGACCACCAACACGAATACAGCACAGTGTAGTGGCTTTGATAGTGTACAGAAGGCTCAGACATTTGGCAAATTTGCTCGGACTTTGCGCCTGGAAGATGGTACATACTGGCCGACAGGTAGCTATGCCGCCACTTCAACGCCAACGCCTAATGAGCAAAATAGTAACGCCACAGCTGTAGCGAAAGACCTAGTAGATCTTAATCGAGACGAAAAAACCATAGTAGCAGGGTTACTAGCTAAAACTATTGAAGGGGGTGAGGTTGTTGAGATTAGGGCGGTTTCTTCTACTTCTGTAATGGTCAATGCTTGTTATGATCTTCTTAGTGAAGGTCTAGGCGTTGTTCCTTACGCTTGTGTCGGTCTTGGTGGTAACTTCGTGGGCGTTGTTGATGGGCATATCACTCCTAAGCTTGCTTATAGATTAAAGGCTGGGTTGAGTTATCAGCTCTCTCCTGAAATCTCTGCTTTTGCGGGTGGCTTCTACCATCGCGTTGTTGGTGATGGTGTTTATGATGATCTTCCGGCTCAACTACCTACAAATTGATAGGTACACTAAAAGCCCACGTAATAACTCTCATTATTAAAATGAGGAAGATGAAGCAGATACAGTATATCTACTAGCTAAGGAGTTAGCTTATGATGTTGTTACTGGACAAACTGATAAGCTTACCGCTGCTCTTGCCAAAACCTCAGGTAAGGACATCGTTCAGTTTGCTAAGGCGGTTGGAATTTCCCACCCTACCATTGATGGGAAGGTTTGTGTGACGAAGTCTGTTGCAACGAGCAGTGGGCTGAATACGAGCTTTGGAAAGTATGCGGGCAAAACAACCGCTAAGAATACGCAGAACGAAAATGGGACAGCGTTGTGTGGTGGACATGGGTCAACACACAGTAGCGGCAGTAATGGGAGTCCAAGAGCAGAAACCTTGAAGCACTTTGTGAATGCTACCCTTGGGATGACCGGTTCAAATTGGCCTACTTCATCGTCAGCTGAAGATGCACAGCAAAAGGCTACGCCAAACGACAACGCAACAGCCGTAGCCAAAGACCTAGTACAGGAGCTAACCCCTGAAGAAAAAACCATGGAATGGGCTTTGAATATTAGTGGTCTATAAAAACCTGTATAGCGTGGAGACTATATCTCGGAGCCCAAGATTTTTATTGCGTGATTTGGCGAATTTAATATACACACACGTACATATGAGTCATAAGAAAATCTAATAGGATATAACAGCAAAAAGCCTGTTTCTCCTGCAGGAAACTTTTTAATATTAGGATATGAATAGATATTCTAAGTTGATATTAATATTTTTTTAAGTAAATTCGTATGAACTTGTGATTATTGCCCGAAATATGCTAATACACTTTACACAGTAGCTGGTCGTGTCAGTATGTACGTAAGAAATACAAGCAAGCATCTGTCTTCAATTCCCAGGGTAAAGCTTCTTAAATCACTGCTCCTTTTTTTCTGTGTCATTTTAATGAATGTGCCAAATAGAGTAACAGGGGCGATATCAGCGGGGCTGACCATTGATGGCCGTTTCGAGAAGCTAGATAACAAAAATGGTGATTCTGGCGGTATGTTCGAAGTGCCACGTATAGAAGCTGGTATGGGTAGCAACAGGATGCGTTTTTGGTATTCATTAGAAAGATGGGAGTATCAATCACAGGACATTGGTACTGCGGTTGCATACGTTAAGCGTGATTCTGATGGGCAGCTAAAACTGTGTGCATGTGGGAGGTATACCCAGATAATCCCTGTTGAGATGCAGAACGAAGCGGCGAGAATGCGTCTGGAGAAATACAATGAGATTACCAATTATGCAGACTTAAGTTTTGATAAAAAAATCGAGAAGGAATGCTTATATGATCCGGGCGTCTTAGAATTTCAAGTTTATCACGGTTGTGTCCCAATCGATTCTTCCACTCCTGCTGTTCCAGGGTTTTGTAATGTCTTTGCTAGAGATGTATACATGAAGGCTCTACCTATGGAGTTTGGTAAGCAGTCTTATTTTCTGCCGGGATTAAGGGTATTGCGTGTAAAAGATCCAAGTTCTGGACAGACGGATCAGAAGATCAGTGTTTATATTGGTAATTATGATGGAGCGACGGGGAGTGTAACAGGTATTAATAAGTATGTTAAGTGCGAGAAAAACTATTTGAGCAAAGATCCTCAATCGTGCGCCGTTAGCGTTAGTAATGCTTCTGATTCTGGATATTCAGTGACGCAATCAGGTGACGGAGTGTGCTTAAGCTACAACTCTCAAGGACGGAGATCTGTCGAGTGCGTGCCATCTCCAGAGCTTCCGGATCCTGCTGTTAGTAATTCAGATCAAGGTTTAGGTTTAAGAATACGGTTTTCTGATTGTTACGATAAAAAAGATAACAAGCCAACCAAATACTGCGACTTTACCATGATGCCTGGGGAGAGAGATAAGGAATTTGGTTTTTCGGTTGTAAAGCCCAAGTTGGACAAGGACAAGTATGCGTTTGAAGAAAAAAAGAAGTGTTTGGACAGGGATGGTAATGTCTTGAGTGACATACATAGCGGTGATTGTGCGCATGTGCAAAAGTTCTACATTGAAGATCCAAGTAGCAATGTAACTTGTTTTACTCGTCCAGATAATGCAACAAAGAAATTCTATGTCAAAAGAGGTGATAGATATCATTGGATTAGCGAGTTAGAAAAAGTTTTGGTCGCAAGTAGCTTTCAACCCAAGCAGAAAAAATATGCTCAGTGCCCAGATAGTCAGTCCATAGATCTATCAAAGCTGAGTCAAGCAGAGATAGATAAAATGGAGAAAGTAGGTCGCGGTACCTATGTTATGTCTTCCAAAGTTAATGACTTCCGTGGTGTCCAAGTATTATGTAGGGATAATATCTCATATAAATATGACAACTATAGGGCATTTCCTCGCAAAGATTTTTGCAGTGCGGATAGTAGTGCGGGTGTGTTTGCGGGGCACTGTAAAACCCGCTACAAGAGTTTAGATAATTTTCAGCCCATATTCTTGAAAGATAGTGACTCAGTTCCACCTGAGTATGTTATTCCACTAAATCCTATATTTCAGGGTATGTGTGTTAGCAATTTTCCGTCTCATGAATACGTGTATGGGGAACAAGAGGGTGACATAGTCAAGAAAGGTGACGGGTATGTAGAGTATGTTTTAGAAATTGGAGAAAAAAACGCTACATGTGACTTTTTGAAAATCGAAATGTGGGGTGCTGGTGCGGCTGGATCGTTGTCTTCTGGAGCTGCAGGTAAGCAAGGTGAATACGTGATGGGGCTGCTAAAGCCTGATCTAAAGAATGTACAATACCTTTCGATAAAGGTGGGGAAAGGTGGAATAGCTAGTGCAGCACATGATGATGCGAAGAAATCCCTGGGTTCCAATACACTTGTATCTTTGTGTGATGATTTTAACGCTATGACATGCACTATGGAATTAGGAGCAAGAGGTGGAGGTCAATCGGAGAAAATAGCTACTAAGGGTACGTCTACTCTTATGCATTACAGAGTTTCAGAAGGGCTTACAGAAGCTATTGGGCAAAGCAAGGTATACACACCATATCACGGTCCATATCAATCTTCGGGGGTGCTGGATGCTGATGAGGCCGGGTGCATCAGGGATCCTAATGATAAGAGTAATAACACTCAAGTAGTAGCTCCTAGCAGTTTTCCAGGAACAGGTGGATGTGCAAGGTCAGATATAAATGTTGTGCAGGATGGTGCACATGGGCGTGTTAAGATTACGTGTGAGAAATGGTCTGGTTCTGTAGGAAACATCAAAAAATGGCGTGCAAATTTGGTGTGTGACCAAAAGACGTTGAACGCATTGAAGGCGCTAAGTCAGGAAGCGGATAGTGTTGATGTTAGTGATGCAACAAAAAAATTCTTTCAAGAAATATCTACAGAGCAATTTTGCAATTACATTGCTGACTCACCTTTATTTTCGAATACAGTAAGGCGACTAGCGAACATGGAGCATTTTTCTACATGGTATATAATAGAAGCTCAAGCACGTATAATATATGCGCTTTTCCATCTTGAAGAAGCACTGAACCGCGAGAAGAAAGTTTTAAAGTATGAGGGAATTAAACCATCCAATATAGCTGATAGCCAAAAACGTGATTATAAGAAAGATAATATCTTAGAGAGAAAGGAAATATTCTTGTCGAGTTTCAGGGAGTTGCTGTTTAAGAGCAAAGTGTCCGTGGTCGATCAACGCTATGAGCAGCTATGGAAAGACCTGAGTATTGAGGCTAAGAAGCAAGGTAAGCAGCTTCATGGTATTTTCGAAATCCTGAGTCGTAAAGGAATCCGAAATATAGAGAACGGTAGCCAAATGTTGGGGATTTATTTGGAGAGCCTTCTCGATATTTTCCGTGGGCATAAGCCTGTTTGGGCTATAAGAGACATTGTGGATTACAATTTGATGGCTTTACTGCGAGGTGAGAGAGAAGTATTGGAAGCGTATGAGGAGGAGTATGCCTCAGCGCAAGCTATGAGTCCGAGCAGTGCCCACTACATGAAAGTTTTCGAAAAAGAGTTAAGGGAGGTGATAGATAGTGCTCAGTGTGTTTCAAATGGAGGAAGTACTTCTGAAAGAGGATGGCAAGAGCTTCGAGATGTTTTAAGTGATCACAACAAGGGAAAATGGTTGCATCTTGGGCAGCTTGTTGAAGTCATGAATAGGAATCGGTCTAAGAGTTTTGAAAATGAGAAGTTTCTTAAAACCTACCTGAATGAGATTGCAAATATTATTGAGAAAGGTAAATCAACTAGAGATGCAGATGAGCTAGTATCAGAATGCACAGAAAGATTTCTAAGAACACTGACGTATCCTGCAGATGTATACAAGGAATATACGGCGGAGTATGCTACAAAAGTCAAAGATGCAAGTTCGTGGGACGCCATCGCTGCTCTTCAACGAGACTTAGTTAAGATCATTAATGATGCAAGATCCTCGAAGCTTGATAAAAGCGTGAGCAGTGATGATAGATTGAGGAGTATGCTTGCAGCTTTAGAGAAACACACTAAGAATGGTTGGGAGAATATCAATGGGCTTGTTGGGTCCATGATAAAGCATGATCATAAGTATGAAACTGAGAAAAGGTTCTTAGAGACATATGTTGGAAAGCTTTTAAGCGCTGTTGAAAATAAGGAAAAAGATGTAGAAACTGACGCATGGGGGAAAAGGTATACGGAAAGGTTTTTACAGGTTCTAGAAGGTCACTACTCAAAGGTGATGCAAGCATACACAGAAGCGTATGATAATAAAACAGCTGGTAAGGCAGGGGCTGGTGCGCAGAAAGCGCGGGAAGTTGTAAAACGTGAATTAGAGGATTTGCTCAGTGTTGTATCGGGAGAGCAATTCAAAAAGATTTTGGCTGCATTGACTCAAAAAACCAAGGGAAAGCACATCAGTGATCTTTTTAAAGTTATGCAACGTGATGGGCTTAAGGATTCTGGGGACAGGAAATTTCTTGAAGGTAACCTCAAAAGGCTTTTAGGAGCTTTGGACAAAGGAGAAAAACGTCCGAAGTATGGTAAAAGGGATGTGGAAGAATTATTACGGGTTTTACAGAAGAATTATCCAGAAATCTTAAAAGCATTCGAAAAAGAGCATGCTCCAAAAAGTGGCTCTGATGCGCAAGACACTATCGAATTATTGAGAAGTGAACTGAGTGAGTTACTTGGAGTTCCCTCTATTGAAGATCTTCTTGAGACTTTACGTGATTTCACTGAGGGAAGATGGTCCAATGCTAATAGGCTTTTCTCATCCATGCTTTCGGAGGCTGGAAAGTATAATAACGAGAAAGAGTTCCTAAGGTCATATCTTGGCAAGATTGTAGATATCGTTGAGGGAAGAAAGTATGGTATTGCTGCAGGTTATGATGTAATAGCGCAGACGGACCAGTTCTCTAACGTGTTGCAGCATCATTATCCGCAAGCGATGCGGATGTATAATGTGTGGTGCAATAGGGGTGCTGGGGGTGATTCAAGATCAAGTATGAAAAGCTGTTTTGAAGCTTACGAGCGAGAACTGGGTGAGATCTTCCGTTGGTTATTAACCGAGAGATTCAAAAAGCTACTGGACCTATTGATAGCAAAAACCAAGGGGAAGCACTTAGATGTTCTTTTTTCGCTCATGAAGGAGAGCAGGATTAGTGAGCCTGTAGTTGTAGAGTTTTACGTGAATACGCTAGGCAAGCTTCTCAGAGTTTTGGAAGGAGAACAGTCGGTGCAATATACGGAGCAGGACATAGAAGAATTTATCAAGATGATGCAGAATTCTTGTTGTAATGCAATATTGCAGGAATACGCAAATAATTATGTTAAGAAACATGGGTCTTTTAAACGCAGTGACTCGCTTTATGGGGGGGCCGACACTACAGAATTTTTAGCGCGAGCATTTAGGAGGGTGGCGAATAAGAGGTCATTTGAAGATCTTGTGTCTGATGTGTGTGACTACACGTATGGAGGTGGATGGGCTTACTATGTTTTTCAGATTATGGAAAAAGTGAATGTTACGCAGGCTGCGAAAAAAAAAGAAAAAACAAACAATCTTTACTATAGTTGGTTCACGCAGGACTATGTGACCAGGCTTGTAAATGCCATTGAGGATGATACGGCAGCAAAAGATAAAAGGTATGTTATTGAGCAAGCGGAGCGGTTTCTTACAAAGCTCTCATTACACGATGGTTTTTTTAGGCATGGTATAATTGCCGTCCACAAAGATTTGCCAGAATCTAATACTGTCCTTTTTGAGGAACACCTTAAAAAGGTTGTTAAGACAAAGCCGGGAGTGTAATGAAAATATTGAATATGATCATTATTGCATTTATGCGCCCACTTATTAGGTATTAGGTGATCTCGCGTATTATTATCGGTGTTTACCACAAGTTTTATTATTGGGTATCAGGCTTTATATTCAGGTTCTATCATCGCAGCTATTCATGGCATTATTATAGATAAATTTGGAATTTTGGAGATTGGTTATAGGGATCTATTATTGGATTTCTAAGGTAAGAACATAGGGTGCATTGCTTTGAGAACGAAGCGTACATGCGATCAGGAATTCATCTAAACCAATGCTGCAATAGTTTTTAGCTATTTACCTCAAGATATATTGCATTGCGACAGTATTATTAGAAAAAGATGAAGCAGATACAGTATATCTACTAGCTAAGGAGTTAGCTTATGATGTTGTTACTGGACAGACTGATAACCTTGCCGCTGCTCTTGCTAAGACCTCTGGGAAGGACTTTGTCCAGTTTGCTAAGGCGGTTGGGGTTTCCCACCCTACCATTGATGGGAAGGTTTGTAGGACGAAGAATGGACATAGTACACCAACGACGTTAACTGCCTACGGTAAGTACGCTGTAGAGTCAGACGTAAAGACAGGAAACAACAATAATGTTGCACTATGCGGTGGTGCGGGGTCAACGGATGGAACTGGGAGTAGCTCACCGCAGGTTTTACGCGACTTCATTAATGCCACAATGTTGGGAGATGGAAGTAAAAACTGGCCTACGTCGACCTTAAAGGCGGGTGGCTCAAATGGACCAACGCCTGTACATAACGACAACGCCAAAGCCGTAGCCAAAGACCTAGTACAGGAGCTCACCCCCGAAGAAAAAACCATAGTAGCAGGGTTACTAGCCAAAACTATTGAAGGGGGTGAGGTTGTTGAAATAAGGGCGGTTTCTTCTACTTCTGTGATGGTTAATGCTTGTTATGATCTTCTTAGTGAAGGGTTAGGTGTTGTTCCTTATGCTTGTGTTGGTCTTGGGGGTAACTTCGTGGGCGTTGTTGATGGGCACATCACTCCTAAGCTTGCTTATAGATTAAAGGCTGGCTTGAGTTATCAGCTTTCTCCTGAAATCTCTGCTTTTGCGGGTGGTTTCTATCACCGTGTTGTTGGAGATGGCGTTTATGATGATCTGTCAACGGCTGCTATTTGCCACAATAGTGTGTAGCTCCGTCAACATGTTTGTGCATACCCTAGTATTAAATCTCTGTCTTCAACCTCCAACATGGTCAACTTTAGGTACAACGGTTGTTTTCGAAGGTATAGGAATGGTGCACTTTAAAATCTAAAATATATCACAGTGATGCCAGGAGAAGCAGCGCGAAATATAATACGAAAAACAGCTTTGCCTTTTACTCTGATGATTTAACGGAAGGTAATATGGTGACGTAAGGTATTTGTTGCCATTGTTTTAATTTTGCCCACTTTTAGAGTTGGCAATGATGGTGCATAAGAGCTGACGTGTCGTACGTTGAATATTAGACGCTTAGTGCTTTGATCGCTGATTTATGTAGATTAAGGAAATGTTTATGTATGTTCAAGCAGAGAAACGTAAGAAGAAACTTATACTATGTTAGCGCTGCTATGAACGTGTAAAATAAGGCGTAGGTGTTGTGGGCTCGTAAGCTACCTAAGCTTCGAAGGCTAGGTTGTTTTTTTTACTATGCTTTTTTTGTTGTGATATTATTGCTTTAAGCAGTTTGAAGATTCCTGATTACACAAGTCGTATTAGATGTATTAAGAGGTGGGCATTTTATGTGAAATTTTTCTCTTTTTCGGAGACGCTCATGTGGGTCTGGGAAAAGTGTGTAGTGTGCACCAGAGTCAGCGTATCAATTCCTAAAGTATAAATTTTAGGGACGTTTTTTGGTTGTGTGTTTATGTAGCACGAAAAGTCTGACGCATAAATGGCAAGGAAGAAATATAACCTACTATAGCTAAGACTATAGTAATAATTTGCTTGTGTACTATAATACATAGTAGGGATTTTGCGGTGTTGTCTTAGGTGACATTTGTTGTAGGTGATAGTATATTTGTTGACTTCCCGAGATTGTTTTTTTAGGATAGCATGTGTGGTGTTCTACTCTGGGTTGTGTATAAAACCTTGAAGCGGGTGGGCGCGCAAACCCTGTTTCGATGTTTATTCGGTCGCTGTGTGTGGCCTAGTTGAGCTGGGGCTGCTGTGATGTCGGTGTGTAGATGAGGGGGTTGTAAAGGTGTCTGGGCAAGGAGATTTGGAAAATATAGAGTACGGTGGGGCCGGCATAAAGGGTTTGGGTAAGGCAAGGTTGTACATCAAGCTTGCTGTATTGTCTTTTATGCTTGCAGCGGCAGTTTACGGATACTGCGCCGCATACGTATTTGCATCAGGAGTATCATTGCTTACACCCCAAGCGGTAGTGATTCTGTTTTTTGTTTCGTTAGCAGCGGTTCTTTTTTCTTTGGTCTGCGCAATAGTTTGTGCGGCAAAATTGCGTACTGTAGGTAAGCATGATCTTCCACTAATTCTGCCTGAGGGTAGCTTTGATCATGGTAATTTGTTAGCTAGGGATGATAAATACGTTTGGAGTAGTAGAGTAAAAGCTGAGATTAGTGCTGCGTATCTTGGTAATAGAAGGCTGACTTCGTTTAATAAGGTGTCGGCGGCTATGGTTGCGTTACAGTGTATCTCGTTGTGCACCGCAGCGGCTACGTTCGGGGTGCTATCTGCCTTAAGTACTGACAGTTTAGTAGTCGTATCGTCGGACAGCCTGGTAGGGACAATATGCTTGTTTGCATTGACCGTTTTTATTGCTACTCTTGTGATAAATTCTGTTCGTCATGGGTTGCTGGGCGAAGAGTCTCGTATCTTTGTGATGAATGAAGGTCCGAGGCGTGTTTCTGATCGCGATGTTCAGGTTGTGGCTCAGCGTTTGAATGTTGAACCTTCTGATATTGTGCATGTTAATGTGCATAGGGTAGTGAGCCATAGTGAGAGTGTTAACTGGAGATAGTGTGTTTAGGGGCAATGTCTATTAGTTTTTTATAGCTGATTCTGCCTCTGATGAGTCAAAGAAGATGTAGGATAATGTTATCTCTCTTATGTGCGCGGTGGAAACGTCGTTCTCTATCTCAGGGTCGATGAAAAACGATACGGGCATTACAATGGATGTGTGCGGCTCGAAGGTTTGTTGTGTGAAACAGAAGCAGGCTATCTTATTAAAGTATTTGCCAGCTTGAACTGGAGAAACATTGTACACAGCCATTCCGGTTATAGGTTTTTCGGTAGTGTTTTGAGCTCTGTAGAAGATGAGCTTTTGTGTACCTGGTCGAACGGTTACGTAGCTCTGCTCTGGAGAAAATAGTATCGGTATATTGTTTGTTGTTGCGCTGAATCTGACCTTTATCTCATGCTTGCCCAGTGATTTGTTAATGGGAGCAGTGGATTGCTTTGTGGTTCCGCCATACCCGGTTACTTTGCAAAATATTCTGTAAAGTGGCACTGATGCAAAGGACAAGCAGAGCATTGAGAGGACTAGTGCTATGAGTAAGTATTGCAGGCTCGAGTTTTTGTTCATATTAGCCATGACTAGCACCTGGTGAATTTGGGTACTTGGTACATAGAGTACTATGGATCGTTTTGTTTTGTAACCTTTTCCAACATAAGTTTAGCGGCAGCGATTTCAGCGTACTTTTTTTTACAGCCTGTAGCATGTACACGCTGGCCATTAACGGTTACTTCAACAGTAAATACAGGCGCATGTTCAAGGCCAGATTTGTTTATTAGCCTATATGATGGTATTGCAAAATTATGTCCTTGTGCCCATTCTTGCAAGGCAGTCTTAGCATCCTGAAGCGGTGTATCGGCAAGGTTTGTAGCCAAGGGCTTCCAATGCTGCAATATGAAGTGACGTACTGATTCTAAACCACCATCAACGTAGATTGCTCCTATAAGAGCTTCTAACGCATTTTCTAAATTGCTATTGTTCGATATTCCTCCAGAAGTCAATTCCCCTTTAGACATCAAAAGAATGTTTCCTAAATTCAGGGATTGCGCAATTTCCACGACTTTGCTTCCACGTACTAGAGCGATGCGTTTTTTCGTCAGTAAGCCTTCGCTATCATCCGGAAAAAGTGTGTATAACATTTCAGAAACTACTAAACCCAGTACTGCATCGCCTAAGAACTCAAGGCGTTCATAACTAGCGTACCTCTCAGCAGCAATGCTTGGGTGTGTCACAGCTGTTTTTAAGAGTTCATGGTCCTGAAATCTGTAACCAGAAATCTTAAACACCTTCTCGGTCAGAGCAAGAATACTGTCTTCAGAATAAGGTTCCACTTCTATTTCCTAAACTTACATAACACCATATACAACGCAAGTAGCAAGGGCTGTACATACGTAATTACTATCAGTCAAAGCAGCACATTGCAAACGCAAACCACTAAGTTAACATAGTCTCCGCACCATTTACGGTACGTACAGAATACATGAGCTATATAACACAGTTTATCTTCCTAGATGTTGTGCGCATACCTTCCGACGTAGAACATATCCCCATGAATCCTTCCGAGAATGACAAATATCAGTGTTGTCAATCTTCTCCAGTAAAATCTGCTGCCACTTAAAAGGCTTGCCACAAACTACTAAGCTACTTCAATGCGTAGGCTATAGTAAAGCATAGATCTTTCATTTGGCACTCAAAATGTGACTTTTAGGTTGTAGTAGCAGAAAACCTACGACGTTACGTTGAGGTATGTATTTATTATATCTTTCCACAGGGAACTACTCTAAATCCATTTCTCAAGGATTGCAATGCAGTACTCCATGTGCGATCTCATCTCAGCTACTACCGCAGGTAATATTCCTAAATATATTGCCAAAAAGCAGGAACACAGAAGCGAGGTGTTGCTCTTCCTCTCTTAGCTATACTCTTGGGCAAGAAACGGCGTAAACAAGTGATTCAAGCCTTATAGAGTACCACAATAAGTACTATCTCTAATAGTTTCAATTCTCGAAAATTATATGCATATACCAATCCTCAGCATCTAGATTCCACGAGATAAGCATTTTACATACGACCTTCAGATAAATTTCCAGTTTCGTATTTTCCTCAATGTATTACTATGTTCAAATTCCGACCAGTTATAGTCTTTGGCAGAGACCAATCCACTTCTCCGTACACACAATTTCCAATTGGCCTCGATGCATTATTGTGTTCAAACTTCTCAATTAGCTGTATTTCTGTGAAACATTAATATATTTCTCCGTGCAGCACAATTTGTAGTTAAACCCATCTCACAGCAATACTCTTGTCGCATATGCAGTATAAGGTTTCGGGCCGTTCTGGTGGACATAAAGAAAAGGGGCAGGTTGTATACTACAGACGTATGATCCAGCGAGTGCGGTTATAAAATCATTGCTGTCCAGTAATCGAGATGATTTTTTAAAAACAAGAAAAGTAGCTGAAATGCCCCCGTACATGAGGTTAGCATCAGTTATAATCTTAGTGAAATAAGAAGTAAATGTGACTTGCGGTGGCTATGAGATTGTCACAAGCATGCCGGAAAAATAACAATACCACATGCCCCCGGAAAATAACCCGAGGGCATGCTAGCTGTAATACAAAAGCCTCTAACGCTTTAGTTTGACAGCTACATATATAGGAGGAGAATCTCCGCGCTGTACTAGTAACAATACTGAATCCTTCTTAGTACTCTGTAGTATCTTTTCTAGCTCACTCGTGAAGTCAGCCACGTTGCGTACTAATACTGCATCTATTCCTACTATTACATCACCCCTACGGATGCCTTCAGCAAAAGCAGCACCTCGATTATCAACGCGTAGCACAACTACTCCGTCACGTTTTTTACCATCGCCCTCAGGCATATCACCTACGGTTATCCCTAAGCTTTCAGTTCCTGTTTCTAGGCTTCCATTCTTACCTGATGCACCGTCGGCACCTTCCTCTAACTTACCTATCGTTATTTTTAGAGTGACCTGCTTTCCGCCCCTTAGCACAAGAAGCCGTACTTTCTCATTCACAGCTGTTTTCGCGATTAGGTTCGTTAGCTGCGACATATCCTCAACTCTTTTACCGTTGTACTCAAGAATGACGTCACCAACTCGCAATCCACCCTTTTCAGCTGGACTACCCTTTACCACATTAGATACAAGAGCTCCATGAGCGGAATCTAGTCCTAGCGGTTCAACCATGCCTTCAGTCACATGCTGTACGATAACCCCAAGCCAGCCATGCTCCACCTTTTCACCTTTAGACAGTATGCTTATAACACGAGCAGCATTGTTAGAGGGTATTGCAAACGCAACTCCCACGTTACCACCCCCCTGCGGTGAGATAATCGCGGTATTGATACCGATAACCTCCCCATCCGCATTAAATAGTGGGCCTCCAGAGTGTCCACGATTAATCGCAGCATCAGTTTGCAAAAATTCACTCGCGGTCCCTATGTTAATATCGCGCGCTCTGCCGGAGATTATCCCTACACTAACAGATCCACCCAAACCAAACGGATTACCTATAGCCAAAACCCATTCTCCAACCAGAGCATCGTCGGAATTACCCAACTTTACACTAACCAGCTCTTTCGCTACATCTACTTTCAGCACAGCCAAGTCAGTTTTTGGATCTTGCCCTAAAACTTTCGCCTTAGCCGTCGTACCATCACTGAACTTTACCTGTATCTCTTGTGAATTTGCAATGACGTGATAATTAGTTACTATTAATCCCGATTCATCTATTATAAAGCCAGAACCCAGGGATATCACCTTTCTTGGCTTTGGAGGCTCAACAAATAAAGGCTCTATACTATTGAAAAACCCCTCAAAAAAACCTCTAGGAATACCAGGGAATCCAAATATAGATCCTCCACCACCATCTCCCGCGAGATCATCCCCTTCTACTGTCTGCTCTGTAGATATATTCACAACTGAAGGTAGCAACTTACTTGCGAGATCTGAAAAACCCCTCGTTGAAGGACCGTTATTTTCACTAACGCGCAGTGCAGAAGACGCTACCTCAGACGCAAAAGCACAATGTCCCCAAACTAAAGCACAAAAGAAAAAAAACGATAAGAATCTACGCACTACTACCCTCCATTTTTCTTATTGAAAAGACTGATAAAATCATTATTGGGAGATAACACTATCTTCGTTGAGTCCTTCCCAGCAAAGACCTGTCTATAGGCCTTGAGAGTATGGTAAAAATTGAAAAAATCTGGATCCACCGCCAGTGCATCATTGTATATTCGAGACGCTTCTGCATCTCCTTCACCTCGTATAACTTGAGCCTCATTCATGGCACTAGCTACAATGACACGCTTTTGTAGATCTGCATCCGAACGAATCTTCTGCGAAATCTCTTCACCTTCTGCGCGTATTTCCCTAGCTTCCTTTTCCCTATCAGTTTGCATACGACGGAAAATGGCAGCGCTGTTTTCCTCCGGTAGATCAGCTCGCTTTATCCTAACATCTACCATCTCTATCCCAAATTTTTCAGATTCCGAACTCACTCCCTCCAGTATCTGTGTCATAACGCCTGAGCGTGCTTCATTCAAGAAATTGATCAACGCCACACGCCCAACCCGCTCCCGTAAATTAGACTCTATTATGGAGCCAAGCCTATTTTCTAGCCCTATCTCTCCCCTAACAGTACGATAAAACTTCACTGGATCCGCTATCCTGTACTTTGCGTAAAAATCCACCACAAATCTCTTTTGATCTGCGGCTATAACCTCACAAGAATCAGATCTGATTTCAATGATCCTCTTATCGAAATATATTACCTTACTTATTATCGGTGCCTTGAAGAAAAGCCCGCTATTCTGCACACTCTTCGATATACGTCCAAACTGCACAACTATAGCCTGATGAGCCTCATCTACCACAAAAACTGATCCTGAAACAATAGCGATGACACACGCAAGCCCAACACCTAGCACAAACTTGGCGAACCCCGTCCTCATGATTTACCTTCCATAATTGCACTTCTGCCACTTGACCCTATAGCACCATTAGTCAGAGGAAGATAAGAAAAAAGACCCTTCATATCATCAGTCACTATAACCTTATCCATATTGGATAATACTTCTTCCATAGCCTCTATGTACATACGGCTTCTTACAGGCAAGGGTTGATTGATGTATTCCTTATAGATAGCTTGAAACTTCGAGGAATCACCCTGGGCCCTGTTTACAACTTCACTTTTGTATGCCTCAGCATCAAGCTTTATACGTATTGCCTCCCCCTTCGCTTTTGGCAGAACCTCATTACGATAAGCAAAAGCCTCATTTATTGACCGTTCCTTGTCAGCCCTCGCGCTTTGCACATCTCTAAAGGAACTAATTACCTTCTCCGGAGGATCTACCTTCTTCAGCTGAATAGACAACACTTCGATACCCATATGGTAACGATCCAATATGTTTTGCAAAAGCTTCTTGGTTTCATATGCTATAGCTGCTCTACCTTCACCTTCTATCGCAAAGGCTAGAGTACTCTTACCGATAATCTCACGCATGGCACTCTCAGCCGCATTCTTGACTGTCGCTCCCGGCCTTGCATCTCGTACATTGAATAGGTAATTATATGCGTCTGAAACCTTCCATTGAATATCAAAATTTATGTTCACAATGTTCTCATCTCCGGTAAGCATAACTCCATCGTTATTACCACTGGGATTGCTTTTAAACGATATTCCGCCTACTTCTTCCTTGCTTACCATCTCCACCCTGACCTTGAGAACTTGCCCAAAGGGCTTGGGGAACCAGTAACGCAGCCCAGGCTCTTGAATACCGCTGTACTTTCCGAAGAGCAACTCCACTGCCTTCTCTTCAGTATTAACTGTATAAAATCCAGTACACGCGTACAGCAGCAAAGCCGCACCGATTAGAAAAAACAGGTGTATCTTACTGAGGGATGACTTGCCACCACCTTCGGGAAATCCACTGAAGGCAGTACGAATTCCAACAAATAAAGCATCAAATTGTGGGTCCGAAAATTTTTTATTACTTTTGGACTTTTCAGGTCCAGCATTTTCGCCGCCACCCCAAGGGTCGCCTTCATCGCGCATAAAAACCTACCCGAACTTTTTGCACCCGGAGTCTATAGCAGAATCTATGTTATATCAACACAAAATACCGCTAAAAACTCTGAAATGTGAGCATATGTACATGTGTAATAGACGACATATAGCGGCTTGTAAAATTTACACGTATACTTCTTAAATCAGCGATAAAAGCACTAAGCGCCTGATAGCAGCTCTCACGTTTTAGGTTAAATAGGTGCTGTGACACAGTAAACAGCTTTTGATTTTACTGTAGTGCTTATCCGAATAACAGAATGCGGAATCATCAAATTTTTTATGTATGCCATATGTAAATGAGAGAGGGTTAGGGCATACACCTACCAAAATAGGTGTAGTGCTCTATCACTAATCATATAATCGCTTGTTGCAAGGCTATTGTAACGTGTAAGAACTTTGATCAACCATACAAGATATCGCGTAACAAACTTTTGTATTGAGGTGATTGCTCTGGTCTGCTCAGCATTTGCAAAATCAATCTTTATTGTAGTTCTTACAGGGTAATACACCTTTGCGCCATACAGATTCCCACGCGCTTCCAAAGGTTATTACAGGTATTACTAACAGAGACCTTTTCCCACAGTCACAGATTGTTGTTTACGCAACATTAGCAATTCTGTGTTGTACTTAGTCTGCTTTGCACTTTTGTAGCGTGTGTGCAGTTGGTGCGTGGATTCAAGTGATGTTGGGATTCTTGCGTGCAGGGGCGGTTATGATGTCGAATCTGACAGGTTTTGTTGCAGTGCTATCAGTCATCATGATGTTCGGAGTCGCAGGTGCTATAGACGCTTGCGGCGTTGAGCCTACTGCTGAGAAGGATCACACTGTAGCTGTTCCTATAAAAGGTGATGTGGCGGTGAAGTCTGTAAGTGGTGTTTTGCAGACGGTACGGAGGTTTTGCTTGCCAGTCATGATAGGGGTTGTGTCGGGCGCTGTGATTATAACGGTGTTTGGCAGGTCTGCGTGGTTTGCTATCGCGATGTTGATTGTGTTTAGTTGCATATTTTTGGGTGGCAGTGAGTTCATTCAAAAGTTTACAGAAGGGGTGGGTGATTCTGCTGGTACAAAGCACTCCAGGGTCATTGCATCAAGATTATGATTTTCTCAGGAACTAGAGAGTGCAGTAATTTTCTATCAGAAAGGAGAGGGTGTTTATGTTTGGTCTCACGAGATTTATGGCTGTGCTTGCCTTAGTAGTGGCATTAGTAGGTTTTGGTACGTCAGCTTTTGCTAGTACTACAGGTTCGGATGACGTTGCTGCAAAAGTCATCTGTAATGTTGTTGTTTTCGTACAAAGGTTGGGCTTACCGATCATGACTGGGGTGATCTTAGGTGCTAGCATCATGGCGATATTCGGTAAGTTAGCGTGGGCTGCTATCGTGATGTTGGTTGTGTTTACAGCGATATTCTTTGGAGCTGGTAAGCTTATCCAGAAGTTTGCTGCTGGTGTCGGTTCTGATATAATAGGGAAAGCCGATAGCTTTGAGTGCAAGGGTAACGGTGCAACTACTCTGTCGTAATGAGGGCTCGCTTTTAAAATAAGGAGTTCGCTGTGTATGTGTATAACGCCAGCCAAAGTATACGATATTACACAACGTGGCTGATGCAAGCAGGCTGCTATGCTGCGGAGCAGTACTTTCCAGAATTGGTCCAGGTTATATTGATGCTGGATAGTGAGGTTTCTGGCATGCAGTATATGAGCAGCTTTGCGTGGGCCGCGTGGGTTATGTAGGTAGCTGTTGTTTATAACCCCTGATCCTGTGAAGTACAGATCTGGGGTATTTTAAGGCTTGGCTTCGGTGAAGCGTTGAGTGTGCGTACGGATGCTGGGTCAATTGCCATAGCTAGCAGGTGCTTTGTGCCGTGTGCTGCTGACTTCCATGTTCTTGTATGATGCGCCACGTGGTTCATGCGTTCAGGCTGTTCTTCAGAGCGGTTTTGCAGTATTGCTGCAGGTATGTGCTGCTGTGTTGTGAGGGTTATGGCAATACAAAGTTGAGCGCTTCAGCGTCTTGTGATACGAGCGTCTGCTAATAGCATTTTGTATCGCGTTTAAGAGCGTGTAACGGCATTTTGGATTTGTGACATAACTCCTCTTGGTACGTGGTTAATGATAATAGAGCGGTCATGCAATATTGTCGTATGGTGCACTGATGCAGATGGCTATTGTTGCTCTTTCAAAGAAGGCAGCGGCGTTACCTCATGGATTGCCCAGCACTGTCATCAGAAGCTAGAGTGACTTCAGGTAACTACTGGCTGACTGCACTAACTCCTATCAGTGGGGCGATCACAGCAAGTGCTGCTATAGATCTTGAAGACCACAATCTATATACTTTCCGTAGTGCTATTACACGTAACAAGCGCTCTGCATTCATGCTTGCATAAAACTATTCACACAGCACACATAGTACTTACTGTTGCCATTAGCGCCCAGCCAAACACGAAATATTGTACCAAACGTATCCTTAAGTGCTCCAGAATCCGTGCAAAAGGTAGACAGTAGCGCTGCATACGCTATTGCATAGTAGACTCCTATTGGATTACAAGATATTAGTACATGTATTTTGCGGAGATGTTGCATCACTCCAAGTATTACTTATTGTTCAGGGGAGTGGCAATGTTGGAGCTGCCGTTTGAGATGTGTCATCTAGAGTATGATGTTGTCTGACTCTTCTCCGCAATTCTATGATCATAAATAATGCCTCGGCTATGGGGCACTCTGATAAACATTTAGATTGTTTCTAGGAATAGCATGATCCTTAGGGCTTCCGACACTGTAGTAGTATCTTCTTTGAGAAGTTCTTTCTGTCATTTTTCTGGTGTGGTATTGCATTGTAGTCGTGTTAAGAAAAGTTGAGTGGGGTGTTTTTAAGTAAATCTTTTGAAGTTTAAGTAGTGCGGAGAGTTGGTACTGTCTCCCGCTATGGAAATTTGTCTAGTCTAAGATATAACACAACTTTGTCATGTGTTTGTGTTATGTCATTTACCAGAGTCTAGTTTTGCACGCACCGCATAGCATCATGAATTTTCCTAAGGATGTTAAAAATGTACAGGTGACTCTGTGTGTATGGGGCGATAAGAAGAGGTGCAGCATTAGCTGACTTTGAAGATTAGAAGCATTAATAACGTGTTTTTACTGGCGCATGCTTCATTATATCATGAGTAGCTATGGGGCTATAATTACAGCAATATCTGCTATGTTAGGGTGGTTTGTTGATGTTGTGTAGTAGTCTCCTAAGGCATTTTTGGAAAGTTTTTCAGCCATAAAATAAGCACTGGTGGGGTAAGCAGTGGATGTGTAAAAATGCACTTTTTCCTCCAGCGCATATACTACGCAATCAATGTGTTGTTCTGACATAGATGAATATAAAGCTATTGCAGTATGTAGTTTTGCGCACTGTGCATGCCGGAAAACACATTAGGTTAGTTTGAGAACGCGTATGTGATGCGACAAGCTTTTTACTATCATTGGTTACTTTCTGGGTTCAGCAGTCAGCACGTAATTGAATTATGGAGATTGGTTTTATTAAACACTGGTTTTTGCCTAGTTTATCAGCTTAAAAAGAGAGTTTTGGTATTTTCCACTACTGGTTTCTATGAATGATAGGCAACACGTACATGTAATATATGCAGTAATATCATGATATTTTGTGCGGTAACATATAGATAGAGATTTGGGTATATGAGTGGTTTTATGGCTTACACTCTGCTGAATTACTGAAAATTCTTTGTTTTTCAAAAGCCTACTCATAGGGGCATATCTGCTAGGTGTACATGATCAGGTAATTACATTTTTAGTACTTTCTACTACGTCAAGGTTCTCTGACATTGTGCCACTTTCTAAAAGGAGATTTTCTCAGTGACATTTAATATTTACGCTACCATCATAACAAGCAGGATAGCTCAGGTGTTTCTTGAGTTCTGTTTTCATCGCGTAATGCAGCATTCAAGAGTGGTTATAGCATTTGATGGTTATAGGGAGAGGTGCAGGTTGTGTTGTTGTATGCACGGCGACATTTTGTATCTTCAACTGGTGTTGGTTGTTAAGTTGCCAAATGTTGATGTCGTAGGTGCTAACTGCAATATTTGTGCATTGCATGCAGAATCTATTACGCTCTTATCCAAGGTAGAAGAATTTTCACGAACAAATTTCCGTAAAATTTGTCGGTAGGCCTTTTCTCTTCTTTGGTACAGAAGGTTGTACGGGGTACACATTACTAGAGTGGATGGAGTAGGCATACGTCTTCGTCTATTGCGTGTATCCGGCATGTCAGCAGTTATGCTGCTATGAGAGGAGATTTTATGGATACGCAAGGAAGAGCAATTGCCGAAGATAGAAGAAGTTTTGCGCGAACCTTTTTTAATAAGAAAGTATTTTTTTTGATAATACAAGGCTCGCTATTTTTTGTCTTACTGCTGATATTAGACGAAGCATATGCTGGGGTCGCTGAAAGTAACTTATTTCCAGCAGTTGCTCAACATGGAAGTGCTACCAATGAGGATGTTACTAGTAAGGTAATATGCAATGTTGTGAAGTTTGTGAGAGGTATAGGATTGCCTATAATGACGGGAGTAATTTTAGGATCTAGTGTAATGGCAATTTTTGGCAGGTTAGCGTGGCCTGCGATCGCAGCATTAGTAATATTTACTGCAGTGTTTTTTGGAGCTGAAAAGGTAATTAGTAAGTTTACTGATGGCATTTCCGTGATGCAAACCGGAAACTGTGACACTATATAGGATAGGATGTCTTTTAGAGGACGCGAGGCTTTGTGCACTAGTTATTGAGTTAACAACAACTAGTGCATGCTTTGTAGACTGTCTATAGGAATTCTGGATTATGCTTGGAGGCTTACGCGAAAAGGCATGCATTAGAACACAGCTCTTAGGTGTTCAGACGGCATTAACTGGATTACCTAGATACCATAGCTGCACTTTCATAGATTTTATTTTCATCATGTGTATAAAGAGTCATACGAAAATATGTGTGCCATGGAGGTCTATATTATTTATGTAACTTTGCTAAAATACAGGTGCATAAATCAATCCGAATTTTCTTTTCATCGATCATATTCAAATATGCCACGTGGGAATACCGAGAGCTTCCAGAGATAGCAAACAGATAACGAACAACAGGCTGATATTACAATAGCCTAAATGTAGCATCACGAATTGCAATACTCAAAAGCTCTGTACCGTAATTACGCGCATTTATAGAAAGTGCTAGGCGTTGCTTTAGATGCATGTACAAAAATGTTCAAACTAGGAACTTACGTTCATTCAAGAAATACATATTATAAGAGACCCTGGCTAAGACCAGAGACCAACTTCAGCATAAAAGATGGTGGAAGTTGTTGAGATTCGGGTTGTTACTTCTAGTTCTGCCAAAGAAAATGATGTTTATGTTTAGGTATACGTGAATATACTACTACTCCTAGTATGCAGAGAGTTGTGTATAAATTCGTTGCGTATATAAGTTGCAAGGACATAGATACATACCTCAAGGATCACAGGACAATTTCGAGGAGAGTATAAACAACGGTGGGTTTAACTTCCGCACTGAAAAGATGTTACTAATGTACGTAGTGATATTAGACATTTTTCAGTATTTTACCCGATATACTAAAGATAATCATTCTGTAAAAGGATTAGAATATCCGCATATTATGGGTATACAGCTAAAATACAATCAATATTACGATATTTACATAGAATAACACTGATTTATCATAAATTAACTCATTATCGAATAATATGCATAGCAAATAGGTTGCTCATTGAGCACACAGCATGGTAGTCATGGTGTATAAGTAATAGAAGAAAACCACGGTTACTAGGGTCTAAGGGATGTTCTGCTGTGTAGGACTCAGTGCAGTAGCTGTTCTCCAGTAGAGGTTAACTATGGCAAAAATTGTAAGATTTTTTACGAGCACAGCAGGTATGTTTCTATTACTACTGTTATGTAGTCAAGGTGTTGCTGCAGGTGCATCAGCAAATGACGAACATAAAAAAGAAGAGACATCCAAGGTAATCTGTAATGTAGTGTTGTTTGCACAGAAACTGGGTCTACCGATAATGACGGGTGTTATTTTAGGCTCCAGTGTAATGGCAATCTTTGGACGTCTTGCATGGCCTGCTATAGCTATGTTGATAGTATTCACGGCGATATTCTTTGGGTCCAGTAAGATAATAAGTAAGTTTGCTAATGGTGTTGGGGAGATAAAAGCTAATGACTTCGATTGCAAGGAGGTTGCTGAGAAGTAACAAGCGACTTTACATTATTATTAACTAACACAAAACACGCCGCAAGTAGCAACTTTTAGTCTTACTACTCGCGGCGTGTTAATAGTGCAAGCAAAAATAACCTTCAGATAAGTAGAAGGTGATTGAGCATACTCAAGGTACTACTGTGAATTACAATAATTGAGGCATAGTAATTAGTGCATTTATGAAAGTGCGTAGAGTACTTTCAGATGCATGTACAAGAATGAAGAACTTACATTAAAAAAAGACACACTGTCAGGGTCCCTAGCACAGACTAGAGGGCAACTTAAGTATAGAAGATGGTGGAGTTGTTGAGATTCGGGTTGTTACTTCTAGTTCTGCCAGAGAAAATGATGTTTATGTTTAGGTGTACGGGAATATGCTACTACTCCTAGTATGCAGAGAGTTGTGTATAAATTCGTTGCGTATCTAAATTGTAATGCCCTAGATACATCCCCCAAGGATCACAAGTACAATTTTGAGGAGAGTATCAACAACGGTGGTTTTAACTTCCACACTGAAAAGATGTTACTAATATACGTAGTGATATTAGACATTTTTCAGTATTTTACCCGATATACTAAAGATAATAATCCTGTAAAAGGATAGGAATATGCATGTATTCTGGATATATATCTAAAATACAATCAATATTACGATATTTACATAGGAACAACACTGATTTATCATAAATTAACTAATTATCGAATAATATGCATAACATGTAGGTTGCTCATTGAGTACACAGCATGGTAGTCATGGTGTATAAGTAGTAGAAGAAAACCACGGTTACTAGGGTCTAAGGGATGTTCTGCTGCGTAAGATTCAGTGCAGTGGCTATTCTCCAGTAGAGGTTAACTATGGCAAAAATTGTAAGATTTTTTACGAGCACAGCAGGTATGTTTCTATTACTACTGTTATGTAGTCAAGGTGTTGCTGCAGGTGCATCAGCAAATGACGAACATAAAAAAGAAGAGACATCCAAGGTAATCTGTAATGTAGTGTTGTTTGCACAGAAACTGGGTCTACCGATAATGACTGGTGTTATTTTAGGCTCCAGTGTAATGGCAATCTTTGGACGTCTTGCATGGCCTGCTATAGCTATGTTGATAGTGTTCACGGCGATATTCTTTGGATCTAGTAAGATCATAGGTAAGTTTGCTAAAGGAGTTGGGGAGTTAAACGCTAATGACTTCGATTGCAAAACAGTAACTGGCTAGTAGTAAGCTAAGTTGCAGTATTATTCCTAAGCATCACGCCGCGAGTAGCAGACGAAAAGTTGCTACTCACGGCGTGTAAAAATAAATTGCAGAAGAAGCAAGGGTGACATCTTATTACAGATGTACATATTTAAGGTACTAATATGAATTACAACAGTTGAAAACACTCTGCATAGTAATTATGCGCATTAAAGTGCTTTGGGTTCTTTCAGAAGCATGTACAAAAATGTTCAAACTAGGAACTTACGTTCATTCAAGAAATACATATTATAAGAGACCCTGGCTAAGACCAGAGACCAACTTCAGCATAAAAGATGGTGGAAGTTGTTGAGATTCGGGTTGTTACTTCTAGTTCTGCCAAAGAAAATGATGTTTATGTTTAGGTATACGTGAATATACTACTACTCCTAGTATGCAGAGAGTTGTGTATAAATTCGTTGCGTATATAAGTTGCAAGGACATAGATACATACCTCAAGGATCACAGGACAATTTCGAGGAGAGTATAAACAACGGTGGGTTTAACTTCCGCACTGAAAAGATGTTACTAATGTACGTAGTGATATTAGACATTTTTCAGTATTTTACCCGATATACTAAAGATAATCATTCCGTAAAAGGATTGGAATATCCGCATATTATGGGTATACAGCTAAAATACAATCAATATTACGATATTTACATAGGATAACACTGATTTATCATAAATTAACTAATTATCGAATAATATGCATAACATGTAGGTTGCTCATTGAGTACACAGCATGGTAGTCATGGTGTATAAGTAGTAGAAGAAAACCACGGTTACTAGGGTCTAAGGGATGTTCTGCTGTGTAGGACTCAGTGCAGTAGCTGTTCTCCAGTAGAGGTTAACTATGGCAAAAATTGTAAGATTTTTTACGAGCACAGCAGGTATGTTTCTATTACTACTGTTATGTAGTCAAGGTGTTGCTGCGGATACAGCAACAAATGAAGAACATAAAAAAGAAGAGACATCCAAGGTAATCTGTAATGTAGTGTTGTTTGCACAGAAACTGGGTCTACCGATAATGACGGGTGTTATTTTAGGCTCCAGTGTAATGGCAATCTTTGGACGTCTTGCATGGCCTGCTATAGCTATGTTGATAGTGTTCACGGCGATATTCTTTGGGTCCAGTAAGATCATAGGTAAGTTTGCCAATGGTGTCGGGGACCTAAAAGCGACAGAATTTGATTGTAAGGAGGTTACGAAGTAATAATTTACTCGTCAGTATTATTCACGAACGCAAAACACGCCGCAAGTTGCAAGATTAAAAATTGCTACTCACGGCGTGTAAAAATAAATTGCAGAAGAAGCAAGGGTGACATCTTATTACAGATGTACATATTTAAGGTACTAATATGAATTACAACAGTTGAAAACACTCTGCATAGTAATTATGCGCATTAAAGTGCTTTGGGTTCTTTCAGAAGCATGTACAAAAATGTTCAAACTAGGAACTTACGTTCATTCAAGAAATACATATTATAAGAGACCCTGGCTAAGACCAGAGACCAACTTCAGCATAAAAGATGGTGGAAGTTGTTGAGATTAGGGTTATTTCTGCCAAAGAAAATGATGTTTATGGTTAGGTATACGAATATGCTACTACTCTTAGTATAGAGAGAGTCATGTATAAATTCGTTGCGTATATAAGTTGCAAGGACATAGACACATACCTCAAGGATCACAAGTACAATTTCGAGGAGAGTATAAACAACGGTGGGTTTAACTTCCGCACTGAAAAGATGTTACTAATGTACGTAGTGATATTAGACATTTTTCAGTATTTTACCCGATATACTAAAGATAATCATTCCGTAAAAGGATTGGAATATCCGCATATTATGGGTATACAGCTAAAATACAATCAATATTACGATATTTACATAGGATAACACTGATTTATCATAAATTAACTAATTATCGAATAATATGCATAACATGTAGGTTGCTCATTGAGTACACAGCATGGTAGTCATGGTGTATAAGTAGTAGAAGAAAACCACGGTTACTAGGGTCTAAGGGATGTTCTGCTGTGTAGGACTCAGTGCAGTAGCTGTTCTCCAGTAGAGGTTAACTATGGCAAAAATTGTAAGATTTTTTACGAGCACAGTGGGCATGTTTTTATTACTACTATTATGCAGTCACGGTATTGCTAGTGCTGCAGCAGCAGGTACAGATCATAACGGAGTAACAGCCAAGGTAATCTGTAATGTAGTGTTGTTTGTGCAGAAATTGGGTCTACCGATAATGACGGGAGTAATTTTAGGATCCAGTGTAATGGCAATCTTCGGACGTCTTGCATGGCCTGCTATAGCTATGTTGATAGTATTCACGGCGATATTCTTTGGGTCCAGTAAGATCATAGGTAAGTTTGCTAAAGGAATTGGGGAATTGGACGCAGACAACTTCGATTGTAGCAAAGTGCAGGCTGAAGAATCAAGCTCTGTTTAATCATAAATAGAGGTTAACTATGGCAAAAGTTGTAAGATTTTTTACAAGCACAGTGGGCATGTTTTTATTACTACTATTATGCAGTCACGGTATTGCTAGTGCTGCAGCAGCAGGTACAGATCATAACGGAGTAACAGCCAAGGTAATCTGTAATGTAGTGTTGTTTGTGCAGAAATTGGGTCTACCGATAATGACTGGTGTTATTTTAGGCTCCAGTGTAATGGCAATCTTTGGACGTCTTGCATGGCCTGCTATAGCTATGTTGATAGTGTTCACGGCGATATTCTTTGGGTCTAGCAAGATCATAGGTAAGTTTGCTCAAGGAGTTGGAGAATGGGAGGCAGAGAAATTCGATTGCAAGGACATAAAAGCCGGGTAATTAGACTTATTTCAGCATCATTCATAGAAACACTAAAACACTCCGCAGATATAAGTACTCCATCATATCTGCGGTAGGATTACTACAATGCATTTTTCATAGAGACGCAATTGCAAAAACAGAATGAAAATTTTTTCATTTATGTTTGTATCTCAGTTAATTATAAACCCAGACATAGGTAATAACCTAATTTTTTCCATATTTTCGGACAAACTTGCACGCATTCTGTGCGGTACAGGGACCTTATAGTTAAAAATATAAGAAACATAATTTATTAGATGAGCGAAGTAGATTATTATATAAAGATATGTAAATAAATTTTTAAGAAAGGTCTCTGAAATGTTTACGAATATATTACGTAGCTGTGTAATAAGTATTATTTTTTTTATATTTTTAATATTACCAGCTGTTTCCGTAAGTGCTGCGCCTGTCGCGCATGCTGCGGGGGATGGAGAAGTGATTTCTAAGGTGATATGTAATGTTGTAGTTTTTGTGCAAAGGTTGGGATTGCCCATAATGACAGGAGTAATACTAGGCTCCAGTATTATGGCGGTGTTTGGTCGATTGGCATGGCCAGCAATAGTTATGTTAGTTGTATTTACTGCTATATTTTTTGGTGCTGGCAAGCTGATATCTAAATTTGCCGGGGGTATTTCAGAGCTAGGTGCAGAAGACTTTGATTGTCGTGTATTAGCTGGGAAGAATATCTAGAGGTGGCTTTTTGTTTAGGTAATAATGTTTTGCTTGCTGATACGCGTCGCGAGTCCGTACTCTGAGTTCACAGAATGTTAAGTGTGAGAATGTACTAGTACTTTCTATCGATGCGGAGTTGCATGAATTTTTACAGGGGCTTTGCCAGTGTCTTTTGTGGATAATTTGGTCTTGAGATTCAGATCTAAAAGAGGAGATAATTGCTCTGTGGAAGCGGAAAAGAGTGGTGGTGCTGAGAGGGCTAAATCCTCTTATGCGGAGTATGTTACTCCGGCCTGCCACTATGATGATAATACGCTTCTGAATAAGGGTGGGGAGCTTGTCCAGATCATAGAGGTTGTGGATAGTGCGTGTGCTGATGGTGTGCAGTCTCTTAGAGATGGAATAAGAAAATGCATTTCCAGTGTTAAGGATCCTGATGTTGCATTTTGGGTGTACACAGTACGTGAGAAGAAGAAGTTTGATCTAGAATGGAGAAGCACTGGGGATTTTTCGGATACTCTGCACGATGTGTATAAGTCTTACATTGATGAGAAGTATGAGACTTATGACAATAAAGTATACGTAGCTGTGGTAGTGAAGCATCTAGCAGAAGGTCTAGATGGTATGGTAAATGCATTGTTGTTTAGCCGAGTGATGAGCAAGCACAAGAGTTATTTGGCGAAGCGTGCATCATACCTGACAACAGTGACAGATAAAATAATGGGGGACTTATCGGATTTTTCTACTAAGAAGCTTGGACTTATAGATTGTGGAGATGGACGATGGAGGTCGGAGTTACTGGAGTTTCTTAGCTATCTGGTAACATTCAGACACAGGGAGTGCTATCTGGAGACATGCGATAACGCGCATACTGTTTCCGCGGGTTGTGACCTGCACATGGGTTTTAATGCTTTTAAAGTGATAGACAACGAGAAAGTTAGGTATGGTGCAATACTAGGGGTCAAGGTTCATGCTAGTGAGAATTTAGATGCCGTGGACGCGTGTTTGCAGCAGGAATGTGAGTTCATAATTGTTGAAATAATAAAGTTTACAGAGGGTAGGGAGCTAAAGAAGCTGTATGGTAGGCAGGCAGCATTGCTTGAGATTAGTGGAGATGAAGATTTGGCAAAGCTAGGGCATTTGCCTACCATCATGCAGCTTGAAGACAGTGCGTATGGAGACTGCTGTGAAAGACAGGTAAATTGTGTTGTAATAGCAGATGGTCTGCGGTCATTAAGGAGTGGAATCAACGGAATGGTTTCGGCGTTTTCTACGATAGGGGCGCTGGCAGTGAGGTTGGACTTAGCTATGGAGGACAGCTTTTGGGCGTTGATGCCTGGGAACTTCCGGTATGTTATTTACATGAAAGCTGCGTTGATGAAGAAGGCTTGTACTTTTATTGTTTTGCACAGTTATCTATCTTTTTCCGCTAGCAGTACTAAGTGGCCTGATTCTATTACTGTCTTTTTCTCTAATCGTGGGTTGCCGTACTTCTTTAATTTTCAGTGCACAGGTAAAGGGCATACGGTGTGTTTAGGGCCGCATGACTCGTCTATGACCACGCTCTCTAATTTCTTACTTTCTGAGGCAAGACGGTTGCAGATCAGGTCTGTTGTTTTTGACTATAGTGGAAAGTCGATAATATACGCAAATGCAATTGGAGGTAGCTATCACCGGATAGATGATAGGCCAGAGTATGTGAGTGCTACGTTTAATCCATTCAATGTTGAAGATACAGCAGTAAATCGTGATATAGCTGCGGGAGTATTGTACAGGATGGCTAGGCCCACAGCTGATACTTGTGATGCAGTAAGGCAGGCAGTATTGGGGGTAGTGGATGCGATCTTTGCGATCCCGATGCAAGAACGCACTAAAGAGAAAATTGGTGAGTGCGTTAAAGTTTTGGGTGGGGGAATAAACAGTTGGTTTGGCAGTGGAAGATTTGCACATTTACTGACGGATTCTACGAGCATACAGTGGCATGCGGAGTTTTTGGGCATCAACGCTGCTATGCTTGTCAGTAAGACGGAATGTCTATCGGTGGTGCTATACTATATAGTACGCAGTATGGAAAATCATCTCGACGGTAAGCCACTGATTTTGGTGATGTATGAGGCTTGGCTTCTTGACTTTGTATTTGAGACGGAGCGTGAGTTTGATAATTGGGTCAACGGTCTTAGCAAGCTTAATGTTGTGGTAGTTTTCGCTTCTGAAAATATTAAAGCGATATCTTCTAGCAGGGTTATTAAGTACGTCAGTAAGCATGCTGATACAAGGATATTTATGCCAAACTTCATGATGGGTAGCAAACAGCATGGACGTATGTTTGGCCTCACACAAGAGGAGCAGGACGTTATGTTGCAGATTTCACAGGCTGAAGGGCATTTCTTTTTAAAGCAAGGGAATGCATCGGTGGTATTATCTTTGAAGTTGCCAACACGAGAGAGCCGTATTCTAACAGCAAATAGGACCAGCATACGGATGATGTATGAGGCTATTGCGGAAAAGGGTAAGGATTGGATAGAGGCTTTTCATGATAAATGTGATGCTGCTAAGTAAGTTGGTGGTAATGCTGTGAGAAATATATCTGCGCGTATGCAAGGAAGCATATGTAGTGATTATTTGTCTTGAGGTGTTTGTAGCTGCTTCGTTATTAGCTAAGACTATTGAAGGGGTGAAGTTGTTGAGATTAGGGCGGTTTCTTCTACTTCGGTTATGATCAATTTCTGTGATGGTTTGAACTTTGGGTATGCTGGTTATTTTGAGGTGTTGGGAAGTTATACCGCAAGAACATAACTTAAATACTCCATTGTAAGGATATCCTTCTGTTTCTGAGACACTGGTAAGTATGCCCATTACCTATGAATCTCTATGTAGATGTAATAAGAGCATACACAGTAACTCTTATCATTAAAAACAAGACCAATGGTATAAGGGATAGAAGAAGAGTATTATTAGAGAGGATGAAACAGTATATCTACTAGCTAAGGAGTTAGCTTATGATGTTGTTACTGGGCAGACTGATAACCTTGCTGCTGCTCTTGCTAAGACCTCTGGTAAAGATATTGTTCAGTTTGCCAATGCTGTGAAAATTTCTAGCTCTGCCATCGATGGGAAGGTTTGTACTGGTACTCATGCAAAAGATGCAAGAGATAGCAGTGGTAGCCCCGCATCATATAAGGAAGAGCCTAGCAGCGGAAACAATGATACAGCGCAGTGTAGTGGTTTTAGTTCAAAGCAGGAGGATCATCCATTTAGCGAGTTTGCTAGGGTGCTGGGGCTACGAGAGGGAAAGAATTGGCCTACTGGAAGATATTATGAAAGCGGTGTTAAGGATGGTGCTCCTAATAGCAATGCCAAAGCTGTAGCGACAGACCTAACAAAGCTAACCACCGAAGAAAAAACCATAGTGGCTGGGTTACTAGCTAAAACTATTGAAGGGGGTGATAATTAATGTATTAAGCGTGTGCAAAGGAGACGTTATTATCGCTGTTTTGCTGGTATTCTGATGCGAGGGCTCTTAGACAATTAAGCTCATGACCTAATCGAAGTGTTTCACTCAAAGCTGAAGATAGTGGTTTGCTATATTATACATTATATCTGAGATTGCAGTGTGAAGGGTATCGCACTCATATAACGAATTGTAGCATACAAAAGCATTTTCCCCGCTCGTAGCTTCCATAGCAGTTGTTACGCATGATACAACTTTATTGTTGATGTAACATAAGTATTCTCTCGTGTGGATAGTTACCCATTAGCAAATTTTTAATTATGCTGATGTACCGTGCAAAGTGCATTTGTATGGGTTATCATGTTGCGTGGGTTTGCATCTCGAAATGCAGCAGCTGTGCTTACGGGCCTGTTATATTTCGGGATAACTGCGAGCAGTTCTGCAAGTGACTGTAAAGCTGTTTATCAGGGTATTAGCGACCAACCCATGCGTGAGTATTCGCACTTGTTACCTGAAGAAGACCTACCGAAACTACGCGTATGTGGGGCTTCACCTCAGTGCGAAAATTGCTTTAATATGGCTCCTGGAGATTGTCGATATCTCTTCCCTACAAATGTTATGGTATATACTGAAAAGCGCGATAATAACGCCGAAAGAGTATGTGCGTGCCAAGTATTTGCGTGTCACCTTCCATGGGATCCTTTGGGATGGGCTAGAAAATGTACTACGCATCTTGGATGCTTTTCTAAACCCTTGCGCACTTCCGTAGGGGATCTTCCGCAAGCACTAGTAGGGCGCTCCAGTAGAAACGTAAGTGTGACTTTTAGTCCCATGTCATTTTTGTATCAGAGCTATGGTACACCCGGTGTTGTAGCAAATATACATCGCGGAGATACAGTTGAGCGAAAATATCTGTTTCCGCAAGTGCAAAAGTACAGTACACGAGGATTTATCTCTCACGGATGCAACACCAGTGGGGATTACAATAAGAAACGCTGTAGGCTATTATACGCTCCAAACATCAAGAATACCTTTTCGAATATGGTCCTATCACCAGAGAAGATAAAAGAAGGCCTACAAAGCTTTGTTTACCGCGCCGTCAGGAAAAATGATGAAGTATGTATTCATCATTATGAAGAAAAGTCTTCTTCCGCTGTTGCAGCACAAGAACAAGTACAGTGTTTTCCTATACCTGAGTTACAAGCTCCCAGGATGTACGCACTTAATGGTGATATAAAAAAATTAAAAAACATACTTTTAGACATAGAACTTTCGCAGATGGGGAGGGTAGATCCTAATCACAGAGTACTGAAACAATGCATCACGATGGGCTATGGAGATGGTAACAGTGATAATAAGCACGAGTGTCTCCGTGATTCAATTGCAATGCTGAAAATGCCTACGCATATGGAATATACTAAAAATGGCAGTAGTGATTGTGTCCTAAACACGATAAGTGCTCATCAAGATGCTGGGAGTAAGAGTGTTGGGGATGAGGGAATAGTAGAGTTTGATGGCTATTCTATATTGGCATATAAGTACGCTTCTGAATTTCAGAAGACTTGGGTGCAAAAGGGTGTGTGGTTCGATCATCCACGCAGGATGTGTAGATTTGCTATGCAGCATAGACAACCAGGGAATTTAATTGATGATGTTTCGAAAACTCCTTCTATAGAATGTGAATATGCTTCTCAAAAGAGTGTGGAGCAGCCACTGACAGCCAATAGTCTGTCCGAAGGCATCAAGAGATATTATAAGAATAGTTCCACATGGCATGACTTTATAAGAGAGGGAATGGTATTGTGCCCTGTAGGCGCTCATAATGATGACAAAGAATATGAAGTTTTACGGGTTGTAGATTGTAGCAAGGAGGAATGTGAATCAAAAATTACGAGTAAACTACATCCTAAAGCGACACGTGTAAGGGTTAAGAAAAAGCCTAAGATGCTACGGCGTTATGCAGAGGTTAATGTAGGTGGCATAACTAAACGCGTGAGGTGTGATGACAAGTACTCTATTTCCCTGCATAGCGTAGGGCAAAAGGTTTTAAATGAGTCTAAGGTTTCTGGTAATAGGTTTAAACTGCCACGATATTACTTAGAGAATAGTGTTGTAGATAACAGTGAAAATCCCTGCACCAACGCAGAAGCTGTGGTGTATTACTATGAATATGGAGGATTTATAGAAGGCGCTGATAATCAGGGATGCGGCAATTACGTTGAAGAATATTATGCCCCAGGTAAGAAAATTGTGGGTTGTGAGTACGAGTATGTGAGAGCGGACAACTATAAGCCGTTTCTTTCTGGAGTAGGGGGTGTTGAAAGTCTCTCGTTGGTGCCCCTAAGTAGGTATGAACAAGGCTTTTGCATTGACAACTTCAGTAAAACTTGGTTTAGACCGTCGTATAATAATATGAAGATTGATGTAGAAGCGTATGAAAAAGTAGATGTATCTCTGATTGATAAGGTAGTGCAGCATGTTACATCTGGAAAACAGGATATTGAGATTGAAGCTTTAGTGGGGGAACAACCCGAGTTGAAGCTATCGGAGACAAAAGATAAAGTGTTGGCTGAGTTGAAAAGCATTCAGGAAAAGATAAAGACAGCGAAAAACGGAAGTAGTAGCAATTGTTGCATTTGGCAGGCGAGGGATGTGACGGTAACCAATAAGACGCTCTCTTATGAGCAAGTGAGGTCAACATATAGTTATCCTGTTCCGATGGTTATGCAATCCAATGTGAATGATGGCAAAAACCGAGAGAATAAGTGTACTTTGTATAAAGTTGAGATGTGGGCAGGTGGTGAAGCTGCATCTGAGACTGCCTTAGGTAAGAAGCGTTCTGGACGTCCAGGTCAGTATGCAATGCTGGTGTTGGATTTTGAGAAGTTGAAGTCTCAAACTAGAACGAGTACAGAAAATTCACAATCCCAGGGAAGCAACAAACCATGGTGGAGTGCTGCAGTGGAATCCATAAACAAGGCAGAGCATCACTCGTTAATCCTGGAAATAGGTGAAGGAGGGCAGCCCAGCGATGATAGCGCAGTTTCTAAAGGGGGTGACACTGTACTGAAGCTGTGTAAGGATAATAGCCGCTCTAGCACGGGGCAATCTGGTACTGATGCGTGGCCAGATGTGGAAAAGACAATAACTGCGCAAAGTTCTTCTCAGGGCTCAAATTCTCACTCTTGCTATGAGGTAGCGAGAGTTGTTGGGGGAGGCAGCAGTGTTATTGGTGAGCCGCAGTATGAGATAGCAAAGGATTTAATTGTTTATTACAGGACAATCACAGGAGATGTATTGGCTAATGACAATGGTGGCGATAGTTTTCTGGCGAACAATAACGCTATGTTTACGAAATTCTCATTCGAGATGAATCTGCCTACACAAAGCGTCACTAGAGATGATGAGTTTCTCAAGGGACTACTAGAGAACAAGCATTACGTGGAAGGGCGTAGTCTACCGAAGCGACTTTGTACGTGGAAAGAAACGCGTAGTACAAGTACATCTCAGGAAAGAGATAAGAACACCGCATTTATTCCTGGTATGGGTGGGTGTTGGCAAAGCGATAAAAACGGACAAACGATCTTTTCAGAGATACCTGGAGTAGGAGAAAACGGTGCAGTAATGATAACGTGCGAGCGTTGGGGTACACCTAGTACTAGTGGATCAAAGGTCACAAATAAAGCTCCATCTCAAGCACGTGGACCACGATAAAGAAAAATATGAACTCTTGCTAGTTTGCAATATAAAAGCTTGTGTTAAGACACCCAGTTCAAGCCCGTGGATGCTAAAGATCAAGTGTTGACTGTATTGAAAGGCATTGACAACACCATTGTTGAGTAGATCTCTGAAGGATTTAGAAAACGTGCCAGGCTTATGCAATTTATTGCCCGATGTCTGGCATACGTTCAGAATTATACGCAAAAATCAAAAGCAGCCCTGGCTACCCTTACGTAGCTCTCGCTGGCATAGGTGTGTACAACGTCCTCTCTTGCTATACGAGCAGAAATACAATTGGCAATATTTAAACGTTGTAGCAAATTTTGTATATCAATTCCTTCGTCATGCTTCCTCTGCTCGTCCCTGTGTCGTATGCTCCGACCCCGCACACCGCCACATCCTTCGCTCGCATTGGCGCCACTGGCGTTATCCGTCTCTTCAGCATACCTCTGCCTTAGCAAAGTGTTGGCCTACAGCATCATGTATATATTTTTTATATTGAGTGCAAAGAAGGCATGAAAGAGGACATACAGAAAGTAAGCGGTTTCGTGTTTTTCAAGGACGGTCATACGCTAGGGTATAATGCAAAGAAGTATTTGATACTCTATTCACTGTCGCACAGGATGCTCACATTATTATGAGAGCAGTGCTACTGTTGTGTTATTGGATGTTGTTGCAGATGTAAAAATGGGGGTTTGCAACTCGGTAATTATGGTTTTATATCTGTTTTTAGGATTATGGCGAAAAAGTTTCCTCTTCATATCAGTAGAGTAAGTTGAGAAAGCATGGATCGCCTTCCACTCCCCTAAGAAAGCAAGTGACCTACCTCAAAAAAAGCGAACCTAACACCAAATTCCCCACCGACATAAGCCATGGAGAAATTAGCAATAGCAGTATCCTTAGTACGATCCGCCGGACTAGTATCATCTACAAGACGTTGAGCCGGAAGATCATCATAAACACCATCCCCGACAACACGATGATAGAAGCCCCCTACAAAAGCCGAGATTTCAGGAGAGAGCTGATAACTCAGGCCAGCCTTTAACCTATAAGCAAGCTTAGGAGTGAGTGATGTTCTAAACACTATCTGCATCAGACACAGCTTAGCTTTCTCTCGAGGCAGATCTAACCTTTGTAAAGTTTCTGCAGAGATTCCTGGATAGAATATAGTTCATGTTAGGTACCAGTATGGATCTGCTATACGGACCTGCTAAGTGTGGCAAATCGCCAATCGTAGTTTGTTTCGAAGTGATGCAGCACTGATTTTGCCTGTGACTTGCTGTGAGCATCCAGGGTCTAAGACGGACGGATTGTGCTGTACTCATCAACAACGCCCACGAAGTTACCACCAAGCCCAACACAAGCGTAAGGAACAACACCTAAACCTTCACTAAGAAGATCATAACAAGCATTGACCATCACAGAAGTAGAAGAAACCGCCCTGATTTCAACAACCCCAGCAATGATCTAAAATAGGGTCCTAGGTATAAACCTTTAACACTATAATAGAGAACTAGGCGGCTGCACGTTATGCTATCTGTAATGCGCCTCCGCAGCACTCTATACACAAACCTGCAATCCCCAAGTTAACTATGTCTAAGTGGATGGAGATAAGCACATCTCAACAACTTCACCCCCTTCAATAGTTTTAGCTAGTAGCCCTGCTACTATGGTTTTTTCTTCAGAGGAGAGTTTCTCTACTAGGTCTTTAGCTACGGCTTTGGCATTGTCATTTTTAGTATCAGATTCTGCCCCAGTACTTTTAGTAGACGTAGGCCAGTTCTTACTACCATCCTCTTTTAGCGTCACTCTTACAAAATTCTTTAAAGTCTCTGCAGCAGTTCCCCCACCACTAGATGTACTGCCTTCACCCCCACATATAGCAGTTTTAGCCTCCGTTGACCTCGAGCCCACAGGTGTTGAATCAGAATATGTTCCAAACGTGCTCGGGGTCGACCCATGCTGCTTCGTCACACAAACCTTCTTACCAATCTCGGAATGAGAGATTTCCACAGCGTTCGCAAACTGAACAAAGTCTTTACCCGAAGTTTTGGCAAGAGCAGCAGCAAGGTTATCAGTCTGTCCAGTAACAACATCATAAGCCAACTCCTTAGCTAGTAGATATACTGTATCTGCTTCATCTTCCTTACTACCACTATCCCTAATACCCTTTGTCTTGCTTTTAATAATAAGAGTTATTGCGTATACTCTTATTTATACCTAGCTAGCGATTCATGGATAATGGGAATACTTACCAGTATCTCAGAAACAGAGGGATATCCTTACAATACAGTATTGAAGTTATATCATCGCGGTATAACTTCCCAATACCTCAAAATAACCAGCATACCCAAAGTTCAAGCCATTACCGAAGTAGAAGAAACCGCCCTGATCTCAACAACCTCGCCCCCTTCAATAGTTTTAGCTAGTAACCCTGCCACTATGGTTTTTTCTTCGGGGGTTAATTCCTTGACTAGGTCCTTCGCTACAGCTGCCGCGTTATCGTTTTGAACGGGTTCCGGAGTGCCTGCATTGCTTTCCGCCTTTTTCGACGTGGGCCAGTTCACACTGCCATCACCACTTAGCGTTGCACTGACAAAGTTCTTTAAAGTCTCCTCACCAGTGCCCCCATGAGAACTATTGCTGGCGTAGGAGGCTGCACTACACACAGCTACATCCGCTTTCGCTGCACCCGAGCTATTAGCAGTTTCCGAAGCATACTTACTATAACGAGAACCCCCATTCTTCTTCGTCCTACAAACCTTCCCATCAATGGTAGGGTGGGAAATTCCAACCGCCTTAGCAAACTGAACGATGTCCTTACCTGAGGTTTTGGCAAGAGCAGCGGTAAGCTTATCAGTTTGTCCAGTAACAACATCATAAGCTAACTCCTTAGCTAGTAGATATACTGTATCTGCTTCATCTTCCTCTCTAATAATAGATCCTTGAATCACTTTCTGAGAGCACTATAAGTATTGAACAACAAAGCCCTAGTCTATCCACTATTATTACACTCTAGAACTTACTCTCTATCCTGAACAACCTCCATAACCTCAAATCTAGCATTAACCATCACAGAAGTAGAAGAGACAGCCCTAATCTCAACAACCTCACCGCCTTCAATAGTTTTAGCTAGTAACCCTGCTACTATGGTTTTTTCTTCGGGGGTTAATTCCTTGACTAGGTCTTTAGCTACGGCTTTGGCGTTGTCGTTTTGTTTAGGATCTTCTCCATTCGTATTCCCCGACTTCGCTTTCCTAGAGGTTGGCCAATTCCCGTTACTACCCTCTTTCAAAGTTTTGGCAACAAAATCCCCTAACGCCTGTCCTGCGTTGTTAGTCGTTGATGCCTCACTACCTCCATCATCCCCACATAAAGATGTTTTATAACTACTACTACTCTTCTCAGTTTCCTCCGCATACTCACCATACTTCTTCCCACTTTGGGCCTTCGTCTTACAAATCTTCCCATCAATACCGGAATGAGAAATTCCAAGAGCATTCGCAAACTGAACGATGTCTTTACCGGAGGTTCTGGCAAGAGCAGCAGTAAGCTTATCAGTCTGCCCAGTAACAACATCATAAGCTAACTCCTTAGCTAATAGATATACTGTATCAGCTTCATCTTCCTCATTTAATATCAAGACTATGAAACTGGTCTGCTATCAACTCACAAAAAGATGAATTAGGACCAACAAAGCGTCGGGACCATAAAGGCACCATTGCTGCGAGACTTACAAACACAAGCCACGTCCGCGTGCCCTGGATCGAAAGTTTATAACACAATCACGGATTACTACACACAGCTAAACGCTGCTCACAATCTACTAGGTTAAAAGTGCGTGCTTTACACAGCGCACCACTGCTTGTTCTAGTGCTTAGTTCAGCCTCAAACTATCGTAGGGGCTATCTAATGAAAATGCCGGCACATCCACATAAAACACCTGTGCCTTATCCTCATCCACAAACTGATACCAGCCGTTCATCACTCCCGAAGGAGTACTTAAACACGTACCACTTGTATACTCGAAAAAAGCTCCCGGCTTCAGTACCGGCTGACTGCCAGCTACTCCGGATCCGCTGACCTCATTCACGACTCCTTTGGAATCTATGATCTTCCAACTGCGCTTAAGCAGCTGAACTGTAGAATCACTTCTATTGTTTATCCGTACACTATATAGCCATATGTAACAGTTCTCATGCGGTATAGAATGCTCTTCTAAATAACTTGGGGTTACTTCTACCTCTATTAGTCCTGCTTCTTTGCCACACTCTAACACTGTCATCGCACAGCTCCCGATATCTTATTACCTCTTCCCCTAAGCAAAGTAATCCACTTTCTTAACATTTGCTGATACTTCACTTATGTCTTATAATCCATTATAGTTGTTTTTCTTCGCTACATCAATTTCTATAACATGCGAACATCTGTCTCTCATAATATGCTATCCGCCACCAGAGTCGGTATTATAGGAGGTGGTCAGCTAGGAAAAATGCTTTCTCTATCCTCTTCTAAGTTAGGCTATCAAACCAGTATCTTTGCAGAAAGCGCAATTGATCCAGCTGTTTTCGTCACGAACTCTTCAGTAATAGGCAGTTTCAGTGATACAGAGAAATTGCGGACCTTTGCTTCAATGGTTGACGTAGCAGTTATAGAATTTGAAAATATTCCAGTATCAGCGGTGCATACACTTCAAGAAACTATCCCTGTGTATCCTGGAGTTAAGGCGCTGCATGTTGCACAGAACAGAATACGTGAGAAAACTCACATACAGTCACTAGGTATTGCTGTAGCTGATTTTGCCGTTATACATAGTCATACAGATTTGCATAAGGCCGTGCAAGATGTTGGCGTGCCATCTGTGCTAAAAACTGCTGAATCTGGATATGATGGAAAGGGGCAATACGTCCTACGCAGCACTGAAGATGTGGGGTCACTAGCCCATTTACCTTTGGAGCAGGGATACATATTGGAAAGATTGATCGAGATAGAAAAAGAGATATCTATAATCATAGCTGTCGATCGCAACGCTTCTCATACGTTTTTTCCTGTAGCAAAGAACACACACGTAGATGGCGTACTGAGTGAATCAATTGTTCCTGCTGGTATATCGACAGACCTCCAGAAACAAGCTCAAGAGATCGCTTATGCTATAGCAACGTCATTAGAAATGGTGGGCATACTTGCAGTTGAATTCTTCATCTCGAAAAGCGGTAAGTTGCTAGTGAATGAAATTGCTCCACGTCCACATAATTCAGGTCACTGGAGCCAGGATGCGTGTAATGTTAGCCAATTTGAACAGCTGATACGTATTGCTTGTTGGCTTCCCATGCGTGTTGTACACCTACTAACACCGTGCGTTATGCGAAATGTTTTTGGAGATAACATCATTGATGAGGAAATTCACCAAGACCATCGCAATAGCATCTCTCTGTATGGGAAGCAGCCTCGCGCTAAAAGAAAGATGGGGCATATAAATTCACTGTTATATTAAGGAACTGTCTTCGTTTTTAAGCACTTGTCTGTGTGCTAAAGACATTGTTGCGAGTCTGCAGCGTGTACTGTAAAGGTGTATATCGAAAGATGCACGCTAGAAATCCCACAGTATGTAGTAGTACAGCCTCCCTATGTAACAGTGTAGAAAAATTAGTGTGTAATCAGAAGCAGCACCGGGATTTAAGGCATAGGTCAACATCAGGAATAAGGACTGCTGTTCCTATGTATCTTCTTAGTAAAACCCTAATAGTCTATATCGGCACGCTGTTAGTTTACCACAGCATACGGTTTAGAATTGAGTACCTGTTTTTATTTTAAGTACGTTATCAGCATGTGATGGTCCATAAGATGCTTCGCATTAGTAAATTGTACATCAATGCCTCTTTATTATGGGTGATGATAGTGAGCGATCACTGAAATGTACTCAACCCCACTTACTGTCAGTATTTCTCATTAGCTGCACGTATAACCTGCACTTGATTATCTAGAAGCCTATTGCAGGTATTATCTTGTGTACAGATGGAAAATATCATTTTCCTTCCGTAACCATCCCACTTTCAAAAAGAAACAACCATTTGCTACTGCAGAACGCATTACATGAAAAACTCTGATACAGCGGCAAGTAATAATAGTTGCGAAGCGATGCGATGTTAGACTCGGTTGTTAGGCATGGATGTTCGAAATTGGGTTTCTCTACACATGGGCAACACATATGAATATGCTCTCAAAGCTGTAAACCAAATCTGGATACCACTGTCATTATTAGACGTAAGCTATTATTAGGAAGCATAATGATGTCGATGGCTATAGTCATGGCTGGGAATGATGTCAGGGCTCATGATGACGTTAGCGCTTTGGAAACTGGTGGAGCGGGATATTTCTATGTTGGCTTGGATTACAGTCCAGCGTTTAGCAAGATAAGAGATTTTAGTATAAGGGAGAGTAACGGAGAGACAAAGGCAGTATATCCATACTTAAAGGATGGAAAGAGTGTAAAGCTTGAGTCACACAAGTTTGACTGGAACACACCTGATCCTCGGATTGGGTTTAAGGACAACATGCTTGTAGCTATGGAAGGCAGTGTTGGTTATGGTATTGGTGGTGCCAGGGTTGAGCTTGAGATTGGTTACGAGCGCTTCAAGACCAAGGGTATTAGAGATAGTGGTAGTAAGGAAGATGAAGCTGATACAGTATATCTACTAGCTAAGGAGTTAGCTTATGATGTTGTTACTGGACAGACTGATAACCTTGCCGCTGCTCTTGCTAAAACCTCGGGGAAAGACTTTGTTCAGTTTGCTAAGGCCGTGGAGATTTCTAATTCTACGATTGGGGACAAGGTTTGTAGGACGAGATACGATACGGCCAAAAAAGATCATTATGCAAAGTATGCCAAGACTACTGACAAGGGAAGTGCATCTAAGAATGATACGTCACTTTGTGGGGACATAGGTCACAGTACCGTGACAAGTGGTCATAGTACTACGCCACAGGTTCTAAAAAACTTTATTAGTGCAACATTGGGTAATGGTAGTCAGAACTGGCCAACTTCCACAGGAACTGGATCTTCTACTAACGACAACGCCGAAGCTGTCGCTAAAGACCTCACAAAGCTTACCACTGAAGAAAAAACCATAGTAGCAGGGTTACTAGCTAAAACTATTGAAGGTGGTGAGGTTGTTGAAATCAGGGCGGTTTCTTCTACTTCCGTTATGGTTAATGCTTGTTATGATCTTCTTAGTGAAGGTTTAGGTGTTGTTCCTTATGCTTGTGTTGGTTGAGGTGGTAACTTCGTTGGCGTGGTTGATGGCACACGTTGCACGATCCGTCCGTCTTTAACCCTGTATGCCCACAGCAAGTAACTAGGCAAAATTAGTGCTTTCTCACTCACGAAACAAACTACAATCAGAATTCTCCATACTTAGCAGGTCCGTACAGTGGCTTTATAATCTTACCTAGCATGAAATTACTTGTTATCTAGGAATCTCCTCTGAAACTTTCCAGAGGTTATCTGTTCTTAGAGAAAAAGCTAATCTGTGTCTAATACGGATGGTGTTTGGCATATCACGCTATAGATTAAAGGCTGGGTTGAGTTATCAGCTCTCTCCTGAAATCTCTGCCTTTGCGGGTGGCTTCTATCATCGCGTTGTTGGTGATGGTGTTTATGATGATCTGCCGGCTCAACGTCTTGTAGATGATACTAGTCCGGCGGGTCGTACTAAGGATACTGCTAAAACCAACATCTTCCATAGTTAACGAAGAAATGTAGTATTTATTTCCTCAAGGTCTTGTCAGGTAGCGTGGTAAAGCTCTAAGCCTCTAATAGTAAGCCGCTGTACCCATACCCAGTAAATATAGGCCATTCACTTATAACAATGTAAATATGTGCCCGTCAATGAGAGCAACCAAATGTTTGGCGCTTTGGGAACACTGTGACTCAAGTATTGACGCTGTGCAGCAGCTCTCCACACTTCCTGCTGTACTTGCCACAACGGAATTTAGCTTGGTAGAGTATCATCTTTCTCAAGACCCTTTGAAGATGTACTGCACCTAGGTTATCCTCCTTTGTCTCTACACTTTTATTGCACCATACGTGCACTAAAACCGTACCCATTTGGATTATTAGGGAACACCTACAATACGTCGGTCATGCTCTTCTTGAGTGCAATACTATCGAGTCAGTCCTTCTACGTAACAGTTTCGATACAGAATAATGTAGTTACTGATTTGAAGAAAGAAGCAGCATATCTCCTCACCGTTGTGTCATGTTTAATAGTTTCTGATTCGCATGCCATCTTCCCTACACAAAATATGAAAGAGGCAACCACTACTGCTGATTGGATGAATTAAGGATAACACTAACAAAGAAACAAATATCCTGCTTTCTACTTATCAGAGCATATTTCCCTGAACTATCGCCGTTTTTTTATATTAAAGCCAATGGAACGCGCGGCCAACATTATTTGTGCTTACACATATATGCCAAAATATGAATCACAAGTACTGCACACACCTCACAATTCTACTACGTGTATACACTGTGCCATATAAAGCAGCGACTATACATATCTGTATCTAAAAACGCCCTTATATTCTAGTTGGTAGGACGTCACAATATCTAGAAATTCAAAATTCCTTTGCTAATAATCGCTTGATGTCTTTCTGATACATAGAAAGAATACGAGCTTGCTTACAAGAACTACACCACCAAGGTTTTTGATATCCCTGTCTAATCTTTCAGGATAACCGCATTCTCATAGCCACTGGCATGACATACTTTTCATTATGCGTTATATCTAATAGCATTTTAATACTACTTTTTTCTCCATGCCTTATTCGCTATTTGAATATTTTCTGCTACTGTACCAGAATTTTTGTCCATATCATTTTTAAATATAGCATCAGATTCTCTGACGTCCCACTACGCTATAAGATCACTAAGATTTTTAATCACTGCATGTGATGCAAAATATATGGTTATGCTCCGTGTTAAGTGACATCAGCGCCCCTTCACTGATACCTTTTTGTGTACTCCGTATTGCGCAATTACCGGAGTGATTTTAAGCCCTTCTGGGCTACGTCGTCATTACGTGACGTCTATGACCTAGTGGGTGCAGGAAAACCGTACCACTGCTCTGAACAAACAGAGTTGAGTGCACTTCAAATGTATTTCGGTCTGCTTTTTAGGTTTCAGGGAATTTCTCACTTATGTAACCCACCCCATGAGTGAGATCATTATAGTAAAAAAGGTGCGCGACCATAGTCACACTTTCTGCATGACTGCATCACATCTCCTCTAATTTGTGTCTTGAGTTGAGACAGCCTCAAATGCTGGTACGTAAAAAGTGCTTTAGCAACCCGTAAGGGAGTGTGAAACAAATGCTGAACTCAGGTCCTGCTCCGATCATTCACACCTATACACGGTGCTCACAGTTGTATTACAGGATACTTTTTTCTCCCGTTAACACTACGCACTTTCATACCACCATATCAGCCACAATTGTACCTCAGCATCCCCTTACGTGTACATATTTGTACTACATTTTTGACGACATTACATTTGACCTGTCACCATCCTATTTAAAACATAATGGAGCACACCACCGCAAGAAAGATAATCAACTTCTATCGCAGTATTCACCGCGCATACAAGTGCTATAGTTTTCACAGTCCCATCGCTTTTTCGCACTTCACACTT
The DNA here is from genome assembly GCF_000964685.1 of Anaplasma phagocytophilum str. Webster. Classification (GTDB taxonomy): domain Bacteria; phylum Pseudomonadota; class Alphaproteobacteria; order Rickettsiales; family Anaplasmataceae; genus Anaplasma; species Anaplasma phagocytophilum. The sequence goes on from NZ_LANS01000001.1 coordinate 802,383, forward strand.
TATCTCCTTTCTTGCTCCTATTTCACCATACAAAGTCAGAGTCTCGTTCCCTGAAAACATACTCCGGGATTCATCCTTGAAAATTAGTGGCAAAACACCCATCCCGACAAGATTTGACCTATGTATACGCTCGAAGCTTTCGGCTATAACTGCGACCAATCCCAAAAGTAAAGTACCTTTGGCAGCCCAATCCCTACTAGATCCAGTACCATATTCCTTACCTGCTATTATAACCAGAGGAGTATTTTCCTCGGAGTAACGCATGGCCGCATCAAAAATTGGCAAAACTTCCTGTGAAGGATAATGACGTGTAAATCCACCCTCTACACCAGATAACATCTCGTTTTTTATACGTATATTTGCGAATGTACCGCGTATCATTACATTGTGATTCCCGCGTCTTGAGCCATAAGAATTGAAATCACCCTCTTTAACCCCACTCTGCAGGAGAAATTTACCCGCTGGACTCTCAGCAGCAATATTCCCTGCAGGAGAAATATGATCAGTGGTTATGCTATCACCCAATAGCATGAGCACTCTTGCAGAGTTACATTTTAACGCGTTACCTTCAATATTCTTCTGCTTCGTTTCAGCCTCTGTGAAGTACGGAGGTAGCTGTACATAGGTACTTTCAGCGCTCCAACTATAGGTGACATCTCCCTTTGATTCTACTCTCTGCCATATAGCATCTCCTAAAAACACATCGGAGTATTTTCTGACAAACATATCACGAGATATAAACTTATTCACTATCTCAGCTATTTCCTCAGTAGTAGGCCATAGATCCTGCATATACACCGGTTTGCCCTGCGCATCTTCACATATAGGATCCTTGGTAACATCGATTAATACTGTACCACTCAAGGAAAAGATCACAACCAAAGGAGGTGACGCCAAAAAGTTAGCTTTTACTGAAGGATGTATCCTACCTTCAAAGTTCCTATTCCCAGATAACACTGAAGCAACAAGCAAATTATTGCTTTGCACACATTCTTCTATTTCCTTTGATAGCGGCCCCGAATTACCTATACACGTAGCACATCCATAGCCAACAATGTTAAATCCTAGAAGATTCAAATCGTCTTGAAGACCCGAAATCTTAAGATACTCAGCTACAACCTGAGAACCTGGAGTAAGAGAAGTCTTCACCCATGGCTTAGTCTTTAAACCCAACTTTCTTGCCTTACGTGCAACAATTCCCGCCGCCACCATGACATACGGATTGGAAGTGTTGGTACAGCTAGTAATAGCCGCCACTACAACATCACCATTTTTCACAGGCAAGTGCGAGTCTTCTCCAAATGTGCTCACCGGCAACGAATTTGGTATTTGAGCCAGGAAAAGCTTATCCTGGGGCCTTTTAGGTCCCGCAACTACAGGCAGTATATCTTCTAAGTTTAGGGTTAACTTTTCCGAATACGATACCTCGCAATTATCGCACCACAGACCTTGCGTCCGCATATACTGCTCTACGACACCCAGATACTCCCTATCACGACCAGTGACATAAAGATAATCTAATGTACTTTGATCAAATGGAAAGAATCCACAGGTTGCACCATATTCAGGCGCCATATTTGCGACGGTAGCCCGATCATACGCAGACAGATTTTTCAGTCCTTCACCATAAAACTCAACAAATTTCCCTACTACCTTCCGGCTTCGCAGTATTTCTGTAATGGTCAACACCATATCTGTAGCAGTTACACCCTCTTTGAGCGCGCCGAGTATTTCAAACCCTACAACTTCAGGGACAGACATCACAATGGGCTGCCCAAGCATCGCTGCTTCAGCTTCTATGCCACCGACACCCCAACCAAGAACTGATATCCCATTAATCATCGTGGTATGGCTATCCGTCCCAATCAGAGTATCTGGATACAAAACGCCCTGATGATTCCACACAACTTTGGCTAAATATTCAAGATTTACCTGGTGACATATACCAGTACCTGGAGGAACAACTCGTAAATTTCTGAATGCCTGCTGGCTCCATTTGAGAAATTGATATCGCTCTAGATTACGTGACATCTCAAGCGCAACATTTTCAGCTAATGCGCCTTCTGTCCCAGAGAAATCCACTTGCAATGAGTGGTCTACAACAAGATCAACGGGTATTCTAGGATTTATAATGCTAGGATCTTTCCCCTGCGCCTTCACAAAATCCCGCATTGACGCAAGATCAACCAAAGCTGGTACGCCTGTAAAATCCTGCATCATTACCCTAGCGGGCATGAAGTTCACTTCACAAGAATCTCCCCCACTTACACACGCAGCAAACCGTTCTATATCAGGGAGTTTAACATGTAGACCGTCTTCATTTCGAAGTAAGTTCTCCAGCAAAATCCTGTAAACAAATGGCACGCTAGCGATATCCAGACCCAGCTTCTGACATGCTAAATCTAGCGCGTAATAATCGTAGGATACCCCAGCAACACACAACTTTTTTCGTACTTGCAAAGTATCCAAACACGTCATATGCAACCTCCTTTCACGCAACACCTGAGTATTCCCCCGCGGTTAAGTAACCCTGAAGACAGCAACCACCTGCTCTACCTGGCGGAAACATATTACAACGGCAACATGAAAGTAATTTCCTTAGGCCTACCATGAGCACACACCGCACACTAGCGCCTACCTGGAATGCAGCACAACCCAGAGGATGAGATTGACAAACACTTATACAAAGTCAAGCCATTACCCACCTCCACACGCAAAAACACCCAAGTACTCGCTCGCAGCTCTTTGTGGCGAATATCAGAACAACAAAACAAAAACCACCGCATTTTGTTCTTCTATACCTAGCCAAACGGTTTATGTCCATCTTTTCCGCGTACTCACCGTTATTCCTGTATATAAAATCTCATAAATTTCTTAACTTATATTCTAATATTCTTTACTTACCATTAATTTAAAATATCATAACAAGCATTAACCATAACAGAAGTAGAAGAAACCGCCCTAATTTCAACAACTTCTCCACCTTCAATAGTTTTAGCTAGTAACCCTGCTACTATGGTTTTTTCTTCAGTGGTAAGCTTTGTGAGGTCTTTAGCGACAGCTTCGGCGTTGTCGTTAGTAGAAGATCCAGTTCCTGTGGAAGTTGGCCAGTTCTGACTACCATTACCCAATGTTGCACTAATAAAGTTTTTTAGAACCTGTGGCGTAGTACTATGACCACTTGTCACGGTACTGTGACCTATGTCCCCACAAAGTGACGTATCATTCTTAGATGCACTTCCCTTGTCAGTAGTCTTGGCATACTTTGCATAATGATCTTTTTTGGCCGTATCGTATCTCGTCCTACAAACCTTGTCCCCAATCGTAGAATTAGAAATCTCCACGGCCTTAGCAAACTGAACAAAGTCTTTCCCCGAGGTTTTAGCAAGAGCAGCGGCAAGGTTATCAGTCTGTCCAGTAACAACATCATAAGCTAACTCCTTAGCTAGTAGATATACTGTATCAGCTTCATCTTCCTTACTACCACTATCTCTAATACCCTTGGTCTTGAAGCGCTCGTAACCAATCTCAAGCTCAACCCTGGCACCACCAATACCATAACCAACACTGCCTTCCATAGCTACAAGCATGTTGTCCTTAAACCCAATCCGAGGATCAGGTGTGTTCCAGTCAAACTTGTGTGACTCAAGCTTTACACTCTTTCCATCCTTTAAGTATGGATATACTGCCTTTGTCTCTCCGTTACTCTCCCTTATACTAAAATCTCTTATCTTGCTAAACGCTGGACTGTAATCCAAGCCAACATAGAAATATCCCGCTCCACCAGTTTCCAAAGCGCTAACGTCATCATGAGCCCTGACATCATTCCCAGCCATGACTATAGCCATCGACATCATTATGCTTCCTAATAATAGCTTACGTCTAATAATGACAGTGGTATCCAGATTTGGTTTACAGCTTTGAGAGCATATTCATATGTGTTGCCCATGTGTAGAGAAACCCAATTTCGAACATCCATGCCTAACAACCGAGTCTAACATCGCATCGCTTCGCAACTATTATTACTTGCCGCTGTATCAGAGTTTTTCATGTAATGCGTTCTGCAGTAGCAAATGGTTGTTTCTTTTTGAAAGTGGGATGGTTACGGAAGGAAAATGATATTTTCCATCTGTACACAAGATAATACCTGCAATAGGCTTCTAGATAATCAAGTGCAGGTTATACGTGCAGCTAATGAGAAATACTGACAGTAAGTGGGGTTGAGTACATTTCAGTGATCGCTCACTATCATCACCCATAATAAAGAGGCATTGATGTACAATTTACTAATGCGAAGCATCTTATGGACCATCACATGCTGATAACGTACTTAAAATAAAAACAGGTACTCAATTCTAAACCGTATGCTGTGGTAAACTAACAGCGTGCCGATATAGACTATTAGGGTTTTACTAAGAAGATACATAGGAACAGCAGTCCTTATTCCTGATGTTGACCTATGCCTTAAATCCCGGTGCTGCTTCTGATTACACCATAATTTTTTATACGTCAGTAGGGACGTATTTGTGCTATATGGACTTTTGTGCATCTACAGTAACAATATATAGGGCTGAGTATACAGAGGCGTATAGCTATTGCTTTTCTAGCAATGGTGGGTTTTATATACCATTTTTCAGGGCACATAGAGGTTTTTGGAGTTAGTGTTGCTTCAAGACGTTTCAGGTATCTCCTCTTACGACTCTGCTACTTTGAGAGTAAGATGTGCTTGAATCCGTAGTTTTGATGTAAAACTATATGCACTGTACCGCCCATAAGTGAGAAACATGGTGATAGATTTACATGAGCATACTTGCGGCATTTACGATAAAGCAAGGCGAAAGATTGACGCAATAACACTGTATGCCACCTATCTTTTCGGCTTTTAGATTCTATACCGAACCTTTTGTCGCTTGCGCCGCCTATGCATATGCAGCTACCATTTTCTGCATTAACACGACATCTGTAATTGTTTGAAAGACAACGTTGCCAGTAATTATCTAAGGCACTACATTGATGACTAGTAAGCCTCAGCAGCACAGTACTGTCACATTTAAAGAAAATCCCTGTGAAAAGCACTTCAGCTATTCAACAACTTTTTTTACGACGAAAAACCCCATTTCAGCACTAGATGCATTACGGAGGATCTGATCTCGCATATCACCTTCGTGTACTTCATCTTGACGCAGTGGCAAAACACTATGCACCCCACCATGTAGTACGGGATCAACATCAGTGGTATCTACCTCTGCCAACATACCAAACCACGAAACGACATCACCAAGCTGTCTGCAATATGTATCAACTTCTTCTTCAGGGATCTGCAACCGCACAAGCTTTGACACTCTAGCCAACTCGTCACGGCTTACACTTACATGTGTATTGTTAGCTTCTTCAGGCTTCAACTCTTCCTCCATACAGCGTGGGAAAGCAAATAGTCGCTTAATAACCTGTCAACAGAGAGCACTTTGATCTTTTCCGGTAAATTCACCCTATCAGGGTTGTGAATTGTATCGGTGATGACCAAGGAATCCAACTCAGCAGTTCCAATAGCATCAATAGCTCGACCAGATAATACACCATGCGTTATGAAGCTATGCACACTGATAGCACCACGAGTCTTCAACGCTGCCGCAGCATTACACAACGTGCCACCAGAATCCACAATATCATCAAGGATAAAACAGTGCCTATCCTGAACATTGCCCACAACATGCATAACCTCTGAAATTCCAGGCCCTTCTCTATACTTGTCGATCACAGCAACTTGAATAGAATTCATGTTATACCTAGAAGACAACATGCGCACAAATGCCCTAACCCTACCTAGAGCACCGTAGTCAGGCGAGACTATCACAAGTCTCTCAAGAAGGTTGCTGCTGCTGAGGTAATCTACAAAAACATCGTACGCCGAGATATTAGTAAAAGGCACGTCAAAAAAGCCAGCAGCCTGCTGTGAATGCAGATCTAGAGTTACGATGTGATCCAACCCCGAGGTGCTGAGTATGCGTGCAATCACCTTCGCGCTAAGTGCCGATGTAAAAGTTTCCTGAGAATCAACACGCTGCATAACCCTGTCTTGTCGCGAATAGCACAAGTACGGAATCACGGCAGTAATCCGCTGAGGAGCCAAAGTGCGACGCACCGCATCAGTTAGCAGCGTAAGCTCTATAAGATTATCGCTCGCAGGAGCACTCAGAGACTGCATAAGAACTATGTGACCACTCCCAGTGGCGACACCCGTAGGAACTTCGAGATTTATCTCCCCATCTGCAAACCTGCTAACACAGGGGATTACCATAGGCACATCCAGCATGCCAGACACACTTTTAGCTAGAGCTAACGATGTACTTCCGGGTATTATTACCATACTGCCCCAAAACGCTAACTACGAGGGCATGATAATTAGGTGTGTTACAAAAGTAAACATGTTTTACCATAACTATGGTACACATTAGGAGTTATTCCTTAAATTGTTACAAATTATGGTTACTGAACAGGAAGTGCTCTGCGTGTTACAGGATGTTACCGATCATGATACCGGAAAAAAGGTCGCAGACATTGGTAAACTGTCAGTTACTATCAATAAAAGCGATTTGGGAATAATATTACATGTTTCTGAACCAAAGAGTGCTCTCTGGGAACAGCAGTTCAAAGATAATTGCTCTACCATAATAAAGAGTAAAATACCGGGCATTTCCAGCATTACCGTTGCTTTAGTGATGGCAAAACAGCAAAGTAATGTTCCAAAAAGGGTCAAACTCAAGGGTATAAAAAATGTGCTACTTGTTTCTTCAGGGAAGGGAGGGGTAGGTAAGTCCACTGTGGCCGCGCAGCTGGCATTAACGTTGTCAGCACTAGGATATAAAATTGCTCTAGTTGATGCAGATATTTACGGGCCATCTATTCCTAGATTGTTGGGAATTGGAGTATTGGCTGAGGTTGACAACGACGGAATGATGATCCCGGTAGAGATGCACGGGCTGCAAAGCATTTCCATTGGTAACATCATAGAGGATCAAGATAAAGCCCTGGTATGGCGTGGTCCGATGCTCACAAAGGCAATAAATAAGTTGATCATGGGTACAAGATGGGCTGCCAGAGACTATATGATTATCGATACTCCTCCAGGTACTGGGGATGTACATATTAGTCTCACGCAAGGGTATAGTATTACGGGTGCCGTTGTCGTATCAACGCCTCATGAACTATCAGTAATACATGCCATGAAGACATGTGATATGCTCAAAAGCCTTGATGTTAAGTTGCTCGGTATCGTGGAAAATATGAGCTATTTTCTTGATGTGGATACAGGTAAGAAAACGCACCTTTTTGGTGAAGGAGGCGGACAGGAAATAGCTGAGAGGGCTGATTCAACATTGTTGGGTATGGTTAGCATTCATCCCAAAATCCACCTTCCTTCGGTAAACAAGCGTTTAAGCCCATTAGATAATGAGTTCTGCAACGCATACGAAAAGATTGTCGCTAATATAATTAGAAGCGTAAGTTCCTGACGTTCCAGAAGTAGTATTCTTAACATCAAAACGCTTTTGTTTTTGGAGTACATACTCTCCAGTTCTACAAAGTTTGTAGTGACTCCATGATATGAAGATCGCGCTAATGGACTAGACGCTACCATAGAAAAACCCTTCGTATGCGCCATACGTTTTTACTGTTCAAACTACTCAGGGGTAACGTACCGATTCACATCAGTATTGTCCTTTGCAAGTACTGCCCCAAGACAGAAAGTCAACTCCCGTACACCTAAGATCCTCCATAACTTGGTACGCTCCTCTTTCTGCTCACTAAGTCTCAACAATTAATCCTGATCTTGTGAACATATCCTGAGTCTTATCCTTTACTTGCTGCAACAATTGCAAAGAATTGAAATACTTAGCTCTAGGACGCTTGCATATAACCTAGGAACTGTCTCCATGTTGTGGTTATAAACATCAGGAATTTGCGGGAGCTATAATGCCCATTGCGCCCGGCTTACCCTGAAAAATCCGGCGTTAGGACTCTATGATCACATTTGGGTCACGCTTTCTTAATTTCCTGAATACGCTTAACGGCGCGTACCCCACGTCTGGTAGATCATCTCCATACACATACGTGATTACCACGTGCTTTAGCCCTAACTTGCTGGTAGCTTTACCCACTATCATGGGTGTTCCAATATTCCACGCTCGTGGAACGCTAGTCTTAACATGTTTTATGTCTTCTATAAAATGCCTATGCTTTTACTGCATGGTTGAGTTATCAGATGCCTGCTTAGGGTACCTTCCGTGACCTTAGGCACCGATATCTCACGTGGCGTCTTGAGCTATGCACAGATTTTATGCTGATATTGTTTTGCTAGTGCAGCAATACTGACCTGCATGATGCATGCTTACGTGATGCAATGCGTTTGCTGTAATTATTCTCTAGATGCAATTTGCCCGACACTGTCTTGTTGCGTAGTGGAAGTGCAGTTTTGTGGTAAGGGACTATACGCGGCTGTTGGCGCACATTCAAGGCATACGCTACACAATATGGGGTCGGCGCTGCATGCATATTCTCGAGGATTCGAGTAAGGTGTAAATGTGCGGTATATGAGCCTAAATATCACAAAATTAGCTTGCGTTTATAGGGCTTATATGTTGTGCATGTTTATTGCGATGAGTACGTCTCCAGTACGTCTCCAGTACGTCTCCAGTACGTCTCCAGTACGTCTCCAGTACGTCTCCAGTACGTCTCCAGTACGTCTCCAGTACGTCTCCAGTACGTCTCCAGTACGTCTCCAGTACGTCTCCAGTACGTCTCCAGTACGTCTCCAGTACGTCTCCAGTACGTCTCCAGTACGTCTCCAGTACGTCTCCAGTACGTCTCCAGTACGTCTCCAGTACGTCTCCAGTACGTCTCCAGTACGTCTCCAGTACGTCTCCAGTACGTCTCCAGTACGTCTCCAGTACGTCTCCAGTACGTCTCCAGTACGTCTCCAGTACGTCTCCAGTACGTCTCCAGTACGTCTCCAGTACGTCTCCAGTACGTCTCCAGTACGTCTCCAGTACGTCTCCAGTACGTCTCCAGTACGTCTCCAGTACGTCTCCAGTACGTCTCCAGTACGTCTCCAGTACGTCTCCAGTACGTCTCCAGTACGTCTCCAGTACGTCTCCAGTACGTCTCCAGTACGTCTCCAGTACGTCTCAGGACTCAAAATTTGGGAAAAGTTAAGGAGTAGTAGCGTTGAGATGCCATGTATAAGATAGACCACGGACCCGTAGTTATAGGGCACTATTACACGGTGATATACAGAGTGTTATGTTGTGGCAGATTGGGGAACCATTGGGTGGTGATATACCTAGATGTGATATTTTCGGGCATCTGGAATTCTGTGTCACGAAGTCGCCACACCACTCTGTGGCGACTTATGTCTAGTGAACGCAATGCAACCCTATATGTAATTAAGCCCCTTCTGGATACGAAATTAAGTATATAGCAGTATATGCTGAGGCACTGTTGTTGGGATCAAAATGCATGCAAGTATCCTTATCGGAATAAACACTTTAGAATTAATCAATGCTCAACTGTCCGATTAAAGCCAATAAATTGTACTGATTTATAATTAAATTGCTCTGTGAATTAACTAGGTTTACTTTTGCTTTCAGAAGTTCCTGCTCAATATCCAATACATCCAAGGTAGTCTTTAAGTTTAAGTTTGCTTCTTGTGTTATGGCTTCTAAAGCAACTTCTGTGTACTTTACAGTTTCGCTTGCAGATTGGAGTACAAACCTTGATGTTATCAGATCTTCCCAAGCGCTTATAATAGATGCTTCCATCTTTTTGACTGCTTCATGCATAGAGAAGAGATTGTGTTGACGCTCCTGATTAGTGCGGTCTATATCTATCAACCCAACACCATGCTCGAAAATGGGCAGACGCAACGTGAACTCTAGCCGGTGAATTGTACGTCCTACATCGTTACCTGGAAATGTTTCAGTAGCTGTTACATGCAAAGAGGGCAAAACCTTTTTAGCAATAGCAATTTCCACATCACGTTTTGAGACTTGGTAGAGGTTGCTAGACAATCGTAGATATAGATTATTGCTTTTAGCGATATCAAAAGCTTCTTCGAGAGATTGCGGGATTTGTAGAGGGCGCTTAGGATATTGTAGATCTATAGGTTGTTCCCCCACCATGTGAGTATAACTGGCCTCCACAGCTCTCAGTCTACCTTTTGCGCTCATGGCTTCGGATTTTGCTTGTGCCAGCTTTGCTTTTGCCTGCATTAGCTCAGTTTTTGTAATCTCACCAACAGAAAAGCGTTTTTCGGCTGACAGCAAATGCTCCTGCATCACCTTTAGGTTATGCTCATTCAGTTTATCTACTTCGTAGGCTGATAAAGCACTCATATATGTTTTTATGGTACCTAGAAGAGTTTTCTGTTGTTCCATAGAGAATGTGATATCCTGGATGGCGTATAGGTGCTTTGCTTTTTCAATGCTAAATATTGCGGTCCCGTTGAACACCGGCTGGGTAAGGGATATCAAGGAATAGCTTGATTGATGAGAGCCATGTTTTTGTATTTTAAGTTCGTATAAAACTTGTGGTAGAATGTTTGCTATTGCAGAATTAACTACCTCACGTTTTTTAGCCTTCGTCTTGTACATATTGGCTTTGATAGCCAAGTTATTGTTGAGAGTCTTATCCAGTGCTTCCTCAAGTGATGTACCATAAGCTCCCGATGATATTTTCATTAGTACGAGTGTGAAAAGTAATAATGCTTTGCGCATAGGCAACCGCCAATTAACTGTGTACTTCCAATCGTTAATGGTATGTAAAATCAACGTCCATGCAAGGTTTTAATACTTATACTATGCTCCGTAGAATCTCCAAATTGCAGCGCAACTTGTGCTATATTTTTTGGGTAAATTCCCACCTTTTCTGCACATTTGTAGCCTAGTTTAAATTGACAAGGTTTACATAAGATAGTAAAGTCCGCTAACGCGAGTATCGTTTTTTTTGGGTGAATCGAGCATGAGAACTTTCTCTCTAAAGGCTGGTGAAATAGATAAGCGTTGGGTGTTGATCGACGCTAGTGATATGGTTGTGGGTAGGCTTGCGGCGTACATTGCTACTATATTGCGTGGCAAGCACAAGCCTGAATACACTCCTCACATGGATTGTGGTGATAATGTGGTGGTGGTGAATGCGAGCTCGGTGAAGTTCACACGTAACAAAATGAGGGACAAGGTTTACTATAGGCATACTGGCTATCCAGGGGGGCTCAAGAGCTGCACTCCTAATGATATGCTGCGTGCGGGATATGCTGAGAGAATCATCAAGATGGCGGTGTGGCGGATGTTAGGTGATGGTCCTTTAGCGAGAAGGCGCTTTAAGAATCTGAAGGTATATTCAGGGCCTGAGCACGGGCATCACGCGCAGAAGCCGGTTGCTCTAGATTTTGGCGCTATGAACAATAAGAATGGAAGGGGAAATAATGCTGGAAGGTGAAGAAGTTTCTGCTGGTTCTAGTAAACCTGTTAAAGCTAGGATAGACAGTCTCGGTAGGTCTTACGGTACGGGTAGTAGGAAGAATGCCGTGGCTAAGGTTTGGCTTAAGGTTGGCAGTGGTGTAGTTACGGTAAATGGCATGGAGTGTGCTGCCTATTTCGGTAGGGAGGCTCTCTGTAAGCGCGTATTTAATCCGTTTCACGTTGCTTCTTCTGTGGGTTGTTATGATGTTAGGGCTGTTGTCTTTGGTGGCGGTAAGTCAGGGCAGGCAGGGGCTGTTGCTCATGGCATCAGTAAAGCGCTGAAGGACATTAATCCTTCGCTCCAACCGGTCTTGAGGCAGGCTGGTTTACTTACGAGGGACTCCAGGGTGGTCGAGCGTAAGAAATACGGACAGCACAAGGCGCGTAAGAAGTGTCAATTTTCTAAGAGATAGCAATGTGGCGTACGAGCCGTGTGGCTTGTTGCCTGCTTTTAAGAAAAGCATAGGGGAAATTATTATAGAGGGGCTTGTCGAGAGTGGTGGGTCTTCTCTTCTCCTTGCTGTCTTGTAGCGACTCTTTCTAAGTGCTGTTGGATGCTTGCGTGTCGCTACTATTAGTTTCATATCCGCTGTTGCAAATTCTTTTACAGTAGTGTGCAGGGGTGTATTCGGGTATGTGTCTTGTACATAGAGCGAGTGGGGCAGTATGTTCCGGTTGCGATGTTTGTGCGTTTCAAGTGAAAAACCGCTCTTGTGCTTTTGGACTACTTAAGCGAGCATTGCACATGCACGGAAAAGATGTAATTGACCCCGAAAAATATAGTGCCAGTTGCGCTGAAGTTTGGAGATTCTGCGTTGCATAGTATAAGTACTGGGAACTTTTAAATCAAAAAAGTGCCTGTTCCAGGTGCTTACCTTGTATATATTCCTTGCTGTTTGGTTCTGTATGATATAGTGCTGCATTGCTTGAGGGGTTATTGCTAGAGCTTTTGAGCGCGAGGATCGGCCTTGAGTTAGTCAGAAAAGGAGCTGTATTCTTACAAGGTAAGCAACGAGAATACTATCAAAGTCGATATAGAGTAGGTATCTATCGCTGTATACTCTGATATCGGAGCATTACCAACTGTCGCAAGCATGGGGCTATGTATATGTTCCTTGCTGTCTGACGCGAGATGATATAGCGCCTCATTGCTTGAGTGGTTATTGCTAGATCTGTGGTAGCATTGAGATTAGTTATGAGTTGGTCAGAAAATTCAGGAGCTGTATTCTTACCAGATTAGCAACGAGAATACTATCGAAGTCGATATAGAGTAGGTATCTACTGCCGTATCTTCTAACGTAGGGACATTGCAAGCGTTGGACTTAATAGAAGTTGTCTACGGGGTTATCGTTAGATCTATGGTAGCTGAGGTCGGCTTTGAGTTGGTCAGAAAATTCAGAAGCTGTATGTTTACCAGATGGCAACGAGAATAATATCAGAGCTGATATAGAGTAGGTATCTATCGCTGTATCTTTTAATGTGAGGACATTGCAAGCGTCGAGAGCGTTGGACTTAATAGAAGTTGTTGAAGCTGAGTTATTATTGGTGGTGTGATAGCTAAGCTTAGGGGTACATAAATTTGAGGTGCTATGCTGATCTTTGGCAGCAGTGGAAGTGCCATTTGAGCTGATATAAGCGCATGTCGCTGCTTCTTTGTTTGATGGGTTGGGACTTGCGATTGTATCAGAGCACAACAAGTGTAACAGAAGGTGTCTTAATGACTTCGCTGTATCATGAAGTAATGCCAAGAATTTCTACAAAAACTTTAGTAAGATTTCTGATATAGTCCGCAATAGCTTTGCTGGTTACGTTACTATTTTCCTTACTAAAGCCACGTTCATCCGAATGTCTGTTATTTCGTGCTTGGTATTCCTATAGCGCCGCTCATGAAAGCCTTGAAACCAGCTACAGCGCCACCTATTCTGTGATCCTGATATGCAGTCATAGTATCTTGCACTGTAATAACTTTGCGTAAGGCTGCCGTTACTACTGCAAATGAAGCTTTTGGAGCGCTTAGAGAGTATACGTGGGGATCAGGAATTTGCGAGAATCCATGAGATGTATGACGTAGTGGATCTTTATAGATCGTTATCGAGTGTAGATGGATACCCGATGGTAGATTTATCTGTGTTGAGTAAAATGCCCAGGGACGGCTTTGAGTTTACGAGCTTTGATTGGAGTGTGACTGAAGATTTTGGGGTTACAATAGCGTTAGGAGTCTCAGTAAAGGAAGGAAAGATAAGGAATTTAGCCAAGAAGCTAGGTAATGCGCTAAAAGGATATAAGGTGATAGAAGCTGCGCCAGTTGATGTAAAAACAGGAAACTTTATTATACGCTTAGAGCGAATATGAAGTGCAAGAGGTATATGTGTTTAAGTACTATCTATTGCAAATCACAACTTTTGTTACTTTTTTGGGACTGGCGGTAGTGTTACAGCGAGTATATAGCATACAGAACAAGCACAAAGAAGAGATTGCGATTCTTACCAAGGGGATATGCCAAAGATGAAGGCGGAGATTCACAATGCTTATAATCATGTTTTCTGGTGAATATCAGGATGGTGGGTAGCAACGCTTTTATCGCAGCAATGTGTTGCCCTTATGTATTGGCAGTTTGCCTATCATATGAGCAGTCTACAAGTTTATTCTCATACTGAATGTCTAGCATGTAATAGGGGGACATTAAGTATCAGCTAACTGTCCAAGCGATTCTCTGATGAGAATTTGCTTTAACTTATGTACCGAATTTTCATGTTCAATTGCTAATTCTAGCCTATCACATGGAGCTATGCGCGATGCTATGATTCCAACACTTCTACCTCAGGATCGAAGCACACTATTTTCAAACTTGATACTTGGATTAATATTCTCCAGTCTATAGGTATTAAGCGTATTTTCTTTATATAGGGTCAGTAAGTGCACTGATAGTAGTAATGCTTGATTTTGGATGCAAGCTCTCGGTCTGTATAATGCTGAAAGTTGGGCAACATCTAAATGCGCTTTGATAAAAGGGAAGTAGGGTTTTTTGCTGGCTATAAGCACGAAATGCATTTGAGTGTTTTTTAAAGGCAGCGGAGAGATTTGCTCAAGGTTATCTTGTAATTTTTTGAATCTATAGCTTATGAAGTATTTAAGTTCAGCAATTGAGCAGCTATACACTGTATTTATTTTTGAGAGGGTAGTATGATTATAGCATCACGTTTGTGATGTTTTACGTTTGCAAACATGGAATGTGCATACGCTCTTAGAGGTAGTAAAATAAGATGCTGAGTGTGTATTACCTTCCGTGCTCTGCAATCGGGGTGACTTTTTAAAGGTATGTGCAGGAGAAAAGGTATGAACTTAGATGATATAGGCAGTGGGAGTAATGCTCCTGAAGAGGTAAATGTTGTTATTGAAGTGAGTCAGGATTCTCATCCTGTTAAGTATGAGTTTGATGAGAAGAACGGTGCCCTGTGGGTTGACAGGTTTTTGCCGACTGCGATGTACTATCCGTGTAACTACGGTTTTATTCCCAACACAATTGCTGGTGATGGAGATCCTGTGGATGTGTTAGTTCTGGCAAGGTTTCCGGTTATGCCAGGTGCAGTAATATGCGTTCGTCCGGTTGGTGTCTTGATGATGAATGACGAAAAAGGCGAAGATGCTAAGGTATTGGCTGTTCCGGCGACAAAAGTTGACCAGTATTACGGGAATATTGTTAATTACTCTGATTTACCTAGCTCGTTTTTGGATTCTATTTCCCACTTTTTTTCCTTTTATAAGAAATTGGAGAAAGACAAATTTGTTTCAGTAGGGTGTTGGCAAGACGCTGCTTCTGCGAAGGAGCTAATACGTTCTGCTATTATAGCGGCTAAGAAAGGGGAAAATTAGCGCTATATAAGTGAAACAGTGGTGTCGTATTACATTTAGGTAGATCATGTTGCTGTTAGCTGGCGGTAGCCATATCATGTAAGATATGTAACCACGTGCACGCATATCGTGACTGTCATGCCTAGCATGTTGAAAGATACTCTAATTTTATAAAGATATTGAGAGTGTTTAGGGAGCATATCTTACTGTGCCGTGTATTGGTTGATGAGCATGGCACATGCTCCTGAGCAAGCCCTTTTCATAAAAGATGTCATTTTTGTATACAGCACACCTCTCTAAGTAGCAGTTTAGTTACATTTCTAAAAGAGAGTTAAGATATCTGTTAATCAGGCGCATACAATCTGCAATTATATACGGCTGAAAATGGCAGTAGTATGAGAATATTTCTTCTTCTGCGTATTATACATCCGAAATTAACGCTATCCTCACTAGTTGTTTGTAGTAACAAGGGAATTTTTGTTATGCTTTACCATAAATTTATTAAGCAACTATTGCGCGATCATAATGTTGACAAGCTACTAGGACATTAATGCTTGAGTTTATGTATTGAAAATTGTACAAGCTGTACTGATATTAACTGTAAGGCGAATTTATGGAAGAACACGGTGGTTGCAGTAGTATAGTTGCCAGCAGAATCAGATCTCAGATGGATAAAATCGGCGTAAACGCTCGCGAGCTGGCTGAGAAAGCTTCTGTTGGGAAGTCATTCGTCTATGATATTCTGAGTGGTAAGTCTAGCAATCCCACGTCAAAGAAACTTATGGCCATTGCTGAGGTATTGCAGGTTCCTTTAGCATATTTAGTGGGCAGTGATGATGGGCTTTGTGAGGTTGCTTCTGGGGGTATTAGTCCTATATCTTACTTAGAAGATGAGGGTGTAGATGGCAGCATAAAATATGAAAAATTTTATGTGCCTGCAAATACGAAATTACCGTTTCACACAGAACATTTACGCTTCTATGATGTTAAGGGAGATAGTATGTCTCCGACCCTGTTTGGGCAGGATATTGTGTTAGTAGATATATCAGATAAAGTTGCACATCCTGCTGGGGTGTTTGCAATTAAGGATTCAATTGGCATATTGATTCGTAGATTGGAGTATATTAGGGACAGTAGCAAAATAGTGTTGCATGTAGTTTGCGACAATAAGAAGTACTCATCGTATGAGTGTGCAGTTGAAGATATTGAGATTTTGGGACGTGTTATATGGTATGCAAGGGCGCTACGGTAGGGGGTTTTTTGTAGTTATAATATTATTAAGAATGTATTAACGCCTGTGCAAGGTGTTCTGTTACCCCTGTGTGGTCGGTTGGCTGAGTTAGTTGTTATGCTTATAATGGACGCGACTTTGGGTAGAGGATGACGGGTTTTACTGTGTTGTATGTGCAACATATGAGAAATATGTTATACATTTCGTGAGATCATGCTTGCTAATAATGATGGTATGCATGTTAGTTTCTAGCGAGGGTGTAGTGGAAGGAACGTTTGTGAGTCGTTGTGTGCCAGGGTTTTGTTTGGTTTTTGAGGTGTAGGTATGCGCATACTGTTAATAGAAGATGATGTTGCCTGTGCTAAAGCAGTTGAGGCTTCTTTGTCTGCAGAGGGGCATTTTTGTGAGACTATGGCTTCCGCTCAGGATTGCTATGGTAGTATAATTCCCAAGAACGATGATTATGACGTTGTTATACTGGATATACACTTTCCTGGAAAGATTGATGGATATGATATATTAGTGAAGCTTCGGGAATCAGGCATCAGAGTACCTGTACTAATATTGTCATGTATTTCGTCGGTAGCTCATAAGGTTAAGGGACTTTATTATGGTGCTGATGATTACATTACTAAGCCTTTTCATAAGAGTGAGTTACTTGCAAGAATCAAGGCTGTTGTAAGACGTACTCGTGGACATCCTGAATCGATAGTGCGTGTCGGAAATATATCAATAAACTTGGATCACAAGTGTGTTTCATGCAACGGGAACATCATACACTTAACTAAGAAAGAATACGGTATGATAGAGCTTTTGTCGTCTAGGTTGGGCACTGTACTCACGAAGGAGATGTTTTTATCTCATTTATATAGGGAGTTGGATGAGCCATCTGATGATAAGATCATAGATGTGTTCATGTGTAAGCTGCGCAAGAAGCTTAAGGTCGCCAATAACGGGAAAAATTACATTGAGACGGTATGGGGCAGGGGCTATGTGCTGAAGGAGCATCCTTGTGATGATGGAGAGGATGATGCTTCTGGGGCCACTGACAAGAGGTGTGCTGTAGCCGGTTCTACTGAGGAAGATAGTGCGAGCAAGGCTTCTGGGTATGAATGGTCTGCAGAGCAAAATCGGGATTATGCGGAAGAAGCCTAGTTTTGTGGATTGTTTTTTTCAGGGTGTGTGATAGAGTTGAGCCCTGTAGGTAGGAACGGGGTTTTGCATGGCTGTATTCGTGCATCGCAATGATTTGCCACATGACGTGGATCTAGGCGATATGGTTGCTGTAGATACGGAAACCATGGGTTTGGTTTGTCGGCGGGATAGGGTATGTTTAGTGCAGCTATCAGCGGGTAACGGCGATGCGCATCTTGTAAAGTTTGATGGTGATTATAGTGCTCCTAATCTCAGGAAAGTGATATCGGATCCCGGTGTTCTGAAGATTTTTCACTTTGCGAGGTTTGACGTTGCTGCGATTAGGCATGGTTTTGGGATGTGGGCAACGCCTTGTTACTGCACCAAGATAGCGTCGAGGTTAGTTAGGACTTATACCAACCATCACGGTCTTAAGGATTTATGCTATGAGCTTCTTGGGGTCAAAATTAATAAGGCTCAGCAGTCATCTGATTGGGGCAGGGAGGTTTTGACCGCAGAGCAACTGAGTTACGCAGCGGCAGATGTCATTTACTTACATGCGATCAAAAAGAAGTTGGACATGATGCTAGAGCGTGAGGAGAAGCAGGAGTTGGCAGAAGCGTGTTTTAAATTTGTTCCTGTTCGTGCGGAATTGGATCTGTTAGGCTGGGATGGTGTAGATATATTCAGTCATCAGACATAGGGCTGTTCGGTGGTATCAGTGGGTGTATTACGCCTTCTGTTGTGCTTGTCGTATTGACATTATTCTGGATTATGTTTAGAATGCGCAACTTTGGGAAGTAGTCTTAGGGGCTTATGAGCGGTGAGATAAGTAGAGGGCTTGATTTCAGTATCAGTCGAGAAGATCTGCTACAAGCGCTGAATTATGTTAGCAGTGTTATCGAGCGGCGTAACAGTATTGCTGTTCTGTCCTGTGTTAGGATAGAAGCTAAGGGCTCAGTTATTGAGTTTACTTCTACAGATTTAGACATATCAATAGAAGCGTGTGTACAGGCCAATGTTGCTACGGGAGGTGTGGCTGTAGCGTCTGCGCAGCTGCTGTACGATATAGTTAGAAAGCTTTCTGGTGAAGCGGACGTTAGGTTCAAACTTAATGATGGCAAGCTGCTAGTGGCGTGTGGAAATGCGAGATTCTATCTTCACGTTATATCTCCGGAGAAGTTTCCTGACATTGAGGGTAGTTCCCTTGATTGCGGGTTTGATATACCTGCGACTAGTCTTGCGGAGCTTTTGAATAAGACCAAGTTTTCCATGTCTGTTGAGGAAAGTAGGTATAATCTCCGGGGTGTGTATTTCCATGTTGATGACGAAATGCTATGTTGTGTGGCAACAGATGGTCATCGTTTATCGCTGGCGAAGATAAGTAAGCCTGAGGGTTTGCATTCTGGTATTGCGGTTATAATCCCTCGTAAGACCGTGAATGAGGTTTTGAAGATCATTGGCCATGGTGGAGGCGATGCGGCGCAAATGGTCTCTGTAGGAATATCTAATAGGAAAATATGCTTTAGGTATAAGGGCTACTTTATGGTGTCCAAGGTGTTGGACGGTACGTTTCCAGACTACGCAGCCATTATCCCAACGGAATGCGGTAATAGTGTATCAATTGACGCGAGCGTATTGCAGAGTGCAGTAGACCGTGTATCAGTAGTAGTATTCGACAAGGTAAAGGCAATCAAGCTCTCGTTTACAGAGGGTAAGTTGGTATTAAGTTCAGCGTCGTCAGATCAGGGAGATGCAAGCGAAGAGTTGTCTGTAGACTATGAAGGAGATGAAGTTGTAATAGGATTAAATGCTAGATACCTAATGGAGGTATTGGGAAGCATCAAGGGTGTGTGCGAAATAGTATTTAGCGACGGTAGTGCGGCGGTACTGGTTAAGGATGGCGAATATGGTATGCACATCGTTATGCCTATGAGAATATAGGTGTTCAGAGATCGTCACGTTTAATTTTCCTAAGTTCTTCTCAAAGAGAAGAGTTGTGTGCTTATGAGACTACAGTCTCTCTTAAGTATGCTCTTATCTTTAGTGGTTATTTTCAAGTTACATGTGGTTGATGAGTAGTGTGTGAGGATTCACTTGCGTCAGTTTTATGTTCGGATAGTTGAGCAGTACAAGTTGCTTTTGAAGTTTTTGTATCGGTTCAAGTAAAATTCTCACTAAATGGAGAAGGAGCGTTTTATTATTCCCCAAGTGATTTTTTGTAACTTTTGCAATGATTCCGAGCTTGTCAAGTCAAAAGAAGTAGCGATCTCAACGACAGATGGGAAGAGAACAACGTTTATAGTAGGGGTAGGGGAGTCTGCAATCAAAAGGATAAAAGCAACAGACATAGTAAAAGCATTACAGCAAATCCAAGGCAAAGGGGGAGGAAATGCCAGTATAGCTAGAGCAAGTCTACCAAGCGAATATTCTGCAAAAGCAGCTGAGATCATAAGGCAAACTGTCATTGACGCAATTCAAAATAGCGGAGCATAGGTATCCAGACCACTCGGATACCCTGACCCAGGCATTCTTTATCAAACGCTTCATCTAGTGAATCATCGATTGCATCCCCCAATTTACTGTAGTTACCAATATCATGAGCTAACATAAGCTGACAGTGGCCATCCGAAAGAACAAGAAAATACAATTTTTGATTCTCATCCGCGCCCTGAAGCATGATAATTCTCAATGATTAACCGCTGTGATATGCTTTTTCGTTGCATAGGAAACAGCTTTTGCACACATAACACCCGCGGAAAGAGTGAGAGAAAGCTTTTAGCAAACACACAGAGTCATCAAGAAACTTAGTGCTTTCCCATCCATTTAGTACAGAATAGTCTACGTATAGTTCCTTCCTATGGGTGAGCCTTAGTTAAAAGAATAGGTGAAAGCTTGTGAAGAGAGTAGAATCTCGAATGTATGTCAGAGATTTTATAGGGTTTGTTTACTATGAAGTTATTACTGAAATTAGTGTTATGCATAACCCCGCAAATGCTCCGGTATAGGATTAGAATCTAGCGGGCTGATGGATACCTGCATCGCAGAAGCAGCCTTGCGTTCTGTTACACTACCACACGTGGATTCCTGTTTTTCCGACATCTCAGAGGTAGAAGGTAAAGACGTGTCAAAGCAATCTGAGAATTCAATATGTAACTCAAATCTAGAGTCCCACAGTAGACGTGTCTCACCGTGCAAATAAGTTTTAGGGACTATACTGGATACTTCCCTAGCAACAATAATGTTACTATCACACGTCTTGAGTATCATACAGCCATGCAAGGTAAAAGAAGCAAAACCAGCAGTAGAACGTACCTTAGAGAGTGCAGAAGAGAACTTAGAAAACCTGGGCTTCAAAGGTTTGTTGCCAATAGTCATGATGAGAAGCAGAAACAACCTGCTGGCGATCTCATCCTGCAAATTACGAAAAACATCGTGCTTGATTACTACGTATCCGAAGGGAGTAAATTCCAAACAGCTGTCCAAAGCATTCTGTACATAGTGTAAGATACAGCTTAAGGACCGCTGCATATGCAGAGCTGTGCTGCTTAGCCTGCTTATCAGTATCTCCGGATGCTTGCAGTTATTTATAAAGTTCCGGTAAAAAGTTCGTCTGTATTTTGGGTCACTATTGCTAGGGTCTTCAATCCATGGTTGCTGATGTTGAATAGCATATTCTTGTATTTCCCGACGTGTAAAATCTAGCAAAGGTCTAATAATTGTCACATCCCCAATCACAGAGCGCTCCCTTATACCAGCAAGCCCATCTATGCCACTACCTCCCATGAATACCCATATCTTCCAGTGAAAAGTATGTAAAGATCGCTACGCAGTGAGTCAGAAATTTATACAGTTAGTTAAACGCTATTCTAAGCCCAAGCCCTTTTCTCCAGACCTAAAGTGCACACATATAATTAATTATCCTCACAGACGCCACTTGATCATGTCCTATATCAATCGTACTAAAGATGTATTGCAGTGCAAAAGACTCAAATGCAAAGCTCAATCTGGATGCACATTTCACTAAAATCTATGCTATGATGGATAGGTAACTAAAACTACCTTGCGCACCTTTACATAGGACTAGAGTTTAAAGAAAATAAAAGTTCAGAGTGACAATGAACAAGAAAAAGTAGATGGAAGAACTGCGAGAAAAAATGAACAAAGCAGAGAGCTAGAAAACCAGCTCAGCCACAAGGGTTACACTGAGTATAAAACATATATCAGAGCGTCTTTCAAGTTATGTATACCTATATAAGCACAACTCCGCACTATATAAAACACACTATCATCAAGCATATAGCGTAGCGATATACAGATACAGCAAAGATCCCAAACTAACAAAAATCGGTTATTTTCTATGATGCATACTTCCTTACTGAAGCTCAGCAGCCTCAGTATGGTACTTCAGCCTCAGACAATAAGCTGTAAATCAATCGCTTTGCAAAGCGCTATAGCCTCACCGAAGTCTCTCGAGACTTCAAACATTCCTACAGCACAAGACACACTAACCTCTTATTACATCACTCCTCATACCAGATCAGCAGCATAACATATAATCACGCATCCCAATCACGCGCTAATAAAAGAACCTGCCCGCCAATCACAGCCCAGCACTGCAGCACGAGACGTATTAACCCCTTTTCCTTTAGCACTTAGATTCAGCATGACAACCCCAGCATTACTCCGTCCGGTTCCATAAACGCTCCTAATGTAGTAGACCATTCCACACCTTAAGACCTAGATCTCAACACCAGTAAAGCTCACCTTTTGAGTATAACTTCGAAGTCAAACTACACACTACATCCGCCGTAAGGCATCTAACACGACGCCCCCCGATACCACTATCACCTCCCGCCATGACAACGGTAGAATAACACCATTCATGAAAAAAACCGCCTATCACCGCACTGCAGAGAACGCCGTCAGCTATTCATAACTCTTGTAAAACTGAGAACTAGCTATTAGCAGGCTTTGGCCGAGTAGTATTAGCGCTTTCCTTATTTAAAACTTCCGAAACAGATGACCTCAATATCTTAATTTCTACGCCATTTGAAATTTCGATGTGCAGCACAGATGGATTATTAGAATCTACCTTTGTAATAGTCCCATATAAACCACCAGCAGCAACAACCTTATCACCCCTTTTTAAGCTTTCCAAAAGCTTGTTGTGCTCCTTGAGTTTCTTTTGTTGAGGACGAATCACCAGAAAGTAAAAAACACCGAATATTAGAACTAGTGGAATAAAACCAGCAATAGAAGCCCCGATTCCAGCCGCAGGTGCCGCAGCAGTAGAAGGATCCGCCGCATAAACATCAGTAAACGAAAGCATTGATCTCACCACGTATTATCAAGATCGCACTCTATCAAAGCTCAAGACTACTGTCAAGAAAAGCGCGAGCCAACACATCTTCCACACTATTTGAGGAATCGCTACCTATGTAATGCACAAAAATGACACCAGAAAAACACAACCCCCCAAATTACCACTTTGTACAGAGGTACTGCCAGTAAACAACAACTTCGTTTGCCTAGCTACCGCGCTTCAACTATCCCTCCTATTCCTCCAAGTCAGGAGCCTATGTCATACCGATACATACCACCAGGCCAATCCAGCAAATCAAGCGCTGCATAAACCTGGTGTTTTGCTGCATCAAGATCATCGGCAGAAGCAACTACATTTAAAACTCTTCCCCCATCTGCAACCCAAGCATTGCCAACGCGCTTTGTTCCTGCGTGAAAAACTTGCACATTAGGACACTTTGCGACCGCATCTAGGCCATTTATAACAGAACCAGTCTCGCATTTATCAGGATAGCCCTTACTAGCAGCTACAACACAAACAACAGACTTCCGATTCAATTCCACAACCTCACTACCCAACCTGCCTTTAGCGGTAAGCGACATAAGTCTCAACAAATCTGAATCCAGCCTAGGCAGGATCGCTTGCGTCTCAGGATCGCCAAACCGAACATTATACTCTAGAAGATACGGCTCATTTTTTCTAATCATGATGCCGGCAAATAAGAGACCCCTATACCGAATTCCCATGTTGTACATCGCCTTTATCGTAGGATATACAATCTTCTGTACAATCAGATGCTCCATCTCAGGCGTCATTATGTTTGGTGATGAGTAAGAACCCATGCCCCCAGTATTCGGACCTTTATTTCCATCGTACAGCGTCTTATAGTCCTGCACAGCGCCGAGAACAACCGGATTCGTGCCATCTATAAGAGTTAGGAAACTGAGCTCTTTTCCCTCCAAAAATTCCTCAATTACCACAGCATCACCAGCTTTGCCAAATTTGCCATGTACAAGCATAGATTCCAATGCATCATATGCTTCATCATGGGTCCGGCATACAACCACGCCTTTCCCTTTTGCAGGGCCATCCGCCTTCACCACTAAAGGAAGCTTGCTACGTTTTACATACTGTTTTGCAGCATTTATATCCATAAAATAGCCATACCGTGCCGTTGGTATGTGATATCTAGAACAAAGCTCCTTCGTAAACCCTTTTGAGGCTTCTAACCTAGACGCAGCTTTGGAAGGGCCAAAAACGAAGATTCCCTCGTCGCTTAGAGCATCGGCCAAGCCATTTATTAGTGGCTGTTCCGGACCCACAACGATCAAATCTATCTTTTCCTGCTTGCACAGCTGTACTACTTCTACAAAATTGTCAACATTTACGTCTACCAAGGTAGCCAGATCTGACATTGCTTCACGACCAGGTGCAACGAACAGACGCTCCAACATCGGTGAACGACTAAGACAACTCAGTAAAGCATGCTCTCTTCCACCAGAGCCTATAACAAGAACATTCATAATGCCTCCAAAAAGAGACTACTACTAAAGCAACATCACAGCGTACGCTATCATAAATGCCATACTTGTCAACGAGTTTAGACATTGTAGCTTCGATCAGTATATTAAGGCTTGCCCCGTTATGGTCTTTGTGATTAAATCGCGCGAGCGTGGGGTTTTTTCTGGTGCTACTAATGAGTCTTCGTGGAGTTTTCTTTGTACTTTTCACTGTCCTTGCAGTATTTTCGGGAAGTGTTCATGCTGATGAAGCTATAGACGAAGGTGGCGTGCACGGCCTTTATGACCGAGCGTCAGTCCTATTCGAGAAGAAGAAGTACAAGGATGCCATAGCGATATTAAATAAAATAGAAGCCCTATATCCATTCTCTCAGGTAGCAATAGATGGGAGTTTGATGTCCGCAGAGGCGAATTATGAACTAGGAAATTATCGTGAAGCTGCAACCCTTGTCGAAGGGTATATCGGCATATACCCCAATAGTCCTGTTATCGATTATGCATACTACATAAGGATCGCGTCCAAATACATGCTGGTTCCCGATTTAGGTCTTGATGATTCCATAGCGAAAGAAGTCCTAGAATACGCTGCAGAGTTTGTAAAGATGTTTCCAGAATCTGAGTACCTTGCCCCTGTGCAAGAGAAGCTGGGTCACCTCAGGAATCATGTAGCAGCTAAGGAGTTTCTGACAGGAAGATTCTATATGAAGCGCGGAGAGTATATAGCAGCTATAAAGAGATTTTCCACACTTGTTAGGGAATACCCTGATTCAGCATATTTTCAAGAAGGTATGTACAGGTTGTCAGAGGCGTATAGCGCTATAGGCGATAAGGATACAGCGAGTGTGTACACCAACATGTTGGCAGGCCCAGAAGCGTAATTAATTTGGGCGCTAGCTAGAAGTGAGTCAAAGGGAACTTTAAGAACACAGCGCAATTGCTGAGAAGATGAGGAATAAGTAGTAAATAGAAAAACTAAAAAGCCCCATGCAAGCCTTTGGCGATGGTTCACCAACTTCTTTTAATAAACAGTACGCGTGAGTCAGAAATACTGCTCCCAAACTTGTAGCAATGATTTCATACAGCACTGTCTCTGCCACATATAGACCAGGTAATAAAGCTACAATAAAGAGAAGTAGGCTGTAGCCCATAATATGATTCTTCGTCGATTGAACGCTATAGACCGACAGCATTGGAATCCCAGCAAGTTTGTACTCATCGCGGTTGAGTAACGAGAGTGCCCAGAAGTGCGGAGGAGTCCATAAAAATATTATCATGAATAGTAGCAGACTCTCTATCGAAGGTATACCTGTTACCGATGTCCACCCAATAACAGGGGGAAACGCCCCAGCTATTCCACCAATTACTATGTTTTGCGGTGTTCTCCTCTTAAGCACCATAGTATATACAACAGCATAGAAGGCAATACTACAAGCTAACAGTATTGCAGACACGTAGTTCACCGTGAGCGACATTATGAACACTGAGAGAAGCGATAAAGCTAGACCACACTCCAACGCCTGCGCACGCGATATTCTTCCAGAAGGAATAGGACGCGTTTTAGTCCTAGACATTACGGCATCGATATCACTATCGAACCACATATTCAACGCTCCAGCAGCACCCGACCCCATAGCAATACACAAGGCTGACACAAGACCGATAAGCGGATGTATTGTTCCGGGAGCCATGATCATACCAGTAGAAGCCGTGAAAACTACCAAGTACATGATTCTAGGCTTTAAAAGCTGCCAATAGTCTCTCGCTGTAGAAAGAGCAAAGTGTTGTGGAACACCCATCATGAGCACCAATAGAAATCTACACTAGTCCACATGAGGTATTTCTTCGAAGGTGTGAAACGGAGCAGGCGACGGCAACGTCCACTCTAAAGTATCACCACCCCACGGATTAGCAGGAGCCTTTTCCCCCTTCCTCAGAGTGTATATCACTATAGCTATAAAAAATATAACAGATATGAAAGACAACAATGCCCCCACAGAGGATATATAATTCCATGGAATGAAAGCATCAGGATAGTCAGGTATTCTCCTCGGCATTCCAGCAAGCCCCAAAAAGTGCTGCGGAAAGAACGTTATGTTTGTCGCAAGAAAAGTGAACCAAAAATGTATCTTCCCCATAGATTCAGGATACTGTCTACCAGAAATCTTCCCTATCCAATAGTAGAACCCTGCATAAGCAGCGAACAGCGCTGCTATAGACATCACGTAGTGAAAATGCGCAACCACATAATATGTGTCATGCAAAACCCTATCTATGCCACCATGCGATACTATAATGCCAGTCAAGCCTCCCACAGTGAAAACAAAAATGAACCCTATCGCGAAAAGCATAGGAGTCTTAAATTCTATCTTTCCACCCCACATTGTAGCAATCCAACTAAACACCTTTACGCCAGTAAGCACACCGATCAGCATTGTAGTCACGCTGTAGTAAGTTACTAACTCCGCACTTATTCCAGTCGTGAACATGTGATGCGCCCAGACAACCAATCCTACAGTAGCTATACCAACAAGCGCAAAAACCATGCCTAAGTAGCCAAACACAGCCTTATGCGAAAAAGTTGATACTATCTGACTAACTATACCAAAAGCAGGGAAGATAATGACATAAACCTCCGGATGCCCAAAAAACCAGAACAAATGCTGAAACAATATGGGATCACCGCCACCAGCAGGATTAAAAAAGCCAGTACCAAAATTACGATCCGTTAAAAGCATCGTTATAGCACCAGCCAGCACCGGAAGAGAAACTATTAACATGAAGGAAGTTAACAAAATCGTCCACACAAACAACGGCATTTTCATTAAAGTCATGCCGTGTGCACGCATATTAAAAATAGTAACAATAAAATTTATTGATCCAACTATTGAAGAAATTCCAGCAACATGCAACGCAAGTATTGCCATATCTACAGCAGCATCAGGATGTGACCCAAGATATGAAAGAGGAGGATAAAGAGTCCACCCTGTACCCGGCCCATCACCTATAAACACAGAGCATATTAATAACGCAAGTGACGAAACCAGCATCCAAAAACTTAGGTTATTAAGCCGCGGAAACGCCATATCCGGAGCCCCTATTAGGAGAGGCACAAACCAGTTACCAAACCCCCCAGTCAGAGCTGGCATTATCATAAAGAACACCATGATTAACGCATGCCCCGTCACCATCACATTATATAGCTGATAGTTACCATTTAACACATCAATATGCGCCAACTGAGCCCGCAGAATCAAAGATAAAAGCCCCCCGACAACTCCCCCGATGATAGAAAAAATTATGTACATCGAACCTATATCCTTGTGGTTTGTCGAGAATAACCAACGTCTCCAACCCTTAGGCACATGCTCTACATCCATAATGCTCCCCATTCACACTCGGAAAAAACAAAACGCGACCACTATAAGTGATCGCAACGCACTCAAGACTCTACCTTCTTTTGCGCCAACCAAGCTTCAAACTGTTCCTGAGTCACAGCTTCTACCACTATAGGCATAAAACCGTGCAATCTTCCACAAAGCTCAGAACACTGTCCATAATAAACACCAGGCTCCTTCACTAAGAACCAAGCCTCATTCAACCTACCAGGCACTGCATCTACTTTCACCCCTAAAGCAGGCACAGCCCAGCTATGTATAACATCACCACTGGTAGTCTGTAACAAAATGGTCTTGTTGACAGGCACAACCATTCTATGATCTACCTCAAGCAATCGCAGTTCATCCCCTGTTATTTCGGAATCAGCCTTCATATAGCTATCAAAGCTTATGTCATTTTCGGGGTACACATAGGACCAGTACCACTGATAGCCTATAGCTTTAACGACGAAATCTGCTTTGGGCAACTTCTGCTCGTACCTAATAAGCTTGACATTACTAAATGTCAAGAAACCAACGATCAGCAAAGGTATCAGCGTCCACAGTATTTCAAGAACAACATTGTGAGAATGCTTTCTGTTAAATTCTACTTGCTCCCCAGGCTTCTTTCTATACTTCACCAGCACATATGCGAGAAGAACAAAAACCAGGATGACTACAGCAGACATTACAATCATAACGAAATTGTGAGACTTCTGTATAGCCTCCATAATTTCCGTTGCGGGTTCTTGAAACCCAAATTGCCACGGCTTCGGAGCGCCTGCCTCTGCGTTGCAAGACAGGAAAAAGCTAAAGCAACAAAACGCAACACTGATGAGAAATGCGCGAAGCATAAGGAAAAAGCCTAGTATGAAGCCAAAAATCTAACAATCAATCATACATTTAGGTTGTAGGAATGCAAGGTTTTTGTTATTCAACGACACGTGGGACTAGGGCATGTTTTGCCTATGCAAGGGAGAAAAAAGCTATAGGTGGACCTGTAGTTTGTGAGGAGGATTGCAATTACATAGATGCCTCTGCATGGTATGAGTTCTGCCTCATGGATGAGAGATTTATTGCGTAGGATATTGGAATACCTAGCGATTCATATGTAATTCGCACACATACCTGTGTATTTGAAGGTAACTTATTAATACCGCATGGTGAAACTTTCTGTAATTATACCAGTCTCTAAGAATCAGCATCTCGCTCTGAAGTTATTCCATACGAAGAAATATCCTTGTAGTTCAGTATTGGGATAACGTCTTCGCTATGAGATTCTATTTCCAACTCTCGCAGGGTGTAATTCCCTGCATCTCGTAAAACATGCAATCATGCCCGAAGTTAAGCAGGTGCGTTAGTAGCTTGTTTTGTATTCCTGCAGAGGTATAAGAAGCCTTCCAAACCTCAAAGTAACCAGCATACCCAGAGTTCAAGCGCCATCACGGAAGTAGAAGAAACCGCCCTAATCTCAACAACCTCACCGCCTTCAATAGTTTTAGCGAGTAGCCCAGCTACTATGGTTTTTTCGTCAGAGGTGAGCTTTGTGAGGTCTGTGGCTACGGCTTTGGCGTTTCCATTGTGTGTGCCATCCACGTTGTTAGTGCTGCTCCCACTGTGTATCTTGCCCGTAGGCCAGTTTTTACCTTCTTCCACTTTCGTTTCGCTTACAAACCTATTCAATCCCCCTGCTTTGTTTCCTGCAGCCTCATCAGGAAAACCACTACATTGTGCCGTTGCTGTTGCCGCTGTTGGCTTTTCAGTATAGCTAGCTACAGTATTATTTTTTGTTGTCTCACTATTCCCCTTCGCATGGCTCCCACTACAAACCTTCTTATCAATATTAGGGTTAGAAATCTCCACGGCCTTAGCAAACTGAACGATGTCCTTACCGGAGGTTTTGGCAAGAGCAGCAGCAAGGTTATCAGTCTGCCCAGTAACAACATCATAAGCTAACTCCTTAGCTAGTAGATATACTGTATCTACTTCATTTCTCTAATAATACTCTTCCACTATCCCTTATACCCTTGGTCTTCCTTTTTAATAATCAGATATATTGTGTAAGCCCTTGGTATAGCTAGCGATTCATGGGTCACTGACATACTTCCCAGTATTTTCGAACCGGAACGATATCCTCACAGTTCGGTATTGGGATAACATCTTCACCGTGAGACTATATCGGTATAACTTCCCAATACCTCAAAGTAACCAGCATACCCAGAGTTCAAGCGCCATCACGGAAGTAGAAGAAACCGCCCTAATCTCAACAACCTCACCGCCTTCAATAGTTTTAGCGAGTAGCCCAGCTACTATGGTTTTTTCGTCACTATTAAGAGCTACTAGGTCCGTGGCTACGGCTTTGGCGTTACTATTTTGCTCATTTTCCTTCGCAGCGCTACTACCTGTATAACTACCCGTAGGCCAATGCTTGTTGTCCTGAAGTACTACCTCTTTCGCAAAGGTACTAAACTTATTCTCCCCTTTCGTCGTTAGACCACTGCACTGTGCTGTATTGTTATCCGTGTTTGACGCTAGGTTTGTACTGAACGTTGTCGCAGTGGTATCCCCTCCTTTAGCATGGCTCCCAGTACAAACCTGCTTATCGATATTAGGGGCAGAAATTTTCACAGCATTCGCAAACTGAACAAAGTCTTTACCGGAAGTTTTGGCAAGAGCAGCAGTAAGCTTATCAGTCTGCCCAGTAACAACATCATAAGCTAACTCCTTAGCTAGTAGATATACTGTATCTGCTTCATCTTCCTCATTTTAATAATGAGAGTTATTACGTGGGCTTTTAGTGTACCTATCAATTTGTAGGTAGTTGAGCCGGAAGATCATCATAAACACCATCACCAACAACACGATGGTAGAAGCCACCCGCAAAAGCCGAGATTTCATGAGAAAGCTGATAACTCAACCCAGCTTTTAACCTATAAGCAAGTTTAGGAGTGATATTATAAACACCATCCGTATTAGTCGCAGATTAGCTTCCTCTCGAAGTACAGATAACCTCTGGAAAGTTTTAGAGGAGATTCTTAGATAGCAAGTATTTCATGCTGGGTAAGAGTATAAAGCCACTGTACTGATCTACTAGGTATGGAGAATCGCTGATCGTAGTCTGTTTCGGAGTGATGCAGCTCCAATTTTGCCTAGTGACTTGCTGTGAGCATATAGGGTCGAAGCCCAACGGATTGTGATATGCCCATCAACCACGCCCACGAAGTTACCACCGAGCCCGACGCAAGCATAAGGAACAACACCTAAACCTTCACTAAGAAGATCATAACAAGCATTGACCATCACAGAAGTAGAAGAAACCGCCCTAATCTCAACCACTTCCCCACCTTCAATAGTTTTAGCTAGTAACCCAGCTACTATGGTTTTTTCATCATGATTAAGCTCTTGTACTAGGTCTTTAGCTACAGCTTTGGCGTTGTCGTTAGGTTGAGGCTTTGTGTTAGTATTTCCCGATTTCTCCCTTGAAGTAGGCCAATTCCTATTACCATCCGCTTTTAGCGTCTCTCTTACAAAGTCTTTTAAAGACTGCACGGTACCCGACCCATTGGCGTTGTGTCCAGCCTTCTCTCCACAAACCGCAACCGTACTTTGACCGCTAGTATTATTATCCGTTTCTTCCCCATACTTGGCATAGGTGCCGCTACTGTCACCAGCCTTCCGCTTCGTCCTACAAATCTTCCCATCAATCTCGGAATGAGAAATCTCCACTGCCTTAGCAAACTGAACGATATCTTTACCGGAGGTTTTGGCAAGAGCAGCAGAAAGCTTATCAGTCTGTCCAGTAACAACATCATAAGCTAACTCCTTAGCTAGTAGATATACTGTATCTACTTCATCCTCTCTAATAATACTCTTCTTCTATCCCTTATACCATTGGTCTTGTTTTTAATAATAAGAGTTACCGTGTATGCTCTTATTACATCTACATAGAGATTCATAGGTAATGGGCATACTTACCAGTGTCTCAGAAACAGAAGGATATCCTTACGATGCAGTATTTAAGTTATATACTTGCGGTATAACTCCCAATACCTCAAAATCACCAGCATACCCGGAGTTCAAGCGCCATCACAGAAGTAGAAGAAACTGCCCTTATTTCAACAACCTCACCCCCTTCAATAGTTTTAGCTAGTAGCCCAGCTACTATGGTTTTTTCGTCACGATTAAGCGCTACTAGGTCCGTGGCTACGGCTTTGGCGTTGTCGTTAGTCTTCAACCCAGTCCCGCTTGAAGTAGGCCAGTTTTTACTTTCATTTTCTACTAGGGTTTTGGCTACAAATTCCTTAAGAAACTCTTGTGTATTATTCGTGCCGCTCGAGCCACCTTCGTCTCCACACAGTGAGGTTTCAGGGTTGCTGCTCTTATTAGTCGTGGCAGCATACTTCGCATATCTAGTACCACCACTGTCCTTCCTCGTCGCACAAACCTTCTTATTAATATCGGGGTGAGAAATTCCAACAACAGCATTGGCAAATTTAACAAAGTCCTTACCGGAGGTTTTGGCCAGAGCAGCGGCAAGGTTATCAGTCTGCCCAGTAACAACATCATAAGCTAACTCCTTAGCTAGTAGATATACTGTATCTGCTTCATCTTCCTTACTACCACTATCTCTAATACCCTTGGTCTTCCTTTTTAATAATAAGGAGTGACTACGTAGGCTATCGATATACCTAGCGATGCACACGCAGTGTGTATACTCTATATACAAAAATTGTACCACATCACTGTAATGCTCAGTTTTACGACTTATCAACATCATATGATGCGGCTGTACATGGAATTTAAAAGAATCATGTCACGATTTCTTCTAAAAACTGTCATTATTAGCTCAAACTACTGACAGTATTAGCCTTGAAAGCCGTTATTATAGTCATAAAGGCGAGATATATACCGAAATACATTTTGCGTTGATCTGGAATTTCTCTCCGTAAAACATTGCATATTTTTAGAACAGATACCTGCCGAATCTATGTTCTTACACTATCAGAATTGAAAAGTATAAAAAGCACTCAGCATATAGCGCTATCCGACAACCAGGAACCCATAGTTGCATCAAAACAGGCTACACCGTTAGTTATGTATCCCTAGATTTAACTGAAGATACAAATCCTGTATTCCATTTATTTTGTACAACCTACTCTATCCAAGAATTAAGTAATGCAGCATACGTGCTTCTAAGGCACTACCCCACGCATGATATAAGACCAAAAAGGGCGCGACACCCTACACGCAGGACGCAACACTGCGAATGATCATACCTATTGTGAACTTAACTAAAGACAGAAACATTGAAAGCGTATCTGCGATACCACAGATACTAATGACTTCCCTTCTCTCGACTATCACCGTTGATGATCAAAACTGCGAATTCTTTTTAAGAATGCGTGCTCATACACAAGATCTACAACTTCCAGAGTTACAGATTGAAAGAGAAATGTGGTACATATCCGTAAAATGCAGGCAAACACCATGAGTTGTACATTTTCCATGCAATCAACAAGCTACATCCAGATAAATAACCCCAGCAGAATATATCAATATGCCTACCTGGCACTTGATCTCTTCACAAATTTTTGATCACAACTACCTTACTTTTCAAAACTTCCCTAAGCGCTATTAAGTTCACTGTCTGACTCATGCATACGTCAAGGGATAAGAAGCATACATCTTACATGCGCATAATGCTCTTCAGTCATGCTGATGTACTTGTAGTGCTATACATCATCCATATCAAACTTGGAGAATATAGGTACTGCTTTTGGGAGTACTCTACCTGTACATAGTTCTGCAATATGCTCAAACTTTCTCTTCTCTACAGGTACAGCAATTTGCTCTAATAGCTTCTCAGATGTCACAGGAAGAAATGGCTGTAACAGCAACCCTATACACTTTATGTATTCTAATAATTTGAACAGTACAGCTTCCGCTAAGGCAGTATCTTCCTTAAATAGCTTCCAAGGCGCTTTTACAGCTATATACTCATTCGCTGTAGAAGATACACCTATTATAAATTTTAGAGCCTCAAAGAAGCGGCGCTCCTCTACATAGACCCTATATTGTTCCAAAATCCCCTGATAATCGGGAAGGGCTTCATCACCACACATGAGCTTCATATCTA
Source organism: Anaplasma phagocytophilum str. Webster (assembly GCF_000964685.1). GTDB lineage: Bacteria > Pseudomonadota > Alphaproteobacteria > Rickettsiales > Anaplasmataceae > Anaplasma > Anaplasma phagocytophilum. Next base: position 836,448 of record NZ_LANS01000001.1, read on the forward strand.
CAGAAGGAACTTTTCCTTCACACCACTTATGTACCAAGGTGACAGTTCTTTGGACCAAATTACCAATATTATTGGCCAAATCACAGTTTACACGCTCCTTTAGCCTCTTAGCGCTGAAGCTAGCATCATTCCCTATGGGAGTCTCACTAAGCAAAAAGTAGCGTACGTTATCCAAGCCATACTCATTTATTATCGTAAGCGGACATATCACATTCCCCAACGATTTGGAGATCTTCTGCCCTTCATTCAACCACCAACCATGCGCTACAACTTGTTTAGGCAATGGTAACCCTGCAGCCATCAACAAGGCAGGCCAGTAAACCGCATGAAATTTCAGTATATCTTTACCTACAACATGCACTACATGGGAATTTTCACCACACCAAAAGTTGTTATAGTCCTCAGCATCCTCGTTAGGAAACCCCACTAATGCCAAATAATTAGAAAGGGCATCTACCCATACATAAATCAAATGCTCTGGATCACCTGGGACACCTATGCCCCAAGAAAGATGTGCTTTCGAACGTGAAACTGACAAATCTCTCAATCCCGACTTCACAAAGCTTATGACTTCACTCAGCTTCCCTTCTGGCACAACAAAACGAGGATTATCCTGATATAACTGCAGAAGAGCTTCCTGCCATTCTGATAACTTAAAAAAATACCCTGGCTCTTCTAACCACGTAACTTCCGCTCCGGTTGGAGCTTTACCATCAATTAAATCACGCTCTTGATAAAAAGTCTCATCACGAACTGAATAGAAACCAGCATAACTCCCCTTGTATATCTGCCCCCTACTATATAGGCGATCCCATAACGCTACTACGGCATCTTTATGCCTACTTTCCGTGGTACGAATAAAGTCATCAGCACAAAAACCAGACTTGTGGACTAATTCCCTAAACGACTCACTAACCTCGTCAACAAACTGCAATACTGGAGTACCACGTTTACGGGCAGTTTCTTCTATTTTCTGGCCATGCTCATCTGTTCCGGTAGTAAACTTTACATTATCACCATCCAGACGCTTAAACCTTGCAAGAACATCTGATATAAGCGTGGTATAAAAGTGCCCAATGTGGGGAACATCGTTCACATAATATATGGGCGTGGTAACACAGAAGTGCTTACTTGACATTGTACAATCCTTACAGACAAGAGTTAATTAAAGAGCTGTGGAACGCATTGTATAAGCATTTGAGTACCTTCGCAAGGAGGGTAGTAACAGCTCCGGTACGAGGGGCAATCACGGTAGATAAAGGTTAACCCAATCATGCAAGCCTTCTTAGCTAGTACCTTGAGATAGGAATTATGATTCAGGCTATACAGCAAGAAACTCGATAATAGAAATCAACAGCAAGTTTAGAAAAAATTACGCCCTGTTAGAAGTAGTTGCGCATCATAACAAATTTTTCAGGACTTTATAAGTGCAAGACAATGGCAATGCAGGCAGTGTGTAGATCTAGCGGTGCATCTTATAGCGTATTTCAAAGAGTAAGACTCAAATACATAGCAGTAGCTAAGGATATGATATTCTTAGCTGTGGGAGCAACCTTAACTAGGAAATCCACCAAAAGGCTATACCTTGGATTAGGTAATCTCAGGCTCTAATTACATGATATAAACAGGCTGAAAATTAAGGGAGTATATCTGAATCAAAGTATAGTTTGGTGTATTTCGGATAATGTCAGGCAACTTTGAGAATGCTCCAAGAATTCTCTACTATTGGATAAATGGCACAGGCCACCTTAAACCTGTTACTGGGTATTAGGTTTATATCTTGTTCTGTAGCGCTAGTATCTGATCCATTTATGAATTTATTTAGGAATTGGTTGTCTCGGGGGTCTATTATCAAGGTAAGGACATAGTGCATTATTATGCTAGGTAACGAACTGCATGTGATGTGTATCTATCGTCTATATAACACTAAAGCTAACACCAACTTTTTAATTCAATGGTTTCGGCTATATATCTCCGGAACATATTGAGTTGCGGCAGTATTATTAGAGAGTATGAAGCAGATACAGTATATCTACTAGCTAAGGAGTTAGCTTATGATGTTGTTACTGGGCAGACTGATAACCTTGCCGCTGCTCTTGCCAAGACCTCGGGGAAAGACATCGTTCAGTTTGCCAATGCTGTGAAAATTTCTAGCCCTGACATCGATGGGAAGGTTTGTAATGGGAGTCATGCGACTGGCACTAGTAACGCTACAGCAGGGTATCAAGCTGAGCCTAGTGGTACAACTTACACGGCACAGTGTAGCAATTTGAAAAGTGGGGCTCTGGGGCAAAAGTCTTTTAGTGTATTCGTTAAGGATGTAGATCTACATAACAAGAATTGGCCTACGGGAAGAATATATGATAGTAGTGCCAAAGACGGTACACCGAATGGTAACGCCAAAGCCGTAGCTAAAGACCTAGTACAGGAGCTAACCCCTGAAGAAAAAACCATAGTAGCTGGGTTACTAGCTAAAACTATTGAAGGTGGCGAGGTTTGTGATTGTAGTTTTCTAAGACATTAGGAAGTTACACCGATAGAATCTCATAGCGAAGGTGTTGCCTCTATATTGCACTATGAAGATCTCTTCCAGTCTCAAAAACACTGGGAAGTATGCCCATTATCTTGAATCGCGCGCTATACCAGGAGCTTATACAATAACTCTTATTATTAAAAGGAAGACTAAGGGTATTAGAGATAGTGGAAGTAAGGAAGATGAAGCTGATACAGTATATCTACTAGCTAAGGAGTTAGCTTATGATGTTGTTACTGGGCAGACTGATAACCTTGCTGCTGCTCTTGCCAAAACCTCTGGTAAGGATATTGTTCAGTTTGCTAAAGCCGTGGAGATTTCTGCCCCTAATATTGATAAGAAGGTTTGTAATGGGACTCATGCTAAGGGGGAGGATAATAACAGTCCTACGGCGTACAGTGCAGACATGAAAACAAGTGCGACGAATAAAACAGCACAGTGCAGTGGTTTAAATGCCCCTGGGGGACAAAAGTTTAGCTCATTCGTAAAAGGTGTAGGGCTACCTGATAACAAGCATTGGCCTACGGGGAGTTATTCGAAGAGTGGCAGTACTCCAACACAGAATGAGCAAAATAGCAACGCCAAAGCCGTAGCCACAGACCTAACAAAACTAACCCCTGAAGAAAAAACCATAGTAGCAGGGTTACTAGCTAAAACTATTGAAGGGGGTGAGGTCGTTGAGATAAGGGCAGTTTCTTCTACTTCTGTGATGGTTAATGCTTGTTATGATCTTCTTAGTGAAGGTTTAGGCGTTGTTCCTTATGCTTGCGTGGGTCTTGGTGGGAACTTCGTGGGCGTGGTTGATGGGCATATCACAAACCACTCCATCTCTGACCCTGTATGCACTAGCAAGTAACTAGGCAAAATTATTGCTGCATCACTTTGAAACAAACTACGATCAGCAATGTTCAATACTTAGCAGGTCTGTACAGTGGCTTTACACTCTTACCCAGCATGAAATACTTGCTATCTAAGAATCTCCTCTAAAACTTTCCAGAGGTTATCTGTACTTTGAGGGAAGCTAATCTGTGGCTAATGAGGATGGTGTCTAGAATATCACTCCTAAGCTTGCTTATAGGTTAAAGGCTGGGTTGAGTTATCAGCTTTCTCCTGAAATCTCTGCTTTTGTAGGTGGTTTCTATCATCGGTTTGTTGGTTATGGTGTTTATGATGATCTTCCGGCTCAACGTCTTGTAGATGATACTAGTCCGGCGGGTCGTACTAAGGATACTGCTATTGCTAACTTCTCCATGGCCTATGTTGGTGCATCATTTCAGCCATATTACGCAGTTCTTCTAGTAGAACTGTATGAGTATCGATAAAAAGATATACGACGCAGCATGCTCTGAAAAAGTGACAGGGTGAACAGCAGTGCAGCATACATTAGCCTGTCTGTATCAGTGTGCAATATGTTACAAAACTACTAGGATCATTCTTTTAACACCTATCGGGTTCATCAAGAAAATGAGTGCATACGTGACGGCAAGCGCTAAAACGCTAAAGCTGATGCATCACATTAAAATGTGTTGACGTTAGACCTTCCAAGCACTGTAAAGTGTGGCGATTCCCCCGCATACGTTCTTATGCGTGATTTTGAAAAACCCGGCGTCTGCAACTTCGGAAGAGAATTGTTTTTGTGTGGGAAAAGCTCTTATGCTTTCAACTAAGTAGGAATATGCATCAATATCCCCGGCTACTATTTTGCCAATTTTCGGTATAACAAAGAAAGAATACAGGTCATAAGCTGTTTTGAATGCACTGTCTTCGAGTATAGGAGAAAACTCCAAGCATAAAAACCTACCACATGGTTTCAGTACTCGATATGCCTCCTTTAGAGCAGCTTGTCTGTCAGGTATATTCCTTATACCAAAGGCTATTGTGTAGTAGTCAAACGCATTATCAGGAAAGGGCAAGCACTCACCACTGGCACATACCCAATTGATAGAAAGTTGCCCGCAGTCGATAGACTTCTTTCTCCCGACATTAAGCATTTCCTGATTGATATCACATACTGTAATGCTCAAACCTCCACGTTGTTGCAAAGCACGTAGGGCTATATCTCCTGTGCCACCTGCCACATCTAATAATGTTCCGGAGTGCTTCACTATTCTGCTGCACAACTCGCGCTTCCATAACCTGTGTAGGCCGAAACTCATGATGTCATTCATCACGTCGTAACGCGATGCCACAGAAGAAAAAACCCTATTTACCTCAGCTTGCGTAGCCATTTTTACTACAGTATAAACTTGGAAAGATCTAATTGCTTCGAAATATCCTCCAGCCTTTCCCGTACATGCTTTTCGTCTATCACGAAGGTTTGACCACTGTTTTCAGAAGCATTGTAGCTGATATCTTCCATTAGCTTTTCCATGATGGTATGAAGCCTTCTCGCACCGATGTTTTCCACTTCTCTGTTTACAGTTGAAGCTATTTTAGCAATGGCAAATATGCCGTCCTCAGTGAATTCTACCGTAACACCTTCGGTTTCCAGCAATGCGCGATACTGTTTCAACAGATTAGCCTCTGGCTCTGTTAGGATACGCACTAGGTCATCTCTGCTTAAAGGCTGCAGCTCTACTCTGATAGGCAAACGACCTTGAAGCTCTGGCAGTAGGTCTGAAGGCTTTGCTAGATGGAACGCACCGGAAGCTATAAATAGGACATGGTCAGTAGTTACGGTACCATACTTAGTGCTTACACTTGTGCCTTCTAGCAATGGCAGAAGATCACGCTGCACACCCTCTCTATTTACTTCACCGCGTACTTCTGTTCTTGCAGCAATTTTATCAATCTCATCTAAAAAGACTATTCCCTCGTTGCTAGCAATGTGCAATGCTTCGCGTACTATCTTATCTTCGTCAATCAGCTTCTCGGTTTCTTCGTCTAGGAGAATCTCGCGAGCCTCTTTTACAGTGGTACTAATGGTTCTTGAGAGTTTGTTCCCTCCTAGAACCTTCTGCACTATCTCATTGATATTCATAATGCCGACCTGCCCGCCCGGCATTCCTGGAACGTCAAACGAAGGGGGCATGCTCTTGCGATTATCTTTAACATTGATAGATATTTCAGAGTTTTCGTACTCTCCTGCGCGGAGTTTATGCCGGAAAGCGTTTTTGGTTTCCTCCGATGCATCTGCTCCTACAAGGCAGTTAAGGATAATATCTTCAGCAGACTTCCGTGCTTGCTTTCTGACAACTTTTCTATACTTTTCCTTAACTAATAACACTGCTCGGTCCACTAGGTCGCGCATTATGGAATCAACATCACGGCCAACGTAACCTATTTCGGTAAATTTGGTAGCTTCCACCTTTATAAACGGTGCTTGAGCTAGTTTAGCTAAACGACGAGCTATTTCTGTTTTTCCAACCCCAGTGTGCCCTATCATCAGTATATTTTTCGGGATGATTTCATCTCTTAAGGGTTGAGGTACGCGATTGCGACGCCAACGGCTCCTAAGAGCATTCGCAACTGCACGCTTTGCTTCAGTTTGCCCAACTATGAACCTATCCAGTTCTTTTGTTATCTGCTTCGGAGATAGGTCACGAATTTCACATTCAGCATCCTCATCATCCTCTTCGGGGAATTCTTCTGCACCATCGCCACAATCCTGATCTAGCGTTACTTTTTCTTCCTGAATACTTCCAGAAACTAAATCATCCCCTTCAGACGGTGCATTACAAGCAAGTACACCTAACTCACGTGAGTACATAATATCAACCCTCTATCTTTTCCATAACAATGTTATTGTTAGTGTATATGCAAATTTCTGCGGCAATTGCCATGGATTTTGCAACTATATATTCCAAAGGCATAGCAGGTGCAAACTCATCTTGCGCTGCACACAATGCCCTAGCAGCTGCTAGGGCGAGGTTACCCCCTGAGCCAATTGCAGCTATACCATTTTCTGGTTCCAATACATCCCCGCCGCCGGATATTACCAAAGATACTGACTTATCAGCAACGATCATCATTGCTTCCAAGCGTCTTAAGTATTTGTCCTGACGCCAGTCCTTAGCCAACTCTACACATGCACGCATTAACTGACCAGGGTGTTTTTCTAGCTTACCTTCTAGCCTTTCAAATAGGGTAAACGCATCGGCAGTTGCGCCAGCGAAACCAGTGATGACTGTATTGGAAGCTAGACGTTTTATCTTTCTTGCAGAAGTTTTCATGATTGTAGATCCCAAAGTCACCTGGCCATCGCCTGCTACTATTACACTATTCCCCCTTCTTATCGACAAGATTGTAGTACCGTACATCTTGCGGTCGTCTGTGTGATCCATTTGTATATCTCCTTGGCTATATTGTGTCCAACTTGAGTTGAAAATTCGCGCTAATTTTAGCGAATAATTATCATAGACTCACTGATATTGCACTTCATTAAAAAAAACATGTATTAAACTGGCTTGCAGGTTATTGTTTAGTGTTGTTTAAGTCTATTCTCTTTTGCACTGCGCCTTGTAATATTGCAACGTGAATCTGCTATCAAGGCGATATCTTTGTAGAGACAGGATGTGAGCATTATAAGTTCAGCAGCTTAGGTGAGTTGAAACCTGCAGATTCTTGCGGAAAAAACTAGGTAATCTTATACACAGACATTAGCTATTAGAGCAATAGCGGCCGTATTGGAGTGTGTGATATGTTGAATTTTCACTACACATTTATAAAACGCATGACGTAGGTATTTTGATTTCTACACTAGCTTTTGCACAAGTTATCTGGTATATTGAAAGTGGGTTGTGTGTTCCAACAGTAGGCATCTGTAAACCTTGCTCCCACGCTTTGGTGTGGCATGATGCTCATCAAGTGGTTATGCGTTGTAGATCGTGTGCCCTGAAAATTGTGGGTGACGCTTGTATAATTTGGCATAAAAATGTACTTGTGTGTTGTGGAGTTATGGTATAGATTCCGCGTACTCGGAGTTCGTCCGGGGTTTCCCTTGGGGGGTTTATTTTTTCCTTACGGTGATGTGTGGCGCTTGTGAGTTTTGTGGATCGGGTAGGCTCTGTTGCGCCGAGTGTTGAGGACGTGGATCTTCAGTAGTGTGGTTTTGTGGATAGGCGCTTTGTTTCCCGTAAGTTTGTGATATTCGTCCTTTGCCTTTGTTATGAGCAGGGTTAGTGATGTCACTGCTATGGGGGATTTAGGGGGTTATACTTTTTAGGTTTAGTGAAGAGAGTTGGTATGTCAGAAGGTGTCATGGAAAGAGAAGAGTCTGTAGTAGCAGAAGAGGCGACAGGGAGTGGCAGCGAAGAAGGAAGAATCCTGAACCTATGTGAGCTGAAGAGAAAAAGCACAGGGGAGCTACTAGCAATAGCGGAGGAGCTAGGTGTAGTAAGCAACGGCAGGATGCTGAAGCAAGAGATAATATTCCAGCTGATGAAGAGAGTAATCAGCGAAGGAGGAGTGGCAATAGGTGGTGGTGTAGTAGAAACATTGCCGGATGGATTTGGATTTTTGAGATCAGCAGAAGCAAATTACGCGGCAAGTAGCGATGACATCTACATATCGGCTGGTCAGATAAAGAAATTTAACTTGAGAACGGGTGACATAGTAAGTGGTGAGATACGTGCACCTGGAGATAAGGAAAGGTATTTTACCTTAGTCAAGGCGTACAGCATAAACTACACGGAGATAGGTAAGCTACAGAGGTATGTACACTTTGACGATCTGATTCCAGTATACCCAGAAGATAGAATATTGCTCGAGTGCAATAAGGGTGCTGGGAACGAGAAGAAAGATATAAGCATGCGTGCTATAGACATAATAGCGCCACTAGGAAAGGGGCAACGTGCGCTAATAGTAGCACCTCCAAGGGTTGGTAAGACTGTAATCTTGCAGCAAATCGCGCACTCTATAGCTGTAAACCACCCCAACATGGAACTGATAGTGCTTTTGATAGGTGAAAGGCCAGAAGAAGTCACGGATATGTTGAGGTCAGTAAAGGGAGAAGTTGTAAGTTCTACATTTGATGAGCCTGCGTACCGGCACGTACAGTTGGCAGAGATAGTGATAGAAAGAGCTAAGAGGATGGTAGAGCATAAGAAGGAGGTGGTAATCCTTTTAGACTCTATAACAAGATTAGCTAGGGCATATAATGAGGTTATGCCATCATCAGGAAAGGTGCTTACAGGTGGGGTAGATTCTAATGCGCTACAGAGGCCTAAGAGGTTTTTTGGAGCAGCTAGGAATATAGAGAATGGGGGATCGCTCACGATAATAGCGACTGCTCTAATAGAGACGGGATCGAAAATGGATGAAGTGATTTTCGAGGAGTTCAAGGGTACAGGAAACTGCGAGATAATACTTGATCGGAAGATAGCAGATAAGAGAATCTACCCAGCGATAGATATATCTAAGTCTGGAACAAGAAAGGAAGACATGCTGATAGAATCAGCGCTTCTGAAGAAGGTATGGTTACTGAGAAGGTTGTTATCAGCCATGGGTCCAGTTGAGGCTATGGAGTTTCTGAGAGACAAGCTTAGCATGGCTAAGGATAACAACGACTTTTTTGAAATGATGAATAGCTAACGGTTATCTGTACGGGTACGATTAGGCGTAACGATGGCTGCAGCATCGTTTGGTGTCTACACCTAGGAAAGACTGGGTATGGTTAACTATCCAGAGGTTCGTTCCAAGCGGAGAGTATGGCAGAGTGCATCATTTCAGAGAGTGTGGGGTGAGGGAATATGGTATGAGCTATATCGAGATCTGTAGCCTCAAGCTGACGCCCTACTATGTATCCGTTGATCATCTCTGTAACTTCACTTCCGAGCATGTGAGCTCCGAGTAGTTCTCCAGTCTTGGAGCACAGAATAACCTTTACGAAACCCTCAGATTCCCCAGAGGCAATGGCTTTACCGTTGCAGCTAGCGCGTGAGATACCAACTTTTATCTCTAGGCCTTGGGCTTTAGCGGCATCTTCAGTCAATCCCACGCTAGCGATCTGAGGAATCGAATAAATGCAGCTGGGTATATTATTTTTATGTAGAGTGGAGGGTGCTGTTGATATACGACCGTCTTTTTTAGCAATACCCTCAACACAAATCACAGCTTCGTGACTAGCTTTGTGAGCTAAACATGGAGGCCCTGCTACATCTCCGATGGCGTATATTCCGGGCTCTGATGTTTGGCACATACCGTCTGTGATGATAAAGCCCCCCTTATCGAGCTGTACTTTAGTATCCTCCAAGCCTAGGTTTCCGGAATTAGGCAAAATACCTATGGCGCAAATTACCCTTTCAAAAGAAGAAGTTACAGTATCTTTTGTGCCACTGTTGACGATCTGAGCTGTAATGGAAGAAGCACTCTGGACTAAATCCATAACTGAGCAAGCAGTAAATATATCTACTCCCTGGTTTTTCAATATCTCATGCATAGACAACGATATGTCACGATCTTCCAATGGCAGAATTCTATCTTGCATTTCTACAATGGTAACTTTACTACCAAGGGTGCTGTAGAAACTGGCAAACTCAATACCAATTGCGCCACTACCAATGATCAAGAGAGATTTAGGCAACGTTTCAGGGAGCATGGCATCTTTGGAGGACCAAAGCAATTTTGTATCTAAATTGGTAGCAATTCTTGGCCTTCCACCGGTGGCAAGTATTATATGTTTAGCCGAGAGGGCACTTTTTACTCCGTCATTATCAACATGAATCTCTCCTTTACCGGCAATACGCGCGCATCCTTTATACACCTTAACGCCGTTCTTTTTCATGAGCATAGATACACCGCAGCTCAGCTTAGCCACAGCGTCTCTAGAGTGTGCCACGATTGACTGAATGTCTACCTCTACATCTCCCGTAATTTTAATACCAAAGGAACTAGCAGACAGGATCTTTTTGTACAGTTGGGCAGATTTGAGCAAAGCCTTTGTGGGAATGCAACCCCAATTTAGGCACACGCCTCCCAGGTTGTCTTCACGCTCCACTATAGCCACGTTATATCCGAGCTGCGCTGCGCGAATAGCAGCTATATATCCTCCAGGTCCACTCCCGATTATTACTACTTCGTACTTGTCCATGTGAGCACACAATACACACAATCGGGCATGATATTTAAAATTACCGAAATTGGCAACGTAATTTTGCCAGTTTTCACGAGCGCACTCAAAACAATATAGCAAATACCCCACTATCGCATAAATGGTAAAAAATTTTTATAAACGTTGCAAGTAATATAGTAAAGATATTAATATGACGCAGTCAAAATTATTAAATTCTTAAATTATGCGAGTATTCAAAAAATTGCAAGATTGGGCTGGTGAGATAGCTGCTGGATTAGGAAGTGTGGTAGCTTACGTGCAAAACTCTGTTGCTGATAAGCAAAGGAGTGATACAGGGGATAGTAGTACGGAATATGATAGTGAAGGTAGCATTGAGTATGTTGCGGAAGAGTCTGAGCAGGATCAGGGGAGAATGCTCTATAGAAAGACAAAAGACTTTTTTGAAGAGCGAAAAGGCTTTTTCGATAAAAATGACTTCAGTTATGGCCGCGAAAATTCTGGAAGCATTGTAGACAAGATATACGGACGAAGTATGGGTATAGATCAGCCCAAAAATCCAGAGATATTTCAATGTTTGGTAGGGAATCAAACGAGATTTTGGTCTAGTGAGGATAAAGCTTTTTGTGTGCATTATCGTGAAAGTGCTCGGGGTTACGATATGTATTTGCACGTTTTTTATGGTGACAGTGCGATCTTATCGAAGGTCAACAGTGCTCCGTTTTCGGCAGAGCATGTGGAACACTATGCGCCTGTTTACGCTGTTTTTGGATGTAATGCCGAATACAGGATTACTTTTGTTCATGTAGAGGATCAAGGTATTTCGCCTTGGGAAGCGTCTTCGCGTAGGGTCAATACCCTGGTTCTCAGTCAATATGTAATAGGGATTGATGGTAATAATTCCTTGCTTGTGGAGGGACGAAGTTACAGATTTGGAGCTGGAGCTGGTGAAGAGTATCGCGCTCCTTTAGCTGTATTGCATGATGTAAGAGGAGACGTTCTTGTTACGGGGAAATCAAAAGGAGATAGTAGGCTATCTGCAACAGATCAGGGGTATTTTTTATGGCGCTTTTCTGCTGCCACGCTTCAGCCGGTTGTTCGTAGAAATAAAATGTCGTCGGAAATACGGAGCTACCTATTCCGTAGATTTGGTGGTAGTTCTCTTGAGAGACCAGAGCATTTGGTGCTGTGGGATCAACAAGGGAGTGATCGTCTAGCTTTGACCTATATAGGTAGTTACATCGCTGTCGAGGATCGTGAATATTATCACCCGTATAAGGCTTTTGACGCCGTTTTTTTTCGTAATAAAGCGACTGCGCGCCTTATGTCCTTGAGACAATGTCTGATAGGTACACATTTATGCAATATAGAGGCGCGAGGAGGAGTTGTACTGACTGCTAAAAAAATGAAACTTATTTATGGGAGGGCTATTGGTGATCTGAGGTACATTTTCTATGTGACACGCAGCTTGGACACTTTGCGTATGGAGGAGCTTTCTGTAGCAATGCTAGGTGGAGGTACTTACACAGTACTCCAGGGTATTATACCAATGGGATTTTCTGCATCTTCTATTAATCTTAAAAGTGTGGATGGCATACATGTGGAGGTTATGCTTTTAGATACTGCTTCATTGCGCGCGAATGTGTATAGAATCGACCTAAGGCAATTAAATAGCAAAAAGGAGTGTCGTATAGATGCTTTTTCCATAAATTATAGTAGTCTGGGTACACAGGAGATACTTGCAGTTATCAAAAGAGAGGTACACGAAGCGCTTAGCTCTGTGAAGGAATCTAGTGTTGTAATAATTGAAGATGTACTGGCTGTTGAGGGTCCTAACTTAGTTTATAATACTCCTAGAATGTATTATTTTAAGTCAAGCATTGTAAAGCATAGCCATGCTGGAGTGAGGGATTTTACGATAGGGGATCCTACGAATTGGATTACAATGGGTAATAGGCAAGGTATTGAGGAAAAAACCACGCAAGTGCGTGATTTGGTGCCTATAGGTACTACAGGGGGTACGGGTAATCGTACTACAGTGCTCAGAGCTATAGAAGAAAGTCCTACTGTAGAGGTTTTGTCTTCTACAGATAGTGTGAATACACTTTTGGGTAAAAATGTGAGCATGGAGGTTGCGGCACTTAGCATGCAGGGTAACAACCATGCAAGCAGTATAACTGATGGTGTAGAGGAGATAGACGCTAATTCAGTTGTGCATCATACTACGGTACATTATGGAGTAGAGAATTCTTCAACTAATGGTTTGTTGAATTCTAGCGCAAATTCTGTAGATAACAGTTCGAGTATCAAGCGATATAATGAACAGGATGCATATTTTGGTGTCACTGAGGGGATAATCGTCTTAGGGGTATTAGGTATAATCATTGCGCTGATAGTGGCTGTATATGCTATTGTTACGTATGTTAGGAGTCGGTCTACAGGTTATAATAGGGCAGATGTTGCAAGGAATACTCCAGAGAGTGGTCTTGCGGCGTCAAGTGAATATGTTGCCCTCGGTGATTATGGTGAACAAAGTGGTAGCGTGGGGCATTCTACTGTAGACGCTGCTGTCCCACCTGAAACACACGGCTGCACCACGGTTGGTTGCGTTTTATGTAAAGAAGTAGAAGCCACTAGTATGTTTTGTCAGACTACAAGTAAGCTTTAGTCTACATTAATGTTTTTTACATACACTGCCGCTACGGGTTAAATTTTGTCTTGTAGGTTGATGTTGCGGTGTGTGTAGATGGGTTTTATGGGCCTGCGAGGAGGTGACAGCTCTGTTGTAATTTGTATAGGTGATAATGGTGCTGTTATAGTCAATATTGTTGGCGGTGTCATATGCGGTAAATATTTTGTTGATAGTGCGAAAGGGAGGGCATGGGAAGAGGTAAAGGAATGTATATTGGAAAATAAGAGGTCATATATTTACTTAGTACTCGACCATTCCAGCCAGGTTTATGGGATGAGGGAATTACCTCCTACTTGTAAGTTATTACCACAATCGATGTGGAGGAATAGGCAAGGGGGTTTTGTAGACGTAAAGGGCTTCAAGACTTCCTTTTTTGTAGTTAATGCAGTAAAAAATGGGCAGTCTTTTGTCCGACATATGTTTGTCGAGAGCCGTATCGAAGATGGGCTTTTCGAGGATGTACTGAATTTTGTCACGCAGCATTCTTCCTCGTTTTTTCAAGGGGTCCTTCTATTTTCTCTAGAACTTGCTTACATTGCGCATGGTGTTGCAGCCCGAGAAGGTAATATCAAGGAATGGGTTGTTTTTCTTGCTTACACCAAGGTTGGGGATTTTAGGCTAATAGTACTGCGTAACGGTAAGCTGTTCGATGCAACTTCAATACGGGTAATGCAATCTGAGAGTGAGTTGCCAGATGTTGTAGCTGGAAAGGTATACCATAGTATGCAGAATGCGGTATCAGAGATTTCCAGCATTTATGGTCCAGTTGCCCCGGAAGATATAGGGCTATATATGGTTGTATCTGGCTGCGTTAAGTCCTGTTTACTATCGTTTGACTTAAAGAAGGAGGATATCAATGTTTTTACACCATATGAATTAGGCAAGGTTTTAAAAATTCAAGATTGCGTCAGTGTTGGTAGTATGTGCTGTGATACAGTGCTTCTGTACGAGATGATGAAGAAACGGGAGTTCCAGCACATTATGCACACGAAAAAGACATTTGAGATGAGACGTGTGTCTTTGCTGAAGAAGTTTGCTATAGTGCCTACTGTCTATGCTATAGCGCTTCTAGCAGTTCTCTGCGTGTATGGTGGTATAAGTGTTTTAGAAACTAAGGACATGAGATTATTACTCAACGACGAATCTGCTAAGCTTTTGGAGCGCTTAGAGAGTATACGTGGGGATCAGGAATTTGCTAGAATCCATGAGATGTATGATGTTGTGGATCTTTATAGATCGTTATCGAGTGTAGATAGATACCCGATGGTAAATTTATCTGTGTTAAGTAAAATGCCCAGGGACGGCTTTGAGTTTACGAGCTTTGATTGGAGTGTGACTGAGGATTTTGGGGTTACGATAGCGTTAGGAGTTTCAGTAAAGGGAGGAAAGATTAGGAATGTGGCTCACAAGCTTGATCATGTACTAGAGGGGTTTAGGGTGATAGAAGTTGCGCCAGTTGATGTAAAAACAGGAAACTTTATTATACGCTTAGAGCGAATATGAAGTGCAAGAGGTATATGTGTTTAAGTACTATCTATTGCAAATCACAACTTTTGTTACTTTTTTGGGACTGGCGGTAGCGTTACAGCGGGTATATAGCATACAGAGCAAGCACAAAGAAGAGGTTGTGATTCTTACCAAAGATATATCAAAGATGAAGGCGGAGATTAACAATGCTCATAATCATGAGATCAAGCTCAATAATAACTTTTCCGTATGGCGTGAATTGCACGATTCTCACGTATACGGGGGTAGTGAGGAGGTAGGCATAGAGAGCCTATTTTCTGAGTTATGCCATAAACACAGGATTTCTATGGAAGAGGTATCTGTATCTGAGTCAGTAGATGTGAGTGCGCAATATGAGAAGCAGTATATCAAAGTTGAGAAAAGTAGAGTGCGGATGAAATTTTCTGCGCTTACGGACAAGCACGCTGTATTATTTATTCAGGCTGTTAGGTACGATGTACCGGGTTTTGTGGCGTTGAAGCATTTAAAAATCGTAAAAAAGAGAGAGGTTACTCAAGAGGTTATAGAAGCGAATAGCAGCGGAAGTATATTACCAACAGTGTCATGTCACGTTGAATTCGAGTTATACAAGATATCGGGTTGTCACGTATGAGATTAAAATCTATTCTTTACGTGTTATTTTCACTTGCACTAGCTTGCGCTGGGCATACTACTCTTGCTCAGGAATGCATAGGTTTAGCGCATGCTATTATGGACTGTTCCGCATATAAATGCGTCGCTGATCTTACAGGAGAGCGGGTACGCTATGAAGTTTTAGGCTCTAATGAGGAGGGAGTTTGCAAATATTCGGAGAGTGACGAGACAGGTTTTGCTTTATGCCGAGTCTCGCAAGAAGATTTCAGTCACATTTCTAACTACCTGGTGCAACTTTTTACAAAAAGTAGCAATGTGCGATATCATGAAATCGCGCGTATGAAGGCAAGGACGTGTCGCTTTTACAGGGTGCGTGGCAATAGTTTCATTAAGCGAGATGAGGCGTTAAATGAGTCTGATGTTCGTGCGATAGAGCGCGTTGTTGGCATGCGTATACGTAAAGAAGAGGTTGAAGGAGTACGTAGCATGTTTTTTGACGAAGAAGATCTTAAGAAGCTTGATTGAAAAAGAATCTGATGCTTGTTCTCTCTCGTCAATTATGTAATCCAAATTTTGGTTAATAACCCAGCCACTGCGGCCAATACTCCCAAAGTTAACCATGCTTGAGGTAGAAGAAACCGCCCTTATTTCTACAACTTCTCCACCTTCAATAGTTTTAGCTAGTAACCCTGCTACTATGGTTTTTTCTTCAGAAGTGAGTTTTGTTAGGTCTGTAGCTACTGCGGTGGCGTTGTCGTTAGTTACAGGTGTCGGCCCTGCGCTCTTATCAGCCTTTCTAGTTGACGTAGGCCAATTATGGTTACCATCCTTCAGCGTTTCTCTAACAAAATCCCTGAAAACATTTTGTTCCGTGCTCTTGTTATCGTTACCGGTTCCGGCTGCCTTTCCACCACACAACGATATCCTCGCGTCATTCGTATCACCCTCAGTTATTACAGCATACTTTCCTAAATTGCTCGTGGTTGTCCCTGGCTTCGCCACACAAATCTTATCATCGATCTTAGAATGAGCAATTCCAAGAGCCTTAGCAAACTGGACGATGTCTTTACCGGAGGTTTTGGCAAGAGCAGCAGCAAGGTTATCAGTCTGTCCAGTAACAACATCATAAGCTAACTCCTTAGCTAGTAGATATACTGTATCTGCTTCATACTCTCTAATAATAGATCCTTAATAGCTTTATATAAAACTCTAGGTATCGAATGATAAAGCTCCAGATCATCTGCTAATTATGATTTTTACACTGCCGAAAACTAACCCTCTATACTGCACAACCTTATAATCTCAAATTCAGCATTAACCACCACAGAAGTAGAAGAAACCGCCCTGATTTCTACAACTTCACCACCTTCAATAGTTTTAGCAAGCAACCCTGCTACTATGGTTTTTTCTTCGGTAGTGAGTTTTGTTAGGTCTTTAGCGACAGCTTTGGCGTTGTCGTTTTGTTCTGGTTTGGGTGCGGTGCCTGTAGACGTTGGCCAATTCTTACTACCATCTTTTAGAGTTTCTCTAACAAAGTCTCGCAATACCTGTTGTTCGGTGCTGTTGTTACTTGAGCTACCTGCAGGACCTGTGCCTCCACACAGTGCCACGTTAAATTTGTCTCTGGAGTTCACTACGTCGGATTCTGCAGCATACTTAGCATAATTATTCTGGTTTTGGCCAGACTTCGTCCTACAAATCTTCCCATCAATATCGGAATGAGAAATCTCCACGGCCTTAGCAAACTGAACGATGTCCTTACCTGAGGTTTTGGCAAGAGCAGCAGCAAGGTTATCAGTCTGTCCAGTAACAACATCATAAGCTAACTCCTTAGCTAGTATATATACTGTATCTACTTCATACTCTCTAATAATACCCTTCCGCTATCCCTTATACACTTGGTCTTGTGTCAATAATAAGAGTTATTGCATAGGCTTTTGGGATAACTAGCAATTTATAGGCAGTTGTCATACTTATCAGTGTTTTTTAATCAGGATCGTATTGCAGTGATATGTTCCAGGGTTTTATAGGTGCACCCTTATAATATTCCCAGGAACCTCAAGAAGGCTTGAACTTATGACGTGCTAAACACCATCCTCATTAGCCACAGATTAGCTTCCTTCGAAGTACAGATAACCTTTATAAAGTCCGCGGTGGAGATTTCTAGGTAGCAAGTAATTTCAGCTAGGTAAGATTATAAAACCACTGTACAGACCTGCTAAGTGTGGTAAATCGCTGATCGTAGTTTGTTTCGTGAGTGATAAAGCACTAATTTTGCCTCGTTACTTACCTAGGGTATTTAGGATCAAAGACGGAGTGGTTTGTGATATGCCCATCAACAACCCCCACGAAGTTACCCCCAATACCAACGCAAGCATAAGGAACAACACCTAGGCTTTTTCCTAATTTCTTAGTCTTATGCTAAAAGTAAGGTTTATTGCGCAGGCTTTTAGTCTACCTAGAGATCTATATGTAATACACATACTTATACTTCACCGAGCATTTGAAAGTAACTTCTGAGCTCTGCATGGTAAGGCTCTCTGATAACTATAAAACCCCAATATCCATGCCCAAGGTTAACCATGCTGTAAGTAGAAGAGACCGTCAACAACTTCACCACCTTCAATAGTTTTAGCTAGTAACCCTGCTACTATGGTTTTTTCGTCACGATTAAGATCTATTAGGTCTTTAGCTACGGCTTTGGCATTACTATCAGGCACACCAACCTTCGCACCGCTCGAAGTGCTATGCTGTCCCCTAGGCCAGTTCTTCTCACCTATTTTCGCACCCTTAACAAAATCGCTAAACTTCTTTGTCCTTATATGCGATGTAGTCAACCCGCTACACTGTTCCGTATCGTTCCCGCTGCTACTTGACGCTCCGTAGCCGCTTTGCGTGCTATGCGCACCCGCCTCTCTAGCATGTTCCCCACTACAAACCTTCCCATCGATGGTAGGGTGTGATATTTCCACCGCCTTAGCAAACTGAACGATATCTTTACCGGAGGTCTTAGCAAGAGCAGCAGCAAGGTTATCAGTCTGCCCAGTAACAACATCATAAGCTAACTCCTTAGCTAGTAGATATACTGTATCTGCTTCATCCTCTCTAATAATACTATTCTTCTATCCCCTATACCCTTGGTCTAAATAATAGGTTTATTATTTAGACTCTTAATATCCCCATCGATGTACCTAGAGATTCATAGGTCGTTGTAATACTTCCCAGTGTTTTCGAATCAGGATCATATTACGGTGGTACGTTCCAGAGTTTTATGGGTGTACCCTTATAACATCTCCAGAAATTGCAAGCCAGTCTGGCTCTGTCATACGTTCAACGCCATCCGCATTAGTTACAGATTAGACTTCTCTTACATCTAACCTTTGCAAGGTTTCAGAGGATATCCTTATATAGTTAGGTAATCTCATATTAGGTAACTGTATGAAACTATTATACGGACCTGCCAACACGGGAGAAGCAGCCCGTCACTGAGGCTGTGGACACTGTTAGTGATTAGCACTAATAGTGGTTATGATACTTAAAAATTTTCTAGGAGAAAATTATCGAACAAATGTAAATAAATAAACCAGTAGTTGTATGTTCTCTTATCCTGAAGTACAATTTCTTGATAGTTCTTTGAGTTAGTGTTACCATCGCTCACTTTTTCGGTCCAGATGCGTGAAAGAACACATTGTATGAAAATTACGATTCTTGGATGTGGGTCGTCAGTAGGTGTTCCATCGGTCGGGTGTGAGTGCGGGGTGTGTGCCTCGGAACATCCGCATAATAAGAGAACAAGAACGTCTGCGCTCATAGAGAAGGGGAGTACGCGCTTGTTAATTGATGCGTCTCCAGATTTGCGCATCCAAGCGCTGCGTCAAAACTTTTACACCATGGATGCGGTTTTATTTACTCATTGTCATGCAGATCACACAACAGGAATTTCCGAGCTGCAGGCATTTACCCCAAAGGTTGGTTACCATATTCCAGTCTATAGCGATTTTGGAACTTTGGCATTGATCACGGCCAGTAACGCTTATCTTTTCATACCCAGTACGCCAGGGGCTCCATGGAAAAAGTGCCATTACTTAACAGTGAATCCAGTTCGCCATAATGTTGAGTTCAATATCGGTGAGTTCAGTATCATGGCGATTAAGCAATCTCACGGTGAGGTAAACAGTAATGGGTTCATATTTGATAATTCTGTAGCATATTGTACAGATGTAAAATCGTTTCCTGAAGCATCATGGGAGCGCTTGCGTAATAAGCATATGATTATCTTCGGGTGTCTCAGATATCAGGCAGTGGGTGCACATGCTCATGTGGACCTATGTATAGAATGGATTAGGGAATTGAAGCCGCATATAGCTGTCTTTACTCACATGAGCCATGACATAGATTATGAGCAACTTTTAGATTACTTGCATAGTAAATTGCCGGGGCAAAAAGTTGTTGTAGCACACGATGGCTTGGAGCTGGAGCTGTGATGCATGCGTTGCTATTCTAGAGCTATGGGAGAAAACAGCAGTTTTGCGCGATCTAGTGAGTAGGGAAGTTTCTCTAAGCCATATTGAGCATCAGAAGCCACTCCAAATGTCTTTTTCGGGGGTAGTATTTTTTTCTCCATCCCCCGTACTATATCATATAGTATGGCAGTAACGGCAGAGTCATAATCGCAATCCGCTCCAGGAACTCGGTGTTCAATTCTGCAGTTCTGTGGTGATAGTGTAGTATCGGGTATGCGCAACGCAGTGCTTCTATTGTTACCACCCCAGCTTATAGTTGTAGGCGTGTGAATGTCATTATATGTATAACGCATGTATGAGCTCTCATTCGGAGCAAATAAAATCATGTGCTCTTTCATGAAGGTGCATAGCCCACCGAGGCTATAGGTTAAAGTTTCACTCAAATTATTTCCAGATCTATCCATAAAGAACATGTTCTGTGAGTTGCGGTCGAGAAGATTAACATGTATGTGAAACGCGTTTCCAGCCTTGTCAAGAAACGGCTTTGCAGAGAAATCTAAGGTGCAATCGTAAGATTTTGCGATTTCAAACATCAGGTCTTTAGCTCTAGCAATGTCAGTAAGGAGCTGTTTGACATCAGTAGTATGGTATGTTCTTAACTCGAATTGGTGTTCACAAATTTCTTTTAACAGATCAAAACGTAACTGACATAGTTTGGGTGAAATATGCTGCAGAAATTTCGCTAATCCATTTTCATGACCGTGTATGTAGAACTCAAGCTCAACACCAACAAGTGGGGTTGCAGCAAACTTGTCACGTAGATGTGTAACGACATTCTTGAGCATTACGTACGGGAGGGTATGCGAGTTTTTCTAGTAATGAAAGCAGCTAGCAAATTGAGCATCCAAGTGATAATGAATAGCGTAAGCCCAAGCGCATAAGCTGAGGAAGTATGAACACTTTGGAAGTTCTGGTCCCCAGTGAGGATAGTGGCAATCTGTACAGTAATGGTAGTAACAGAATGCAAAGGATTAAATGTAAAACTCGCAGTTACCCCAGCAGCCATCAACACTATCATAGTTTCCCCAATTACCCGTGAAATTGACAGAATGACAGAACTGCAAATATCCGGAAGTGCATAAGGTACGACTATGTGCCAAGTTGTTTCTGCTCGAGTCGCACCCAAGGCCATAGAGCCATATCTCAATATTTTTGGTACTGACCTTAAGGCATTTTCAATTAGTAGTGTTATGAAAGGAAGAATCATGATGCCAATGGCAATTCCAGCTACAAGAGCATTTTCAGACTGCGCATTGAATCCACAAAATTTAGCTAGGCTTCGTATGTTCGGTGATAGGAAAACCACTGCGAAATATCCGTATACTACGGTAGGTATGCCACACAATATTTCCAAAAGTGTGTTAAAAGTGTTACGCACCCTCTTATCGGAGTACTCGCTCACATATATAGCGGACAGCAGACCAAGAGGTAATGCCACGGTCACTGATACAATCACTATAAGAAGTGTACCGCTCAATAAGGGTAATATCCCAAAAGAGCCCACTAACTGGCCGTTTATTACTTTAGAGTCAGGATTCCACGTTGTTCCAAAGATAAAGTCGGAAAGTGGTACCTCTGCAAAGAATAATTTTGATTTAAAAGCCAAGCATCCAGCAATCACTATCACAGTCAAAAAAGACAGTGCAGTAGAAAAGAGCATGGCGCTCTGTAGCACTTTGAACCTCTTATCGAAGCGCAGTGTATACAATATCAGGATTGCAGAACATAACACAACAATGGCGGAAATTGCCTCGTTTCCAAAAGACTGCAGTAACAAACCTGACAATAATGCCAGACCTGCAACGATGGAGACAAAAGGCACACGTACCTTCCAGAAAGAAGAATACCTCCACAGGCAATATCCCAAAGGAGGTAAGGCCAAAATAAGTGCCATAGCAAGCATCATTTCAGAGCTAATTCTTGTTAGTAAACTTGTAACTAGTATGCTAATAATGTAGAAATTTGTACACCACTTTCAGTTTTTTCATATGAGTAGTAGTTCTGTAAGCGGCATAAGGGAGGCCTTTTTAGATTTTTTTGAGAAGCAAGGCCATACAAGATATCCGTCAGCACCGCTAATTGCAGAAGGAGACGCATCGTTGTTATTCACTAATGCTGGCATGGTGCCTTTTAAGCAGAGGTTTATAACTGGAGTTTCAGATGTAAAAACGGCTACAACAAGTCAAAAGTGTCTGAGAGCGGGTGGAAAGCACAACGATTTAGAAAACGTGGGGTATACAAATCGTCATCATACATTCTTTGAGATGTTGGGGAACTTTAGTTTCGGTGATTATTTTAAGGAAACTGCCATAGAATTAGCGTGGAGGTTTGTTACTAAAGAGTTGGGCCTCAGCAAAGAGAGACTCTGGATCACAGTGTATAGTGAAGATCAAGAGGCCTTTGACATATGGAAGAAGATTACTGGGTATACAGACCACAAAATCATTAGGATTTCAACCAGTGATAATTTTTGGAGTATGGGTGATACCGGTCCATGCGGACCATGCTCGGAAATCTTTTACGATTATGGTGACGGTGTACCAGGAGGGCTTCCAGGAACAGATGAAAGTGATGGTGCCCGGTACACGGAAATATGGAACCTGGTGTTTATGCAATATAACCGTGATGAATCGGGTGAGCTACATAAGTTGCCTCGGGGGTGTATAGATACAGGAATGGGTCTTGAGCGCATTGCCGCAGTCATGCAAGGTGTGTGTGACAATTATGAGACAGACATGTTCCAAGCTATTATAGACAGATCACGGAGCATTTTCGGTTCACACGATCACCCTATAGCTCACCGCGTAATAGCCGATCACGTGAGAGCGGCGTCATTTCTAATAGCTGAGGGATTAACTCCTGGAAATGAAGGGCGTAACTACGTTTTGCGACGCATTATAAGAAGGGCTGTTCGGTATATATATCAAATTGTCGGCGATAAATTCTCGCTGCACGAAGTGGTTCCAGTGTTGACTAGAGAGGGAAGTGCGGGATACATGGGTAATGCTTACCCTGAAATTGTTAAGGCAGAACAATCAATAGTATCCACTTTGAAGATAGAAGAAGATGGATTTGCTGATACTTTGCGTCGCGGCACAGGTATTCTCGAACAAGAGATTCGAGGTCTAAAGTCGGGGGAAGTCTTGAGTGGAGAGATAGCATTTAAGCTATATGACACATATGGATTCCCGCTAGACATCACTCTCGACGTTGCAAAAGAAAGGGGTCTAAAGTTCGATGAAGACGGCTTCAATAGATGCATGGCAAAGCAGAAAGAGCAGTCACGCAAGCATTGGAAGGGCTCAGGTGAAGCACAAACCGCGAGCTCACATATTTTAAACAAGCACAAGGCCACTAGTTTTGTAGGGTATGAGAATCATAGAGTTAAATCTATGGTCAAAGAGATATTCTGTTCGGGAGAAGCCGTTACTTCAATGGGTGAAGGTGAAGAGGGGATAGCCGTTCTAGACATAACGCCCTTTTATGCGGAGTCTGGAGGGCAAGAGGGTGATACTGGCCTCCTCAAAGTAGTAACGACCAAATGCGGTAGCGTAGCAGAAGTTGTAGATACAACGAAGTCTAATAATGTTCACTTACACAAAATAAGAGTTATTAGAGGCACCTTAAAGGTAGGAGATGTTGTAGAAGCGGTAGTAGATAAGCAACGCCGTGAAAAGCTCAGGGCAAATCATTCTGCAACGCACATATTACAATCTGTGCTCCGTACACTAATAGGTGAGGGAATTCAACAGAAAGGGTCTTTAGTCGCAGCTGACAAGCTACGTTTTGATTTTAGTCATGCGTTGCCATTAACTAAAGAGCAATTACGCACGGTAGAAATGGAAGTTAATAGGCAAATCATGGCAAATCAGCCTGTAATCATCGATCATTGCAGCTTAGAAGATGCCGTACAGGAAGGAGCAATAGCCCTATTCGGTGAGAAGTATAATGATCAAAATGTGCGTGTTGTCAGCATGGGTAGTTCCAAAGAACTATGTGGTGGCACACACGTACGCTTCACAGGGGATATTGGGGCTTTTCGAATTATCTCAGAGACTGGTATTGCACAGGGAGTAAGGCGTATTGAGGCAATTACTGGGCATGAGGTTGTGAGCAGTATGAACAGGGATAGTGAATCGCTACAACAAGTTGCGGAATGTCTTAGCGTTCCGGTAGACCAGGTAATAGAGAAGCTTAAGAAGGTATTTGTAGAGCAACGAGAGATAAATAAGAAGATGGCTACAATATGCTATACACACATGAATTCATGTGCAAAATGTATAGAAGTTGGTTCAGAGATAAAGTTATACGTAGGTGAGTTCAGCAACATACCGGTAGAGGTAGTAGCGAGCTATGTTAAGGAGAAAATGCATACCAATGAGGTGCTAGCGATCTCAACGACAGATGGGAAGAGAACAACGTTTATAGTAGGGGTAGGGGAGTCTGCAATCAAAAGGATAAAAGCAACAGACATAGTAAAAGCATTACAGCAAATCCAAGGCAAAGGGGGAGGAAATGCCAGTATAGCTAGAGCAAGTCTACCAAGCGAATATTCTGCAAAAGCAGCTGAGATCATAAGGCAAACTGTCATTGACGCAATTCAAAATAGCGGAGCATAGGTATCCAGACCACTCGGATACCCTGACCCAGGCATTCTTTATCAAACGCTTCATCTAGTGAATCATCGATTGCATCCCCCAATTTACTGTAGTTACCAATATCATGAGCTAACATAAGCTGACAGTGGCCATCCGAAAGAACAAGAAAATACAATTTTTGATTCTCATCCGCGCCCTGAAGCATGATAATTCTCAATGATTAACCGCTGTGATATGCTTTTTCGTTGCATAGGAAACAGCTTTTGCACACATAACACCCGCGGAAAGAGTGAGAGAAAGCTTTTAGCAAACACACAGAGTCATCAAGAAACTTAGTGCTTTCCCATCCATTTAGTACAGAATAGTCTACGTATAGTTCCTTCCTATGGGTGAGCCTTAGTTAAAAGAATAGGTGAAAGCTTGTGAAGAGAGTAGAATCTCGAATGTATGTCAGAGATTTTATAGGGTTTGTTTACTATGAAGTTATTACTGAAATTAGTGTTATGCATAACCCCGCAAATGCTCCGGTATAGGATTAGAATCTAGCGGGCTGATGGATACCTGCATCGCAGAAGCAGCCTTGCGTTCTGTTACACTACCACACGTGGATTCCTGTTTTTCCGACATCTCAGAGGTAGAAGGTAAAGACGTGTCAAAGCAATCTGAGAATTCAATATGTAACTCAAATCTAGAGTCCCACAGTAGACGTGTCTCACCGTGCAAATAAGTTTTAGGGACTATACTGGATACTTCCCTAGCAACAATAATGTTACTATCACACGTCTTGAGTATCATACAGCCATGCAAGGTAAAAGAAGCAAAACCAGCAGTAGAACGTACCTTAGAGAGTGCAGAAGAGAACTTAGAAAACCTGGGCTTCAAAGGTTTGTTGCCAATAGTCATGATGAGAAGCAGAAACAACCTGCTGGCGATCTCATCCTGCAAATTACGAAAAACATCGTGCTTGATTACTACGTATCCGAAGGGAGTAAATTCCAAACAGCTGTCCAAAGCATTCTGTACATAGTGTAAGATACAGCTTAAGGACCGCTGCATATGCAGAGCTGTGCTGCTTAGCCTGCTTATCAGTATCTCCGGATGCTTGCAGTTATTTATAAAGTTCCGGTAAAAAGTTCGTCTGTATTTTGGGTCACTATTGCTAGGGTCTTCAATCCATGGTTGCTGATGTTGAATAGCATATTCTTGTATTTCCCGACGTGTAAAATCTAGCAAAGGTCTAATAATTGTCACATCCCCAATCACAGAGCGCTCCCTTATACCAGCAAGCCCATCTATGCCACTACCTCCCATGAATACCCATATCTTCCAGTGAAAAGTATGTAAAGATCGCTACGCAGTGAGTCAGAAATTTATACAGTTAGTTAAACGCTATTCTAAGCCCAAGCCCTTTTCTCCAGACCTAAAGTGCACACATATAATTAATTATCCTCACAGACGCCACTTGATCATGTCCTATATCAATCGTACTAAAGATGTATTGCAGTGCAAAAGACTCAAATGCAAAGCTCAATCTGGATGCACATTTCACTAAAATCTATGCTATGATGGATAGGTAACTAAAACTACCTTGCGCACCTTTACATAGGACTAGAGTTTAAAGAAAATAAAAGTTCAGAGTGACAATGAACAAGAAAAAGTAGATGGAAGAACTGCGAGAAAAAATGAACAAAGCAGAGAGCTAGAAAACCAGCTCAGCCACAAGGGTTACACTGAGTATAAAACATATATCAGAGCGTCTTTCAAGTTATGTATACCTATATAAGCACAACTCCGCACTATATAAAACACACTATCATCAAGCATATAGCGTAGCGATATACAGATACAGCAAAGATCCCAAACTAACAAAAATCGGTTATTTTCTATGATGCATACTTCCTTACTGAAGCTCAGCAGCCTCAGTATGGTACTTCAGCCTCAGACAATAAGCTGTAAATCAATCGCTTTGCAAAGCGCTATAGCCTCACCGAAGTCTCTCGAGACTTCAAACATTCCTACAGCACAAGACACACTAACCTCTTATTACATCACTCCTCATACCAGATCAGCAGCATAACATATAATCACGCATCCCAATCACGCGCTAATAAAAGAACCTGCCCGCCAATCACAGCCCAGCACTGCAGCACGAGACGTATTAACCCCTTTTCCTTTAGCACTTAGATTCAGCATGACAACCCCAGCATTACTCCGTCCGGTTCCATAAACGCTCCTAATGTAGTAGACCATTCCACACCTTAAGACCTAGATCTCAACAGCAGTAAAGCTCACCTTTTGAGTATAACTTCGAAGTCAAACTACACACTACATCCGCCGTAAGGCATCTAACACGACGCCCCCCGATACCACTATCACCTCCCGCCATGACAACGGTAGAATAACACCATTCATGAAAAAAACCGCCTATCACCGCACTGCAGAGAACGCCGTCAGCTATTCATAACTCTTGTAAAACTGAGAACTAGCTATTAGCAGGCTTTGGCCGAGTAGTATTAGCGCTTTCCTTATTTAAAACTTCCGAAACAGATGACCTAGGTGACGAAGTTATAGCTGCTGGAGAGGGATGAGAACCTGCAGAATCTCGCGCAGATCAGGAGAGGGATGTTGGTGATGCTAAGATGAAAGACCTCTCCAGAAACGATTTCAACACAACACACCTGCAGCTTCCCACTAAGATTATACCCTACACGCCCATAAAACAAAACTTTGTGCGGCATCACAAGATATTCACCCAGTAGACCTCACCCCTCACACAGAGCTACCACAATATTAGGAAAGCCTTACATCCTGAGAATAACTTCGAAGTCAAACTACAGACCAGTGCGCAAATTTATACAAGCCCTTGAGATTGCATTACCTCAAGTACAGTTTTCCCTATCACCGCAGGCGTAGCAGCTACCACAACCCCAGCACGTTCCATAAACTCAATCTTACCTTTCGCAGTACCAGAGTTTCCTGAAGTTATAGCACCAGCATGCCCCATCCTACGCCCTGCAGGAGCAGTCTGCCCAGCGACAAACCCGATCATCGGCTTCTTCTTCTCAAGAGATTGCATGTACTCTACAGCCTCTTCTTCCTCAGAACCACCTATCTCACCTATCATCACTATGCAATGCGTATCGTCGTCATTCATGAACAACTCCACACATTCAGCAAAGGTAAGACCATGAACCGGATCACCACCAATACCAATACAAGTCGACTGCCCTAATCCAACAGCTGTAGTTTGCGCAACGGCTTCGTAGGTCAACGTTCCAGATCGCGATACAACACCTACATTTCCCTTTGTATGAATATATCCAGGCATAATGCCAATCTTACACTCTTCAGGAGTGATTATACCAGGGCAATTCGGCCCTATAAGCCTGCTCCTAGATCCTCGTAGAGCACGTTTTACACGCACCATATCCAAAACTGGAATACCCTCAGTAATACATACTATCAGCTCTATTTCCGCTTCTAGAGCCTCTAAAATTGCATCAGCAGCAAAAGCAGCAGGCACATATATAACAGAAGCATTAGCCCCCGTCGCCTCCTTAGCCTGAGCCACAGTATCAAAAACCGGTAGACCAAGATGTTCAGTTCCACCCTTACCAGGCGTCACACCCCCTACCATGTTAGTCCCATACGCTATAGCTTGCTCAGAGTGAAAGGTTCCCTGCGATCCCGTAAAACCCTGACATATAACCTTTGTATTTTTATCTACCAGAACCGACATACAAGCCGCTACCCCCTTTTCCCGACCAAATCTACAACAAAACGAGCTGCCTCATCCAAGTTTTCAGCTGTCACTATGCTAAGACCAGACGCATCCAGCATCTCCTTTCCAATTTTGTAATTTGTACCAGATAACCGCACAACCATCGGCACACTCACTCCAATTTCCTTAGCAGACTCGATTATACCAGCAGCTATAACATCACAGCGCATGATCCCGCCAAATATATTCACCAGTATACCATCGACCCCACTACGCAAGATAATCTTAAACGCCTCCCGTACCGTGTCCTTACTAGCACCTCCACCGACATCTAGGAAGTTTGCCGGCTCGCCACCATAATATTTCACTATATCCATAGTCGCCATGGCCAACCCAGCCCCATTTACCATGCAGCCAATGTTACCATCCAACTTTATATAACTTAACCCATACTTTGCAGCCTCTAACTCCTCCTCACTATACTCATGAGGATCAGTCAATTTTACGATCTCAGGTCGCCTAAACAAACCATTGTCATCGAACGTCATTTTTGCATCAAGAGCAATAAACTCGCCACAAGTTGTCTCTACAAGAGGATTTATCTCTACTTGACTCGCGTCAGTTTCCATAAGCGCACGACATACTTTTCGCGCCATCGCCGTAATCTGAACAACCTGCTCTTTCTTCAAACCAAGTCCGTAGCAGAGCTTCCGACCATGAAAATCGAGAAAACCATATACAGGATCAACATTAACAACAACCACCATTTCAGGCCGACTATGAGCAACTTCCTCTATATCCATCCCACCTTCACTGGAAAAGATAACACTAACCATCCCCGCTTTGCGATCAACAACCGCACCTAGGTAATACTCTTTCTTTATCGATACGCCTTCTTCTAAATATACAGCATGTACTTTTTGACCCGCAGCCGAAGTTTGATGCGTTACCAAGACAGATCCCAGCATACTCTTAACCAGATCCGCCACCTCTTCACGCGCCTTTCCTATTTTTACTCCACCCGCTTTACCCCTACCACCAGCATGAATCTGAGCTTTCACAGCGACTATGCCCGCAGCCAAGCTTCCCAGCGCGCTATCTACCTCTTCGACAGACCTAACAACAACACCCTTAGGAACCCGGACATCAAAGCCACTCAGTATACCCTTGGCCTGAAATTCATGAACATTCACAGCTATTGCCCCACAAAACACAAAAACTCAGAGTGCCAGCTCACACTCAATAAACACACCAACAAAAAAGCAAAAATAAACGGATGCCAGCCTTAATCAGCGCTTGACCCTTCACCAGTAATCAGTGATCTCTGAATCTTAAAATGCCTAGCACTAATCTTGAACCTGCCACCCTGTGGCTCTGATGGCGCTCCATGCAATTTCTTACGACGCCTCTCACAATCATCACGTTTTCTTACACGCTTCTCCGAAGGTTTTTCATGATGCACAATCTTCATCTGTCTAGGCTTACCTTCACGCTGGAGCTTCTTTTTTAAAGTTCGAATGCCCTGCTCGATGTCACCATGATATACAACAACTTCAACCAAACCCAACCTCTAAAGAATAAAACGCACAGTCCAGAATGATAGCACAACAAACCACGTGGTCAAACCTTTTCTCACCGATGCAGAATAAGCCATAGCTAGAGCAGAAGCGCTTTATTCGGCAATTAACTTCTCTACAACACTTCGAGTTTCTTGTAACTTCTCTTCTGTTAAGGGAATAAAGCCTAAATTTACTAGATAACCTCCACTGCCGATTGATTCAGGACGTAACACCTCTTTTATGAACTCCCGAAGGCCAGCAGTGGTATTGAGATGCTCTTTCTTAACATATATGTACATAGGCCTTGATAAAACATACTTACCTGAGGCAATGGTTTCATAAGTCGGCTCAACCCCAGCAACTTTATTTCCCTGAACCTCATTCTGATTTTTTATCAAAAAGCTAAAACTCAAGATACCAAAAGCACTGCTATTCTTAGAAACTTTTTGAATAATTACATTCTCACTTGTCGCTACCTCAATGTACTTACCATCATTTCTAATCTCACTGCAGATACTTTTTCTTTCCTCAACGTCATGATATGTATCAACAAAATTCTTTGCACTGACGCAAACTGCCCTAACTACATAATCTAGAAGAATATCATAAGTTCCAGCATTCTTATGCGGTCCATAGACCTCAATATCGTGCTCAGGCAGATCAGAGCGTATCTCTGACCATTTTCCATACTTATTCATCGGGATTTGCCCATATTCATCCGTAAGACTGTATTTACTGAGTGCACTGTATAAATCTTTCAAGCGAAGATCGATTTGAGCTTTTTGTCGCGAGCTTGCAATTACTATACCGTCATAGCCAAGCCCAATTTCTATAACGTCATGTACACCGTTGGAAGCGCATAAAGCCAGCTCAGCATCCTTTATCTTTCTTGAAGACATTGCGACATCAGGAGTTCCAGGATTTGCGCCCGCGCAAAACATATTAAACCCCATCCCACTGCCTACAGACTCTATTACAGGAGTTCTATAAGAGGAAAACCTTCCAAATTCTTCAGCTATGGAAGAAATGAACGGAAATACAGAAGATGAACCAACAACCCTTATGTGATCAGCCCGTACTTCCAAGGAAATTAACGCACACGCTAAAAAAAATACAAAGCGAACAATCTCCATTCTCATGGTTGTACCAAAGCTAACACAAGACTATAACACCATAACCCTAACTAAGAATTAAGGTACTTATTAACGAAATCAAAAAGTCTACCTACTTGACTTTCGTATTCATCAAAATCAGGAGCAAAATGCCCTACATATCTTCCGTCGGCATCAACCAAGTACAAAAACGATGAGTGATTAATATCTCCTTCACTATCAGACTCACCTACGTATACCTTATAATTATTCACTACATTGCGAATAACTTCCTCATCCCCAGTCAGCATCTGAATTCGACTATCAAAGGCTTTGTGATACTCATTTAACCTTTCAACAGTGTCATTTTTGGGATCAATAGTTATGAAAACAGCTTGAAGTTTATCAGCAGTCTCACCCAACTTGTTTAAAAGTTGCGATACCATACCAAGTTCCGCAGGACATATGTGCTTGCATGAAGAAAAGCCGAACATAAGCAACATGTGCTTCCCAGCAAAATCAGTGCTACTAACAACCTGACCTTCTTGATTTATCAGATCAGTAAAAGAAGCCAATATCGGCGCTTGTTCAACCACAGTGTCAGTACTACTTAATTTAGCACCCATGTCACTGAATATTCCCTTTTTGTTAACATACGAATACCCCAGAAACACAGTTGCCACTAGCAGAAGAAGGTTAGAGACAGTCTTAAAAGTCTTCATCTATCAAGCCTCATCGAATATCCAAAAATCTTTCACCCAGGTTAGTAGGCAAAGATATAGAAAGCCATCGTAGCACCTATGCTGACACAGGTCAAGCAACCCCAGCGTGAATAGCGCCCAAAAGCACAGCGAAATAGCAATTTCATCCCAAATAAAAATCCTACTACGATTGACATTCAGAAAGGTAACTCTCAGCTTCAACAACCAGATCACTGATGATTTGCTTCACACTCCGTACCTCGTTGATTAAACCTACGCTTTGCCCCGCCATTAAGGACCCATCTTCCACGTCACCATCAACAACCGCCTTACGCAGAGACCCTGCCCAAAACTTCTCAATTCGCAGCTGCCCTTCTTCCTTTGAAATCTCTCCAGAATTGTACATTTCTATTACCTCGCGTTGCAAATCTACAAAACGCATACTCGCGGAATTGGTGATTGCCCTAACAGGTAATACGGGAAATTCTGTACTTAATTGAACAGTGGGAACTGCATCCCTAGAAGAAGATTTAATAAACGCCTCTTTGAAGTTTTTATGGGCCCTTGACTCGCTCGCACACACAAACAATGTGCCTATCTGACAACCACAGGCACCCATTTTTAAGTAACTCCCTATCATGTCTCCAGTACCTATGCCTCCCGCAATAAATACAGGAACATCACACAATTGAGGACTTTTTCTAAAAAAAGGTAGTATCTCTTGAGCTAAAACAGACGTGCTTACAGGGCCTATATGCCCTCCTGCCTCCATGCCCTCTATTATTAAGGCATCAACTCCCATTCTAACCAACCTCCGGGCTACAGACAGTGAGGGTGCAAAGCACATACTACGCGCATTAGAATTCTTTATGGTAGAGATAACTTTACCGCTCGGTATTCCTCCAGCCAGCACAATATGTGAAACACCAGCTTGCAAACATGTATCTATAAGACTATCCAAGTCCGGGTGCATAACTATGAGATTCACTCCGAAAGGCAAGGACGTCAGCTCAAATGTCTTCTCTATAGCTGTTTTTAAGTCTGATGTAGACATTGCACCGCAGGCTAGGACTCCAAACCCCCCAGCATTGGAGATTGCTGAGACTAGATACGGCTCTGATACCCAGCTCATAGCCCCACCCATGATAGCAAACCTGCTACCTAGGAAATCTATCCCTCTTTTCCACAAATGAGCTAGCATGTAGAGATACCTAAAATTATTCTCTCAAAACCAACCTTTGCTCTAACATGAGGTACAAGACGTGCTTTTAAATGTACCTGGGGCAAAAAGCCACAGAACCTAAACACATGTACCACTTGTGTACTTTAAGCCACAAAGAGTACATGCCATTTAGCCTTGTCATGCATTCCACAAGTGCATACATTTGAATTTTTCCCCTCACATGCATACGTTTGTATACTCTAACGCTTGTAAGGGCAAAAAAACACACATGAACACACAACAGATAAACTCGCAAACTTACACAAAAATAGATATACACCACACCCACCCCTGTGCAGCTATTGACGCGGCGACCAACGCCACGTAAGCTTCAGAAAGCACGACAAAATAACACGCATAGACCACAGTTACTGATGAGTAAAATCCACATAGCCAAAACTATGCGAAAGCGCCTACGCATCATAAAACCAGCAAATTGGCCCGCATATATAACATAATGTCACACGTACCTACAACAAAAATTTGTAATACTGTTTTTATTGTGAAACTACAGGGAGTTCTGGATTTTTATTTTATGAGAAAATTCATAAACCATGCTTCAAGTCCTTCATATCGGCGCGTTAACATACGTTTTTGATAATTGAAACTACTATTACGCACAGAGTGTGAATGTAGCATTGAAAGGCAGTTTTTTATCTCAGGGTTCTGTAGTCTATAACGTATGTGTGCGCAGGAGAAAAATTCAGGTGTATGCACTTGTGGAATGCATGACAAGGCTAAATGGCATGTACTCTTTGTGGCTTAAAGTACACAAGTGGTACATGTGTTTAGGTTCTGTGGCTTTTTGCCCCAGGTACATTTAAAAGCACGTCTTGTGCCTCATGTTAGAGCAAAGGTTGGTTTTGAGAGAATAATTTTAGGTATCTCTACATGCTAGCTCATTTCTAGAAAAGGGGGATAGATTTCCTAGGTAGCAGGTTTGCTATCATGGGTGGGGCCTATGCAAATACAGGATTTTAAAATGTGGTTAGGGTGGGGAATGATCACGTAAGATCATAGCCGATAAACATATACTTTTTAAGTGATCAGAGGAGTAATACAAACTATACTCCACAACAGTCAATTCACAATACATCTCTATGGTGTTACTTAGGTTTTCAAGGAATCTGTTTTTCGCTGCCTTAGCTGTTTTGTTTGCGTTGCCAATTTTCTCTCTAGTCATGGTGTTTCTGACAGAAAACATAGGGAACGGGATAGGCTTGCTTTCTACGTTATTACCGGAATACACGTTTAATACCATAGTGCTAATGATAGGTGCTGGTGCGGTAGTGCTATTTGTTGGGGTTATGAGTGCTTGGTTTATAACTTACTATTCGTTTCCAGGACGCAGGATATTTGAAGTTGCGTTATTTTTACCACTCTCAATACCTGGGTATATAGTAGCATATGTATACGTGAACACTTTCGGATTTGCAGGACCGGTGCAAAGCACATTGCGTGAAGTTTTTGGCTGGGGTAAAGGAGACTATTATTTTCCCGATGTGAAGTCACTCTTCTTCTGTGTATTGATTATAGGGTTTAACTTATATCCATATGTATACATGCTTGCGAGGACGGCTTTCATAGCCATAAGGAATAGTGTTGCTGTGGCGACTACGTTGTGTTGTTCAAGATACAAGATTTTATTATCTGTGGTTATTCCTGCGGTGTGGCCCTCTGTTGTCGCGGGTATTTTTTTAGTTCTTATGGAAGTGGTGGCAGATTTTGGGACGCCTCAATTTCTCACAATAAATACTTTTACTACAGGTATATACAGGCACTGGTTTTTGTTGCACGACAAGTATTCTGCATGCTTACTAGCACTTATAGCGATAAGCCTTATGTTCTGTCTTATTGCCGTAGAGAAATGGTTACGCAGAGAAGATGCATCATATTCAACAATCAAGATGAATACTAATTACTGCCATAGATGGCATTTTAACAGTAAGTGGGTGCTCGCGTTTATATACTTAGTATGTACCTTAACAGTTTTTATGGGCTTCATTTTGCCAATTGTACCATTGATTTGTTGGACATTTGAGCGAGTTTCTCAAACTAATTGGCACGAGTTTTTCATTGCCTTGACTAATAGTGTGGGGATTTCAGCTGCCGCGGCGTTAATAGTTGTGACTATATCAATAATAATGGCCTGTTTTGCCAGAGAGCGCGGTGGTCTTACTTATGTAGTGAGGTTTCTTTCTATGGGGTACGCAATTCCTAGTACTATCACTGCAGTGGGAATAGTAATACTACTTGGAGAAGTATCGAGGTTTATTAATGATCACTTTTTCGGTATTGCTCTCATAGGTACTGTAGTAGGTCTTTTATATGCGTATACTTTTCGTTTTCTTGCGGCATCTGTAGGACCTATTGAGTCAGGTTTCAATAAAATTCCTCGGGAAGTTGATTGGTCTGCCAGGTTAATGGGACACGGAGCCGTGCATACGTGTGTTAATGTACACATCCCGATGCTGAAAAAGAGCATCCTTGTAGGATTTTTGCTTGTATTTATAGATTCTATAAAAGAATTATCTGCTACTTTGATAATACGACCATTCAACTTCGAGACCCTATCTACGCGCATTTATGAGTTGGTAGGTGATGAGCGTCAGATGGATGCAGCTCCATATGCATTGGCAATAGTATTTTTAGGGTTTATAGCTGTAATCATTTTGTTCCAGATATTTCAATATGATAAGGTGCAGGAAAATAGGGTAAACTCGTATAGGGCATAGACGCGCTAATAATATTGACTTGAGGTTTGGGGATAAATTATGTTCCCAGACGCACGTTTTCTATTTTGTCCATTTCTTAAACTTCGCTCATCCTGGAAATTAATTGACAAGAAGATTATCGTCACCAAGGGTGCTACATACACGCACAGCGGGGTACGTTCAGTGCAAGGGGTGTGAGTATAGATAATATTGTGACTGCAAGAAATCCCTGCAAAAGATGTAGTACATACCTTTTGGTGCTAAAGAGCTTGTTCATCCATTTTACTTATCTTAGCAATTAGTTTCGGGGCAGGGTGTTGTCACCAATAGTGCGCATATACATACAGAGCGATATCCGCAGCGCAATAGGTTATTGGTTGAGGGAGAGCACTCTTTGACAATAAGATATTCCTAATACGTGATGTTGATAAAAACGCAGTGGTCCTCCATGTAGATCTCATCTATAAAAACAACAGGCGTTACAAGTTCTTATATGGGAATCCAAGATAGTAGCTATATTGAGGATCTTTTCTCCTTATTATATAATCTCTATACTAGGGTACTAAAGAAGAACGTACAGTTACTGCACGTAAACCCGTGGATACGAAGATATCCTCTTGTACGTAGCAAGACCAGAAAGATGCTAGAGAAGATTGTAGTGCTACGACTAGAAACAATACCAAAAAGCGTGAAAAGCATAAGGAACGTTTCATAAGTAGAGTATTAGACTCTGTGAATGTTGCTAGAAAAAGAATTAAGTATTTATGAGCATCTTATAGATAGGATTGCAATAATTACATCAAATATTCTGAGTATGAAGAAGCGCTTTTATATACAATTTCAAAGGCAGATATCATATCACTATAGATGATCGATGGGACAATTGCAGATATCGGAAGGGCTTGCAGCGCTACTGCTAGTAGAATGTCACGATAATATAAAGAAA
The DNA here is from genome assembly GCF_000964685.1 of Anaplasma phagocytophilum str. Webster. Classification (GTDB taxonomy): domain Bacteria; phylum Pseudomonadota; class Alphaproteobacteria; order Rickettsiales; family Anaplasmataceae; genus Anaplasma; species Anaplasma phagocytophilum. The sequence continues at coordinate 872,856 of NZ_LANS01000001.1, forward strand.
CTTATGCTTGTTATTATGACAATATATAAAGAACGCTGAATAAAAAATGCTTCCCCAGGAGGAGCGATACTACAAGTGCTGCAAGATGGTACGTAACATTCAAGGCAATAGCTACGTATATCATATATAGTTAACTAATAGTAGGAAGAATATGCCACGCGAAAAGAAAGGCGGTGCTATAAAATCCTGCAAGCAGGGTAAGCAGTACTCTACGCTATAGCTATTTTATACAGCCATGTGAATTTCTCAGAAAAATACGTAGTTCTCCTCAATAGTTAGTAGCATACATAACTTGTGCAGGTGATACTATAAAGCTCTGCAAGATGGTACGTGGCATCCTATGCTATGCGTATTAGTCGAAAAGATACGTAGTTTCTACCAATTATGGGTGAAATCATATCATTTGTGCTGGTAGTATTACAACGGTACGTAGTGTTCTACAGGCTAGAGATGACATGCCTATTTCTACAATTACACAAATTAGTGAAGGGTATGTAGTTTTTCACAATAGCAGGCAGAATACAGCATTCCGCATCGGTTATGTTATGGAAAACAGTTATGCAGCTTGAGATACTAGTTATATTCCAAGCTGCTAATACATAGTTCAAAATATTTAGGCGTGCGGTAACGAAGAACAGCAAATGCTCACTTGTTAGGTAAAGCAGCGCAAATCACTCAGCTTTTTACCGTTCTTTAAAGGCCTTTTCAAAAGTGCTGGTAATAGGCGTAAGTAAGTACTCCAACAGTGTGCGAGAGCGCGTTACTACGAAGACTTCAGCAGGCATTCCATGGTACAACTTTAGGTTTTTAAACTTCCCGGAATGTGATGACTTGGGGATAACAACACGTAAAGAATAATAACGCATACCGTGTGGATCAGCCAGAGCATCGGCCGACACCTGAGTAACTATTCCATTTACTAAACCAAACTTACGAATGTTAAAGGCGCTTAGACGTACCTTTGCTTTAAGTCCCCTATATTCTCCACTGGTTACAAGATTTTCTTCCACTGTTTGTGCTGAGAGTATCTCTTCTATGTTTCGTATTGAAATCTTAGCATCTATTATAAAATCATCATCTATAGGTACGACTTCCATAATAACACCGCCTGGAGGTATCACTCCTCCTTCTGTATGGTATTTTAATCCTGTCACTATACCGTGTTGCGGCGATCTAATCACTGTGCGTTCTAATACGTCTTCTGCAGCTCGTAAACGCTCCCTGAGATCTGTAATGGTAGAAGCAGTTTCCTTTAATTCGGCATTTGCTCTATCCATCACTGTGTTAGTTATATTTATAATTTCCAGCCTATTTTCACCAATTTTTTGCTCAGTGCTCGCGATAGTAGCACGTATATGACCTAGCTTTCCTTCTGCATTAGCATGCAATCTCTCAAGATTCAGCAGGTATGGTTTGCTAATATAACCTGCATCCAATAGGCTCTTTTTTGTTTCTAGCTCTTCATCTATAAGGTGGTATTGTTTTTCTTCGGCTTCGAGCTGTGATGCAAGCCCCGCAAGCTCCTGATGCAGCTGCTTTATTCGTTGTCGCAAAATTTGTATTTGTCCCGTGATGCTATTGTTTTGTGAGAAAAACAGCTCTTTCTGATTTTCCAGCACCTTACTTACTACGTCTTCACTCGAAAGTTTGAATATTTCATCGGGAAACTCCACTGTAGTAGCATGTGATTTTATTGCATTTAAACGTGCTTCTGTAGCCAATAATACTAAAAGTTTTTCTTTTATTATGCCCAAGTTTGCCTGTGCAGCAGTGCTATTCAGGTATACAAGAGGCTGCTCCTTTTCTACTGTTTCACCTTCCGTAACCAGAATTTTCTTTACTATACCTCCTTCTAGGTGTTGGACAATCTGCCTATTGAGTGATGAAACCACTTCACCAGGGGCTATAACTGCTCCATCAAGAGGCGCTAATGCTGCCCATATGCCAAAACATCCAAAAAAGCCTATTACTGCCACAATACCAATGAATAATGGGCCCCATGAAGCCTTCAAAGCCTCGTTGCCACTTCTTTTCTTTTGTAGCCTGAATATGAAGGATGTCATCCCATCTAGAATTGCCAAAGATCCACTGAGGAGTTTAGAATTGCAAGAATCTCCCCCCTTCTCTTTGTTTAAGGAATTGTGTCCTAAAAGGCGAGTAAGGGAAAGGTCTATCTTCAGAAATGAGATAGCCCCTGAGAGCTTGCTATACATAATGCTGAGCATGGAACCAACAGACCACAAACTAATAGCACGAAAAGATTACCGCAGATATTTATTTTTGTATGTACGACAGATGTCATTATTGACCTACCTGTCAAACTTGACATTAAATATCCCCAAGCCCTTAGGCAATATGGACTTTATTTTGCTCTTGAATTTATAGAAAGATATAACATTTTCTACTCGTCTCTTTAGGAAATCAAAAGTAGAAGTAAAGTTCTCAGAAGTATCGTCAGACATGTGGAGCATAGACAGAAAGTATATCGTAGCTAGAGTTATTCTTTTTGTATAGTAGTTGAAATCTGTTGATGGGTCGTGCGTTAAATGCCACATAGTGTCAGCAATTTTAAAAACCATAGACATGGCAAAACACGTGTTACTAGGGGTCAGATAATAATTTGTAAGAGACTTGAGCAGCGCTCTGGGCTCGGGCAAAGATGCATGGTGACGAACACATATTTCCAGTAGGCAGAGTATCTTGTCTCTTATTCTAGGTACCTTAGAGGGATCGATATCGCCATAGGTAGAGGTTATATGCTCAATCAGCGCCTCGTTCATATGTTCAAGCACAGTTCTTATCCCATTTGGGAATTTGTATAGCTTACCTTCCATGTCTAAGAGCGTACAAGCCTCTAGTAAGGCCTGATCAGTTACCCCATAAGAGGGAATTAATGCAATTGTGGCTTCACAGATATTTTTTACTATTTCATCGTCTATGCTGTTATCAGCAGTAACAATACTCTTCAAAGTGCAGCTCCAGATTTCTGCTACCAACTTCGCGCATTGTACCATCCATATACGGTGAGTAAACCCATTTTACAGTGCTGCATATCTGCATGTAGACTTCATAATACGCAGTTCTGATAACGTTTCTAAAAATGGCGCCATGCAAGCACAATAAGGTTGCAATTGTTGTAGACTATGGAGTATTTTTCGGTGTCAGTTATTTTGCGCTATTTGTAAATATAGTACTGCAATAACTTCTTGCAATAAGGGTAACGTGATAAATGCTTCACCAGCTGAGATTGCAATATAGTTATCAAGTTTTGTATGGAATCTTCTTACCTAGGGTAGTGATATAGAGCCCTAGTACAACTCTACGTGCGTAGTATAAGTGTTACAGGGTAGGGTTTGCTTTTTAAATCGCTAAAGCCTCGACAAGTGCTACAGTAGTATGAGTCAAATTCTTTACCGAGCATAGCAATTGTGGCTATAGTACTGAGAGAACCTCTTTTAAGGAGAGCAATGTGATAGAGGGTGAATTCGCTTGTATTGCAGTGTAATATTAAGTTCTGTGTAGAATTTGGTAGGGATATGGAGCCTCAGCACAATTCTGCGTGCATAGCGTATGTGTGCGTATGATCTCTGTTACAAGCTCAGACTCGGTTTTTAAATCGCTAAAGCCTTAACAAGCGCTACATCATGGTGCTTCAAATTCTCTACTGAGAATAACAATTAAGATGAAAAACCAGATATCAAAATGTATCTCTCAAATTCTATAACGTGACATGTTTGAGAGCGCCCCTAGATAGTGAGGTAGAAAGAATTATAGCTTGTTGCACTTTTATATACCCGCTACGTCATCAAATGCTAGCTTTCCACGGACGGCTATTCGTCATTAAGCGAGCGTGAGACTTACTGAAGACCATGGTACTATTGCCACCTAGCTGCATCTTCTTGAGAAAAAGGTACCAAATCACCACCCAGAGATAGCATGGGCAAATATGATATGAATAGGCTACCAATTATGCTCAATAATGTCACTTCTGAGACAAACTCAAACATTACCTTCTGAGCATGCATGGGCCTGATCAGGCTATCATAAACTACCCCATGAGTGCGAAACTTAACACCTAGCTTGTATTCGTTTTGCAAAACTTCCGATTTTTATACTGGTGTCGGAGACAAAATTGCCCCGGATCATTGTTTGAGTGCTAGAAGAATATAACGATAATACAGCCCTTACCCGTGTGTTTGCATTATGAATGTTACAACCTTGTGAGCCTTAGTATATGACGCTGTATTTACGGTGTTTATTTTTTGATAGAGTATTACGGTTTAGTGATTCTTTGAGTTTTTAGCATCAGTTAGCGTGCTTTTGTGCGAGAATGTCGCATGCTCGAATTTCATCAAAGGCCAGAGTAATTTCACCAACGACGTTTCTAGAAATTTTTACTATCATTTCAAATAGCACGTGATGATTATCCTGAGATATGATCCATAGTCGTGGCAGCTTACGGTGTCCTTTATGTGTTATCCGCCCATGCGCTATGTATCTGTAATTCTCATCAGATTGTACCTTTTCTATCCATTGTTCCGTCATCGAGTATTATCTCTAAATGGTATTCTGTATTACGGGCGTCCAAGCCATTTTTCCACGCTGATTACGCTTTTACTCTAGTGTCTAATCCACATAATTACGGGCAGAAGTGACAGATATACAACGCAATATCATCCATACGTAACTAGTTTTATTTAAGCTACAGGTTTCACCAGCATATCCCTAAAAAGAGAGTAAGTACTTGTACGTGTCGCATTCCTTATACGGTATCTGTTATTATGATAGGCCTGATTGTTGAGAAATATTACAACATGTACACAGCATTAATATGAGTCAATCATGTAGGTAATGGTATACGAAAAGCTATAAAGCGCTTCTATAGGGGTAGTATTGCGACTGGTGTTTCACTATAGAGAGAGAACTCCCAAAGGATATCGGACTCAGTGTACTTGAAATCTATACTAGATGTACCAAGCTCGTTTTTGAAGAGGCTGCGTAGGTTAATTTTCTGCATCACTTGATAGTTGCTGTGCAAAGATAACTAGTGAGTCTTGTAGTGTAGAACTGCTGCCACCTTCCTGAGCTACGGGTTTCATATCAGAATGAAGAGTGCGCTCCTTCTACGACACGAGAACCTTGTCTGTTTTGTGATTTCCAAGTACGTTCTGCTGCCACTAGGTAAAGCAGTGCTGTTTTCTGTAACTAAGCCGTAAGCATCAAGAAGATTGAACGGTAGGCCAGCGCTTACGTGCTTTAGTACTGTAGCAGCAGCTTCAAGGTGTAGTTGTACTGTATTATACGTATCCAGGAAGTGCTCAGTGCACTCTCCACTGCAGAAGAGTGTATGCCTAGGTACATTGTCACGTATGATTCTATAAAAATTATACAGCGCCCAGCGCGGCTAGCACAAGGAGGTTTCTCAGTTCTTGCAGAGGAGTCCCGATGTAAAAGTATCTCACGTTCTGCTTAGGATTTTTATGTAAGTAGTAAAAATAAATAAGAGGGTGCAAAGAGATAAGGATCAAGTGTGCTGAAATAATTGTAGGGAACTTCTTAGGTGGAGTATTCTCGCAAAAATTGCGGCAAAGAAAACCCGTATAGGTTTTGATATCAGGAGTATAGCTTGGTCGAGTTTTAATGCGTATCTCGTGCAACGCTAGATTTCTCTTGAAAGCGGCGCTAGTAGGAGTAATGCATACGCTTTTTCAAGCATACCTTCGAACATGGAGTAAACAGTCTATCCAAACAAAGCACGACGAGGTATTTCAGCAAGGAGAACATATATAACTCACTGCATCCAATTTGGGATTGCATGAAACTACGCGTAAAAGCTTGAATGTGACTCCTAGCACATCTTCAATATAAATTGAACAGTTGAACTCAACAAAGCGTTGGTAAAGACGAAGTGATTCCTGACTACGGATGTTATGGATACATGGGTTGCGAGTCCACTATACTCATATGTATCACACTATGATGTTAGAAGGTATACGTTGAAATATACCTACCAAGTGCAATGCCGTGTCAGGAATAACGTGTATTACTTACTAACTAATTTTGCATTGTATTCGACCAATGTGCGATCAAGGCGTCACTTGGAGTATTTATAGCCCTCCTATTCATGCTTGATAAGTCTACCATAGCAAGTTCTGTGGCAAAATGCTCCACTCTTTGAACATGTTTAGTATATAAAACTGCCTGACCATTCGGTGCCCAAGACGGTCCTTCAGCAAAGCAATCCGACGCTATCATTCTTTCCTTACTACCATTAGGACGCATGATCCCAATATAACAACGAGCACCCTTGACCTTAGTAAATGCTATCCAAGTTCCGTTGGGAGACCATACAGGAGACATGTACCTGCCTGAGCCTGAGCTTATTTTGCGTGGGTTACTTCCATCAGCATCCATAATATAGAGATGAGATCCACCGTCTCGGTCTGAAGCAAATACTATAGATTTCTCATCAGGGGAATAAGAAGCAGACGTGTTCATGAACTCATCAGCGGTCAGCCTCGTAAGTTTTTTGCTTATAAGACTAAAGGAGTATATGTCAGTGCTGCCATTAAGCGATTCTGATAGCAATATTTCGCGGCCACTTGGCGAAAATCTCACCGACGACACAATACCAGACATGCCTATTAGCAGCGAAGAAACCTCTCTCCTCATATCGTACAACATAACTCTCCCAGAAGGAGAAGACTGCGATGTGAGAGTGTACACTATGCTTTTTGTATCAGGAGAAAATCTAGGGAAAGATAGCCAACCATTATTAGCTATAGAAGCGTAAACACTGTTAGCTCCATCATAATCCATCAGAGCTATTCTTCTCTCACCCAGCATATCCGCAATGTACGCAATTTTTGAGTCGAAGTACCCGCCATTGCCAGTAATCCTGGTATAAATATGATCTGCAACGGTATGAGCAGCCCGACGCCACCCTCCTATTTCAAAGTTAAAAGACTTGCCAGACAATTTCTTTTCCGCAGCTACATCCCACACGAATAACTTGATACCCATTCTTCCGTGTGAAAGCTCCTGCACATTGCCTGTAAGCAGGATGTCATGCTTCAATTCTCTCCATACATTGGAGTAAGCTGCGCCATCTGAGGTTGGATCAAGAATCTCAATACGCGCATCAAATAACCCTGTGTTGTTCAAGTCCTTTAAGATGATATCTGTGCAACTCTCGCCAATCTTCTGCGCTAAATTGCTCTCAAAAGAGTGCAAGGGCGCAAAAGCTATACTTAGTTTCCCAGTGTTGCCCTTAGTGATACTTAGACGCAAAGAGGCAACAGCACCCCCACAACAGAATAATAAAAATATGAAAAACGTAGCAACTCCAAGCCTAATTGACATATTCCAACTGTACTTCCACCAATGGTTTGCCCTTTACCACGTCTTTAAGAAAAGCAAAAACCAAATTTCTTATATAACCCTTTATGTTTTTAGGTCTACGACCTGCAACCCCCGCGCTAATTTTCCGAGCCACTTCACTCAGTAGCACATGATCTTCCGTACTATCTAGAGCTCCCGGCGCAATCACAAGAGGCTCCCTGATCAGTTGATGATCCCTATTCATTAACAGCGTCACAATCACAGCACCAGCATCACGCATCTTTCTACGGGCGCTTATGACACTATCGTCAGCAGATCTCAAGAACTCTCCATCAACACCGTAAACTCCACAGTCTACAGTATCTACTACCTTTCTCTCTACCAAATCTATCACGTTTCCAGGAGAAGAGACAATACAACGTTCTATGCCACATTCTTCAGCCAAACGTGCATGCTCATACATGTGTATGTACTCACCGTGTACAGGCAGACACAACTTAGGCTTCAGCAGAGAATACAGAGTACGCACATCAGTCCTTGAAGGGTGCCCCGATACGTGTACTGATTCAGTGAATTCAGTAACAACCTCCACACCCTGCTGAACTAGCTTGTTGAAAACCCGGAAGATACGTCTTTCATTTCCAGGAATAATCTTAGAGGAAAAAATGACAGTATCACCACTTTCGAGCGTAGCAAATGGATGCGAACCACTAGCTAAACGTGCAGTAGCAGCCATAGGCTCGCCCTGACACCCTGTACAAAGATAGAGAACCTTCTCCTTTGGTAGGTTTATATTCTCACGTCCATCAAGAAAGTTTTCCGGATCATCAAGATAGCCACATTCGTGTGCAGCCCCCAAAGCTCGTGACAAAGATCTACCAAGTACCACCACCTTTCTTCCCGTCTCCTTAGCTATCCTACTGAGAGTAGATATTCTAGCTACGTTGGAAGCAAATAACGAAATAGCAACCCTATTTTTACAACGTTTAACGATATCAAGTATGCTATCATGCAGGCTGCCTTCAGACCCTGAAGTGCCTTCAGTAAATATGTTAGTGGAATCAGAAACAACTGCCAAAATACCATCATCACCCAGGCGCTTCAGCTTTTCTAAATCTGATACCGAACCAATCACAGGATTGGTATCTAGCTTCCAATCTCCTGTATGTAGAACACTTCCCAAGTCTGTACGTACCGCAATAGAGTGCATCTCCGGTATAGAGTGCGTCATACTCACGAACTCCAACGTGAAGGGCCCAAGTTCCAAAGGCACACCGGGATCAACCTCCACTATCGGTATATTTAAGGAAAACTGCTCTACCTTTGATCTTACAAAAGATGCAGTGAACTTTGTAGCATATATAGGACATCTTAGATCTTCCCATAGGTAAGGGATAGCGCCTATGTGATCTTCATGTGCATGAGTCAAAACTACACCTACGAGATCCTTACGCCTTTCTCTTATGAAGCTAATATCAGCAACAACTAGATCCACACCCGGCATGCTATCAGGGTCGGCAAACCCAGCACCTAGATCTATCATTATCCACTTACCATGAACATGGTAAAGCGAAACATTCATACCAATCTTTCCTACACCACCCAGAGGCAGGAACAAAAACTTATTATCGTCTACATACATTACAAAATACAAGCGCCACAAAACGCATCATAAGTAGCATAGATGCTTACGTTTTTAAAGAAAAAACATGAATATAGGCCCCGCAAAGCCATTTTTGACTTTTAGGTATATTGCGGAATAGAGGAGCATTTACTGGTGTTATACTAGCATACAAAGAGTACTGCAATTTGTGCACTGCAATTCAATTTCCCACATGAGAATTTTATAAAAGCGCATGCGAATAATATTTAGTGACTGTGTGATCCCGATGACCGCAACTTCTGACGCAAGCAGATATAACGCCTTCTCAGGTTCCAGAGAAATACATTCGTTATACCAAGCTACCTTATATAGAGATCGCTACTATGACAAAATACCAAAGCTATAGTGAATTTCTCTAAAGCGGATCGAAGCAGAATATTTACTGCATACTAAGGATAACAAATAAAGCCCACAGAGCAGTTCTTAGAGCATATAGAAATTCAGAAGAGAAAAGCTTAGAAAGGCAAGGCTTTATAAGCATTGGAAGGAATGTAGGGCAACATAAATGGGTTTCTCCACATTTTTTAGGTGCTTCCACATTATATACAGCGGTAAGCTATACGATACATCAAGGGTAATAATATTGATATGCGACTGCTTCGGTTCCTGCTCGTGTTATTAAAGGAAGCGCAAGCCAAATCTTGAGCGGATGAAATATGTGTACGTGGCCATTATTACACTTAGAGTTAATTTACCCCTAACAAAAAGCCTAAAAGTGTATGTGTCATATCGAGAGGCTATGCAAATTCAATAGGAGTTTTTCTTTCAATGGCTTGGAATACGTAGCACAGTTTGTAGAAAATAACATGCCTATTGTATATTCTTGGCTTGCTTATACCCACCTACGAAACAGCGCAATAAAAGCGCAATGTTTGAGAAGCATACTCGGTATAGATGCCCAGTATATTGCGCAGTAAATCTGAGCTGTATTGTCTGAAGAAAGTGGCTGAAAAAAAATCAGAATTGTATTGACTGGGGGTTACGATTCCCTTATAAGTAGAGCTGCTTTCGCTATCTCCGGGTGCGTGGGTAGCGCTTTTCATAGTGATTTTAGGTTTTTACATGCCCACGATTAATCAATTAGTTCGTCGTCCCAGAAAGCCTAGTGTATCGGCTAACAAGGCTCCAGCTTTGCAGCACAATCCGCAGAAGAGGGCTGTGTGTGTGAAGGTTTATACTACTACACCGAAAAAGCCGAACTCTGCGTTACGTAAGGTGGCGCGTGTTAGGATAGCGGGTTACGGTAGTGAGGTTATTGCATATATTCCTGGTGAGGGACACAACTTGCAGGAGCACTCTGTAGTTTTAATTAGAGGCGGCCGTGTTAAAGACCTTCCTGGTGTGCGCTATCATATAGTGCGTGGTGCGCTGGATACCAAAGGTGTTCAGGGTAGGAAGAAGGCTAGATCTAAGTACGGGGTGAAGCGGGGAAGCTAATTTTTTTGTGGTGATATATGTCTCGTCGTAGAAGGGTTGTTAGAAGAGCGGTAGCTACAGAGGGATGTTCAGGTAATGTCCTATTGGCTCGCTTTGTAAATGTTGTTATGCATCAGGGTAAGAAGGCTCTGGCTGAGAAGATTGTTTTTGGTGCGCTAAAGATGGCGGAGTCACGCTTGCAGGGTGAGAGTGGTATTGCGATCTTTAATACGGCGGTAGCTAACGTCATGCCTAAGATGGAGGTTCGCTCTAGGAGAGTAGGTGGTGTTACGTATCAGATTCCTGTTGAAGTGCGGGAAGATAGGTCTACTTCTCTTGCGTTACGTTGGATTGTTAAGGCGGCTCGTGCTAGTCGCAAGCGTACAAACAAAACTTACATGAGTTGTTTGTGTCATGAGCTGATGGAAGCATACAACAAGCGCGGTGGTGCGTGTAAGATTAAGGAAGAAAAATATAGGATGGCTGAAGCTAATAAAGCATTTTCGCATTTTAGATTTTAGCAATTTTTTTGTGTTCTTAGCAGGGAGTATGGAGTGTGAGTAGTAAGGGTGATTTATCTAAGTGTAGGAATATAGGGATAATGGCGCACATAGATGCGGGAAAGACTACTACGACAGAGCGCATACTTTTTTACACTGGGAAGCAGAACAGGATAGGGGAAGTTCACGAGGGTGCTGCATCTATGGACTGGATGGAGCAGGAAAAGGAGCGTGGCATTACCATAACGTCTGCTGCTACTACGTGTTTTTGGAATGGATGCAGAATTAACATAATTGATACGCCTGGGCACGTTGATTTCACTGTAGAGGTGGAAAGATCTCTGCGGGTGTTGGATGGTGCTGTAGCTGTGTTTGACGGGGTTGCAGGTGTAGAGCCGCAATCAGAGACGGTATGGCGTCAAGCTGATAGGTACGACGTGCCGCGTATCTGCTTTGTCAATAAGATGGATAGGGTAGGCGCTGACTTTTATACTTGTGTTGATATGATTGTCGATAGATTGGGTGCGGTGCCGCTTGTATTGCAGTTGCCTATAGGGGTAGACAAAGGATTTGTTGGGGTTGTTGATCTGGTAGAAATGCGGTCAATAATCTGGGAAGAAGATTCGTTAGGTGCGAAATTCCATTATGGCGACATACCTGAGGGTATGTTGGAGGAAGCTAATAAATATAGATCTAAGCTTGTTGAAACGGCTGTTGAAGTGGATGATGAAGCTATGTCTATGTACCTTGATGGGCAGGATATATCAGTTTCATTATTGAAGAAGTGTATACGGGCTGGGGTTATTGGCTCCAACTTTGTTCCGGTTTTGTGCGGGTCAGCTTTTAAGAATAAGGGGGTGCAGCCTCTCTTGGATGCAGTTGTTGATTACCTGCCTTCTCCTAACGACATACCTACTATAGAAGGTGTTAGTGCTAAGGATCCGGATCAAGTTATGCAGATCACGACTTCTGAAGATGGGAAGTTCGTTGCTCTTGCATTTAAGGTAATGGTGGATAGGTTTGTTGGTAGCTTAACTTTTGTCCGGGTTTACTCGGGAAAGTTGACGGGCAAATCTGTTGTGTTGAATTCCAGTAAGGGGCATACAGAGTCTGTAGGTAGGATTTTGTTAATGCACGCGAATAACAGGGAAGACATAAGTGAGGTAAAGGCTGGTGATATTGCGGCGCTAGCTGGGCTTAAGAAGACTACTACTGGTGACACGCTGTGTGATCAGAATTTTCCTGTGATACTGGAGAAGATGGATTTCCCTGAATCGGTGATGGAGCTTGCTATTGAGCCTGTATCTACTGCTGATCAGGAGAAGATGGGTATGGCGCTTAGTAGATTGGTTGCGGAAGACCCTTCTTTGAAAGTTTTTGTAAATAACGAGAGTGGGCAGACCATACTGAAGGGTATGGGAGAGTTGCATCTGGAAATTATAGTAGACAGGATGAGGCGTGAATTTGGGGTAGAAGCGTCAGTTGGAGCTCCTCAAGTTGCCTATCGGGAGACTATAACCAAAGCTGCGGAAGTTGAGTATATTCACAAAAAGCAAACGGGTGGTGCGGGGCAGTTCGCTAAGGTTAACATATTGTTTGAGCCTCTTCCTCCGGGTTCTGGCTTTGAATTTGAGAATAAGATTACCTGCGGTGCGATTCCTAAGGAGTATATACCTGGTATTCAGAATGGTTTAGAGTTAATAAAGGAAACGGGAATTATAGCGGGGTTCCCATTAATTGATTTTAAGGCTACTTTGTTCGATGGTGCATTCCATGAAGTTGATTCTAGTCCATTAGCGTTTGAATTGGCGGCGAAGGGGGCATTTAGGGAGATGGCAAGCAAGGCGGCTCCTGTATTGCTTGAGCCGATAATGAGGGTGGAGATTATTACTCCCGATGAATATATGGGAGATGTGATAGGGGATATAAATAGTAGAAGGGGTAAGGTTTCTGAGATGCAGGATAGGCACAATGCTAAGTTGATTACTGCATTTATACCTCTTAGTAGCATGTTTGGATATGTTAAGGATTTGCGTTCTATGTCTCAGGGTAGAGCACAGTATAGTATGTTCTTTGCTCGTTATGAAAGGGTGCCTGAGAACGTTGTTGTTAATGATGTGAAGAGGTAGGTATTGTTATGACAGAAGGAAGGAAGCCGCATATAAACGTAGGGACAATAGGGCACGTGGATCACGGTAAGACAACGCTTACAGCTGCGTTAACTACTGTTCTGGCTAGAAAGCTAAGTGGCGCGAACAAAGTGGTGAAGTATGATGAGATAGACAAGGCGCCAGAAGAAAAGGCAAGAGGAATAACAATATCAACAGCGCATGTGGAGTATGAGACTGAAGGTAGACACTATGCGCATGTAGACTGTCCGGGGCACGCTGACTACATTAAGAACATGATTACTGGAGCGGCGCAGATGGATGTTGCGATACTGGTTGTGTCGGCGACAGACGGAGCGATGCCGCAAACTCGTGAGCATATATTGTTGGCGAAGCAGGTTGGTGTGAAAGACATCGTGGTGTGGATCAACAAGTGCGATGTAGTTGAAGATGAGGAAATGTTATCGCTCGTGGATATGGAAATACGCGAGTTATTGAGTCAGTATGGATATGATGGTGATTCTATCGATGCTGTAAGAGGGTCTGCGGTTAAGGCATTGGAAGAAGATGCTGATGGTCCGTGGAGTGATAAGATAATGGAATTGGTAGGTGCTCTGGAAAAGATAGAGCTGCCAATGAGAGAGAAGGATAAGCCGTTTTTGATGTCTGTAGAAGACGTGTTCTCTATACCTGGACGTGGAACAGTGGTTACAGGAAGAATAGAGAGAGGCGTAGTAAGAGTCGGAGACAAGATAGATATTGTAGGTCTGCGTGAATTACAAAGTACGGTTTGTACTGGAGTAGAAATGTTCCATAAGGCATTGGAAGCTGGTGAAGCTGGTGACAATGCTGGGATACTTCTCAGAGGTATAAAGAAGGAAGACGTAGAGAGAGGTCAAGTACTCAGTGCGCCTGGGCAAATGAAGTCATATAAGAAGTTCAAGGCGGAAGTATACGTATTGAAGAAGGAAGAGGGAGGAAGACATACTCCATTCTTTGCTAATTACCAACCTCAGTTCTACGTTAGAACTACGGATGTAACAGGAAGCATATCGTTACCTGCGGGTGTAGAAATGGTTATGCCTGGAGATAATCTAAGTATAGAGGTAGCGTTGGATAAGCCTGTTGCGATAGATAAGGGGCTTAGGTTTGCTGTGAGAGAAGGTGGAAGGACTGTTGGCTCAGGTATTATTACTGAGATTTTGGAGTAGTTTTTATATCTGGAGTTATAAGCTAGGAGTGTAGTTCAATGGTAGAACATCAGTCTCCAAAACTGAGAGTATGGGTTCGACTCCTGTCACTCCTGCCATAATTTCGTAGGTGGTTGCTATGATAGGCAGTTTTGCTAAATTTTTGTTAGATGTTAAGCAGGAGGTGTATCAGGTTTCGTGGGCTTCCCGAAAGGAGGTTTTGGTGTTCCTGTTGGTTGTTATTCTGACTGTGGCGCTTTCGTCTGTGTTGTTTAGTTGTGTGGATTTTGTATTCTTGAGGCTTGTTAAGGTGATGCTTGGGGTTATTTATGAAGCATGATGGTATTGGTCACGAGTGGTACATAATCCAAGTTTCCTCGGGTAATGAGGAGAAGATATCGCAGATGATACTTGAGAGGTCTATGCAGTTGGGAATGTCGGACATGTTCCGCGAAGTTTTTATTCCCTACGAAGAAGTCACCAAGATCAAGTATAACAAGAAGGTGCAGATAAAGAAGAAATTGTCGCCAGGGTACGTATTTTTGTATATGAAACTGTGTGATGATTCTGTGAATTTTGTGCGTAAGATTCCTAAGGTGTCCAATTTTCTCCTTGATGACTTTGGTGTACCTAAAGTGATTCCTTTGGCTGAAATGGAAGCTATGCGCAGTCGTATGTGTCAGGGTGTTGCTAGTGATGTAGGTGATGACATTTGCGGCTTTGAAGTTGGGGATGAGGTGGTTATTAATGACGGCCTGTTCCAGGATTTCAATGGTAAAATTGAGTACGTCAATGAAGAGAAGAAAGTTGCTGGTGTTAGCGTGATGATTTTTGGCCGGTTAACTAAGATAGAGTTCAAATTTAGTAGTATACAGAAGGTAGGGGAATAATTTTATGAGTAGTGCTGCGTTACTTTCGAGGATTAACCTGGTTATGGAGGCGGGGAAAGCTGCTCCTGGTCCTAAAGTGGCTTCTGTATTGGGTCCTAGGGGGATTCCTATGCCGCAGTTTTGTCGGGAGTTTAATGAGGCTACGAGTGCTCAGGGTACGCCATATGAGATAGGTGATTTGGTTACTGCTAGAATATCTGTTTATGTGGATAAGACGTATAGTTTTACTATAAGTGATTCGCCGGTATCATTCTTATTGAGAAAGGCGGCTGGGTTAACAAAGGGGTCTTCTGCGCCGGGTAAAGAGAGCTGCGCTAGTATAAAGATGGAAGAAGTGGTCAAAATTGCCGAACGTAAAATTGCAGACATGAATGCTGACGATATTGAGGCTGCGGTGAAGATGGTCATCGGCACAGCAAGGTCCATGGGCATTACTGTAGAGGGGAGATAGGAGGTTTGCGTTTTATGTTGGATAAGAATATTGTCTATACTCCAGAAGAGGGTATTGATCAGCTTTTGAAGTCTACGACTGCTCGTTTTAAGGAATCGGTGGATGTAGCGATTAAGCTTTCTACTGGTGATTCAAGGTCTGGTGACTCGATAAGGGGAGTTGCTGTATTGCCCAAGGGGCTGGGTAGAGAGGTTAGAGTGGCTGTTTTAGCTAAGGGTGAGTATGCTAAGCAGGCGAAGGATGCGGGTGCTGATGTTGTTGGAGACTCTGATTTAATAGAAGAAATAAAGAAGGGGCGCAAACTTGATTTTGATTGGTGTATTGCTACCCCGGATTTTATGTCGCAGGTTTCTGCGATCGCTAAAATTTTGGGTCCAAGGGGGCTGATGCCTAATCCGAAGTTCGGTACGGTTACCTTTGATATTGCCAAGATGGTTGGTATCGTGAAGTCTGGTCAGGTGAGATTTAGATCTGATAAGTATGGTATTGTTCACGTGAAGATCGGGGATGTGGGATTTTCTCGTGAGGACTTGATGGAGAATCTTCGGGCTGTGGTTTCTGCTGTGCAAGGGCTGAAGCCTGCTACGGTTAAGGGTGCTTTCTTTAAGGCTGTGTTCCTGAATTCTACCATGGGTAAGTCTTTTAGAATAACTGGATTGGGTTGATTCGTGCGGGGGGTAGAATTAGAGGTTTACAGTGAAGCGGGTAGATAAGGAAAAGCATTTAGAAAATCTTAGCGGGTTATTCGCGAAATATGGGAGTTTTGTTCTTGCAAACTTTGGGTCGATGACTGCTGGAGACTTTGTAGCATTGCGGAAGGAAATAAAGGCTTCGGGATGTGGGTTATCTGTGGTGAAGAACAGTATAGCTTGCATTGCGCTTGAGGGGACTGGAAAAGAGGAATTGCGCGACAAATTCAAGGGCTCAGTATTTGTGGTGTATTCCGATGATGTGATTACGCTTTCAAAAACTCTATATGCGTTTACAAAGACTAAGGCTGATAAAGTATCGGTGATTTGTGCGTATGATGGAGGAAAGGTTCTGTCTTCAGAGCAGGTGGTCTTTTTCGCTACATTGCCGTCTTTGGAAGAATTGCGTATGCGTATTGTGGGGCTTATCGCTTACGGTATTCCTATGCGGTTGGCTAATTGTTTGAAAGCCATAGGGGGCAATGAGTGAGTTGTCTTATTTTGTACTTAGGGTAGTGGTTTTTATTTGAGTTACTTGGGCTTTTCGTTGTTTTTTCAGCGTATTGAGCTTAGTGTTTGTTATGGTGCTACCAGTTATGTGCGGGGCCTCCTGTAGAGGGTTATTGATAAGAGGTAGGGTTTAGGGAGTTTGTTATGAGTAGTGTTGATTTAGATGATTTGGTCGAGAAGATTTGCGCTCTTGATCTATGTAGTGCTGCAGCGTTAGTGGAAAAGATAGAGGAGAAGCTAGGGTTTCCTAAGGGTGGACTTATGGCTTCTGTTTCTGCGGCTGGTAGTGCTTCTCAAGGTGCTGGTGGAGCTGCTGAGGCTGAAAAGACTGAATTTATTGTTATGTTTGACGGCTATGCGGCTGATAAGAAGATTGCTGTTATTAAGGCTGTCAGAGAGTGTACAAGTCTTGGTTTGAAAGAGGCTAAGGACTTTGTTGAACAGGAAGGTTCAAGAGAATTAATTGAGGGTAAGAAGTACAAGAAGGCTGAAGCTGAGGAAGTGAAGAAGAAGCTTGAAGATGCCGGGGCTCAGGTGAGTTTGAAGTAATCACGGGTATTTTTGTTGTAATGGTTTTTGAGGGAATTGATGTCTTCTGCGGGTGATTCTGGTCCCGGGTATGTGCTGAATGATTTTGATGCTGTTCCTAGGCTTTCTTACGCGAGGTCTATAGACATTCGCGATTCTTTGAGTGATTTGATAAGAATACAGAGAGATTCTTATGATGCCTTCATAGGGATTGATGAGGGTAGTAGTGGCGGTATACAAAGCATATTCCAGTCGATGTTTCCCATACGAGATCCTTTGGGGAGGGCTGTACTCGAGTTCGTGAGTTGTAATATTGGGGAGCCTCAATATGATGAATACGAGTGCATAAAACGTGGGATAACGTTTTCTGTGCCGATGCGCATAACTCTTCGTTTTGTTGTGTGGAAGGTGCAGGAGGTTTCATTCAAGGAAGTTAAGTACGTCGTAGATGAGGGCACTCTTGAGAGGAGTGTTAAGTACATGAAGGAGCAGGAGGTGTCTATTGGCGATCTTCCGATGATGACATCATATGGAACCTTCATCATCAATGGTATAGAGAGGGTTATTGTTTCCCAGATGCATCGGTCTCCTGGTGTCTTTTTTGACAGTGATAAGGGGAAGACATACAGTTCTGGGAAGCTAATTTATTCTGCGCGTATCATCCCTTACAGGGGCTCGTGGCTTGATTTTGAATTTGACATCAAGGACATCATTTACTTCCGAATAGATAAAAAGCGTAAACTCCCGGTCACCTACTTATTAAAGGCCCTTGGGATGTCTAACAATGATATCCTAGACACATTTTATGACAAAGTTCTTTACGTAAGAAGTGATAAGGGTTGGAAGGTACCCTTTGTAGTGGATCGCTTTAAGGGTGTGAGGCTGTCTTATGATCTTATGGACGTAGACGGTAATGTGCTGATTAAGGCGAATACTAGGATTACTCTCAGGATTGCTAAAAAGTTATATGCTGATGGCTTAAGGGAATATTTGGTGCCTTTCGCGGGGATTTCTGGGTTGTTCGTGGCAACTGACTTGGTGGATCCTGCTAGTGGTGCTGTGATTGTTTCTGCGGGTGAGGCGATAGCTGCGGAGCACATTGTAAAATTAGAATTGTTTGATATCAGTGAGATAGCGTTTTTGAACATAGACTTTTTGACAGTTGCTCCTTATGTTCTGAATACTCTATTTTTGGACAGGCATATAACGCAAGAGGATGCGCTGTTTGAGATATATAGGGTATTGCGTTCTGGAGAATCTCCAAATTTAGAAGCTGTGAAGTCATTCTTTAAAGGGCTCTTTTTTGAGCCAGATAGGTATGATTTGTCAGTTGTTGGAAGAATTAAGCTGAACAGTCATTTGCGCTTAGATATAGATGAGAATCTCACTGTCCTTACTAAGGATGACATAGTACACGTAATAAAGAAGTTGGTTTTATTGCGTGATGGTGAGGGTGTAGTTGATGATATAGACCATCTTGGTAATAGGCGGGTAAGGTCTGTAGGGGAGTTCATAGAGAATCAATTCCGGGTTGGTATATTGCGGCTCGAGAGAATGATTATGGATTACATGTCCTCGGTTAACTTTGATAATGCGGTGCCGTGTGACTTTGTTAATCCTAAGATCTTGGCTACGGTGTTGAAAGACTTTTTCAGTTCTTCGCAGCTTTCGCAGTTTATGGATCAGACTAATCCTCTCTCAGAGGTTACGCATAAGCGTAGGTTATCGGCGTTGGGTCCTGGTGGTTTAACGAGAGAAAGGGCTGGTTTTGAAGTTCGTGACGTTCACCCTACGCACTATGGTAGGATATGTCCTATTGAAACTCCGGAAGGGCAGAATATTGGTCTTATTAGTAGTCTCGCTATATATGCTAAGATAAACAAGTATGGCTTTATTGAAAGCCCGTACAGGAAGGTTATTGATGGCGTAGTTACTGATTCTGTAGAGTATCTTTTGGCTACACAGGAGAGTGACTATTATATTGCTGATGCGGGCGCTGCCCTTGATGAGAATAACCGTTTTGTGGATGATATGCTGTATTGTCGCCATGGCGGTAACTTCGTGATGGTGAAGCGTGAAGACGTGAATTACATTGATGTATCTCCAAAGCAGATAGTTTCTGTTGCAGCGTCGCTGATTCCGTTTTTGGAAAACAATGACGCGAACCGTGCTCTAATGGGTTCAAATATGCAGCGTCAGGCGGTGCCATTACTAAAGGCTGAAGCGCCTTTGGTGGGTACTGGTATGGAATCAGTTGTTGCGGCAGGTTCAGGTGCCGTCGTATTGGCTAAGCGCGATGGTGTAGTACACAGGGTTGACGGGTCTTATATCGTAATCAGGGCTTTTGATAAGAATAAGGACGAGTATCTTGGTGTTGATATATACAAACTGAGAAAGTTCCAGCGTTCAAATCATAATACATGTATCAATCAGAGGCCTATAGTTAAGATAGGGGATTACGTTAGGACTAATGATGTTATTGCCGATGGTGCCGCTATAGATCGTGGTGAGTTGGCGTTGGGTAAAAATGTCCTTGTTGCCTTTATGTCATGGCAGGGTTACAACTTTGAGGACTCGATAGTAATATCCAGTGATGTTGTGAAGAGGGATGTCTTCACTTCAATTCACATAGAAGAGTTTGAATGTGTTGTGCGGGATACTCCGCTTGGTCCTGAGAAGATCATGCGTTCGGTGCCGGATGTGAATGAGGAAAGTCTCAGTCATCTGGATGATGTTGGTATTGTAAATATCGGGGCTGAGGTTTCTGCTGGTAGTGTTTTGGTGGGTAAAGTGACTCCGAGACCGCCGGTTTCATTGCCGCCTGAGACGAAGCTTTTGGTGACAATTTTCGGTGAGAAGGTATTCGATTGCGTTGATTCTTCTTTATATTTGCCGCCGGATGTTGAGGGAACGGTTATAGACGTTCATGTGTTTGTTAGAAGGGGCGTTGAGGAGAATGATAGATCTTTGCTTATCAAGCAAAGTGAGGTGAATAGCTTCAGGAAGGAGCGTGACTACGAAATAGATGTTGTCAGTGAGTACTTCTATGATGAGCTGAAGAAGTTGCTTTGTAGTGCTGATTTGCCGTTGAATGGTCATGCTGATGTAGAGAGTCTTCTAGCTGCGAAGTCTTTGGAAGCGTTATGGGAAATTGGTCTATCGAATCCTAAGATATCTGCCAAAGTTGCTGATATGAAGGGTAAATTTGATGAGTTGATTACTGAAGCTCATAGTAAATTTGACCAAAAGATAGACAAGCTTAATTACGGCTATGATTTGCCGCAGGGTGTTCTGACTATTGTAAAGGTCTTTGTGGCTGTTAAGCATAATTTGCAGCCAGGAGATAAAATGGCTGGTCGGCATGGTAACAAGGGGGTTATTTCGAGAATAGTTCCTGTTGAGGATATGCCGCATCTAGAGGATGGTACGCCCGTGGATATAATCTTGAATTCTCTGGGTGTACCTTCGCGTATGAATATAGGGCAGATCCTTGAAACTCACTTGGGTTGGGCTGCAGTGAATTTGGGTCATAGGGTAGGTAGGATGCTTGATTCAGGGGAAGAAGAAGGGCCGGTAGTTGAGCGTATTCGTAGCTTTTTGAGCGAAGTATATGAAGGGCAAAAGCTTAAGGAAGATGTGGCTTCTATGTCGGATGAGGCTTTGCTGAAGTTTGCCAATAGGCTCAGAAGAGGTGTTCCTATGGCTGCTCCGGTGTTTGAGGGTCCGAAGGATGCGCAGATTTCCCGGCTTTTGGAATTAGCGGATGTTGATCCGTCTGGGCAGGTGGATCTTTATGATGGGCGTTCAGGGCAGAAGTTTGATCGCAAGGTAACTGTTGGATACATTTACATGTTGAAGCTCCATCACTTGGTGGATGACAAGATACATGCTAGGTCTGTTGGTCCGTATGGTCTGGTTACTCAGCAACCTCTTGGAGGAAAGTCGCACTTTGGTGGGCAGAGATTTGGGGAAATGGAATGCTGGGCATTGCAGGCCTATGGTGCTGCTTATACTTTGCAGGAAATGCTAACTGTCAAATCTGACGATATCGTAGGTAGGGTAAGAATCTATGAATCCATAATTAAGGGGGATAGCAACTTCGAGTGTGGTATTCCTGAGTCGTTTAATGTCATGGTCAAGGAGTTACGCTCGCTGTGCCTTGATGTTGTTCTAAAGCAGGATAAAGAGTTTACTAGTAGCAAGGTGGAGTAGGGATTTACAATTATGAAGACGTTGGATTTGTATGGCTATACCAGTATAGCACAGTCGTTCGATAAGATTTGCATATCCATAGCTAGTCCAGAAAGTATAAGGGCTATGTCCTATGGAGAAATCAAGGATATCTCTACTACTAACTATCGTACCTTTAAGGTGGAGAAGGGGGGGCTATTCTGTCCTAAGATCTTTGGTCCGGTTAATGATGACGAGTGTCTTTGTGGTAAGTATAGGAAAAAGCGCTACAGGGGCATTGTCTGTGAGAAATGCGGAGTGGAGGTAACTTCTTCTAAAGTTAGAAGAGAGAGAATGGGGCACATAGAGTTGGTCTCACCTGTTGCTCATATTTGGTTTCTTAAATCCCTGCCGTCACGTATAGGTGCTCTGCTAGACATGCCTTTAAAGGCTATAGAGAATATACTATATAGTGGAGATTTTGTAGTAATTGATCCGGTAGCTACTCCTTTTGCTAAGGGGGAAGTAATCAGTGAGGTAGTTTATAATCAGGCGCGGGATGCCTATGGTGAGGATGGATTTTTTGCGCTCACTGGTGTTGAAGCTATAAAGGAGTTGCTAACTCGCCTTGATTTGGAGGCTATCAGGGCTACTTTGAGGAATGAGCTTGAGTCAACTTCTTCGGAAATGAAGCGTAAGAAGGTTGTTAAGAGGCTCAGGCTTGTTGAGAATTTTATTAAGTCTGGTAATAGGCCGGAGTGGATGATCTTGACTGTAATTCCTGTTCTTCCACCGGATTTGAGGCCGTTGGTATCACTGGAAAATGGTAGACCTGCGGTATCAGATTTAAATCACCATTACAGGACTATAATAAACCGTAATAACAGATTGGAAAAGCTACTCAAGCTGAATCCTCCTGCGATCATGATACGCAATGAAAAGAGGATGTTGCAAGAAGCGGTAGATGCTCTGTTTGACAGCAGTCGGCGTAGTTACGTTTCCAGTAGAGTTGGAAGCATGGGCTATAAGAAGTCTCTTAGCGACATGCTAAAGGGTAAGCAGGGTAGGTTTAGGCAGAACTTGCTTGGTAAAAGGGTTGACTATTCTGGTAGGTCAGTAATAGTTGTGGGCCCTAGTTTGAAGCTGCATCAGTGTGGTTTGCCCAAGAAGATGGCTCTTGAGCTGTTCAAGCCGTTCATTTGTTCTAAGCTGAAGATGTACGGTATTGCTCCGACTGTGAAGTTGGCTAACAAGATGATTCAGAGTGAGAAGCCTGATGTTTGGGATGTTTTGGATGAAGTGATTAAAGAGCATCCTATTCTCCTTAATAGGGCTCCTACACTGCATAGATTGGGTCTTCAGGCGTTTGATCCTGTATTGATAGAAGGTAAGGCAATACAGTTGCATCCGTTGGTATGTAGTGCGTTTAATGCCGATTTCGATGGTGATCAGATGGCGGTACACGTGCCATTGTCTCAAGAGGCGCAGCTTGAGGCGCGCGTGTTGATGATGTCTACAAATAACATCTTGAGTCCTTCTAACGGTAGGCCAATTATAGTTCCGTCTAAGGATATCGTTCTTGGGATATACTATTTAACGTTGTTGGAAGAAGATCCTGAAGTGCGTGAAGTGCAGACTTTTGCGGAGTTCAGCCACGTGGAGTACGCATTGCATGAGGGGATTGTGCATACGTGCTCAAGGATAAAGTACAGAATGCAGAAGAGTGCAGCTGATGGTACTGTATCTAGCGAAATAGTTGAGACTACGCCTGGTAGGTTGATATTGTGGCAGATATTCCCGCAGCATAAGGATTTGACTTTTGACTTGATCAACCAAGTGCTTACGGTTAAGGAAATCACCTCCATTGTGGATCTTGTCTATAGAAGTTGTGGTCAGAGGGAGACGGTAGAGTTCTCTGACAAACTGATGTATTTGGGATTCAAGTATGCTTCGCAATCAGGTATTTCTTTTGGTTGTAAGGATATGATTATTCCTGATACTAAGGCTGCGCACGTTGAAGATGCTAGCGAAAAGATCAGGGAATTCTCTATACAGTATCAGGATGGTTTGATAACCAAGAGCGAGCGCTATAACAAAGTGGTTGATGAGTGGTCTAAGTGTACCGATTTGATTGCTAGGGATATGATGAAGGCTATATCTTTATGTGATGAGAAAGGGAAATATAACTCGATTTACATGATGGCGAATTCTGGGGCTAGAGGTTCTGCGTCTCAGATGAAGCAGCTTGCTGGTATGAGAGGTCTGATGGCGAAACCGTCAGGTGAGATTATTGAGACTCCGATTATTTCGAATTTTAGGGAAGGGTTGAGTGTATTTGAATATTTCAATTCTACTCACGGGGCTCGTAAAGGTCTTGCTGATACAGCATTGAAGACTGCTAACTCCGGATATCTAACTCGTAGGCTTGTAGATGTAGCGCAGGATTGTACAGTTGTTGAACATGATTGCGGCACTAGCGGGGGCGTTGTTGCGAGAGCGGTCATAGAGGGTGGTGTTGTAGTAGCAACGCTGGATAGTGTGGTATTAGGAAGGGTTGCTGCTGTAGATACCTATAATCCTGTTACAGGAGAGAAGTTATTTACTTCAGGTGAGCTTATTGATGAAAGCAAGCTTGATAAGATAAGAGTTGCGGGATTAGATGCGGTGAAGGTGCGGTCACCGCTTACTTGTGAGTCCAAACAAGGTATTTGTGCTCTATGTTATGGTAGAGATCTAGCTATTGGGGATTTGGTGTCCATAGGGGAAGCTGTAGGTGTGATCGCTGCTCAGTCTGTTGGGGAACCGGGTACACAGCTGACGATGAGAACGTTCCACGTTGGTGGTACTGCTATGCGTGGTGTTGAGGTATCTAATCTGATAGCCTTGATGGATGCGACTGTTAAGCTGGTTAACAGTAATGTGGTTACTGACAAGTACGGTAATCAGATAGTTATGAGTAGGTCGTGTGAAGTTGTGCTGCTGGATGCTGCGGGCAATGAGAAGATGCGGCATAGTGTGCCATATGGCGCTAAGTTGTATGCTACCGAAGGGCAATCGGTGAGTATGATGGAGAAGATTGCTGAGTGGGATCCTTATACTATACCTATTATCACTGAGAAGACAGGTACTATAAAGTATGTGGACCTTATATATGGGGTCTCTATCAACGAGGTACTTGATGAGTCGACTGGTATTTCTAACAGGGTGGTTGTAGATTGGAAGATGCATTTACAAGGTGCAAATCTGCGGCCTAGGCTTGTGTTGCTAGACGATAATGGTGCTGTGGTTACATTATCGAGTGACTTGGAAGCTAGTTATTTTGTCCCGATAGGTGCGGTATTGAATGTACAGGATGGGCAAAGGGTACATGCTGGTGATGTTATCACGAGGATACCTAGGGGTTCTATCAAGACGCGTGATATTACGGGTGGTCTACCTAGGGTTATAGAGCTGTTTGAAGCTCGTAAGCCGAAGGAGCATGCTATTGTTAGTGACGTTGATGGATACGTTGAGTTCGGTAAGGATTATTACCGTTCGAAGAGGCGTATATTTATACGTCCTGTAGACAAGAGCTTGCCTGTAGTTGAATATCTAGTTCCTAAGGGTAAGCACACAATAGTCAATGAGGGTGATTTTGTGCATAAGGGTGATCTGTTAATGGACGGTGATCCTGATCAGCACGATATCCTTAGGGTGTTAGGAACTGAAGCGCTGGCAAATTACATGATATCCGAGATCCAGCAGGTATATAGGTTGCAGGGTGTTAAGATAGACAACAAGCACATAGAGGTGATACTCAGGCAGATGTTGCAGAAGGTAGAGATTACTGAGCCGGGTGATACAATGTACCTGATAGGCGAGCATGTGTCTCGTGAAGAGGTTATGAAGCTGAATAGGAAGCTTGCTGAGGCTGGAAAGAAAGAAGTTTCTTATGTGCCGATACTGCAGGGGATCACTAAGGCTAGTCTGGATACTAACTCTTTCATATCTGCTGCGTCATTCCAGGAGACAACTAAGGTATTGACTGAGGCGGCTTTTGCAGGAAAAGAAGATCCTCTATATGGGTTGAAGGAAAATGTGATTGTCGGTCGTCTGATACCAGCAGGTACAGGGTTCATAATGAACAAGATCAAGAAGCTTGCTATGCTTGATCAGAGCGACTATGCAACATATTACAATAGCGAATTGCGAGGAATCATGGGTGATTTGGGAAGCTCTATAATCGAAGAGTTTCAAACTCCAGCTCCTGATGGTAGCATAAGCGGCTCCGTTGTGGATTACTAGGGTAATTACGTAGGATATTGTGGTAGGGTTCTCAGAGATGAGGTACTCTACTGCAATCTTATAAGTGCTGTATAGGGCAGCCTTGATGGGTTCGGTGTTTTCTTTTGTGCTTAGTCTCGGGGTTATTTTGGAGGTATTTACCTATCGGTATGGTGTGAAAGCTATTTTTCTCCCATTATAAAAGCCATTTAGACTTCGATAATCGGTTTTATTGCGTATTCTTGTGCTCTTAATCAGGTGACTGGAGGTGTTGGAGCATATACTTCTGTAGTTTATTAGTAGTGCGAATTTTATCTGGTACTTGACCCCTCTTGCAAAAGTCACGGTTCTTTTCCAGTTTTCTCGTTGAGATCAGGCATTATGTAGGTTTTGAACAGTCCGTAATGGGTGTGTTTTGCTATAGGGGTTTTGC
The DNA here is from genome assembly GCF_000964685.1 of Anaplasma phagocytophilum str. Webster. Classification (GTDB taxonomy): domain Bacteria; phylum Pseudomonadota; class Alphaproteobacteria; order Rickettsiales; family Anaplasmataceae; genus Anaplasma; species Anaplasma phagocytophilum. The sequence continues at coordinate 899,008 of NZ_LANS01000001.1, forward strand.
GTACGGAGACTCTTCTTGAGCAGGCGATGTTTTGGTTGGTATAGAGAGAGCAGGGCATCATTTCATTCTGATAGCATAATAAGTGCTGTGTTGTGTAGGTGATATTTTAGGGGCGTAGAGAGAATAGAGTTATTTGTCTTGGTTTTTTGTTGAGATTATACACTTTTTTACAGGGGCAAATGTTTTGCGATGTAGGGGTGTAGCTCCGTGCTGTTTGAGAGCGAGGATATGGGCTGCTGTACCATAACCGCAGTTCTTGTTCCAGTGGTATTCAGGGTATTGGTCGTGTAATTCACGCATCATGTTATCTCGTGTAACTTTTGCTACTATGGAAGCAGCTGCGATTGATATGCTGAGTTCATCCCCATTTATTATGGATTTGCTTGGCCATTGGGACTTCAATTCCCTTGAGCCGTCGACTAAAACAAGGTCTATGCGTTGTAGATTAAGGTTTTCTAATGCTCTTCTCATTGCCATGTGTGAGGCTACAAGTATGTTGTGCTCTTCTATCTCATCAATGCTTGCTAGGCCAGTGCCGCATACGGTGTGGGATAGAAGTTCTTTATAAAGAGCATCACGTTTTTTCGGGGTCAGCAGTTTAGAGTCTTTTATATTTGGGATACACTCGACATTGCGGTCTGGTATATACACAGCAGCAGCGACCACTGGGCCGGCTATTGAGCCATAGCCAACTTCATCAACGCCAACAACAATAGCGTTGGAGCCATGACTAAATGAATCTTCATAAGAGAAGTTAGGCATAGGGCAAAGATTGTACGATAATCAGAGATCATTGTGTTTACTGATGCTTAAGTCAAGTGAGATGTTACTTTAGTGACCCCCCAAATATGCATGCACATGGCATGCGAAGTGTAAGTATGGTGTGGGTTTATGTTTCAAATTTAAATTGCAAAGAAGTATAACTACTAGCAGTTCATGATAATGCCAGGGTAAAGGCTTGCACAAAGCATGTTGTTGTGATCTCCCCTTAGATTTTTCTTTTCATGATTAGCAAAAGGTCTGTTGTAGCAGACTATATCATGAGTAGTCTGGTTGATTGCTAAGGGCCTTAGCTAGTGATTTTGGGTTGTGGTTTATTTCTTCTTACTAACGTCGATTCTAGTCGGTCTGTGTGGAAGGTTAGGGTGTGAATATATAGTCGCTTTTATCTAAAGAGATAAGACGTGTGCTACGTATTGAAACAGTTGAGTAAGAGAGCTGATTGCTTTCATGCCGTTTATATAAATTTCTAAGGGGTATTTTATCCTTTCTTACAATACTATCTATTTCACAAGATCAGATGAACGTGATGTAGACCGTGAATAAGCCATCAATGCACATAATACTTTTATTGTTTCCAAACATAAACAGATCTCGTTCTGCATTCTCCGTATATTTGCAGCGTTTATTGTCAGGTTGATAGCCCAGTGTAAGTGCTAGGGGTTATCATGAATGAATACAAAACATAGTTACTGCCGTACGGGAGAGAGAAAATAGAATCTGGATATTGTATTAGGTATAGACGGTAGCAGATTTGGAATTGCTAGTTGGAGCATTGATGTAATTGTGAATTAAGGAGCGGATCAACAGGGAGGCTTAGTAATAGGATGGTGTACCTGTTTCAGGTTTGAAAACATCATGAGAAAAGTGGAGAGAAGATCATGAGTGGAAGAGGGTATAAAATTTTATTCAAAGCTGAAAGCAGAGGTAACTTAAGCTTTATAGGCGAAGTTTGAGTCTAGATTAGAAAATCATGCGATATACCATGATAATCACGTATTAGGACTTGTGTAAGGGTGTGGTGCGTTACAATAGCTGCTGATATTTCAGATTCATGACTGAATATGCAATAAGCATCGGTGTAAAAAAGCGACAACTCATTGCAAAAATTTCCTGATTTTTCTTCCATAATCAAGTATTGCCACTCTATGGGGCAGTATTGTGTGTATGTCAAAAAGCCAAGGAGGAAGCTCTATAGAAGGTACGCAAGGTGTGTCGCGAAGAACCCGTCGTCAAACAGACGATGCCCTGCCTAGAGCTCCTATAATCACTAATGCAGTTACACTATACCCGCCAAAGCAGCACATTACGCTGAAGTCACTGGTAAGATGTTAGACGCTACAAAACTTTTAACAAAATAGTCATTCATCGGCGTTAACCGGGTGTTTTCTGCATATTAGTCCTACTAATTAAAGGCGCATCCATTATGCGTAAGATAATATAGCAGGTATGCTAAGTATGATAAAAACACAGCGCAATACGTATACGAGAGTCTCACCTTAAAACACCCGCATATGACATTAATTATTGCGCCCACCAGATGCACCCACGAGAACGCACCCAGCAATAAAACGAGGAAAACACGCAAATAACTGTGCAGTGTTGGAGGAAATTGGGATTTATGATATCCCATCCTAGCCAAGAGAATCAGCCTCCCTAAGCACCAGTTTACTATTCCGCCAACAGAAGCACCTAGAGCCCCTATAAACACCGATATAGTTGCACTATACCCGCCAAAGCAGCACATTATGCTGAAGGCACTCATTTTACTAATCGGTAAGATAAGAGACGCTACAAAACTGTCAACAAATAACAGGAAATACATCTCAAGAGCGTGAGAAACGTACATAGATTTACCCTAAGTAAGAGCCCCTCGAGGATGTGTGGGACCGGTGCGATTCGAACGCACGACCCTCAGATTAGGAATCTAATGCTCTATCCTACTGAGCTACGGCCCCGTAAAGCGCTGAGTCCCACTCAACACAGATACTCTACACAATCTCGTGGTATCGGACAACTAACATTTTCAGTAAATAACATAATATTGTTTATGCGACGAAAATTTTTCAGGGGAACGCACACCTTTACAGGCGCAACAGCAATATATATGTCTGCAAACGTAAATGTCTTAAGTCTACTGCATAGAACTTTCAAAAGTGCTAATTAGCGAAAATCTTGTAAGTATTTTTGTAATGGGGGCATCTGAGTAACGACTACACATTACAAATTGTTTTTCCAAGGTGTCACACGGTGTTTTTGCATTTGCTGTACAGAAGCTTGTTGCTAGGAAGTAATAGATGCGTAGCCGTACTTTTCTATGGGAGTGCTATAAAAGGGGAGATAGTTATGTGTGGTGTGGCAATTTTGTTGATATAAGTGCCACTGTGTATGAGTTATTGTAAGTTTTTAGAGATTGGGGCATCCCTAAACGTTGACGATATCTACCTGCAATAGAGCAAATGTTCGTAAGACTTCTATACATGTTGAGTGACTTTCGGATTTAATATCAGGGTTATAATAGAGTTCTGCGTCGGATTTACCTTGAGTACTATAATAGTGAAGCAAGGGGTTTTATATCTGAAATCTCTTGATACTGCGTTCACCTTGAGTTCCATTATCAGGTATAGGATTTTGCGTTTGGGTTCCTATTATCATAGCCATTCATAGAGTTATTATCAGTGCACGCACCAGGGGCAGGGGCGCATAGTCTTAGGTAACGGACTGAACATGAGGTGTATCGATCGTCTACATACTAAAGCTAACACAAATTTTTCAATTCAATGATTTCAGCTATATATCTCCGGAACATACTGAATTGTGGCAGTATTATTAGAGAGGATGAAACAGTATATCTACTAGCTAAGGAGTTAGCTTATGATGTTGTTACTGGACAGACTGATAAGCTTACTGCTGCTCTTGCCAAAACCTCCGGTAAAGACATCGTTCAGTTTGCTAAGGCGGTTGGGGTTTCTCATCCCAGTATTGATGGGAAGGTTTGTAAGACGAAGTCGGCAGGTAAAGATAGTAGTCAAAAGAGTCAGTACGCAATGTACAAGGAAAGTACTGATATAAAGAGCACTACACTTGGTGGAACCGCATTATGTGGTGATAAAGGGTTCACCACGGGCAGCAATAATATTAGCAATGGACATAGTGAGACACCACAGTTTCTTGGACACTTTGTAGCAAAAACTCTAAAAGATGGAAACCTGAATTGGCCTACATCAAGTGGAGATGGAAAGAAGGATAACGACAACGCCGAAGCCGTGGCTAAAGACCTAGTAGACCTTAATCGTGATGAAAAAACCATAGTAGCAGGGCTACTTGCTAAAACTATTGAAGGGGGCGAGGTTGTTGAAATTAGGGCCGTTTCTTCTACTTCTGTGATGGTCAATGCTTGTTATGATCTTCTTAGTGAAGGCTTAGGCGTTGTTCCTTATGCTTGTGTTGGTCTGGGTGGTAACTTCGTGGGCGTTGTTGATGGGCACATCACAATCTATCTTTGCCTACTGAATACCCTCCCTAGGTAAAAAACTAGGCGAAATTAGTGCTGGATTTGAGGTTATGGAGTTAGTTCAGGAGTAGCAGATTGTCCATAGAGTCTGTGTTGCGGATATGCATTACAGTAATCTAAATATCTGAGACTTTGGGTGCTATTATCAGGCGCTTGGTTTGTGCCAAGATAAGCTATTTAGAATGTCATTTCAGATATGAGAGAAGTTACAGGTTGCGTTGAGATTAGAGATGGCCCTTTATCTAGAGGCGTATCATCAGGCTGTGCGGAATTCCATTGTATGATGTAAGACAGGCTGTTGATCTCAGGGAGGTTTCTGCTACTTAGGCCATGCTGAATTTGAAGTTATAGGGTTGTTCAAGATAAAGAGTGCATTCTAGAGTGTCATACTATGGCTTGTGTATTTATATTTACATTAAGTTCTATTATTAGGTACTAGATTATATTCGGGATAAGTTACCTAGAACCGCATCGTTTTTTCTTCCGTTAGCAAAAGCCATTTTGGCTCTACTATCAGTAAATAGTAAGTATTTAGACGAATTAGAGCATGAAAAAAGTTTCCACTAGCAGTAGATTAAATAGTACTGCATCACGCCACAGAAATTCTCAAAGCTAACAGTGCGTGTATAATGAGCCTTACCAACTTCCCCTACTAGGACTTAGCAAAGTCATAACCGCGCTACAGCTTATGTAGCTAAATACGCAAAGAGCGCCACTGCTCAAGTTACAGCTCTGCTATACCGTAACTCCAACCATTCCCAAATGTATCTCAGCGAATTCACGCAATCAAATGTATTTCCTGAATACGCATACCTTCCTGTCACCATCTCTGGTATCTACAAAAGCATTACGCACGCATCATTGTCTATTGAAGTACAGAACTCAGGCCATGGTAATGCTGCTTTTAAACATGCGGCATGTGTAATTTACATCTCACGTATGGACTCGGTAGAGTAGATATATCGTATTAAGCAGTTATTAATGACATCCTTACAACCTGCGATATAGGTATGTATCTAAGTAGTAAAATGCTAATTTGTGTGTAACATTTCAAACTTATTAGGGATAGCTGCTAATACGAGGGCTGTGATCGTACATGGTTTTTAACTGGACCCAGAGCAATAGGCTCGTACTCCAAGGTAGTAACATACGGTAACTCTATGGGACTTTGTGTACTGCATAAGTATTACCGAATTGAAGAAGTAGCTATTGTACCACTGTATTTGTGTGCGGTGTGTTATTCTAGTGTTTGTTGGGAGTAATGACATGAAGCACGTTGTGTGTAAGAACTGCGTAGGATATGTGAAATGCTTCACGGGACGCTGTGCTTATAAGCGGGTATTATACATGGTATCAGCAATACTCTTGATGCTGATTATGGGTGAAGATGCCAAAGCGGTGGGTGATAGGGCTGTTCAGCCTAAAAAGTTCTATGTGGCCTTGGATTATACTCCAGCTTTTAGCAAAGTTAGAGATTTTTACATAAGTGGGGATGAAAATTCTGCACTTGTAATGCCATATCCCAAGATTAAAGAGGAGGATGTCAGGGCACAGGGATGGGGAGTTGACTGGAATGCACCGAATCCAAATATAGAGTTTGAAAGTAACGCTCTTATGTCTTGGGAAGGAAGTCTCGGATATAAGATTAAAGGCGGTAGGATAGAAATTGAAGTTGGGTATGAAAAATTCAGGGCGAGAGTTAGTCATGATTCAGGTGGTGAGATACATGATGCAGCGGTATATGTATTCATGCCACCTAGAGCATTGCCATATTTTGTGCTAAGGGGTTCGAGTGAGAGGTTAAAGTCAGAATTGTCCAGTGTTACGGAGGAGGAAATATTAACTTTTGCCAAGGGGCTTGCCGATCAACGGCCTGATATTAATAGGAAGATTTGTTATAAGGCGAGAGTAGGAGGAACAAATTCACATAATAGCCAAGTGAGAGCTGCATGTCAGGATAGTACAGCAGGTAAGGACTTAGGAGGTCTTTATGCCTTTCTAAAAAGGGCTATAGGAGAATACTCTATTTGGATGTTAGAAGGATCTGGGGGAAGAGTTGCTAATGTAGGTGATATGGTAAGGTATATAGAACGACTCACTCCAGAAGAAAAAGAAGCACTTTCGGGAATTCTAGCGATAGCTACAGGATATGGAAGAACTGTAGAAGTAAGCTCCATAACAACAACTTCCGTAATGGTTAATGCCTGCTATGATCGCAATATTAAGAAGATGCAAGGCATAGAAGCATATGCGTGTATGGGTCTGGGTAGTAATTTAGTAGAGGTGGTAGATAAACACATCACGTATAAATTTGCGTATAGATTAAAGGCAGGGCTTAGCTATCAGATTTTGTCGGGAGTTTCAGCCTTTGTCGGTGGTTTTTACCATCATGTTATAGGAAATGGTGTTTACGATGAGCTGCCTTTGAAACGGATAGGAAAGGATTTTAGAAAGGCAGATCGTAACCAATACGAGGCTATAGCTAACTTTGATATGAGTTATATGGGTACTGAGTTTGGCGTTAGGTTCGCTTTTTGAGGTGGAGCAGGGTAACTTCTCTTGTGCCCTGTTTCTATTCCCGAATGGGGGTAGAGATGTGTAAGAGTGAAGCTACTATAGGACCCGCCAGTTTCCTGCCTCTGTAAGTACAACGCACGCTTTCAATGCATTACACAGTCTATGTACGTCTATTAGCTTGTGTGCAGCAGTAAATGTTAACCTCAGTCTCGGAGTTGGGGCTGTCGGAGGACGAATTGCTGATACTAAAATGCCCCGTTCAGCTAGGGCTTGCTCAGCAAGTATCACGCTTCTGACATCTTCCATAATCAAAGGCACTATGTGACTTTGCGGTTCAGGTAGTTCCATAATTTTGCAAAATTCTTTTGCAAGACGCATCGGAATTTCTGCGTAAGATTTGAAAAGGTCTATAGACGCACTTGCAGCTGCTATAATTGCCGGTGGTAAAGCAGTTGTATAAATAAAACTGCGTGACTTATTTAATAAGTACTCAATCGTAATTTTTGATGAGCACACAAATCCACCCAGTGCCCCCATTGCCTTGGAAAGTGTACCCACATATATGTCTGCTTGTAAGGAACTGAGCATACCAAAGCCATGAGCAGTATCTACAATGACCCAAGCATTCCACTCTTTTGCTAGTTGGATAAACTCGTCTACGGGAGCTAAGTCACCATCTACCCCGTATATGTTTTCTAGCAGAATTAGGCAGTTATCGTGTAGTTCCCTATACTTACTAATTAGTTGCATGCAGTGATCTACGTTATTGTGCGTAAACCTGTATATTGTAGCTCCAGATAATCTTGCTCCATCAAGAGAAGAAGCGTGTATGAACTTATCTGCCAAGATCATATCATGGCGACCTACCAATGCTGAGATGCTTCCTATATTTGTTGTATATCCGCTGCTAAATACCAACGCAGCTTCTGTTCCGTATAGTGATGCAAGTTTTGCTTCTATTTCTGCGTACAATGGATGGTTTCCTGTGGTCAATCTAGAGGCGCGTGCACCCATGCCATACAAATTGATAGCATCTATTGCGGCTTGCTTTACTACATCATGTGTTGAAAGCCCCATGTAATCATTGCATGAGAAAGAAGTGAGCTCATTTCCTGCATCATTTTGTATTTTACGTCCCGCTATTGACGACTGTATTGTGCTTTGCTTTAACTTTCTAAGTAATCCATTGCTCTCTATTACCTCTAACCTCTCTCTTAATATATCTTTTAACATGGGGCTACCTTATTCAACTACAGCCTGGATTAGCGTCACGTAACAACAGATCGATTATACAGATTGTAAAGTTTTATACCAGTTATGAGTCAGCATGTAATCAGCTTTTTTCTCTCTAAAACTTGTCAGCAAGAAAGGTTATTACTATGTAGTTATAGGATATAAAATGCAGATACGAAAAGAATTCCGTAACTAATGAGATGCCATGTCATTGCCGATTCAATGCTTTTCGTAGATTTTGTTGAACACCGCTACTTTGTCTTCATGGCGAAATGCTTCTATAAAGTGAAACCTAGACAATATTACTGTTACTGCAATTGCTGTAACCCAAAAATACCCCTGCATATCACATGTGCTGATATAGTAACTATGTGCAAAATAGTGCATTATGTGGCAAATGCTAGGATTATTAGCAGATTTGTGTATGATGTACGGGTACAGTATGGAGTTATCCTCATGGGTAAGCTTTGGTCATGCATAGTTCAGATGTCTCTTTGGCTAGTATTTTCCGGATATTCAGACTGGTTTTTTATAGCTTCAGGTATTGTAAGCTCGGTTTTGTCTGTGCTGCTGTATAGCGTTTTAGAGAAGTCTGTGCCTAAGGAACATTACAAGAAGTTTCCTAGTTTTGCTGTAGGGCGCCTGCGTCTTGCAAAGAATTTCTGCCTATATTGTGTTTGGTTGCTGTCTCAGGTTATCGGATCTTCTATATATGTAACTAAGAGTGTATTTGCTCCATGCGTTAAGCGTTGCAGTCCTGTGGTTGCCTATGTTGATACTAGTCAAAAGAGTGGATTGGGGGCGTTCATGCTGGTTAATTCCATTACCTTAACTCCCGGAACGGTAGGTGTGAGTATCGCTTCCGATGGTAAGGTAAAGGTCCTTGCGCTAGACAAAACCTTGTTGTCAGGCGTTTCAGAGATCGATAGCAAAATTCGTGCAACATTTAATACCTAATGGTAGACCCCGGTGTCCCGTTGAGTAGGGCGCTGCTGATGTGTTTGAGATGAGTTGTCCTATAGAGCGCAAAAGATAGGGGATTGTTTTAGCCCTCACGGCTTCGCTGTACGTAACTTTTGAATAAACCTACGTGGGCCTAGATGTTTTTCTGTGATTTCATTGGCTAGAAGACGGGTTGCAGAGCACTATGTTCCTGTCCAGTAGCGCTTTTACATGAGGTAAGTTATTTGTGCTTAAAGTGACTAGCAGGCAATCATACTGCTTTAACGCCCTTCCCCATTCTCTATTAGCTTTCTGTAAATCTGTAATATGCCTTTTGTGGTTAATAATTTGTCGATTGAGAGAACATGAGTGGTATCGCGAAAGAAGTTGGATGCTCCCCCCGTAGCGACTGTTTGCAGAGATTTACCACTTTCCTCTTTTAATATTCGCTGTATTACTCCCTCGACCATTGATAAATAGCCCCAATACAATCCAGATTCTAAGGATGATGCAGTAGCATCTGATATTACCTTAGTTGTTGGTTTATTTACACATACTTGCGGAAGCGCAGCCGTGCACAGCCTCACGCTCTTTACCAGACACGCAAGACCAGGAGAGAGAACCTGTCCGTATAGATCTCCATTTTTGTTGACGAGATTAAAAACGGTAATTGTTCCCATATCTATCACAAGAAGATCCCTATCAGGGTATAATGTGCGGGCAGCGACTATGTCAGCAAGGCGATCAGAGCCTATCGTATTCTGCGCTAAACATATATTGATTCCCAGTAAACTTGCATGAGCGCTTGTTATGAATACTGGTACAATGTTGAAAAAGCTCTTGAACATCTCTGTTATAGAACCGTTTACTGCAGGAAAAACACTAGACACCGCAGCCCCAACTAAATGGTGAATATTGATATTGGCCTGAGATGCCAATACACGCAGTATGGCATAAAGTTCAGAGGCTGTACGCTCATGATAAGTCGATATATACCAGCTCTCTGAAAACTCCCCATCGACATATAAAGTGAATTTTATGTTGGTATTTCCAACATCAACTATAGCTAGCATATTGCTCGTCAATGTACATCTATTCCTACGGCTTGCTCCACTTTATTGAACCCATCGCGTGTGAGCAAATCAGCAAGCTCCATGTTGATTTTGTCAATAATACCAAAACCCCCATAAACTATAGCAGTGTATAATTGCACCAGGGATGCACCAGCTCTAATCTTTTCCAGAGCTTGGGCTCCGCTACTAACACCACCGCAACCCACGAGCACCACTCTTCCTCGGGTTTGAGAATATACATCTGCTAGCACTCTCGTGGATAAGGAAAACAAGGGCTGGCCGCTCAAACCACCCCTAGAGATAGGTGCTTTTGTACCTAAAAGCTTGAAATTGGTCGTAGTATTACTGACTATTATTCCGTTTATCTTATGCCTTAAAACCTCATCTACTACGTCTTGCAATACTTCATCCGAGAGATCAGGATCTATTTTTAAGAGAATAGGCACAGATTCTGCGTGATCAACCGCGTACCTAGCCTTTCTCACGGATGCTAGTATTTCGTTCAGAGAGTTTCTTTTTTGCAACTCCCTCAATCCAGCAGTATTTGGAGAAGAGAGGTTGATTGTTATATAGCTAGAAAGCCCGTAAACCTTCTGTACTAACTCTGCATATTCGGCAGGAGGGTCAGAACACCCTTTATACATACCTACGTTTATGCCAAATACCAGGTTGTTCAAGTCTTTAGAGTCTACCTTCTTTAACAAACGCGTCAGACCCTTATTATTGAACCCCAGACGATTTATTACGGCCTTCTGTTTATGCATGCGGAAAAGACGAGGCCCTTTATTCCCAGATTGAGGATATTTTGTCACAGTGCCAACCTCTGTGAACCCAAATCCAAGTGAAAGCACTGGACGTATTACCTCAGCGTTTTTATCAAACCCTGCAGCCAGACCGATGGGAGTGCGTACTTTGAAATTCAGAGGCTGAGCGCTCAAACATTCAGGCATTTTACGTACACTAGAGCTATATAAACCCTGCTGCAGCGCAAAGAGCGTTAGGCTGTGTGCAACTTTAGGTGGTATAAGAAAAAGCGGATTATTAAACCTGAAAAGCGACATTATCTCTAAATTTCACTAAATCTTTGCGATTATACCACAGTCGCTAAAAATAACAAAACCCCACACAATAGGATTTTCTGCAGTTCTTACAACAACTATTAATATATACCAAGGTACGATATAGTATACTACGTAGTGCACTGAATGCTGATTTAACATAAGAGATATGTTTTGTTTAGCATATAACAAAGGCCCCTAGGGTTTATTGTTTGTAGCTTCATAAATCTTTTACTGGTGAAACAAGAGGAGAGAACATGAGGGTTCTATCTGTAGAGGATCAACGGGATTTGAAGGTATTACATACCGTATCATCTCCTTTGGAAAGCGTTGATAGCGCAACTCGAGAAATTGTAAATGAGATGATCAAAATTGCTGAGAGGGGAGACACTGTGGGACTATCTGCAGTGCAATTGGGGTACCCCATTAGAGTCTTTGTTATAGATATGTTCAGTGGCCTTTTTAACATTACTGAAGATCTGAAGGTGATTTCAGGGCATCATTCACACAATACCAGAAGTCTCGTATGCATAAATCCCCAAATTGTGAGCTTCTCTGGCGAAACTGTTACTCTGTTTGAAGGGTGTTTATCTGTGAAATCTTACGGGATGGTGGGAATACAGCGTCCTGGAAATGTTGATCTGAAATATACTGATCTTGCGGGGAACGTGTGCGTGATAAGAACATTCAATTGGCTTGCTAGATGTGTGCAGCATGAGATGGATCACCTTAACGGAGTGTTATTGGCTAATATGCTGGATAACATAAAAAATAAATCTGCCCAGAGTGTTTCAGAAGAAGACTTTAGCTCAGTGCATATACTGCTTTTAGACAAAAACAAACAGGGCTAGGCGTTGGGGTATCGGAGGGATCTTTGAAAATCACAACGATTAGGGATTTTCTTCCAGATTTTGATTAGTTAACTTTGGGCTTCTGCATTTATTACCGAGAAGGAATATAAAGTCGCAGTGAATTTGGATCCCTATGTGTGTGAAGTAGGCACAGTGAAGAAGACTTTGTGGGGTGACTTTTTTGTAACTTCTCACTGGTACGGTGTTTTAGTGGTTGTATAGTGGGCTTATGCATTAGTGTGTATAAGCGTCTTAGAGCTTGATCCTTAAGTTATGATACGAGGTTTGTAACTACACAGTGAGTTCCTACCTAAGCTTTAAGTTCTTGGTGAGTGCGCCCTACATTTAGTATTCACGGAAACGTTTAGTATTCCATATACTCTGAAAGATAGTTCAAACTTGGATTTACGTAAGTTTTTGTGCTGAAGTTGGTGTAGCCTATAAAAAGACTGGCGCGGCGGAGCTACTAGTAGAGTTTGTGTTTAAATGTCATGCGTTCTGTAGACATAACGCGAGATAAGCACTTGTTATACCTATGTGAAATACTGAATTAAATGACTCATGTGGGAATGATTCTTTATTCACTAAATATGCCGGTAAATTTGATATCGGGAAGAAAGTTAAACGTCGTATCTTCTATAAGACTATAGCAAAGTTGTGCGTCAGAATCTGCTTTAGATGTTGTAAACTGTATTCTGATCCGTGTTGCGATACTTCAGATATGAAACTTAGCAAGAAGTATCAGTGGGCAGTTTCTATTCTAAGATTTGCTTCAGTATAAGTCTTGCGCGGTCTGTGCACTGAGTCTTGAAAACATACCCAGGAGTATAAAAACTTGTCATTAGTGGGAAGACCTAGCAGCTTTTAGCTGTAACTATACGGTGCATAATGCTACCAAACTGCGATGTAGCTTTCCTATGCTATCGGTATATTGACATATTTCGGTACAGGAGATCGCATGTTGCTGCGTTGTAGTGCACGTTGAGTACATATACGCGCTCCTGTGAAGCACACATACAAGTCTAAGGTACATCTTATATACAACCCTTCGCGAGAGTTTTATGATTATCATGTGAGGATATTAATAGCGTGTAGTGGCCTCTGTTGCTATAATCAAGGCGATAATGGTTTTACGTGGTAGTATGGTGGTGACATTGAAAGGACCTTGTTATTGTTCTGGAGATTCTGCAGATAGTTTGGTTGTTATGTTGCATGGAAGAGGTGCTAGCGGCGACAATATGATCGCTATTGCTCCGTATATGTCACAGAAAGGGTTAAATAACACTCAGTTTGTGTCTCCTCATGCGCCACTAAGATATGGTTCCATAGGTTATACGTGGTTTACGGATAGTCTGCGGGATATGGAAGAAAGATCGGCCTGTGCGGAGATTATGAAATCAGTCGAGATGGTAAACAGATTTATAGATGTGCAGCTCGAAGCACTGGGTATAGGTGATGACAAATTGTCTCTCGTGGGCTTTTCTCAGGGTGCTATGTTGTCCATATATGTGGGATTAAGTAGAGAGAAGAAATGTGCATCAGTTGTTGCATATTCGGGTGCGGTGCCCTTTCCACACGCTTTGGAGAGCATGGTGCGCTCTCGTCCGGATGTCTGTGTGATACATGGTGAAGATGATGATGTTATTCCTTTCTATTACTTCGAAGAATGTGTAGATTTTCTGCAGCGCAACAAGGTTCCTGTTGAGGCGCATTCCGTGAAGTCTCTTGGGCATAGCATAGATGATCAGGGCATAGAAACAGGTTCTTTATTTATTAAAAATCGTATCGCAGGTAATGCATCGTAGAACTCTTGCAGGGGCGTAACTAGGGGGCACTCTGTCTCTTAGATACCCTTATCTGTATAGCAGTACACCGCGCATATATGCCCTGTTGTGGCTAAATATGTTTATGTACTGATAGTCAGGAAGGGCTACACTCATGGTTTGATATGTCGTACACTGTAACCTTCTGGAAGTTGCTGATCTTGCCAACTCTATGGGACGTGTGTGCGGCTAATACACCACGAATATGAGGCCCGTTTGGTTTGGCATATTGAGTCACCGATGGCGTCGTAGAGCTACATGCTGGGTTTGGAACGTTATATACTGTGCATTCTTCCGAACATTGCTGGGTCTCTGACATCTACTTTGATAGTTGGGAAGGGCTATATGCGGTTTGGTTGCATGATATACGGTGAGCTGCGGAAAGTTGACAGGGCTTCCTGCTAATTGTTGTGTGTATAGCTAGTGCACTACAGACACGCGCGTTCCGTTTTGATTTGGCATGTTGAGTCACCGTTAGTATCGGAGAATTACATGCTGGGTTTAGAACGTTATATACTGTGCAGTTTTCCGAACATTGTTGGGTCCCTTATGGTGCCTACTTTAAATACTGCCTTTCTTGTAACCATGGAATTATCCTCTTCTATGCCATATCTCTCCTAATTTATTAGTATTCTGAGAACGAAAATTTCATTTAATAACGAGTATTAAAAATACGTTCTTTCCATTGATGGAGCGGCATAAAAACAAATGTTAGCTACGCAGGTTCTGCATCTGCGAGAAGTTGCGAAAAGAATGCCTATATGAGCCAAAATTTGGCAATCTTCAGAGCCATCCTAATACTTTCTCCAGAATTTCGGCTTCGAAAGCCCTTATCCTTCGTACGCTGTTTCTAATGCGAGAGGTCTATGATTGATTTGTAGAGGCTAATATCGAAGCAATGATAGCTGTGTGGCGATGGTTTTGCTAGTGTTGATTAGATAAAGCAAAGTACGTCTCATCAGAAGGCTTGAGTTTTTTAGCATGCTTCGGCAATTTTTCTTGCCTATGTTTAGGGAAAAATCATTCCACGCTTTCCTTGGGTGCAGTTTTTCAGCAAAGGGTCTATAAAAAGCGCTACAGCCATTTTTTGCTGATACAGCTATGTGAGTACAACACCTTACCTGAGGCTTCTTTCTGATGCTATGGTATCACAGAACACATACTTGCCGCGCAACTGAATAGACTATGACAAGAGTCTAAAGGTCAGAGACATATTACGCGCTGCATTGGCTGCTTTTATTTCAGGATAAGAAGTGTTTTGCGATAGATGGTAAATGTCTGCCTAATGTTAAGATGATTAGCGGCTGTTATGTCGAGATGGGGAGGGTGCTTTTTGTTGTTATGGTTTGGTAGGTGGGGTGTGTAACAGTGCTAGTGATGGCTTGCCGTTTTGGGCGGCGGATATAGCATAAATTTTTTCGGATATAAAGCAGTGAATTATAGGATAAATACAGATGCTTAGTGAAGATAAGCACATCAGGTCCACTGCGGGGCGCTATATAGGACATCGCAACATATGCTGCTGATAGGAATATTAATGCCCTGTAAACAGAGTGCTGAAAAGTTCCACGTAGCAATTTTAAAGGTATTGGAGATTTTTTTACAGCATTGTGATATAAGCAGCATAGTACTGCTGACTTAGTATGTTTTGCCAGAGTTTTGAGATGAGCAGTTGCTTGGAGTATTGCGATCACGCTTGTAAAAAGTGGTAGCATATTTTGTAGTGTGCCTGTGAGGTGACTATAAATAAGGAGGGCCTGCGTGTGGATGCGTGCAGTGGTGATCCCATGAGCATATTTGGCTTGTGGTATGAAGAAGTACTAAGGGTGAAGAGCGTGAGGGAACCCTCTGCTATGGTTCTTGCCACCTGTGATTCTGAAAATAGGCCTTCTGCCAGAGTGGTGTTGCTGAAGAGGTACAGTGACGCTGGGTTTGAGTTTTACACAAATCTTGAAAGCAGAAAGGCAAGAGAAATAGCTTTGAACCCATGTGTTTCCCTGGTTTTTGATTGGAGGCCCATCTATAAACAGGTGCGTGTAGAGGGGATTGCTGAGTTTATGGATGCCAGTGAGTCAGATGCATACTTTGCATCTAGATCGAGAGAGAGTCAGATAGGAGCTTGGTGTTCTAGACAGTCTATGATCCTCGAAGATAGGGATGTGCTGTTGTCTAAAATAGAACTTATGGAACGAGAGTATGAAGGGCGAGAGATTCCGAGGCCGAAATTCTGGGGAGGTATTAGGGTAGTACCAAACGTGATCGAATTTTGGATGGATGGTAAGCATAGGTTGCATGATAGGAGGCAGTATAGCAAAAATATCGATGGTACATGGACGTCGGTTTATCTGTATCCTTAGTGGGTAACTACCCCTTTCTTAAGTCCGTTAGGATGCTAAAAGTTTTGGCATGTTATGAGTAGGTTACGATAAGCATTGTTGCGCAAAGGTCCACAGTGCTTTTAGATCTAATGATAGAGCATCCTGCTGCAGTTGGGCTATGCGCTCTCGTGAGGTTGTTTTTACAGGATGTTATGTTGTCCATTTTTAGCCAAGGAGAGTATATGTAGCAAGTAAGTTGGAAAGCGGAAGGAGCATGAAAAGCGAATAGTTGCGTCTTGCTTAAGTCCGTTAGGATGCGCAAAGTTTCAGTGTGTTACTAGCGGTTTACGATAAGCATTGTTGCGCAAAGGTTCACAGTGCTTTTAAATCCAACGATCGATAATCTTGCTGCGGTTAGGTAGACTTGCGTACGGTTGTTTTTATAGGATGTCATCCATTTCCAACCAGGAGAACTGTAGATAGAACAAAAGCATCTATATATGTAGAAAGTAAGTCAGAAGGTGAGAAGAGTGCTAAAGATGTATACTATAATGCAGCATACTAAGATCTAGTTTGGTCTTCGGAAACGAAGACAAATTTCTTCAATAAGTTAGCGCACCTAGTGAGAGTAATCCCATTTATTTCCCGTTAATAGGAGGAAAAATACGTTCCAGCCCGAGCAGGTTTATGATGTCGTTGCTATGGGTTTTATTGTTAGTCGAGTTTCATCAGAATCATATGGAGTTGCAGGCCCTAAGTATATTATTTGAGAGAGCAATTTTGTGCTCATGAGGAAGAAGTCTATGCAATCGATTCTCAGTAAAATGGCCAAGTTTGTGCTGAAATCTGCTACGGAATACGCACAATATTAGAAGGCTCAACATTCAATCACTCAGCTGCAACCCTAACATCACTGTCGGAAACACGTTTAGGCCCCTCATTAAACACGAATGTACGAGAATCTTCCTCCAGCAACCCTTGACGAATAGTATTGATCACAAGAATCTCACAGAAAATGGTCAACGAAAACAAGCATGCCTGTGCCAGAATATTTCACGTATGAGTGGGGTCGAGCAAGTAGATATGCTCCGGTGTATCTATATCTAAAGAGATTACGACAAGGAGCCCAACTTTGTGAGTGCATCAATCCACAGGCAGGGAATTGTATGTAGTGCCTGCTACCAGGTATGTGTATAGCACAGGCGAACAATATGATGTCAAATACCAAGATGTGCTGTCTTGCGGTATTTTAAGGATTAATAAGCTGCACTCGAAAAACAAAGTTTCTATTGTAGCCCGTATGCTGGAGGTGCTAGGGCGCATTACCGACTGCCAAGACTCAAAGCAGGTGCTTAAATCTCATTTTGTGAGAAGTGCTCCCGCGACTGCGCAATAGCGACGTCTTGCTCAAGTCCGTAACTGGACTAGGAGTTTTGGTGTATTACTTATTTCTACTAAAAGCATCGCTGCGCATAGGTTCACAGTTTGGTATATATTCACTTTAGTTAGACAATTCGCTGTTTGTTTGCAGGAGAAAAGTTATTGAGTGTAGTGTTTTGATTCCGTCCTCTAAAATTTGATGTAGCAATCGGTGTCGCTCCAACCGTGTCATACCAGAGAAATAATCCGAAATGACGGTTACCCGCAGATGCGATACAGCATATCCGGCACTTCCAAGGTGGCCAATATGGTTATCAGACTCATTTACTATTTCAACGCTAGCGTTGCCTAATTTATCCAGTATTTTACACTCTATGGCTGCGGCAATTTGCAAATAGGCATTTGTCCTGTCTTTACTGGTTAGAGTTTTGCCAGAAACAGCAGAACCCGTTAAACGTCTGTTAGAATTCATGATAAGACACTAGAAAACGCAGGTCGGAGTCTACGGCTGGTAACAAACATTGTCTACTACAAAAATTTACAGTCATTACAAAACAGTGACAAGAAGCACGGCATTTGTTCTGACCATCCTGGTTTCATAAGCGTGTTGGAGTTTGCTACGGAGACTCGAGTCTGTATAATGATACCTGTCAGGGTATTAATGGTGGATTTTACGGGGTGGATGGAATTTTTGTTCATCTGAGGACGCACAGTGATTATTCCCTACTAGAGGGAATGATTAAAGTAGAATCTCTAGTTGCTATGTGTGTTGAGCAAAAAATGCCTGCCGTCGCTCTCACTGATTCGGGTAATCTGTTTGGATCTCTTGAGTTTTCTGATTGTGCTGCTCGTGCAGGATTGCAGCCCATTATCGGCTGTAACATCATGGTTGAAGAATCTGGCAATAACCTAGGCAATATTCTACTACTTGCAAAGAGTGCAGAGGGCTTTGCGAACCTAACCAATTTGATTAGCAACGGTTTTAATAACAGTCAGCTTGAAAAAATAAACAGAGTAAATATAGATGATCTGCTGAAGCTCAATGGAGGGCTAATAGCTCTGACAGGTGGGCATGATGACATTTTAGCTCGTGCTCTACTCAACAATGGAGACGATCTTCGGGCGCTGGATTCCATACTGCAGGTTTTTAAGGACAATGTTTATGTTGAGCTGCAACGCCATGGTTTGAATGGGCAGAGAGAGGTAGAAGAACTGCTCATTAGGTTTGCATATGAGAGGAATATACCACTTGTAGCCACGAATGATGTGTTCTTCGCTTGTAGGGGTGACTTTCAAGCTCATGATATACTATCTTGTATCAGCACTGGAGCGTACGTAGTGCAAGAAGATAGGCATAGGCTTACTCCTGAGCACTATTTTAAAACGGCTTCAGAAATGTATGAGCTGTTTTCAGATGTTCCTGAAGCGGTGCTAAATACCTCGTTGATAGCCCAGCGATGTTCGTTCATTCAAGAGGTACGCAAGCCGCAACTTCCGCATTTTCCGTGTTTTGAGGGTAGGACAGAAGCAGAAGAATTAACTGAATGCGCATTAGCGGGGCTTGAAATTCGGTTAAAGTCGAAAGGTATTGGAGATGATGAGGAACAGAGGGATTTGTATCTAAAGCGCCTTAAATACGAATTGGGCGTTGTGATTTCTATGGAATACTCCGGGTATTTCTTGATAGTGGCGGACTTCATTAGATGGAGCAAGCAAAACGATATTATGGTAGGCCCAGGAAGAGGTTCCGGGGCTGGTTCTCTAATAGCATGGTCGCTCGGTATTACAGATCTGGATCCTATAGAGTTTGGTCTAATATTTGAAAGATTTTTGAACCCAGATAGGGTGTCAATGCCTGACTTTGATATCGATTTCTGTCAGGAGAAGAGAGATAAGGTAATAGAGTATGTAAAGGAGAAATATGGGTATGTTGCCCATATAATCACTTTCGGTAAATTGCAAGCTAGGGCTGTATTACGCGATGTAGGGCGTGTAATGCAAATACCTTATGCGCAGATTGATAGAATATGCAAAATGATACCGCATGATCCTATCAGTCCCGTAACGCTTTTGGAAGCGATAGAGATGGATCAGAATCTCAAGGCGGAACAAGAGAATGATGAAACAGTTGCTAAGCTCATAGAGATCTCTTTGAAGCTAGAAGGTTTATACAGGCATGCATCTGTTCATGCTGCGGGAATTGTTATATGCGACCAGCCGCTGGAAAACTTTGTTCCTCTTTACTACGATAAATCGTCTTCGTTGCCCATTACGCAGTACAACATGAAGTACGTTGAAAAGGCTGGGTTGGTAAAATTTGACTTTCTGGGGTTACGCACACTGACAATGATAGACCAAATCTGTTCCCTAATCAGAGCTAGAGGGGAAGAGATAGAGCTATCTAAGATTCCACTTAATGACAAGAAGACATACGAGATGTTGTCGGCTGGTGACTCCATTGGCGTATTCCAGCTAGAAAGTGCGGGAATGAGAGAGGCAATCAGCAAACTAAGGCCGGATAGCATTCAGGATATAATAGCACTTATATCGCTGTATAGACCTGGGCCTATGAATAATATTGCGATTTATATATCAAGAAAACACGGTCTAGAAGAGCCGGACTATATACATCCTATGCTGGAATGCGTGCTGAAAGAAACCTTCGGGGTGATAATATATCAAGAGCAGGTGATGGAAATAGCTAGAATTTTAGCTGGCTATAGTCTGGGAGAAGCAGATTTGCTTCGTAGAGCAATGGGGAAAAAAATCAAGGAGGAAATGGACAGGCAAAGACAGGATTTTGTTGATGGTGCAGTATCTAATGGAATAGAAGAGAGCAAGGCTAGCTACATATTTGACCTGGTGGCGAAATTTGCAGGGTATGGTTTTAATAAATCGCATGCTGCTGCGTACGCGTTAATAAGCTTTCAGACAGCGTACTTGCGCGCAAATTACACAAAGGAGTTCTTTACTGCCTCCATGAACTTAGATATCGATGATAAAGACAAACTGGGTTTGCTTTGCCAACAAGCAAAAATGTGTGGCATAGATGTAATGCCGCCTGATATTAATTTATCTAGTGCAGAATTTACCGTATCAGGGAATTCGATTAGATATGGATTGGGAGCCTTAAAAAATGTAGGTCAATTAACGGCGCATGAGATACTACCTGTTGAAGGTGGTCGATATAGTGATATCTGGGATTTCGCGGGTAACGTCAGGATACGATCTCCTTTAAAGAGGACTCTAGAAAGTTTAATTAAATCCGGATCGCTAGACGGCATACATCCTAATCGTAGGCAGCTTTTTGCGTCATTGGGCATAATACTGAACATTATTGAAAACAAAAAGGTGAGCATGGATGCGCACCAGTTCAGTCTTTTTAGTGAAAAAGAAGAAGGGCAACTGGAAGAAGTAGATGACTGGACGGAAGATGAGAAAATAGAGCATGAATTTGCGACCATAGGCTTTTACCTAAGGTACCATCCTTTGAGTAAGTACGAGCAGGTGTTAGGCAAATTCGGAGTAAGGTTTGTGAGTAGCACGCAAGAAGAGAAAGAATCTGGTGTGACAAAACGAGCTGGGGTAGTGTCGAGTGTTAAAATGCGCTCTGCAAATAAGGAGAGATTTGCAATTGTAAGGGTATCGGATCCACACGGGGTTAATGACGTAGCATTTTATAATAGTAAGACTATCGAAGAAAACAGAGATTTATTTAACAGTGGTGTCCCTGTCATGATAGACATGGATTACAATGCGTCTAAGGGTAGGTTAGTGGGCAGAAACATATGTAATTTCCATGAGAGCATCTCCTTGATGATGCGCAGGGTAAGAAGCATTGCGATACATACAGGGCAAAACACTCTGATAGCACATATGTTACAGGAAGTGTTAAAACGGGATGCAATGGGAGCGGAAGTGTATATAGAGCTTTTGTCCAAGGGGCATCTTGTTCTGATAAAACTTCCGGGGGCTTTTTTGGTGACACCGGAAATATTGGCCCAGATTTTCAATATCAGCTGGGTCGATGACATTACCATCAATCACCGTGGATATCTATAGTACGAAACCCTAGAGTGTTCAGCATTTGCGAATCCTGAACAAGATCTGAGTTACGGTTGTAATGGTTAGTGGGTATACTTAGATAATAGTAGTTAATTTACATCACTGAGGTGTCTATACGTATGCTATGGCACGAGAAGGTGTACATGAATCGAATAGATACGACGTTAAGGAACTGTGGGGTGTGATGAAAAATGGGGTGTACAGAGGTGAAATATTGCACGTATAAGCTGAGTCCCTCTACTCATAGTATGCTCGATAATGGCTTTGTGTTAAGGGGTATAGCAAATGTTGCTAGGTGTGAAACTGCATCTTGTACAGCATTAATTATTGCAGCTCAAGCCGTAGGTACATCAAAAATTTACGGTGTGAGCAAAAATAGGATGATTTCACGTGTCATTGATATTTTGAGATCTTTGGGTGTTCGGGTTTTCGTAGAGGAAGGCTGTGTTTCGGTTGAAGGAGTAGGTATTGGTGGTTTTTCGAATCCCGAGGGAGGTATAGACGTTGGACACTATACGATCATAGCCGTTACTATGCTGGGCATTTTATCAACTCATGCATTTTCTTCGCTTTTTTTTAATAGTAATGCCCATGATGCAAGCGTGGAGGTATCAGGCTTAGATTTTGCTGAGATATACGAAGCGATTAGGATATTGAAGGCTTCAGGATGCAGTTTCATACGTAGTGAAGCCTTTCCAGTGATGGTTGAGGGTAGTGATTGCGCATTACCTATAGAAGAGAAAGAAGTAATTTCCTCCAATGTTATCAAAACGGCTTTGATGCTGAGTAGCATGAATATAGCAGGCAAAAATTGTATATATTCTGACAGTTCTTTATCCCCCACTGGAGAAACACTATTAAAGCACTTTGGTGCAGATATATCAGTGGTTACGAGGCCAAATATTGATGAAATAACAATAATGGGACAGAAAGAGCTTTATGCAAAAACTGTGGTAATACCCGCCTCGTCAGTAGGAGTGCTACATCTTGTAGCAATGGCATTGGTTTTACGGGGTTCAGCCATAACTATTACGGGGGTTTTGCTCGATAAAACCACTAAGAGCTTTCTGGATATTCTTATCAGAATGGGAGGGAGAATCCGTCTATCAGCACAATCTAGCCATTTATACAAAATCGATGTGGGATTTAGCAATATGCTGGGTATTGAAATTCAAAGCCAGGAGATACAGCGTATTTTTTCGTACCTTCCACTTATATGTGTTGTGAGTGTATTTGCTGCAGGAGTCACAAAATTCTTTGGCCTGTCAAAATTGTGTGAATCTAAGAGAAAAATACTCAATGCATTGTTAATTGCACTTGATAAGTTTGGGATCATTTCAAAAGTTACCGCAGATCATTTAGAAATTCATGGTAGGAGAGATACGCTTTCTGAGGGTTGCATTATAGAAGTTCGCGAGGAGCATAAATCAGTTATTCCTTTTTTAATATTGGGCATTGCTTCTAGAGAAGAAGTATTTATCAAGGGAATGATAGATGAACAAGCGAGAAATTTCTTGGAGATTATCAGTAAGTTAGCGGCAAAAGACAATGTTTGTATTGATGTAGTGTGATGGAGTTTAAAAAAAATATATGAAAAACTATTGACATAACAGGCGCTATAGCTGATACTCCTGCCCAGAGCTTGATGGCTCTGGTGCTTGATTAGTTTGGTGATGAGAATTTAGAGTAGAAATAAAGGCGGCGGTGCATATAGCTAATATATTTTTTTCTTAATGCACTTAAGCTTAAATTTTGTTTTGGTTTTTGCATGAGTCCAGATCATAATTTGCTTTTGTGATTGTAAATCAAACTTGAGAGTTTGATCCTGGCTCAGAACGAACGCTGGCGGCAAGCTTAACACATGCAAGTCGAACGGATTATTCTTTATAGCTTGCTATAAAGAATAGTTAGTGGCAGACGGGTGAGTAATGCATAGGAATCTACCTAGTAGTATGGGATAGCCACTAGAAATGGTGGGTAATACTGTATAATCCCTGCGGGGGAAAGATTTATCGCTATTAGATGAGCCTATGTTAGATTAGCTAGTTGGTAGGGTAAAGGCCTACCAAGGCGATGATCTATAGCTGGTCTGAGAGGATGATCAGCCACACTGGAACTGAGATACGGTCCAGACTCCTACGGGAGGCAGCAGTGGGGAATATTGGACAATGGGCGCAAGCCTGATCCAGCTATGCCGCGTGAGTGAGGAAGGCCTTAGGGTTGTAAAACTCTTTCAGTAGGGAAGATAATGACGGTACCTACAGAAGAAGTCCCGGCAAACTCCGTGCCAGCAGCCGCGGTAATACGGAGGGGGCAAGCGTTGTTCGGAATTATTGGGCGTAAAGGGCATGTAGGCGGTTCGGTAAGTTAAAGGTGAAATGCCAGGGCTTAACCCTGGAGCTGCTTTTAATACTGCCAGACTAGAGTCCGGGAGAGGATAGCGGAATTCCTAGTGTAGAGGTGAAATTCGTAGATATTAGGAGGAACACCAGTGGCGAAGGCGGCTATCTGGTCCGGTACTGACGCTGAGGTGCGAAAGCGTGGGGAGCAAACAGGATTAGATACCCTGGTAGTCCACGCTGTAAACGATGAGTGCTGAATGTGGGGATTTTTTATCTCTGTGTTGTAGCTAACGCGTTAAGCACTCCGCCTGGGGACTACGGTCGCAAGACTAAAACTCAAAGGAATTGACGGGGACCCGCACAAGCGGTGGAGCATGTGGTTTAATTCGATGCAACGCGAAAAACCTTACCACTCCTTGACATGGAGATTAGATCCTTCTTAACGGAAGGGCGCAGTTCGGCTGGATCTCGCACAGGTGCTGCATGGCTGTCGTCAGCTCGTGTCGTGAGATGTTGGGTTAAGTCCCGCAACGAGCGTAACCCTCATCCTTAGTTGCCAGCGGGTTAAGCCGGGCACTTTAAGGAAACTGCCAGTGGTAAACTGGAGGAAGGTGGGGATGATGTCAAGTCAGCACGGCCCTTATGGGGTGGGCTACACACGTGCTACAATGGTGACTACAATAGGTTGCAATGTCGCAAGGCTGAGCTAATCCGTAAAAGTCATCTCAGTTCGGATTGTCCTCTGCAACTCGAGGGCATGAAGTCGGAATCGCTAGTAATCGTGGATCAGCATGCCACGGTGAATACGTTCTCGGGTCTTGTACACACTGCCCGTCACGCCATGGGAATTGGCTTAACTCGAAGCTGGTGCGCCAACCGAAAGGAGGCAGCCATTTAAGGTTGGGTCAGTGACTAGGGTGAAGTCGTAACAAGGTAGCTGTAGGTGAACCTGCGGCTGGATTACCTCCTTTAGGCTTTTTACTGAGTATTCTATCTTATGGTAGTTTGTCGGTAAATGTGCCGCCGTCTTTATTTCTATTGTGAATTAACCGGAGGCTACTATAGTGTCGAGGTCTAGGCCTCTGTCTCCGCATCTTAGTGTCTATAAGCTGCCGATAACGGCGTGGCTATCGATTACGCACAGAATCACTGGTGTCCTGCTATTGATGGGGCTGACTCTCTTTACATGGTTATTGATTTCTTTACATTGGACATCTGGTCAGCTGTGGGGTTTGTTAGACTCCTGGATAGGTGTACTGTTGGTAAAGGTGATAATAGGGGGCTGTATTGCTGCGCTGTGTTACCACTATTATAACGGGATTCGGCATTTATTCTGGGATTGCGGAATTGGCTTTGGTAAATCTGAGGCTACTTTCAGTGGTTGGTTGATGTTAGGTTTTGCGGTGACCTCGTTGATCGGGCTGGGTTTTATAGGTTTCTTCAGTTAATATATGTCAGGAAAGAGTATTTTACACTGGTGGATGCAGCGGATGACTGCGGTGGTAATGCTGCCGGTTCCAATATTCCTTGTGAAGGCGTTATTAGTTTCTGATTTTGCTACGGGGCTTCTAGATTTAACGCATGGGTACAAGGGGGCATTGACTGCTTTATTTTTGATGCCGGCTTTTTATCATGGTGTTTTGGGTGTGCAGGTTGTCTTGGAGGATTATGTGCGCTCTGATGCGCTACGAGCTTTTCTGATTACTTTCATAAAATTATTTGCTGTACTAACAGTTTGTGTATTTTCTTTGGTGGTGTTGCTGCGTACGCTAGGTATGTAGGTCAAGCTGCCTTTATTATGGCGTAAGGCGCCTTTGGTATGTTATATCAAAAAAGATAGTTGGATCTTTCCTTCGCCATAGTGGCTCTTGGGGTGTTATGAGCTTGTGTTGCGCTATAGCTGCATGTATTATTTTCTCTCTAGCAAGGAATTAATATTTTTCCTATAGCATATCAAAATTATAAATGGTGAGAATCAATGTACGGGGATGAGAGTAAAAGAGGTAGATTAGCTGGTTTTTTTTCTGGGATCGGAGATCGCATAAGGGGCAGGAATTATAGTAGGTTGGTGGATGGTGCTAAGAGCACGTTTGGTTTTATAGCGAATCCGTTGAAGAAGTTTGCGCAATTGGATCCTGAAGGCTTTGGGCGCCCTAGGTTAATAAAGGTACCGATGGTTGTTTCGCAGGTTGTTGACAGGCAACAGCCTTGTGTGTTTTTGCCTACTAGCTCTATCAAGCAGGAAGGTATGTGGGTTAACAAGGGTTTGCTTGTTGTAGACGGGCATACTTTTCCGATAATGCCAATTGCTGACACGGGCGTGGAGCGTGTCACTACTCATGATAACAAGCAGCTCTATGCGATCAATACGAATCAAACAGAAGACGCATTCAAGATCTTGGGTTTAAATCCTAGTCGTTATAAGAACAAAAGATTAGTAATCGCATGCGAGGGTTATAGAGTTGTTCCTATAGGCAGCAGTGATAAGGACCCTAGATTGATGCGCGTGGTATGTAATCCTGAAGTAAATCCAGAGACAAGGCGTATTAAGAATGAGGTCACTGGTGATACCATGTGGTTACCTACATTGCTTATTGCGCTTCCTTTTAACCTCTGTGCTGGGCTGTTAGAAGTGGCTGCTATGATTGTTCACAGCTCGCTAAATGTTGTTGTGAAGGGTTTAAATAAGGGAGCGTCGTATTTTGAAGAGAAGGCTAGGCATTTATCTATTGCAAGGGATAGGGGGACTGTAACGGGTGCTTCAAGAGTATCTGCGCTATTTTGTGTATTTTTAGGAAGTGTGTTACGGGGATTTGAGAGATTAGCATCAGCATTATCGTGTTTCTTAGGTTGTGTAAGAACGGTTGTAAGAACATCGTTGAAGGCCGTGCCGCTGGCGGTAAACGCAATGTTAAACCCAAGTAGCGGTCAAAGTACGATTTTAAAGCACTACGTAATGAGCGCTTTTTCCGAGTGTTCAGAGAAGGCTTCGAAGTTTCGTGCAGAAACTGCGGCATCAGCGAGGCTTTATGGAAGCTTAATCAAGGGGAAAGCTTCAGATATATCAGAATCTCATGCAGAACACACTGTTGATACAGGGGCAGACAAGGAGGATATCCATGCTAATGCCAAGAGTCGGGAAGTGCAGCGTGGTCCTCAGAACTTGGATAATAAGAGAGATTCTGTATCTGCTGCTATGGGAGAAGATGATTTGAAAAAGATACGAGCTGTAGGGAAAGATCTTACTGAATTAGGTGTGGTTGTGGGATATGGACCTGCTGATAGTGTGCTATTTAATTTCATGAATGGCGGTAGGCTGGAAAAAGAAGCTGGAGTGCGTAAATAACGACAATTTAGAGAAAATTGCCAATCCCGCTAAGCTATAAGCTAACCTTACATCACATCAAAGAGGACTGTTTTTTGAGATATGACAATCCTTCCGGGTATAGGTGACTTATTTTCTTTTATATCGCTTTCACAGGTTACTATGAGCGATATTTGTTGGGTAAGGGTCATAGCTGGTGATATCATTGGTTTCTTGTATGCTTCTTTCTATACGGGTTCTGTCAGCAATCGTCAAAATTCTGGGGAGGGGATTGGCAAGTTTCTTGCATGTGTGTTACGCACACATGCATTTTCGTCAACGGCCTTATTAGCTCCGTATATCCAATATGCTAGATAGCGTAGTGCATTTTGCAATGCTTTGGGCCATGAACTGAAGATTATTCGAGTTGTTTAAGGCAATTGCATGCTTGATTCTTTGACCTCAAAGTTATATCTCCCGTTGTGTGGCCGTGAAGCTTTATAAGCTGATAAATTATTCTTATGGTTGGCTCAAGAATTCTGCAAAGAAAGCTGATAACACGGCATGTGTAGTATCCAGATCTCAAGTACTATGCTGTTAGTGTAAAGAGAAGAATTTTATTCTTTCTGCCGTTTCAGTATCTTTCATTACGGATATACGCTCGGTATGGACTTCGCTATCAACTGTAAGCTTGTATAATGTTTCTCGATAGTACCATAGATTTAGCATTATGCTGCATGTTGCATGAGACATGACGTAGCCTAACTGATTGTGCGCGAGGAATGTTTTTTATTAAAGTACAGAATAAATAATTCTGCTGCTGAGGTGTGGGTATTCAATACTTATGGTCACCGATTATTGATCATCTCAGGACTCACTATATTTGCTAAGGTCTCGTTCTTCATTTCCCCGTCATCTAGAAGTACAAATACTTTTTCTTCTGCAGTATCCTTAACAACTCTTCAATGGAAGAAAAGGCAGCTGCAATTGGCTAGACTCAACACCTAAATGAACTCATGAAAAAGGCTATATTTCTACATGGTTTTAATATTTTTAGCCTTTGTAGTATTAACAAGAATATTACTTAGTTCGCAAATTTTATGAGTAAAACCTTATCTTCACTACTCTAGCAGCGGTTATTCCTTTCAAAATTATTGAATTCTTGACTCAAGGTGCATACCATCTCCACCATTACGTGTTATACGCTACGTAGGAAGGGACTTAGCTGAGATAGTGGGTGGAGTGAAGTACATAAATCTTCTTTTAGTCGCGCTAGCTGTTGTGGGTATTGGGTTATTCTTACGGCCGGTGCTATACGCTTGTATTTATGCCTTGTTTATAGCGTACCTTTTGAATCCTATCGTGACAAAATTAGTGTTGATAGGCATGTCACGCGCTGTAGCATCATTTGTGATAATATGTGCCTCTGCGGGCGTAATAGGAACTCTCATTGTTATGTTGATGCCTGTACTATACTCTCAGGCATTGGGTGTAATAAAGCTTTTAATAGATAGAGTGCCATTCTTAAATCTTGAAGACATTAAGGATATACTTAGTTCAAGTGGGTTACCTTCCTACCAAGAAATAAAAAGTGCAACCGAGAATCCATTGAACTTATTAACAAGTGACTTATTTCGTGGAGATGGTGCAGAATTTCTAAAGCTATTTAAAGATGCTCCAAGTTACTTCGTGAAGGCTGTAGCTGGTATTGCGCATTCTAGCTTAGGCATAGGTTCTTCTATTGTAACTATACTAACTTCGCTATTGTTATCATTTTACATTTTGGCTAATTGGCCGAGCATTACTAAAATTGCTTTAGAATTAATCCCTCGGTCTTATGTGCGTGATTTCGCTCTGTGTTTTCATAAAATTGATGAAGTAATATCTTCGTACCTCAGGGGGCAGACTTTGGTTTGCCTCGTGCTAGCATGCTACTATAGCTTTTGCTTTGTTGTGATAAGGCTTGAGTATTCCCTTGTTATGGGTTTTGTTTCTGGGTTGCTGACATTTTTACCTTACATAGGACCATCGCTGTGTTGCATTTTAAGTGTTTGCATTGCAATTTCACAGGGATTTGGGATAACTAAAGTTGTACTAGTGGCTTTGATGTTTTTAGTGGGGCAAATGATTGAATCCTATGTGGTAACTCCTGGGATCGTGGGGAAAAGGTTAGCATTGAATCAAGCCTGGTTAGTTATAGGTGTTGTGGTTTTCAGCTCGCATGCTGGTTTTTGGGGTGCACTTTTGTCGGTTCCGTTTACTGCGATACTCAGTGTTTTGATACAGTTTGCTGTTAAAAAGTATAAGACAAGCAATTTCTATTTGAGCGAGTAATACTATGTACACACAACTGAAGTTGTTTGACGTTAAAGAGATGCACTCTTACCAATGTTCAGATTATGTTGTCTTAGATAGTAATAGGCACACATATAATCTTTTGATGAACAGTGATTTGTGGAGCAGTTTTGTGCTTTACGGCGTAAAAGGTTCAGGTAAAACGCATCTGGCGCATCTATGGGGGAAGCTAAAGCAGGCGAGCTTTTTGACTTACGGAAAAATTAGCGATGCGATTCAAGTGATCAAGGAAAGCAATGCTGTAATAGCTGAGGATATCGATAGCATTCCGGATGAGGAATGGCTACTACACTGCTATAACTACTCTAAGGAAAATCGCAAGCCTTTTCTCATGACCGCTTCTGTTCCACCGAATTTATTGAATCACAGTCTAAAAGACTTGAGATCTAGGATAATCTCAACAATGTCTGCTAAGCTTGTAGAGCCTAATGAGGAACTTTTACGGATAATGTTGGTGAAACTTTTTACCGAGAGGCAACTGCATATAGATATAAAAACCATAAATTACATACTCAACAATGTGGAAAGGTCTTTCAAGAAGTTGAGTGATATTGTGCGTCTCATAGACATTGAATTGACAAGCTCGGCAGGCGGAGTTACAGTCCCGTTTGTGCGTTCGATAATACGTAGAGTAGAGCTTGTATAAAGGTAATGTGCTTAGCATAGCTGGGTCTGATTCCGGTGGAGGAGCTGGTATTCAAGCTGACATAAAAACCATTACGATGTTGGGGTGCTACGCAGCTACATGCATTACCGCTATAACGGCGCAGAATACTCAAGAAGTTAGGGGAGTGTGGGAGCTAGCTCCTGAAGTAGTAAAGGGGCAATTGGAAGCGGTACTGGATGACCTCAAGGTAGATGCTATAAAAATAGGTATGCTGCCGGTTGGTTTGATAGGGGTGGTTGCTGAAAGTCTACCCTGCGAGATACCTGTGATACTGGATCCTGTGATGGTATCGACGTCAGGTTTTGAATTAACAGACCCTATGGGATATACTGAAAGTATAAGACCGCTTGCACAGAATGCTGCTTTGGTTACACCCAATATTAAGGAGACCGAAGCGCTCTCAGGCATGAAAAATATCCGCACGCGGGAGGAAATGGTTACTGCAGGTAACAAGATAATTCAATTTCTAGGCATAAAGGCGGTTCTGGTTAAGGGTTGTATCTGGGAAGAGGAAGAGTTTGTAGAAAGCGTATTGATATACGATGGCAAGACTGTTTTCTTTAGAAATGAAAGAGCTCCTGGCGAGCTCCATGGCACAGGATGCACTTTAACATCAGCCATAGCGTGTTTCATAGCACGAGGGCTTTCACTGGAGGAGAGTACAAGGCTTGCATTTGACTATGTCTCGTGTACCATAAGAAACGCACCCATAGTAGGGCAGGGTTTAAGGCCTCTTTTTCACAACTATTTTATAGTAGGCGATTGTTAAAGTTTGAATCCTTGTTATAGGCTTGGTTCCCTTGCTGGCCAGGATAGGTGTTTAATAACACACGTCATGTTGTTACCTGTACGCCCATCTATAACACAGAAAAGTTGAATCGCTCTGTATTTTCACGACGGAAAATATGTGCTTTCTCTCATGGCTTTAGAGAACGTAACATGGAGAAGCTTATGATTGCTCTAGAGTTGAAAGGGCTTGATGTGTGACGTGGTTTCTTAAACCAGTGGGGTGTCGTTGTGATAGCCTGCGCGTAGCGTTGCTACCTTTAAATATCTCTCTATAGTACAGAAATGTCGTGCTGCCCTGTCTTTTTTACCATTGAAACTGGGAGCGTTCTCTCATGGTTTTAGGGAACGTCACATGGAGAATCTTATGATTGCTTTAGAGTTGAATAGGCTTGATGTGTGACGGGGTTTCTCAAAGCCGGAGGGTGGCTGTGTTGATCCATGCGTAGCGTCGCTACCTTTAAACATCTCTCTATAGTGCAGAAATGTCGTGCTGCCCTGTCTTTTTTACCATTGAAACTAGGAGCTTTCTCCCTTAGCTTTAGGGAACGCAACATGAAGAAGCCAATGATTTCAAGTACGTTTCTTATCTCATAACGTAAATCATAAAAAGTCACTTTCAGGTTTACGGGAAGCCTTCTTCTATTTCTGATAACACGCCGACTTATGAGCAAGGTCTAGGTGGAATTTTAAGCAGTCGGCAAAAAAGATGTTAGCACTTCTTTTTTCAATCGCTGTCTAAAGTATAAAGAATTACTGTGTCTTCAGGTGTTGTTCAAGAGTATCATGGTGTTGCAGGAGATACGAAAGATACATGTAGAGAAAACTCTGAAGATGAGCATCTGGCACAAGCAGCATCAACCAGGCATAGCGCTGATGAAGAAGAGTAAAGAGGGAGTTTTATACAGGGGATTATGGTGCATCAGTAGAAACTCATTCCACTGAATGATAGGTAGATCTAGGGCAATAGCTTCAGGGGAAGAGTATTAGAAACAGCGGATATCCATGTAGAGCAGGAAAAAGGGTAGTAGTGATACCGATGCTCAAGGGCTCTCCGAAGAGGATGGTGTAGGCTAGGAAGCCTTTGATTCTGAGATTAAACGTGATGATATGGATAGCCGTAGCGTGATTCATGACCTTAGCATTCAGGTTCTGATCTGGAAGATCATGGTGTTGCAGGAGATATAAAAGAGGAAGTTGGTGACGCATCTCACGAAGAGAAGTATCTCGACTGATAGTATATCAGGTATAGACCTAACAGCTTCGAGAGGAGTAGTCAAGAGGAGAAGCTAGAGTTGTTGTACGGATGATGGAGTCCCAGAGAAACGACATCATATAGGGATAATACTAATGCAAAGGTAGCATCTGCCAGGAAAATAATAAAAACCCCACTGGGACAAGAACCCAATGCCATAAATCAGGCCATAACATGAATACGGGACACCTAAAAAGTTATCCTCCGCTTAGAAGACTCTATAATAAAGGAATAGAAGAGGGCGTAGTATACGAAGCTAGTGATAAAGGTTGTTGGTAGGTGTGTTCATCAGAGCAATCTCCTGCATGATCGTGTGGGTTTTGCTCTGAATTAAACACGGAAACTATTTATCAGCATTACCATGGTCAGCATAATAGCTCCAGTGGTTACAGCAGCATAAAACACCCTCGGTAAGCAGCTATCCACAGTAGCAACCGCTTTTTTTAGAAGCTTCTAATTGCCTGTCAGCACAACCATAGCTGCGTTAGCATAATTAACCACCGTAAATCATATTGCTGCGAATTTACGCGCTCTACCAACGGGTCAGTTAACTCAACAGCTGACATTTCAGGCTTCAAGTCATATGTACTAACGTCAGGAGATGGCATTATGCTATCTCCAATAATGCATACGAAAAGTGTTTTCGGGACGGACGTAATGCTATAGAACCAGAGAATTATGATTCTGAGATTAAACGTTGCGATCCGAATAACTATCGGAGTGCATCATAATCTGAGCATGTAGATCCTCATTCAGGTAATCAAGATGCATGTAGAAGAACCCCCCCGAAGATGAGTACCTGAGCACAAACAGCGTTAACCGAAGATAAGATAGATGTAACCAACAACTAGGATAACACCTACAAGAAAAAGGTACATGACCCCGAAATCTTGCAAAGAGAACTCAAAACGACAAACCAAGCCGTAACGCTAGCTTAAGCAACACCATTATACCTCAAGGGTACAAAGCCCATGCACAGAACACGCGATGGAAAAATACAAAATCGCAAAAGTCCATGGTGCCCATGGGGAGACTTGAACTCCCACGACCCAAAGGTCAACGGATTTTAAGTCCGCAGCGTCTACCATTCCGCCACATGGACAGAGCTTAACGTTATCCAGAATAGAATTCTACAACCAGATTCACTTCCATGTTAGCAGGGTAAGGAACATCTGAATACTTAGGAACAGCAAGATACTTCACGGAGAGCTTCTCGGTGTTAACATCTAAGTGATCAGGAACACGCCTTTCTTGAGACTGTATCGCAGCCAACACCATAGGAAGCTGTGATGCCCTCTTTCTAACCTCTACAATATCACCGGGTTTTACAGAGAAACTAGGTATATTTACCACCCTACCATTCACAGTCACATGCTTGTGTGAAACAAGTTGACGTGCAGAGAACATAGTAGGGACAAGACCAGCACTATAAACCACAGAAGCAAGCCTAGATTCTAGAGCTCCCACCAAATTGTCACCGGTATCTCCTTTTTTACGGTACGCTTTTAAGAACACATTCCTCAGCTGTCTACTAGAAACAACATAGTAGCACTTGAACTTTTGATGGGCGACAAACTGCCTACCAAAGCTTGAAAGCTTTTTGTAACCCATAGCACCGTGCTGACCAGGAGGGTAATTCCTAGTGTTGAACGGGTCCTTAGACCTACCCCACAAGTTAACCCCTAGCCTACGGCTAGCCCTGTATTTTCTATTAACAACCGCTACCATACTACCTACACAAAAACAAAAAACAAACCCCTCAGCACAGCCACACGGACAGCTGCCATAACAGCGTAATATCTACGTCCCGGTGGGAAAGTATGATCATTTAAAGGAAGCGTGTCAACCAATTTTGTTAGGAGGAACGGGAACATTTAGTGTGTTCAAACCAGCGATATATACTCCATTTTGTATTATGCATATCATATAAATTTGTTAATTAGAAGGCCAATACACGCAGGAAAATGTGTGTAATTATTACGGTAAAAGTATCTACAGACTCTATAGATAAAATAAAAATTTTCACCTAGGTTAAAAAAACAACGCTGTCACACCCCATAGGCAAACTGCAGGGTTACGTAATGCAAATTCATGCCACAGCCAGCTACCGTACACTGACCTTACATATCTATGTATTGCTGACTGGATCGGTTTTGACGTAAGAAAAACGCAGTTGCAAAACTAAAACATGCGCTAGCGTATCTCTATCAGGTCGGCTTGTTGCATAATCATAATAGGTGAGATAATAACGTCTATTGCGGAGTTTACACCATGCACTAAACACAGCACGTTCTTTCCTTAGGGCACACAAATGAAGCAGGCCATCCATCCTATTGATAAATCTTGCTCACTATTGCAAAGCGAGAAAAGTGCCATGCGTGTTTTGCTTAAACTCCCTAAGTTGACAGTGCACCATGTGAGGTAGGAGACTCTACCAAGGAATTCCATATCTCATGCTCCTAAAATGTTTTTATACCCGGAGTAAAAGCATTTCTATTGGTCGTATTTTTGCTCCACTGTGAGGTGTTTCGTCTTGCAGATTTTGACAATCTTGTGGCTTTATTCCTGCAGCGAGATTGCATTTTGGTATTACAAATTATTGCGATGTGCAAATATAGCAATACCAAACCCTCTTCTTAGCCTTTGGATATTAGCTCTGGTGCATACCTGACAGTAACCTCATGCATTCTGTTGAACATCAGGCGTTTTATCACTAATGCGGAGATTTAAAAGTCAGAGGCTTGCAGAGTGCGAGAGTGGCCATAAGTGGTATACGGCAGAGTGACGTGCTCCAAATAGTGTTGCGGATTTAAATCTTTAGATCCATGTAACTGAGTGCACTTTTGTAAAGTGTCCTTATTATAGAAAGCAGTACTGTGTATTTCTATGCTAGTTTAACAATTTATCACTATATGATATAGCGTGAAGATAACGCTGCACGAAGCGTTCCCTCATCTAGATAGTCTATCTCACCACCTAGAGGAATACCGCATGCGAGCCTCGTAACCTTAACTCCTGTACTCTTTATTGATTGCGCAATGTAGTGACACGTTACCTGACCATCCATATCACTGCCGGTAGCAACTATCACTTCTTTTACACCGTGTAACCTGACTCTCTCGGGTATGCTGCTCATATTTAAGTCTTCAGGGCCCACACCAGACAACGCTGATAGAACACCACCGAGCACGTGGTACATACCTTGATATATTCTTCCTTTTTCAAAAGCCCACAAATCACCCAATTCCTCGACGATGCAAAGCAAACTCTTGTCACGTCTGCTATCGGTGCATATGCTACATGGAGAAGTCACATCCAAATTAAAACAGATTTCGCATTCTTTTGTACTTTCTTCCAATTCCCTGATGCCATTGGCTAGGGGTGTCATAACGTCATGTCTGTGTCGAAGAAGGTGTAGAACAATCCTGCGTGAAGAAGCAGGCCCTAAACCAGGAAGCTTAGAGAATAAACTAATTAATCTACTTATGTCCATCACACCTTCTTACAACACATACTCTCTCTTCAGCAAAACTATGAAAAGCTTTGACCAGTAAAAGGACTATCCCAGCTAATGATTTAACTCGTCCTTGGTAGGAACAAGTCTACCATCCTTTAATTCGCGTCTCAGGTTTTTCATACCCTTGCCCAAATCCCCCATAACTTGAGGAAGTTTACCAGCGCCAAACAGCACCAAAATTATCAGCAGTACCAAAAAAACCTGCCATGGACCCAAAGTCATATGCGTACCTCATAAACATCAGAGTCTAAAAAGCAAAGCCTTACTCGAGTCTAAAGATACACGTATTACATCACCTACCTCAGGCAAAACTGCACCCAAAAACAACATCCAGTAAGCACTATTGCCAACAGATATGTATATCATATTATTAAAAAATCTCACAAGCTTTACCACAGCAAGAGTATCGCTGGAGTCATGAAGGAGGATGGCGTCGGGCCTAATACATACAGCAACCCTAGAACCATCGAGGAAGCCGTCAGCATTTATGGAGCCTATAGTGAGGGATACCTTACCATCACGCACTAGAGACTCAAAATAATTAAGCCTGCCAAAGAACCGAGCAAGATGAGCATCTTTGGGTGCGTTGTATATTTGGTAAGGAGTACCACACTGGACTATTTTGCCTTCTCGCACCACATATATCTTGTCAGCTATCTCCAAAGCCTCTTCAGGATCATGAGTAACTAACAGCACGGTGATATTCTCAGCCTTAATTACAGATAACACAGCTGCGCGTATCGACTCCCTTAGGATGGTATCAAGGTTAGAAAAAGGCTCATCAAGTAGGACAATTTCAGGATCCTGAGCCATGGTTCTCGCAATGGTAGCAAGTTGTTGCTGACCACCCGAAAGCATATGAGGATAGGCGTCTTTGTGAGCAGAAATTCCCAGCTTTTTCAATACCTTCAAAGCATGCTTCGTTCTCTTATCCCTGCTTTGCGCTTTTACTGCGAATGCTACATTCTCAACTATAGTTTGGTGTTGAAACAGTGCCGGGTGCTGGAAAATTAGCCCTACATTGCGGGATTCTGTTGGTATATAAACGCCACCTCGGGCATCATTTACTGTTTTGCCATTAATCCTTATCACCCCTGCAAAAGGCCTTTCTAGTCCTGCTATTAACTTTAATATTGTGGATTTTCCACACCCTGATGGCCCTAATAAACATATTATTTCGCCCCTTTTGGCAGAAAGTTCTTCCACTTCCAAAAGAAAATCACTCTTTCTATACCTGTACGATATGTCTTTAAGCTCAAGTCCTTCCACTGTAACGCCACCAATTGTTTAAGATTACATGGGAGATATGGTAACACTCACCACACCCCTCTACAAGTCATCTAGCATAGAAGCAAGCCATCTTCAGTAGAATCAAGTCTGCTACTATATCTCCAGGTAACCGATAGGTAAATTTGACGACAAAGGACGTAGTTTTATGGTCGCGTAATGCAACTACTTGCACACTTAAATTGGCTTCCCTTAAGGTAAATGCTGTCATAAAGGCAACGTGTCGTACGCCTGTAGAAAACAGCAAGTAGCTTTCTTATGATCAGGGCCGAGAGCGGTAATGCCGCATATGAACAGATTTACAGTCTACTTTTATTCGCAAGCTGTAGTATTGCTATGCATTACTACAGCATTAAGGTTAGCTCTTTAGCCTTATGATGATTCTCCCACTATTCAGGCTTTCTTATATCAGTAACAAATTCCTTATAAAATTGTATATAGGCTATAGTTGTGCAAGTTGACCAATCACAAGGTTGCAAAACTTGCGAAAAAACAGTAGGAATTACACAGCTAATAGTCAGGAGGAGAACGTCTTGAGAATAGCTAAGTGCATGGGAGCCGTTTTGTGCAAAATTTTCCTTTTGTGGTCCTTAAGTTCTGTTGTTTTTGCGAGTGCTAGCTGCTCAGAAATAAGCGACTCTCTATACGATAATCATGTGAATGTTAAAGTGCTTGTTGGTGCTGTTACCCGCAACAAAGTAAGTATTGCTGTGTTATGCGAGGTTCAGCCAGGGTGGCACATATATGCAAAGGATCCTGGTGATACGGGGATGCCTACGCGATTTTGGATAGAAGGCAATGATACAAAGAATTTGAGTGTTCATTGGCCAAAATTCTCTAAAGTATCTGAGGCAATTCCCAGCAGAGTCTTGGAGAGCAATGTATACGAAGGTACGGTGGTCTTTCCTATTACGTTCAGTGTGCTAAAAGGCTCTGAATCATCATTGCTATATTTACATGTGGGTTTTGCCGTGTGCGGTGAGGTATGCATACCTCAGGAGCGAAGGCTTGAGATCGCTTTACCATCTGATGCCAAGTTCGAAGATTCTGAGGTTATGGAGCTTATAAAACAATGGAAACGCCGTTGAAGATGACGGAAGCTGAGATTAAGCGTAGCTGACGACAGTGGGTTTGCGGAAAGTTACGAGAAGACGCACCGTGCTCTGTAAAGGCGCTAGGAGTACGGCCTCTTAGGGTGCTAATTGTTAGTGAGATAATTAGGGGATATTTTGTATGATACACACTAATACATAAAGTATTACTTAAAAAGAATAATCAGTGTCAGAAACGCGATAACTAGAGTTAAACAAAACGTTGATTTGGTAATGCCACCACTCTTGCGCGCATTCGCTGCTTGCCCGTGTGAGATAACTATATCGAGGCTTCTGTCAATCTTAGAAACGAGTAACCCAATATTCATCATCGATCTATATGCCTTGCACTGCTTAAGTCTTTCTACATATCCTATATTCTCATAATGATCTTTGACCCACAGTTCTGCAATTTTCCAAAAGTTCATTTCAGGAACTAGTTGTCTACAAATACCTTCTACCAGAACCATAGACTTCTGTAATAATAACAGCTTAGGTTGTACGCACATGTCAAAATCTGCGGTAATTTTGAAGAGCTGTGCAAGTAAAGAAGCTGTAGAAAAATTCTTAGTATCATCTACATCAGCTATAGGCTCCCATATTGAACGGCAAGCTGTAACGAATTGATCAAACCTTTCAGGAACATACCCTGCGTCAAAGTGTGCGGCAGCTACTCTGCGGTAGTCTCGATTGATAAACCCCACAAGTATTTCAGTTATATAGAAGCATGTTTCTTCATCAAGCCTCCCCATAATCCCGAAATCTACCACAATTATTCTGCTGTTTGCATCAACCATGAGATTGCCAGGATGCATATCTGCATGGAAAAATCCGTCTCTGTATACTTGATTACAGAAGGCTATTATCAGATTTTTAGCCAACAATTCTTTGTTCTGAAGCTCATCTACTCTGTATATAGGGGTTCCTTCTACCCATTGTAATGTTAGCACCCTTCTGCTTGTGTGTTTCCAGTCTACTTTGGGTACGTAGAAGTCTGAAGACTCAGCCCGTAAATTTTCCCTTAGTTCATCAGCACTTGCGGCTTCAAAGCGAAGATCCAACTCTAGCTTACAGATATCTGAGAACATCTCCACTAGCTGAGGCAATTTGAATCTACTGAGTATACCCAGAGCACTTGAAATATCTGCGATCTTACGCATCAGAGCTATATCTGCGCGAAATGATGCTTCTATACCCGGCCGAAGCACTTTGACAGCTTTCAGCTCTCCGTCCAATGTCCGTGCTCTATGCACCTGAGCTATTGACGCTGCAGCAACTGGTTCTTCATCAAACTCCAAGAAAATCTCATCCATTTTCTTGTGAAACTGGCTTTCTATTATAGAAACTACTTGGCTATAGGGGAATGGTGTGAGCTTGTCGCACAACGTGAGTAAGTTTCCCGCGACTTCTTCCCCCACTATATCTGCTCTAGAAGCTAGAAATTGTCCAAATTTTATAAACGTAGGACCCAGGCTGCGGAGGCATAAATGCACTCTTTCTCCATAGTTCTTTTTATGCTTTCTGTTTGAAAATATGCCAGCATTAGGAATAATTCCATATCGCAGTAGTGTGGCCCCTATCTTGCATAGTCTAGCTAGCCCGCTGATAGAACTAAACATTCTCTGGAAATACGCTCATAAATTTTGCACTCTCAGTGATCTCCTCAGGAGTTCCTTCACAGCGTATGGAGCGATTTATGCAGATTACACGATCTG
Organism: Anaplasma phagocytophilum str. Webster; assembly: GCF_000964685.1. Taxonomy (GTDB): domain Bacteria; phylum Pseudomonadota; class Alphaproteobacteria; order Rickettsiales; family Anaplasmataceae; genus Anaplasma; species Anaplasma phagocytophilum. Next base: position 938,881 of record NZ_LANS01000001.1, read on the forward strand.
AGCAAGCCATAACGCAGTGCAGATCATGAGATGTCATGATGATACTTATATTATACTTAGATACCAACTTACCTATCAACCGATAGAAATTGTTCTTTGCCTCAACGTCCATACAACTGACCGGTTCATCAAGCACGATCAGATCAGGTTTCATAACCATACACCTTGCAAGGAGTACTAACTGTATCTCTCCGGCTGAGAGCTCTGATATCTGTCTAGTAAGCAGTTTTGAGATGTCTACATACTGTATAACCGCCCGTAGGTCTAGGGATATTCCTCTGCCCCAACATGCACTTAGCAACAGGTACTCTACCGTCATAGGCATGAAACTGTTAACTTTAAAATTCTGCGGCATATATGCGATGATAGGTCTTTTGGTATAGTGAATGGTACCTATATAGTCTTGATTAATGCCTACTAGTACTCTCACCAAAGATGTTTTTCCTCCGCCATTAGGACCGAGGATTGTGATAATTTCACCGGGACGTATAGAGAAGCTGACATTATCTATTACCTTCCTATTTCCATAGAACAAGGTTATACTGTCAACAACAAGCATGGGTAGAACACTCTTCTGAAGCCCCGCGACGCGTGTGACAGGTTCCTTGATATGCTGACCAGAATACATATTATTTCGCTATTGGTGGCACTTCTCCTGCCTACAGCAGGATATACCGTTCCCAAAGTGGCTGCAACCATAAATCCAATACACTTCTTAGTAAGTGACGTAGGCCGCGGTGTAGTGAAGCCTTCGTTACCATCTATAGGTATGTCATGCGTGCATGACTATGTGCTGAAGCCTTCGGATGTGGCAAGCCTGAATGCAGCTGATATTGTCTTCTATGTAGATGAGAGTATGGAGCCTTATATTCAGAAGTTGGCAGACGGGCCTCAAAAAAAGCTTATTAGGCTCTCAGACGAAGTAGAACTACTATCGAATAGGGGGTACCACGGGAGTTATGAGGGGCAAAACACAAAGGATTTCCATATATGGTTAAATCCTGAGAATGCTAAAAAAATAATTGGCAAAATATGCTCAACTTTATCTGAAGCAGATCCAGAAAATGCGGAGATTTATAAGAAGAATGCTGAAAATGCTTTGGAGAAAATCTCTGCTATGACAGAGGATATCCATGAGATGCTAGCATCAGTAAAGAGTGTACCTTACATAGTTGCACATGATGCATATCAATATTTTGATCGCTATTTTGGGCTGCACTGTGTTGCTTCGTTATCATCGGGGCATATAACAGCAAAAGAGCTATTTTTGGCGCGAGCTGCAGCGAAGAAGCATGGAGTGAAATGCATTTTTACGGATATGTATAGCAACAAACAACGATATAAATTTATAAGTAAGAAGATAAAGATCCAAGCTGTAGATCCGATTGGCAGCTCAATTACTGTAGATGAGGATGGGTACTATCAACTGATGCAAACTCTGGCAGAAGGATTCAAAAAGTGTCTAGAATAACACGTTTAATTGAGCGGCTAGTTGTGTGAGATTTATATAAGATTTTCTGATCTTGAAGATGATAGGATGCATGTTTGGTCTGTAATATTACAGCTTCTAATTGCGAACGATCATGTAAGTCACCAGTAATTTTGCAGACTGTGGGTGTAAATAAGTGCAGGGAAAGTTTCTATATGCTGCACAGGGATGAGAGAGATATTAGTTCTTTGTAGTGAAACTAAGTTTCAGTAAGCAATATCAGTTATGTATGTGGCTGCATTAGTAAGTAACATGGTTGAGATGCAAGCGAGGGGATAATTTACAGATCGGATACTGTACAGTGAGTGCTTGACTTCTGCAGTTTGTATTGGAGCAGATTTTTAGAAACCTATTACGTTAAGGCTGCAACAGATTGGGGATATTGTAGCAAGGGAAGATGCGGCTGATACAGCATATCTACCGGCAAGGAGTTAGCTTCGTATTTTGTCATGTATCTTGTTTACGGAAGAGTTTAATTTGGAGAGGAGACTAAGGAACTGCGCTCCTCACTTTATCTGAGCGGTCTTTAGGTATATTTAGTGACTTTCGGATTTAATATCAGGGTTATAATAGAGTTCTGCGTCGGATTTACCTTGAGTACTATAATAGTGAAGCAAGGGGTTTTATATCTGAAATCTCTTGATACTGCGTTCACCTTGAGTTCCATTATCAGGTATAGGATTTTGCGTTTGGGTTCCTATTATCATAGCCATTCATAGAGTTATTATCAGTGCACGCACCAGGGGCAGGGGCGCATAGTCTTAGGTAACGGACTGAACATGAGGTGTATCGATCGTCTACATACTAAAGCTAACACAAATTTTTCAATTCAATGATTTCAGCTATATATCTCCGGAACATACTGAATTGTGGCAGTATTATTAGAGAGGATGAAACAGTATATCTACTAGCTAAGGAGTTAGCTTATGATGTTGTTACTGGGCAGACTGATAAGCTTACTGCTGCTCTTGCCAAAACCTCCGGTAAAGACATCGTTCAGTTTGCTAAGGCGGTTGGGGTTTCTCATCCCAGTATTGATGGGAAGGTTTGTAAGACGAAGTCGGCAGGTAAAGATAGTAGTCAAAAGAGTCAGTACGCAATGTACAAGGAAAGTACTGATATAAAGAGCACTACACTTGGTGGAACCGCATTATGTGGTGATAAAGGGTTCACCACGGGCAGCAATAATATTAGCAATGGACATAGTGAGACACCACAGTTTCTTGGACACTTTGTAGCAAAAACTCTAAAAGATGGAAACCTGAATTGGCCTACATCAAGTGGAGATGGAAAGAAGGATAACGACAACGCCGAAGCCGTAGCTAAAGACCTAGTAGAGAAACTCTCCCCTGACGAAAAAACCATAGTAGCAGGGCTACTTGCTAAAACTATTGAAGGGGGCGAGGTTGTTGAAATTAGGGCCGTTTCTTCTACCTTTGTAAGCATCTGATACGGCTTGCTATCGCTTCTGTTCAGGTTATCTTTGGGTACAGAGTAGTAGTGGTACTACCAGACCTCAACAGTTTTTACGTGACTTTGTTAAGGCCATGATACTAGAAGATGGTAGTAAGAATTGGCCTACTTCTAGGGAGGATACACGAAATACGCACACTAGGTCGGAAACTAACGACAACGCCAAAGCCGTAACCAAAGACCTAACAAAGCTCACCCCTGAAGAAAAAACCATAGTAGCTGGGTTACTTGCTAAAACTATTAAAGGGGGTGGGGGAGTTATTGAGATTAAGGCCATTTCTTCGGCTTCAGTTGTAATGAATGTTTGCTCAGATATTTTGGTAAGTAATATCGTGATGCCGTATGCTTGTGTTGGTTCAGGGATGAGCTTTATGGCGTAGTAGATGGGCATACTACAGCAAAATTTGCATATAGGTTAAAGGCAGGCCTTAGCTATAAACTTTCGAAAGAAGTTACAGCTTTTGCAGGTGGTTTTTACCATCATGTTGTAGGAGATGGTGTTTATGAAGATCTGCCGTTACGGCACTTAGCTGATGATATTAGCCTTGCAGAACATGCTAAGGATACTGCTATAGCTAGCTTTGATATGAGTTATGTTGGCGGTGAGTTTGGTGTTAGGCTAGCTTTTTGAGGTAAGAACAAATATAGGCAAAAATTCAATAGTCTTTCTTTGAGTTGTAATATCTGTCTTTTTTAAGGTCTCTCCCGTGAGAAGTTGGGTTCTGGTTAGCTTTATTGTAAGGTGCTGCCACCATTTGTAGGTTACGACGTACCTCTCCCCATGCTACGAAGGGTAGTATATTACGAGGCAGATCGTAACCAATACGAGGCTATAGCTAACTTTGATATGAGTTATATGGGTACTGAGTTTGGCGTTAGGTTCGCTTTTTGAGGTGGAGCAGGGTAACTTCTCTTGTGCCCTGTTTCTATTCCCGAATGGGGGTAGAGATGTGTAAGAGTGAAGCTACTATAGGACCCGCCAGTTTCCTGCCTCTGTAAGTACAACGCACGCTTTCAATGCATTACACAGTCTATGTACGTCTATTAGCTTGTGTGCAGCAGTAAATGTTAACCTCAGTCTCGGAGTTGGGGCTGTCGGAGGACGAATTGCTGATACTAAAATGCCCCGTTCAGCTAGGGCTTGCTCAGCAAGTATCACGCTTCTGACATCTTCCATAATCAAAGGCACTATGTGACTTTGCGGTTCAGGTAGTTCCATAATTTTGCAAAATTCTTTTGCAAGACGCATCGGAATTTCTGCGTAAGATTTGAAAAGGTCTATAGACGCACTTGCAGCTGCTATAATTGCCGGTGGTAAAGCAGTTGTATAAATAAAACTGCGTGACTTATTTAATAAGTACTCAATCGTAATTTTTGATGAGCACACAAATCCACCCAGTGCCCCCATTGCCTTGGAAAGTGTACCCACATATATGTCTGCTTGTAAGGAACTGAGCATACCAAAGCCATGAGCAGTATCTACAATGACCCAAGCATTCCACTCTTTTGCTAGTTGGATAAACTCGTCTACGGGAGCTAAGTCACCATCTACCCCGTATATGTTTTCTAGCAGAATTAGGCAGTTATCGTGTAGTTCCCTATACTTACTAATTAGTTGCATGCAGTGATCTACGTTATTGTGCGTAAACCTGTATATTGTAGCTCCGGATAATCTTGCTCCATCAAGAGAAGAAGCGTGTATGAACTTATCTGCCAAGATCATATCATGGCGACCTACCAATGCTGAGATGCTTCCTATATTTGCTGTATATCCGCTGCTAAATACCAACGCAGCTTCTGTTCCGTATAGTGATGCAAGTTTTGCTTCTATTTCTGCGTACTTTATTAGTAAGGTTTTTCATACCATTGCCAGTTTCCAAATGTGAAGTGGTGATTCTTGCACTCTGGGTATGAAAAAATGCCGAGATTGTATCTCTGGAGTAAGAATTAAAGTTGAATGTGTATTTCAAGCTAAGCATTTGATGTTCCCTAAAAACTCCCCATTGGAGGTCATTTTGTACGTTTTTATGAGGCATATTTCGGCTTATGTGCATGTCGAATTTCATGAATTGTTGTAGCTGTGAGATAACTACTCATACTGGTAGAGTTGCAGCCCAAGCTCTTGTGTATCCAACTTAGCAAACAAGATCTATTCTGGAATCTGATAGGCATGTTTCTAGGATTATTGCACGGGCAGTATGTATACCGATATCGCAGGGGAAGTACTGGCTCAGAAGTTTATGGCATTTGTCAGTACTCTTAGATATAGCAGTATGTTTGTGTTTAAGATCTACCAGCTAAAAAGCAAGGTTTATGTTTTATAGCATAGATAATTATTATATATTCGAGTTGTTTCCGTAAGTGGGTTCTGGCTGTGAAGTGGAATGATACTGAAGATATCGTATGCTTATTAGAGGAGCTGTATCCTGAGCAAGATATCTTTGCCCTGAGGTTTACTGAGCTTAGGGATATGGTTATTGCGTTGCCTGGGTTTTCTGATGATGGTGGTTGCAACGAGGGTGTTTTGGAGGCTATACAGATGTGTTGGGTATCTGAAAGGGAGGAGGAATAGTAACTCCTTTCTTTATCTAATGTAGATGGTTACTTGCCACGCATTGAGGAAAATTACTCAGGATTAGTTCTTAGACTGTTTTAGCTGATTGTGACTGTACAGAAAGAGAAGCTCTTGTCTGTGGTTTGGGACAACTGAGATCTCCAGCACTCCGCTTTTGAGAGTCAGGGTGTCGTGATATGGTTCTGAGAGCTTACCGAAGAGTTCGTACTGCTGCTTTTTAAGTAACTCAAATGCTTTATCGTCTATGAACTTACGACTTTCATATATTTTGCGTATTATGTCAGAATAGGTGGCACCCTTGTCGGTGCGTAAGTGCTCAAGTTGCCAGAACTTACTGAAATGGCCATTAAAAAACAGTAGTCTACCATCACTTCCGTATATCGCCGCAGCGCAAGGCAAACTGCGTAGGATATTCTTCTGCATTTGAGTATATCCCTTTATTTCCTCCATCAGCTGCCAGCTCTGAGTTATATCTTGCCCGTACCCAATAAAATCTCCTCTTTCTGTTGATATTTCAGTCAACGAATATAAACGTCTTTCGTTGTCTACTATCATGAAGATCTTCTCCTTCAGAGCAGTATTTTCCGAATCTCTGTGTGTAGCAGTCGCATGTTGTCTGGTAAAGATATCGCCATTCTTATTGTCTTTCATTAACTTGACATAAAATGGGTTGTGTATCTCCACATCAGAGCTAGGACTTCTCTTCCAAATGGGATAAGGCAGAGCATTTACCATGTCGCTATAATCGGCTAAACTTCGCGACAGTCTTGCGTTTTCCTTCTTCAAATTCGATATTAGAGACCTGCCACCTGTAACGTTCTGGATCCACAATAAAACCCCTACAATTCTGTCTTGGTCATCGACGATACTTTGTCCATGACAAAAACAATAGATTTCTGAATCTCTTCCCTTGAGATCTATTGCGAAAGACTTGTTTATCCTCCGGGCTTCGGAGAAGTTTTTTCTTAGTTGATCAGATTCTTCGAAAAAGTTTGCAAGCTCGTTAAAAGAGCAAAAAACACTGTTTAGCAGTATATGTAGGTTAGGAGAGAAACGCTCAACCCTCTTCTTTTCGTCCCAGAGATAAAATCCATCACCTAATGACAGTATTAAACTCGCAAGTAAGTTATTGTTATGTTTTAAGTCATTCATGCTTAAACTAGCATAAAAAGAGAAAATAGCAAAGACCGCTAGGACAAAAACTAAAATATAAGGGGCTATATACGTAAACATTCCCTAACTTTCCTTCACAATCTCTCCATATTCACTTTTACAAGTTCACATCCTATGCCGCAGGGGAAGGATAAAGGTACATGTTACCAGTAGCTTTAAAGCCCAGTCTTTCATATAAACTTACTGATTGTGCTACGCACTGAGCTACAGCATGTTCGCACCCAAAAAGTTCTACAGCAATTTGCATTCTGCGCTGCACCATCTCGCTTGCAATTCCCATATTTCTATACTCAGGCAATACGCCGTCGCTATACATTCCAACAACATTCTCGTGGACATACATGCCACATAGCCCAACTACTTTGTTAAACAACTTGGCTATGAAGAATCTCAGGCGCGACGGTTCTTTTTTCGTCATTCCCCTCAACAGTATTATCAGATCATCCGCCTTGCAACAGAAAATTTTTGCTGCTAGGTGATCCAACTCTACTAAGGCCTCCTGCGTGTTGACGAGATCTAGTACGAGGTTAGGGTGTTTTCTAACAAAGCTAGAGACTTTTGGAATCTTTTTGTAAACCTTCCGGGTAGAAGTAGGATTGAAAAGCCTTAATTTATCCGCAAGACCTCTCCAAGTCTTCATGTATGAATCCATGACCCAAGTAGCGTCGATTCCATCTTTATGCAGGTAGTTCAAGACTTCCTTTGCTGAACGTTCTGACTCTTCTAAGCTCCCGTCCCGACAGAAAACATAATTAAATAAAGAGTCGGCGCGGCCATTGATCGCCAGCACCAAGTTGCCTACCTCCATTGACGACCATTCAGACATTTTGACCGCATATAACATGTATTCTTTCAGATTCTCTGATGCTAAAGAAGAAAGGTGCATTTAATTATTCCCCCTACTTAACTATACGTGAGTGCTACATCACAACCACGCTCATTACGGCAAGAGTAACAACAGCAGCGTGCATTGCAGCAGCTGCATCATCTAACATTACTCCTAACGCCCCCTTTATGTTCTTGTCAACAAAACAGATAGGCCATGGTTTCACAATATCAAAAATGCGAAATGTGACAAATCCCGTTAGTGACAGAAACCACAATGACCCATCAGTAGATCTCAAACATATAGAGCCACTCTGCATTAAAGCGGCAATGATTACAAAGACCAAGAGCTGTCCACATACCTCATCCACCACAACTTCTTTAGGGTCACTAATTCCAGGATGGCATTTAAGATACTGTGCTACAGCAAATGTTCCCAGAACCATAAGAGCAGAAAAAAGCACAAAACCCACCGCGAAGCTTGTAATGGCAAGAGGAAAAAACAATAGCGCAGCAGCGCTGCCCACAGTACCAGGAGCTATAGGTGATCTTCCACACCCAAACCACGTGGCGACAATCTCACAACATGCCCGCAAGAGAAACTCCAAATTACATATCAAAAAAGTGCAAGCTGCACCCCAGCCTGCACTGCCTACGAACATTCCTAGGCAGCACAAACTTATGGAATACTATCTGAGCAACCATTTATTTACTGGATGACGTTCGCATTCATGCCCACTTCCTGCTCTAACGCAAGGACTCCGTATTCTTCGTTCCTCTTTCGAGAACAATCCTCCGCATCCCTGCAGCACAAGTACTACCGCAAACAAAAACAAAACCTTATAGAATCTCATGACGACCACTCCTAAAAAAGCAAAAGCTATAGGCAGAACTCAATGGCTAGTTGAAACAAAGCCAGACGCCAAGACAACCGAGACAAAGCGGTCCGCATTATAAACAAATCAGTTTCATAGTCAAGAAATAAGCCTGATAGTCAAACTTGTGGTACTAGCAATCTCAAGTTTAGGTGCTAGCGATCTTATTATTGACATATCAAATGTATAGTAGTATCAACAGGGGTTGAAACGGCGCGATGCTCAAGTTGTCTAACGGTGATTCGCGTCTGAGGTGGTGGTTCCGTAGCTCAGTGGTAGAGCGCCTGACTCTTAATCAGTGTGTCGCGTGTTCGAATCACGCCGGAACCACTTAGTGCTTTTACTAAGTGTGCTTAGTGGCGGAGGTTGCCTTAAGCGCGGCTGTTTTTTTTCATAGGTTCTGCAGGGTTTTGTTTGTTTCGGAACGGAGCCATACTATCTATGTTTTGTGTTTGGCTGTGTGCCTTGGTTGCTTGTGCGGATATGGCGGAATTGGTAGACGTGCTAGGTTTAGGTCCTAGTGAGTTATGCTCGTGGGGGTTCAAGTCCCTCTATCCGCACTCCTGTGTGCTTGGAGTGTAAGAGGAGTGTTTTTATGCAGCAGTTCTATTGTGTCAAAGAGGTTCTCAACGAGCGGCTTAAGCGTGGGTATGAGTTTGCTGTCAAAAACGAGTACATAGAAGAGAAGGTAACTGAGAAGCTTCAGGGGATTGCGGCTACAGCACGTATGGATGGTTTTAGGAAGGGTAAGGTTTCTCCGGAGTTTGTGCGCAGAATGTATGGAGAGAGTATAGCGGGCGAAGTAGTAGCGCAGGTTATTGATGATATTTCTTCTAAGTTTCTGAAGGAGGGTGACTTCGGAGGTATAGTGACTTCAGGTGTGGAAATCAAGGCTTATCCCAAGGTTTGTTCGAATAGTGAGGGCGATGGGGGTTTGGTTTATGAGCTGAAGTTTGAGGTAATGCCGGAGGTTCCAGTTGTTGATATTGATGGTATTACTCTGAAGGAGATTGAGGTAAATATCTCGCAAGAGGATGTTGATGAGTTTCTAGAAGATCTTAAGGCAAACTACCCGAGCTTTGTTGATGTTGATGATGAATCTCGTGGGGTTTCAGATGGTGATCGGGTGACGATAAGTTATCGTAGCGCGTTTAAGGGAAAGGCGCTGAGAGGAGGAAGTGCGCAGGGGTTTACATTTGTTTTGGGAAAGGGGCAATTGCTAGAGCAGTTTGAGAGGCAAATTGTTGGAATGAAGAAGGGTGAATCTAAGGAATTTAAGTTGGAGTTCCCTCTCGATTATATGGCTAAGCACTTTGCTGGAAAGGAAGTAGACATGCATGTGACGGTAGAGAGACTTAGCGTAAAGGATGAGATAAGTGACAGGGAGACATTGGCGAGCAAGTGTGGCTTTGGGAGCGTAGAAGATATGGTGAAGTTTGCCACGGATGGTCTCAATCGTCGTTTTGCGGATATGGGTAGTGTAGTGGCTAAGAGAGAGCTGCTTGAACATTTGGATGCGTCGTACAGTGTGGATGTTCCTGAATATATAGTTGCTCAAGAGCTTGGAAGGATGCGTCGTGAGCTAGAAGAAGGGGATTTGAATGATGCTGAGGCTCTGACTAAGGAAGCTGAGCAGCGTGTAAAGCTTGGTATGTTGCTCATGAAGGTGGCAACTGATGCTGGGGTTGCTGTGGAGGTCAATGATATTTTGTCCTTTATCAGGGTGAATTACTCTGCCTACGGAAGGAGCATGGAAGATGTGCTTAAGCTTTTTAAGAACAGAGAGGATTTTAGGGAACACGTGAAGGGAAAAGTCCTTGAAGATAAGGTGGTCAGGTATATAATTTCCAGGGCTAAAAAGGATAAGCAAAGCATGTCTGCGGGGGAGCTTAAATCGCTTTTTGAGAGTGTGTAGGTAATAGTTTTAAGCTTGTCTTGAGGGTTTGTGTATGGGATTTGGGGGGTAGTCTATGAACTTGGTTCCGATGGTAGTTGAGCAGACTGGTAGGGGTGAGCGGGCGTATGATATCTATTCTAGATTGCTGAAAGAGAGGATTATATTCGTTACGGGGCCTATCGAAGATGAGATGGCAAGTCTCATAGTTGCGCAGTTAGTATTTCTGGAAGCTGAAGATCCTGAGAAGGATATATCCATGTATATAAATTCGCCAGGTGGTGTGGTGACGGCTGGGCTATCTATATACGACACTATGCAGTATATAAAGCCGAATGTTGCTACGCTTTGTTTGGGGCAAGCGGCATCTATGGGGTCTCTTTTGTTGTGTGCAGGGGCGCCTGGGATGCGTTGTGCACTTCCGAATTCTAGAGTTATGATTCATCAGCCATCTGGTGGTTTTCGTGGACAGGCTACTGATATAGAGATACACGCTAGAGAGATATTGGAGATAAAACGTAGGCTAAATGAGATTTTCGTTCGGCATACTGGTAAATCTTTGGAAGAGATAGAGAGTAGCATGGAAAGGGATAATTTCATGATTGCCGAGAAGGCGCGGGATTTCGGTATTATAGATAAGGTGATAGAAAAGCGTATTGAGGAAAAGTAGTAGGAAGGTAAATGTCTGAGACGAAGAAAGGCGCTTATAGTTGTTCATTTTGCGGTAAGTTGCATAGTGAAGTAAAGAAGCTGATAGCCGGTCCTGAGGCATACATTTGTAATGAGTGTGTTGAATTATGTGGTGGTATATTGCAGGAGGAGAATCTACCTGCTAAGCAGGGTAGGTTTGATCTGAAGCCGCGGGAGATAAAAGAGGTTCTGGACGAGTATGTGATAGGTCAGGAGCATTCTAAGAAGGTTTTGTCTGTTGCTGTATATAATCACTACAAACGTTTGAGGAACTCTGGGGTTATTAGTGAAGTTGAGATATCGAAATCGAATGTTTTGCTTATAGGTCCCACTGGGTCGGGGAAGACTCTACTTGCGCGGACTTTGGCGAGGGTATTGCAGGTGCCTTTCGCTATGGCTGACGCTACTACACTTACAGAAGCTGGGTATGTTGGGGAAGATGTAGAGAACATCTTGCTTAAGCTATTGCAGGCAGCAAATTTTAATGTTGAGGCTGCGCAGCGTGGTATAATTTACATAGATGAAGTTGATAAGATATCTAGGAAGTCTGAGAATGCGTCGATTACCAGAGATGTATCGGGAGAGGGGGTACAGCAAGCTCTATTGAAGGTAATAGAGGGGACGGTATCGTCTGTTCCTCCGCAGGGTGGTAGGAAGCATCCTCATCAGGAGTTTATACAAATCAGCACTGATAATATCTTGTTTATTTTTGGTGGTGCGTTTGATGGGCTTGAGAAAATTATAGAGGCTCGTAATCGTGGAAGCTCCATGGGGTTTGAGGCGAACGTGCAAAGCATGGTGAGTCCGACGAAAGATGTTTTATCCTATGCAGAGCCTGAAGATTTGGTTAAATTTGGACTTATTCCGGAGTTTATAGGTAGGATTCCTGTTATTACTTCATTGGGTAAGTTGGATGAGAATACGCTTTTTCGGGTATTAGTGGAGCCGAAGAATTCTTTGGTGAAGCAGTACGCTAAATTATTTGAGATGGATAATTTAGAGTTGAAGTTTGATGATGACGCGTTGATGGCTATCGCGAGGAAGGCTGTTGACCGCAATACTGGGGCTCGTGGTCTCAGGGCAATAATGGAGTCATTGTTGCTTGACTTTATGTTTGATCCGCAGGGATGTGCGCATGAGGGGAAAGTCTCGATAAGTAAGGAGATGGTGGAGAACTTGGTTCTAGGCAAGAACTGTTTTGAAGATGCTAGGAAGGGGAATCTTTATGGAAGAGGGTAAAGTTGTGTTACTTCCCGTCTTGATGCTGAGAGACACGGTTGTATTCCCTAGGGTTGTTGTGCCTCTCTCGGTTGGGCGCGGAAAGTCCGTTAATGCGCTCGAGTATACTGCGAAGACGGAGGGATGTAAGATTCTGCTGTTGACGCAGATTGATGGTTCTGTTGATAACCCGGGCAATGATGATTTGTATACTGTGGGTGTAGTAGCTGATGTTGTGCAATTGTTACGGTTGCCTGATGGTGTATTGAAAGTTTTAATAAAGGGTGAGAGTAGGGCTAAGGTTCTAAATCTAGTAGATGAGGGAGATTTTTTAAGCGCAAGCGTTGAAATTATTGAGGATGATGAAGACGTTGAGATAGATAGTAGGGTGGAAGCGCTAAGGAGATCGGTTCTGCGTGAATTTGATGTATGGAACAAGCTTAGCAAGAAGATGCAGCCGGAGGTTGTTGCCTCTACGTACGAGATCAAGAAATTAGGGCATCTATCTGATGTTGTGGCTTCTCATCTTGCGGTTAGTATAGAAGATAAGCAGAAGGTTATTGAGGAGTTTTGTGTAGTCAAGCGTCTCGACCTGGTCTTCGGCATGATAAAGCTGGAGATAGGGGTTTTGAATGCTCAGAAAAAGATAGATGATAGGGTGCGGTCTCAGGTAGAGGCTACTCATAAAGTGTATTACTTGAATGAGCAATTAAAGGCTATTCAGCGTGAATTGGAAGAGAGTGATGGTTCGTGCTGTGATAGTGATTCTGCTAGTGAATTTGAGAAAAGGATAAATGCCACTCCGCTATCGGAGGAGGCTAGGGAACGTGCTTTGAGTGATTTGAAGCGCTACAGGAAAATGAATTTGATGTCTCCCGAGGCTAATATCATTTCTGGTTATATGCAATGGTTGCTTGATTTGCCATGGGGGAAGTTTAAGAGCGGCAAGATAGATATGACCAGCTCTGCGAAAATCCTTAACAACAACCACTTTGGCATGGATAAGGTTAAGGAGAGGGTGCTGGAATTTTTAGCTGTTTTGAAGAGGGTGAAGAAGCCTAAGGGTTCAGTTTTATGTTTCGTTGGTCCTCCTGGTGTGGGAAAAACTTCACTGGCTAAGTCTATAGCAGAGGCTACGGGGCGCGAGTTTGTGCGCGTATCATTAGGTGGTGTGCATGATGAGTCTGAGATACGTGGGCACCGGCGCACTTATGTAGGTGCAATGCCTGGGAAGATAATAAAGCAGATGAAGCGTGCTAAGACTTGTAATCCGTTATTCTTGTTGGATGAAATAGATAAGGTGGGGTCGGATTATAGGGGTGATCCGGTTGCGGCTCTATTAGAAGTGTTGGACCCTGAGCACAACAAGCATTTCGTCGATAATTACCTCGAGGTGGAGTTTGACCTTTCGAATGTTATGTTTGTTGCGACTGCAAACAATCTCAATTTTCAGAAGCCTTTGCTAGATAGGATGGAGATAATTCAGCTTTCTGGGTACACGGAGGAGGAGAAGCTGCAGATTGCCAAGGTTCATCTTATTCCTGGTTTGCGTAAGGAGCATGGTTTACGTGAGAAGGAGTGGGATATTTCTGCTGAAGCGATTTGTGATTTAATTAGGTTTTACACTAGGGAGAGTGGTGTTAGAGGCTTAAGGAGAGAATTGTCTTCGTTGATGCGGGGGGCTGTGAAGGAAATTCTCACTAATAAAGATGTAAAAAGCGTATTTGTAACGCCTGAGAATGTGGATAAGTATGTAGGTGTGCGCAAGTACGACTATGGTATTAAAGAGAAAAGCAGCATGGTGGGAGTTGTTACTGGGCTTGCGTATACGGAGACTGGTGGTGATCTCTTAACCATAGAATCGGTGATGATGCCTGGTAGGGGTGGTATAAAATGCACTGGTAAGCTTGGGGAGGTTATGCAAGAGTCTGTGAAGGCTGCATATAGCTATGTGCGTTCTCGGTGTTTTGAGTTTGGGATTAAATCTAAGGATTTTCAGAGCAAGGATATACACGTGCATGTTCCCGAGGGAGCGATACCGAAAGATGGTCCATCGGCGGGTATAGCTATGTGCATTTCTATTGTGTCGCTGATGACTGGTATTCCTGTGAAAAACTCGGTGGCAATGACTGGGGAGGTTACTCTTCGGGGTAGAGTGCTGCCTATAGGTGGATTGAAGGAGAAGTTGTTGGCTGCAATGCGTGGTGGTGTGACGACTGTTATTCTTCCTATTAAGAATAAAAAGGATTTTGCAGAACTTCCTGAGAGTGTTAAGCAATCCCTGGAGCTGGTGCTGGTTTCTAGTGTAGATGAAGTTATAGCTTGCGCGCTAGAGTCACCAGTTGTACCTTTGAGCGAGGATGAGGTATTTGTCAATCAGATGTCAGGTGTTGGTGATTGTTCTTTTCTGAATTAAGTTGAGTAGTTGCTTGGGTTCTGATTGTGTTTCCCTTTTCGTTTTGGGGCGAGGGGTAGTTAGGATGTGGTACTTTTACCGCTAGGTGTGGTGGGTGTTTTTGTTAGTTGGAGAATTGGCAGTATGGGTTGGGACTTTAAGAGCTGTTGATAGTGTATTGGTGATAGGTTTTCTTAAGTTTTTGTAATATTGCTCAGGGGTATACGGTAGGTTGCTTAGGGTTCTTGAATTTGCAGTGTAGGTGTTGCTGTATGCGTTCAAGTTGCTGTTAGCATTCTGTGTATACTGATGAGTAAAACTCGTTGTAAATTATTCGTCTGTGTAATACAATGAGGTTTGAGGGGCTGTAGCTCAGTGGTTAGAGCGACTCGCTCATAACGAGTGGGCCGTAGGTTCAAATCCTACCAGCCCCACGTTTTGTCTGGCGTGTTTGTCATGTCGACAATTTCTTAGTATGTGGGGGGAGATATCCTTTTAGTGGTTTGGCAGGGTAAGTGATAGAACGTTTTATTGGGGGGTGCCATGAAGGTAGTGTTTATGGGGTCTTCGGAGTTCTCACTTCCAGCTTTTGAGGCTTTAGTCTCTGCTGATTCCTATGATGTTGTTGCCGTATATACAAAAGCGCCTAAGCCTGCGGGGCGTGGGTACGCGTTAACTAAGACTCCTGTTCATATTTGTGCTGAGGGGAAGGGTATTCCCGTAAGAAGTCCTGTATCACTTAGGGCTGAAGGAGAAGAAAGCATAATGGCTGAGTATGCACCCGACGTTATAGTGGTGGTTTCGTACGGGCTTATGTTACCCAAGTGGACATTGACTGCATCTCGAATGGGGTGTGTAAATATACATCCTTCATTGTTACCCAGATGGCGTGGAGCTGCGCCTATGCAGCATGCTATTTTATCAGGGGATACGGTCACTGGGGTGACTATTATGCAGATTAATGAATTTATGGATGCGGGAGATATATATCTTCAGGAAGTTACAGAAATAGGTGAAAAGGAGAATATATTGGATCTTAGTAGAAGGCTTTCTGTAATGGGTAGTAGGATGCTCCTGAAAGTCTTGGATAGTATAGGGAGTATTCAACCTATTAAGCAGGACGAATCAGGGGTTACAATTGCTAATAAGTTAGAAGAATTTCGAATAGATTTTGAGGAAGCGGCAGATGTGATATGCCGCAGGATTCGGGCTTTATATCCTAAAATGTATTTTATGCTTGATGGTTCTAGGGTTAGGGTTTTGGAAGCTGAGAGCTATGAATTTGCAGAAATGAATATAGGGGATGTAATAAATAACGAGCTACACATAAGGTGTGGGGGGAATACAGCATTGGTTCCTCTGGTTGTACAGCAAGAGTCAAAAAAGCCATGTGATATTAAGAGCTTTTTGTGCAGGTTTAGAGGCAAGTCTATGCCTGTTGTATCATAAGTTGGCGATTATCTTTCAATTCGATAATTTTTCTTGAATCTGTTGTAGGGAGGGGGTATGTGACCTCTGGTCTCTCTGGTCTCTCTGGTCTCTCTGGTCTCTCTGGTCTCTCTGGTCTCTCTGGTCTCTCTGGTCTCTCTGGTCTCTCTGGTCTCTCTGGTCTCTCTGGTCTCTCTGGTCTCTCTGGTCTCTCTGGTCTCTCTGGTCTCTCTGGTCTCTCTGGTCTCTCTGGTCTCTCTGGTCTCTCTGGTCTCTCTGGTCTCTCTGGTCTCTCTGGTCTCTCTGGTCTCTCTGGTCTCTCTGGTCTCTCTGGTCTCTCTGGTCTCTCTGGTCTCTCTGGTCTCTCTGGTCTCTCTGGTCTCTCTGGTCTCTCTGGTCTCTCTGGTCTCTCTGGTCTCTCTGGTCTCTCTGGTCTCTCTGGTCTCTCTGGTCTCTCTGGTCTCTCTGGTCTCTCTGGTCTCTCTGGTCTCTCTGGTCTCTCTGGTAGTCTAAAGATATTTTAAGTTGTAGAGATCACATAGATCTATGAATTGCTAGTGTTATATTAGTTACATGTTCATGAGAAGTTTTAGGGCCCCTGAGTTTTAGTATGCGCACAATGATAGGGGGCTTGCTTATTGTCCTAGAAAAATAAAAGGTAAACTTGCTCTTCTCCAGGTAATATTGAGGAATAATATTCCGCGTGTTGGGAAGGGGCTGCTGTTTATATGGTTGTGCTCTGCGTAGGGCTAAAAAGTATGGGCGGTTTTTGACAACATGTAAGGCAGATTTATGCTTTTACGGTTTTTTACTATTACATATACGTGGAATAGGCATTCCTAGAAATGTACGTGTATTGCTGCATGGTGAGAAATTGACAATGTTTTCCTTCTAGAATAGCATAGGGCCATGGGTAGAAATTTAGATATGCTTATGTCTATGGGCTTTGTGGTGGCGGCTTTTTACCGTTTTGTCCACTTGCATAATTACTATGACATGCGGTCTGTGATACTGGAATTTTGTCAGGAGCATGGCATAAAGGGAACGGTAATATTGGCAGAACAAGGTATAAATGCGACTATTTCTGGGGAGCGGGACGCTATAAATAAGTTTTTCTCTTTTTTAGATTTGGACCATAGATTAGCCGATATGAAATACCACGAAAGCTATTCTAGTAGGCTGCCTTTTTCTAAAATGAAGGTACGTTTGAAAAAAGAAGTTGTTAGACTTGGCATCGACGATTTTGACTGTTCTTCGATGAGGGGGGAGTATGTGGACCCTAAAGCGTGGAATGATCTCATAACTAAGCCTGGTATGCATGTTATTGATACCAGGAATGACTATGAGATAAAGTTTGGTAGATTTAAGCACTCTATAAATCCAGGGACTACTTCTTTTAGGGAGTTTCCTGATTGGGCTAGAAAGTGGGCTGAAGGCAAAGATAAGGATGTAGGTGTGGCTATGTACTGCACTGGTGGGATAAGATGTGAGAAGTCCACTGCGTTTCTTAAGAGCTTAGGGTTTGAGAATGTGTATCACCTTAAGGGAGGCATCTTGAATTATCTGCAGTCTGTCAAAGGGGCTGATAGCTTATGGGAGGGGGACTGCTTTGTTTTTGATGAGCGTGTTGCAGTAGATAATAACATTGCTCCCAGCGAGGATATTAAGTGCGTAAAGTGTTTTGGCAAGGTAGATGAAGCTGATTTGCGATCTGTTTCCAAGGGACATATTGTATGTGGTGCTTGTAAATCTGCAGACGTATCGTAAGAGAAGATATAGATTTTAACTGTATTATTTGTGGAATGGTTTGCCTTTTTAGGGTAGGGTGAATTGCCAGAGCGTAGGGGCTTAGCCATGTTAGCACCTATTCGGGTGCATTTTGATATCTGTTTAGTTTTTAAGTAAGAGTATTTCATGGGTGAGAAGGCTATTCTTGATCTTCACCTTGTTTCGGATTCCACGTGTGAGACAGTTGTGTCTGTTGCAAGGGCGGCAGTTGAGCATTTTAAGTCTTTAGAAGTAAACGAGTTTGTTTGGTCTTTGGTTGGCAGCAAGAGTCATGTAGATAGAATAATCTCTAGTATTGATCGCAAGAGAAATAACCTAATAATGTATACTGTGCTTGATGATGACCTGAGGGAATATCTCAAGAAAAAGGCTGAAGCTTATAATATTAGGTGTATCCCTATACTATCGCATATAATCAGGGAGATTTCTTGTTATTTAAGCGTTGCTAAGGACCCAAACGCTCATCCGCATCGGCTTAGTGATGAGTATTTTAACAGAATAGAAGCGATAAATTATACTATTGCGCATGATGATGGGCAGAGTCTTTGGGATATTGACGGTGCTGATATAATTATAGTAGGGGTTTCAAGAACTTCGAAGTCACCCACAAGCATCTATCTTGCTTATAGGGGCTATAAAGTAGTCAATATTCCATTTGTGCATTCTATTACTCTGCCAATAGATTCTGCAGCCCTAGCTGATAAACTGGTCGTTGGTTTGACTATAGACATAGACCGTTTAATACAGATACGTCGTAATCGTCTTATTTCCATGAAAAATCAGAGCAACTGCAATTACATAAGCTACGAGCAGGTTGAGCAGGAGATAAGCGAAGTCAACAGAATTTGTATGAAGAACCAGTGGCCACTAATAGATGTGACACAGAAGTCTATAGAAGAGACGGCTGCAACAATAATTCAGTTCTTCAATAGGAAGAATAATAAAATTGGGGGAGATGCATTTTGCTAATCGGGCATACACCATGGAATTTGTTATGTGATCATGGGATGATGTGCCAATCTTGGAAACCGATAGACATACTAAGCCTACCGTAATGTTGTGGTGTAGCTGTACGCATATATGAAATACGGAAAAGGGTGTTACTTTAGGGTTATGCGCCGAGCCTAGAATGGCATATAGTAAAGTTTTATAGGTGTTACGAGCGCGTTATGTACGTAGTTGATGGACAAAAACTAGCAGCACATGGCAGATCCATAGGAGAGGCGCTTCGGGACATTTATGCTAGAGAGTTACAGGACGTGTATGCATTAAGCGTTACGCGAACGGGAGGGGTTTGCGTAGATTATTATTTTGATGGCATAGAAGAACTGCAGTTTCAGTATAGATGTGATAAGGACTCAGAAGTAGAAGCATTTGTTGATGCATACCATCATGTTATTAGTAATGTACGAGCAGGGACACGCTGTGTAGACGAGAGAGATAGACATTTGGACTGTCTGGTGCATGCTAGAATATATGCTACAAGAGAGCTCAATGGTCTAACACCGCTAGATAGTAGAAGTGCAGATATACGAGAGCATTGCCCGCATATATCTTCTAGTAAGGATGAAATCGGTGAGTTTTGCTTTCAAGGTATGGATGATATTGGTTTTTACCTAATAGTTCCTGATGCACATTGGTTTGAATTTGCTGCGAGCTGTGGTGTAAGAACTATACAGCTTAGGGCAAAGGATAAGCCTGTAAGCGAAGTGGAAAACATGGTGAAGCGTTGTTCTGAAATTGCAGTACGCTACGGTGTAAGATTTATAGTGAATGATTATTGGGAGCTAGCGCTAAAATACAATGCATACGGAATACATCTTGGGCAAGAAGATATAAAAACTGCTGACCTGTATAGGATATCATCCTCTGGAATACGACTAGGAATTAGTACACACTGTTACCATGAGTTTGCACGTGCAAGCTTCTATAAGCCATCATATATTGCACTTGGACCTATATATGACACCACATCTAAGAGCATGCAGTTTCATGCGCAGGGGTTGGAGCTTCTAAAGCAATGGGTGAAGAGCAGTTCTTGTCCTGTGGTGGCTATTGGCGGCATTACGCTAGCTAACATAGATGATGTTGTGCGGTGCAACGCTGGTGGAGTAGCTGTTATCTCTGCTGTGACTGAGGCTGCTGATCCAAAAGATGCTATACGTCGATTTCTCGATAAATGTAGTGTGGGTGTATAAGTAAGGAAAAGGCAGCATTATCTTTATTTAACAGCCAACATCTTATCAGATAGAAGGGTTGAAAGGACCTTTAGCAAAAATTGCATGTTTTCAAATTATAGAACCCTGGTTTTATTTTTGTAGGTGCATAACATAGAGAAACAGGTTTAAAGAGCATAGAATTTGTATATGCGATTGTGAACTAGCCCATGTTGAAATACTTTCTGTACTGTAAACTGCTATGAAAACATCTTAGGTGCCTTGACTTTCAAATTCGTGATGCTGCTCTATAGCTAAAGTTCTATTTCCGCAGCTAGCCAATACTTTAGGCCTAATCAGTAGGTTTTCCATAGCGGGTTTACAACACTTTAAGGGCTATATATGTTGGGTTTCCTATAGAGGTGGCTTCATGAGTTATAGAACAAACATAAGCCGAGCTATCTATTCTCAGCAAGCATGTACCTGAAAATGCTGTTTATAACGTCGCGCGCAGTAGCAGAGAATCCTCATCATGTTATTAGGTCTCTTAGTGCAACTTCACGGCTAAGCTCGAGTATTTTTTTCTTTCTTCGTCAGTCACAGAGTTACCCCACTTTCTTCACGGATGTTAGTGTTTCACACCATAGGATTTCTCTCCCTCAACACTGAGAGGCCATTTTAGAATCAGAGTAGGTATCTTAAGTCTCAGGTTTTTTGATAACAGACGTCTTTTAGGGTAAGCAGTCTGACATAACATCTATGCAGGAAAGGAATTCAGTACGTTGCTATCATTAGGTACAATTTTTGAAGTTTTGTAGTGCAACTTTACGGCTAAGCTTGGGTATCTTTATTTCTTCAGTCACAGCAGTGAGCCTGCTGCTTTTTACGGGTCTCTGCACGGAACACCATAATATTCTTGTTCATTAGCACTGAGGAGAGGTAGAGTATGTTTGCATTAGATGGGTCGAAATAGCGTTATTTTTTCATAGTGAGCATAAGTAGTCTTATACGATAGCTTACATCACGTACTTCTTTGATAATTAAGGGAGCATTCCACTGTTTTCTTATTATAGCTCCTACCTAGTTCTATCAGTATAAGTTACAAGGATTATCCAGCTTTTTCACGGTTGGTGGCATTTTTTGGCGCATTATTTAGGCGTGGGGACACCGCACCCACTACAGCTCCAGTGACATGGTATGGTGTATAAAAAACATGAGAAGAACTAATAACATGCAGTGCACTGTAGATAGAGTCTACATGGAGAAGGGAAACTAGGTGGTGCAAATAAATTTTGAATTAAAACGTGTTGTTCTTTTTGACTACGTAGATGTTCAGTTTTTGGATTTTAGCAGCATACGGAGCTTTTGTGAGAAGATATACCGTATATGACTGCATTCTATCATAGATTAGGACGCAAAGGTAATACGCTGAGAGTTAGTAGAGCTGATTTCGGCCTCTGTGAGTATATTTCAGCCCTGTGGCTGTTGAGCGTCGGAGCTTTTGTGAGAAGTAGTAACGCTTAGTAAGGAAATTGTGTTTCCGTTTTTTTTCAGGATTTTAAACAAAAACCCATGTAGATGGAACATCTCGCCCTCTTCAGGTATACGCTCCACGTCATGCAGAATTAACCCAGCTAAAGTTGAAGCTTCTTCAGGTAAATTCCAGCGAAGTTGTCTATTTACGTCTCTAATAGGGGCACCACCACCAATATGGAACTCATTTTCGCTAATAGAGGTAATTAAGCTTTCTGGAACTACGTCGTGCTCATCAGAGATATCACCGACTATTTCTTCAAGAATATCTTCCAGTGTCACAGCACCTTGCAAGGTTCCATATTCATCTACTACTAGAGCAAGATGCCTACGCTTGTAGCGAAAATTGTGTAATTGCACACTAAGAGGCGTAGTATCAGGCACGAACCAAGGCTTGTTTATTATGCTATATATGTCGCTCTTAGTTACGTTATTACTCTTCTCTCGTACAAGATCAGTAACATCCCTTACGTGGATGACTCCGATTATTGATTCTTCACGCTCCTTCCAGATCGGAATCCTACTATGGCTGCTCTGAAGAATTTGCTTTATCAAGACGCCTACTTCTTCGTCTATATTGAGAGCAAACAAATTTTTCCTATGCGTCATTACCTGAGATATTTCAGTCTCTGCTAAGTCTAGGACACTGCTCAGCATGTCTAGATCTTGTTGAAACATTGTTCCCTTACTTTCATGCAGCAATATGAGGTTTCTCATTGCATCTACAGCGGAAATCATTTCTCTTTCTCCCCGCATTCCGAGTATTTTTACTACAAAGTCTACAATGTACCTGATAGAAACTGCTATAGGAGAGAGCAGTAAAAAGCATGCGTGCACAATGACTGAGGTACGCAGCGAGATCTTTTCCGGATTTTGAAGAGCATACGTCTTGGGGAGTACCTCTGAAAATAACAGAATCAGGCACGTGACAGTGACAGTAGAAACCACCAATCCCTCAGAGCCCAGTAACCCCACTAACCAAGCTGTAGCAACAGAAGACGCAGCTACGTTGGCAACGGTATTTCCAATTAGCAGTGTGCTGATTACGAGTTCCTTCCTAGCAGTAAGAGCATCCACAACTTTAGCTCTCCTATTACCACTTACCACTAACTTGTGAATGGACGAAGGGCTCACAGAAGTAAAAGCTGTTTCCGCTGCAGAAAAGAAAGCGGAAGCGAGCAATGACAAAGCGACAATAATCAACACTAGAAAACGGCATCGATCCTAGGAGCATTCTATACGATAATCGCAATATCTTCAAGTTGAAATATTAGTTAATTTCCCAAGCACACAAACAAAAAAGGCAAATTCCATTTTTAATTAATGTGTATTCTTGTATAATGGCATGCTCTGCCACAGAAGAGGTGATGGATAAATTATGCATCCGCTAGCTTACCTAATCGATACATTGTTGAGTGCATATAATTTCGCGCTTATCGCATATGTGCTACTGGGGTGGCTAATCGCTATGAGGGTAGTAAATAGGGATAATGAATTCGTGTATAGGGCGTATGCGGCGTTATCAAGATTATCCAGGCCAGCTATTGCTTTGATTCAGAGGTACATTCCAAGCGTTGCAGGTCTGGATTTGTCACCAATGATACTTTTGATTTCTATCAGCTTTTTTAGGTATGCATTGCGTTACTACTTTGGGTAAGTGGATGGGATATTCGAATGAAGTACATAGCAGGATTATTCCGCTTCTGTGTGGTGCTGTCCTTAGTTGTTTTTCTTGAAGCTTCAGTTATTACGTATAACGCGTGTGACTCTGCATTAAACTCTACAGGATGTATTGGCACTGCTGCTGGAGAGGTAAGCAATTTGATGGGAACTGCAGGAGCATATCTCGCTGACGTTCTCGTGCAACTTTTTGGGATGGCAGGCGTTGTACCTGGGATTTTAACGTTGGCGTGGTTACAAAAACTGCCTAAATTCGTGCGTAGAATATACATACCAGCTCTATGTCTTGTTACTTTTAGCATTGCGGGAATACTGGCAAAGTTTTCATTTAAAGCTACAAGCGTGTTCCATTATGGGGGTTTTGTAGGGCAAAAATTTGAAAGTTTTTCTTTAATTACGTTGATTGTATCGGCTTCTATAGGCATTTTTAGCTCTATAGGGTGGCAAGTGCCTGTATTTTTCGCTAGGATTCTGGTCAAATTGCTATCTCGCTTGAGATTGAGGGTGAGTGCAGGCAGACTTAAAGAAAATGAAAGCAATAATGTTTCAGAGATTACCGTGCCGACGAGCTATGTCATACATGGTGTAAACACTGCCGGGGAGGGGACATCTCCGCTGAAGGATCATGCGTTGAATATTGTTCAAGATGATGATGTACGAGAGCATATCGCAGTAGAACATGGGCAACATAGGGAGTACGCGAATACGAAGATCATTAACACATTTGCTCCTTCTGGGCATTATGGATACGAGGAGAAGTTCCATGGTGTTCCTGAGCAGGAAGATAGTGTCATCGAAGAGCAATATGAGAAAGATCAGGATGAGTTTTTTGATGAGGAAGAGGAATTTGATGATTGTGAGTTAGATGACTCTTTTGAAGAAGACTGTGAAGATGATATGGAAGATAGTCCACTTCATGATGAACCTAGATACGAAGCATCCTCAACGCGTTGTGGTGATGTAGATATTGCAGGAGAGGACGAAGAGGATGTTGCTCTCTGCCAAGATGAAGAAGAATACGACGAGGACGATTGGGATATAGATGATAAAGAAGAGGATGAGGAGTGTGAGATAGAGGAAGGTTCTTCTTCTCTTAATGCTTTGGAACCAGATGAGGATGATGCTCTAGAAGAAGAGTATGAGGAAGAAGAGGGGTATGAAGAAGATGATGATGCATCGTACAACCAGGAGGAGGTACGAAATTTCACCTTGCCTCATGTAGAGCTATTGGAGGATAGGCGAGAGCATGCGCAGGATGACGTGGATGATAGCGCATATAAAAATGAATCTGAGGAGTTGTACGAGGTTCTCAAAGATTTTGGCGTATATGGCAAGATCATAGATGTTCGCTATGGACCAGTAGTGACTCTATACGAGTTTGAGCCTTCAGCAGGAACGAAGTCTTCGCGAATTATAGGCTTATCAGATGATATAGCGCGGTCTATGAGTGCGCTATCGACCAGGATTTCAGTTGTCCCTGGTAGAAATGTTATGGGCATTGAATTGCCGAATCGCAATAGAAAGATGGTGGTGCTTCGTGATCTGATAGAAAGCAAGGAATATTTGGACCGTGCTCTGAAGTTACCTATCATTTTAGGTAAAGGTATAGATGGCGAGCCTGTAGTAGGTGATTTGACGAAAATGCCCCATCTGTTAATCGCAGGTACAACGGGTTCAGGAAAGTCGGTTGGTATAAATACCATGATTCTGTCATTATTGTATAGGCTCACGCCTGATCAGTGTAGAATGATAATGATAGACCCAAAAGTATTGGAGTTGTCAGTTTACGATAATATTCCGCACTTATTGACTCCTGTGGTGACTGAAGCGAAAAAAGCAGTAGCAGTGCTAAAGTGGGTGGTAGCGGAGATGGAAGAGCGCTACAGGTTGATGTCGGCAGTAGGTGTGAGGAACATCACGGGGTATAATGAGAAGATTGCTGAGGCGGCATGCTGTGGTGAAGTTTTTAAGCGTACTGTGCAGACGGGTTACGATAAGGATTCAGGAGAACCTATTTTTGAGCAGGAAAAGATCAAAAATATCACTCTTCCATACATTGTAGTTATTGTCGACGAAATGGCAGACTTGATGATAGTTTCCGGCAAGGAGATAGAGTCATCAATTCAGAGATTGTCTCAAATGGCTAGGGCTGCGGGTATACACATTATTATGGCGACGCAGAGGCCTTCTGTAGATGTTATTACAGGTGTTATAAAGGCTAATTTTCCCACTAGGATAAGCTTTTCTGTAACTTCTCGAGTTGATAGTAGAACAATTTTGGGAGAACAAGGCGCGGAGCAACTGCTCGGGATGGGGGATATGCTATACATGGTTGCAGGGGGTAAAATACGTCGCATTCACGGTGCTTTTGTTAGTGATAATGAAGTTCAAGATGTTGTGAATCATTTGCGTATGCAGTGCAAGCCCAGATATGTAGAAGGTATTGCTAGGGCCTTAGATAGCAGTGTAGGGGATGAAATATCTACAGAAAATTTCGATGGTAAAGATGATGCCTTATATGAAAAAGCAGTTTCTGTTGTGCTAAGAGATAGAAAGACGTCGGTTAGTTATGTGCAGCGACAATTGCGCATCGGGTATAACAGAGCTGCGAATATAGTGGAAAGAATGGAGCGTGAAGGCATAATAACTGAGGTAGGGCACCTAGGCAAAAGAGAGATAGTGGATTAGTATGAACATCTGCCATAAAAATGGTAATAGACGGCTATAGCTGCTCAGTCTAAGCCCAATAGCATTATGCGTTCTAGCCCACTAAAGCATGGTGCACGGGACTCATGTGCATGTATGAGTAACGTTTATACCTTCTTATCACAGAAGAGAGGGGGTCTGCACCTCAGAGCAAGCCCTATGATGTATAGTGGAGTTGTACTTATAGGGAAAAGCATGGGGTTCGGGTATTGTGTGTGCTATAACAAAAGCTAGAGAGGGTTTGCTGTTACGCTATAGTCGCATGAATTCCGCGGGAAGTCTTATAGGGGAGAGTATTTCTGCTGATTGTTCTTCTTTGGTTTGTGTGGAAGTGAGCTTGTTTGTATACAGCAGTTTTTCATGAGCATTTCAGAAGAGTAAAGTCTCGTATATCCTCGAGAAAGAGCTAAGCAGAGTGGTGCCCGGGACAGCACTGTATTTATAGCTGATTGCTATTGTTAGGACTTAGAAGCTCTTGTGTACTACTTTGTGGAGGTAGTTAGCAGTTGTTTGAGTAATTCCTTCGGATTAGGTGGTGTAAATGCGTCTCTGATCCTTTAGTAAGGTTTAAGATTGACTGGAAGTTAGCGCTCCGTGGTCATAATAGGGAATGAATTGCCATAGGTATAATCCTAATAGCTGGTATAGAATTGAGGATTTGTATCTGGTAGTGTCCTTATGTTTGGAAGGCATGGCGCACGTTACTCATGTGCATGTATGAGTAACGTTTATACCTTCTTGTCGCAGAAGAGAAAGGGTCTGCACCTCAGAGCAAGCCCTATGATGTATAGTGGAGTTGTACTTATAGGGAAAAGCATGGGGTTCGGGTATTGTGTGTGCTATAACAAAAGCTAGAGAGGGTTTGCTGTTACGCTATAGTCGCATGAATTCCGCGGGAAGTCTTATAGGGGAGAGTATTTCTGCTGATTGTTCTTCTTTGGTTTGTGTGGAAGTGAGCTTGTTTGTATACAGCAGTTTTTCATGAGCATTTCAGAAGAGTAGAGTCTCTTTTGTATGAGCATATGTATGATGCTCTTGCATAAGATAGTTTTTAGATCCTGGTTTTGTAATATACGTGTGTTGTTGAATATCATCATGTGAGTCCTTTCGTAATACTGCATATGGTCTTCTAATGCTTCTTTATAGGCATGTTTCATGTAATCTCTTTCGGTGATGGCGTTGTATTTATGTACTAGATTTCAGGTGAGAGCATTTTAGAGATTAACTTATATACTCTTCAAGCATAAGGGAATTCACTATTTAAGTAGTAAGGTGGATGCTGAAAGATAAAGTCTAAAGTGGTCATCAGATAAAAAGATTTCACGGTGATAAGAAGGAATGAATATAGTCAATGAGGTTAGACGCTATAAGTTAGAAAGTTGTATAGCCATGAACCTCCAGTTGATCAACTTTCTATATGTCCCCGTAAATCTTGGAAGATATAAGAAATGCCTTAAAAACAGGCAGATAAAAATAGTACAAAATCAGGAAGAGAACTTTATTATTATTACTCCTCTTTAATGTGTATTATCTCCGCAGCCAAGCTAGTGAGCAGTTCGCTATATAGTATATGCCGTAAAGGTCAATCGGTGTTCTTTTTTAGATCTCTTTTCATAGTTCGTAGATATATATCAACCTCATTCTTCCTTACTTCTACTATCCCTTATATCCTTGGTCTTGCCTTTTAATAATAAGATTTATTATGTAGGGTCTTAGAATACCTGGTGATCTAGATGAGGGTAGAAGAAACCTCTCTAATCTCAACAACTACTGTTAATGGAATTCCGCACAGCCTGATGATAGGCCTCTAGATAAAGTGCGCCCTAATTTCAATGCAACCTGTCACTTCTCTCATATCTGAAATGACATTCTAAATAGCTTATCTTGGCACAAACCAAGCGCCTGATAATAGCACCAAAAATCTCAGATTGCTGTAACGCACCACCCCTACAGCACTGACTCTATGCACAATCTTCTATCCCCAAGTTAACAAGGGCAGAAGTGATAGTAACTCGTCTCTGATCCTTATGAAGGTAGAAGAAACCTCCCTGAGATCAACAGCCTCACCACCTTCAATAGTTTTCGCTAGTAACCCAGCTATTATGGTTTTTTCATCACGATTAAGAGCTACTAGATCTTTGGCTACGGCTTTGGCGTTGTCGTTAGTTTCAGATTCTGGCACAACACCACTTGTACCCCTAGAAGTAGGTCAGTTCTTACCATCTTTTAGAGTTTCAGCTATAAAGTTCTAAAACCTGCGGTGCTTCATAACCGCTGCTCATGTCTCCGCTCGTGGCCAGCATTACAACATAAAGATGTATCACCACCCGTTCTACTCCTAGCTCCCGGTTTTAGCGCGTATTGCCAATGAGTTCCCTCACCTCTACGAAGTGCCACGTCGTTTTCGTTGCCAGACGTGACCTTCGTTTCCGCAGTATACTTACCATAGGTTGAACCGGGGGTTTCGCTGTTGCCAGGCTTCGTCTTACAAATCTGCTTATTAATATTAGGATGAGAAATCTCAAGAGGTGAGTGATGTCTTTACCTTATAGATCTGACAATAAAATCCTGTATAGCAAATCTAAAAAATGCAAAACCCTTACCCCTATCTCAAGTTAACCATACCGAGTATGGAGATACTCATATCTCAACAATTCCCCCCCTTCAATAGTTTTCGCAAGTAACCCAGCTACTATTGTTTTTTCTTCAAGGGTGAGTTTTTGAGTGAGATCGTCAGCTACAGCTTTTGCGTTGTCGTTAGTTACATGTCCCTGGTTCCTTCTGGTATCAGTTTCCACTGCTGTTGATGTAGACTAATTACTACTTCCATCTTCTAGTGTTTTGGATGTAAAGGCTCTTATACTTCCACAGCGGTGACACCATTGCTATTCACGCTGCTACCCTTCGCCCTGTACCCCACTAACAGCTACCTTGCTTCACTGCTATCAGTATTCGCGTTGTTCGTGATCGAAGCATACTTTCCGTACATCTACCGCCACTCACTTTCTTCTTTATCACACAAACCTTGTCACTGACGTTAGAGTGAGAGATCTCAACAACCTTAGTAATGTCTCCCTACGATATATTCTAATAATAGATTCCTGGATAACCAGTCTTCAAGATACAAAACCACTCTCGAGTAACCATGCCTGAAACGAAGAGATAACTAATATCTCAACAACCTCGACACCTTCTTCAATAGTATTAGTTGCCACTATAGATATCCCGTACTCTCTGTATGCTTGTGTTATGGCATATAAGCTCTGCTCTTTTATATGGAGCACCCTCTTGCAGTTTCAGCATCCCTGATCTAGCAGAGTGCAAACTTTAAAGCAAAACCATTTGTGTTGCTTTTTATGTAGAGCACATCCCGCTATAAATTACCGCCTGTCACATCAATACTTTAATGCTATGGTTGTGGTTATCGTATCCCATACCCGTAAATATGCTCTAGCTCTCAACAAAAGTTAAAATAGCATGGCACCACTGCAACATACGTAGGTAGCTATCTTTTTAATTACATAGAGCTTCGAGATTTATATGTTATGCGCTATATGGGACGCACAGATGTTAAAAAAGATATGAGAGTCAATACGGGACAGAGGCTGAGTAACAGCACTACACTGGCAAGAGAGAAGAAGCGCGGTGAGAATAGCCTCTTCTCTCTTTATTCTCTACATTGCACTACACGCAAAGTAGCAACAAAGGTCCACTAAGCTGTTCTTTGTTGCTTATCTTTACTACTGTCAAATATCTGCCGAACAAAAAGTTCTTTATACTCCGGAGTGCAATCCAACCCTGTGCTAGGTTTCTCACTACCCATGTCAGTTCCCCCAGGTATCGCGTCGAGCATCGACTTTGTGGTACGTTTACCTTGATCACCACAACAACCTTTCTCTGTGTTACTAGTGTCTTCAGCCCCGATATTATCGTTTACATAACCGCGTACACCTTCTCCTCCCTTATCGGTAGGTTTTGTATCTCCTTGGTGGTCCACAAATGGCTGATCTTTTTCCTCACCCACGATCTTTTCGTAAAAGTAGAAGATAACGAACGCTACCGCTAGAACTGCTTGTGTTGTCAGTAAAGCCATATCTGTTATGTAGAACAGCTTGTGCGTTTCTCCCACTAGAAGATATGCTTCATAGAAGTGACATATACAATGGAAAGCCTCAAACAACGCTATCGTCAAGAAGACAAACGACTTCACCCACACACCGGTTTTCGATGCTGCTTTATCCCCACCTTCGGAGTTGATCTTTTGTTTATGCTCATATATTACCTCATATGCTCGGATGGATGCCGATATTGCACCGAGCAAGGGAGCTAGTATAGAGACTACAAGAGCAATAATCTGTATGGCCTTGCTTTCAATACCAACTTCCATGATGAGAGATAATACACACAGCATTACCCAGTACACACTTGATGCGATTGTAGTGCTGTCCTTCGAGTGCCTTATTTTATACTCCTTCCCTGTTATCTTGCCTTCCTCAAGGTCTTTACGATGCTTCAATACAGCCGCGTAGGAATCTAAAAGAAGCACCACAGCGAGTAGCGCGTATACCGTAAAATAAGCAAGAGTTACGCGGTGTACTATAGAGGGCTTTATAGAATAGTGGATAACTGCTAATGTAAAAAACGTAGAGAAAGTCTCTGCAAGCATCATTAGAAACGACGCCACTAGGAAAACTGTCTCTGGTACGTTGCTTTCGCTGGTACTTTCAGACTCTTTTTCTTTATCTTTCCTAAGTTGTTCCTCTCCAACGATCAGGGGGCGTGTCTCTTCGTCATCTGACGACTCTACCAAAACGCTATTTTCGGTATAAATACCCCCACCCTCTTCTAATACTTTTTTTACCATATCCACCCGCTTTGACTACAAAAGAACCCTCAAAATAGTATTAATCACTTTGTGCCAAGTCAACTAAAAATAGTAATATCTTATATATGCGAAAAATTTAATATCGGCTATAGAAGAGCTAAAGACTGCTGCACATGCAATTATCATTACATGGTTTAATGTGAGTTATGCAACTGCGCCTAATTCATTTTTTCGCTATAAAGTGGGTTGCATAAACATAAATATATAAATTATGCTGATTAAGGTTTTTAATCACTTTTTGAGGAGCTGCTTTTATGTTCAATGTGCTATAGTTCGAGTAGTGTAGAGGATGTGTAATTTATGGTAAAATGGCATATACATCGTTAAAAAAGAACGGATAGTGAAATATCCTAATGCAAAGTTTTTGTAGACAATGCGTATACTGGGCACCATTAGTGTAACGCTGCAAATTATCTGGAAGGGCAAAAAGTATTAGTAACTTGTGCTCTTACCTGAGCTTAGTGCTGTATTAGGTGTTGAATAGTAGGGAAAATTAAGGCTTTAGCTATACGCGGCTGTGAGGTCTAGGTTACGTAGATTATGTGTGAAAAATCGTAATGAGAGGTTTGTGAGGGAAGGGCGCCTGGCAGGCATGAAAAGATTTTGGAGTCATGGTATGGAAATACTACTTAATCTTGAGTTCAGTATGTGCGGTGGTTGCGTTTATTATAAAAAGGTATAGCGTGTCGCAAGACCTGTACTTGGGAAAGGGTATTTGAGGCGTGGAAGTGGTATGCAGAGATTGCTGAGTGTTTTGCCTTCGTAGGATGAGGGATTTATCAATATGCTTATCACCCTTAGTGCTATGTCTGGACGTCTGTATACGAACTGCATATTGAAAATGCCGTATAGCAGACTTTCTAAAATGATGCATTATTGTGGCAAAAACACACAGGTCCTCGTTAGGTAGTAGCAATGGGGAGAGCTGCGCTGCAGTCTGGTGAAGATGCCCAAATTCATGACGTGAAATGGAAGTCTCATAAAGTTTGTATGCTCTTCAATCTGTAGTGGGTAAGCGCTTTTTACTATTTAATCTTGGAGAAAGAAAAGCGATATTTTGTGACAAAATAGCAGAACATTGTTTTCGTTTGGGGTATTCAATCTATCACGGAGTTACGAAGAAAGTGCATATGCATTCTAAACACTACGTCTGTAAAACCAAGCTAGTAAGTGAGAGAAAAGTTACTTTAGTGAGTTGATAGCGGAGATTTGTAGGAGCTTAATTAGACCTATCTTAGAAATGGAGAAAAAGTTAGCGAGTAGCAAGTTGACTATGTTCTGCTTTGAGCAGTATTTCCAAGATTACATGTTGAGAGAGTGAAAGTGTGAGATCCTGATACAGGGGAATAAATGCTGCTATGCCCGATTCTGACAAATGCAAGAAATCAGACACTCTTGGTGGAACTACAGCCGGAATATAAGATAGCAAATATTAGAACAGCAGTCACTTTCCCTGTCCAAAGAGTTTTCTACATGCAAACAAAGCGCGCTGTTCGCACGAATTGGAGGTAAGAAACCTGCAAGGGCTTCCGCGTTGTGGTATTAGCAAAACTAATGAGCTTGTGGATAGTGTGTAAACGCCCTCGATACTAAATAATAGTACACAACTGTTATGACTACGTAGCGTGTTGTTTCCTAACAGTAAAATTTCTGGAAAGTATTTATCTTATTTAGGTCGCTTCGGCGATTAGTTGCAACTGACACGACGGTGCATACGAAAATTCTGACCAAAAAAACTTACTAGAACAAAACCTTAAGCGCTGCGTAACGTCAGTATACATCTACCCTAAGCCCACCTATTGTGCAGAGCAACCTAGCGCATCCCTTACATCACAACCACAAGCATGCAGCCCGAGTCTCACTAACTAAACGAACGCAGAAAGCCTTCAAATATCTGCAAAAACTCATCTATCTCTTGTCTTGAGACAATTAATGGAGGAACCATTCTCAACACATTCCCAGATGCTGGGGCAATCAGTATACCATGGGATATAAGTTGTTCAGCCATGCTGTGAGCACTTGCTGTATCATTAATTTCTACACCGATCAAGAGGCCTATTCCTCTAACATTCTTTATTATAGGAAACCTCGTAGCCATTTGACTCAGCTGCTCGATGAAATAAGCACCATTTTGTTCTACGTTTGCCAAAAAGCCTGGCTTGGTTATTTCACGAACGATCGCGCGAGCAACAGCAGTAGCCAAAGGATTACCACCACAAGTCGAGCCATGCATGCGCTCAGTAACAAATTGCCCTGCTTTTTTCGTTATGAGGCATCCACCTATAGGGAACCCACCCCCTAAACCCTTTGCAAGCGAGCATATGTCTGGTGTTACGGAAAAATGCTCATAAGCAAAGAATTTTCCTGTCCTCCCGGAGCCACATTGTACACAGTCAAAGAATAGCAATATGCCGTGTTGATCACACAATGCTCGCAAATCTCTCAACAGTTCACCGCTCAGCACATGAATGCCACCTTCGCCCTGCACTGGTTCTACTAGTATGGCACCTATGTTTCCTTTTTCTACCTCACTACGTATAGCCTCTATGGATGGAGTAACACTCACAAACCAATCGACATACGGGTATAAAAGGGGAAGAAAACCTGTCGGCTCACTAGCAGAGCACGTTGCATAAGTTCTTCCATGGAACGCACGCCTCAACGTCAGTACTTTATACCTTTCAGGACGTCCTATACCATTTTGGTATGACCGAGCAACCTTAAATCCGCACTCAACAGCTTCTGCGCCAGAATTCACAAAAAATGCCATATCGGCGAAACTTAAGCCTACAAGTTCTGCAGCCAAGCTTTCAGATTCCTGAATTCTATACATGTTAGACACATGCCATAGCGCTTTGGATTGCTCACACAATGCCTGTACCATAGCTGGATGGCAGTGACCAAGCGCGCTCGTAGCCCTTCCAGAACCGAAGTCTATATAACGCTTCCCGCTACTATCATACAAGTACACCCCTTCTCCCCGAACGAAACTGATGTCGAACGGTTTGTAAAAAGGAATCATAAAGTCACAAACCACAACTATCCCATAATACTGACTGGTCAACGCTCAGGATAACTCCTCTATTTCAAATAGGTCAACAGAAAAGTACCTTGGAAGCCAAATGATCATTAAGGATTGATGCTCTCAGAGTATGCTATATATTTTTAGGACAGTTCGAGAGCGGTGTATCTATGCTTAGATGGGTCTTCAGATTTCTGATAAGGGCGACATTGGTTGTGCTGTTTGTTGGGTCAATGTGGTTTACTTATGCATATGTATCTGACAGAACGCTAAGCAAAGCAGCTATAACAATAAACACAGAGCTGAATAATGTATTTGAGCATTCGATTTTAAGAAAATACATAGTCTTGTTGCGTGGAGCGCCTGTACATGTTGGTACTAACCCTTATCATATCAATCTCATAATTAAAATGCAGGCAGAGTTCATGCATGCCCTCCATATGCTTAAAGACGTTGAGTTGGTTTTATATAACGCTAACGGGAATGTCATGTTCACTGTAAGCGATGATATGGATACGGAAGTCAGTGATGCAAGTATTGTGCTATCTCCTGAAGAGCTTTCTCTTCTTTCCAAGGGGGAAATCGTGCATGGAACAAGTGCGTACGGCATATACTCTTCCGTATTCCCCCTTATGGATGAATCAGGAGAGCCTATAGTATTTTTGCGAGTCACAAGGGACTGCAGCGAGATGGCGGTTTTCTTCTCTAACTCGAATTTTGTATTTGTAATACTGGTCGGTATTGCTGCAGCAATATGTATAGTGTTGACCCTTGTCATATACAGAAAAAATGTAAAGTTGCTTAATAGCCAATACGATGCAAACCTTGAGTTACAAGAAAAGAAGGAAAACGCAGAAAAAGAGAGCGTAAGTAAGTCACAATTTCTTGCTAATGTCAGTCATGAGTTACGCACTCCTCTAAACTCCATTATAGGTTTTTCAGAAATAGTTCAGAGAGAGTCTTTGGGACCACTTGGAAATGCGCAGTACAAGGAGTATATCAAGGAGATAAACCATGCTGGGGTACACTTATTAAGTCTGATAAATGACATATTGGATTTTTCTAAGGCAGAAGCAAATAAACTCAGTGTAGAGCTCGTAAAATGCGATCTACGTAAGATAGTGGATTCCTGTTTTAACATGATGTTACCCAAGGCTCAGGAAGCCAAGGTCGAATTAAAGCGTGATATGCCAGAATCACAAATAGTGCTGATGGTTGATGCCAGAAGAATGAAGCAGGTTATACTCAACATACTAACTAATTCTATGAAATTCACACCAGAGAAAGGGTTTGTAAGGTTGTCTGTTGAGAAAAAGCAGGAAGAGGTTGTAATAGAAATATGTGACAATGGCATAGGTATTGCACAACAGGATCTGTACAAAGTAATGTCAGTATTTGGGCAGGCAGATAGTACACATTCTCGCAAATATGAAGGAACAGGATTGGGTTTGCCTCTGAGTAAAAAGTTGGTAGAGCTGATGAATGGTACTTTCAGTATTAAAGGTGAAGCAAATCTTGGAACAGTTGTAACTCTCTCATTTCCATGCGTTGAAGAAAGCCCTGAGAGCGAAAAGGCCTTTTAATTTTTGCTATACGGTAATTCACAGCCTATAAGCCGATAAGGAAAATAGACACATCAGTGCCCAAATATGAGTAGTATTCTCCTGCTTTGCTTCCAGATAGCAGCAATAACCTAGTGGAAAATATATCCTATATTTCGTGATGAAGGAGTATTTGTGCGGTTTACAGCATTTATACCAGTGATTTTTACCGAATCATGCCTATTAAAAGCCGCCTATGACTCACACTCTGTTTTGTCCAGCGTGCGGAATGCCTGTAGATGTAGTACAAAGCCTGGGGAACTAGCTATAAGCGATTGGGTATTTATTGAGGCATTTTACACACTGGTATCTGTCCAGGTATTTCAAGATGGGAATAATGAGGTGAAAAGATATCCTATATTTTGTGATTAGGGAGTATTTGTGCGGTTTACAGCATTTATACCAGTGATTTTTACCGAATCATGCCTATTAAAAGCCGCCTATGACTCACACTCTGTTTTGTCCAGCGTGCGGAATGCCCGTAGATGTAGTACAAAGCATGGGGAACTAGCTATAAGCGATTGGGTATTTATTGAGGCATTTTACACACTGGTATCTGTCCAGGTATTTCAAGATGGGAATAATGAGGTGAAAAGATATCCTATATTTCGTGATGAGGGAGTATTTGTGCGGTTTACAGCATTTATACCAGTGATTTTTACCGAATCATGCCTATTAAAAGCCGCCTATGACTCACACTCTGTTTTGTCCAGCGTGCGGAATGCCTGTAGATGTAGTACAAAGCCTGGGGAACTAGCTATAAGCGATTGGGTATTTATTGAGGCATTTTACACACTGGTATCTGTCCAGGTATTTCAAGATGGGAATGAGGTAACATTAATGCGTTTATGGAGGATTTGCAGATAAAACGCCAAGAATATTGTCCACCCAAGTATCACGATACAATACTCCTTATAGTGTATGAATCTGTAGCGTGGTAGCGCATGTATACTGAGAAACGTGGTATCTATCGTTCTTAAAACGTGTTGATATGCTGGATTGAAGCATAATATATTTATTTTAGCCCGTATTGACAGAGTCAAAGAAGTAATGGGTGTTTCTCGATTTTGGACTTTCAATACACACCTATTATTCAAGGTCTCTATACGCCCTAAGATTTGTTTTTTTGGGTTCTGGACTTGTTAGAGGTGTTGACTGGCCTACACATAGTGTTAAGTATCACAGCAAGCCAGTGATAGTGGGAATAGAGCGTAGTTACGGATAAGGCAGTAGCTTTTAAACTAAGACAGCAGAACTTGCGTAACTGGTATTCAAGTATTAGCTATCTCTCAGGAGGTTTAGTGCTTCTTTTACCTCATGCCTCAAAGTAGCCGCCAAGGTTACATTAACTGCTGATAACCTTCTATACTCAACCCTGCAGCAGGGCGCTATCTGCAAGAGCTCGGTAAAGTGGATCACGGTCATATAGATTGGTATCAGAGATGGAAGCAGTGGTGACTTTACCACTAGGGTCCAGGGCCAACTTGATTACGTCACTACACTCCTGCGCAACCCGTTACTTTAGAACATAAGCGATAGGCGAATACCTATGAAACTTGCTGGGGATTGAACGTCAACACAATTTCATTCCAGATACTATAGTCAGTTCCCCGTAGTTCTGTTATAGGGTTGCACTTATGTACTGCACGAAGGGCGCTATCTGCAAGAGCTCGGTACAGCGGATCATTATCATATAGATTGGTATCAGAGATGGTAGCAGTGGTAACTTTACCGCTAGGGTCCATGGCCAACTTAATCTTCACTACTGCGTTGCTATCATCATCTATGCCAGCAGGTATAGTCCAACACTTTGCAAACTGTTCTGATAAGGAGTCTACCACCTCCTCAGGAGCATGATTATTAAGAACGTTTTGGAATATAGACTTAGAATACCCAAAGAACCCCTTTTTATGTGGATTGGTGTATCTCGCTCCAGATTGCTGCTCGTATTCATACACGGGCTGCACTACCATCAAGTCTTCCTGAGATGCCAGAGTATTAACGGCAATATCAGACCTTGCCAAAGACATCCTCGCGGGTTTCTTACTAGTTTGGCTTGGGGGTTGAATGCCTGGCTTTGTAAAGAGCCCTGAGCGCTGTACGTCCTCAGTACTATTCACCAAATTAGCAACTTGTGACCCAGCAGATGTTATGTAATCTACATCTGCAGTGCGAGCTTGTGATTTGATTGCAACACCATCACAGTTTGGACAACACGAAGCAGTAGAGACCCCGTACGACTCAGGTGGCGAGGTACGCACAACTAGAAAAACCCCCATCACCAAATGCACAAGCAAAGAAGAGATTATATGAATATTCTTCCCCAGCGCTCCACGTATGCCACCTCTGACGGACAACACAGGCCGCCTCCACATTAACCGAGACACCACTTATCTCCTATACAAGCCTAAGCAACTCACCACAAACAACAATAACCAAGAAGAAGTAAGCTAGACCATGACCTTACACCGAAGGTTATAGTAGATGCAGAAAATACCAAACTGACCAGTTGAAAACTAACCGTATAAGTACATAGTACTGTTTTATAAAGTGGTCAAGACAACAGGGTATAGAAGATGTACTTCCCGTACATCGATTGTTTGTAATATATTTAACAATATTAAGAAAAATATGAAAAAATACACTCTACCCTTTGTATCACCCACAATGACTTCAGCTATCTCTGCTCTCAAAAGAGGAATCAGAAGCGCATTCTTCGTTTGTTACGAATGCACTCAACTCGTAAACCAAATTACCTAGTCTATGTGATAACTTCGTCACGTATGCCGAAAAACCATTGTAAAATAGTTGGGCGGGAATTGCCACCAACAGCCCAAGGGCCAACGTATACAAAGCCTCTGCCATATAAGGATACAATACAGACGCTATTTGTTGCGATTCACCAATCGAGACCGCTCTAAAGCTCTCTATCACCTTCCAAAGTGTACCAAGAAGCCCAATATAAGGAGCAGAAGACCCAATCGCAGAGAGAAGACCTAGTTGCTCTTCCAGCTTATCGACTGCCCTAGTGAGTTCAGAATTAATGGCCCTATGAAACCCCTCTTTTTTGTTATGAAGCTGTTGTGCGTGTTTTATCCCATGCTGCAATATTTTAGCTACAACACCGCTACCGCATTCTACAATTTCCCTTATACCTAAAGCCGTACCGCGGGAATTGAAGACAACTTCAACATCGTGCAGCTCCCGTTTATGTCTGTTGATTACAAAACACTTTTTAAAGATTATGGCCCACGATACTAAGGAAAAAGCAAGCAACACGAGCATAACTAAACGCACCACAATACTAGCTTCGGCGAATACATCAAATGCCGAAACTCCATTCTGGATGTGCACTGCCGATTCAGCTATCTCTTCCATAAAAAAGCCACCGAATTACTGTCAATCTCTATACCTTTAATTCCTTGTGGTCAATAACAAAAGCCCTGATAATAAATCAGGGTGTCCCAAACACAAGTTAGCAGAATTGTGTATAGAGTGGCATGAACCATTATGCATGCTATAGGAGCCTACAACGTATAGATGTGGTTAATCTATAGTAGTAATGCTGGTGTGCTTTAGACATAAGCACTTAGGGCATGGTGTTGTTCATCAACTTCGCGGCAACCGTGAAAATTGTTATTATGTGGTAATATTGTGCCGATAGTAGTTTTAAGTGCGCAGACGATCAATAAAATTGCCGCAGGTGAGGTAATAGATTGTCCAGCGAGCGTAGTAAAAGAGCTGGTAGAGAATTCCATAGATGCGGGAGCCAAAACCATAAATGTGCATGTTGACAAAGGAGGTCGCAACTTAATTTCAGTGAGTGATGATGGTTGCGGAATCGCATGTGAAGAAATGGAAAAAGCGTTTATCGGTCATGCTACATCCAAGCTCATTGATGGGGATCTTGCAAATGTGAAAACCATGGGCTTCAGAGGAGAAGGTCTTACAGCAGTTGCATCGGTAGCCAGGGTGAAGATGGTTTCTAAACATGTGGATGCAGAGAGAGCCTGGTCTATCACATTCGAAGGAGGAGAAAAAACCAGAGATTTAACACCGGGGGTTTTGTCTTGTGGTACACATGTGGAAGTGAGAGACTTGTTTTTCGCGACTCCTACGAGGCTGAAGTTTTTACGGACAGAAAAAGCTGAGATGCAAAATATTGTGGATTTGCTCAACAGGCTAGCCATGATAAACTATACCATAGCGTTTTCTCTTACCATAGTTGAACGCCAGATCTTTAAATACTCAGCGCAGGAAAGCCTTATCGAGAGATTGAAGGAAATGAGAGCGTTTGGCGAAGTTTTCTGTGAACAATCACTGGAGATAAATCACTCTATAGACCACGTAAGAGTATATGGGCACATAGGTCTGCCGACGTTTAATAAGTCTAAGCCGGGGATGGTACACACTTTTGTGAATGGTCGGCCAATTTACAGTACTCTACTACTCGGAGCAGTGAAGTCTGCTTATCATGGGTTAATCCCAAAGGATAGGCATCCTGTTGTTGTTTTAGCTCTGGATGTTATGCCTGCTTACGTTGATGTTAACGTGCATCCTAGCAAAATGGAGGTCAGATTCCAGGACAAGCGCCTTGTATATAAGGCAGTGCTTGATGCACTAGGTGAGGCTTTGTCTAGTAACGTATATGCCAGGTTTTCACCTGCCGCAACTACTTCGGAAGGACATGATCACTTCGCTATGGATAGTATTGAAAAGACCTACGGAAAGTTTTTCTCCGAAGATACAGAAGCAGCTTCAACTATACAACTGCAACCAGAGGTGTTAAATCATAACATACCGCTGCTGTTTGGCAGTAGTCACGTTGATGATTCCAAAGGAACGCATGATACGAGGTTTTGTGCCGATCACACTCATCATAATGATACAAAAGGCTCGGTGCATACGAAAAGTTTTTCAGCAAGATCATCCTCTTCTGCAGAAAGTAAGATGGAGCAGGGATGCATGCTGGAAGAGCCTCCTTTAGGTTATGCAGTTTGCCAACTATTTGAGAGATATATCATTTCCAGAGCGGGAGATTACGTCATAATAGTTGATCAGCATGCTGCTCATGAGAGGCTTGTATGTGAATATATAAAGAAGGTTACAGAACAAGAAGGAATAAAAAGACAGGTTCTGCTGATGCCAGAGTTTATAGAGCTTGGAAACGAGTACGAGCTGGAATTGCTGACTGAGTATCGGGAAAAATTAAGAGATCTAGGGCTTATAGTAGAGCCTATGGGTGACCTTACAGTGGTAGTTAGAGAAGTTCCTGCTATCTTTGGTGTTGTAGATGCTAAGGCGCTAATTTCCAAGATATTAGAAAGCATAATGGCAAAAGGTGACGAACTTTTTGTGAAAGGTAAGCTGAGCCATATTTGTGGTACAGTTGCATGCTATAGCTCCATAAGAAGTGGCAGGATTATGAAATTGGAGGAAATGAACAGCCTACTCAGGCACATGGAGAGCACTCCGCATTCTGGTCAGTGTAACCACGGTAGGCCCACGTATGTGAAGCTTAAATTGTCAGAAATAGACAAGTTATTTGAACGTACGTAAAGTGAACCGCATACATGGCTCAAAAAGATGTACAGTGCTTTTGATGCGTTGGTAGAACAACTGGTGGTGGGTTTTTCTGTGTAAATCAGGATCATGTCATTACAGTGAGATGACATCTGTAGGAGCTGCTGCACTCATAAAGATCTGTACATACGTAAAGCAGAGAGACATGCTAGATAGCAGAAAAGTACTGAATACTGGCGGTGGTTTGTACCATGTTGTTAATAAGCAGTATGGAAACGTTGGGCACTACAAGAAAATCGACACTATAAAAACTGTTTATGGTACCAAAGAGGCATGTACATACAGTGGGCATCATATCCCTTGGAAATGTGATGGTAGAGACCCCAGCAAAAGCCGAGATTTCAGGAGAGAGCTGATAACTCAAACCAACCTTTAATCTGTAAGCAAGCTTAGGAGTGATGTGCTCATCAACAACGCCCTCTAAGTTCCCACCCAAGCCAACACAAGTATACGGAACAACCCCTAAGCTTTTTTCCTGATTTATCTCATAATACATTCCTATAAAATAAACATGATACTTGGTGATGAAAACTCACTAGGTAAACATAACGCAGGTACTCTAGACATGAGCCTTGCAGCCTGTGGTACACACTTTAGGGGGTCAGATAATTTATATAAAGACGCCAATGTCCCTGATAATAGGGCGCAAGATCACTGAATGAAGCAGCTTGAGATTATTCACTCACTATCAGAACCAACTCTATATTCCTAACCGCTTTACAGTGCTGCGGTTATATTTAGAGGTTGTATAGGTGAAACTTCACACAATGTCAGAAATAACCATCACAAGGTTGATCTCAGCGGAAGGTGAATAAACGCGCTTTAGGTTCTAATGAGGGGCGGAAGAAAGCACACTGCTTTCATAGCGTTATGTAAGTTCCTATAACATCTGAAATGATATCCTGGATAGCTTCTCCTGGTATAAACCAAGCG
Source organism: Anaplasma phagocytophilum str. Webster (assembly GCF_000964685.1). Lineage (GTDB taxonomy): Bacteria > Pseudomonadota > Alphaproteobacteria > Rickettsiales > Anaplasmataceae > Anaplasma > Anaplasma phagocytophilum. The sequence goes on from NZ_LANS01000001.1 coordinate 980,803, forward strand.
CCTGATAATAGCACCGCTTCAGATATTAGATTACTGTAATGCACCTCCAGAGCATAGACTCAGTGCGCAATCTTCCATTCCCAAGTTAACAAGGGCATCAGTGATAGCAACTCGTCTCTGATCCTCATGAAGGTAGAAGAAACAGCCCTTATTTCTACAACTTCCCCCCCCCTTTCAATAGTTTTAGCAAGTAACCCAGCTACTATGGTTTTTTCTTCAGGGGTGAGCTTTGTTAGGTCTTTGGTTACGGCTTTGGCGTTGTCGTTAGTTTCCGACCTAGTGTGCGTATTTCGTGTATCCTCCCTAGAAGTAGGCCAATTCTTACTACCATCTTCTAGCATCATGGCCTTAACAAAGTCACGTAAAAACCGTTGAGGTCTAGTAGTACCACTACTACTCTGTACCCAAAGATAACCTGAACAGAAGCGGTAGCAAGCCGTATCAGCTGCTTACAAAGGTAGAAGAAACTGTCCTGATTTCCACAACCTCACCCCCTTTAATAGTTTTAGCTAGTAACCCTGCTACTATGGTTTTTTCTTCAGGGGTTAGCTCCTGTACTAGGTCTTTAGCGACAGCTTTGGCGTTGTCGTTAGTTTCCGACCTAGTGTGCGTATTTCGTGTATCCTCCCTAGAAGTAGGCCAATTCTTACTACCATCTTCTAGTATCATGGCCTTAACAAAGTCACGTAAAAACTGTTGAGGTCTGGTAGTACCACTACTACTCTGTACCCAAAGATAACCTGAACAGAAGCGATAGCAAGCCGTATCAGATGCTTACAAAGGTAGAAGAAACCGCCCTGATTTCAACAACCTCACCCCCTTCAATAGTTTTAGCTAGTAACCCTGCTACTATGGTTTTTTCTTCTGTGGTGAGCTTTGTTAGTTCTCCGGCTACCTTTGTTGCGTTATTACTACCTTTATCACTAGAACCCTGCGTAGTAGGCCAATGTTTATGACTTTCAACTTCTAACACATGCTGTCGAAAATCCTTAAAGGCTCCGTTCGCCGCTCCTAGAGATCCGCTCGCGTGGCCAACTCCACAAGTGAGTTCTCCAGAATTTGTTCCAGTGCCGTATTTATTACTTCCTGTATTTATCTTACAAATCTTCCCATCAATGGTGGGGGAGGATATCTCCACCGCCTTAGCAAACTGAACAATATCCTTACCGGAGGTCTTAGCAAGAGCAGCAGCAAGGTTATCAGTCTGTCCAGTAACAACATCATAAGCTAACTCCTTAGCTAGTAGATATACTGTATCTACTTCATTTCTCTAATAATACTCTTCCACTATCTCTAATACCCTTGGTCTTGTTTTTTAATAATAAGAGTTACTGCATAGGCTTTTAGTATACCTAGCAATTCATAACTTTTATAATAAATCCGTAGATAGCTCGATCAGAAAATCCTAGTTATAAACCTGCTACCGAGTAAAAGAGCTCAAAGTAGTGCTTATGGAGACTTACATAAAGTAATAAAGAATATTTAGAAAATATGGAGCACCCTAAGCTCAGTAAGGCAATTTAATCTGCATTGCCTATAATTGGTCATCCATAGGCTAAGAAAGAATATAAGTGGGGTTATTTTTGTTTTTATAGGGTACAACAGGTTTTTACAAATCCCAGAGGTATGTATGGTCACTACGGCGTGCTTCATTGATATACCACTCTAACGCAACTCGATATGCTGAGTTGACTTGTAGCGCACAGCACATGCCCTCTTGCGATCTTGATGAGATCATCGTTAACATTCGTGTAATAGCCGCCAATACCGCAAAAGTGACTCTTATGGCTGCACGAATAAAATCGCACTCCCCTGGGCATCTTAGCATACACCCTCGTATCAAGCCTCTAACACCTTTGCCAGGCTTTGATGCAGTTCCAATAGCTTCTTGAAACATATACACTACAAGAAAATTACCCGATACGGCTTGGTTGTAACGCTTTTTATAGGGCTTTCTAACCCAAAACAGCTACATATATATACTAGAATTGCGGCAGGTGTGAGTAATAATGATGTCTTGTAAGGCAGAAAAGAAAAACAAGATACATCCCTGTATAGCGATGATACTATCTTTGCCAGCGATATATGTACTTATCATTTACATATCTGTGTATTCACTTCATAGAGGACATATCCCTTCTCTTTGCCGCACTTACCCTTACTATAAATTTATCCGTGTTTTTGACAGGGTAGTGAGCTCACAACGCTAGGAGAATGTTGCGATTAGTGCAAATCTGTTCCCCGGGAGTCTTTCTACTCTACCAGCAAGTTCTAGCTCTAACAAAGCGGCCAAGAGCACGCTTACATCCAGGTTACAGCAGATAACAAGATCATCAATGTTTGTTGGTGAAATACTGAGATTTTTTAGGATAAGATCTTGTACAGGAGTCGTGGTAGTATTTTTTGAGGTGCGTTTTTGCGTATTACGTAATGCGTGCTCCATACCAGTCATGCCGGAGAAACCAAGAACACTTATGATATCCGTGGCAGACTCAATTAAGTAGGCGCCTTGCTTTATTAAATCATTGCTACCTGCACACCTGCTATCCAAAGGTGACCCCGGTACAGCAAACACTTCTCTACCTTGTGAAAGAGCAAAATTTGCTGTGATCAGAGATCCAGACTTCTTAGATGCTTCCACGACGACAACACATAGAGATAACCCAGAAATTATGCGATTGCGCTGAGGAAACAAACTTGCTTTAGGAATAGCAGAAAATGGTAGTTCAGAAATTAATAATCCACCTTCACGAACAATTGACTTATATAGTTTGGCGTTCTCCCTCGGATATATGACATTTATTCCATTTGCTATAACTGCTATCGTTGGTTTGCCATGATACGCAACGCTGTGTACAGCGCTATCAACACCTCGGGCCAATCCCGATACTGTAACGAAATTCATTTGAGATAGCTCGAGAGATAACTCGTACGCTAGCCTAATGCTATTAGCCGACGCATCTCGGCTCCCCACTATAGCCACGGTGCGTGGACTTTGGAGCAGGTCTTCGTTACCCAATACAGTAATGACGGGCGGGGGATCAAATATATTGGAGAGCATTTTTGGGTATTGCTTGTCGAATATGTCGATTATTCTTGCGCCAATGCGCCTACAAAATTCAATTTCCTTTTCAGCATCATATACTGAGCAAACAGTTGCTATATCCCTGCATGCACCCTCATGCAAAGCCTCTAACGCCTTTCTAGGGCTTTTATACAGCTCTAAAAGCTTCCTGAACATTACAGGCCCTACTCCGGGTGTTCGAGCTAATCTAAGACAATCAATCAATGTGCTTTCGGTTATTAAGGCATCGTTCATGGTAGCCTATAGATAAATTGCTCAAATCTATACTATGATTGGAAATAATCAAGTGTTCTGACATGAATAATGCACACTCCAAAGTATGCATAAGGAAGGATCACCATTAACATTGCGAGTAAATCCCAGAGATTACATAATCAATATAGAAGCATATAAACAATTTTTACAATGCCAAATCACCCATACTAGCGTTAATATAGGAGCTTATAGTCAAAGCGGGTGGATATGGTAAAAAAAGTATTAGAAGAGGGTGGGGGTATTTATACCGAAAATAGCGTTTTGGTAGAGTCGTCAGATGACGAAGAGACACGCCCCCTGATCGTTGGAGAGGAACAACTTAGGAAAGATAAAGAATCTGATACTAACCACCCCCAACATAGTAGTACATAAGAGCTTTTAAGCCCAAATAACAGTAATCAGCAGAGTATCGCAAAACTCACCCTACAACACAATGCTTGTGTCCACGCATATAAACACACAGTGCAACCCAACGAGCGAACTCTATCTCTCCCTTATTCATTGTATAACCAGCCGCAAACCCCACACATCTATCCCTACAAGCAAAACCCTATCCCTCTATGTGTTGCAGGGCTTGCTCTTAGGTTCAGACCACCTATCTTCTGCGACCAAGAAGGTATAACGTTCTCCAGCCGGGCTTAAACCTTACTAAAGATCAGAGACGCATTTACACCACCGAATCCGAAGGAATTACTCAATACATGAGAAATCTTACGCTCCTCAGCTACCAACGGTACCAAGTTCACGTTACTATCCTCGGTAGAATTGTGCAGATTCAGAGTAGGTGGCAGTACACCATGCTGCAATGCCAGCATAGAAAATATCGCTTCTACGCTACCAGCTGCACCTAAAAGATGCCCTATCGACGATTTCGTCGAAGATATAGCTACTTTATAAGCATGATCCTGGAACAAATTCTTTATCGCAACAATCTCCACACTGTCGCCAGTAGGAGTCGAAGTACCATGAGCATTGATGTAATCAATCTCACTAGGTGATATATTAGCTGTCCTGAGAGCCATCTCCATAGCGCGCATACCGCCTTCGCCTTGTGGATGCGGCGCTGTTATATGATATGCATCAGCTGTCAAACCATAACCGGTTAGCTCTGCGTATATTCTAGCTCCCCGCTTCTTCGCGTATTCGTAGTCTTCCAATACCACCACACCAGCGCCTTCACCCATGACGAACCCATCTCTGTCCTTGTCCCAGGGTCTTGAAGCAACTTGAGGAGTATCATTAAATTTCGTAGATAATGCCTTTATTATACTAAATCCAGCTATTCCTGACCTACACAACGCACTCTCAGAACCGCCAGCCACTACAATATCACATACGCCGCTCTCAATGACACGTGCTGCCTCCGTAATCGCAATAGCACCAGTAGCACAAGCTCCCACGACCGCATTGCAATATCCCTTAAGCCCGTAGCGCATGGATACATGACTAGGAAGCAAGTTTATGAGACTTCCAGGCACGAAAAACGGACTGATCCTCCTAGGACCGCGAGCATTAAGTGCAGTTACATTTCTCTCAATGTTAGGTAATCCCCCTATGCCAGAACCAAGTAACACACCGAACCTTTCAGGGTCAAAGTTACTTTCTAAAGCGCCAGAATCTTCTAAAGCGATACTAGATGCAGCAATGCCAAACAAGATGAAGAGATCGATTTTTTTTACTTCTTTTTCCTCTAACCAAGTCCCTGGATCAAATACGTAATCATCAGATTCTCCTTTGAGCAATACTTGCCCCCCGATCTTGCAGTCCAAATCGCTCACGTCGTAGCGACTAACTACTTGCCTTATTCCAGATTCTCCCTTAACGAGTCTATCCCAAACTGATGGGATCGCAACACCCAAAGGCGTGACCAAACCCATGCCGGTCACCACAACCCTCTTTCGCTCGGCCATCTCTAAATACCCTAACTATACCAACCAACCCTGAGCTACTTACTAGGCACAAAAACCACGCACCACAGCCTTTGTAGCAATAATAGCGCGGATTACCATTTTTCGCACAAACAAAAAAACTGACTGTTATCAAGCGTCACTAGACTTACTTGCTATGTAGCGACAAATGTCATCAACTGTTTCCAGCTTTTGTGCATCTTCATCTGATATTTCTAGGGAAAACCTCTCTTCTAGCGACATGATAAGATCAACAAAATCCAAGCTATCAAGATTAAAATCTTTTGCTAAGTTTGTAGTGCCAGAAAGAATCTGCTTTTGTTCGTCGTTTAATTTTAGACACCCGATCACTGACTCCATAACCTGTGCTTTTATTTCTTCTGACACAGCAACTCCTTCTCCAGGATTCAAGCTATTAGAGCTCCCATGAGCTTCACCACCTTCCATATTCACCCATAAAATAAAGAAAAAACCACTGCCCGTATCAGAACAGTGAAGTCCTAGAATATACCCATAAAAATAAGGAAATCAAATATAGAATTGCCTACCTAAAACAGAAACACATAGCGTATTTACACCACATAGTGTCATACGCTTGTATAAGATGTATATAGTACGCAGAAAATATACAGCGGTTTCGCTGTATATAACGTAAGTTCCACAATAGATACGCTTATTTTCTCTTTTTATTACTCTTTGAGTTGCAAGTAAACTCGATAGGGGTGCGCCATAGCCTGTTTTTATATGTATATAAAAATTTTATCGCCACTCCCTGTGCCTATATATATCACTTGCTTAACATGAATTATAATGCTGCATTTATGTATTATTTCTTGAACAAGCAGTTGCATTATTACCGCTAAAAGAAAATTGGTGCGTAGGAATTATGCGTTGCAAAATTCAACCTGGCTATACTATTCTGTATCCCCATTTTTTACTTAGTATGTTAATCTTGCAAGCTATACGTTATCATATCTGAAGATAAAGTTCCCGCGCTAGTAGCAGTTTTACAGAAAAATATGAGTATGTTTTAGAGTAAACGTTCATGCAGGGACTACTGCAATGCTGCTGGCATTATTCTATTTCTGATATATCGGTATGCTAGACTAAGTTTTTTCTATAGATTTCAGAAGTATCTCATTATATTAAAGTCATTACTCCTATATTAACTTAGTGCGTGCATTGCATCCCTTAATAACACCTAATGCTTGTGTTAAACCATATTTCCTGAAAATATGACTGCCTAAATCGCAAATTCAATGGAGACACAGGTGCATGGGCTTTCGCAGTCGCAGCAGCAGTTTCTCGATGCGTTCGTACGTAGATTAAATGCGTCGCATAGATGTATTGATGCACTGAATGAAATAGTACGTGCGTGTAAGGAAGTAGAGGGTTTTGCATCTCTAAGGCTGTGGGTATTACAGAATAAATCGCGCAATAGTGTGTTTTTTAGCAGCACTCTGGAAGAGCTGCGGGAGATAAATTTATCTCGTAGGGATCTCGTAGTGTTGCATGAATGTAGCATGATGCATATTCCCTTGCTGTTAGGAAATATGATGCTGGCAGATGAGGTTTGTGACCTATGCGACTTTATTGCCAGCAAAGGTGGGGATGTAAATGCTGATGCATCTCAGAAAATACCGACTAGGGGCAAAGAAGGTGCGGATGGGCCTTGGGAGATAGTTTGTGAACAAAATAATAAGAAGCCTATTTTTTATGCTGTAGACAAGAAGTGCGTACAGATGGTCAGAAAGTTGATCGACCTGGGAGCGGATTGTTCGTCAGTTATGTACGATGCCTACAGCAGGAGTGAGAATATTACTCCTCTAATATATGCCATGTCGGAAGCTATTAAGCTCTATGAGAGAGAAGATGGTTTTTTTGAAATCATCGACTTGCTGCTGGCTCAGGTTGGTGTAGATTCTTTTCTAGAAACAGTAAAAGGGGATAAGGCCTCTAGGGATGTAGTAATAGGCTTTGTATCTCTTGTAGGGCTAGATCTGGAAATATATCCAGGTGAGCCTATGGAAGCAGTCAAGGGCGAGCATCTCAACATAATTGAACTGTTGCTAAAATGCACTCGAATGTTTGGAGGGGAGCTATCCAGTGTAAAACGTAGCCAAGGATACAAAAACATGTTTTCCGGCAGGTTGTTCGGGAAAAGGGGTGCATCGGCAAAAGCCATACCATTGGGTAGCTTACCATTATCTACGCGGTTTCGTAGGTATGTAGAGTCTCTGCCAGAGATGGCATATTCTTCTTTCGTAGGCAAGAATGTAATATTTTCTACAGATATTGGAGATTTAGAGTCTCAGATCCTAGCGCTAGCGGCTTATTCTGGCCAAGTTGAGGTTATGAAATGGTTGCTAGAGCATGAGGTGATAGATGTAAACAAAGCCAACGGATACGGGTTTACCGCGTTACATTTTGCCGCTTCTGTTAATTGTGTTCCAGCAGTTGAAATGTTGCTAGATGCTGGAGCAGATATGGAGGCTAAGAGGGCTCCGTATGCTACGGCAGCTCATATAGCAGCCCTGAATGCATCTTTAGATGTTCTTGTGTGTATGCACAGAAAACGTCCTCTAGCATTATTGTGTGTCGATGGTGATGGGCAAAGTATTCTGCATTATGCAGCAAGCTCCGCAAACGATAATACGGGAGTAGTGCAGTTTATATTAGAGAATGTTAAGGGGATTAGTCCTGACGCGTCGGCAGATATAGAGAGAGGGCAGGTATTACTTATCAATAGCTTTGCGAAGGAGGTTATTAAGAAAAAAAGAGATAGGGTGACCTCAGAAGATATAGCGAATATTGTTGAGTGTGTAAGAGAAAGAGGCTTTGAGACAAAGGGGAGTACCGCGCTATATATTGCAGTTGAATCTAAGAACCTGAACATCGCGAAATATTTAATTGAGCAAGCAGGGTGTAATCCTAACATCAATGGGCCGAGCGGATGCACAGCATTGAATCTATATACCGAAGCTGGTACTTTGCTACACATGGCCGTGCGTGCAAAAGATTTAAACTTTGTAAAGAAATTACTTACCTATAAAGAGCTTGATCTTAGTATAAGACATCATGGCCATACGGCAATGGACTTGGCTATTCTCAATAGAGATAGACTTATGATAGCTACTCTTCTAGAAGATCCTCGGCAAAGTCTTGCTACGGAGCTTGGATATAGGAAGGTGCCGTATTCAAAAATTTTGTCCTCCAAGGGGTTGCTGGACTATAGAGGCAAGAAGATCCTCATAAGTCGAGTGAACAGAGGCGTATCTAGTAGCAATGCTATGCTTGCTGCAAGCGGTATATTTTGCATTTTTGCAATTGTATTCACAGCGTTAGCGATCGGTTTAAACTCCGTGCTACAGTGTTGTGGACTAAATTCTACAATGTCACTGGAAAGCAGAACTTTGGTTGCGTTAGCAGGTATTATTTTGCTACTAGTTGCATATGTCGTCTATGTTGGCGTACGCATCTCAAAAGAAGACGATAAGCGCAATAATGCAAGGTTTTATCTTTCAACTTCGCACGTAAAGCGCTCCAAACCCAGGAGATATATGTCAGATAGTTCTGGTAGTAGGTATTCTTCAGATGGTGTTTGTAGCGCAGGCTCAAGTACTAGCGGAGGCACTATACTTAATGATCAGGAAAGTTTAGATGAGTATCTAGCAGATGATAGTAGTCCCTCGCACCGCGAAAGAGGATGCCGAAGACATAAGGACTTTAGACGGGGGGCAGAAAGCAGAACAGGTTTAGGTAGAGAGACCTCAGCATATGCTATTGAGCTTGGACGTGAAGCAGTTTGCTCATCTTCCAATAGTGAATCTACTACACCAAGTAGCGCAATCGGTCATTGCGGTGTTTATGATGGAATAAAGCCTGTATATGTTAGAGCATCGTCTTCATTGTCCAGTTCCGTTGCCAAATAAAGCTTTTATCTTTGTTTCGAATATAGAGTTGATTCTACAGTTTGCTGCGCTAGGCAAGGGTATATACTTCGATATCATAGATAGTTTTTCATTACGGGTAAGACCTTTCTTTGCGTCTTCTACAGTGCATATGAGATATGTAGATCGTGTTTTCGAATCTTTCTACAATTCACATAACGTGCTCATGAGTATTCTTTGTAAAAAGATGAACTGTAACGTGATGTTATCTAAAAAAGGTGAAGCTCTTGCAGCAGATTCTGGATAATAAATTCCAAAAGTCTCCTGCTATAAGGTGCAAGTAAGGTTTTTTTGTATTGGTTCTACAGGCAGCGTAAATCCATAACTTAAAGGTGGGATAGCAACATCTGGTGGAAAAACTCACGCCACTACATTATAGATTTCCTTTGTAAAACACACCTGTAATAGTATGAATCCATAACTTAAAATAGTGAGGCACATTTAGGAGATTCAGTTAGGCTCCAGCTTTTCTCGCTATACATACGTCAATAGCAGCGTTCTTAGCGTATACCATTGAAACCTTAGTCATTTAACAAGCCCGGATAGTGCGCAAATGGCGCAGTAACTTTGGTATATTATTGATAGGGGAGGTGCCTTTTGTATCTAAGATTTACCCAACATTTTGATATAGCCTTGCAGGCTTTGTTTTGCTTCTCGTCAAACTCCTTAAATTTATATATGAGACTTCCTAGCAGGCTTCTGGCCCGGAAATTAGCACAGATAGTTATAAAAAATTAGAAAGTTTTACATATGCAGTGCTCATATGATAATTTCTGCTCTCTTAAACTCTATATGCTTAATCAAGTTATAAGCTTGGGTAGGACATACGTTTGCGATTCCCCTGCATGCAAATAGAAATTTGTTTTGCGGACTCAAGTAACATGTTCTCTGCGCGAAGCAGTTCAAGACGTATATCGCGTTATAGGTACAAAGTATTATATCATCGCGGGTTTATCAAAGAGCAATAAGATCAAGAGTACACATATGCATATGTTTTACCATAGCACCTGTGAATATAAGTGTACCTTCAGATTAACTTTACGTGCTGATGCAGGCATCCCCACGCTTATAGCCTTGCTCATTATACCGTAGTTTTGTGTAGGATCGGGTATCTATAAACTTCCAAAAAATTTCCTTCACAGAACCCACATATTTTGAACGAAAAACCCGTCTTCATTGGGTAGTATCTATGCTTTCTTCTACACAAGCACACGCTAGCTACCAAATAGAACAGCGTCACCATGGAAAGAAAAAACAGCAAAGCCTTAAACTATACCAGATGAAGCAGAAGCTCGACGACAAATCATCACGCCACGCACCCCTAATGAGGACTAGACATAAAGCGCTTACCTAACCACAACATCCAAGAAGGTCAGAGAAGCATCACAAACAATACTAGAAGAGATAAAAAACCACGCAAGTGCAGGGCCTAAGCCACACTAGTGACAACAAACCCCCCTACACACCTACAATACCAAACACACTACAGAGCAGGGACACACAATCCAGCCCTTTAGGCAAACCACTACTCACAGCAGAAAATACAGCAAACTCCCGCTTCTGAACTCTACGGAGATAAAACCCAGCGCAGGAACTGTACAATTTTTGAAACTTAAGCACGCGCAGCCAGAGCTATCTAAGCTTTTCTTCCTTGAATAGTACGTGCTTCCTCGCTACAGGGTCGTACTTACGAAAAGACAACTTCTGCACCAATTTTTTAGGATCACGCTTCTTGACGTAAAAATATCCCGTACCTTCGCTGCTTACCAGCTTTACCAACAAGGTAGCACCTTTCTTAGCCACTTAGAAGTACCAAATACCAAATGCGAAGATCTTACTTGTTTGAATACTATAGGTCAAGTGGTTTAGTAAAAACGATTGACATACTATGTGGAGTAGGTATTTAGGACTCTGTCCCTGTGAATCTTGCAAAGTGGCTATGGTATGTTGAAATCCCTATTTAAGCTTTTTATGAAGCTCGTTGGCGCGGTTGTACCAGTGAGATTAGTTAGTACTTTTCTAGGTATGGGTCATCTTCCTGCTTGGCAAGAACATTGGACTTCATTGGCGGTTTTGGTGATGGTGCATGCCTTGTGTTATATAATGCACGGTTCACCGCCTATGCTGGCTAACGCTGCGTTTAGTAGTGGATTGGTGATAGCACCGTTCTTCCTTCAAGTATCTGCGGGTTTACTGGTTTTAGGTATAGTTTCCGTATTTATACAGAATAATGATCAAGGGCGTGGTTTGGGTAGTGGAGACACAACAGTTATACAGTTGGCATTTGGACAATTGCTTACTGCGGCGCTTGCTATGCCTGCAGCAGTAGCGTTATACGAGAGTGTTATCAGTTTGTACGATAGGGTATGTATGGGGATATTTAGTTGTCCCTTATGGGTGAACTATTTTATGCACCTTTTAGTGTTCTTTATAATACCTTTTCTATTCTTTAACACCATGATCATTATTAAGCCGTGGCCTGTTTCTATGTTGCAACTAAGGTACAGTACTTGCATATCGGTAATGGCTGAGGGTTTGGTTCTAGCATCTTATTCTATAGTCGTTATGTATGTTGTAGCGTTCATATTTGCTGGGTTACAGATCACTAGTGCCGCAAAATACATGAAAGTAGTGATATACTTTGCTTTAGCGGGGCCTCACGCGTTTTTTTGAGTTAAAAAAGTATCTTTCCTGACTGTATTTTGTAAAGTAGTATACCGTATGGTGTGGCTTATTAGTGGGGAGAGGTTCATAATTATTACCACGGTTACTATGTTCTGTGCTTTGTTGTAATGAAGGACATATTTGGAGTGCATATGAAGAAGTGTGGAGCGTTATTCTTTGTGGGTAGTGTTATTGCCTTGGCAATTGCATATGTTGCCCAGATGTTTTTTGGTCTAGTACCGTGTAAACTCTGTTTGTATGAGCGTGTACCATACTTTATAGCCCTTATTCCCTCGATCATCATGATGTTTAAAAACTTCAAGGGGCTCTTTTTTGTAGTGGTGATATGCTATGTGGCAGGAATCATTATATCTATATATCATGCGGGTTTGGAGTATGGTTGGTTCACAGATTTCTTGCACTGTGCTGGGGATGTCGGCTTCGGTACAAGCCTTGAAGATATAAAGGCTAACTTGCTTAGCAAAGAGGAAGTAGTTTCGTGTAAGGTGCCTAGCTTTGTATTTATGGGCATATCTCTCTCAGGATGGAACGCCGTGTACGCAATTTCCATTTTAATCTGTGCTTTTCTGCTACGTGTTAGATATACTCGCGATCACCACAAGTAGTATTATCTGAGGAAATAGTTTCGTGTAAGGTGCCTAGCTTTGTATTTATGGGTATGTCTCTTTCAGGGTGGAATGCCGAGTATGCAGTTTCTCTTTTAGCCTGTGCTATGTGTTAGGTATACTCGCGATCACCACGGCATAGGCGATATTATGTGGAGACAGTTGCGTATCCATGTTAACATAATGGTGTGTGGTAGTTTAGCATCTGGAGGTTATGTATGGAGGCTATGTCTGACAGGGGCTTAATCAAGGGGGCTAGTGCTCCCCATGAAGCATTGTTCAGAACGGCATACAGGTGTTCAGGGTATGCGTCTAGTTATTTAAGGCACTTGAATATCTATGCAGTTGCTTCAGCTTATCAGTCTGCATATCCGATGTTTTACACAGCAAGGTTTGCCTATAAAAGGGTTAAGCGGGCGTACGCCACATTATTTTGGGGAGATCTTATCGTAATAAGTGTACTGCGTGCTTATATAGATGCATTCTTCAAGGTCTTAAAACTTTCTTTGGACGATTACAAGGATAAAAGAAAGACAACAAAGATAGCGCTAAAGATAGCGCTATCTGCGCTCATGTTAGTACTGATGCTTATTGGGGTATGTATTATAGTAGTATCTCTACTCTTTTTGCTATGTTTGCGCGTTAAGCTTCTCAGAATATGTGTACAGAAAATTTTCAATATCATAGGAAAGTGTTTAGTGGAAGTGTGTGCAGTAATAGCAGCTGCAATACCTGCCGTGCTAGCATGTGTACTGGCATTATACTCTGCCATATTAGCCATCCCCAGCTTGCTGATATCCCTGCCGTTTATGCTGCTTCACGCAACCCTGTTAACCGTCGCGTCTTCCATGAGAAACGTAACATCATTAACCTTGGAATTTATACGAAGCGCATACCATGTTACGGCTGAGTCGATTCGCAACGTACGCCTACTACAGCTCCCTGGGAAAGTATTGTCATTCCTGTGGAAAATGCTGAAGAGTTTTCTACTTGCATGTTTGTGCTTGGGTATACACCCTGTTGAAGAAGATGTTTATGATTTGACCGCATTACCAGATCAGAGCAGTGGTAGGAACTCGCAGTGTGGTTTTCTCAGAAATATAATTGCCGTTTCTGTAGGGGCGGTAGTAGCTGTTGTGGCTGGTGTTTTTTCTATTGCTACGACGCTAGTCTCATTATTAGTGCTGCCTATTGTATTGCTTGGGTTCACTCTCTTTTATCACCCTGACGTCTCATGTGACCGTGAGCGTTCGTCTAGAACAGGGCGCCTCGCAATATGTTTTGATACATCTAATGTACCACGTGAGCCCCATACACAGGCGGCACCCAACGGGGGGGTCAACGCTGCCAATACAGCGCGATCTAGTCATGCCACTACGCATGCTAATGAGGATATCAATGTGGCTGCTGGAGCTCAAAGACCTGTGATTGGGGAACGTGTACAGTGGGCAATATCGGTGATAGCGCAAGCATTTTCATCTTCTAATACACGGTCTGATACAAGTGTACCTGGTGCAATATGTTTTGGTGTTGAATATGTTTCACAGGGTTTGGCTACAGAGCCATTACAGCGCTGATAGACACTATACCTTTGTTGCGGAGTATTCTTCTAGTTTCCATACGGTGCTCATACCCCTGAGATGCATTCTCTGACCCCTAAGGTGGCTGCCAAACAAACGTTATTGTGTAACTTTTGCCAGCATCATATTAGTAGTGCTACGGAGTAATAACTTTATTCTTGGAGTAAGACTCATGCTTTGACGCTTGTTCTTCTCCTACACCAGAGATCGAGGAAGTCTTTTGCCTTGGATAGTATGAAACCCTTATGTTTCAATGTTGAACTGTGTCCCGTGTTGCGCCTAGGAGCCATTACAACGGCTATAAACCTTGCAATCGCTCTCGTAGTTAAATACCACAAGTTGGACTGGTAGTATGTGAATCCCTTTATTGTGATTGTATACCTAGAAAGGCACTCTTTTATGCTGTGTGTTTCTCATGTTTTATGGGCAAGAGGCCCTTTATTCTCTGCTTGAGCATCAGTACAGTTTTTGTGTCTTGCGACTGATTATAGTGAAAATGCATCTTTATTTTAGATTACGAGGTAGATACCACAATGTTAGTGCATGATCTTTGCCAGCATCACATTAATCATAATTCTACGGAGCAATACCTGTTCTTGGAGTAAGCTTCATGCTTTGACGCTTGTTCTTCTCCTACACCAGAGATCGAAGAAGTCTTTTGCCTTGGATAGTATGAAACCCTCAGTTTCGTATGTATAGATCATGCCCTTCTAGTTTCCATACGGTGACTCATGCCATTGGAGAGGCATTCTCTGCACTTCAGAATAGATATATCAAAGAAAATCTCTCGTAAGGCAGAGACCTTTGTTTCATATGTAGGGGTTCTACTTCGCTTTAGGTGGGTGTTTTATAGGGTTGAGTGTTGATGCTTATAAGACACATTTCTTCTTACACATGGTGCGATATTACTACATGTCATTATTTAAGCGGTCCATTAATACTCTTTTGTGTCCGTATTGCCTTATGTTTCATGTACAAATTTCTTTCAAAGCATGCTTCGTTCTCTTATCCCTGCTTTGCGCTTTTACTGCGAATGCTACATTCTCAACTATAGTTTGGTGTTGAAACAGTGCCGGGTGCTGGAAAATTAGCCCTACATTACGGGATTCTGTTGCGATTATTACGTATATCTTATTGTATCCAGCAAAGCGTTCTCTGTAAATGCGTTATGCTTTTATTATGTATAGGGCCCAGTTTCATCCGGAATGAGAGACAACCTCACCGGAAAAGAGAGTTCTTAACCCGATAATGCTGACGAATGATAACACGGGCAGTATTGCACCATGTGTAAGAAGAAATGTGTCTTATAAGCATCAACACTCAACCCTATAAAACACCCACCTAAAGCGAAGTAGAACCCCTACATATGAAACAAAGGTCTCTGCCTTACGAGAGATTTTCTTTGATATATCTATTCTGAAGTGCAGAGAATGCCTCTCCAATGGCATGAGTCACCGTATGGAAACTAGAAGGGCATGATCTATACATACGAAACTGAGGGTTTCATACTATCCAAGGCAAAAGACTTCTTCGATCTCTGGTGTAGGAGAAGAACAAGCGTCAAAGCATGAAGCTTACTCCAAGAACAGGTATTGCTCCGTAGAATTATGATTAATGTGATGCTGGCAAAGATCATGCACTAACATTGTGGTATCTACCTCGTAATCTAAAATAAAGATGCATTTTCACTATAATCAGTCGCAAGACACAAAAACTGTACTGATGCTCAAGCAGAGAATAAAGGGCCTCTTGCCCATAAAACATGAGAAACACACAGCATAAAAGAGTGCCTTTCTAGGTATACAATCACAATAAAGGGATTCACATACTACCAGTCCAACTTGTGGTATTTAACTACGAGAGCGATTGCAAGGTTTATAGCCGTTGTAATGGCTCCTAGGCGCAACACGGGACACAGTTCAACATTGAAACATAAGGGTTTCATACTATCCAAGGCAAAAGACTTCCTCGATCTCTGGTGTAGGAGAAGAACAAGCGTCAAAGCATGAGTCTTACTCCAAGAATAAAGTTATTACTCCGTAGCACTACTAATATGATGCTGGCAAAAGTTACACAATAACGTTTGTTTGGCAGCCACCTTAGGGGTCAGAGAATGCATCTCAGGGGTATGAGCACCGTATGGAAACTAGAAGAATACTCCGCAACAAAGGTATAGTGTCTATCAGCGCTGTAATGGCTCTGTAGCCAAACCCTGTGAAACATATTCAACACCAAAACATATTGCACCAGGTACACTTGTATCAGACCGTGTATTAGAAGATGAAAATGCTTGCGCTATCACCGATATTGCCCACTGTACACGTTCCCCAATCACAGGTCTTTGAGCTCCAGCAGCCACATTGATATCCTCATTAGCATGCGTAGTGGCATGACTAGATCGCGCTGTATTGGCAGCGTTGACCCCCCCCGTTGGGTGCCGCCTGTGTATGGGGCTCACGTGGTACATTAGATGTATCAAAACATATTGCGAGGCGCCCTGTTCTAGACGAACGCTCACGGTCACATGAGACGTCAGGGTGATAAAAGAGAGTGAACCCAAGCAATACAATAGGCAGCACTAATAATGAGACTAGCGTCGTAGCAATAGAAAAAACACCAG
Source organism: Anaplasma phagocytophilum str. Webster (assembly GCF_000964685.1). Classification (GTDB taxonomy): domain Bacteria; phylum Pseudomonadota; class Alphaproteobacteria; order Rickettsiales; family Anaplasmataceae; genus Anaplasma; species Anaplasma phagocytophilum. The sequence continues at coordinate 997,490 of NZ_LANS01000001.1, forward strand.
CCACAACAGCTACTACCGCCCCTACAGAAACGGCAATTATATTTCTGAGAAAACCACACTGCGAGTTCCTACCACTGCTCTGATCTGGTAATGCGGTCAAATCATAAACATCTTCTTCAACAGGGTGTATACCCAAGCACAAACATGCAAGTAGAAAACTCTTCAGCATTTTCCACAGGAATGACAATACTTTCCCAGGGAGCTGTAGTAGGCGTACGTTGCGAATCGACTCAGCCGTAACATGGTATGCGCTTCGTATAAATTCCAAGGTTAATGATGTTACGTTTCTCATGGAAGACGCGACGGTTAACAGGGTTGCGTGAAGCAGCATAAACGGCAGGGATATCAGCAAGCTGGGGATGGCTAATATGGCAGAGTATAATGCCAGTACACATGCTAGCACGGCAGGTATTGCAGCTGCTATTACTGCACACACTTCCACTAAACACTTTCCTATGATATTGAAAATTTTCTGTACACATATTCTGAGAAGCTTAACGCGCAAACATAGCAAAAAGAGTAGAGATACTACTATAATACATACCCCAATAAGCATCAGTACTAACATGAGCGCAGATAGCGCTATCTTTAGCGCTATCTTTGTTGTCTTTCTTTTATCCTTGTAATCGTCCAAAGAAAGTTTTAAGACCTTGAAGAATGCATCTATATAAGCACGCAGTACACTTATTACGATAAGATCTCCCCAAAATAATGTGGCGTACGCCCGCTTAACCCTTTTATAGGCAAACCTTGCTGTGTAAAACATCGGATATGCAGACTGATAAGCTGAAGCAACTGCATAGATATTCAAGTGCCTTAAATAACTAGACGCATACCCTGAACACCTGTATGCCGTAGCAAACAATTTTACTTGAGGAACACGAGACACTTGAAAGTAACCTTATACACCCGATGAGCTTATAGTTAAATTTTTCACGATGACTACAAGAAGCCTGGTAACTTGCGCGTACGTTGTATCACAAAATTTTTGGCCTGTGATAGTACCAAGAATTCAGCATGCCAGAATTTTGCGTACATGAGAAAAGCTCTACAATGACCTTCGCTTAACAGAAGCACTAGAAACACCTAAATACAGACTATAACATTTATGTAAACTTAACGAGTTTACTAGAGCTGCGCCGCTGGTACGTACAGAACTATGGTCACTTCAAAAGCAAGGTACAAGAACTTGCAAAACAATGCCGCACTTCATAAAAAATAGGCATTTAAAGGACCTTTATACAGAATGTAAAGATAATATAGACAATCCCCATTATAAACTGCAGCAACTGTTTTGTGTTATGTACACAATTTCAAATGTAATACGACTTGTACACTTGCTGTTCCAGAGAAGACGTTTTCTGTACTGTATCGGTTAGAACACTCCTCGGCCTGGGTTTGTTGTCTTTTGTTTATGTGAACTGCAGCGAGATGAAGCTGTATCCTCAATGTTTGAAAGCTCCCTAACGTCCCATTTTCCACTGCTAATCCTTTCTACAAGACTCGTCGTATATGTATTGGGTATGCATGCAGACAGTGGTGGTATAATAATGAGCGACAGTATAGGAAAGGCTACAGCAAGTCCCAAGGATACTACAATTAATGGTATAATCAGTGCCCCTGCAATACCCGTTATGATGCTGCTCAGCAATGACTTAGCAGCACGCTCAGTTATGTAGGGAAGAAAACCATCTGTAGTGAATAAGGATGGCTCTTCAAAGCGTTTGTGCGCGCTAGGTGGGCTGAGGAAGTCTGACACCTTTTTGTATATAGTGCAGAGGAAAGAAGCTGCAGACTTGAATACTAAGTGCATATTTGCAAGCATTACGCAGCTTGTGAAGAATATAAGGGAAACTACGGGAATAAAAACTAAAGAGAATGCTGCTAGTGCTGCAAGAGCGATGTACGAAAGCGACAAAAGCACAATCAAAGCAGATAACAGTACAACTTTCTTAGAGAACGAAACAACAGAGTATAAGCCTCTCTTTAGTTTATTTCTCGTCTTGGTCAACAGAGCAGATTCACCTGAGGCATGGTCATCAGGATATTCCTTACCTCGTAATATATGACGTACTATATCGTTGTACAATGAAGTGACTACCCCAAGTAGGAAGATACTCTTCATGATGCAGTACTCACTTGGGGATTTGGTGGCGCATAGTATTACTAGTGACGAAAGCACCATCCTATCGTACAGCATGCGAGATAACTTTTTGCTTTTTCGTACAATAGACATCACGGATACCCTAAATTTGAATTTTTGATTGTAGGAAGAACGGCGTTCTATATAAGTATAGCTGCAATAACTGTGCTAATGCAAAAATTAATTACTTAATTATTCTGCGTAAGCAATGGAATTTCTAGTATAAAATAGTCTTAATTACGACTTGTACCCGACATTTTACCATGTGTTCTAGTTTACGCATGAGATATTGCAGCACACTTTCCTTAAGATATGGAGGTTGCACATTGTAGCATTTGTGTGTTTTATTTGCAGCTCTTTATGGATATATTAAGCAATATGCGCATGTCTTAACTAGGCTGGTAGCGGCTGGCATGATAAAAATACTTTTATCTAAAATCAGCGTGTAGCAATATAAAACAGGTAGATGCAATAACACCAGAGCGTATTGCAGTCTGCGAGAATTTGGACTTTCTCCTGAAAGTGCCGCAGTCTACAGAGGGAGAAAAGACTCCTGCGTTCAAAGTAAACACAGCACTGAAATACGAGATCTCTATACAAGGAGAGGGACGAGTTCTCTATGATAACTGTTCATTAAACCTGACAATCATCACTCCACCAGACTGCAATATAAAGACCTCACCACCATTACTGTTTAGAGTATGTCCTCCGTTAGGACGTCTTCTACTCAGATTGAAGCATTGGTTCTATAAACGGAAAGTCTTTACTCCTCAAGATACGCGCGTACCAGATCCTACACTTGTTCGCGTTCAACGCATCCCTTGCATAGGCATGAATATTACAAAACTGCAGTACGCAATGGCTCCTCTGCAAGTTTCTCCGGAAGCGTTTTTCAGGGACCTGGTTAAAAACAGCACTATCTGTAGGGATTTATATCATGACCTCCTCTCTCAGGAGGTGCATCTGGCAGAGCCTCAACCCGAACATGCTGCGATTGATGTTTTTTTGTGTAATAGAACGCCCACCTAAAGTAAGTGGGCGTATGATTAGAGCAGCTCTTTCTATTGGTCAATGCTATAACTAACAGCGCCCTATAAAAAGTACCTTATTTTATACAAGCTATTCATAAGCTCTTTTACTACATAGCACGTTTTACAAAAGCGTTATGATATATAAGCTGGGAAACTACTACTGTGGTTCTCACTCTTGTAGTTCATTAAAACTGTGCGCGGTTCTGTATAAGGAGTGTCTTCAGTGGTGTTTATAAGAAAAAAGGAAGAGCGCATACCAACACTATATCCAGGATTCTTGATATCAGCGATTTCGTTGGATAGCATTCTGTTAGCATTGAAACGACGATTGGCTAAACCCTCTACAGCTTCTCTATATCCCATTTCTTCTAACTGGGCAGTTTCTGTTTTCAATACTACTGTTGTGTTCTCATAGATGTTATAGGTTCCTTTTTTTAAAAGTATCGGTAATGTGCTACAAGCAGCAATAATGACAGCAAATTCTAAAGAGAATGTCATTAGTAAGGATATGCAGAACACAGCTAGTACACTTTGAGGTAAGTGCTCAAGAGAAAAGTCAGCATTAGCAGTAGAAATTTCACTACAGAAATTCTTTCCGAACCTTTTTTTTAAGATACCTTCAGAATACTTAAGCCTATCCTCTGGAGTACTTATAAAAGGTAAAATATCTGTATTTGCGGCTAGGTAAGCAGAGGCAGCAATAACATAGTCGACGAAAAGACAAAGTGTGGAAACAAAATATGTGGCTATAAGTATCCAGTAAACCACATTCAGCAACGTGCTCATTAGAAGTGCGGCAATCCCGCAAACTCCAATTACTATACCCAGTTTTTCTACCGATTCCGGGATACACAGGGATGGTAGTTTCTTGTTACTAGTATCCTCATTTTCACTTTCCGCAAATACTTTACAACCTAACCCTTTATTTATCCTTGACAACATATATTCTCCTTAATTACCAAAAGCAAATGCACTATAACTTTGACTAGGAATCTTATTTTTCGGATTTTTCCAGCATAAAAAATAGCCCACATTTTCTACAATATCCGAACGATATACGCGGCAGGGCAGCACGTATGTACCCCTAAATCAAATAATAGTTAAATCATTAACGCTTCACTATGGCACGGCATTATAAGAAATACAAGGAAATTTCTATGAAATAAGATTGAAGAATTATTTTTTATAAAATTAAATTTGTAAAAAATAGCATATATCCTAATTAAATATGCTTTATCATAGAAATCAATGCGCAAACTATTGACGCATACCTGTTGCATGGAAATGGTTTAAAAAATTTAAAATTATAATTATGAACAAGACTAATCTTGATGATCAAGCTCTAATTCATTTGATATATATTGTGCTTTTGTAGCATGCATTTGGTGAAGTAGGCCAGTATCTTGATTATGAAATCCAACGCTTAGCTGGGCTTTCTTGTGTGTTATCGGTTGAAGGTTAAAAACGCCTGGGTACTGAGCCATGCTCCGATGGCAGTCGAGCTAGAGCAGGCTTACACATTAGGACGTTGTCTGCAATCCACGTAAATGTAAGTAACTACTCAAAAAACTCAGCGACATAAGAGAGCATGGCTCGTTTTGTTATTCATCATGCATTCTGTGCGGCTGGGGTAGTTCTTGTGAAGAAAAGGTGCTGCTAATAACTCCGTGAACGCGAGCAGCATGCTTTAGGAGACGCTCCTTTGTTGCTGCGACATGGTTTCTGCTACCACATTCTGTAGATTGCTCTCAGGGCGAGATTCTGGTTTGCTGCTACTTTTACCAGATGAATGAGAATGTGAAACCTCACCAGTTTCATTTCCAGTACCTGTAGCAGTGGCTGCGGAGTAACTTGGTAGCGATGTCTTACTCAAATCTCCTTCAGATATTATGCTGCTAAGGGACTCTTCAGAAGCACTTGCAGACATTGTCATTGGATAATATGTAGTACCGCCGCCACGGGAGCTACCTTTGTCGTTGTTGCGATCTTCGTAATTTCCTTGATAGATGTGGTGCACTGTAGCGCATAACAGATATACTGGCACCAACACTAATAGAACTACTGCAAGTAGTATTATGGGTGTGGCAACTAGCGCTGTTCCCATTAAGGAGACCAGATTTATCGCGAGTGATTTGCAGAGGCTACCCAAACCATGTTTTTTCTCTTCTGTTTTCTCTGCATCATGCTTCCGATCTGAATCCACCCCTTTGTGATCTAAATCCCCAGCTACCCGCTCTTCAGTTGTTCGCGCAGGTGACTTACCTCCGAGGCAAGACTTAGTTGCGGTGAATGTGCTGTGCAGGATATTGCATACCATGCTCAACAGTAGCGATGCACAACGCAACATCTGAGAGGCAATGTGGAGTACGGTGTACAAAACGAGGAACAGCAAAGCCATGCAAATGGTTATCAAGGCACATGTTATTGCCGCTCCGGCAGCGGCTGCGCCAAGCAAAGGTGCAGTTAAGCAGAGAGCGGCGGTAGCGCAAGTTCCTAGCATCCTTCTAGAAGCGGAAGAGCCCAAGGAACTACGTAGGGTTCCATACGACTTTGATGACGCTTCTTTAGTTGAGGAAGCTGCTCCTGTTACTGTCTTCCAAATAGTGCTGCTTGTACCAGCCCACGTACCTGCTAACAGTTTTGCAGTGGACTTTACACCAAGTACCATATCAAAGATAGAACAAGCAATATTCTCTGCTGTATGTGAGCCCTGAGTAGGGTCAAGCGATAACTTCGACATTGTAAAACTCAAGTTTGGGGAATTACTACGGGAATTGTGTTGTGGTAACACACCTATAATGATGCATCGCAGCGTAAGAAATTGCAAGTTTATTGTATGTGTCCGTGTGGAAATCTCGCGACTGTAGCGTATAAAAAATACGTTCTACTTCTGTCAAGTGTATAATTTTGCAGAGGATAAAGCAACGTGTTTTATAGCTTCTATGTCTCTGGCATAGTATCTATCTAGTCAGGTTTAATAAGCGCAGCATTTGAGCAATGTTCTCTCTCAGAAGAATTCTTTGATTAGCAGGGAAGGATTTTCTTTCACATAAGGTCAAAATTTTTGTTGGTTACGTATATATACAGCTCATAGTTTCAAATTTCCGTTAGGAAGCGTTTTTTGTTACCATAACGTTAGCTGTATATCGTGCTTATTTTGCCTGATGAATATGGTAGGGCATACGACATTACACTCTATCAATGTTTTGTTCCTGTGCATTCATAACGTTGGAGGGTAGGGTATTGCGACGTGCAAGCCTTATAAGCAAGGCGTAACTTTACCAGAAAACTCCGAGCAAGGTTCAGAGGTGTATTCAGATGTTGCCTCAGGTATACAAGGGGGAGCTAGGCAATTTACAGAGTTTAAATGTGCGGTGTATCATTTGTGAGATGACGGTCTGTAAGTAAACTCCTGGAGTCACTCGCAAATAGAAACAAAGGAAGTGCTGTATTAGTAGCACATCATGATTATGATTTACCGTAAGTTTTTCTTTGGATAATACAGGGGAGCGCGCAACTGGATGTGCTACAGTGTGCATTGTACGGAGGTATGACTTCCTGAGTACTAGTGTAGAGAATCGTAGAAGTAGTGGGCAACATACGAGTGCCCATATTTTGGTTATAGAACTGATTATCATCTTTCAAGGTTTGATTGCGAATGCTGCGCAACATGAGAGATATCAACACTATCTAGAACGTGTTTCTCTTGAGGTGATGTCGTATGTTCTTCTGCCGGTACACAACTGGTGCTACTCTCAATACCGCTTTTATGAGTTTCTTCTTGCAACAAGGAGTGATTGTTAACTCTACTATCTTCGGAAGATGATGTTTGTGTATTATCCCTAGCGAAGTCGCTTTCATCATTGGGTGTGCGTACGCAGCTTGCGACAGTAGAGCAAACTCTTTGAAAAAATCTTACTATACATAAGAAAAGCTCCCTTACTGCAGTGTATGCGCTCCTGACCTTGTTTCCAATATGTTGCCATAACGTTGTTCTCTCCGGGTGAGAGGTGTCAGTTTCTGGGTTGACAGCACTAGTTTCCTCATGGGTCATACTAGTTTCGCTATGAGTAGTGCTATCTGCTGCGTGGGTCGCGTCAGTTGCTTCATGAGTGGAAGGAATCGCCATATGGGCGATGCTAGATTCTACGTGAGACTTTTCAGCTACTGTATCGTCAATGCTGGCTTTTGTATCATAGATTATACCTTCTTCTATGTCGGATTTTTCAGATTCTTCATCGTGGATACTAGCTTCTCTACTCTTGATTCTACGTTTCAAGTTTACCTTAAAGGTGCCCTTAGGAAAAATGCCATAAGGAGAGGGATCATAAGCAGGTGTTTCAGCAGGCATTGTATCGTGCGCTGCAGCATCTAAGGCATTCGCATATTCTTCGGCCACCTGTAGAGAAATATCTTGGGGGATGCTGCGTAATGACAGCATCTCCTGTATTTTTATGGAAAAATCATCTAATTTACCAGAGATTGTGAACTGATTAAGTGGATACTTTTCAGGAAAGTGCTCGAATTGGTGCTGAAAATTAGCTTTATCAGCAAGTATACTTTTCAATCTCTGTATATCCAGAAAATCATCTGGCCTGGAGAAGTGCCATTTATCCTCTGGCAGAGGATCATCCCCTGATGGTAATGCAATGCAGGTATATACGTCACTATACTCTATGCATCCAGTGGCTTCGTTGATATAAACATCGTATCGAAAATTTGAAGATACGAATCCTCCTATCCATGGATAAGGAAAAAAGTGAAGATATACGGAAACTTTATTAGGCTCAGTACAGCGCATGTGTACTGAATGCTTTATAGGTACTTCGTTTTTATCTCTAGGGATATGCTTCAGAAGATCCTTATAATTGCTTTCAAATGGAAGATACTCATTATCTTTGTCTGCCATACGTGCAATAGCACAGGTGGTTGCGTTTGGATACCCTTCGACACAAGATTGATTGAGGGTGCTGACTAGCTCCTCTAACAGTAATGGATTTGGTATGCCTGCACTACCAGTTTCACCAACTGCGTTAGCCCTTTCAAACATCAATTTGAGTTTACAGAAAGATTCCCTTCTATCTCCTTGAGCATCCAGCACTGAGGTGTATTCTTCAGGCTTTATCCCCGTTTTTTTACAGATCTCTTCCAGTGGAAATAGCGAAAGCCTCGCACTTGGTGACATATCATCATAGATCTTGGTGATTTCTGTAGGGTCAGAATATATGTTGTTTATGTATAGGAAGGTTCTGGATAAATCCTTTTTTGTTCCTTCCCCGTGAAGAGCGGATTCGTAGAAAAGACATCGCACGGAATTCTCTATTGTTGTTTTGTTTAAAGCAAGTAGTAACATTTTTGTACCTACCAGCCTTACGTTTTGCATTGCACGTGCACTATCAGTAGTTTCCCTTGGCATAAAATTCCTCAATATGTTAGATCCTTAAGCACTTGACTAACAGCGTCCTAACGCTATCAATTAGGTGTTAGAAAATTGTATAAACCAAACCATGGCGCCACCATCATTATGGGCGTGAGAACCATGCAAAATACCACTGCTATAGTGCAACAACTGTTCTACTATAGGGTGATAAGCACGCCTAATGCGTAATTGCTGTACGACAACGCTGAAGCCTTCTTCGCAGTCTTACTTAACCCAATTAGTCCAATATAAACCATATATATCGGATTCTATAGAGGTAATAACAACACAAACCGTACACAGACGTGACCCTACTATAGATTACTGAGTCTTCCCAATTGAGGTTAAGCCAGTGAACTCTTCGAAAAGTATTAATTATTTTTTTGATCTTGCAAATTAAAATTTTAATAATATATTCATTATCGTATACCAATGCTGATATAAGACCAATTTTTTTCTTGCATATACTATATATAGCATGATTTGCTCAACTACCTCATGAGAGAACAAGGTTAGCGTTTTTACATGCAAGGAGTGTATTGGGCTAAGACCCAGTATATATCATCGCGCAATTTTCTAGCTATTAAAGTTATCAGCATGGTACTACGCATATACGGAGTATCGATTTGAAAATATGAAGAAAGATGGCGCAATAAGTGATGAAATCTTGTGTGTATGTGTTATTACAGCCACAAAATTTTGGATGCCTTAGATAGAGTTTTGCAACATGCTGAGAGTAGGGAAGTTGCCACACTTTTTATCAGAACACTGCACATAATTTTCACAAGGCTTTTTCTTAAAGGGTTAGAAATCAAGGCTGCGATAGTGGTGCTTAGTAGAGGTAAAGCTTTCTGCTATAAGCGCTAAACCCCGTAGTATTATTTGGAAATAATCTTGTGTTTAGAAGGAGTTTTTAGCTGTTGGAAAAAAGGTAGCCAGTATATACTTTTACAGGGAAGGTGCAGTTGCTATTGATAACTCTGTAGAAAGCTATGTGTGTATTATTGCAACATACCCTTTCTAGTATTTTATCAAAGGGTTTTGCCGCTAAAGTTAAAGATGTGCTTACAGTGCTTAGCAGTGATAGGGCTTTGTGCTAAGCTATAAAACCCATCATGCTCTTTGGAAGAATACTGTGTTTAAGAGGAGTTTTTAGCTGTGGGAGAAAAGGTAGCCGTTATATACTCCTACAGTAAGGTATAGTTGCATTCTAAACTTGGGGAAGGGTATAAAATGGTCTGTAGCTGCTTTTATGTGCTAGCAATATATGGTGCACTGCTATGAGAAAAGAATGCGTTGAAAGTATGATAAGAGTCAATCATGCTGGGGAGTATGCAGCGGTGTGCATATATCATGGGCAAGAAATGGCTCTTAGGGGAAAGGCAGAAGCGGAGAGTATACGAGAGATGCAACAACATGAACTGGTGCATTTTCGTTACTTCGATAACGCTATAAAAGAAAGAAGAGTAAGGCCAACAGTGTTTTTACCAATATGGCATGTCGCAGCTGTATCATTAGGATACATTGCAGCTATGATGGGCAAGGAAGCGGCTATGGCTTGTACTGAAGCTGTTGAAGAGGTAATATGTGGGCATTACTATGAACAAGCAGGGCAGCTAGAGCGTAGTGATAGCGAGCATGAATTGAGGGATGCAATAGTGCGATTCCGTGAAGAAGAGTGTGAGCATATGGAGATAGCGGCGCATAACGGTGCAGAGCGTGCGTTGGGATATAAGGCCATTTCTTGCGCAGTAAAGACTGCTTGTAGGTTGGCAATAGCAATTTCCAAGGTGTTATAAGTTTTGCTATAGCCCGAGTTTTTATTGGGAAAAATTAAGTACGCGAGTTTTTATGTATAGTTCTAGCAGTGTAGTCAGGTTATTGACTGACAATTTTATTGTTTTTTCCGTTATGGTTGTTTTAACGGTTTGTGAATTTTTACTTAATGGGATTACTCAAAGTTTTACTCCAAGGTTTGACATACTGTTTATGATTTTTATGCATAGCAGATATAAAGTCCCGGGTTATTTCCCACTGTTTTGTGTTGGGATAATGAGAGATCTTTTATATTTCTCTACGCCTGGATTTTCGTCAGTATTGTATGTCTTGTCTAATGCGGCACTGCACACCCAACAGAATAAACTTGAGGGTTTTAGGGGAGTATTGCTTTCTGTCGTGATGGTTTTGATCTTGCAGTGGGTAATGAGCAGTCTTATAAACTTTAAGTTCGCTTCGATAATTTATCTAGCTAAACAAGTAGCGGTATGCTCAGTTCTAGGGGTGTTGCTTTGTAGGAGAAAGAGCGCAACCATTGTAAAACAGTTCTTATAACCGTATCTATCCTGCAATTCTCCGGAATGCTATTTCATGAAGTTTGCATATGTGAATAGGGCATTCTGTTTTTCGTAGCGAGAGGTACCGCATGGGTTGGGACGTCAAGCAGTCTCAGAGTAGCGTACTTGGTTGAGTATCCAACCTCCACCTAAAAGCCTTTCATTATCATATATCACGCATGCTTGACCTGGGGACACCACGCATCCTTCATGAAGTACTACTCTACCTTTTCCATCTTTGGCACTGCGAGAAATTGTCGCTTGAACCGCGGAAGATGAAGACCGCAGCCTGACGCTTGCAGACAGTCCGTGTTCAGGAATTTGATCTTTTGACAGCCAATTTAAGTCCCTTAGAAATAATTGTGTTTTTACTAGGGATGATGATGGTCCCACTATTACTGTATTTTTTACGGGGTCAAGCGCTACAACATATAGAGGATAAGGATAAGCAATACCTAGACCTTTGCGTTGCCCCACGGTGAAGTTGGCTATACCGTCATGCTCACCTAGTACACTTCCATCAATGTGGTGAATCTTTCCTTTTTTTATTGCAGAAGGGTCTAGTGATGCCAGAGTTTCCTTGTAGTTTTTCGGGACAAAGCATATATCCTGACTGTCTGGCTTATCTGCTACCTCTATGTTGAGATACTGTGCAATCTTGCGCACATCACCTTTTACTAAATTACCTAAAGGAAACCTGACAAACTTTAATTGTTCTAAAGTCATGGAAAATAAAAAGTAGCTTTGATCCTTATTCTTATCTTTTCCTGACCATATTTGTAGCTCTCCCTCTACTTCCAAGCGCCTCACATAATGACCTGTGGCAACAACATCCCCACCTATGGTCCTAGCCATTTTCAGCATATCCCTAAACTTTACAGTTTGGTTGCACTTTATACAGGGTATAGGAGTTTCACCAGCCTTGTATGAATTTACGAAATCTTCGATGACTTCCTTACGGAATACTTCTTCGTAGTTTAAAACATAGTGGGGAAAGCCAAACGATGCAGCAACCTTTTTAGCATCATAAATATCCGCGTTTCCGCAACATGACTTGCCTGAGGACGCATTGGGACTACTATATAATTGCATAGTAGCACCTATAACTTTATAACCCATCTTGTGTAGCAGCACCGCCACCACGGAGCTGTCAACACCCCCGGACATGGCAACAACAACGGTAGTTTCTTCAGGACGTTTTCCAGGAACTAAGGAATCAAGTTGTAAATTGTTAATCAATTCATGCATCCAACTCAATGAAAAAGCAGAAATACGTACCGCCGACATTGTACGCTAGATTCATCGCCCCTTCAATGTGAAAAGTAGCGTCAACCCAAGTAAGAAGCAGTTTTAGGCTTTCACGGGGATAATTTGCAATAAAATGTATTTTTCTGATGTGTGCTAGGAGGTCTTGTTACGTTTATGTATTCCATACTATTCAGGAAATCAGGAAAAGCGTGGTGTGCACCATCCAGGCCCAAGTCTTTTTATACGGAGTAAAAGATTCTTTAAGCCCATGTGTACGGGTAAAAGTGGGTGAGCAAAAGCTTACGTGAAGTTATAGCGCAGCCATGATTAATAGGTCACCAGCTTCATGATGTCTACTCTGAAGCGTCAAAGATTTTTATACATAACGTATCACAAACCTAAAATACGTCTGTAGCTTCTATGGCTTTACCAAAAGAGTTCATAAGATTTACAAATATTGGGTGAGCATCGTAGTGGGTCAGCTTTTCATCTTCAATGAGCTTATTGATCATCTCTACGATTTTTTTGCTCTCTATAGTAGCCACTTTATCATCCATGATACACTGTTTTATTTCATCATTGTTCCTAATGAAATCACACAGATATAGGCTGTCGCTAGATAATTTCAAACTCACCAACACCTGGAAAGCTATTCCCAGTAGATTATCAGCTAAAAAATTAATGCCAGATTTTCTATCTGGAAACATGGAAAGAGCTCTTGTAACTGTGTGAGCTGGAGATGAAGCATCCACCTGTACTATTACAAGTATACCCTGCATAACGCACTCATGTGCTAGTTTCATAATATCAGGTGTTATCTTGCTGAATACTACTATATCTGCCGCATAGCAGCGTATTAGCTCCATATTTGCTTGAGATAAGGGATAAGAACTAACGATAGCGTTCTCTAGATGTTCATTATGCGTGTTGGGCATACCGAATGTCAAAATAAGACGCTTGTGCGCTTCACTTACAGTATTGATTAAGCACTGAATGGTCAGATCTTTATTACAGCAATGGCTACCACCTAGCAGTATTATGCCATATGTAGCGCTGCTCACGACCTGTATTAACTCTTTGGGCAAATCTTCTCTTGTTGGAAGATGTAGCTTTTTAATTATTCCGATAATCTCTGTAGAGTGCTGCCTCTTGGTGATAAATATATGTAATGCGTGCAATGCATCAAATTCAAGGGAGACTTGCACTTCTCCATGTGTATCTAGTGCTATGCGAGATTCTTCCGTAAGTATCTCGCCTACCATGTCTTCTATATCCTGAGCACTGTTTTTTCTTACTTGTAAGAACTCTAAGCGGTTTAGCCTTTTTATGGCAGGAGGATGACCAACCATGCAGTATAAGCGTGTTGCTTCACGCTGAATAGAAGATGCCACAAGCTGCTTAAAATAACCCAAAATTTCCAATGTTATAACCAGTACATGCTGCGTGTATGCTAGGAGATTTCTGTAAAATAATTATTAAAGTACTCAAAACGCTGTTACCCTTCCAAGGCGTAATTCATAAGACATTATGAGTATAATTTTACTTCGGACAAATACATCAGTATAAGCACCAAAATTGACGTGAGCACCAGTGGGGTAATAACTTTTCATACGAGACATACCATAATCATGCATGTTTAAAAGGGGAAGGGTGGCGATATAGGTGAGAATTTGTAAAGAGAAACTTTTATTCTGGACATTGTAAAAGTATACGGAACCTGCATTGGCGAGGAGATAAGCCCGATATTAATGGGCTAATTTGCGGGGGGCGAATATGTTCAGAGGGGATATTGGTCAATTTTTTGTTCGGTTCAAAGGGACAATAATGGGTGTGGTACTGTTGACATTATGTGCCTCAGGCATTGTGTTCTTCCTTGATAGTAGAAGCGAAGAGAAACGCATCAAAGATGGAGATGCCATTTATGATGTTTTGCGTCGAAATGATGAGTCTGTAGAGCAGAAGCTAGCCGAGGTTTCTGAGAAGTTCTACGAAGACTATAAGAACAGAACATTTAGTGAAGGTGTTTGTTCAATACTGATGTTGTTGAAGCATAATAATTTAAGAGAAGTATATTACGCGACCGGGGCACCTGCTTGAGCGTTGTGGGCACGCCTATTAAAGCACATTAGCAAACCCACGCGTGACAGCACCTGGAGCACTTGTTGTTTGGGCTACAAAACAAATTCCCGTATCTGTTACGCATAGAACCTTTGTACTGCCTTCCTCAAAAGTTCTGTCAGGGTTTCGCTGTGGCAGTAACCCAAAGAAGCAAAAGCATTACTTACTACTCTGCCCTGACCTAAACCATGCTCTATCAGGGCCGTAGTAGTGTGGTGTGCTTTTGCCCGCAAGTACCTCAGATTAATGCTGCTGCTGTGATACGTTACTCGCTCTCGATGACTGAAGCTGTGAGACAGAAGAGGCTGCCGTAGGATCTGCAACACTTGTAGATGGGCCCCCAACCTCCCGCGTAACATCACCTGCACCACCTTGGGTAACACCCGCTACAGAATGTGCGCTAGAAGATTTAGCACCACGAGCAGGCCTAGGAGGTTTTTTAGGTACTGTAGTAGAGGGTTTCTTACCGTCAGTTCCTTTAGCCTTCGTACTGCTTTGTGCCGTGTCTACATCATTGGAATGCACATGCTCTGAGCTTGTGCCGATGACTGGTGCAGGTGCACTTACCTCAGAGACGGCGCTTTCACATTCATGTGAATCACGATTACTATCCAGTAGTGTAACATTGTCCTCAGAAACATTCTGAGGGCGAACACAAGAGCAGCAAGCTCTAAAGAGCCTCATCACGTATCCACCGGCATTGCTTACAAATGATTTTAAGCTATTCCAAGCAGTTGTAAGCCACCTGCACATCTTATCCAGAAAGCTCTCTGGGACAACCGGTGGTTTGAGCATTTCCGAAAAAATATTCCATTTGTTCTCAGATACTTGTACGTTCTTCGGTATCCGTATTGAAAAATCTTTTTTTGAAGGAGTATCACCCGAAGCAACATTGAAACTTCCATCGCATATCTCAAAAATGTCCCTGCCACCATGTGGAGACTTCTTCCTATCTACCTTATAATGCAACTCAACCATCAATACTCGAAGATCAGGAGTCATAAAGCATGCGTTGTGCAAGACCCATAGCCTATTTTCTGACATACGAGCGACATTAGTGTATAGCGCACCTTTGTGACTGCTTTCGGGCGATGCGCAAATGATCTGACCCCGAGATGCTACATCTACCAGTGCTTTCATGGTCCGCAGTATGTGATCATTCTCAGGAAAACGCTCCCCTCCAAAGGCTGCAGCTAGTAAGTTAGAAGATCTGAGATCTTGTAGAACTTTCGGATCCATTGGCGTAGGCAAAACCCTACCATGCCTCTTCATAGTATGAGAGCCAGCGTCACTCGCTTTTGGACCACCTGGTGCATGTTCGTGTTGCGTATGAATGCCTGGATGTTGTTTACGACGCACATAGTTCGCAAGCTTAGCCGACTGCACTCTAGCCTGTAGACAATGCTCGGAAAGATCACTACAAGGTTCCAGAGAATGCAAGAACTCGCTGTACTGTGCATGGTAGATTCCTTGATCAGGAGAAGTGGATAAGAAAAATTTCAACAAATTTCTCCCGCTGCACAAAGATACTTTCAATCCACGTACCTGCACAAGTATTTCATTATTTCCTCCAGGACGCACTGATATGTTGCATGTACAAACAAGTCCCAATGTGCTTGTTTCAGAACCTTTACGAAGCTTAACTAGATAAGGTCGTGCCGTAAATAAACCATCGGGACCTGAGGCAATTACCCCTGATACATCTTGAGGATTCCTATATCCCCCACGCTCTACAGGTGTAATTTCAAGATTAGGACCTACAGAAAAACGTAGGAATTTACATACATTTCCAAACCCTGTTGCATTGAACAAAGCTTCCGATATGATACCACCGATGTCGTCCCCATGTCCCGGATAGTTTTTACTGATCCAATTATAAATGTCCTGTTCAGAGGTTAGATGTTCACCTACGTCCTGACTACTATCAGTAAAGCAGAGTAGGGGGTGCCTTACAACACCATCCACCCCGAATACATTGAGAAACTCCCCTATACCTGTACGTACCAAAAGCAGTAGACTATCATTTGTACTCCGTGTGTCTTCTAAAGGATCAACAAGTAGAAATGAATACGCTGATCCATAGTAACGTTGTATCGCAGCCATTACATGTAGTGCACGTGAAGAATATACGCCTTCTTCCTCGCTAGGCTGGACATCTACTGTGCAGCAAAGGCCAAGGAGAGACGGCTTACACTCAAGCAGCAGAGCTGATGTACTCAGAACAGTATTTTGAGATGCTCTTAACCCAAAACGGACACTCTCTATGTTGAATGCCAACGCACCAGTAAGATCTCTATGAATGACTAAATCACTTCTTACTACCAAGTGTATGGCAATAGGCTTCTCTATCCACCATGCCACAGGAGCAAAGAGTACATGCTGATACAAGCGCAGAGTTCCAGTTCCACCTTGTTGTACGTCTGGTATTATACGTAAGCCCGTATCAACAACTTGCACAGCGCACTTCTTACTGAGTATAGTTGTGCATATGAGCTCCCTACATAACCTCACTAAGTCTGTTCCCCTGACGTCGGACATGCTCACGATCGCTTCGGACATAGCGACATGGATCCGAGGGTCACCGAGCATATTCTGCAGTGTTGCTGCTAAACGTGCCCTAACCCCCCCGGCTTCACGCACATCATCTTCTTCACATTTTGCAGGGTTAAAATTCGGTGAAACAAACGCGGTACCATATTCTTCCACGGAGAGAATATTAGGTGATTGCACCAAGACTTTGCCGCTTTCCAACATCTGCGCTAACCATCGTGTATCAGCGCTGCCTCGCAGAGGATCGCCCGTAACCCTCAACATACCCTCAGCATTTCTTTTCGCTATCTTTTTAGCATATAGGGTAAGTGCCGGAAGCATACGTTCCTTCACGGCATTTTCAATCTTCGAACAATCTCTAGAAAAATATGTAAGGTCTGAGCTCAATAGGCTACGTGTCGAGGGCAGTATAGGTAGTGTACCTATGGCAGCTCTAAACTCGGCACGACTGGTTTCTACAAGAGATTGGTCGACATTAAACCATGCGAAATCATTGCGATCAATTCTTCCTTCTTTTTCCTGTATAGCACTACAGACTTCCTCTGCACTAGAAGCCACTCGTGTCCCGATGCGTACGTCACGGATGCAAAGCCCCAGGTCTTTTACGCTGCCGGGTGTGTCTATATCTTCCACAACATAATCAACGCAAGCGTGAATATGGATACCAGAAACAGAGGTAACCCTGTATACTAAATGCTCTTCCAAAACATGTTGATTAACAGGTAAGCGCCTAGCACTATCACCATTATCAGCAACAACGCCTTCATGCGCAACGTAATGAGCAGCGAGCTCAACTGGCAGAGATGACCCACTACTGTTACTCAAGATACTAGATAAGAGTACCCGGAGATTTTCTGTGTTTACACCAGTTTTCTCCACAATATTTGCAGCATGCTTCGGCTGTGACCTTAAGATTTCACGTATTTCATCGGAGTGTTGTATGAAAATACCACAGTCCCCACGCACAGGTACAGAGTGAGATGCCCAGCGATGGCGCTTCCTCAGATCTTCCCATAGCGAAAGGCCGTGAGCTACTATTTCCTCAGCAAAATTGAAAATGTGGCCTCCGGCAAAATCTGTATCTTTTGCACTGCCAGCGAGGAAATCTCTAAGTGATATACCGCCTCCAAGTGTAAGTACATTGCCAAATGTATTCACAGTTACCGCCACATGACGGAGAATAGTGGCGCATGCATCGTGCGCCTGAGAGGCCACAAAGGACATGCAGACCCCCATTTTGGATACAGCATCCCTGCCATGAGAAACAGCGCCCTGCTGTACTACACTAGATTTATCGTATCCTACCAGACCAACAACGCCTCGTACAACTACTCGGAATACACCGCTCGCTTCTTGACTGATTACTGTATTACAAAAAGAAAGCTCTAGGACTTCTAGCGGCATACCGCTAATAACGCTGTAAGCTCTTAGGATGCATTCATCAATATCGCTTACATCGTAAAAAACCCTACGAGCCATGTAACGTGGGTTATGCCTCTGCAGATTACACGCGCTGTACAATACATGAGTAGGCCTCTCAGGGACTCTCACATAGTGTTTTGCCAGAGCTTTGGGAATATTGTGCCAAGAACATACAGATCCAGGCTCGCCTTGCCTAACGTCGCGGCAATCTCTCTCAGTAAGCACGAGCTTTACTTTTTTCACAGCTGTACGGTAAACACCCTCCGCCTTTGTCGATGGAGCAATGTCATACTCTACCCACATCTTAACTTTGGCTATGGGTACACCACTGTTGTCCTGAATACTAAATATGCATGATTCGTGTACTGTCAGAGCACCGTTCTTGTAGCTACTAGGTGCTGAAGCCAATAAAGAATGCACCCTGGAGAAAGTAGTATAACTCTGAACTTCAAATGTGGTAGAGTCCTCTTCTCTGACTATTGTCATATCTTCAGACACCCCATCCAGGCATCCAAGAACAAAATTAGTTAAATCCTCTTCCTGGTTTTTTCCTGGCAAGCTGTTATAGGCAAGTGCAAGGGCATGCCACAGCTGGAAAGGTACTTGTTGGAAGGCAGTACTGTTACTCGCTGTCTTATGCAGAGCTCTTGCTAATAAATCTGGGGAAGTTAGATTCTCATGTATGAGTGCAGGAGGTACCGCACTGCCCTCACGTAGAGTAAACCCCTCTGCTAAGAGTATGACCATTCTGCGTCGTGCAGGATGACTGTTCCGATCACGACATAAAAAGAAATCTATCGCGCTACCAAGCAGTGCAACGGACGCTTTCGATGGGTTTTGCTTAAGCAGCAGAGTCATGGGTGCCTCATCTTAGTTACTTCTAGTGACAAAGCGGTACTTTTATTCCTGTAAGGACAGAAAGGCCTGTTTTTTTTCCAGAAATCTACGCCTTACATGTATGGAAACCTGCGCATCCAGCTATAGATATCGCAAGGCATAGTGTGCAGAATACGGAGCTGTAGCAGGCGCTCTTACCCCCCAGCAAAGTACGCAAACCTAGCGACGACTCGTTCTCACACGTTGTGAACATACGTAGTAACACACCTTGACGTACCTAGCCTACACCACTAGACATATAGTGTAAAACAAAAAGTACCAGATCCCCGTCTCAGGGGTTGTAAAAGTAGCACATTGGAAACGGACTGTTAAGTATTTATATTACTACTTAGGTTCAGAATAAACATTCGAATTGTAATGCACCATAGGTTAGTAATGCACTATGAGTGAGAAATTACGCGAATTGGTACTGTGCGATGATCTTGAAATTTACAGTTGTAGACACGGCGCATGCGGAAGATATAACCTCTCAAACCCTGCAGAGGTTTTACTAATCATATGTTTTGTCTAATACCTGCCCACAAAAAACATATGAAAGCCTTCGTAGCTCAGGTCGGTTCTCTGGCTGTTTTCATCTCTAGGTTTTAATTCCCAAGAATTCGACTTTTCGCGCTACCTAAGCATTTTTAATCACCGTTGACTATAAGAGACGATATAATAAGCTACATTGATTATCTAAAATATGTGATCCTTCTAAAAATCTTTAGGTGCTTTAGAAGAAGTACATATTACCCTCTATGGCAACAACATTGATAATTTAGGTAAAGTGTCACAGCGTTTCATTATGAAAAAAAGGGATACTTATTTATGGGGAATGGCACCTTATGCAATATGAGCCTTAGGGATTGCCACAGTGTTTTGGTTTCACAGCATGAGTAAGGACGTGGTTTTTTAGCAAGTATTTATTGTGCTATGTGTGTAAAAAGTAACATATGAAGATCGCTAAAGAATTCACACTAGAAATAAGTTGATACCTGATGATGTAGTATAAAGGTTGAGCAATAGTCTTTTTTTGACTGTAAATCCCGCATGCAGCTTTATGTGTGTTTATCGCAAAAAGTGGGCGTTTGTTGCAATAAAAATTGAAATGCCAACTATTATTGCACATACCGTGCTCATACCCTTAATCTTGTAGATGCGCTGTAATCACAATTCGCATGTGCAGCAAAACTGTAATAGATAGCTTAGCACAGGGACGAATAATCCCTAGATTCTACGCTGCGGGCTAGTGCTTTTTTTAGCATCTATACGGGAGTATCTTTGATATGATAAACACACAACAGCATGATGCTGTGCTTATATAGCATTGGTATATATTCTGCGATGCGGACTAATCAATGTTGTAATCAAGTAAAAAATGCTTTTTTGAACCGTATATTGTTCGTAAGGCATGTATTACTCAGTTGTCGTACTACAAATTCCTCTTCCTCTAGAGCATGCAAGTATGAATACAGCTTATGTGTGCGATGCGTAGATTACTAATGCATGATTAGTGTAGGGTATGCTGTATTTTTTGCATGCGTTTTAGATATGTTACGCAACACATGTTTTTCAAGGACGCTGTGGCTATCACGGATATGATAGCCACAATGCGCTGCTCTTAGGTCAACTAGGATTGGGCTGTGGGTTTATGCATATTAAGCAGTGGCTCCTGCATTCAAAGCTATTCTTTGTTGTGGTTAACAATCAAAAATAGAGAGTAGTTTGTTTATAAGAAGATATGCAAAAAACCTTTTTATCCACAGTAAGCCCCAGGCGTATCGATGCACAAGGATCCACCATGGCTATGTCTTAAGGATGTACCCAGAATATGATCGTATCTCATTGGCTAAGCAGAGCGTCCTCCAGTTTCTGATTCTACAGATAGTACATCCTGTAATGAAGAAATGGATCCTTCATCAAGTGTCGTTGATGGAGCATCATCCGGACAGTACTTTGTAGTAGTGCTCTCGGAGTTCAGATCATCGCTTGTACTTACATCATCATATGACGAAGAAACATCAATCGTAGCATGTTCGGGTTGAGGCTCTGCCAGATGCACCTCCTGAGAGAGGAGGTCATGATATAAATCCCTACAGATAGTGCTGTTTTTAACCAGGTCCCTGAAAAACTCTTCTGGAGAAACTTGCAGAGGAGCCATTGCGTACTGCAGTTTTGTAATATTCATGCCTATGCAAGGGATGCGTTGAACGCGAACAAGTGTAGGATCTGGTACGCGCGTATCTTGAGGAGTAAAGACTTTCCGTTTATAGAACCAATGCTTCAATCTGAGTAGAAGACGTCCTAACGGAGGACATACTCTAAACAGTAATGGTGGTGAGGTCTTTATATTGCAGTCTGGTGGAGTGATGATTGTCAGGTTTAATGAACAGTTATCATAGAGAACTCGTCCCTCTCCTTGTATAGAGATCTCGTATTTCAGTGCTGTGTTTACTTTGAACGCAGGAGTCTTTTCTCCCTCTGTAGACTGCGGCACTTTCAGGAGAAAGTCCAAATTCTCGCAGACTGCAATACGCTCTGGTGTTATTGCATCTACCTGTTTTATATTGCTACACGCTGATACATAGATGCGATTTAGTAGATTTAGCGTGGCACCTGCATCGCTAAAGAAGTATTCTTTATCCAAAGCATGTTTTATAGGCCAAATTACATCGAAACATACCCAGGCTGACAGCCCTCCTTGATGGCAATGGCTTGCTATTTCATCAAGCAGTCTAATGTCTGGGACGACCCCATGACGATCATCTCGGAACATTTTTTGCAGCATGGCTATCGCGAGACTTCTTTCACGATAGCGGCGCAAAAATACCCCTCTACTTACTCCATATGTTCTCTGACATACAAGATTAAGGTTAGTGATGCTCGACGATTTTATGCTCCTTTCTAGTCTTGCAATATGAGCACTTACATTTTGTCTAGGGTAAAATGTTTTATTGATGCACCAGTCACATCTATGCATATCGATTAGAAACTGATGGCCGTACAAGTTAGACTTGTTTTTATACGAATCGCAAAGTGCGCTGTGGAAGGAAAACCCCGATGCACCTTCCAGCCATTTTTTCTTTTGAGAATACTTTAAACTTACATCTATAGAAGGGCGATGATCCTTATGCTTAGCTTTACTATCCTTACTTGCGTCAGAGCTATTGTGTGTGCAGATATGTACTGAATTAGCCTCATCTTCTGCCTTAGAGACAGCACTACTAGATGTTGAAAAAATTGAGATTATCCTAAAAAACAGTGCTCTCAAATAGTTCAGGATACCACTGACAGTTCTTCTAGATCCATTGTGAGTATTCTTTTTACGCAACTTAAACCTCCATGTTACACAATATGCAGCTTTGCTATTTTCCTTTCTCATGTGGATGCGCTAATCTGCGTTTGATCAGTAGTAACGACGCGCGCTGTAGTGTAGTTGTTCCAACAATGAACATGCAAAATTGCTGCAATACTTTACTTCCTCCTTCTGAAATGCATTTCCCACATTTCAGGCTTTTACTATTTCATGCTTTACATCGTGTAGCGCATTTTTGAAAAAACAAGATATTAGTACAGCATTTCTGGTAAACCAGTAATTGTTCCTATTCAAGGTCTCTGAATCATGACGACCACTTTCTTTGCGGCAATTGAGAAATTCCTCACATATTTGATATACACCGCACTTTTTGTTTTTGCTCCATGAATGGATTACCGGATCCAAGGGCATTGCTATACTTCACTGTGCAACACTACTGTAAGTGTCGTTAGCATATCATGAAATTATTAAATAATATGTAGAATATGTTGTGCAAAAGACGCTTATAACAACTTAATAGTGAATTTCATGAAATTTGTGAGTAGTTTTCTATCGGAATACGTGTTTTAGCAACGCTATAGATGGGGTAAGATCGCTTTTATGTTCAGAAATTCGCAACCATACTATTTTCTCTGTATGCGAAGACATGTCTTAGCGTCAAGCCACATATGTGGGGTACTTAAGCGTTGCCTTGCACGCAACAGCTCCACATTGCCTGGATTTTTCTTAACATTAGCTAATTATATACCAGACTCACAGATATACTACGCGTAACCAGTCATATTATGCAGCACCTGTACATGTTCTCTGGGGAGTTCCTTTATGAAACGAGACATTTTCATGGATTGGCTCCAGTTATTGATTTCTCTCATTGCAGCACATGATATGTATAGCTGCTCTCTAGCTCTTGTTATGCCAACATAGGCTAAGCGCCTCTCTTCTTCCAGAGCGTTTCCAGTTATGTCATTCATGGATTTTTCGTGTGGGAAGACTCCTTCCTCCCATCCGGGGAGGAAAACCAACGGGAACTCCAACCCCTTTGCGGCATGTAATGTCATAACGTGTACGTAGTTATTGTCTTCTTCTAAAGAATCATTTTCTGCCACTAAGCTAATGTGTTCTAAAAACTTCGACACATCATCGAATCCTGATACGGCTGAGAAGAGTTCCTTTATGTTCTCTATTCTTGATAGACCTGATTCCCCGTCTTTTTTTAGAGATTCTATATATCCAGAGTCATGAGCAATAGCTTTTAGTACATTGACGGATGAATCTCTACTTAACATTTCTCTCCAATCATCAAACTGCTTGAGAAGATCTTGCAGAATGTTGGATGTATTATCAGATAGTAATCCATCTTTTATCATTGAGTGTCCGGCTTCAGTTAGGGAAATACTGTGCTTTCTCCCATATGCACGAAGCTTATTGACAGTAGAAGTTCCGAGCTTGCGTTTGGGCTTATTTATAATTTTCTCAAACGCTATGTCGTTATTGGGGTTGACTACTACTTTGAGATATGCAACAAGATCGCGGATTTCTACCCTATCATAGAACTTGGTTCCGCCGATAATTTTGTAAGGTATACCATATCTTACGAAGAACTCCTCGAAGACTCTAGTCTGAAAGCTGGCTCTTACTAGAACAGCAGTTTCACTAAATTTATAATCGTAAGAGCTCTTAATATGCTCACTAATGTATTGAGCTTCGAGCCGTCCATCGAAGAACTTCATTAAACCAACTTTTTGTCCTGCCTGATTGTGCGTCCATAATGTTTTTTTAAGGCGGGATTTATTATTATCAATTATCGCTGATGCTGAGGCTAATATGTTAGACGTTGACCTATAATTACATTCCAGCCTTATTACTTTAGCGTCTGGGAAATCATCTGAAAATCTGAGTATGTTGCCGACTTCTGCTCCTCTCCAGTTATATATGGATTGATCATCATCTCCTACGCAGCATAGGTTTTTATGTCGACGCACTAGTAAGCGAAGCCACAGATATTGTATTGTGTTGATGTCTTGATACTCATCAACCATAACATATCTAAGGTGTTCTTGATAATGCGCAAGGACATCAGGATTTGCACTAAGTATAGTAACGTTGTGGAGTAATAAATCACCAAAATCGGCACAATTTAGGGCTTTAAGGCGTTCTTGGTATTCTTCGTATACTCTAAGAGCAAAACTGTTAGAAGATCTTTGTAATTCTGTTTCAGTAATATCATGAGGCAATAGTCCTTTCTCTTTCCACCTCTGTATAGTATGGAGAATGCCTTTGCATTCTGTGGCTGGATAACCTTGTTGCATATCCGCCGCTATTGTCTTTGTGATCTGTAGCTGATCATCAGGGCTTATTATCGTGAAATTGCTGCTTAATCCTACCAATTCTGCGTGGCTACGCAAAATACGCGCAGCTATTGCGTGAAATGTTCCGAGCCATATGCCAGAAGCAGTAACAATATTATTAACTCGAGAGAGCATTTCTTTTGCAGCCTTATTTGTGAATGTAACTGCGAGAATTTCGTGAGGTTGTGCATATCCCTCTTTTATTATATGCCCCATTCTAGCGGTTATTGTGCGAGTTTTCCCAGTACCTGCGCCTGCCAAGATCAAGACTGGGCCTGCTACTTGCAGCACTGCTTCTTTTTGTTCGGCATTTAGGTTGAGCATGAAGTCTTCAGGGTAATGTTCTTCGACCTGCTGAGATGTGCAGTTTGCTTGCGGAAAATCGCGATATTCCATAACTTAACGCTCCTAGAGATGTAGATTGCCGTACAGACGCGGTGTCTGTTTATAGTAACTTAAAGGAGCATACAATCAACAAAAACAAGGATTAAAATAGTTCATTTTCCAAGAGAACTCTAAGTATTGAACAATAAAGTCCTGGACCATTCACTAATTATGACACTCTAGAACGCACTCTTTATCTTGAACAACCTCCATAACCTCAAACTCAGAATGGCATGAGTAGAAGAAACAGCCCCCTTATTTCTATAACCTCACCCCCTTCAATAGTTCTAGCTAGTAACCCGGCTACTATGGTTTTTTCGTCATGGGTGAGGTTCTTAGTTAGGTCTCCCGCTACTTTAGCCGCGTTACTCTCACCTTTATCCGTCGCACCCTGTGTAATAGGCCAATGCTTATAATTATCAACTTCCAACACATACTGACGAAACTCTTTCAAAGCCCCATTCAGCGACTCACTCTTAGCGCCACTAGCGTTCCCTACACCACAGGTATTAACCCCTGAATGTCCCGCTTCTCCATATTTAGCACTGCTGGGCAATTTACAAACCTTCTTCCCAATATCGGAATTAGAAATCTCCACGGCCTTAGCAAACTGAACGATGTCTTTACCGGAGGTTTTGGCAAGAGCAGCAGTAAGCTTATCAGTCTGTCCAGTAACAACATCATAAGCTAACTCCTTAGCTAGTAGATATACTGTATCAGCTTCATCTTCCTTACTACCACTATCTCTAATACCCTTGGTCTTGTTTTGCATAATAAGAGTTACTGTGCATACGCTTATTTATACCTAGCAATTCACAGATAATGGGTACACTTACCAGTGTTGTCTCAGGGAACTAAAAGACAGCTTGAGTTTGTTATGCGTTCAACAGCATCCGCATCAGACACAGATTAGCTTCTTCTAGAAGCAGATTTAACATTTGTAAAGTTTCTTCAGAGATTCCTAGATAACAAGGAATTTCATGCTAGGTAGGAGTATAAAACCACTGTACGGACCTGCTAAGTATGGAGAATTGCTGATCATAGTTTGTTTCGTGAGTGATAAAGCACTAATTTCGCCTAGTGCTTAACTAGGGTATTCAGGTCAAGGACGGATTGTGTAACGCCGCGCCATCAACAACCCCCACGAAGTTACCCCCTAAACCAACGCAAGCATAAGGAACAACACCTAGACTTTTTCCTAATTTCTTAGTCTCGTTCTAATAATAATGACTTCTGAGGCTTCCGGTATACTTAGAGATCTATATGTAATGCACATACTGATACTTTACAGAGTATTCGAAAGTAACTTCCGAACTCTGAATGGTAAGGCTCTCTCTGAAGGTAGAAGAAACTGCCCTAATCTCAACAACCTCACCGCCTTCAATAGTTTTAGCTAGTAACCCTGCTACTATGGTTTTTTCGTCACTATTAAGAGCTACTAGGTCTTTGGCTACCGCTTGCGCGTTGTCGTTAGGTTTAGAAGCAGGTTTAACACTTTCAGTCCCTTTAGAAGTAGGCCAATTCCCATTACCATCTTCTTTTAGAGTTTCTCTAATAAAATCTCTCAACTCTTGCGAACTACTATGCCCTGTGCTTGCCACGCCTTCTCCACCACATACCGATACTGTGTGACTAGTGGTACTCCCCTGTGTTGTAGTACCATACTTTGCGAAAGTGCTCCCACTACTCGCATTGTCTTGCCTCTTCGTCACACAAACCTTCTTATCAATATTAGGGGCAGAAATCTCCACCGCCTTAGCAAACTGAACGATATCTTTACCAGAGGTTTTGGCAAGAGCAGCGGTAAGCTTATCAGTCTGTCCAGTAACAACATCATAAGCTAACTCCTTAGCTAGTAGATATACTGTATCAGCTTCATCTTCCTTACTACCACTATCTCTAATACCCTTGGTCTTGTTTTGCATAATAAGAGTGATTGCAGAGGCTCTTGGTATACCCAGCGATCCACAGGTCACTGGCATACTCGCCAACGTCTCGGGAAATAGAAGATATGCAGCGTAGTAAATAAAGTTCAGGTGAGTACTTAGTGTTGTTTCTGGGAGTAATGCTGGAAGTAAGGATAGAGGCACTATATTGAGAACTCAGCTTAATTGCAGTGCATGGGGCTCTAAAAAGTGTTAGTTGAAAGTACTAGTTGTTGTATAGCTTCTAGATCTGGACGATCCTATGTATTATACGAAATACGGCAAATAATTGCCTTGACCTGCGCTGTTTGGGGAACTAAGATCAGTGGTTCTACAGGTGTGGTTTTCTCAAGATTAAGATGAGCGATGGTGTCTTACCAGTTTCCATAGAGAAGGAGTTAGAAGACTCTTATCTATCTTATGCCATGAGTGTAATAGTCAGTCGGGCGATTCCTGATGTTCGTGACGGGCTAAAGCCTGTGCATCGGCGTATTCTGTACTCCATGTACAAGTCTGGGTACGACCACGATAAGCCGTACAAGAAGGCGGCCCGTGTAGTTGGTGATGTAATGGGTAGATATCACCCGCATGCTGATACTGCTATTTATGATGCTTTAGTGAGGATGGCTCAGGACTTTTCTCTGCTTGTGCCGCTCATAGATAGTCAGGGAAACTTCGGTTCCGTAGATGGGGATCCTCCGGCATCTATGAGGTATACTGAGGCAAGGTTGGCGCAAGCTGCACACTTTTTGTTGAATGACATTGATGAAGATACAGTAGATTTTCGTCCGAATTATGATGAAAACGAGCAAGAGCCAGTTGTTCTTCCAGCTGAGTTCCCTAATGTTTTGGTCAATGGAGCGGGGGGTGTTGCGGTTGGGATGTCTACAAATATCCCGTCTCATAATCTAGGAGAGATTATAGATGCATCCGTAATGTATATAGACAACCCTGAAGTAACCCTTGAAGAGTTGATGACGGTTATTCCGGGGCCAGACTTTCCTACTGGTGGCGTGATAATGGGCGATGCGGGTATAAAGTCCGCTTTTGCTACGGGTAGAGGAACGATAATAATCCAGGGTAAGACTCATATAGAGGAGTTGCCATCAGGTAGGCAGGCAATAATCATCGATGAGATACCTTATCAGACTAATAAGGCGAAGTTAGTAGAGCGTATACATGAGCTCGTAAAAGAAAAGAAAATTGAGGGTGTTTCAGATTTACGAGATGAGTCAAATAAGTCTGGTATCAGGGTAGCGATAGAGTTAAAGAAGCAAATAAATTCTCAGGTGGTGTTGAATCAGTTGCTTGGTCTGACGCCGCTTAGGACAAGCTTTAGTATAAACACGTTGGTTCTGGATAACAGTAGGCCGCGTGTGATGTCGTTGATAGAGATTATCGAGACGTTTGTTGCTTTCCGAAAAGAAGTTTTGGTGCGTAGAACAAGGTATCGCCTGAAGAAGGTGAGGGAGCGGGCGCACCTATTTATAGGAATGTACATTGCAGTTTTAAACATAGATGAGATTGTAGCGATCATTAGAGCATCTAAAGATGCGGCTGAAGCTGCTGCTGCGCTTAGGGAGCGTACATGGAGTCCTTCAGAGGAAGTGAGGGGAATGATCGAGTTGGTATCTGATAGTACCGGGGTTATAGAGGGTGGTAGATATAGGTTAACTGCGCCGCAGATTAAAGCAATTCTAGAAATGCGCTTACAAAGGCTTACGGGTTTAGAGAAGGGTAAGTTAGAAGTAGAATTGCAGTCTATGGTGGCGCTAATCACGGAATATACCAAGATTCTGAGCACCGATTCTTTGCTAATGTGTATGGTGCGAGAAGGTCTTCTTGATGTAAAGAGGAGGGTGGCTACGCCTAGAAGAACCACGATAGAGGAGTCGAAGGGAGATATTGATGCAGAGAGCCTTATTCCTAGAGAGGAGATGGTTGTTACTGTCACTATGAACGGCTTTGTGAAGCGGGTGAAGTTGTCTAATTATAGGGCGCAGAAACGTGGTGGAAAGGGTCGTGTTGCGCAGGGAATCAAGGAAGAAGACGTTACTACTAAGCTCTTTGTAGTAGACACTCATACCAGTGTGCTTTTCTTCTCTAATGTAGGAAAGGTTTACAAGTTAAAAGTTTATAAGTTGCCTTTGGGAGAACCTGCATCTCGTGGAAGGTCGCTGGTGAATATTTTTCCGCTTGCTGAGGGTGAGACCATTACTAGTGTCATGCCGCTTCCTGATGTTGGAGTGGATGGTGGTGTTGAGAGTATGGATGTGGTGTTTGCCACTTCTTCGGGGAATATCAGGCGTAATGCGCTTGCTGATTTCCAATATGTGCCTTCTAACGGAAAAATTGCGATGGTGTTGACCCCTGGTGATCAGCTCATATCGGCGAATGTATGTGTTAGTACGGATCATGTTTTACTATCTAGTAGGATGGGTAAGAGTATTCGGTTTTCCGTAGGTAACGTTCGTCAATTTAAGGGTAGGATGTCAGATGGTGTAAGAGCTATTAAGCTTGCTGAGGGTGATCAGGTCATCTCTATGTCTGTGTTACATGGCTCTGAGGCTAGTTCTGAGGTCAGGGAGGCGTATCTGAAGATTCCTGTAGATTCTAGAATAAAGGCGGCTGAATCTGATGGTGAGTCAATCGGCAAAAGAGTTTCTGGTATGCTGGAAGGTCTTCAGTTATCGGAAGAAACCTTTGTGGATATGGTGAAGAAGGAGCAGTTTATACTAACTGTTACTGAAAACGGGTTTGGAAAGCGTACTTCTGCTTATGAGTATCGTACGACGGCTAGAGGGGGTGTGGGAGTATTGAATATACTTACTACAGCGCGGAATGGTAAGGTCGTGGCTAGTTTTTCTGTTGCGCATACTGATCAGGTAATGTTGATTACAGATAAGGGTAAGCTAATCCGTATTTCTGTGTCGGATATAAGGATAATCGGCAGGAGTACACAGGGTGTCACGTTGTTCAAGACAGAAAAGGGGGAAAAGGTAGTTTCCGTGGCTCTGGTGATTGATAGTGGTGATAACTGTGACGATGATGAGGGCATCGGAGGAGAGGTTTCAGCCTAAATCTTCTTTAGTGCCGGTATACTCTAACTTCTGTGAGGTATCTGAGACCTATCCCTTGCGCTGTGATCAATTGTTTGCAGTTGTTTATGGGGTGCTTCTAAGGTCAGAGGTATTTCTTCGGAATCTTTGATGTAAGGTGGCTTGTATATTCTGCGAGAATAGGGGTCTTATATATCTCTTTAACCTTCTTGAGCGTTTATCTTGGGTGATACTGATGGTGCCGTGTATCGCAATGGTTATACACATGTGTAGTAGCTAGGTTACTATGCCAGAGAGGGTTGTGAGGTGCACGCTTTTGACCGTATACGCAGGATGCGTATTATTTTATTATGCATGATAGGGTAATGGTTGAAGTGAGTTCTGACGGCGTCGACAAGTACGGGCAAATTAGAGTGTTTTTACATATACTGAGTTTTAATTGGTGCTCTGTGGGAGCGAAGTATTTCGACAAGCATAAGTCCTAAGATCCAGGTGAATCGAGTGTAGTTTCGGTTTCGGAAGATATAGGTGTTCTGGGTATGATGACACTTACAGAGAGCTTGGAAATAACAATATATTTAAACAAAAACCCATGTAGATAGAACTTTTTCCCTCTTCAGGTACATGCTCTATATCATGTAGGATTGGACTCAGCTGCCGTATGCAGGTAAGTTCCCCGGAAGTTACCTATCTACATATATATAAGAGCGCCATAATCGATATGGAACTCGTTCCGCTAACTTTAAGCTTTCAGGAAATATGTAGTGCCCATCAGTAATACCCTATACTAGCGTTCACTTGCATGGTGTGTCAGCGTGGTCTCTACACAGGCCTTATGTGTATTATAGCTGGTCAAATGGTTTATATTGGGTGATAATCAAATTTGTTTCCTGCTAAAAGTATATGCAGAAAGCTGATATAATTTTCAGTCGTTTCTTCAGCGATAATCCTCATCCGCGTATAGAGTTGCAATATCGTAATGAGTTTACGTTGTTGGTTGCGATCGTGTTATCTGCGCGTACTACGGATGTTAGCGTAAATAAGATCACGGCCAAGTTATTTGATGTTGCTAATTCTGCGAAGAAAATGCTTGCTCTGGGGGAAAGTGGGCTAAAGCGCTATATAAACAGTATAGGTTTATATAACTCTAAGGCTAAGAATATAATTCAGTTAAGTGAGATAATTGAGAATACCTATGGTGGTACGATCCCTAGAGATTTTGATGCATTGACGGCTCTTCCAGGTGTAGGGCGGAAGAGTGCAAATGTGTTTTTAAATTCATGTTTGGGCGTACCTACTATTGCGGTTGATACTCATGTATTCAGGGTGAGCAATAGGATAGGATTGGTACAAGAGAGCAGTGTTTTGGGTGTTGAGAAATCGCTTGAAAAAGTTGTGCCGGAGAAGTGGAAGTTATATGCGCATCACTGGTTAGTTCTACATGGACGGTATGTGTGTAAAGCGCGTACTCCTTTATGTGGCAAGTGCATAGTTAGTGATTTGTGTGCTAGCAAGAGTGTGTTGTTGCGATAGAGTGTGAAATCTGCTCCTAGTAGTGTGAGAAGTGGGGAGCGTGAATACGTGGAGTATTGACTATTACATGTCTATGGTGCTCTGTAATATGCACATAGGGGCCGGCATATGGGGTTTCAGATGCTATGGTGGCAACATCCTATGGGCGTTGAGAATTGGCTACATAGATTGGAGCACATGCATTTGGACATGTCTTGTATTGGGTATTGCAAGATTGGTTATCTTTATTGCGGATGTAATTGATTTACCTGCTGAAATTAAAGGGCTTTCTTTTCGTAAATTTTGATTACGGAGGTCATTAATCCGTAACTTGCAGCATATTGACGCTGTGAGTGGTTTTTTACTAAAAAGCTTTGCAGTGATTGATAAAAAAGCAACGCTGTCTTCTCCTGAAGTGTCTCTAAAACTTCCAAATTTGTAGTATGTTTTATAACTTATGCTATGTGTGAAGTGGGGCTTTAAGGTAATTCCGGAATTTTCGTTTATAAGATCGGGCTTTTGGGATTTGAAGTATGAGTACTATCTATTACTTGATCCGTAGCTAGAACAGAGACCCTAACTCTACCAGCACTATTCTCATCGAAGGTAGATGCTAAGACTATATTTGCCTATTCATCCTGATTAAGCGTAATGGAGTCTATTGTAAAAGACTGATGGTAAGTCATTGTGTTAGCGTAACACAATGTAGATGCTATGTGTTTTTGTGGCAAAAGCTAGCTAAAGGAAACTAACAAGCAGCCATTAACAATGGCTGCTAGACTTTAGTAAGAAACCCCAGCAGTAGAGTACTACTGTTTGACCCAGTCTCTATGAATGTCCTTTGGGGTAATCCTACTCAATGCAATACATGCAATCAACGCCCAGAACATCACACAAAAACCAGGTGCAACCTTCCAACCTGTAATTTGCATAAGCCATGTACAAAGCACAGGAGCCATACCTTCACCAAGAGCTGAAGATATGTTACGGGCTATTCCAAAGCCAGTATAACGCACTTTTGTGGGGAATAGCTCAGACATCGCAGCACTGGATGGACCAAGTGTAGCGGCAAACGGAATCGCAAACAGAAAGTAACCCAACCCTACATACCAGAAACTTTCCTGACTCAATAGCCAGAACACAGGTATAGCAAGGAAGAAGAGCGCAATAGATGCGCCACCCATCACCTTCTTTCGACCAATCACGTCAGATAATGCACCGAACCCTACAGTCATCACCCCACTGATCATCACGTTTACTATTTCTATAAATTCGCCAATTTGCGGATTTACTGCAGATGATAGAGAGATAAAATGAGAAAGCTATGTGCATATGCTTGGTTAGAGAGTTTTTGTTCAGTATTTTTCTGCGTTTCTATGTAGTGCGAAAGTATATCTTTTTGTTGACTGCTATACCGGTGGAAGATTTTTCTCGTAAGGGATTTTGTTAGCCTGTTTACGCGCTATTATAAGCTAAAAGATTGGATGGATTTCGAGTCTAAAGTTATTGACTGTGTGTACTCATACCCTTACATTATGGGCTAATTTGCGGGGGGCGAATATGTCCAGAGAGGAGATTGGTCAATTTTTTGTTCGTTTCAAAGGGGCAATAATGGGTGTGGTACTGTTGGCATTATGTGCCTCAGGTATTGCGTTCTTCCTTGATAGCAGAAGCGAGAAGCAACGCATCAAAGATGGAGATGCCATTTATGATGTTTTGCGTCGAAATGATGGGTCTGTAGAGCAGAGGCTAGCCGAGGTTTCTAATACGTCTAAGGGTATAGTTGCGCGTTTGGCGAAGTTTAAGCTTGCGGCAGGACATGTGAGAAGCGGTAGTGTGGTATCTGCTAAGGAGTTGTACTACGATCTTGCTGCGGATACAGGGTTAACGCGGGAGTTACGGGAGCTAGCTGAGTATTTTGCAATTGTGCTTTCACTGGATGGAGAAGATATAGATGAGGCATTAGAAGAGAGGCTTGTGCGGCTTGCTTCGGGGAAGGATTCCATATACCGGTCGTCTGCGAAAGAAGCGCTTATTGTTTCCGAGCTTAGGAAGAATGACGTAGATGCTGCGGTATTGGTCATGAAAGAAGTTCTGGGTGATCCCGCTTTAAATATGGAGATAAGGAGAAACGTTGAGGGTCTATTGAGAGTATATGGCCATAAGTAAAGTTTTCATGCCTCTAATCCTTGAAACAAGGGTATTGAATGATTAGTTAGAGGTAAGATTCGGTTTGTAGTGTCGTGGAGTTTGTTGTGGCGGATATTGAAGAGTTAAAATTTGATGCGGAAGTAGGGAAGGTATTGAGTCTTGTTGTACATTCTCTGTACACAAATAAAGATATATTTCTAAGGGAGTTGCTCTCTAATGCTTCAGACGCCTGTGATAAGTTACGGCATGAGTTTTTGTCTAATCACGACCTTATGGAGGAAGGTGAAGAGCTAAAGGTGGTGATTAGCGTAGACAAGGATAGTAAGCAGCTTTCCATTTGTGACAATGGAATAGGTATGAATCGTGATGAGCTCATAGCAAATCTGGGTACTATTGCAAGTTCAGGTACGCAGCGGTTTTTGGAAGCTCTGGGTGGTGATAAGGCCAAGGGGTATGATCTCATCGGGAAGTTCGGTGTGGGTTTTTATTCCGTCTTTATGGTTGCTAGCGAGGTAGTGGTTGATACTTGCAGGGCAGGGGAAAGCGTTGGTTATAGGTGGAGATCTTCTGGTGATGGGGGATTTACTATAGAGAAGCTGGGTGAAGATGTTCCCAGAGGCACAAAGATAACTTTGACTCTTAAGGAAGACGAGTCAGGATTTTTGGATAAGTTCAGAATAGAGCATGTAGTTACTACATATTCTGATCATTTGGGTTATCCGGTATATTTTCTGGATGAGAAGGGTGAAGAGGAGAAGCTGAATAGTGGTATTGCTATTTGGACTAAGCCTAAGGCTGAAGTTACTGCTGCTGAGCATTTGGAGTTTTTCCGCTCTGTTGCCCATATAGGCAGCGAACCATGGATGGTGATTCACAATAAAAATGAGGGTGCTATTGAATATACTAACTTGCTGTATATTCCGTCGGTCAAGCCCTTTGATCTTTTTCACCCCGATAGAAGATGCTCTGTGAAGTTATATGTGAATAGAGTATTCATTACTGAGGACAACGTGCAAATCATACCTCAATATCTGAGGTTTATAAGGGGTGTGATAGATTCTTCTGATTTGCCTTTGAATATCAGCAGGGAAACTTTACAAAATAATCGCATAGTAGAGAAAATTAAGACTTCCGTTACTAAGAAAGTCTTGTCTGCTTTGAAAGAAAAGGCGGAAAGTGATCATGAGAGCTATAGCAAATTCTGGGAGAATTTCGGTCCTGTTCTCAAGGAGGGTTTGTGTGAAGCTATGGACACGGAATCACGCGAAGGTGTGCTTTCGGTCTGTAAGTTCCATACTAGTGCTTGTGCTGCGGGGGAGCTTGTAAGTTTGGCTGACTATATTTCCAGAATGAAGCCAGGGCAGGAGAGTATTTTCTATCTTTCAGGTGATGACTTAGAATCTACTAAAAGGAGCCCTCAGATTGAAAAGCTCGTGAGTAGCGGAATAGAGGTTATCCTGCTTGTTGATCCTGTAGATGATTTTTGGACTAGTGTTGTCTCCGAATATAAGGGGGTGCCGTTCAAGTCTGTTATGCGTGTTGGTGAGAAGGATCTTGAGAAGTGCATAGGTGCTAGTGACGACAGTGGTGATAAAACTAGTGAAGATAGTGGTGAATCTGCGTCAGATAAGGAGAGTATAGGTTCTTTTATCGAGTATTTGAAGAAGGTGCTCGATGGGGTAGTGAGTGATGTACGCGTTTCTAAGAAGCTTACTACAAGTTTGGTTTGTCTCGCAGTGCCTGATAATTCAATGGACATTCGAATGGAGAGGTTCTTAAGGGAGCAGAAGCAGCTGAATTACAAGGGTAACAGGATTTTGGAGATTAATATTGATCATCCTATAGCTAAGAGTCTCCTGAAAGAACATGAAGCGCGTGGCGAAAGTGAGCTTCTGAATGGAATAGTGCATTTGTTATATGACGAAGCGTGTATAATTGAGGGTGAGGAGATAAGAAGTACCGTTGATTTTGCGAGTCGTATAAATGGGGTGCTTGCTAAAATATTTTCTAGCAAGTAGGCATTTGTTTCTGGGGGAGAAGGGCTACTATGTGCGAGCTCTTTTCCCTTACGGAAGTGCATTAATGAACTCCGTGTTCTATTCTCCAATCTGAGTTCTGAATGGGGACCTAAGTTTCCTGGCTGTGGGTATCAGTAAAGTTTAAAGCATAAGGGTACCTGTGCAGTGGTCTTAGAAGTTAAAATCCAGAGAGGGGTGATCTAATAATCTGACACTTTTCTTCTTTATCCAGTTTTGTTACAGCCATTGTTCAAAAAGAATGTAGTGGTCATAGATTTTCACATATTACGGTATGTGATCTGTAGTAACACTGCTTGTAAATAGGGAGATATGACTAATAAAAATCAGGAAAATTTTTCCTATATGCTAGCTATACAAAGGATATAAAAAGCATCTCCGCTATAATATCTGTAAGGTTACCGTATATTGTTTTAAGAACTTGAAAGGTTGTTGTTAGGTACCCTGAAGCAAAGTACAATTAATAAGTGCTTGGGGATTTGATGTAGCACATATTTTAACTCGTTGCTAGTAAGGTCCTTAAATTAGTTTTTGCTGCAAAAAAATACTACTAGAAAAAAATACTACTAGCTATGCTACTAGCGCACCAGGAATAATAATTTCAGCATATTCTCGGTGGGGATACAGCACTCTTCTAATGGTAAAGAGGTGTATGTTTCTCCACATTATGTCACGAGCTGCCTCAGCAATGAGTTACGAATGCAGGACTCTTTCTCTGATAAGCAGCGGGCCGTTGATGCTGCTATTGGTCAGATAGAACGCGCTTTTGCGTGGATCTATTATGACGCTACGTAATAGCCCTGTAGAAGCTGATGAAGATTTACTACTTCTGCTGGAGATATGTGTTATGCGGTTAGTGTCATACTATTATACTGAGCCATGATCTAAGGATAGTCCAGTCATTGTAGGCCATACATCGGGATGTTGTCTGGAATACACGTGAACAGTAACTACTCAAAAAACTCAGGAGCACGGCTTGTTTTGTACTTCATCATGCATACTGTGCTGCAGTTAGGGTAGTGCTTGAGAGGCGCTGCTAGCATACATAATAACTCCGTGAATGCGAGCATGTTTTAAGAGATGCGCCTTTGTATGCGTCTGCGCAGGATTATTGCCGTATACCACCTCTTCAAGATCGCTCTCAGGGACGAGGGTCTTCATCATTGGTTATAGCAGATGAAAGATGCTGTGAAGCAACATCTGTATTTCCATCATTTTATAGAAGTGGCTGTAGAGTAACGTGGTGGTTCATGCCTAGAGGTTATACTAACGGGATCCTCTGAGCTACATGCCATAGTAAGATCTCTCATTTCATATGTAAAAGTATTGCTGGTGCTGCGATCTTCATAATTCCCCATATAGATATTAGGTCCCATCATACATAATAGGCATATTGGCACTGTCACTGAGAAAACTACCGAAAGTGGTATTATAAAGGCGCGGCAACTAGTGCTGTCCAAACAAAAGATACTAGATTTATTGTGAGTGATTTGAAGAGGTCGCTTATTGTAGCAGTATTCCTTTTTTCTCCCATAGCTCGCTGTTGAATCGCTTAAGGTGAGAGTATTGCTCAGCGATTTTTAGCCTTCTGTTTCTAATAGTTTTTTAACACGATTTTCTTTTTATACGCACTTATTTGTGCCTTAGCTAAGACATGCTAAAATTTATTAAGAATTCTTAATTCCTGATAGTGCCTCTGAAAAAACTAGGTTAACTAAGAGCTAAATTGCATTGTACCGAAGCAAAAGAGAATACAGTGGAGAGTTATACGCTCCATTTCAATTTGATTCCTAACATAGCATGAAACCCAACATCGAACTTCAGAAAAAGCTCCAGAGGCAATAGTGCAAACCTCTAGGTAAAAGCTGTATTACATACCTTAGTCAAGATTAAACAGTTTTTATGCGCTGCGTTTTCTCTTTATAACACATCCTTGTCTACACCCACATAGCCCTACAAACTTTACCGTCAAGCTTCACCTGTTCAAGTTTTTAGAATGTATCTGCAACTATATGTATTTTTTACTAGCCTACGTAACGATGTAACCCTCTATATTTCCTATAGTGCAGGTATACTGTTAGTCTAGTGATCCCGCAATAGATAGGAAAACCATTGAGAAATCTAGATTATTGTATTTTCAAGGGGCTAGAATTTTTTGTTAAGAAGTCGCTACGGAGCATCCAGATATCTGGTAAGTGCAATTCTTCTCTTCGGGTAACGGAATGAGATATACAAAGGTAAGGATACTGCCGCGTGTACCCTGTTTTAGTGCTGCCGTATAGATAAAACTGTACCACCAATGGTACTGTGTTGTCAGTCAACCCTTCTGAATTACTTAACTATTACATCAAAGCAGGTAAATTGTATTGAGTAATAATGAAGTTGCTAACTAGGTGTACTTTTGCGCCTTATAATGTACAAACAAAACGCTGCAGACGACATGCTTTGCAGAGTCTGATTCTGGATCGAGTACTGTATAGAAAGATATCAATCATCTGCTGTCTCGAAAGCGTAGCCTGAAAGCTTAACTACCTTAAGTAACCAACCATCCTTCGTAACAAGAGTAGTGCTCTTCCAATGCTCTGGATACAGCAAGACAGAGATGGGATTCCCTTAACAATCTTGCGCTTTCTCGTCGCAGAAGAAGACAAACTTGGCTTTTACGTCTGCATCATATCATAGAAATTAGAGCAGGGATTGGGCTATTAAGATACTTACGGCACTTCCGCATTTTTATGCACAATAAGTACATGAGTAAAGGATCCTTTGCAGATGCAATAAACACTCACGCGTATATGCCATATGCTACAATGAACAATCATATGAAATGGTGAATTGGGATGCTGCAAGGAATGGAAGATTGAGATGAAAGCATCTGTCGCAAAAGCTTTGGAAAATACATTGTAACATTAAGGTTTCAATCTCCTTGAGAAACTGTAAAGTACACAAAATTAGCGGCTGTTGCACAAGAAGTAAACTTTCACTCTGGATGTTAACTCTTTAAAGGCTAACGTACACCTGGTTAGCAACTCCATTATTACTCAATACAATTTACCTGCTTTGACGTTACGGTTAAGCAATGCGTTCAGGAGGTTTCGTTTGTTGTAATCAATTTGCTAGTGTGTTTGCAGATGCTGTAATATGTAGTGGTGCAAAAGCATACGACCAAGCAATATTTCACGAATGATCTTTATATAACGATCTCAACATAGGACGCGTTATTTAAGATAAATGGAGTGCTTCCAGTTTATTATTTCTGCAACACTGATAACGCAGATAGTTGCCGTTTAGGCACTTATAGCTCAAAAAACACTTGCCTGATAGGTTAAAAAACATACAATTAATTCTACCGGGGAGTGAATTCAGGTAGCCCCGCTCTACTTAAGATAAAGTGTGTGTGTTACCTAATGGTTATGCATTGACCGCAGAGCGGGGCCTAGCGGCTTAATTAATTTCTTAATCAAGCCACACCGCATTGTAGCTGCAGTGAGTTTCCTAGTCAATAGGGATATTAAATTTTTCCATTTCCATGAGGATGTATTTCTTCTTTGATGCCAAATACATCATATACATAGATAAGTATCTATTTGCGCTACTGTATGCCGCAATGTGGCTATTATTGCCTATGGTAGCGCATTTTGTGCCAAAAGCCTGGTTACTCTAGTTGTGTTGTACTATGTTCATACAGTTTTGCGCTATACAAAACATTTGCATATCTAATGTTATATTTATTAAATAAGTTTACCAAAAAATTTTTACTATATTATAATTTTTTAATTATGCAATCTCAAAATATCTTACTTTTTAAGTATATCGCACCTATGTGTGATGTCTTTAATTTTCTAGATGCCATGTCTCATTAGTCACTACTCTGCTGACTTGTGGCAGATATAATGTGGTGCATTAATAAGAATTTAATTAATAAACTTCTATGCTTAGGCATCTAACATCTTATGGCTTTTATTTCAGTAAGTTACAACATTTGAAGTTTTTACCCCGAGAGGTTTTTAAGGCATTTGCGATACTGTAGTTAAAATTAACTGCTAGAAATGGATTGTGAGTATTGGCTTATTTTGCGTAGTCATTTAAGTATTCAGGACTTATAGAGATACCATTCAAAGGGGGATTTTATGAGAATCCGCAACTTCTATAGCGTAAAAGCAGTGAGCACGTTGATATTTTCTCATTATAGTACTGGCAGCTTTGTCCACTCACCTCCTTAAATGATAGGGAGGTGATATAACTTCTGTGCGGTAAAAACCGGTTACTGTGCCGGCTAAAAATTGATGCAGTTCTACCCGCTTGGGTGGTAGAACTTCCCCGCAAAAATGTACCTCTACTCCATTGGGTGTTGTTCCTATTCCAGGTGCAACACCTTAAGACGGATCAGCCTAATAATATTGTGCGCGGTATGACGCGCATGATACAGGTGCGTTAAAAGCATTGAATAATCAGCAAGTTGGTACTTTTTTAAAGATTCGTACGACATACGAATAGTTTCTACATGCGCAAGAAGCAAATCTAGGCGCTTTAGGCATTGTACATGAGCGAGGGCCGTAGAAGTGTTTTTTATTAGGTATGCTGGCTACTTTTTCTTAAATAATTTTATATTGCTTCTAAATAGTAAAGTGATCGGTATAAGCACAGCCACTTGTCATATAATACCTTCATTGACTATAAGAAAAGCAGCACATAGTGCAATTCCTGTTTTACCAAATCCAGCATCACCGCATATTAGCCGTCTATGACTTTGCCACCACTTGCATGGTCATTAGCTGCTATGGCTTTCAGCTGGGCTTCTGTTTCGACATAAGGGCATTCTTTGCAAAAGTCTATGTACAAGAGCTGGGTAGAAATCTACTTCCGTTAGCTAATTTACGCATATCTTTGGAATGTAAGAGGGTTTTTGCAAGATCATTTATGCGCTTTTTCAGCTATAAGACATTTAGAAAACTAACATATATTCTGTGCGTGAAAACATCTTCCAAAGAGTATGTAACCGATATCGCGGTGGAGGTGTTAACTTTCTATGGCTAAGGAGATTTTGATTAACATGGGTAGCATATCAATGAATATGCTTAGGTATTATAACTTTTTTGAATTCTCCATTTTCTCATATCATAAGCCATCGAGGTTTTGCTTGTAGCCGATAAACGGCACTTATATACCTTGTGTATAGATTATGATGGTAGCTTCTGGGTATACTGCTAATAACGCTGTAAGCTCTCAGGACGCATTTATCAGCATTGTTACATCATAAAAAAACCCTACAAATCATGTAAGATGAGTGATGCTTCTGCATATTACGCGAGCTATACCATGCATGACTGGGCATTAGGAGCTCTCACATAGTTTTTGCAGATGTGGGGGGAATATTGCGCCAATTACATACGCACAAAAATTCCTGACTGATACCTAAAATATACAAATTAATAAACTTAGGTATGTGTACTTAACCTGTGACTTGATCCTTCTAAATAATGCAACTCAAGCTTTAGATCACCTAACCAAGGTATCGGTCTATTGTGCGTTTCAGAGTTACGTCAATTTTCCACCATTAGGAGCATCATAGCTCCGATCCTGTTACCGTGTATCACCTGTAGGTAATGCTTACCCTTTAAAATTTCACTTCTCAAAAACACATACTAAATTGCTGGTTTTTTGTTGCTTACTCAGCTTGCCTGGAGTGGGATGCAGGTTTTTTGTGAGTTTGCTAGTTACGTATATTCTCTGCCGTTGAGAACACAATTATTATGACGCCATTGTTGTGTGTCACAGGTGACTAATGCTCATCTTATAAAAGTTTCACTTTTTCAAAAACGTCATATCGGCTTTTGGGGAATTATTTGGCTCTGCTTGCCTGAGTGGGATGCAGGCCTTTTGTAAGTTTTCTAGTTACGTATATTCTCTGCCGTTGGGAACACAATTATTATGATGCCAGTGTTGTGTGTTACAGGTGACTAATGCTTATCTTATAAAAGTTTCACTTTTTCAAAAACGTCATATCGGCTTTCGGGGAATTATTTGGCTCTGCTTGCTTAGTCGTTTTACATTATAGAAAAATGTCTGTTGCTAAGCAGATGTAAAACGTCATGCTCTTCATTGATTAACGTACTAGCGCCGTGTGGTCATTGAAACATGCACGGATGTAC
This sequence comes from Anaplasma phagocytophilum str. Webster, assembly GCF_000964685.1. Lineage (GTDB taxonomy): Bacteria > Pseudomonadota > Alphaproteobacteria > Rickettsiales > Anaplasmataceae > Anaplasma > Anaplasma phagocytophilum. The sequence goes on from NZ_LANS01000001.1 coordinate 1,039,513, forward strand.
AGCAGTAATATCTTATGGGTACGCTAGTAGCAACAGAAATAATAGTAATCTTGCAGGGTATTTGACTATATCTTATCGTATCACCCATATGTTGCGTAACCTGGTTTTTTTACAATATACGATCAGGGAAATCGGATAGTAGTGATGCGCGCACGGGCATCAAGCAATAATACTCCATGGGAGTACCATAACGATATAAGGGTATTTGATAGCACTTCATCTGTTATCTATTAAACCGATTTTTCGTCAATCTTATAGCAGTAGAAAATATGACATCTTACCCGGAGGAAGAGCAGTGCTATTTTCGCTATCGCAACGAACATCGAACTATGCTTCAATGGGTTCTTTGCTTGAGAGATTTTGCCTTGCAGGGAGGAATTCTATCATTGAGTGATGAGTTCAGAGGTAATACGACGGGCATGTTCTGCTCTCATATTCATAGAGGAATCTTTGCCTCATATGCCCATCAATAATTGACAAGAATGTCACGCAGATAATAGCCTTTATATAAGGAAAGCAAAAGACCTGAAAAGGCTGCCGAGAAGCTACTGAAGCATTAATAGAATGCCTGTTATGTGTATACGATGGTGAGGCAAGTAGTCAGACTGGAAATTGCCGTAACGGAAAGCTAAGGCACTACTACTGAAAGCAAAGTTGATAGGGGTTTTTGCGATCAAAGTACGATGTGATAATAATGCTCAGTTACTCTTTAGTATTCATGCACGTAACGTAGTTTGCGACTCTTTAAGATAGTCTGCTACGCGTTTTGCTAGTTTTAAACTAATTCCAGGAACCTTGCTTATTTCCTCCACTCGAGCATGTTTCATTGCTTGAATGGAACCAAAATAAGCTAGTATTGCTTTGCCTTTAGTTTTTCCAATACCTGGAATATCATTAAGGAGTGTAGAGAATTGCAGCTTACCATCACGGCTTTTTCTATGAGAAGTTATGGCAAATCTGTGTGCTTCGTCACGTAATCTACAAAGAAAGTGCATAAGCTTACTCGCTGGATCTAAAGACAGCTTTTCTCCATTTGAAAGATAAAAAACCTCTGTGCCAGCTACGCGTCCAGGACCCTTTGCAATACATGCAAACGGTATACCCAGGCGCGATAGTTCGCCATATACTGCTGATCTCTGGCCGCGACCTCCATCAATTAGGATAAAATCAGGCAATACATCTGGTATCTCTTTAAACCTGCGGGAGATAACTTCATGCATCATAGAGCAATCATCACCGTTGGTTACGGTATTTATCTTAAACTTCCTATACTCTTTTTTTAGGAGACCATCTTTTCCGCACACTACCATGACTCCATACGGATGAGTGCCAGAAATGTGGCTATTATCGTATATCTCTATTCTTTCAGGCGCTTTCAGTAAATCAAAAAATGTGGCAAATTCTTCTAAATCTGTATCTTGCGCAGTATTTCGTACCCTACGATTTAAGGCTTCCATAGCGTAATTCCGAGCTAATCCCATAGCTTTCAATTCATCTCTAGTAGCGGGAAGCCTAATATCTACTTCGCGCTTCATAAGCTGCTTAATGGCAGTGCTCATTATGTTAGTGTCATAATCGGAAGGCAGGTCTACATAGACTACAGAAGGAAAATCATTGTATATTTGCAACATAAACATATTTACAATATCTGCGTCTGATGCATTACCGACGCTTTCTATAAAATAAGGCTGGCTTCCGTAATTTACTCCATCTCTAAAAAAAACCACTTGCATACAGTATAAGTCTTGGCGTTTGTAAACGGCTATGAAGTCCACATCACCATGTATTCCCGTCTGAAATCCCATGCATTCCTTCATGGATTTGAGAGCATGCAGCCTATCACGGCATACTATAGCACTTTCATAATCTTGATTATTGCTAAACCTGCACATCATCTCAAACAGCTCGCACTGTATTTCTTTACTCTGTCCCGTGAGGGCTTTGTGGGCCATTTGTACCGCTTTTGCGTAATCTTCTTCTGTGATTTTTTGCATGCAGGGCGCTGAGCAATTTTTAATTTCGTACTCAATGCATGGTCTGGCTCTTGTAGCGAAAAAGTTATCCGGACACGACCGTAGTAGAAACGCTTTTTTGATTGTTGCAATTATGTGCCTTGTCATGACAGACGATAAAAATGGGCCGTATAATCCGGTATAGCGTCCCTCGGATCTCTTTTCTCTATGAAGTACGATACGGGGATATTTATGCTTTGAAAACAATATATAAGGATAAAATTTATCGTCCCTCATGATTATATTGTACTTTGGCTTCAGGGACTTTATCAGCTTTGCTTCCAGTAGCAGCGCTTCTGTTTCATTCTCTGTTACGGTAATTTCCAGTCTGACGATCTGCTTCACCATCGTATACACATTAACAGACATTCTATTAATGCTTAAGTAGCTACTCAGCCGCTTTTTCAGGTCTTTTGCTTTCCCTACATAGAGTAGGCGGTCTTCTGTGCCAAACATCTTGTATACTCCGGGAACGCTTTTCCGGACAGAACATGTAGCTTTTTTTAGAGCGTAAAAAGCGTCATTCAAGCGTTCATTTGAGTTTTTCACGATATTTCTACATATTCTTAATGGTGCCTTTATGTGATTATAACTTATAACAGTTTTGTGGTCTTCAACGCAGAATACACGCTTTTATTATGGGATAAGAGTACGCATTGATATTGTATCAGTTTTTGACGAACGCTATTACCATTTCGGAACCATATAGAAAGCAAATAAATTCACTCAGGAATCATGAATTGTACTGCAACCTGTGCTTAAGCAAAGATGCGCAATGTGCCTGTGCTGGATATTAATGAGCTTGGCTGTTAGGTTATGCAGAGGAGGTAAAAACATGCAATCCTGCGCATACGTTGTAAGCATTCGGTCAATTAGGCGGAAAAAAATAGCGCTCCACACTCATAACGAAATTATCATGCAAAATGCGATCTATAAAATTAGCCTTCTCTAATATACTGGTACAATATGATATATATGTCATACTTACTAGTAGAAATGTTGCATTAATACTCAAAGGAATATTACTCATTTCGTTGATGGGTGAGCTAAGCTGCGACACCTCCTCCAGAGCATGTGTAGGAACGTTAAAGTTAAGCTTAGGCATGCCACTATACTAATATAATAAAGGATTCGCCATTATAGAGGGGTACATGCTTACAGGAACCATGTGAGTAACAGGTCGCTTTGTGAGGTGATTAGTGGAGTTATTAATGGGTGTCCCGATATTGAGCGCATATTGACTAGGATAAAGTTTTCCAAAATGAGGGGTACACATACCGACTGTAGCCATTGGGCGTGAATCTTCGCTACATGATAGGGAAAGATAAAGTGTGACACTCTAGAGTAGGCAAGCCGTTAGCATATGAATGCACTAGGTTGTGTGCTGTCCCGGTGGTGCTCAGAGTTTATATTTGAGCTTGTTTTGGGCATGCAAAGAGTATTAGAGTGCCAGAGCATAAAACTGACACCAGGAATAGGTGCTTCTCTGTGGATCTATGATCAACGTGATGATACAAAGAGCACGTGGCGACTAGCAGACAGCAATCCTGGAATCACAAAATGATAGAGCATGCATTTTCGCTAGTGTGAGTCATGAGGCAAAAACTATACTAATGCTCCGCACATAGATGAGCACGTAAGAATTTGCTGTGCGTAATTTAAATTCAAGCATGTTTTTTTCAGAGCATTTGTTGCTATTTGTCTCTATGCAAAAAATTTAAGACTGAAGTGCCAGAGCATAAAACTGACACCAGGAATAGGTGCTTCTCTGTGGATCTATGATAAACGTGATGATACAAAGAGCACGTGGCGACTGGCAGACAGCAATCCTGGAATCATTAGTAGAGCATGCATTTCCACTGGTATGAGGCAAAAACTATACTAATGCTCTGTACATAGATGAGCGCGTAAGAATTTGCTATTTTCGTGGCGCCATTCAATGCCGGGCTATTACCCATAGCATGTGGTGTTATTGATTTAATACAGGTAAGAAATAAAAAGTTTAAGGTGGATTCTGATATACACGCTAAGCATTGTACTGCCTATTCCACTGGCATACTAAGGACTTAGGCTGCAATCTTATATGCTTACAAAGACTATAGAAAGAACTAGGGAACGGTAAGTATGTGCGCAGCTATCGACATACACATATCACCATCTAGCTCTTGGAAGAAAGCTACGTGTAGAGATCTCCATACAGTTATGTATGGTATTGCCAGCATATACCGTATTGCCCATTAGTTGCCTTAGTTCTATAGATTCGGCGCTGATGTTTTGGTAGGAGATTCCGGCAGCAATATGATATCAGCAAGATGTTGACAACCAGCTATAAATTGTAAATGTGGGCTATTGGGCTATTGGGCTATTGGGCTATTGGGCTATTGGGCTATTGGCTATTGGGCTATTGGGCTATTGGGCTATTGGGCTATTGGGCTATTGGGCTATTGGGCTATTGGCTATTGGGCTATTGGGCTATTGGGCTATTGGGCTATTGGGCTATTGGGCTATTGGGCTATTGGGCTATTGGGCTATTGGGCTATTGGGCTATTGGGCTATTGGGCTATTGGGCTATTGGGCTATTGGGCTATTGGGGGCTATTGGGCTATTGGGCTATTGGGCTATTGGGGATTTAGACCGCATTTCTAGTACGCTTGCAAAAGCGATGGAAAGAAAGGGGATGCTAAAAATGTATTCGCAGACATCTACACATATATCACCATCTAGCTTTTGTAAGAAAGCTACGTGTAGAGATCTTCCATACAGTTATCCATGGTATTTCCAGAATATTCCGTATTGCCCATTAGTTGTCTTAGTTCTATAGATTCGGCTCCGATGTTTTGGTGGGAGATTACAATATCCGTATGTCCTTAATCTTATTATAAGCAAGAGGCTATCAATCTAGGTGGAAAAAAAACAAAGCACTTCGATGAAAGGGCCTTTCGAATATTTTACGAGGCTTTGAAGCGCATACTTCGTGAATGTAGAAAATACGGTGATTGTCTGATATAGGAGCAATGACTCCCAGATAGTATGTTTGCCGTTTGGGTTGCTCGTCCGAGAGTTCAAGAATTACTAGGTTTCTGGCAAGTGGCACACTGGAACTTCGTGATTGTATTACTTGTTTATGTGGTATAGAATCGCGTTTTATTCTCCAAAAAAAGTTCTTATGACAAGGGGTCTGTATATAGAGTCCTACGGGTGTCAGATGAATGTGTACGACGCTCTAATGATGGAAGATCTGCTAAGGCCTGTGGGCTATGCTGCAGTTTCGCGTCCAGAAGATGCTGACATAATATTGATTAATACTTGCCACATAAGGGAAAAGGCGTCTGAGAAGCTTTACTCTACCCTCGGGCGTATGCGCGTAATAAAAAAGGAAGAGTGTATTCTGATAGTTGCGGGTTGTGTGGCACAGGCTGAGGGCGAAGCTGTGTTTGAACGTGCGCCGTACGTGAATGTGGTTGTTGGGCCGCAGGGGCTGCATACTCTGCCAGAACTCATAATGAAGGTAAAAAGGGATAAGAAGCAGATCAACATAGAGTTCCCAGTGGTCTCTAAGTTTGACGCAATTTCAATAGATAGAAAGGCTAATGGAGGGGTTTCTGCATATGTCTCCATTCAGGAAGGTTGCGATAAATTTTGTACTTTCTGTGTAGTACCTTATACAAGAGGGCCGGAGTATTCTCGTGATGTAGAAGCTATATTGGAAGAGGTAAAACAACTTACTGATAGAGGTACAAAGGAGATAGTCCTAATAGGGCAGAACGTTAATGCCTACCATGGAACGTACAAAGGTAATGAGTGGGATTTAGGGAAGTTAATTCAAAAGGTATCACTAATAGACGGAGTTGAGAGAATACGGTACACAACCTCGCACCCCAGGGATATGCATCCTTCTTTATATGAGGCTCATAGAGACGAGAAGAAACTGGCACCGTTTGTGCATTTACCCGTGCAGTCTGGTTCTGATGCGATATTACGAAAGATGAATCGCAAGCACACTGCTGAAGAGTATCTTCGAGTGGTTGAGCAATTGAAAGACTCGAATAAAAATATGGCTCTGTCTTCAGATTTTATAGTTGGTTTTCCTGGTGAGACTGAAAAAGACTTTGAAGAGACTATGAAGCTGGTAGAAAGCGTTGGCTTTGCCTTGTCGTATAGCTTTAAGTATAGCCCAAGGCCTGGTACTCCTGGTGCTGAGTATTCTAATCAGGTACCAGAGGAAGAGAAGAGCGCGCGTTTGGCTGCCTTGCAGGGCCTACTTACAAAACAGCAATTGCAGTTCAATAAGAGTATGGAGGGCAGGGTAATGGATGTCTTAGTAGGTGATCCTAGTAGCATGCGGAGCGATAGGATTTTTGGAAAAAGTGAATATACTCAGTCTATACACATATCGGCTCCAAGCGGATCAGAAGACTGTTTTAATAGGATGGTTAGGGTTGAAATACTGCATGGACGGCAGAATTCTCTGGAAGGGACTGTGTTGTCTAATGCAAACTAGCATTATTTTATTAGCGGACGTGTATTGTTTTGATCTAATCAGAGCTAAATCCATGAGTCGTACCACTACATTACTGTTATGACAGCATTGTTCTTTGGTTGCGATATTGTCGCTCATTAGTATTGCTTTTATGGGGGATACTGAGTAGGGAGGGAACGGCTTGCCATAAAAAGCTCTACAACTACTAAAGGTATAAAGAAGTTGTATTAGCAGGGGTTGATGCCGATTCTTCAACCGACAGGTCATCCCATCTTGAACCATGCGCTGGCTCAAGCAGATCAGGTTCAGCGGCCTGTTCTACGATGCAATGCTCGGAAGCTTGCATGATTCCGTTACGAAGCCTAGTTCGCGCCTTGGTATGACAGCGATTCGGTAAGTCAGACGTATCTACTCTATCAAGAGCTTCCCGCGCAGCATGCAAGCACCCAAGAGTCACTCAATGAGTTACTTCTGCCATGGATGCACCGATATCACTACTGGATGCAGTATACGATTATGGCAATTCAACTGGCAGAAGTTAGCAATCATCCTTGCAGTAGTGCAATCATTTGACTCTAACACTGTACAACATCTGCAGTGCATGGAGGGAATGCAGGAGCTTCCCGCACAGCATGCAAGCATCCAAGAGTCACTCAATGAGTTGCTTCTGCCATGGATGCACCGATATCACTACTGGATACAGTTACAGATTATGGCAGTTCAGCTGGCAGCAGTTAGCAATCATTCTAGCAGTAGTGCAATCATTTGACTCTAACACTGTACAACATCTGCAGTGTATGGAAGGAATGCAGGAGCTTTCCGCACGGCACGCAAGCACCCAAGAATATCACTTAATGGTTACTTTCTCCCATGTGGTTGCACCTATACATTATACTCTTGCAAACACAACCTTAATCCTATACAGCCAAGTATTACATTTTAGGACGCCACCTCTGGCAATTCATCCTATATGACCGCAGTGTTTGTATTTCAGCAGGTCTGAAGCCTGACGAAAGATTAGAGACGCACTGACACCCCAAAATCCGAAGGCATGACTCAATACAAGTGCTAACTACCTCTACAAAGTACACAAAAGCTTCTAAGCTCAAACAACCGGAATCCTCGGGGGATGGCAAGGCTTGTCCTAAGCGCAAACCATAAACCAGATTTATCTAGCACAAGCAAACTGGGAGGTCGAAGCTGTATTCTGAAACAAAGAGGAACCTTACTAGCTCAAGGCGCTAGATAAGGTGTGGCTTCGTTTAAAAATGACATAACTACGAACTTATCTCTGGAGATTCGAAACACATTACAACTTTTGATTATCCGGGTACTTAACCTATGTCGCAGAAATGCACTCGTCTGTATCAAATGAAAAATTCGCAGTTGTAGACCTTGATGTTTGCGAGATTTGCAATACGTTTATTCTAGACGTGTCCTCATGATAGCAGGAACTTTTACGGAGATATAACGCATTTATTAGCGGTATTTATCATTACGAGCCAGATAGATGTTCAAGTAGTAGAACTCTGGAGCAGGTATACGCAACAATTGTCGGGAAGTTTTTTGGATGATCATCTATTTTCATTACTACGAGGAGAGCGTGTATATAGCATGAAATTAACCAGGAGATAGTAAAGTAAGGCCACTACAGACATAACTACTAGCATGTCTGATAACCTGTAGAATTGAGATAGCAGAGTTAAAATCAACACAATTATCCCAGAAAGCACGCACATGCACCCATTGACAAAAGCGCAGTACGTGGTGATTAGTCTTATATCTACCAACTCTCTTCCTGCAGAGAATGCTACCATGTGTCCTCCAGAGGCAAAACCGAAGATACTTGCCACGAGGCAAGCCGCATAGGCTACCCAGTTTTTTTCAGGATGTAATGCTTCGACAGCCTGTATTAATGTAGTGACTAGCAGTAAGCTGCCGCTTTGAAGCAAACTGGATCCCCAAAAAATATGCTTACTTTTTACTTTGAGGAAAGAAGAATAAGCCCAGCAGAAAAAGGGAGCTCCTATAGCGAAGCCTGTCCACATGCATAAGGATGCCACACTACCTAGTGTTGCGCTTGCTTTGTATAATAAAACTCCTGCGACAGAGAAAAATATTCCAAACTCCATACCTCCTATTAGAGACACTAATACTACTCTAGAGTTAAATAGCATCTTGTATATAGAGCTAAGTATGTCTGAGAATTTTATGTTCTTTTTCGCTGAGCAATACACTGCAGGATTACTAGCAGTGCATAAGATTGTAATAAATACCGTAAATTGAAAAGCTGCTATTGACCATACCAGAAAATTAAAGTTTTGCTTTAAAAATTGTTCATAATATGTAGAAATATACCAAACTATGGCGTAGCACATGCTGTAGCTTGCTTGAGCAAAGCCAAACATAATTCCTGCAATAGATTCTTTAAAAAATCCATTGCATAGGTATCCAATCCCTATAAAAGCAAATGACGCTCCGAATGTTAAAAAAAACTGCGAAACTGTAAGCATGATAGGAAAATTGAGATCATCAGTGTATATCTGTAGTACCATGCCAATGAAAACACACAAAGCTGCTGAAGGTAAGGAAAGCTTGGATCCTGCGTAGTCGATAATAGAACCTGAGAAAAGTTGAAACACAGAGAAAAGGCACATGTGCGTGAACAACAGTGTGGCAACTCTAACTTCACTGTGAAGTACTTCTTGACCAAAAGCTGTGTACATCCACTCAAAACAGCATATTGATAGTAACATCATCACCGCTGCAGCCCAGAAAATTCCTTGAGAATGTCTAATGGGCATAAGAGGGGAATCCTTTCGTATGATAGCCATAAATCTTAGCTTTTTTGTAAAAAATCCGAACCTGTGAAAAGTACTCATGCTACTTTCCACGGTAAGCGCAGAATATATAGTATGTATTCACGATTTGCAGCAAACTCGTTAGTAAAATATACCTATTAAATAGCTGTAAGAAGCCTACACATACCTAGTTACACTACAAAGCATGGGGCAAACTTTTAAATGAGCTGTGGTGAAGCGCGCTTTTCTTATAAACTACAAGAAATAAATACGCTCTCAAACATCTGAGCAATCTGATTGAGAAGCACCGTAGTAAGCAGGTGGAGTTCTCGAGAATAATTCTGCGATCCTGCCCACTACTACACATATTCAATACTATATTTTCTATACCCTTATCAGAGCGCAGCGGAATGCGCCAGTGAAAAGCCTATCCTGACTCTGATAACTATAAATTAGTAATACGTAAGGGAAGAAAAATAGGGTTTTCGGAAAATAACTCCGCGACACTACACACAACAAGACCATATCGTATTGAACCGCATACAACAACCCTAAGAACATGCTGTATCTACTCAAATACTATATCTAGACTATTATTAGAGTTAGTAGGAACAGCAGCAGGGAAGGGATTTTTCTGGGATGACTTAATCTATGGAGCAGCCTATGCTTCCAGCAGTAGTAGACGTTTTGAAATTTACAATGATGTCGCTTCAAAAGTTGTAAGGAATGCCATGCAATTCGCTATTGTGACATGTCGTATCATCGCTTTGGTAAAGCATAGAACGCTTTTTGATTAGATTGATTATTAGTGAGTGGTGCATCTAAGCTATTCAGGCAGCCATGCACTTGTACGTAAATTGCTGCATATATATTCAAAAATACACTTTATGATAAGTGCACGCGCATGTGCCGAAACTCATTCTAGAAGGCTAAACTCTGGCGATAAATACATATGCTTGCTTTGTAATCATACCACAAACCGATGCGGCAATGACTATACTTTCAACGACATGAAGGTGTGGGAGGTTAGTTCAGTGATAATGCGCTAACATTATCTAAAACCTGTACGCAAATGGTGCTATCGTTGCTTACTGTATTCTTCAAGAATGCTTTTTTCAAGGAGAAATAATCTAGTGCTAAGATATGGCAGTTATTTCGTATGATAAATGCTGCTATATAAAGTATTCCTTTAGCATAGTAAGCAGCGATAAAAACAACAAAGGTTCTGCAGAATTAAGAATACATCAGTGTTGTATCCTACAATTTGTGATGCAAAGTATTCCGAAGATACAGAGGTAAAACATCATCATTCAAAGCAGGCTTTTTTGAGGAAGCTTTGAGGTCGAGAATAAAAGCTGCTATACCCGAATGTATGGTAATAACTACCAGTTTTTATGATGCAATATACGCATTGAGTGTTGCATACGATAGACTATTTTGAAATGTGTAAAGTTACTCCAACGTCGCTTTGCGTATGTAAAATTGCCCATGTGCGCATCGTAAGTATCAGACCTAAGTTCTAGTAATGCTACTGAATTTTTATATACACTGCATTTTTATACACACGGCGGTTTCTGGATGTATATAGAGCTTTTATGCACTTTTAGCTAGAGGCTACTTGGGGATGTTACTTGCATGAGCAGTTAAAGGCTATTAAGTGTGTGAATTAGAGAAATGATGGTTAATTCTGTGATAGCGATTCTGCTGACGAATTCGAGAAGTGATCGATGACATAAAGTGATCGATGACATAAAATACGATCTAGATGCGATGATAGAGTGCATCCTGCGGATGGTACTACTGGTATCCCTTTCGTGCAGTCTTATTGTTTTAATTCGTGCTCAGTTGTTCAGTGTAATGTGGTCTGCTACTTACCGTTGGGGGTCACTGTTGCCATCTTTACGATTATAAAGCCGAGTATGCAGAATTATGTAATTTCTCATGTACTGTTGAACACTGGATCAGTAAAGAGCTATAGAAGCGCGGGAGTTTAGCAACAGTGTGACATAATAGTCAACTTTTCGCTGTTCTATTATTGCAGGCAACATAAGGGGAGAGTAAATTTACAGCGAGATAATAGAGGCAAGTAATGAAGCCATTTGTAATTCATAGGCGTAGCATCAGCCAAAGTACTAACTTAGATGCAATGGAATTAGCGGAGCAAGGTGCAGATTCAGGTACGGTGATTGTCGCTGATGAGCAAAGTTCAGGTGTTGGTAGGCGCGGCAGACAGTGGTATAGCCCTAAAGGAAATCTATATTTTAGTATTGTTTTAAAGGAGCATTTGCATGTACCCACGCTTTCATTCGCTTGTGCCTTATCCGTGGGGATATCTCTTGAGCAAATTTTTTCCCAACATATAGAAAATTCAAAAATTCCAACTCTAAAATACAAGTGGCCAAACGACGTTTTTGTGGACAACAAGAAAATTTCTGGCGTACTGCTGCAGAGCAAAGTGCAGGGCCATTCTATACCCTGGATAGTATGTGGCGTAGGTGTGAATATATTGCATCATCCAGAATATGCGACCTCGATAAGCAGCTATATTCCAGATCTCAAATTGACCAATATAGAGCTGTTGGATGTGGTATTGGAAAATCTAGCTAAACTTCTCGATATATATTCTGCGTCAGGATTTGCTCCGCTAAGAAGTTTGTGGCTAAAGAAAGCGCATGCGCTAAACTCACACGTCTGCATAACAACAAGCGATGGAATCACCCATGAAGGTACGTTTACCGATATTGGTCTTGACGGTTCTATAGTATTGAAATCTGGTGAAGATACCTTGAAGCTAGACTATGGCTCGATGTTATAATAGCCATAACGGGAACTATACTGCTATAAGCTGCGGGTTTGTGGAGAATGCATGATAAAGACAAGGGTTTGTTCTAAAATCTCATGAGTACTACTGAGGCTTTATATACGATACGTTGGCCTTTGTGCTGTTAGTGGCAATTCCTGCCCAACTATTTTTACAATGTTTTTCCTGCGTACGTGACGAAGTTATCACATAGAAAGGAAGAGCACTTGCTCGCACTCAAAGGCAATTCACTCGGAATAGCTGAAGTGATAGTATAAAATCTGTGATACCTAAGTGGTGATAGATAGTGATGAGAAAAACGTTTTCTGAAACCAAGGGCAATCCACCCAATAGCTGACTAATTGGCATCAAAATTGGTAATATCTAAAGTTTCCATGGATAGCGATTAGCAAAACCTCAACTCAGAGGTAATACGCCAGGTAGAAGCGGAGCAGTATATAAAAAATCTGTAACATCTCAGTGATTATAGTGACGAGCAAGGCGCTTGCTGAAACTTAAAGGCAATTCACCCAATAGCTGACTAATGGGCATCAAAACCGGTAACATCTAAAGTTCCCATGGGTAGTGATTAGAAAAACCTCAACTTGAATACGATGCAGCATGTGGCGTAAGGGGGAACTGTATGTGAGTTGATGGCATCTTTGATTATAGTGACGAGCAGGGCGCTTACGAAAACTCCAAGGTTATCCACCTAGCAGTTGCTGAACTAGAACACCTCAATGATAATGATGATGCTGATGAGAAAAACGTTTTCCAAAACTTCAAGAAACCCCGCCAGTCATAGCTAAACTATACAAAAAGCTACAATACTTCAGTGGTCATATAGGTGAGAAAAACGTTTTCGGAATCCAAAGGCAATCGCCTAATAGCTGAACTAAGTGCATCAAAACTGGTAACACCTAAAGTTTCCATGGGTAGTGATAAGAAAAATCCCAACTTGAATACGATGCAGCATGTGGTGTAAGGGGGAACTGTATGTGAGTTGATGGCATCTCTTATTATAGTGACGAGCAAGACGCTTGCTGAAACTTAAAGGCAATCTACCCAATAGCTGACTAATGGGCCTCAAAACCGGTAACACCTAAAGTTTCCATGGGTAGTGATAACGAAAACCTCAACTCAAAGGTAATACGCCATGCGGAAGCGGAGCAGTACATAAAATCGGTACAATCTCAGTGATTATAGTGACGAGCAGGGCGCTTACTAAAACTTAAAGGCTAAAGGCAATCTACCCGGAATAGCTGAAGTGATAGTATAAAATCTGTGATACCTAAGTGGTGATAGATAGTGATGAGAAAAACGTTTTCTGAAACTTAAAGAAACCCGCTAATCATATAATCATAGCTAAACTATACAAAAATCAGCAACACTTCCGTTATTCTAGTGATAAGCAAAACCCCAATACATAAACAATCTACCAGCAGTAGCTGAACTAGGAGAAGATAATTAGCAACGCTGTCATGATTATGGTGAAAACAAAGACACTCACTGACAATCCACCTAGAGCAATGGCGAAACTAACAACATCTCAATGATTATTATGATAAGAAAAACGCTGCCTGAAACTCAAATGGAGTTTACGCAACAGCCAAAAATGTCTATGTAAAGATGCAGATGTTGCTGCAAGTGGTACTTGTAACTTGTAAACTGGAAAAGCAAATATTTTTCTTGGTGCCGCCCTAAAAGCCTGAAAAATTTAAAGAAATGTTACTGCTCTAGTCATTCATAAAATGCAAATAGCCTACAGAAGGAGTATTTACTGCTATAGGCTTGAAAGTGCAATCGTTATTTACTATTTTTTATACATATCGCAGTACAGAGATTTTACGCGCTACGCCTGTGCATCATAGCCGTATTGCATCAATAAATTGTCGTTGCTACGCGGGAAAGCTGCTTAGCGCTTGACCATTTTTCATACACATTGTACCATCATAGCGAGTGTGGTGCTCATGAGAGTGCGTAGTGTTGCCGCCGGTTTCTCATGTTATAATCTTGCTGCCGTTTTGTGCAGAAGGAGGAGTAGTCTCGTTTTTTTCCAAAAGACAATGTGCTGGAGTGTCCCGGTGAGCCTCAAGGTTCTTGTGGGATTTGTGTGGGCTGTTGTATAAATACCACGTTCGAAGCTGTCCTAGTGTAATTCAGCATATGTTGAGGAAGTTGTTGCTATGAGGTTGATGGTATGGCGAAAAGATTCTTAAACGACACAGAAAAGAAATTACTATCTCTGCTCAAGTCGGTAATGCAGCATTATAAGCCTCGTACCGGTTTTGTCAGGGCTTTGCTAAGTGCCCTGCGTTCTATAAGTGTAGGGAATCCGAGACAAACAGCACATGATCTATCTGTGTTGGTTACACAGGATTTCCTTGTCGAGGTTATTGGCTCTTTCAGTACGCAAGCTATCGCTCCTTCCTTCCTCAACATCATGGCCCTGGTAGATGAGGAGGCATTAAATCACTACGACCGCCCTGGGCGTGCTCCAATGTTTGCAGACATGTTGAGGTATGCGCAAGAGCAAATTCGTAGAGGTAATCTGCTTCAGCATAGATGGAATGAGGAGACATTTGCATCTTTTGCGGATAGTTACCTCAGGAGAAGGCACGAGCGTGTCAGTGCGGAGCATCTTCGCCAGGCGATGCAGATCTTGCATGCACCGGCTAGTTATCGCGTCCTGTCTACAAATTGGTTTTTGCTGCGTTTGATTGCTGCAGGGTACGTGAGGAATGCAGTTGATGTGGTCGATGCGGAAAGTGCAGGGCTTACTTCTCCTCGGAGCTCCAGTGAGCGTACTGCTATTGAATCGCTCCTGAAGGATTATGATGAAGAGGGTCTCAGCGAGATGCTCGAGACCGAAAAAGGTGTCATGACGAGCCTCTTCGGTACTGTGTTACTCAGCACTTACGTTAACGAATTACGGGCAGAAGTAGCGCAGGAATTCGCTGAGCATCATCGATTTTTATCTAGGGTACTTTCTACCTGTTCTGCGCTACTTAGCCCGCTGGGTACAGTTGCTGTTGTTGCGTACTGTGCATCGATGTTCTCCTCGATTATTCAGCAGGCGACTAATCCTTCTAGTGATAAGGAGAAGTATTGTGCACTGATAGACTATATAAATGAGACCATTGCAAGTTTTGGTTCCGGGAATGGCAATGCCACTATTACCGAAGCTCTTATACGTGGAAGTAATCTAACCGCTCTTTTCGGTAATCACAGTTGCTCTGAAAGCAGTGAAGCTCTTCATGATATTTTGAGTAATCGCAGGAATGAGAGCCTTTCAATAACGAACATGAGTGCGATGCCGGCATCTATCTCCGTGCTAACGACTATGTATCTTGCTCTGCCGATAATAGCGTTTGGTGGATATGCTGCCCAGTGGGTCAGTAGGAGGATGTCTAGCAGAGGGAGGGGGGGTTTTTCTTCACCTGAAATGTTCTCTATGCTCTCGGCTGTGGTCTGTGCTAAGCTCGGGTTGAACACTTTCTTAACGCTTACCGCGCACGTCTCTCATAAGGCGTTTAGCACTGCTTTGAATTGGTCAGTTACCAGGCTCTTCTTGCCTTTGTCGCTGATAGAGCAGCCCAAAAAGATAGGTCTCTTCGTCAACTCTGCAATGTCTGCTGCATGGAGCAGTAGAAGGTTGCGCTTTGAGCCTAGTAGCCGGGCATGTGCTATCGCTGCAGCATTGTCTATACCGTTTGAATATGCTGGGCATATTGTGGCGAAGCTACATGTAATAAACACTGGATGGACTCAAGTTCCGCCGTCTTGTAGGCAGATCTTAAATTTCACAGTTAAGCACGCCAGAGTTGCTGCCTTTTTCGGTACCATAATTGCTGCTCGTAGGCATATTAGAAACATGCCATACTCCAGGCGGCTCGAAAGGATTATATGGGCAGATGGTGTAAAAGCTACTACAGCTCCAGCTGCGCTGCTACTCTTAGACGTTGCAGCCGGTAATGTGTTCCTATCTACGGTCGTGTTGACAGTAGATTCACTGGTAAGCCTCATTCCAGATATGATATGTAGTGCTAACGTAGATATGCTCAATAATGCTGGGAATCAACTGGCTGCGCTTGAGCAATGGCTTGTGGAGAATCTAGACGAAGAGGCGCTGCTAAAGATAGCAATGCTCACTTCATTGCAGAGGCTCCCTGGTAGTACGCATGGTGAGTTGGAGAAGATCCTAGAAGAGTTCTACAATAAGGATCAGATAACTGATCACGGGGTAGATTTGACAGTAGATGATGACTTTACGGAAGGTATTACCGAAAGGCAGTTATTAGAATGGCAATCCGATGACGCGTCTCGAAGACGGACACGAGGCGGTGATTGTGCTGATGCATCTAGTGAAGGTGAGCTTATAGGTGCTACTTCTCGTGACTACTATGATCCTCCAGAGAGGAGGAGAGGTCCTACTTTATACGAGGAGCTTGTACGTGGTATACTAGAAAGGCATGGTACGCGTTTCTCAGACGCTCTTGCTGGTGAGGAAGAAGATGCGGACGAAGCATTGCTTTTCAGTGACCTAAGGCTGCAGCTTGATGATGCTGCGGTACCTCATGAGGAGCAAAGTGAAAGAGGAAGGTCGTCGCGTCGCGGACGTTTCTGTGGCGATGAAGATTTTGATGTTAAGTGCCAAGGGCAAGGCGATGGTCGGCGTTCAAGGAGGAGTGATAGGAGAGGGTATAGTGAGGAACCTGCTCTTGGTGATATGAGGCATTCTTCTCGGGGCGCGGCTTCAGAATCGGATGCGAGACGTAGTAGAAGATCTGATAGGGAAGAACCTGCTACTTCACCAAGGAGACATCCTGCTGGAGAAGTGCCTCAACGGCAGGATGAGGCGTCGCCAAGTGGTCTAAGGAATCACCCTAGTGGTGCGATACCTAAGGTCAGAAGTGCTTCTGCTGCAATGCATACTAAAAAAGATAAAAGCAAAAAGAGTGCAAGGTCTTCTGAGTCAACGCGTAGAGGGGTGGATTTAGGGTTTCTTGGTTCTCCGAAAGATCTTGAGCGTTGCGTATTAGAGGGGGAGAGGGCTCGTGCGAGGAGCCCGCGGTGTGGTGTAGGTACTCCTCCTTGTCATCTCGATAGGGTGGTGTATGAGACTGAGGGTGCTCAGGATGTTGATAATGACGTCTTTGATGTTTTGCGCTATGTTACCCCGCGCAACCAGGCGGGAGAGAGAGTGCGTGTGGGTACTTCTTCTTCCTCTCGTGCTCCTCAAGGTGCTACTGGTCTTGCTCCGGGAACTAGTCTAACGTCTCTTGATGATGATGCGCTGGATATTTTGGATGCTATCCAGGGGCAGCGAGGGCGAAGAAGGTAGGGAGCGCAGTGCTTATTTGTCATATATCTGTGCTGAATATACTCTCGAAGAGAAAGGGTTTGACGGGAGTAGAGTTTGTTAGTGTTGAGCCAGTTCATGCTGGATGGGCAAGCATGTAGGCGTGTGTGTTTGTGGTATTTTGAGAATTATAGGGAGCATGAAGTTGCGGTATGTGTAGTCTTTTACAGGTCTGCGGCGCCCTTATAGAGATTTTGCATCACTGAAAACACGCATACCCAAAAAGAGATGGCATAACGCCTGCGATGCATTCTGGTGGCAATACAGATAGTGCAGTTCCTGCCACCATAGCAAACAACAGTGTACTTTCTTATAAATATGCGATAGGTAGGTGCCTTATGCGCCTACTCAAAGGTCTTGAAGTGGCCTTGCTAGCGGCAGAGGCTGCAGTGTGGTGTAGGTGCTCCTCGTCGTCCTCTCGATAGGGTGGTGTATGAGACTGAGGGTGCTGCTTCAGTTGATGTTGACCCGGATGATGATGTCTCTTTGATCTTTCGCGTTATGTTACTCCGTGCAACCAGGTAGGAGATAGTGGATTGCGTTCAGGTCCTTCTTCTTCCTCTCGTGCTCCTCGCTGTGCTCTTAGTCTTGCTTTGTGAACTAGTCTAACGTCTCTTGATAGTATGGTGTATGAGACTGAGGGGTGCGGTTTAGTTGATGTTGATACGGATGAGGGCATCTTTGATATTTCATTCTATATTACCCCGCGCAACCAGGCAGGAGGTAGTGGATCGCGTTCAGGTCCTGCTGCTTCCTCTCGTGATCCTCAAGGTGCTGCTGGTATTGCTCCGGGAACTAGTCTAACGTCTCTTGATGATGATGTGCTGGATATTTTGGGTGCTATCCAGGAGCAGCAAAGGCATAGAAGGTAGGGAGTAGTATATATCTCGCTGGATATACTCGCAAAGAACAGGGGTTTTGCAAGAAGTAGAGTTTGTGATGTAAAACCTGCCGGATGGGCAAGCGAGTGGGCGTGTGTGTTTGTGGTATTTTGAGAATTATAGGGAGCATGAAGTTGCTGTATGTGTAGTCTTTTACAGGTCTGTGGCGCCCTTATAGAGATTTTGCATCACTGAAAACACGCATACCCAAAAAGAGATGGTATAACGTCTGCGATACATTCTGGTGGCAATACAGATAGTGCAGTTTCTGCCACTATAGCAAACAACAGTGTACTTTCTTATAAATATGCGATAGGTCGGTGCCTATGCACCTACTCAAAGGTCTTGAAGTGGCCTTGCTAGCGGCGGAGGCTGCAGTGTGGTGTAGGTGCTCCTCGTCGTCCTCTCGATAGGGTGGTGTATGAGACTGAGAGTGCTCAGGATTTAGATGATGGCATCTTTGATCTTTCGCGTTATGTTACCCCGTGCAACCAGGCGGGAGAGAGAGTGCGTGCAGGTCCTGCAGCTTCTTCTAGTAGTGCTCCTCGCAGTGCTCTTAATCTTGCTCCGGGAACTAGTCTAACGTTATGGTGTATGAGGCAGAGAGTGCTGCTTCAGTTGATCTAGTTAACTGATGAAGCACGTAAATGTAACTGTGTAGTATTGTATTTTTAGCATAACGAGGTCATATTTTTTCTGCTATATTGCGTAATTCTGTAAACTAGTTTGTAAGAGTTTAGTTCTATATCAACGCTGCTGAAAGGGCTGACGACGGGGAGTATGCTGCTTTGTAATTCGCTAAAGGTGTTTTTCCAATTGATAATGCAGGGGCATACTCTTTGCAGTAATGTCTCAGTTTTTGCGCCCCACAGGTGTTTAAGGGCACACAATACGCGTACCCTCATACAGTAGTCCCTAGGCTCGTATGTTCTTGCTAGGAACATGGTGGGTGATACTTTACTCTGTGCCAAATACCTTATTAAAAATAAAGTCTACATGCTTTGTATAGTAGCTCAGGTCAGCAAGTTCCCCTATATCCTTTAAGCAATCTCTCGCCTGAGGATGATTACTGATGTTTTCAACAAAGTCAGTGCCATTTTTCCAGCTATCCATAGCGCAGTCTTGCACAATTTTGTATCCTTGCTCCCTACTCATCCCGGTATCGACAAGCGCGAGTAAGACACGCTGTGACAGCATCATATTCTTAGACGAATCAAGATTTGCCCTGATCCTCTCTTCGTTTATACACATATTTTGGAGAAGGTGAGCTAACCTAACCAGCGCAAAATTAAGCGTCACGCAGGCATCCGGGGCTATGAATCTCTCAACAGAAGAGTGGGAGATATCCCTTTCGTGCCATAACGCAACATTTTCCATAGCAGGTACAACATAACTTCTGATCATCCGTGACAGACCTGTCAAGTTTTCACCAAGGATCGGATTCTGCTTATGCGGCATCGCAGAACTACCCTTCTGACCTTGTGAGAATGGCTCGGTTACTTCAAGAACCTCTGTCTGCTGTAGGTGCCTAATCTCGGTAGCTATTTTCTCCATTGAAGAAGCTATAACGCCTAAAGTGGCAAAAAATACAGCATAGCGATCTCTGGATATGACTTGAGAAGATATGGTCTCAGGCTTTAGCCCAAGAGAATTTCCCACATATTCCTCAACATATGGATCAAGATGCGCAAAATTCCCCATAGCTCCGGAGATTTTACATACAGATATCTCTTCACGTGCTCTTATCAAGCGTTGACGGTTGCGCTCAAACTCCGCATAAAACCTGGCAAGCTTCAAGCCGAACGTTATGGGCTCTGCGTGAACACCGTGGCTTCTACCCATACAGAGAAGGTATTTCGTCTCTTCTGATCTTCTTTTGAGGATACCAAGGACGTCTTCTATGTTTTTTAGCAAAATATCACATGATTGCTTAAGCTGGAACGATAAGCAAGTATCCAGAACGTCGGAGCTAGTCATTCCATAGTGAAGATACCGTATATCCGTGGAAGTGGATTCTGCGATATATGATAGAAAAGCTATAACATCATGTTTCACCTCGGCTTCTATTTCACAAATCCGCTTGATATCAAACTTTCTATCGTCAACTAACTTTAGGCTATCCAAAACATGGACTGGCACAACACCTAGCTTAACCTGTGCTTCACACGCACTTTTTTCTATGGCGAACCATATCCTATACTTGTTTTCTTCTTCCCAAATTTCCACCATTTCGGGGATACTATATCTTGCGATCACAGAAGTACTTCACAAACTCTACTGCCGGGAATGATGCAATATATGCTTCTGCTTTGCAATAAGTAAAAGTGTAGTATTGTAACACCTCTAGTGCATTGTGCTTTTCAATCACTTTCCTTTATCAAGCTCTTCTTTGTTAAGACTCTCAGCGTCAGTGCCGAGGTTTACAACACAATGACGATAACCTACTTGACAGGCAAATGTGGGTGAAGTGCGCCTTCATTATCGAGTTTGAGATTGCCTGTATTGAAAAACAGGTAAATCGCCTGAATATCTATGCCTATAAGCAGGGTTGATGAAGTATTGAGGTTTTTTCGTGTTTAAATTCGTATTTAAAACGGTTTGATATGTACAATAAGCGGAATTCGTTATTATTTTTTGTGCAATATCCGTGGCGTGCGTTGCATAGAAGCGACGCTTAAGGTAGCAGTATTTTTGCTATAGACAGCGTTGTGAATGTTTAGATGCGAAATTTCAACAGCCTTAATAAAGTGAGCTATGTCCTTATCAGTGCGCTCCTTAAAGGGGATTGTATCGAGAGATGGATTTTTGAGTCGGCATGAAATTTTATTTTGTGCTTGATTCAAGTTGCATGCTCATTTATGATGGGGCTCCCAGTGGTGCTGGGGGTTGCGGGAGTAGCTCAGTGGTAGAGTATAACCTTGCCAAGGTTAGGGTCGAGGGTTCGAACCCCTTCTCCCGCTCATTTTTTTCAAGTTTTACGATCTCTGAAATGGGTTTCTAGCTGCACGTGTGGAGTTTCTAGGGGAGTGCATGCTTCTATGTCTTGCATTGGCTGTTCTGGATAAGTGCAGGTCTAGTCTCTAGGTTTGTGTGTTGGTGCACATTGTTTTATAGTGCGAAATAACTTTCTATATTTTCATATCGCAATTATATGGTGAATTTCCTCTACCAGGAGGACTTTCAGAAATTGTGGGTGACACACTCAAGGAATATTTCGATAATGTTTTCAGCTCATTAGTGTTGTAGAATATCTGCTAGCTGTTGTAGGAGTACTTGAGAAGCCGCTTGCGTTCCAAGGAAAGTGACTGCCTTGTGTAATTGCGAGGCGTTATCTTCTATAGGATTTGCTCGCTTTATCGTCTATGATAGGGTATGTTCAGGTGCTCATTGTTGTGTTCTGCATTTTGGGTGCATGGTGTTGAAGTAGGGTAAATAGGTGTCTAACAGTAGTTTTCGCAGAGATGGCTGCTTATACGGTGATAATGCTCTTTTTGTTGAAGAGGTATACGAAGGGTATGAAAAGTGTGCCAATGCTCTTCCAGATGGTTGGGGTGAGCTTTTTACACGCATAGAAGAAGGGAAACCGGAGCATTCTGATCGGGGTAGAACAGATTATGAAGCTTGTTCTTCTGGCACTAGCGTTTCGCCTAAAGTGTGGGGATTGATAGACTTTTTTAGATCACATGGGCATATTGCTGCGGATTTAGACCCGCTTGGGCTGACGGAAAGAGTTGGACTGGGTCATGAGGAGTATCTTTCTTCAATAGATCCTAATAAGGATGGGTCGCTTTGGCAGAAGTCAGGTTTTTCGTTGGATAGACTTTTGGAAAAACTAAAGAAAATTTACTGTGGAAAAATAGGGTTTGAGTTCATGTACATTCGTTCGAATGAAGAACGTACATGGCTGCAAAACAAGATAGAAAATATGCGCCTGGAGTGTGCAGGAAAAGAGAAGAGAGAACTCTTGTTCCATTTGCAAGAAACGGAATTATTTGAGCAATTCTTACACGTTAAATACCCGGGATATAAGAGATTCTCTGTAGAAGGAGGAGATGTTCTTATTGTAGCATTGGAAGAGATAATATCACTATCACCTTCTCTGGGTGTACAGGAGATTGTGATAGGAATGTCACATCGTGGTAGGTTGAGTGTCCTTACCAAAGTGATGAAGAAGCCATACGTTGCGATGTTACATGAGTTTTCTGGTGGTATGGCATATCCGTCTGAGCTAAATGTTACGGGAGACGTAAAGTACCATTTGGGGTATTCTTCTGATAGGGAAGTGCAGGGCGAAGTTATTCATTTATCACTAGCGTACAATCCCTCTCACCTAGAATCCGTGAATCCTGTGGTTATGGGAAGGGTAAAAGGGAAGATTGATAGTGGGTTATCCGTACTCGGCGTGCTAGTGCATGGTGATGCTGCTTTTATAGGGCAAGGTGTTGTGGCTGAAGGCCTCAATATTGGTGGTGTGGAGGGCTACACTACTGGTGGTATTGTCCATATTGTTGTTAATAATCAGGTGGGGTTCACAACTAGTCCTAACAGTGCCAGAACTTCTCTTTATTGTTCGGATGTTGCTAGAATAATCGATGCTCCTGTTTTTCACGTTAATGGGGATGATCCAGAAGCTGTGGTAGCAGTTACAAAGCTTGCTATGGAGTATCGTGATAAGTTCAAGAAAGACGTTGTGATAGATGTGGTGTGTTATCGCCGTTATGGCCACAATGAAGGTGATGAGCCTATGTTTACGCAGCCGCTTATGTATAAGTGCATAGCGCAGCATAGGACTGTAGCGGGTTCTTACGGTGATAAGCTGGTTGCAGAAGGCGTGGTATCTACTCAGGAAATAGAGGAGTTTCGTAAGAAGTTCCGGGTAGAATTGGACAAAGCGCATGCTGCAGTTTCTGCGTATAAGCCGATGAAAGCTGACTGGTTCGAAGGATGTTGGAAAGGTTTGAGATATGCGGTTCCAGGGTGCTTTGACGACTACGTGTCAGATACTGGTGTTGCAGGAAAGAGGCTTCTTGCTCTGATGGAAGCTATGTGTTCTATTCCCGAGGGGATATCGCTGGATAAGAAAGTCTCCAGGATGTTGAATGCGAGATTAAACGGTGTAAAGAGCGATAGCATAGATTGGGGAGCTGGTGAGGCATTAGCATTTGCATCCTTGTTGGCGGAAAACAAGAGGGTGCGTCTATCTGGTGAAGACTGCGGTAGGGGGACTTTCTCGCACCGCCATGCAAGGTTGATTGATCAAGCTACAGGTGCGGAATATTTGCCTTTGAACAATCTGGGAGTTGAGCAAGCAAAGTTTGAAGTATTCAATAGTCCGTTATCTGAGTTTGCTGTTATGGGATTTGAGTACGGTTATAGCTTGGATTCTCCGGATGTTCTTGTGATATGGGAAGCTCAGTTTGGTGATTTTGCTAATGGTGCGCAGGTAGTAATAGATCAGTTTATAGCGGCGGCTGAAACCAAGTGGTTGCGTTCTAGTGGGTTGGTTTTGTTACTTCCCCATGGGTATGAGGGACAAGGTCCAGAGCACAGCTCTGCGAGGATAGAAAGATATCTTCAGCTTTGTGCGGAAGACAACATGCAGGTTGTTAACTGTACTACACCGGCTAACTATTTTCACGTACTCCGTAGGCAGTTACACAGAGATTTCAGAAAGCCTCTTGTCATTTTCACTCCGAAGTCTTTATTGAGAAATAGGATGGCTGTGTCTAAATTGTCCTGTTTTGAAGGTAGATTTCAGCCGGTGATAGGTGAGGTGATGGCCCATGACCATGCTCAGGTAAAGAGGGTGGTTATATCTAGTGGAAAAGTATACTACGATCTCCTTGAAGCAAGGGGTGATAGGCAAGATGTTGTACTATTGAGATTGGAGCAATATTATCCATTTCCGGAAGAGATTTTGGCTAAAGAGCTTGCGAAGTATCCTTCAGCAGAGGTGATATGGTGTCAGGAAGAGCATTTCAACATGGGAGGATGGGATTTTGTTCGGCCTCGTATAGAAAAATCGATGAAGCTAGCTAATTTGAAGGGTGTTGTGGCTTATATTGGTCGAGCTGAGTCTGCGTCCACTGCGGCTGGTTACGCGCGCGCTCATGAGGAAGAGCGTAAATGTTTCATAGATGAAGTATTTGCCTAGGGGTTGTACTGCAGGGTTATAAAAGAAGGGCACATCGTAGTGTTATGCACGTAACGTTGTGGCTGAGTAGAGTTCTGGCGTGGGGTTCTAAAATGGATGGTGAGCACCACGCCTGTTGAGTAGGGTTATCCCAAAAATGTAGAACTAACTCTATAATGGATGCGAATCCATACCTGATATTCACCCCAGTATAGATTACAATATGTCTTTCTGTATGACTCAGAGAGTCAAGTTCTATGCTATTTTAACTGTCTGAGCTGCTTTTCCGAAATTTGCACAGTTCTGCCTTTTCTGAAGATGCATGAAGAACCTGTTTTTTTGGAAGGAGCACCGAGTATGTTATATGTGTTGTAGGGTGATCATGAAAAATGTGCACTGCTTGTTACACGTGCTCTGAATGCGGTAGCTAGGTGACATAATGCTCATCTCTTTAGCAGCTTTTTTCATCAAGAAGTGACCATATATTCTATAGTTGGTCCTGCTGTTATGCTTGAGCATCATGTCACCTACTGTGCTACTTTAACTTTCTGTTAGCTTTCCTAAGATTTGCAAAAAAGCTATTCTCTCCAAAAGACGTGTCAATACTCTACTATCCCAGCATATGTCTCCGTAAATGTAAGGAGAAGGAGGTATGAGTCTTGCGGTTTCCGATCAGTATACTTTCCAAATTATTTTAGTATAGGTTGTTGAGAGGGTTCAGAAGCCAGCGAACATTACTGGTGGCAGATCTAAAAGATGTATAAATATCTTGGGTTTCTCTGGTGGAAGAGATACAAGTCTGTTGTATGTGTGGCAGTGCCAGTAAGGGCTATCCTGGAAAATCTGCAACTGATTCTGTGATAAAGGCTATAGGTGCAGTAGTGAGGTGACATAATGAAAGCTTCACTTCACAAAGAATGTATATACAGTTGTTCTTGCTTTTGTGATGACGCAGTATGTTGCCTGCTATTTTAACTTTCTGAGCTGCTTTTTCGAAATTTGCGAAGTTCTGCCTTTTTTGAGGATGCATGAAGAACCTGTTTTTTTTGGAATGAGCACCGAGTCTGTTATGTTATATGTGCTGTAGGGTGATCATGAAAAATGTGCACTGCTTGTTACACGTGCTCTGAATGTGGTAGCTAGGTGACATAATGTTCATCTCTCTGACAGCTTTTTTCAGCAAGAGGTGACCATATATTCTATAGTTGGTCCTGCTGTTGTGCTTGAGCATCATGTCACCCACTGCGTTACTTTAACTTTCAGCTAGCTTTCTCTGAAATTTGCAAAAAAGCTATTCTATCCAAAAGATGTGTCGATACTCTACTATCCCAGCATACGTCTCCGTAAATGTAAGGAGAAGGAGGTATGAGTCTTACAGTTTTCTGATCAGGATACTTTGTAGATTATTTGAGAGTTTCAGGATTAAAGACTTCAGAAACAGGAGGTTCAGCTACAGGAGATTTAGCTACGGGAAGTACAGCTACAGGAGATTGAGCTATGGGAAGTTCAGCTACAGGAGATTTAGCCGCGGAAGATTTATTAATTTTAGGTACAATAGTGGGCCTTGTGACGGTGAGTAATTTTATGGCATTGCAATTTACTGCAGCTCCTCCGATACGTTTTGTCGTATAAAATTTTACAAAAGATTTCTCAGTGTACGGGTCGCGCAGTATACGCATATCTTTATTTTCCACTATCTTGTAGGCACTTTTGAAGTCGGCTATTGCTATGATACTATTACTCCCATCAGAATACATAGGCATATCTGAAGTTTGATATACTGGAATACCTAGTAGCATTTCATCTCCTGAATTTCCTACTTGCAATAAATACTGTCCTGTGTTGGATTTGAGTGATCGAATTTCTTGTAATATGCTGCGATTCATGAGAAAAGCAGCTCGCGATGAAAAGTTCTCGTTTAATGAATAGAACAATTTTATAATCGCGTCTGTATTCAGTGTTTCTACTTTGACTCTCTCAATTTGGCCAGGGCCAGTACCCTCGTCATAAGATAGTATGCCTGTCGGCTGTGATGCTCCGCTGCCTGAGATAAATGCCTGATTCTCTTTCCGACTAAAAGCATCTACTAAGTTATTCATAAGCCAGCGTTCTAGGTCTATACACGTATCTTCTAAAAGATTTTTTGCCAGTTGTGGTTGTGCATAGAGTTCAAATAAACGAATATTAATATGGGATAATTTGGGTGTGAGACTTTTACTAACTATAGTGTTGTGATCGCCACTCCATCCTACGAAAGTTTCTTGGTTGTTTGAGATGAGGTACTCTAGGCTATCACTCGATATTTTCTCAATTGAGCACAATTTTCTCATTATTGAGTTTTGAGACAATAACTTATCGAAATGCAAGTGGATTTTTTTGGGTATTAAGTACGAAAAGTTAGTATCAGGAACAGCGGCGGAAGTTACAAATATGTTTTTGCATTCTAATGCTTGATGGCCGTGAGTTATATATTGGCGCAGAGATTTGTATTCTGGTGTTTCGGGATTTTCATTCAAGTTTATCGCATTACGTTCGGTTTCTAGTTTATCTAGTCGATTGGCGTAATGGTCAAATTTACTATTTATGTCTTCAAGTTGTTGCAAAAGCACATCATTTGTAATGTGTTTGTTGTTTATATTTTCTGTTTTGTTTTCTTGTATAGGTGCTAAGTCTGCATCACACTGAGATAAGAATTCTGTGATGCCATCTTTTACTTCTAAAGCGGCTGTTGTCATATAATTTCCAGATAAAGATTATGATGTGGGTAGTAATAGTGGAAAAAAAGCGAAAAGCTCTTTTACCCAGACTATTATTCACAGGTTTCTTACTATGGGTAAGCAATAAGTTCATATGTTGAATGATGGAAGTGTTTGTCTTTCCTATATCTCGGTTTTATACCGTAACTTGGGTTATGCTATGGAATAGAGCTTTGGTTATTGCTGCCAATTTTATAGCTAGGCAATAGGCCGCGTGCCCGTTTAGAAGGGCAGTTTTATACTGTCTTAGGGTTAATACTAAGAGCATGCTGTGTTTAGTTGTTACTATGTCAAAATTACGTATCACATGGGTTTCGTGAGAATAATGGTCGTGCAGGTATTACTATGTAGAATTATGATAAATGTGATACTGGTGTGGGGGTTACAGTGTTCATCACCGCTGTAATGACTACGTAGCCTGAGCCCTGTAAGACATATTCCACGCAGTTAGTTTTTTGCTGTAGGGAGGAGAAGTGAATCTTTGTATCCCAATGTCTCTGCATTAAGCTAAAAAGCTCTATAAAAGCTTGTTAGAACGTGCATGGGCATGATTCCGGAACCGTGTTGCTATTATGGTTAAGTGTTGAACGCAAATTCTGCAGGAGCATTGTAAAAGAGCACATGGGAATCCTACATATGTGTACTGTCTTCATGTATAACTGCAAAATGTGAATGCGAAAGTTCATGATTAACCTTACGCGCCTGTGGCAACTCAAATAAAAATGGGATTTTTAAAAGAGAGTATGTGAAAGACTTTCTTACTTGATATCTCGCGGTCGTTTCTGAGGCCACGTATACTTATAGTGCATAGATGCAATTGGCCTCTAGAAAATCGTCCTGCCGGTGCCGCACCACGGGCTGTATTGTATGGAAAAACCATCATAGCGGCAAAACGTAATACAACCCATAGTCTCATTATAGCCAGCTCATTAGGCTTGCAAATGTAGGTCCACTGTGGTGCAAAGAGTCGGTCATTCACCGCTATTATTAGTGCAATCGTGTTCACGCTGTGGATAGCCTAATATATGAACATGAAAATGATGCACTATTTGTCCAGCAGATTTCCCATGATTTGTTACTAGCCTGTAGCCGCCAGTATGTAAGTTAAACTGGCGTGCAATTTTTCCTACAGTCTTAAAAAATTCAGACACGTCATACCCAGATTCGACAAAGTCGTCAAATGACACAAATTTTCCTTTAGGGATCACCAAAACATGTACAGGGGCTTCTGGTTTTATATCGTGAAATGCCAGGACATTATCATCTTCGTAGACTTTTGTGCACGGCAACTCCCCTCTAAGGATTTTTGCGAATACGTTGTCGTTATCGTATAGTGATGGTTCCATTTTACCTCGTACCTTTACCATGTGTTTCTGGGCCTCTATTCTGTGCGCTTACTAAAGGAGTGACAGTAGGATTCCCTTGTGTTTGCGCTGAATCATCATGAGAAACATCGCTTAGTCCTCTAGCAGCAGAAAGCACCGCTTGTTGCATAGCCGCTGCTCCTTGGTTGGTGATACCGCTGCTGCCATGCACACGATCCTCTGAGTCTCTTAGGAAGTGTGCTTGCTGAACGGCCTGATCGGTGCCTGCACCTGAAGAAGGTCTGCTAGGTGACGCATCTCCGCTCAATGAGAAAATGCGTTCTTCTCCATTTGTAGTAGAGTTTCTGCGGGTTGTATCACGGGGTGAATTTTCTTCTTGATCAGGTGCCTGAGATCTATTTTTAGCGTCTGCTGATGCAGATTTTTCACTATTTTCTTGAATATCACTGTCAGGTTTTGATTGTGCAGGAGGAGTATGGCTTACTGGAGCAAGAGCATTCATATCTTTTGTTTTTGCTTGGTGCATTAGCTCTTTAGCAATGGACTTGGCCAGTATTTTACTTCCAACACCTAGAGTGCCCAGTACCAGTTGTACTTCTTTTTCTACCTCTTCCTCTGATTTATTTTTTGTGTCTATTTTTATCACTAGCATTCTAGTGAAGCCGTCGCCTGTGCGCTCTACGGAAATCTTACCACCTGTTTCTTCCAGCTTTTTTCTAAGATCTAAAAGCGCACCACACTCGTTTTTAGCTCGGTTATGATCCATTCTGGCGCCAATATCCATTCCTGGATTTAAACCTTTACTACTTGGATCTAGTTCTCCTACGTCACTATTATCCAGTGCTTCTAACATCTGTAAGGCGCCTTCAGATACCCTTCCATCGCCAATTTGCAGTACCAACTGCCCTGTTTGAGCATAGTGCGAACTTATTTTTGTGCCCCTCTCTTTATCCCAGGGGAGATTCTGCATCTCAGAAGCGCGATGGTAAAAAGGCTTTCCTTTACCCATGAGGCCATTAAAGAAATTTCCTGTTGTACCTAAGAGATTTCTTGAGGTTCTCGCGCTAGTATTTTCAGTGGCTGGAGCTGTGAATCCAGAAACAATGCGCGCAGCGACGTTCCTAGATGTAGTCAGAATTCTTCTTATTAGCATAAAATTACCACGGATGATGTAGGATTATAGAGACCTAATACTTTGAACGCAAAAAAATCAAAAAATTATTAAGTAGAAGTGCGGACAGAATTAGGTAGGAAAACATTTATGTTGTGTTAAAATGCCAAAACTGAACTTAGCATTCGTAAATTAATAGCTACTTAAAAGTGAGTAATAATACTGAGTATACGCCTGTTCTTAGGCAATATAGAGCGCTAAAAGAGCAATACGGTGAGTGTTTACTACTGTACCGTTTAGGGGACTTCTACGAGCTTTTTTTTGAAGATGCAGTTATAGCATCGAAGACTCTAAACATAGTTCTCACCAAAAGAGGCACTGATACTCCTATGTGTGGTGTTCCTTATCATAGCAGTGAGAGTTACATAGGGAGATTGGTAAAATCTGGATACAAAGTTGCAGTATGTGAGCAGATTGAAACTGCCGAGGAAGCCCGTAAAAGGAGCGTTAGAGCTTTGGTACGTAGGGAGGTTACCCGGATAGTGACTCCTGGTACACTGGTAGAAGATAGCCTATTAGATGCTAAAGAGAATAACTATTTGGCATGTATTTCAAATATTGGGGAGAGATACGGTGTTGCATGGATGGAGTTATCCACCGGATTGTTTCACGTGCGTGCAAGTAAGTTGGAAGACTTAGATAGTGAAATACAGCGTTTGGGTCCCAGTGAGCTATTGATTTCGGACAAGCTTAAGGAGCAGCAATCTATGGAGCTTGTGCTGAAGAGGCATCGCTGTGCTATTACTAGCCATAATGAGAGTTTTTTTGACTCCAAAAGAGCGGAAAAGGTTTTGTGTGGGGTATACGGAGTTACTACTGTACAAGGATTAGGTGATTTTGAAGAGGTAGAAGTATCAGCTTGTGGTTCTTTGCTTGAGTACGTTAGAATGACGCAAAGAGGTTCTCTTCCCAAGCTTAGCTACCCAAAGGTTCGAGATAGTAATAGTTTTGTTCTGATAGATGGTCCTGCACTGAGGAATCTTGAACTATTTTCTACACAGTCTGGCGAGAAGAAAGGGTCTCTGATTTCTACTATTGATCATACTGTTACCGCTATGGGTAGCCGTATGCTGAAGAGGTATCTCGCATTTCCTGTGGCCTGTCATAATGTTATAAATGGTCGCCAAGATGCTGTTGAATTCTTTGTGAGTAACAGGTCTCTTTGTGAGGTGATTAGGGGAGTTATTAATGGATTTCCCGATATTGAGCGCATATTGACTAGGGTAAAGTTTTCCAAGTGTTCTCCGAAAGATATACATTTGCTTGGGCGGGCATTAAGCAAGATTTTTGAATTATCAAGGATAATCAGCAGGTCTACTCATGCGATAATTTCCAAGATTTTGGTTTCATTGGGTGATCATAGAGACTTGCTGAAGCTCATTAGTGAGGTAATGCTTGAAAACAATGCAACCATTACTAAGGACGGCGGTTTTATAAATCCAGGATGTAATGAGCGGCTGGCAGAGTTAGCACGTATTCAGAACGATAGCGGTGTATTGATACAGAGGTTGCGCGATAAGTATAGAGCTCTAACAGGTATTAGTAGCTTGAAAATTCTGTCTAACAATTTGCTTGGGTACTACATCGAGGTATCTTCTTCGTATAAAGTAAGTGACGAGTCTTTTGTTCGTAGGCAGAGTCTGGCTAACAGCACGCGCTATAC
Organism: Anaplasma phagocytophilum str. Webster; assembly: GCF_000964685.1. Taxonomy (GTDB): domain Bacteria; phylum Pseudomonadota; class Alphaproteobacteria; order Rickettsiales; family Anaplasmataceae; genus Anaplasma; species Anaplasma phagocytophilum. The sequence continues at coordinate 1,070,897 of NZ_LANS01000001.1, forward strand.
CACTGCGGAATTGAAGGAGCTTGAGGAAAGGATAGTTTCAGCGCAAAGCGAAAGTGCAGACTTAGAAGCGCAGATTTTTAAGGGGCTGTGCTCAAGGATTGCTGATGAGTGTCAGGATATAGGGTTAGCCGCAGAGGCTGTTGCAGAGTTGGATGTTCTTACGACGCTTGCTGAAGTTGCGGTGGAAAATAATTATGTAAGGCCTATTGTTGATGATAGTAAGCAGTTTAAAATAGTACGAGGTCGTCATCCAGTAGTAGAAGTAGGAACGGATTTTATTGCGAATGACTGTGATCTTTCAGAGGGGAACAGTATGTCTCTCATTACCGGGCCAAATATGGCAGGTAAGAGCACGTTTTTGAGGCAAAATGCTTTAATAGCAGTTTTGGCTCATATAGGGTCATTTGTTCCTGCTGAGCACGCGCATATAGGGGTGATAGATAAAATATTTAGTAGGGTAGGTGCATCGGATAACATAGCGCTTGGGCACTCTACTTTTATGGTGGAGATGGTAGAGACTGCAGCGATTTTGAATCAAGCAACTTCGAAGTCACTGGTTATTTTAGATGAAATTGGCCGTGGAACCGCTATTAATGATGGCCTTTCCATAGCTTTAGCCGCTATTGAACACATACATGATGTTACAAAGAGTAGGGCGATATGTGCAACGCACTATCATGAGCTACCAAAACTTAGTTCGCATTTTGAAAATATCAGGTTTTTTTGTCTTAGAATTGAAGAGTGGAAGGGTGAAGTGGTGTTCTTGCATGAGCTTATACCGGGCATTTCGAGTAGATCTTATGGTATACATGTTGCGGGGCTTGCGGGGTTTCCGAAGGGTGCTTTAGAGAGGGCGAAGTTTTTCATGAGCAAGTTTGATGAGGCAGAGCACTATAGAAGCATAGATAGCATTGATATTACTTCTGGACGACATATAACTGATGAGTGAGCGTATTACGGTCTGTTGCAGAATGCGTTATTATCATCGTGTAGTTAATTGACAGTAAGATGATGGTATATCTGCAGGTTTTTGTGTTTGCAAAACAGTAGCTTGTCACGCATTTATGAGTGTGATTTTGGAATTGTAATATGTAGCAACAGTACTTGCTATATGCCCTGACTGTTGGTATCAATTCAATACTGCATAAGAGATACATATGGAAGATATGTTTCAAAGTGCTATTCGGAGACGTAAGATCTTTAAGGGGAATAGATATTCAGTGACATTCTACAGTGAGGGTGGAAGATGTGATAACGATCTTTGTGGGGTTATAATCTCACACCTAGAGACTTTGAATATATTGCATCATCCAGAATATGCGACCTCGATAAGCAGCTATATTCCAGATCTCAAATTGACCAATATAGAGCTGTTGGATGTGGTATTGGAAAATCTAGCTAAACTTCTCGATATATATTCTGCGTCAGGATTTGCTCCGCTAAGAAGTTTGTGGCTAAAGAAAGCGCATGCGCTAAACTCACACGTCTGCATAACAACAAGCGATGGAATCACCCATGAAGGTACGTTTACCGATATTGGTCTTGACGGTTCTATAGTATTGAAATCTGGTGAAGATACCTTGAAGCTAGACTATGACTCGATGTTATAATAGCCATAACGGGAACTATACTGCTATAAGCTGCGGGTTTGTGGAGAATGCATGATAAAGACAAGGGTTTGTTCTAAAATCTCATGAGTACTACTGAGGCTTTATATACGATACGTTGGCCTTTGTGCTGTTAGTGGCAATTCCTGCCCAACTATTTTTACAATGTTTTTCCTGCGTACGTGACGAAGTTATCACATAGAAAGGAAGAGCACTTGCTCGCACTCAAAGGCAATTCACTCGGAATAGCTGAAGTGATAGTATAAAATCTGTGATACCTAAGTGGTGATAGATAGTGATGAGAAAAACGTTTTCTGAAACCAAGGGTAATCCACCCAATAGCTGACTAATTGGCATCAAAATTGGTAATATCTAAAGTTTCCATGGGTAGTGATAACGAAAACCTCAACTCAAAGGTAATACGCCATGCGGAAGCGGAGCAGTACATAAAATCGGTACAATCTCAGTGATTATAGTGACGAGCAGGGCGCTTACTAAAACTTAAAGGCTAAAGGCAATCTACCCGGAATAGCTGAAGTGATAGTATAAAATCTGTGATACCTAAGTGGTGATAGATAGTGATGAGAAAAACGTTTTCTGAAACTTAAAGAAACCCGCTAATCATATAATCATAGCTAAACTATACAAAAATCAGCAACACTTCCGTTATTCTAGTGATAAGCAAAACCCCAATACATAAACAATCTACCAGCAGTAGCTGAACTAGGAGAAGATAATTAGCAACGCTGTCATGATTATGGTGAAAACAAAGACACTCACTGACAATCCACCTAGAGCAATGGCGAAACTAACAACATCTCAATGATTATTATGATAAGAAAAACGCTGCCTGAAACTCAAATGGAGTTTACGCAACAGCCAAAAATGTCTATGTAAAGATGCAGATGTTGCTGCAAGTGGTACTTGTAACTTGTAAACTGGAAAAGCAAATATTTTTCTTGGTGCCGCCCTAAAAGCCTGAAAAATTTAAAGAAATGTTACTGCTCTAGTCATTCATAAAATGCAAATAGCCTACAGAAGGAGTATTTACTGCTATAGGCTTGAAAGTGCAATCGTTATTTACTATTTTTTATACATATCGCAGTACAGAGATTTTACGCGCTACGCCTGTGCATCATAGCCGTATTGCATCAATATACGCGTGCAGATTAATCTATTAGAAAAAGTAGTATAAGGGTTTAGATAGCATACTCCATTCTGCATGGGACGTGTGGGGTTTTTCCCTGCATGGCTACTATGGCGTGCTCCAAATGTACAAGTGAACCGAAAGCTGTATACCGTGAGCTCTTTTTATTGTTAGTGGCAGGCAGAACAACAATGTGATGCACACCTTGTGCGTACCATATGTGTTTTTGTGAGTATTAGTCATTGAATTTGTTATATCTTGAGTAATACATGAGATATGATCTACCTGTTTTTGAGAATATTGCGAAATGCCGCTTTAGTTCGTTCATCAACACAGGCGGCTGTGTGTTTTGTTTCTCACGGTTTAGCAGATTATCAGGTCTTGGTGATGAGTTTAAAAGCATATTTTCCCCAAGACCCCTTTATGCGTTTGAAAAGAAATTCTAGGTGCAGTGAAGTGCATCCTATTATCTACCCTGGGGATAACAAACGTGGCATTCATTAAGAAATGGGCTCTTTCGTAAGATAAACACGCATATCCACACAATTTTACGCTGTTCAGCCAATATTTATATAAGATTGTGGGATAAAAAATGCCAATACAGTAGCAGTTTTGTTTCTTATGGTTGAGTACATATATCAGGCCATGTTGATAGATGATCATGCAGCTGATTTTTTTTGCAAGATTATCTGTACGTTTAAGGTAGCAAAGAGATTTAGTAGTGTAGCAGAATATGTCTTGCTGCAGATAAACACAAATCTTTACCCAGGAGCGCGCTCCTCTAGGAAAGGCATGGCTCTTTCTGAGATCAACCGCATGTCCACGCAATTTTATGCTGTTCAGCCAACATCCCGAGATTGTGGAATAAAAAAATGCCAACACAGTAGTAGTTTTGTTTTTTATGATTTGGCACGTATGTCCGGTCCTGGTGCAACCTGATCGAGCTTGAAAGCAGATTTTTTCACAAGATTCATAACCAGATCCACTTCTTCTTCAGTGTAACCAGAAAGCACGATATCTTCCCTAGTAGCAAATCTGTCTACTAATAAACTTAGAATTCCATCAAGTTTATCGTACTCAGGCAAAGTATCTTGATCAGTCTGATTAGGTTTTAACTCTGCTGAAGGGGCCTTTGTTATTATATTTTCGGGAATTACATGCATTTTTCTACAAAGTGAATTTGCGGGAATATTGCTGTTACGCCACTTCACAAGATCATAAACCTTTGTCTTATATACATTGTTAATCGGAGCATATCCCCCGCAAGTATCCCCGTATAACGTCATATAGCCTGTCAGCAATTCCGACTTATTTCCCGTAGCTAGAAGAAGAAGCGAGTTAGCATTGCTGATGGCCATCAAATACATCCCCCTAATTCTAGACTGCATGTTTTCTAGTGCATTATTAGGAGTAGGAGTATCAATATATGTCTTTAAACTCTCAATACAAGTGCAGAACGCCTCTTCTATCGATACAACTTCATGATGCGTTCCAAGAAGTTCTGCGCACCTTTGTGCGTCGGTTACGCTGGACTGAGAGGTATGTCTTGTGGTCAACATAAATGTATGCACATGCTCTGCCCCTAGAGCGTCAGAAGCTATAGCAGCGACGAGCGCGGAGTCTATACCGCCAGATAACCCCAATAGCACACCGGAGAAACCGCTTTTTTTTACATAATCCCTCAATGCTAGCACCAGCATTTGATACGTAAACACATCCCAGTCCATGTTCAGGGACTTTAGCTCAGCAAGACTAAAAACTTTATCGGTTTTGAGACTATGCAATTGGGAGTGCGCATTTAGAGTATGAGATTCCAATACTCCAATGTTAGGGCTCTGCTCAACGTGTTTTGAAGTGGATAAAACCCCTTCAGTTACACTTCTCTCTGAAGTAGGAGATGCATCAAGGGTAAGATTCTCCGACGCAGAGATACCGGAAGTACAATTGTGATCCGAAATATGTTCTGAATGCGCTCTAGGAACTCCATCAGCGCACGTTACTATGCTGTTCGTAGCTGTAATTTCAATAATCCTAGCGTCTTCCTTACAAAGTGCCAGTGTAGTGGCATTTATTCCATCGTGTATTAAAGACCCCCCTGCAAAGACATCGCTGCCATACCCTCCCAGTATGTTAAGATAAATAAATGCTCGATGGTTCTGCATTATAGAAATTGCAGCATTGGAACTAAGCAAACTGTAGTAGCTATACTGTGACCTTCCTAATAGTATTAGTACATCTATATCGGTGGGCACATTTTGATATGCACCATGCCAGGTTTGCGCATTTGAATGTGCAGTATGTTCTTCCAATAGCAATGCTATACGCAAGCCACCTAAGCTTAAAACAATATGTTTCTCTGCTGCATTGTACGAAGAAATAGGAAGCTCTATAAGTTTCTCGTAGTTACCGTCTGATATGAGATATATAGCTTCAGTCAACACCCCATCTTGCAGCGCCAGCCCTCCTATAATAGCACAAGCGCTACCTATACTTGAAGCTAAGCTCTCCAGGTGTTTGTTACAAAGCTGCAAAAGGTTTCCAGAAAGCAGGGGAGCCTTGTCAAAGTATCCGCAAACTGCATACCTGCTAAATAGCACAATATCTCCGGCCGATGCCTCTCTACATTCCGCAAGTATCCTCTCACAGTTACTATGAACTGCATTAGGGCCATAATTTAGCTGCTTTACGAGTATTCTTGTCACTACACATCACCCGCGCCGCGTAACTTCCTTGCAACTTCCAGCGCGGCATAGGTAATAATATTTCGTGCGCCAGCACGCTTCATACTCAGCAGTGCCTCGTGCATACATTGTTCATAATCCAACCATCCCTGCAGGGCCGCGGCCTTCAGCATGGCATACTCCCCACTAACCTGATAAGTAAGCACAGGTATATCAAACGTGTTGCTTATGGAAGAAAGGACATCTAAGTAAAAAATTCCTGGCTTGACCAGTATCATGTCAGCCCCTTCATCAATATCAAGTTGTGCTTCTAGCAGCGCCTCTCGGGCATTTGCAGGATCCATATGGTATGTGCTTTTATCCACAGATTGAGATGCTGTACGCGACCCAACCACTACGCGGAATGGCCTATGGAGGTGTGAGCAAAACTTTGCGGCATAAGACAAAATGCTTACGTGACTAAATGAACAATTATCAAGGAATTCACGTATGACTCCAACCCTACCATCCATCATTTCAGAAGGGGCTACTACATCACACCCAGCTGCAGCAAGGACAACCGCTTGCTTACACAATACATCCAACGTGGCATCATTATCCACTACCTCATTTACGACAATCCCATCGTGCCCAGAGGTCGTGTACGGATCTAAAGCAACATCTGCCATCACGCCTATATCAGGAACAGATTCCTTGATGAGTCTTATTGTTCTGCAAACTAAATTTTCTGGATTACAAGCCTCAGCAGCATCAGGAGACTTCTCACAGTCTGCAGGAAATAGTATGACAGCACTAATGCCTAAGCTGTGAGCCTCCTGAGCGAGATTTGCCGCTTCCGTCATTGAGACTCGCCTCATGCAGTCCAACCCTTCTAATACTACAGACGCTTCATCTTTCTCATGGATAAATATAGGCAAGATCAGATCCTTGGGATGTAACACCGTCTCCCTAACCATGGCACGCATCCACCCGTGAGCGCGCTTACGTCTAAGTCGAGTTTTTGGGAACTGCATACTCAAAACACAAAATACCTGCTCTGAGTATATTTTTTTTGTAAGATGACATCAATCCATTTGTATTGGGTTATTAGAAATTAAGATAGTTAGTAATTTTTCCTACTGTGACGTGACACGCATATGTGAAATTTCTTGATGTATACATGCAGATAATTGACGCTGACGTATATTGGAGATACCCATTATCAAGCTCCGCAGCTGTTTTGCAGTTTAACAGCATAGTAAACACAGAGGTACTTTCTACTTCTTCGGATGAGCTACACTTCTGAACTTGAGAATATGGAATTTGCTATGTGTAGTTTTGCGTTTCTCTCACAAATATCATAGATGTGTGTGAAGGTTTTAGCGGTTGCTGACGAGCATTCTATGGCATAGTTTATTGTTCGTGACTGTGTGTTGTCTCATGTGTACACTTGCCTGAATTTGCACAGGTCTGTATGTGAATTTGGGTAATGTGAGCGGTAGGATATTTGTAGTCCACAGTAGCGAACTATTTTGGGAAGTCGTCGCTAAATTTGTGGATTGCCGGAAAATTGACACTGTTGTTGTGCCCAATCGCAGTGATGCAGAATGCTTACAATTCTACTTTTCAAAGCAATGCGGAATAGAAGATAACATAGAGGTTTTGGCGTTTTCAGAAATTGTCAAGAGCGCATACGAGGATGATATAGAAGCCCGCGCAGGAGCACTGTTGTTATGCATGCAGTTTATAGAAGAATGGAATGCACTGCGCCATACAGACTATCCTGCAAGTTTGGCAAAAGAATTACTTTTGATGCTTGATGAAATCTATCTTAACTGTACTGATTTGGATCGATTGAGCACATCGTTAGAGGAGGAAGATCTCTTTGGGTACCGGTGTTTAACTTCAGAATTTTTAATCGACTTTGCCCGGTGGTGGAAAAGTACAGGGCATAGTAATGCATCAGCTATTGCACAAGTTGAAAGATTCTTCTCAGAATTGTGTTTATCAGGAAAGAAAGTTGCGGTGGCAGGCATAGCCTCTAATAGAGCATTTTCAGAACTTTTACGGTCAATTTTCGAGAGTATCTCCGAGAGCTTTATCATACTGCCAGACTTAGATTTGGAAATGCCTGAGAATAAATGGAAAACTCTGGAAATGGGGCATTATCAGTACCGTTTTATGAAGCTGCTTGATGAATTAGGAATAGGCAGAGAAGAAGTGAGTATTCTTGATCAACGGGATAAAAACCATCTCGTTGATCTAGCATTCAATTTTGAAATACCCAGCCTATCAGATGAGCGATACTGCCACATTAAGGAGCAACAAAACATTGAATTAGTGATATGTGGCTCAGAAAATGAAGAAGCGCGCAAGGTTATAGAGATTGCACAACGGTATTGTTGTGCGTCAGGGAATGATAGAGACGTATTTTGCGGCACCGAAAAAAATGCAAATAACGCGGTATCAACCAATAATACGGCATCAAGTAGTGCGCTAAATAACAATATAGCACTTTCTCAGTATGCGTCGGAGATCGCAGGCTATACACGGTCTATCCAGGGGGCATGTACGGTATTTTTAGGGAGTGATTCTTTATCGTCTAGAATATACTCTACTTTGTCATTGAGGGATACAGAGGAAGTTCGGTGCGATGATGAGCATGTTATTTCGACTCTTATGCTATGTGTTATAGAGGTTGTGGTATCAGAAGGCGATGCAGCGCACCTTTTGTCAATGATAAAACACGGCATGGTAACAATAGGCTATGAGGATAAAGAAGCATATGGGGCAGCAGTTTGTCAATTCGAAACAGAAATAATAAGAAAGCACGCCGTTTCAGGCTTTGAAGCAATTACTCATGCTGTATATGAAGTAGGAAGCGCAGAATCAAGGGAATATTGGCGCAGAGTAGTAGAAGCGATTGGGCCATTTATGGAACTAGATGGTAAACATTCTTTAGGCGAAATAATACAGGCCCATTTGAAAAGTATTAGGAATCTAGTTGGGGGAAATTCTGCATACGTTAAGAGGGATAACTGTGATGGAATCTTTGAGAATATAGAAGCATTCTTTAGAAACCTTACGGCCTACTGTAAGGGTAAGAAGATATTCACCGTACGCAACTATAAGCACATATGCAAGGATCTCTTGGAGTGTTATTTTAAGGATGCAAGGAACGATATATTCTCAGTGGGTTCAGTCAGGAGCGAAGTTGTAATTATATCTGGTTTTAACGAAGGAGGGTTTGCTCCGGTAAGACGAAGTTCATTACTCAACAATACCATCAGAAAAAAGCTAAAGATACCCACTGATGAAGGGTATAAAGGCATCTTCTTAAGTATATTGTATAATCTCTTTCATGCGAAACGTCTTTATATCACTAGATCAGTTGAAAGTTGTGGTAAAGTCACTGAAGCGCCACTTCTCATTAGGTACTTAGACTTTTTGTTATCATCTTTTTCCAATGCGTCTAAATCTTCTTCTGACAGTACAGTTTCTTCTGTAGATTTAAACATAGATAAATCCGCTTATCTCAGTAAGTTTCTTTGTGAACCTAATCCTAAGCTTGAAGTTAGGAGCCAGGTGTTTTCTGTATTAACTGCTGAGGCTTTGGGGATGCTGATTAGCAATCCTTACGCTTTCTATTCACGTTATGTTTTAGGCATCTATCCTGTAAAATCAGTAAATACCGGGAATATGGCGAAAAATTTTGCCGTTACAGTACGCAGTATATTTCTGCAATACTTAAAAAATATGGGCCTTGGCAGCGATTATAGCGCTCTGATAGATATCGCAAAGAGAGAGTTTGCTACTGTATGCAAGAGCTATCCGTACATTGAAAAATTATGGTGGCCAAGGTTTGAAGCGATGGCAGAGAATTTTTTTCAGGCCGATAGAGAAAGAAAATGTAACGTCTCTGCAATAGAAGTGGAGTCTGATTTTACTTGGGATGTAAGCGAGGGAATAAAGGTCATATCAAAGTGCGATAGTGTTTCGTATTTGAGGGATGGATCTCCATTGGTGGTATGTTACAAAATTGGTATGGTACCTTCTCAAGTTGACATACAGTGCGGATTTGCGTCTAGGGGCATAATTGACTCTATATGTGTTTCAGAAAGCAATGAGAAGAAAGATGCGTCTTTTGCGTACTGGAGAATTACACCGGAATCTGTAGAAATTACAGAGATTAAAGATCTTCCTGATGTTATAAAGGCTGCAAAGGAAGGGCTACAGAACTTTTTGGTAAAATTTCAGGAAGAAATGATACCATTTTACCCCCGTGAAGATTTTTCTAAGTTTGTGGAATATGAGCTTTTTTCCAGAATCAGAGAAAAGATACCACAATATGGCAGGCCGTATTAGTGCGTAAAACAGAAAATAGAGTGATGGGGATGATCAGAAGGTATTTATCTTCTTAGTTTACGCAATTGATTCATGTAAATTGTTTAGTATATATGCCGTTATCTGCACTTGTCATGTTTGTGGCGCTGTGTTACTTTTTGTCAAACTCATACTAATCGTAGAGGATAGGGTGTTTATCAAGACATGTAAGAGAGTTTTTTGCCTTAATGGTGTTGTGCTATCTACCCTTCTATGCAACGCAATAGAGCACTACGATTTTATGGTGTACGGTATAATGAGTAGTACCTTGAATAAGGTATTTTTCGTACAAGGTGAGCTTTTTTCCGGCACCAATAGCACGTATCTTGCTACGTTGATAGGTTTTTTGGTCTTTGCTGCTGCGTTTGTTTCTAGACCCTTGGGGGCTGTGTTTTTCGGATATGTAGGTGATAAAAAAGGCCGTAAGGTGGCGCTAACGCTCTCTACCGGTTTGCTGGTAACTTCTGTTTTAGGAATGGCATTACTCCCTACGCCGAAGGTTTGGGGCATTTTATCTATATTATTTTTGGCTCTTCTCAGAGTGGTTCAGGGTTTAGCTTTTGGAGCAGAGGTAGGAGGAGTGGTCCTGATGGCTGAGACTGTAGGCGGTAGGAAAGTGCATGCTATTTGGGTTGCGCGTATTTTCTCCACGACAGTGGGCACGATCTTGGGTGTGTTTGTTGTGCGGATGTGCGAGCTTATTCTATCTCCTGAGCATATGAATGATTGGGGATGGAGAATACCATTTTTTGCTGCTGTCCTTGTGAGTTTGCCGTTACCGTACTTGCGTAAGTTTCTCCATGAAAGTGCTGAGTACGTAGAATACAAAGCCAGTGGGCAACGGGAGAATATTTTTAAGTCTTTGTGCTGCAATATATCCTCTGTTTTGCTCATAATTTCTATGTCGGCGCTTTCATCAGGGTTTTTCTACATGTCTGTGGTGTATATGGACATTGTGCACAAGTCTATGTTTTTGGAGCATGAAATGTCCATGCTAGTTTTGGCCTTGGTAGCTTGTAGCAGTTTGGCGGTATTAGACTTTGCTAAAAGGAAAACTTGTTTTATCTTGATATTGCTTTCGATAGCCTTAACTGCCTATCCGACGGTTTATTTTATCGGCAAAGGCTACATGGTGGCACGTGTGCTGTATTTCTCGCTGTTGGGTTTGTATATTGGCTGGTATGGGTCGTTTATAGCGCTAATTTTTCCGGTAGGAGCTAGGCAGACCTGTTTTTCATTTGCATATAGTTGTGGATATTTGACGGGTGCTCTGTCGCCAGCGTTATGTTTATGGTTTTCTCACATCACGGGCAAAGACATAATGCCAGCGCTATATATAACATTTCTCTCATGTGTGATAGCTTTGATATTTACTTTCGGCGTACGTGTTGAAGGCGATCGGTATCGTCTTACGTTTTCAAAGTGCTAATTCAGTTGTATCACTGTATATCTCAAAGCTACGCAGTGGCAACGCGATATAACATTCTCTGATGGCGCTGATGTTTGTTTTTCTATGCACACACATAGAGGGGTGGTTCTATGTCTCGCGTTTTTCCAGGTGTTAGGTGAGTTTTAATAGGTGATCTTTGCGCTTTTGAGGGCGAGGGGCTGTACTCCCCAAGGCGTTAAGCTGCACGAGAAAATAAAATATAGCCTTTGTGCGATTATTGTAAATTTGGGAATAACGTACTGCTAGCGGCTTTAGAGAATATCGTGCTGCGGTTTGTTAGAATATTAGTTAATAAGGTGGCAACATCGCCAGTGGGTTCAGGCTGTCCAACATTTTCAATAGAGCGCTCTCTAATGCGTCTTTCGCACCTACTTTCAATGGTTTGCAAGGCATTTCTACATGCAGCCACCAAGATACGTGACTCGCCTGGGTTTATCATGCTATTGGTATTAAGAGATTGCAAGCATTGCTGTGTGCTAGTGAAATGTCCCATAATTTTTGACAAACACGCACTTGTAAAGGTATTGCAAAGACTACCGTCTCTTTTTCGGTTATTATTCAAATCTGTTACGCACTCCTGGAGGGACAGCGCAACGTCCATCATAGCATTACGGACAATGTCAGAATTTGTGGGATCTCCTTCTATATTCGCTGTTTTTCTGTACCAACTGTGCATTAAATGCATACAAGATATGCATTCCAACAGGTTTGCATATATGTGCTCTGCATCTTCAACTGCGCTGTCAAGAGTAGGTTTATCACTAGCAAAAGCATTTAGTTCTGTGCGCATTATGTCATAGGCCGCGCAAGCAATGCTACAGCTCATAATTGCTTCACTGCTACAGTTTGGTGCTTCTGAGACCGCCTTTGCGACCATAACAAGTGGTTCAAATTTTTGCTGTATGCAATCCTGAAGGAGAATTCTATTTTCCTGAGATGTCTCACGACATACCAGATAAGACATGCTCAAACTTACAGCTGAACTCTGTGCAACAATAGTACGGAGTCTCTGTATATTGCACTCCATGACAGGTTTTAGGGCATTTTGCAACGCGTCATCACTTATGGAATCAAATGCATTACATAGAGTCCGTGCTGCTCTCCTAAATCGCAGTACTGTTTTATGCATTGCAAGTTCTTTACCAAAGATCCGTGAAGGGTCATCGACTTTGTAACGCCCGAAATGCAACTGTAGTATTTCAATCACATTCGAAGCATAACTGAGAGCATCATTCAGATGTCCAGCTAGTAAGTTATTGGGGCTCAGCAAAAGTTTTGGATTACTTGAAAGCTTGGATAGACCATATAATATATCATATGGTAGGCTGCTGTGTTCTAAATGACATGCTTGCCGAGAAAGATCACTTAACTTCAATGCAACTTCGTCGAGCAGTTGAAAATCAATCTGCTCTGATATATCAGGTGTAGCACTATCAACATCGGTACTGGTAGCATCAAGACCTGCAGCACCAGCAGCATCAGCACCGGCAACATCAAGGACTGCAGCATCAGCGTCAGAAGGTGGATTTCTCAGTGCTTCAGCTTCTTCCAGAGCAACTTTTACTGCGCAGTGAGCTTTTCGTATTCTTTTTTTAACAATGCTAAAAACCTCTTCAGAAGACTTTTTACCATGTCTTACTCTTCTCGTGCTGCGATAACTGTACAAGGGTTCTCCTGTTAGAGTTCTTCTCCCTGGAGCTCTTTGTGTACTAGGCTGACCTAATGGATTTCCATGATTATGCACCGCGGCACCCCATATACGCGACAATATTCTCTATAATCATGATCACAAGGAAAGCAAATGACTGTCAAGACACTATCTACACGAGGATCTACCTTAGGGATTATATGGAGCATGCCTTAACTTTTTCTCAGTGTCTGGAGCGATGAAGTGATGTCTAAAAGGGAAGTACATGTATGTGGTGTTGGGTTTTAGCAGAGATAGTCGTGGAATTACGCATAGCACATAGACATAACAAGGCACCGCATATTCTTCACCATTGGGAATTATACGGAGTATACCTTAACTTTTTCTCAGTGTTCGGGTGATGAAGTAATATCCAGAAGTAAAGTGCATGGATGTGGTGTTGGGTTTTAGTGGTGATAGTTGTGGAACTATGTATAGCGCACAGAACCAACAAGGCCCACGTATGCGAGGATCTGCCGTTAGGAATTCCACATAGTATACCTTAACTTTTTCTCAGTGTTTAGGTGATGCAGTAATATCCAGAATGAAAGTGCAGGGATGTGGTATTGGGTTTTTCGAATTTTGGAAGAAGAGTATAGTGGCAAGATTATATGCAGCACATGTGAGTACAAAGGCTGTTGTAAGAATATTAGAGCGTTATAATATTCGTGCAACAAGAGAACATATGCCTGTAAAACTACTCGTATAATCCGGTATCCATTGGGTATTGTAACTACATAATAATTTCAGAAGACATAAATCCTGCAATGCTAGAGGAAGGCTTTTTTGCCATTAGACTCTATACTTGGCGTGCAACTTTCAGAGCAAATATTCTCTTCGGAATTATTCTGAATGTGTCTCAGTTCTGTAAACTGTTCCATCACATAAAAGCGTGCAGCATACAACACTTAGTAGGTCTGATGTTGTTACCTATTTGCTAGTGCTACGGGATTATTGTATGCATTTGCCGTGTTGACAGCTTTTCTTGTTTCATATTTTTTAAGGTAGCATACAACACAAATCAACGTACCCTATCTTTATTTTAAAGTGCGCTGCCTCTTGTGAGCAGCGTTGTACCCCGCTATTAGCGGTATTTGTAACGTTTCCAGCTTTTTTCTTTTTTATACTTTTAGGTATGCATCATATAACGAACATTACCCGTTTAATCCCATCTTCAGTGGTGCTGCAATCCGTATAGTCAAAGAAAAAGTACATCTTATGGAAAAGTGATGAGTTCTTTTAGATGCGCAAAGTGGAAGGGCTAAGAGTGATGAACGCTGCTTTTTCGTACCACAATGGTGTTGTGATATGTGTTCAGCACTATGCCAAGGGCTATAAAAGTGAGCTTTGACACGAGCAGGTGCATTCTAGGACAATACTGCTTTAGAGATGTGTATAGTATGCAAAATAGACTCCGTATAATTAAACATATACAAATACAAACCATTTGTTATTCTAAACACGTAGCCGTATATAGCATGTACACTGCCATCATGTGTTTATCCCATGGGAGGATAGGGTAATAATTTGTGCCTTAGCTTCTTGTAAGCTCCGCTGATTTTTTGTTACTATCAAGTTTTTTCTTAATATGGTAAGAATATTCTCACTCATGTACTGTTTCCAGAACCGCAGAGGTTACCAGCTCCAAAATCTATATAAGAGGCTTTGTATCCGAGCACGTTTTGATATAAGGCCATGGCTTGGTATAGAGCAACAATTGGAAGTAGAGACGTTTCTTCTAAGAGTTTTATAATGCACAAAGTCCTACAATGGATTTTTGTAACAGATTACAAGATGGAAAGCATATTTTTCTTGCATACACACTCCTTTCTTGACAATTGAGAAACACCTCTTGTATTGTACTGTTCTTGTACTGTTCTTGTACTGTTCTTGTACTGTTCTTGTACTGTTCTTGTACTGTTCTTGTACTGTTCTATATTCCTTACCTGAATCTTATGAAAAAATTTATTCTTTCTCGTTTATTAATATTCTAGCCCTTTTCATATCCTTATGCTCTACATATTTTTCCCCTTTGGAAGCGAGTTTTTTAATTTTTCTATGGTCTCTGTTATTTTCCTGCTTCCTGAAGCACTAACGAATATATTCTCTTGATACTTTTCTATCTCTTCCCCCAGCGCGCATAATAACTGATGTCACAAAACTGCTTAGCCCTACTCGTTTTTTACCACACTTTCTTTCTTCAGAATACATAGGATCACTATGATCGACTTTAGTACGCATGTACTTAGCTCGTCGCCTACGTAGTCAGTTATGCTTTTTCTATTGTAAATAAATTATAATTTCACCCTACTAGATGTGGCATACTATTATACGCTTCTTTCACTCGTTGAAGAGGCTACCGCTTCAGTTCAACCACCCACCATACAGTCATTATTAAGCCCGTTTATAACTCTGATCACAGAGCAGTCCGCTTGAGAAGGTGAGTACTTGAATGAAAAACCTTCCATTGCTTCTTAATCCACTACTGCTCAATTTACTAAAAACTATCTTGAAACATAGAACTCTCCTTATATTTTCAGCCATTAAAATATGGCTCTAGCTTCTTCTTTTCAGTTTCACAATCTATTTCTAGTGCTCTTCGGTAGCTCATTAAATAATTACAGCATTTCTAATACCTTACTTACATATAATTCAGAAAATGATTCACTACTGCAAAATAAATCTGTCGACGGTTTTCTTTTTATCTATGATGACGCTTTACTTTTATCTCCGACATCTTTAACTTCTGTGCTTAATAACGCTAATATTTCGTCAATTATTCCCTCAGGTTCTTTTACTTCGCGTCTTCCTTTACGTGTGTTGATGCACCTCTCCTCTAACTTTTCTATTGTTTTTTTCATGTTATTAAACACAACCACATCATTTATTTGATTTGGTAAAGTGTCAGTTTGTATTCTGCAAAGAGAATCGCGCGCAATCCGTACTAAGTTAAGAAAAGATCCAGAATAAGCTACATCTTCTATTCGCTCTTCTTCCAAACTCCCAACATATCTAAAGAGCAAGTCTTTTAGCACTATAACGTATAAGCTAATATCATCCACGCAAGGAGAGGCAGGTTCACAATCTAAGCACCTTAATGTAAGTGCATGCCCCGCTGCTATAGTTCTTAAAAGATGGCAAGTAAAAAACTCCTTGTCGCTAATATCAGTGTCTCTATGTCTTTCATTCTCATAATAGTCTTTAAAGTCTTTTTCTATATCTTTTGTCGCTTGATTTATGATTTTATTCAATATACCACAAGGATTTGTTTCGTTTATCTTTATTTCCAACTTCTGTATCGGCATAAACAGGGTACTAAAAGAGTTTAAAAGCATACACCTATCGGGCCAGATGATTTCTGGCCCTAACATGTGTGCAAAGACACGGAGCTCTTCCAGACTGCTAACTACATAAGACTTCGTAATGCGTATTCCGAGAAACCCCTCTTTATCTTCTATAAGGTGCGAAAATGCCTTTTCAGGAAGCGCAATCCAAGAATCCAAAAGAGCGTCTAACTTAAGACATAATCGGGTACGTGCCTCAAAAATACCCTTCCTATCAATTTTCCCAGATCCTACAGTGTAACATTCATGATTCTGAATAAAACCTATAGCAGCAGCAAGATAGGAAGAAGCAGAACATGCTTTGAAACAATCAATTCCCATGCGCATGTTTTCAGGAAACGGCCTTTCTCGTAACATTACAATCTCATTCAATGCCGCTAGTAATAGCGTAACGTGCCGTTTAGCATCTTCAATAAGAATTTTTCCTAAATCATCAGGTGCCTGACATGCTGCAGTTAGTTTATCATACACAACGGACATAAGCTGCGCAGCATGACGAGCGCGCTCTATATAAACAGAGTTTTTACCGGAAGCTTCCTCCGCTAATTTCACACCATCGTTCCACAGAACTTCAGGGAGCTTACTAATTGACTTCTCTAACGCATAACATACCTTCATAGCAACACCCTTCTGTGATATCTTTCCCCGCCGTATGCCGTTACTGACAGCCTCATAAAATCTACCTGCTGGCAGCCACCAACCCATATACATCTTGGGCATAACTATACCTTAACGCACCTGTAGGCAGTATAGAGACGTTTTTATACAATGCACAAGAAATATATTAATTTTTTAAGAATTATTAAAAGAAAGACATCTGTCAGGCACATTTGTACAAGATGTGTCAATGACCGAAAGATGTTTTAACTCTATCTATTAATTTCAACAATTAACAGACTTAGAGAAATTTGCCGTCGGAAAACGGCCCTTACTATGCTCAAACCATTGTGCGCACCTTTGAGATGCGCACAGCAATACCACGCAACAGCTCTACAACTACTAAATGTATAAAGAAGGTGCGGTAGCAGCGGTTGGTGCAACTTCCTCAACCGATAGGGCATCCCATCCTGCACCAGGTGCTGGTTCGATAAGATCAGGTTCAGCAACTTGTTCTGCGACGCAACGCTCTGAAGCACGCATTATTCCGTTACGCAGTCTAGCTAACGCCTCACGATCGCGATTACTCGGTAAGGCAGACGCATCTACTCCATCAAGAGATTCCCGCGCAGCACATAAGCACCCAAGAACATCACCAAAATGGAGGTTAGCCTCAGCATCACTACTGTATTCACTATGCCGGTTATAGCAGCATGACTTATAGTAGCTCTTAACAAGCTGACCCGCACACTTGACAATATCTGTAGTGCATGGAGGAAATGCAGGAGCATTATTCGCGCAGCTAGCAAGCAACCTCAGTGCAGATCCTGCAGTACACAATGTAGCAGAAGAGATAACATCCTCGGCATTCATCTCCTTATCACTAGTGTGTTGATCCTGAGTATATCCTTCGATAGCTTTCTCACTATTTTCTATGAGACGGTTAGCGAGCAGGCAATGTAATGCTGTTTGAGCACGAATATCAGGTGCTTGGGAAAGTATTGAGATCATCACTTTTACAGGTGCGAGCACAGCTGCAAAACTTTTCTGAATACACTCGCGACTTAAGTCATCAGCCATATGATCTATTGTAGAGGCTATGGCACGAAGCTCCTCTAGGGAGAGTAGTAACGATGCCTTTGCAGTAGAATTGACGGCAAAGTCGTACTCACCAACCCCTTGAGTAACGCATAGAAAAGCATCTTCTGGAAGAGACTCAACTAGATCCACTAATGAATCTAAATACCCGCACAGTCGTGCTCTAGTATCATCGGTGTTCTTTTCCACGGGATGTGCATTATCTTGCAAAATACACAAAGCTGAGGCAATGTTAGTAGATGCAGCACTTATGGCCGCGGCATGTTCTCCTGCTTCGCCTTGCATCGGCATTAACCCATGACGGCACTTAGAAAGACATAGCAACGCAATCTGTAAATTGTCTATGTAACTATAGTTTTCATCAACTAGCACCTGTTTTATATCATCTGCGGTACCCTCCCGTGCTAGACAAAGATCATTGTACGCCTTCTCTAAATTATCCAAAGCTGTCTGAAGTAATGGATGAGGCTCTTCCTCAGAGGTTTCTACCACTTCTTGCAACTTTGATATAGACTTTTCCAATAACCAGCTGAGATACACAGAAACAGCCCGATGCGTGAGCTTTCCATTCTTTATCTCATCTACTACGCGACTATAAACTCTGTAGGTTTTTGACTCATAAACCATCGAAGAATGCATAACAACACTACCGTAACACATATGCCCACATATATCATGCGTGTCATGTAACTTTCAAGGGAATAACATTCGTGTTATAGCTTTCAACAATTGCCGGTTTCACAAAATTTACATTGTGCACACGCACGCAAAAATATGGGTAATAGCTTTAATATGACCGTGATAAACGCTTACATATGGAATGAAGAACCTGGGATGATAGAGAAACTTTGTGCAGCGCTATGCTACAGAGAAGTTTCTTAATCTCGAAGACCTCACTTAAAACATTGCCGAAGCACTACTCAGTATTTTAAAGACTAGAATATCCCCGTTGATGGGAACGGCTTTGCCGGCAGAATAAACGCCTAAATGTAGAATAAAACAGCACGAACATTAGCTCAAATATAGGTGCCATGCTGCACACATGGTCGATAGGGCAGGTGAGTCCATTTTCTTTCAAGTACTTCAAGATGAAGCCGAAAATCTTACACAGACAGATCGCTTGTGTTAGAATAATAACATAGACGTTACTATAGCCAAAAGTTCCCTCATCAAAGGCCTAAGCTTTGATGTTACAAACTGTCCTTTTGCAAACAAGGCACTGGAAATATTCACGATTCCGGCTTAGAAGAGACTATCATCGACAGATGAGAGACTTAGAACAAGTAAATACTATTTCATGTTACATGTAAAAAGCAGTAAGTAGTTATACAGAGCGTACAACAACGTGCACCACACTAGCAAAATGAAAGGAATAATCTATGAGAATTAATGCAAGCATAACAAGCTGCTTGTAGAAACTGCCGTACGCACCTGCAAAGGCGCGCACAGCAATACCGTAAAATGAATCTACAACTACTAACTAATGATGCAAATCAGGAGAAGCGCCAGCAGCCAGCCCCCAATCCCTCAATCGACAGAGCATCCCATCCTGCACCGAGCGCTGAATCAAGAAGATCAGGCTCAGAGCACTGTTGCATGATGCATCGCCGAGAAGCTTGCATTATTGCTTCACGAATTCTAGAGTATGTCTCAGCATCACGATGACTCGGCAAATCAGACGGATCTACTTCGTCGAGAGCTTCACGTGCTTTGTTTAAAGCAGGAAGTATATTGTTGGCACCATGAGGGTTAGCCAGGTCTATGGATTCACAGGTACCCAAATGTGAATATACCTCACGCAGCATGCCACTACACCGTATCACATACTCAGAAGACGATGGTCTCTCCTCTGGTGGCACAGAAACGCAACTAGCAAGCAGGTGACGTGCACTTGTGAACGCACGTATAACGTTATTACTAAGAAACTCTTTGTCACTTACGTCAAAATCGCGAGTATGGGTATTGCTGACATAACCATCAAACACTTCCTGGATAGTATACATCATTTGACTAGCCAGCGCACAACTCCATGACGCTCTGGAACTAATATTTTTTCCTCTAATCCCACATATTACTCGTTTTATTGAATATAGCACAAGTTCTAACGCGCCTTGCACACATCCTCTAGCATCTTTGTCAGCACTGTCATGCGTAGTGTACACCAACGCGCGTGCCTCTTCTACAGCCAACAATAATGCATTTCTTACCTCAGATGGGGAAATAAACCCAGTCGAGCCCCGTACTGAGCGAAGTAATGCACGGCCAGGAATTAGCTCAATAGTACCACTAAGTGAGTCTAGCAATACACACAATCTATCTCTTGTATTGACCGATGCTTCATCTGGAAGACCAAGATTTGACTGGAGAATAGATAGAGCCGAGGCGGCATTGTAGGAAGCGGCACTTATTTCAGTAACAGATGCTCCTGCCGGCCCTTCATTAGGCAACGATTTACTACGTGCAAGCGCAAGGTAAAGCAACACAGTGCGCAATTTAGAAATATGTTCACGACCATTATCAACTAGCGCCTTTTTTATATTGTTGGCAGTACCTTCACGCGCCCTATAAATATTACTGTATATATCCCTTACGTTCTGCAAAGCCATCTTGACGAGAGATGAAGGGATCCCTTCTTCAGAGGCTTCTACAACTCTGTGCAACCTTTCTAGAGCCTGTTCCAACAACCAAGACGTACGCACAGCAACAGCGCGCTCCGTAAACTCACCACTTCTGAGACTCTCTTCTACATTACTATAAACTCTATAGGTTTTAGATATAGGATCTATGAAACTATGCATAACAGCACCATAACATACACACATTCGTGTATAACATGTTATTAGTATAGCTTTCAAAGGGAAACGCTACTTTAATGAGCTGTAGCGAGAATTTGCGATATAGATAGTTGTTTTGTTTGTAGTTACAGATAGCGGCAGAGTTGTCTGCTTTTCTGCCTACTAGCATTACCATAATACATACTTCAGTGCGGAGGTAAGATTTAGGTCAAAAATCCAAGTACATTTATTGTGGTATTGCCTGCCTAAGCGGCACAAATTTGCTGACCCTGAATAAGCAACTAAGCACTATGACATGTTTAAGTAGTATGCGAGCGCGTTTGTTTTCAAGGTCTTTGAAGCAGTTTTACCAAATGAAAAGAGCAGTATATGGTGCCGTGAACAAGATCTATAACAAATTGATATACAAAACGCACGCTGTGTCCCGATATAAAACTACATACATGTGCAGAGTCTTAGGTAACGGGGAAGAACAACGCAAGCGCAACTAGTTAGAAAAACGGTGCAATGCTCACTCCAGCATGAAAAGATCTCGACAAAAGAAGGGTACAGACTCCTGAACCACACATCTAAATTCTAGCTTAGAAGAGAGACCGTTCTCTATAGGTGAGAAATCTAGAACAAGTAAACACCACTACATGTCCACCATAAACAGTCCATAGTTATACAGAGCATGTAACAACGTGCACCACACAGCAAAATAAAAGGGCTAATCCCTAAGAATTAATGCAAGCAAAACAAGCTGCTTGTAGCAACTGCCGTACGCACCTACAAAGGCGCGCACAGCAATACCACAAAATGAACCTACAACTACTAATTAATGATGCAAATCATGAGAAGCTCCAGCAGCCCCCAATCCCTCAATCGACAGATCATTCTGTCCTGTACTAGGTGCTAGATCAAGATAATCAGGCTCTAACTGTCTCATGATGCATCGTCCAGAAGCTTGCTCTATTGCTTTACGAAGCCTATCGTATATCTCAGTATCACGATTACTAGGCAAAGTAGACCGGTCTACTTTGCCTAGAGCTTCACGTGCTTTGTTCAAAGCAGGAAGTATATTATTGACATCATGTGGATCAGCCAGGTCTATAAATGCACGGGCACTTAAATGTGAGTATAGATCATACAGTGCGCTAGAACACTCTATAATAGAAGGCACACACGGCAGTTCTGAAGCCGCAGATATGCAACTATAGCACAGGCTACGTGCGGCTGCATATGCAGATACAATAGTAGTACTCATATACATTTCGTCGCTGAGGTCAGAATCGCGAGCGTGGGTGCCATTTACGTAATTCTCAAACATAGCTTGGATCCTGGCAAGCGCCTTATTAGCCAGTGTACAACTACAGGATGCTCGAGCAGTAACACCTGGTGCATCAGAAACTCTACGTATTGCTTCTCTAATATTTTCTAGCAAAGCTTCAAAGCTATCTCCTAAACATACTCTAGCAGCAGTGTCAGTATCTGTGTGCACAGTGTAAGCCAGAGCACGCAATTCTTCTACTGCGAACAGAAACGCGCATCTCGCATCGTATACACTAGCAAACCCAGCAGAACCCTGAGCTAAGTGCATAAAAGCACTATCAGGCATTGCAGTAACAGAATCACTAAGTGAGTCTATCAACATACACAATCTGTTTCTTGTATCGGATGATACCCTATCGGGAAGACTTCGATTTGTCTGGAGAAGAGTGATAACCGAGGCGATATTAGAGGAGGCAGTACAGAAGCTAGAAACGTCGTCGCCTACAGGTCCTTCTAGAGGTAATGACCCATCGCGGAAACGTGAAAGATGAAACAACGCACTGCGACATTGAAAAAGATACTGATCACAATTAGCAGATAGTGCTTTCACTATATCATCATGAGTACCTGCTCGTGCCTGATAAATATCATTATATACCTCTTCCATACGATCTAGAGCTAGCTGAACGAACACATAACCATCCGGTCCAGATGTCTCTAGAACTGCACGCAACTCATTTATAGACCTTTCCAGCAACCAGCTACAATATACAGCAACAGCTCTATGCGTAAGCCTATCATCTTTGATCTCACCTGCTACACGACTATAAACCCTGTAGGTTTTTGAATTATAAATCATTGAACTATGCATTACATAACCATAACATACACACACTTGTGTATAACATGTTATTAGTGTAGCTTTCAAAGGGAAATGCTACATTAAACTATAGCTAGAATTTGTAAGACAGATAGTTGTAAATTCTTTCGGCCTGCCACCTGTTAGCATTACCATAATACATGCTTAAGTGAGGAGGTAAGATTTATGTCAAAAATCCAAGTACATTTATTGTGGTATTGCGTACTTCAGCAGCACAAATTTGCCGACCCTGAATAAGCAACTAAGCACTATGACATGTTTAAGTAGTGTGCAAGTGCGGTTGCTTCCAAGGTTTTAGAAGCAGTTTTACCAAGTAAAAAGAGCAGGGGAATTTTTGTGTAACGCGGCGGACAAGAGCTGTTTTTTCAAATCAGCGTATCGTAATTGTAACTAAAAAGGGCCTGCCCAAAAGTAGTCACTGAGATTTATTACGTCAACGTAACCTCATAGTGCCACTACAAAGCACTTCTGATGGAGTATTGAACGAAGTTACTCTATGCCTTTTCTTCAATTTTACTATCAACATGTATCTGATTTGACGTACAACTGTTGATGAGGTGTAAAAAGGCATACTACTGAAACGGTTATATACTGCCTTTATTAAAAAGGCTTATGTTCGACCTCTGTCAATATGATTCCGTCTGAGACAACCATGTTCAATAGCGTTTTACGGACCTAGACATGAAAGCTCGTTGCTTTGTATACAAGGTTTACTGCTTGTAAACGCATATGGCCATATGCGTAATTCCTAACTACACCCAACCAAGCCCATCATGCATTGCATTTACCACCAAACACCCACCTCTACAACTATAACGAGCCATGACACAAGTAGTCAACTATTGATTTCTTAAAAAATATTGGGATTTGATCAATAAAAAGAAGCAATACCTAAAGAAGAAAATATGCCTTGCTATGAAGATAATAATGTGCACTTCTATAGAGTATTCACTCCCTTACATCGGCTATTAGGGCTTTTATACAGTACACTTTTACGAAGGCACGGTGCCGTCTATGTGCAAGCACCGTTTTTCGCTAATTGGTAGAAAAATTACCTACTATAGTATGTGATACCCCATGGAATCTGCAACTACACTTGGATAAGCAGCTTCGACGTTAGTAGATGGGAAATCCCAGTCTTGAGGATTAGCACAATCACATTCTGCAGGAACGCCATACTCAGGATTTCCCATGCACTGCTGCTTTACGCATACTGCTGCTGCTTCGCACAGTGTCTTCCTAACATTATTCAATAACTCCCCATGCAGTTCTGGGTTTGGTAATGAATGCACATCTATATCTTCGAGTAAAAGTTGAGCATCAGCTATTAAACCTGTTATATAAGAGACAGCATTCGCATCTCCCAGAGATTTAACCTCATTGAGACTTCTGCCACGAAGTACAGATAGTGCTGCTTGTAATTTTGCTCCGACACCCAAAACAGTGCGCTTACAGTTCTCAATATCACCTTCTGTTACTGTTGGTATTGTATTGAAAGAAGTGTGCACTGCGTGCGTGGTAGACACAGCTTCTAAAAGCATTATGGAAAGGCAATGACCATCTCCAACGTCACTATCACGTTGGTGCGTACCCTCTGCATTACGTCTGTGCTCGTCATAAGCACACTTCATTGCAGCACGTACCACTGAAGTGCAGAATGCAGTTGTGGAACAGTCAAGCACAGGCAATTTGGCTATACACTGTAGCAAATCTTCTGCTACAAAGAAGGCACCCGACACGCTTTTACGGGATACTTCCCCTTCATTATCGCGAATTAAGTCAGAGAGAGCAGAAGCTTCCTTCAAGATAGCATACGCCATTTCTCGTATTTTTTCTCCTGAGCCACCCTCATAAAACATCTCTATCGAGGACTGCAACGAAGTTTCTGGTATCGAACGAACAGCACTATATGACGCATTAATACATCTACTAATACGTCGTTTAGTTTCTGTGACTTCTGAGCTTTTTTCTACTACCACATTTCCGGTCGCGAGCGTATGTGCACCACGTAGCAAAGCAATTGCATCTGTTAGAGCCACTACGGCATTGGACACATAGCAAATTATATTAGAATTCTTTTCCTTAAGGGGATTTACAGAGCGGCGCGATTGACTGAGGTCATGCAGTGCCTGCATACACCGCTGGGCAAGTGATTTTCCTTTCTCCCGATAAAATTTAGAAGCTATTTCTTCGCTTTGATCCTCATTCCACTCTATATCTCGTATGGCATCATCAACTACTCTCACTAAATTGTAAAGACCTACTTGGACCAAGAGAAGCTGTTCCCCATCGAGGTGGGTGCCATCAGGACCGATTTTCTCACCAATGCCTTGTGCTCTTTCTACAGATTCTGCTGACGTATCCAAAGCACGCACCAGCACCTTGAGTGCCTCAAAATAAGACACATTCCCACCTTGCAATCCCGCGATTACGCCCTTGCAAACGGGCTCATGACCAAGTCCATGCATTGCATTTACCACCAAACACCCACCTCTACAACTATAACGAGCCATGACACAAGTAGTCAACTATTGATTTCTTAAAAAATATTGGGATTTGATCAATAATTTGATCAATAAAAAGAAGCAATACCTAAAGAAGAAAATATGCCTTGCTATGAAGATAATAATGTGCACTTCTATAGAGTATTCACTCCCTTACATCGGCTATTAGGGCTTTTATACAGTACACTTTTACGAAGGCACGGTGCCGTCTATGTGCAAGCACCGTTTTTCGCTAATTGGTAGAAAAATTACCTACTATAGTATGTGATACCCCATGGAATCTGCAACTAAACTTGGATAAGCAGCTTCGACGTTAGTAGATGAGAAGCCCCACGCTCTAGGATTAGCACAATCAAATTCTACAGGAACGCCATACTCAGGATTTCCCATGCACTGCTGCTTTACGCATACTGCTGCTGCTTCGCACAGTGTCTTCCTAACATTATTCAATAACTCCCCATGCAGTTCTGGGTTTGGTAATGAACTCACATCTATAGCTTCAAGTAACAGTTTAGCATCAGCTAGTAGCCCTGTTATATGAGAAAAAACATTTGCATCTCCCAGAGATTTAACCTCATTGAGACTTCTGCCACGAAGTACAGATAGTGCTGCTTGTAATTTTGCTCCGACACCCAAAACAGTGCGCTTACAGTTCTCAATATCACCTTCTATTACTGTTGGTATTGTATTGAAAGAAGTGTGCACTGCGTACATGGTAGACACAGCTTCTAAAAGCATTGGGAAAGGTTACAACCGCTTCCAAAGACATTATCATTGATGCACACACCAGCTGCATTGCGTTCGTGTTCTTCTAAGGCACGTTCTGTACTATTTTGCACAATTGAGTATCAGTGCTGTTGAGTACAGGATGCCCAACCATACATTGTAGTATAGATGCTGCTGTAGAGAAGGCGTGTAAGGCACTTTTACGATTGGTTTCCTGCTCTTCATCGCGTAAGCTAGAGATATAAGCGGCCTCCGTTAAGAGATGATATGCCATTGTTCGTATTTCAGGCTCTGTGCATCTTCCATTAGATTCAGTCACTAATTGACTTATTGACGCGTCTGACATTGAGCTAATAGCGCAGCACGACGTATTAATGTATCTCTCGATACGACGTTTTGTATCGGTTGTAGCCGCGCTTTCTTCTACCTTACCCGTGGTGACATATGCATTTGCTCTACTTAGTATTGCAATTGCATCTACTAGTTTTGTAACAGCGTCAGAAACATGACAGACAATATCAGGGCTTTGTTCCGCAAAAGGATTTATAGCATGGCGAGATTGATCGAGATGCGACAGTGCCTGTAAACACTGCATTATAATAGTGCATTTCCTCTGCGTTTTAAGAAATGTATAACCCTCTTTTCTCTACGCGCATCCGCTGTTGCACCTTCTATAGCAGCACCAATAGCTTCGATTGTGCTTAGGAAGCGCTTTTGAGACAAAGCAAGGTGCACTGCATTTATGTTTGTGCCTGCACCAACTTTTTCAACAATGCTCTGCGCCCTTCCTACAGATTCCGCTGCTTGATCCAAGATATACAGTAGTGCCTTGAGAATGGCAAAATAAGACAAATCTCTGTTTTGCAATCCTGAAATCAAGCGATCATAAGTAGACCTATAACCAGCTACGTAATTCCCAACTATGTCATGTCCATGCATTGCATTACCACTAAAACAACACGGCGACAACTATAACGTGTACAGCAGCACGCGACAAGCGAACTACTTATTTTTAAAGAATATCTAGATTGCAGTAATCATATGGAATGTATCTCTAAAGAAATCAAAATCTTACATATTATAGGGAATATTCTACTACAGCAGGAAAGATTTTAAGCGATACACTTCCACAAAAGTTGTGGTGCCTCATTAATGCATAAGGCACCGGGTACCGCTTACCTTTCTTCTAATCGCGAGCGAGCGCTAAAGCATCCGCCATTGTCAACTGCGCCGTAAAGAAAGATTAGGAAATATGGCCGAGAGTATTGTAGAAATGGCTGCTAAGTGAGACGATGGGATGTTCCACGCGTTGGAATCAAAACCAGATTCCTCAGGAATCCTATACTCAGGATCTCCAGCACACTGCAGTCTTATACATAGTGACCCAGCGGCTGACAAAATTTCTCTTGTACGATTCAACAAGGCACCATGCAAAGTGGGATTTGGTAGAGCACTCATGTCGATATTCTCAATGAGCCGTCGAGCATCAGCCACTAAACCTGTTATGAAAGAGCAGAGATTAGCATCCCCTAGAGATTGAGCAACACATAGTTTTTTCCTGCCCTTGAGAGCAGATAGTGCTTGTTGCACTTTGTCCAAAGTTTCCAGAACACTGCACGCACAGCGATCGGGCTTTCCCGCTATTTGTACTCTCGCAGCGCAGGAAGCATTTACCAGATACACCATCGCTGAAGCTTCTAAAAGCATAAGGGAAAGATTATGCTGACGTATCACATCATCATCATCACTAGGGAGCGCGCCCTCTATAAAGCACCGATATTCCTCAGAAGCACGTACCATTGCAGCCTGCGACACCGCAGCGAAAAACCTCGTATCAGTACAGCTAGGTGCAAGACCACGCAGTAAACGTCGCAGTACATTTTCCAGTGAAAAGTATGCATATGATACACAATCACGGTTTACCGTTTCTTCCCTACTATGTATTAAGCGAGATAACAGCGCAGCTTCTTTCAATAGGTAACATGTCATTTCCCGTATTTCAGGTGCTGAGCACCCGCCACCTGATGCATCTACTGAAGATCGTATTGTGGATCCCGGCACCGCATGAATAGCATAGCACGCCGCATTCATACATCGCGCAATACGATGTCTTGTTTCGGTTATGGCAGTGCTTTCTACTGTATTGCCTGTAGTTACGTATGTATGTGCTCGACGCATCAGGGTAATCGCATCTACGAGTACTAGTACGGTAATGGAAATAGAAGAAAATGCATCAGTATAATGCTCTGCGAGGATATTGAACCGACGGCGAGAATTACTAATATGATACAGGGCATCGAAACACTGTCTGATAAGCGCATTACATGTTTGTTTTAAGAAATTTAGAGATATTTCTTCCTCATTATTCTCAGATGCTGTTGCAGTTTGTATAGCAGTACTAACCTCTTCGGAAACTCTATGCAGGCGAACTTGAGCAGTGGCTAGGCACTGCGCATCAACCCTGCAACCTACTCTCCCGCTCTGCCCAACAATGCTTTGCGCCTTTTCTGTAGCTTCGACTGCATGCTCTAAGACACTTAGCAGTGACTTAAGGAAACTGAAATAAGAGCAATTCTCGCTTTGCAATTCTGAAATTAAGCGATTGCAAACGGGCTGGTAGCCAGAACCGTAATTGCTAACTGTACTGCGTCCATGCATTACATTTACCACTAACACCCAGTAGAACACTCTAACATGTTATAGTACATGCTACAAGGCAATGATTTATTTTTTAATACTTTGCTTTAAGCTAAATGTGCCTGAGAATTCTACACTTTTAAATAAATGCATTGTTGGTATAGCGTTTAAAGAAGGTATTGAATAAGCTTTTGGGGCATATAGCGGGCTGCGTTTACGCATAATGGAATAAAGTTCGACCTGGAACTATCAGAAACCCTGTGGGTACAGGTAGGTTGACCATGTAAACATAATAAACTCATGTGAACTTGCGAAAGATATAGCTTTGGAATACCCAAGTCCTAGTAGCAGTCTTGTTGCAAAATTACTGCACAGAGAGTACGAGCAAGAGTTTAAGCGATCTATCATGATGTGTTTTGATATATTTTTACGCTTCAACCCCAAGTCCAGTAGGAAAGATACTTCTGAGATCTATTTAGCAGCTCTAAAGTTCAAAGGGTAGTGGATACTCGTGGAGTTTAAGCTTCTCTAGAATTACTGCTCAGCGTTCTATTCTGCAAATCCAATACTCAATAAATATGTGCAGGATGCACCTTTCAAATTAATGCGTCGTAACTATGCATACAATTTGTGTTTTATGAAAACATCGCATTTTTACTCTCACCTGCAAGCACGAGGTCATAAACTTACACAATGCATATTGGAGTTCTTAATCTGAGTAAAGCACATACGGCAATATAGAAGCAAGTTCGGCAATAATCGAACAATACGTCCTATTGATGAGCTATAGATCTAATGTTAATGCAGCGTGCTATGGTTCATGCAGTACTGTTCCCACAATACGATCCTCAGTGATCGCACTGCGTAGAGGATAAGGGCTCAGAATCAGAAATTTCATGTTATTCCCTAAAAGAAGCTACTTCTGTTTCTACTTAATTCATGATGGTATAGGGGGAGAAATTGTTTAAATAGTCTTCAGTACCCCTTTGCGTTGGTAAAAGTACAACCTTATTGTTGTGTGTGAAATAAGTATGCAAGACAACTCGTATGCTAACAGTCTCATAACTAGAATTAGCATTTTTACATGCTATGTACTGGACGTTCTGTTGTTAGGAGAGGGAATTTCACTGGCCAGGTGCATGGTGAGAACTACTTCATGCCAGGTACTGTGTAATATTATTTATTGCAATGCTACACTTGGCCTTAGTAATTGCTCCCGCGCCGCTTTGGCCAGAAAAGAGCTAATTAAACTACCTATTGCATCAGTTTATATGATATCCAGTACCGTGTGCCATGCTCGTTAGTGAGGTAATATGTGTACTTTGTGGAAGCTCAAACATGGGTTCTTCGGTAGAGATTAAGACATCATTTTCTGTACCTAATAACACTTGTGGGTCATTCGTGCTTTTTGTCAATTTTCGTTGTATCTGAGTAAAATCTTTACAAGCATATTGTAGTATTCGTGACGAGCTTTCTGCATTAACTTTGAGTACTTTTGTGCGCTGTAGTATTGCTATTGTACTATTAATTTGGCTCACGAACTCACCGTATACGGGAGGTTCACCAAATTCTATACGTGCAACAGAGTTTTTAGATAAGATAGATGCAATTTTTGGCCTATTCAGGTAATGCACGTAAAGATCGAGCATTGTTTTTTGACAATAGGCAATATCGTTTCTAATCGAGATATTAGATGCAAGAGTTGATAGTTCTAGAGTTGATGACAATAACTTCGTTAAGATGTGCGAATACGGATGAATTGCGCCTTTATCATCAAGTTTTAGATTACATACATTGGAAAAATTATAGAGTTCCTCGCGAAGAGCAATTAATGCAATATCAAGAATCTGAAAGGTCTGGTAGTATTCTACATGGTGCGAAGCATTGTACGTCACAGAGGCAATCAGCGTAGAAACAGCACTGTGTAAGCACATGCTGATCCTACTGCGATCAGAAAGCGGTGTTCTGCTATTCAACAGTAATGACATCCTATCAATAATTTCTGTGATGCATGATATCCCGCTGTTGTAATCTTCCCTAGTTTTGCTCTTGTAATTAGGAGCTTCTTGGATTAGAGCACTTATGGTGTTGAATATAATTCTCTTTAGAGTACTGTATTTCTTATTGATAATATTATCCTTTTCCAATAATTCTTTGAAAGATTGCTTCGGGATTTGAGGCATGCTGCTGTGATAGGTGATCATCATTGCTGTAATGACAGGAAAAATACACGTCTTCACAGCTTCATACCGCTCCTCCGTACAAACCACATGCTGCTTTATATTAGGATGCTCCAAACTCGTAGACAGATGCTCTAATACTCTAGTAAGGTTATCATTGGTATACGAGAACCATTGCGAGAAGGTTTGATCAGCCTTCATATTATTCTCCATGATGCAATTCAGGATATAAGCAGCATGCGCTACACTTTGCGAGCCTAATGGCCTACAGTGAGGTGTGATAGAAACAGCATTTCTGGCATAGATGAGTGAAAACACGAAAGCATCAGAAACTTTTTTAGACGATATGCCATTTTCTATGATTTCACTAAGTACAGCTTCCAAAAAGCTCACGGAGCCTATGCTGGCATTTCTTAAAGGATCTTCGATATGAGAATATTCTGGTACAAGCATATTATTTTACGTTATATCCAACTAATTATGTAATACTATCTTAGTTATTGAGGGATAAAAGATATTATTTTTTAAAACAATCAAAAAATTAGCGACATTACGGGGATTTACTATTGAAAGATAGTTCCTTTTTTGGATTTATAAAATAGCATGAGATTTGGGAGAAATTGCTTTTTTAATATAAGTTTTCGTGTGAATACACAGGCGTAAGTGGGAAGTCTCCTTAATTATCGTGGGATCTTATGTTGCTTTTATATCTTACGAAATTGCAAGCAGCACAATGCCTGATGCAATGTGCATAGGTGATGTGATGAAATTGCAAGCAGTAGTTTACGTTTAAAAGCAGCGGAAAATCCCGTGAGGCGCATGGTATGCGGTAGGTTCTTCATATGTTGTTTATGTATAGAGGCAATATTTACACGAACAGCCTTTTTACAATGCATAAAAGTAATATTAAGTGTGCTCAGAGAAGCGATTCCGAAATTTAGAAACACGGTTGCAACCGAAGTTATTACACTTATCAGCATAACTATTTCAAGATCTCTCAGCACATGTTATGCAGTTTTTATGTTTGCGCATGCCAAGACACACAGGTACGGCAGCGAGTAAACCAGCTAGGAGTTTTTCATGTAAGCTTTTTGGGCCTTGAAGTATCTCGGCAGGTATGAAAAAATATCTGGCACTAATCTTAGCTTTATCACTTCCGATCAGGTACATTGCTAGAGCGATGCAGTGGTGTTACCTCGCATGCATTGTATATTCCCTCATTTTCCCCATGCCCATCACTTCTTCTGGTTTAGCGATTAGGTCCGTTGTATTTGAGGATATCTTTAGCTGTTACGTACGGTAATAGAGTCGCAGAGTTCTGCGCCATACAAGTTTGCTCTCTCCCATATACAAAAATTGCTTAGATATAGCAGCGTAATTGACGCACATTGAATGTTGGAATATAGCTAATATTATGGGCGTTATATGGCATGGGAGAGCTCTAAACAACACAGCGACCCTATCAGTAAGTTTTGAATCGCGTGAAATAGGGGATAGCTGACTAGCATCACTTTCCTGAAAAATGCGCTTAAAAGCATTTTGAAGTACCGTTCCATATTCCAAAATATACTCTGTAACCTCCTGCTATAATCCCCGCACAAGCAAAAGCTCCTATATTTTCTCGCATTTCCAAAATGCACGATAAATGTCTATATATTATTTTGTACGATAGAAAGCACACTGATGGTTAAAGCCACATCTTGAATCAAAGCATTGAGGTCAAGCTCGCTTTTACACACAAAACTGACATCAAGATGCGCCAAACAAGTGTATAACACCCCACATGCAACAATAGAGAGGTTTCCTTTGGTACAAACCCTTTTCCCGCTGCTATACCTACCAACCCTTTGCACAAACTCAGGACCTTTAAGGCCTTCCCTATGAAAACATTGCGATATGCTGTAGCACTACTCGCAACACATCCCCGCGCTTCCCCTAAACTAAATACTGCACTTTCTATTATATGCGCCAAGGCATATAATACTCCCTCGAGGTCCTCATATTGAGATATGCTGCGCAGTACCGCATTGCGGAATTCCTCCGAACATATGTCCGCACCACTGGCCTCCATAGTACGCGCAATGCTTGTATATGAACAAGCCACTTAAATGGACGGATATATCACAATCCCCCATTCCGGTTAACTTCAGCAGCAATAATACATTTTCTTCTAAGAGAGCATCCCTGTCTTTTCATGAAAATTTGATAAATTTTCATGCTAAAAGAAATATTATAATTACAAAGCATATGACATATCTTATTGTTCAGACATGCGTAATGTGAATGCTCGTTATATCTTGCTTCTTAGCATATAAAGCAATATTTTTAGTTTAAATTTATAATTTATTCTAGGATATAAAAAAAATTACGAGAGAAAAAAGAGGGCTATATGGCTATTCAATATAATGGTGACAATGATGTGCATTTGTACGATCCTGTAGCCCGCCTGCACCCGTACATTGCGCGTACTATGGAGGCCAGTGGTGCGGACATATGTTCGGAGGAATTCCGCAATGCGGTACTGCGCAGCATATCTCAATATGAGGACCTCGAGGGAGTATTATATGCCTTGGCGCATATAATAGAAAGTGCAGTATTTAGTTTAGGGGAAGCGCGGGGATGTGTTGCGAGTAGTGCTACAGCATATCGCAATGTTTTCATAGGGAAGGCCTTAAAGGTCCTGAGTTTGTGCAAAGGGTTGGTAGGTATAGCAGCGGGAAAAGGGTTTGTACCAAAGGAAACCTCTCTATTGTTGCATGTGGGGTTGTTATACACTTGTTTGGCGCATCTTGATAGGGTATCGGAATATCGGGAAGATGTAGACACTGCTGATTTGGGCAAAGCTATTACTAAGACCATCAATGCTATATACATTGTGTATAAAAGAGGTGACGTAATCAATGTTACTACTAACTGGAATGTAGAGGATATATCTTGCATATATGGACTTGGAATAGGGGAAGTAAGCCTGGTTCATCGTCTGATAGAAAAGACACTTAATGTTTCTAGGCGAACAATGAAGGGGGTGCCCGACATAACAGCTTTGGTTAAGGTGACGCAGGGCTCATCATGTGAAGTCGGGTGTATGAGTGCGTTGTGGGCAATGCCTGAATTGTTGCGCGATGCCGAACATACACGTGGTGCATCAGTCTCTCATAAGTTAGATGCTGTATCAATCAGCGCTGAAAACAATGAGCAAATACCCATTGCGACATTACGCTATGCAACACTGACACACAGATTACGTGCTCTAGTAAGTAGACTTCCTATTCCCTCTGATACCCGTGAAATTGATTCATGCTTACTAATGCGTTTTATGGCATCAACCTTGTTTGCTTCAGGAGATATAGAGGGCTGCAACGTACTAAAGGATGGCGCAGGCTTACCGAAAGCATTGTCCAACCTTATCGCCGCATTAGCTGAAAACGATTTAGCGCCGACGTACAGTCGCTGCTGAAGCAGAACAAGACTCTTTAGTGCCTACCCGATACAGGAAATGCTATGGTAATGACATGAATCCAAATAACTCAACAAATGCCTTGCATCCGTATATTGTAGATATCCTGAATAGCAGAGGAGATGCAACTTCAGTAGAATTCTGCAATTCAGTACTATATAGCATATTACAGGAGGAAGATTTTAGTGGGGTTTTCGCTGCCTTGGTATATGTATTAGAAGGCGCTGAATTGAGTTTAAAAACGGCTGAAAAACGTGCTAAAAGTGGTTCGGCAGCTCGGGTTCTCACAAGAAACGCGTGCTATGTCATGAGTGTATGTGTTGAGCTTGCACGTAGAGATGCGGAGGATGAGGAGATCTACTTCTTCCTACATGCAGTGTTATTGTATATTTGTCTGGGGCATCTTAACAGGGATGCAGCGTATACAGAAAATGCTATTGATGATTTGAGCGATGCTATATATCAAACAATAAATGCTCTCCATATTGTGGGGGCTTTGAGGTGTTCTCCTGCTGGTGTCGGAACTCGTTCCAATGCGCCCAATGTATTCTTCGAGCTTTTTTTAAAGCTTTCGAGATCTCGCATAGGTAAAGTAGAAATAGTTTTAGCTGATTATATGTTTTTCAGAGCAGTTGATGCGTCATTGGATGTATTTCATTATATTCGTGAGTCTGCGGTGCATAAGATTGTTGAAGCACAGGAGGTGCTGATGGGTTTACCACTGCCCGGGCATATTGCCAGTACGTTATTAGATAAAGAAATAAATTACGGAGCAATGCTCCTTCCAACAAAGACAGAGCAAATTTCTAGTGCATCATTGCGCGATACGCCACTTACTTATCGGCTAAACACTCTAGTACTGAGATTGCCAATTAGCTTCGGGGATAGTACTGATTACTGCTTGCCAATGCGCTTTATGGCATCGATATTGTGCATTGCAAACGACGTCAAGAAACTGAACCCCTTTTTAGAAGAGGCCCCAGACATATCAAGTAGAGTTTCTAACCTTATCGCCACATTAGCAAAAGATGATTTAGTACCAATGTACAGCCTTTTATGAGGCAGAAAAGTGCGCTGGAGTGTCTATCCAGAACATAGGAAATACTACGGTAATGCCATGAATGCAGATAACCAAACAGATGCCTTCCCCTCGCATTCTCATGCTACATATATTTTGTATGTCGTAGTTGAGGATTTTCAGATGGCTTGAGAGGAGGGAAGTTCAGTAGAATTCTGCACAATTCAGTGTTGTATAGTGTGTCACAGAAGGAGGTTTCCCCGCCTTTGTATATGTAGTAGAAAGTGTAGAAACCAACCTCAAAACTATGAGAGAACGCGTTAGCAATTTAGATCCGACGCACTCATAAAATACGCTTTTGCATATAATGTGTTATACGCAGGATATATACGTGGAGCTGTAAAATATAAGTTCTTTTACAAGGACGAAGGAAAGTATTTCCTATTGCGTGCTGTATTACTGTGGGCATATTTGGCTCATATTAACGGAGATGCTGGGAATATAGAAAATACCACTGACGATTTGAGCAATGCCATATGTCAAATAATAATCGTAGAAGCTCTAAGTAGTACTTTTCTTTCTGATAGAATGTGCAATAATGCGCGCTACTTCTTTCTTTTAGACTACGATAACTTTGTTTTAGGTAACACTCATAACTACGCAAGCATTTACTATGCAAAGGGTGTATTTGATGATGTTAGTTGCCTTGTTATACCTAAGATCGTTGAGGTACAAATGGTAGGGCTGCCACGAATTTCCATTACGCTATTTGATAAAGACATTGCTTTTGGAGTAAATCCTCTGTCAATACGCGGTGCAAATATTCCATCAACAAATACTAAGCAAGTATCTGGTGCATTATTAGGCGATGCACAACTCACTTATCGTCTAAACGTGCTAGTACTCGTATTGGCACTTGACTCTGGGGTGTAGAGGTGGATGCCTGCTTACTGATGCGCTTTGTTGCATCAATATTGTGGATTACAAATAACGTTAAGAAACTAAACCCCTTTGCGAAAGAATCCCCCTGTATATCAAGTAGATTTTCTAACCTGATCTCCAGATTAGCTGAGTATAATCTAATGTCGGTATATAATCGCAAATGAAACGGTAGCTGATAGAAGAAGTGTTCGTGTCAGAAGAACATTAAATAATGGGCAACAATATGAATTTATCCGACATAGTACTGGACTTACATCCCTATGTTGCAGACATCTTAGAAGTATGGGAAGATGGAAGCTCAGAAGAATTCTGCGATGCTATACTTGAGAGTATAGATAATGATGAAAATCCTCAAGGCGTTCGAGCGGCATTTATGTATTTGATAGATAGGGCTGAATATGCTCTAAGAAGAGCGCAAACACGTGCTCTAAGCAGGCCGATGACGGAACATCGCTGGATTTGTATTAACGAAGCACTACGCGCGGTGTGTTCCTGTAGTAGCGGCGTGAGGTTATCAAGCACTCGCCAGATATATTTTCTGCTACATTCAGCTATATTACATGCTAGCTTTGCTTATTTTGATAGAGGCGACGCACCACGCACAATACACAACGACTCGTACAACTTGCAAGATTCCATCTCTTTTCTCACCTCAGCGCTGGCTGTAGTATTGCGACAAGCCAATAAAGATCGGGCTAACGTTACCCGTTTCTGGGATGAGAATGCTATACCTCTGCTATCTAGCCTATCTGATAGTACAATCTATGATACGTTCATAAAAGCGTACGATAGAGCTGCGCAAATAATAATGCGTATGCAGCAAATCCTGCAAAATACAGGTGTTTATAGTAGGACGCGAAATTTATGTAACATACTTCATAATATAACTATACTTGACTTCAGGCGTTCGGGTATTAGTGCTGCCTTAGATTCTGATTACGATTCTGATGCCGAGGACATAGTTCTAAGCATACAAAATGACATGGGCTTTTATGAGAGGTTAAATGGATTATTCGAAAGCTTTCCTATACGCAATATTGGTAATTCCAACCTCTGCTTAAATATTCGGCATGCGGTAATCTTGGCATACTGTTTTATCAATAACTCTCGTATTACAAAAGCGATTGAGTACATAGAGGGAGAGGAGTGGGAGAATACACCTGTCCCATCAGAAATTAGTGAACTTGTTGGTGGATTAAGGCAAGATGCTTTCACCCAAGAGCCTGATCGCTAAAACAGGAGAAGTGATGGGCATGGGGAAAATGAGGGAATATACAATGCATGCGAGGTAACACCACTGCATCGCTCTAGCAATGTACCTGATCGGAAGTGATAAAGCTAAGATTAGTGCCAGATATTTCATACCTGCCGAGATACTTCAAGGCCCAAAAAGCTTACATGAAAAACTCCTAGCTGGTTTACTCGCTGCCGTACCTGTGTGTCTTGGCATACGCAAACATAAAAACTGCATAACATGTGCTGAGAGATCTTGAAATAGTTATGCTGATAAGTGTAATAACTTCGGTTGCAACCGTGTTTCTAAATTTCGGAATCGCTTCTCTGAGCACACTTAATATTACTTTTATGCATTGTAAAAAGGCTGTTCGTGTAAATATTGCCTCTATACATAAACAACATATGAAGAACCTGCCGCATACTATGCGCGTTACGGGATTTTCCGCTGCTTTTAAACATGCACTACTGTTTTATAAGCTATAAGGCGTGCCTTAACCGCGCTCTATGGCGTGAGTGCTAAAATATGTATTGTGAGATATTGGATTACAAATAAGTCGGATAACTACCTAGTCTTAAAGTTGCTTCTCTCAGAGGAATAGAGAGTTCGCCTTTTCATCATAAACTATAGAAAGATAAAAAGGGCATATTGTTGTAACGTGCCCTTTTGCAGTTATTGCCTTATTGTATTGAAAATGACATGAAAAAGCGGTGCATAGCACTCTTTAATGTAATCTGCGTCGTTTGGCTGACATATCAACATCTTCTTCTGCAGAGGGTTCTTCCATACGTCCAGAAGGGGATGATGACACTGATTCGCCTCTTGCTTCTGCTGAAGGAAAAGCGCTTGCTATGCCATGATGCTGAGGTGTACCTACCTGCTGTGCAAATATCGCACTTAGTTCTTCTTCTGAAGAATGATCACTTGTTTCTGGATGGCACGGGTAAGCACCTGCTGTTGCTGATGTAGTAGCCCCAATACTTTGAGCTCTTGCTGCAAGGGCAGCAACTGCAGCATGTGAAGTACTTGGGGCTGCTTCTTCGTCTTCGTAAGGAGCTAAATGCTCTGCTGCAGCTTGCTGGGTATGTATAGGAGTTTTCGGTTCCTCAGAATGATCTGACGTAGTCTCCTGTAAGCCATGCTCAGATATTAAGTGGTTTAGTTCCCGTAGAAGAGGTTCTGAAGTGATTGCTACCTGATTTACTACAAACAGCATTTGACTCACGAATTTACGGCCATGCATTGTTAGAACTAGGGCATCTAGATCCTGAGTCGACGGTATCAATTCATCAAGAGTACACATCACTTTCATGCATGCATCTGCGCGTGCTTGTGGATTGCTTGTATGACTATACCCTTGAATTTCATTGAGAGCCTGATTAAATTTTGTATAACATGGAGCAGTATTTGCAGGCAAAACACGGCCTTCATTCCGTACATCAGTACTCTCAGTTACTTCTATTAATGAGCAGAATGCGTTTAAAATACGTCCCGTTACAAGATCTTTCACTACACTTGAATCAGTGTTATGAACACAACGGTCATTACCAAAATCAAAGATTTCTTTGAGGGCAAGATCTTGTGCTGCATATAGCATATTACCGTGAGGTAT
Source organism: Anaplasma phagocytophilum str. Webster (assembly GCF_000964685.1). Lineage (GTDB taxonomy): Bacteria > Pseudomonadota > Alphaproteobacteria > Rickettsiales > Anaplasmataceae > Anaplasma > Anaplasma phagocytophilum. Next base: position 1,110,106 of record NZ_LANS01000001.1, read on the forward strand.
TAGCGGGTGTGCATGGGGAAGCGCAGCTGCCCTGGAAATAGCATCACGTATGTATGGAGAAGTTGCATGCAACAAATTTATTGTTTGTCGAACAAGCTTACTGCGTTGCTCTGGAGGTGTAATAACACTTACTAGTCCCGTCATATTGACAAGGACATTTGCACAATTTACAACCATGGAGCGGGTTTGCTGATCTAAGGTGTTCTCAGTGGCTGTATTTATAACAGAGGCATATGCACTTGCCGCGGTGATGCACCTTGAGCGGGCGTCCCTCCATGGATCACTAGGCGCTGCAAGAGAGCCATGAATGCTTCGCAAGGATACATGTTGTAGCAAGACTATACTGTTGACTACAGTTGAAGCAGCATCGGCCATCAAAGCAGCATCCGTGCGAGATCCACTTTCCAAACATTTGCAAACAGCAGTAGTGCCATACCATAGTGCTTCATACAGATTGCTCAATAGGATGTGTTCTACTTCACGCAAATTCTCTCTGAGTGCTACACTTAAATGTTGTTGACAATTCAGGCTGCTGGTACTATACGGGCAGCTTGCGTCCATCCCTTCAGTTATATGGCGTAAGGTTCCATGCGCACTTTCTACAGTATACTTTAGTATATCATTAGAGCGTCTTTTATAGCATTCACCCCTCAAACTTTGCACTACTTGCTGGATAAAGGCTTGATTAGATGGAGGTCCATAGTTATCTAAAAACCGACGCACAGATGGACTAAGATTCCTAGGTGTAAGCATGATATTCTACCGTTTAAAAGGGATAGGTTTAGTGTATACAACTTATGCGATAGCTTACTATAAGTTTTGCTTAAATTGTTGTGCTTATCGTATGTATCAGTGTAATTTCTTCCCTACGGAGTATTCTGCATGCAACATAGTGTTATACTACGCGTATGACCAGGGTTTACACTGGCTAACGGACAGGATTGTCTAAATCAGTGCATCAATGGGCGCCCTTCGTTTTGGATGTATTTCCAGGTTTAACAGACGGTGCATGCATGAGATTCCGTGGAGTTCCTTTTCTCTCTAATGGTAATTGCGCATTGAGTAGCTGCTCTATATACTCTGGTATCCAGAGCATTGATATATATGCATCGGAGAGAACCTGTGTGCATTTTGGTTCCGGACCGTTATATTTTTTTTGTTCTAAAATGAGCTCTGGTAGTTCATCTAAGTATTTTCGGAAATCCTCTACTATACGTGAGTATTCAGATGTTTTAGCCATAGCACGGAGACGGTCTTTTTCTTTAGATACATTATGTAGTTCAAGAGCTTTTAGCAGCACCCTTAGACAATCGGAAACGCTGTTAGCAACCTTGTGATGACGTTTACTGCAGTTGACGTTGTTGAGACGGCTCCAGATATGTGATTTGTACAGAGGGATGAATGCAGCCGAGAAACGTGTTAATATTACCCTGTGTTCTGCATCTGAGTTACGGTTATCAATACACGCGTTACTGGCGAAGGCCTCAGCTTCTGATAGTATAATGTCTTTTGCTTTAGAAATGGGAATATAACAATATGTATATACAGCGTCTACATTCTTAGCCAGTAGTTCAATGGTGATCATTAACAGACTAAATTGCTCTTTTAGACAATTTTTAACACAGCTGCGCTTGCGTAGAGGAGTATGTCTATTGACTAATGAAACCATTCTGGAAGTTTGTTCGGTTTTACTGAGTAAGTCGCGGTACATGAGGGTGCGAGGTGGCGAGTCTTCAGCATCCACTGTATACTCGGGTATCAAGTTTACAGCGTCGTGGAATATACGCATAGCAGCGGCGCAGCGTTCAATTGTTTCGTTTTCTCTAATTAGTGCACTACTGTTCAATGCCATGGAAACTGGCATGCTACGTGCTCGATAGTGTTGCATCGTTATTATCATTGTGATGATGACAGAAGGAACCTTGCTCAGTTCAAGATTGCGTTCGATAATAGTACGATTCTCACCGCGGTAAATGGTAACTGTATGCCATAATGCATTGAATAACTCACTGTATGCCTCATCGAATTTTTCCCAAGAAGCGCCCATAGGTTGTGATTCTTCTAGTAATGCCTGCTGGGTAATGAGGCAGCTTATTTGTGTTATACTCTCTAGCACATCTGTCAAATGGAGCATGTATACGCTATAGTCTTCAATTGCGTAATTAGGCATCTGAGGGTATTTGTTCAACATACCATGCAGGTATTGAATCATAAAGACCAAAATACTATAGAACTCCGGATAAGGGGTGTTGTTCTGAATTTTGTTTAGCATAACATCGCAAAATTCCGTCGAATCAATTGCCGCATCTGTATTCAGAAGTGATTTTATAGAAACAAGAACAAGAGAGTTCAATCTACTACTTGCGTGCATGATATCACCATTTAATATACCAATAGTAGCATTTTATACTTAATAAGACATAAATTATATTTTTTTCTTAATATTTTTTTGTGCAGGACAAAATTTTTTAGGGTTTTTAGCAAAATGTCCTAATATTCCCGATGAATTTAATGTCAGTAATTTGTTACGTGTTCTCGAGATAATTACAAAATTCATGGAGTATGCTAGTGCCTTAGAGCCCATCGTACATAGTGCTTGTAGATTGTTTTGTGGCAACAAGGAAGTGCATCATGAGATCGTGCAAAAAAATACGGCAAAGAGACTGAGATCGCTGCTGGAGGTAGTGACGCATAAAAATATGCCGACGCATTGGGTTTTTGTTTGGAGCAGATTTGCGCAGCTGTATGATGTCGCAAACTGTAGCTTTTTTTTAAGTAAAGAGTTCGATTTTGTAGGGCATTTCTTGCTGAAAGATGCCAAATGTTCCATCCCTTGTGCCTGATAAGTGGGGTTAAATCATGAGAGGGATTCGTGTATCCCCTTGAGCTGGAGAAATTTTGTTGCTGCAGTTAGGTGCTTAGTGAAATTCTGCCAAAGGGAGGGGTTTTCTGATAACCGATTTTGCCGCCTCAGCTTTGACTTACTTCTGGAACTTTGCTCGCCTTCAATAATCCTTCAACTATTCTGCTTCTTTTTGGATTGTTGTATTTCTCATGTTGTTGCGTCTCTCCATAAATTATTCCCAATGCTTGCATGTAGCAATCACATTGCGGTTAGTATTGCGTGTTTTATGTAAGGGGAATGTGTTAATTAATGTGGATTTGAGGGCAGTAGTATGAACATCGGTAAGTCGGATGATAGGAACTTATCTATATACGCGTTTGGTAATACAGATAATGACTTAGTGAGTGCTATTTTAGGTTATGCAAGGAGATACGGGATAGTTAGTAATGACACTAATTTTAGTATCACTCATACCACACTTCTCGTAACATGTTTTACTGAGGAGTTGCATGGATAGAGCAAGAAGTTTATTCCCAGATTTATCGTGAGTAGTTCAACCGAATAGAGCGCTACGTATTCTGGCGTTTTCAGAGTTGAGTAGCTGTCTTTAATAACCCATGTATGAGCACTAACTGTGCGCATATCGATATGCAGTAACAACGTTATCAGTAAAGGTGGGGAGGCTATTTTTGCACGGTTATTCTTTGAGAGATCTTCTGCTTTTTCCCTTAATAAGGGTATTTTCAAGCATATTATCTTCATCATACTGCGCAATAAATAACGCACTCGAAGAGGGCACCATAACGCTCCGTACTGTGCCCTAATGGCTCATCCATACACTTTGATACTTTTCTAGTTTAACCTGTTACAGTGATTGTATAACTTTTACGTTCGCCGCATCATCTATAGATCAATGCTTTGTTCCTCCGAGTAATCTTTTGCAGTACAGCGCTCCGCTGTTACATCTGATAGCTGCGAATGTACTTCTGCAGTTACGGTTATCGGCCCAGTCACCTTAGGTGAAGAAGGGTGAGCGTTTGAGTTTCTAGAAGAGCTTCTATTGGCAGGAGATGCTGCTACCATTAATAATGCAAGTAGTTCTTCCTCCTCTGTGGCGAATTTTGCATCAGGATTCCCTTCAATTACCATATCTTCTTCGCTTATAGTCGGAGAGCAGCAGAATGCATTTCCTATACACGCTATCACCCTGGCAAAAAATTGCTTTACTTCTGTGTAACAGCAGACAAAAGCCTCTATTACGCAATTGAACGCATGCTTAAAAGCGCTACATATATTGCTTTGCTTTTGTTTTGCCACAATATCGCGGAAAGCTGTCGGATAATCTGATTTACATATTTTCCTGTTGAGCAGCTCTTCACCATTGAACAATGGCAGGAAGGAATAGTCCTGTTTCCAGGTGTGGTCATATAACTCTCTACGGTCATCTAGCCTATCCATTATTCTCGTAGTGAGGATAGCTACTCTTTCAATAGAGAAGTGCAATGACTGACAATCTTTAACATTTGGATTTCTCTGCAGTTCCTCAATCAAGTTCCCAAGTTTTTCTTGCATAGCTGCAGTATGTGAAAGTATCCTCAGCTGTAAATCTTTACTATTGTTATCTGAATCGAATACTGGAGAGGAATTGACAATACAGCGTAAACATACCTGCCTTAGGGTTTCGAGTACACATTCATGAAGATCATGTATAATCTCTGTTGCCTTGTCTTCCTCAATTTCCATATCTTCAGTTAAAGGTGTCTCAGGAAGAAGTACGGGCGTAGCCGTGTATACTTCTGTATCTTTAAGGGTTTTTTCTAATGCTTTTTCATATGTCAATTGTATGCTGGAAACATACACTACGCATTCCAGCAAATATGCTCTGATCCACAGCATATTATTCTCAAAGTTTCCAGCTTCTTCAGTAGCTTCGTGGTCTACAGTGCTGAAATCAACTTTATTTCCTAAATACCTTTGTAGTTCCCCGCGGTAAGCAGTTAAGAAGTGTTGAGCTAGATGTTGCATTGATACAGAAATCGAAATACTCTCTTCGGTTTCCATAACATGTCGTGAGCTTATGAATTTATCCAGCTCAGCCGACAGAGACATCACTATCAAATTCATGGCTGATGCCATGTGCGCCTTCAAAGCAGCAGGTGTATTTAAAGATGGTATTTGGGTCGTCAGTGAGAGGATGAGCACATGACGCAGCACTAACTTACGAGCCGCTGGGTTAGCAGCACTCGCAAGCATTGCCATAGCCTGCTGTGCGATTAATGAAGCTCTTGTCAGCAGTCGTACGTGTCTTATATCCGCTTGTTCTGTCGTGGAACTAAATGCGTAATTCTGCAAGGCCTGTACAAAACCAGCCATTGCGATAATAGTTTGGTCTGCCAGCATATTAGGCACGTCTGTAGCACTACTTGGCAGTATGCTATGCACTTTTGTAACACTTTGTAGTGTTCCTAGAACATCGTAACACCCTTTTAGTATGTCTTCTATGATATCACTAGGTATACTGTAGTCGGAATTACGAATAGATTGTTCAATAACTCTTTGTGTGTTGTCTAGGAAGTTCAACACGCTTTGAATCAATGGGAGAGGGGATGGCTCTGTAGATTGTTCTGGTGATACCATCTCATTTTTTATCTCAATGACGCACGATTTTGCTAGTTTCAAGACCGATAGCATATGTGCGAAAGTTTCTTCAGGACTCATATCACCCAGATGCACATCAGAGAATCCTTCTGCAACAGAGATTAGGGAATCAAATGCCATTGATAGCTCAATAGCATTAGCTTCAGAAATTTCATTTTTCTTTGTAGTAGGCATATACCACCTGGTATCATTTATAAAATGTAAGATATCATCAAGCGAGGTCAGAAGGCGCTAGGCAACAGGCAAAAACCAACTTTGCAAAATCAAGCGTGTATGTATTCGTATATTTATATACTACGACGCTAATAGTAAAGATATTATAAATTTTTTAAAAATGGGATAGCGAGTATGAGTTGTGTGTAGCAAGTTTTGCTCATTTTGGGGTAGGGTGAATTTAGTTGTAACTCGTATCTCCGTTAGTCACTATATATCAGACTATACAGCATGAGACGCTTATCATTAATTGTAAGTAGAAGGTGTACTTGTGCTCTTTGTATTAGCTTTATTTGCATAGAAAGAGAATTTTTTCAATACGATGACTTTAGTTGAGTTCGCATTAAATTCCCGAGACCTTTACATTTTAATTCTTAAGAAGAATTCATTGCGCAAATCACAACGCTCTTCAAAAACCCCTAACATTTGACTAGTTTGTACATTCAACCTCTCATCTCTAGAGGCAGTATCCCTGTTGCTACATTCAACGCACCAATGCTCGGCCTCTAGTAGTACAGCAACACCATGAGGATCTAGTATCTTCTCTAAATACTCTGCCACCTGATTAGTAAGACGCTCCTGAAGCTGTAGCCTTTTCGAAAAACAACCAACAATATGCGCTATACTACCAATACCAAGTATCTTCTCTTTTGGCATATAAGCGATATGCGCCACACCACATATAGGACTAAGATGATGTTCGCAGTTTGAAGAAAACCCTATGTTCTTCACCAACACCATTTCTGAACTACTCCCATCATAGGGAAGAATAGAATAGTGAGAGAGAAGCTCAGGAGCATAACCAGAACAAGACTTTTTATAGTAATCCAAGACCCTACGAGGCGTTTTTAATAAACCCTCCCTATTAGGATCATCCCCCATCCACCTTATTATGACTCTAACCGCCTCTTCAGCTTCTTCAATCGTTGGACAAACTCTACCACATTGCGTTACTTCTGCCATATACCTATCCCAAAGCTTCGCATCCACTAACCACTTCTATTAGATCCGTGGTTATTGCCGCCTGTCTTGATCGATTGTAATCTAAGACCAACTTGTTTAGCATACTTTTTGTATTGGTATTAGCAGATTCCATGGATATCATCCTACAACAGTGTTCACAGGTTACGCTTTCACATAAGGATAAGTAAAACCTACCCATAAAGCTATTAAACCATAGCTTCGTATTTATTGATGCAAAATCAGGATCATATAGATTTTCCCCTCTCTCGATCTCTACTTTATCTTTGCTTCCGTAGAAATCATTAGGGTCATCAACTGTGAGAATATCCTCTATAACCTGCTCCTGCAAATTTATGGCATGAAACTTGCTATATAGAACTGACACTCTCTTGTAACTTGTGAAATCTATGATACGAATTTGTCGCAGTAAGGAATTGGGAAATTGCGCTATTACGGTGAATTCTAGATAAATAATGTTGTGTGAGATGTCCGTGAGATATTTTGAAACAATAGTAATTTGTTTCTCACTGTGGACTTGGTGCGCATCTCTAAACATACCCCTCCTATAACTATCGAGGAGAAGACTAAGCAGCAAAGCCATGAATTGTTATCACACGTACACCAAATACCACACAACGTCTTACTAGAGGCACAGACCAATCATCAACTCACTTTAATGAACTGAACAAAATTACCTTGTCATACCAGAAGCAGCCTGCATATCCGCATTGACTAGCATCTGCTGCCGTAGATCTGTGAGCAGTGTACCATGCTCTCGATTGAACTCAGCAAGGAGATCCACGAGTCTAACTTCAAGTTTTTTACTGACTGGCCGCTGCTCACTGACTGTTTTCGGATCTTGTGTCGGTCCCGCTCTAATAGGAACAAGCGAAGACGTGAGACTAAGAAATGAGCTCACTACCATAGATTTTAAAGCATGCGTAATACCCTGAGCAGAGGATGGAGTTTCTTTGTGTTCAAGATCAAATACACAGGTACCGTCTTTTGTGCGACATATATCTCTGTTTTGCGGGACTTCACCTGAAAACACTGGCAACAGGCATTTGCTCCCATCCCAACAGCAATCGAATAAGGTTCTACCTTCGCATATCCTGTCTAACGTACGTTGTAAGCTGATCCCCAGTAGTTCCATTCCTTTTTTCAGGTCTTGAGGTACTACATCGTTTAGCTCTTGATTCATTAACTTTAATATGGAAAGCGACTTTTGTATTTTTTCTGCTACTTCCTGATTAGGCATTTCTCCACTAGTATCACCAGCGGATTTGATAATATTGTGATATAACTTGTCTAGCCCATCTGCTAGGCAATCCACTATATCCTGTAGTCTATTCTTAACAGAGAGAGTGCCTAAAGCCTCTTCGGCATTACATAACTTTTGATCAGTCTGTACGCTCTTTTTCCAATGATGCATCATTGTGAGAGTAAGTGACATACTCTCATTTAGACCCAGTATAACAAGGTTTGTTTTACCGTATGTTCTTCCTGCACGACATTTCGCTGCCTCTGCTTCTGACACGTTCTCCAGGCACTTATCGAGGAGGATATTACCTACTAGTGTCAGAGATTCATATAATCTTTCTGCCTCCATCTTCTGTGCTTCTGGCACGTGTACTAGTGCTGGTTTTATGAGAGCCATCATTATCGCCAAACGCAGCACGAAGTGATTTACCGACATACCTCTGTATTGTTTGGTCATATTCGAACTGACGAGCGAAGCTGCACATATTAAATCATTTGTTAGGAGACGCAATAAATGATGCGGTATTACAGTTTGAACTGCTGATAGACGAACTAAAAGATACCTACACACGTGTGTCATTCGTGGGATATTGCCCAGCTCAAGGCATTGCTCTTCCGTTTGGTTATCTGATACTTTCTCCGCGTTTACTGTTTGAAATATATCTAAAGCCTGCGTAATATAGATAGAAGCAGCAGTTAAGTATTCTGTATATTGGGCGCATTGAGGACTTCTAATAGTCTCCAGGTCGATTGCGCCTGCAATGTTGAGCAAAGCCTCATGGAAAGCACGAACATTTGCTAGAGGGGCAGAATACATATAGCCTATTCTGCCACCGCTGTGTGTTAGCATATTCGTGACAACGCCCATTATAGGCAACAATAAAGCACCAGCACTTTCTATGCTCGCTATTCTATCCTCGTCTGTGCTCATTCTTTTGCATCGCCTTAGCAAAGCTAGAGCAGATTTTAGATAAAACAACAAGTCGAGAGTTGCGTTACTTATGGGCTCACTTGTGGGTTCAAATGACGGTCTTATTACTTCCACATATAGATGCGATACATCTATATGCTCAAGACTTGTAGTATTAAGTGGTAGATACTTGAGTTTTGGAAAACGTAAAGGACCATTCATAACTTCTCTACCCCCCCCCCGAAAAAGGTACAGCGCCCTACCAACGAAGGGTAAAGGCTGCGTAAAACACCAACTATTAAGTAGAGACAGCATTCACAATTCGCATAGACCACACACGCTATGATTGTACTAATCCGCTATATCCTCAATCGATACGCGAAAGTTCCGCTTATGCTCAACTCACCTATATCTAATATGTACTTTTAATAAACATTATAATATATTTCAAGCAAATAAAGTGTACATTACGGTGTAATATACATTATCTCCTGAAGAGCATTGTTCTTGCGAGCACGCGTTATTTATCATTCTGCAATGGTTGCATGCTTGAACGTGTGAATGTGCAGCGAAATATGGAGTACTTGTCTATTTCTAAGGGAAAGGGCATCAATGATACCCAACAACGATTACTGATATTTAAAAGCTTATAAGTTTTTCGGTGTGCTAGTAAAGAAAGGATAGAGAAGAAATGCACACTAGCTTCGGCGCACTACTCTATTGATTTACGCGTATTTATCTCTAGTATGTAGCATAAACTAAAAATAGGATTCAGAGCTAAGTCAGAGAGCGTTAATCATATACATGCAGTAGCTTAGTATAAGAAATGCAATATGAAATTTTTTATACTAGCAGGAGGAGAATTGTGAATTAAAAAGGCATTTTACTAGACAATTTAATATTTTTTCATGCTATCCCAGAGAGATAAGAAAACAATAATAGCTAAGAAGACTGCTTCAGTGATTAAAGAAAATAGTACGTCTATAATATGTTTTTTCAGACAAACTTTAGCAAACAACCTTTTTCTTTTAATCTGTTCCTATCATATTTATTCAAAATCCATTGCATAACGCACTTGGTAGATGTGTAGCATCTGCAATGAATTAATGCGCCCTAGATATAAAAGTACTACAGGCGCTTGCCAGTGGAGAACATTTTTTAATTCGGAGGGTTATACATAAAAACGGAAGATATAGGAGTGACTTTAATCACTTATAACGCCTATGAAATGACGAAGGCTTCATATACATAATATGCTTTAGAAGTCTGCTTGCGATATTTAAACACGGATCTATAAGAAGATTACTGCGACATATTAATAAGAGTATCCCGATATAATTTGCACTTACTAGATAGCAATTAAAAACACCACCTCTTCCCGATATTCTACACTTATGCTGGTCTTACTGGTTAACTTGCTTAAGAATTTCAAACTCTATGCACATAACTTTGTTAGTAGTTGTCGTACTTTCTTGCTCTGGTTAAGTGATATGCAGTTCGCCATAAAAAATATATACATGGTTGTGCTACTCTGGTGGATATAAAGGAATTGATATACAAAATTTGCTACAACGTATTTAATATCGTCAGTTGTATTTCCGCCCATAGACTATGAGAACAAGGGAGGACGTTGTGCACACATATTCCAACTAGAATAGCGAGAGCTACGTAAGTGTTGGTAAGGGTAGACCAGGCTGTTCTTGATTTTTGCGTATAACTCTGAACGTATGCCAGACATCGTGCAATAAATTGCACAAGCCTGACACGTTTTCTAAGTCCTTCAGAGATCTACTCAATAATGGTGTTTTCAAAGCTCTCTCTACATAATGAAACCTCCATAACGTTTCCACCTTTGCGAGTTACAAACTCCTACTAGAAATGTCATCCCTTCTATATAGTATTGAAGGCGTGCAAGTTCTTTCCTAGTGCATAGTAGGAAAGAAGCAACTAGACAACGCAGTGAGAGCATTTTCCGGTGCAAGAGGTGACGGCAAAGGAGATGCCATTTCGCTGCTTGGTAATCTTGCTAATCTCTCTCCTAGCGCTCCATACATCGGACGAGCGCCGCGATATGCAGGTCTATCTATGCTTAACAACATATCTGGATGACATTCACCCGGCAATAACGGAAGCAACGCTCGCTTCTCATCTCCCCAAGGATGAACAGACTGCACGGTATCATCTACAAGACACATAGCTCTCTGCATACATAACGAAGCGTTTCTTAGCATACTACGTACACAGGCAGGAATATCAGTGCCAGGCAGTAAAGTTGCTGATATCCGGTCCATTGCATATTCCAAATTGCAAACAACTCTAGATATTGAACTATCCATTTCATGCATTGCTGCAGCTGAATCATCCTCAGCTTTGCAACATTTCCAATATTTCAAAGCAGCACTGTGCGCAGCTCCCGCGCCCATAGAACAGTATAGCTTATTTCTAATAAATCTTTTGCTCAATGGTTGAACAGACTGTTGCCTATCTGTTCGGTATATCTCTTCTGAAGCATCTAAGTATGCAATTGCATTTAGTATGTTTAAGAGGGAATATTCTGCTTTGTCTAGAAGACTCAAATCTTCCGATGATTCATCTACCTCAGCTCTCTGTTCTAGATAATTCTTAAATGCCCTTTCTAATAGAGCTTCTAATTTACATAAAATGTACACGTTGCATTCAAGCAGCGGATCGTCGCCCAGTGGTGCATACCGACCTATAGATGCCTTGAATTTAGAAACAGTGAGCGAGAACTTACGAATTACCAACTCGGCAAGTACTGTCTTCACGTATATATCAGTATCTTCCCGGAAAATACCTGCGATCGATGAACACATGTTTGCACACTGGGCAAATTCTCTCTCAACGTCAGGGCTCACGGGAAATGCTGTATCTGCTAGGATAGCAGATACCAGAAACAATACCCTACGAATGCCAGCTGAATCTGGATATTCTGTATCTCGTATAGCACGCCCTTTTTGTGATGATTGCATTATGTTCAGGCAATCACCGAGCTGCGTTATAGCATCTTCTACAGCAATCAGGCGCTTCGTAGGCTGAGAATCTGATTTCTCTATTTCAGTTCTTGCCAGCTCTAATAAAGGCCAAAGTGCTTGCACAAGGTGATTATGAGTGCCTGGATCTGGATCAGCTCTATGAAGTCTCCTTAGCCTGCATGATCTTAACGCATTGTACACCGCACGCTCTAAAGCACGTACATGCTGCTCATCTAATAAAGGCCAAAGTGCTTGCACAAGGTGATTATGAGTGCCTGGATCTGGATCAGCTCTATGAAGTCTCCTTAGCCTGTATGATCTTAACGCATTGTACACCGCACGCTCTAAAGCACGTACATGCTGCTCATAAAGTGTATCAGGTCCTTCATTTCCACTTTCAACTTCTTCGATAGCACTGGAATATCTACCTCTTGTTGCTTCAGAACTGACCGTACGTTTGCTTTGTGAAGAAGGAATGCAACACAGTCCTCGTGTAGACGTGACATTGCTCTCATCGCACATGTCTGCAGCTAAGTTCTTTACAGTATTGTGTAACCTTCGTAATGCACGTAACGTATCAGAACTGTTATGGAGTGGAATACCCTGTATTCTAGCAGCAACTACACCCATACTAGGTGCAGAGCTATAACCAGGAAAAGAACCTCGAACTCGAATAAATGAAGAGCTGCCACAAGGAGCAGAATCAGGAACTATAGGTGGTATCCCGTTACCACATTCGGCAGCAGCCAGCACAGCAGCATCCAAATCATCTGATTCCTCTTTCCTGTGATCCACGCTTTTTGCTCTGCTACTTACAGCACTCTTACTACGTGTAGTTCTACTACTTTCAGCATCTGTTTTGCTTCCAAGAGGCCTTGTAGTAGTTGTTCCAGAACTTGTCCTACGTTTTCCTTGAGAGGAAGGAATGCAACACAGCCCTGATGTAGAGGATGTATCATGGCCTTTTCCCTTACGAGCATCTCGAGGCTTTTCTGAGTCTGTACGTGTTTTAGCAGCACTACGATGTCTAGAGAAAAGTCCTCTGAACGCTCTAAGTATATAGCCTACTCTCTCAGATGCACCTCCTCTACGGGAATTTGCATTTCTGTTAACAGACGAACTCTCAGCAGTAGGAACATCGTTTTGTTCGAATACGTCATCAGATATATATGAGCCAGATGAAACGCGATCACTAACGTGTCTCTGAGTATTCAATCTCCTGTTGTCACCACTTCCTGGATGCATAAAAACTCCTTATTGGATATTCACGTTTTAGATGCAACGCAATTGCTAGCTACAAACAAGTACATTACCTTTATAAGGTGTTCCTAGCTATATCACAGGAGATCATAGGCCTTGCAGCTTGCTAAAGACACAAAATGCACAGCACTACCTTAATGGATGCAAGATGCAGATCCTACTCACGCATAACCCGACACTGGAAGGAAACACCACACAGAAAAAAGTAAATTTCAATTTGAGGCCATATTGGATGCACCAAAACCCCGGAGTCTCAGTCTACAATAAGCTGCTACAAAATGCAAATATTTTACCTATCATTGTATGTATAGAAGCAGCGCTATGTATACTAAAACGGGAAATCTGCTTACAAAGAGCAAATTTTATTTTACAACTTCTAGGATAATTGTGCCCAGTTTATATAAAATCATAGGAATATAGTGCTTGATGGGTGTCCGATCCGTATTCCTGTCCAAAATGTAATGCATGAAATGTAGAGTAACGTATATTGGTTGTGATTAGTGCATAGGAGAAGAATTTTTGATATATTCAAGCTGATGCTGTGACCGCGTGAGTATCAAGCTTAGTATACTCATCTAACTGATATTCCGCTATGTTGTCATCATGCATTGTAGCGCAAGCTTAGGGATCTTACCGGGGGTGTATGAGAATTGTGATGGCGGTCCTTTAACATCAGGAGTTATGTTGCTGTTAACATTGCAGATTAACCTACACATTTTTTCGCATGGTCGCTGTTATATACTCCCGATACATACTTTTCAGTATTATCTTAGATATTGCTGCATATAATGCATCCCATACTTTGTGCAAAGCAATACAGCCTTCTGTAAAGTCTTGAGTGCTCTGAGTATGAGTGTATGCTCATCCTAAGTTTTTGAATAAATTCCGCCGTGTTTTGAGAAACATACGCAGAAGTGTTGTTGACTTAATCTACATTATTCCAGATGCAGAATTATCTCCCAGTACAATGCAACATATTCAGCCATCTTGTTTTGCAGCATTGCCGAGTTTTAAGCCATTTCAGCCATCTTGTTTTGCAGCATTGCCGAGTTTTAAGCCATACCATACTTCCCATCCTCCTATAGCACCTGGAACAGCCTCTAGATAACACTATTATATGTGTTATCCAGAGTGCTGTGCTGTCTTGCTAAGTACACTCTCCACAATAAAACATTGCTCAGGAGACGTTGTTGCAGAATACTTTCACGATTCGGTTAAAGCACGGTCCATAGTGCAGAGATGCGTGCGAGCTTTATGGATTTCCTCTTACACTAGGCCATAAATCAACAGTAAGTTCTTCAGCATCTCTGACCAAGGTTACATTAAAAAGTATAGTTGATGGCGTTTGATTTCGGATACGTATGTTTCGCACGCTAACATCTGGATTAATGCTCAAAGTTTGAAGCTCGGCAGCATCGAGGAAGAAGGCTTGTTGCTCCTCACGTACTGACGGTTCGGTAGGCATCATGTAGTTAGCAGCTTCAGTGTCACGGCTTGGGCCGCTTATTTGTGATGTTGCAGTATGAAATAGTTGAACGGAAGGGTGTCGGCTCATAGGTGAACGTGCGGGCACAGGTGGGGCAGCAGCAGATGAAGATAATCGATTGTGCGCCATAGACCTTCTATTAGGCATTTCTCCAGGCAATAATGGCAATGATTTTGCATCCCAGATATTGGGTGTTGGAACCCTGTATGGATCTAAGATCTCAGAAGTTCTAATTGAACATATATAAGCTTTATTTAAACATTGAGCAGTGAGTGGCAGGGAAGAACAATCTGCCTTCATACAACCAATTGTTCTCGCTACACTGTCAAGACCACGTAGAATTTTCGTCACAACTCCTTGGCGCAGTCCTGCAGGACTGTTTACACAATCAACAACATCCACGAATGCATCATCAGCAGTTGAGATACAACGCTGTATGCTTTCATCAAAGCGTTTGAAAGCTTTGCATTTAGTTGCTTTGCATTCTGAGCGGTATAACTCCCTTGCGGCTTCCATGTAAAAAATTGTTTCAAGAGCAACAACTGCGGTATAGTGACTGTTGGCTTTTAGAGCTTCTAAAACTGCAGGAGAGCATCCTGTATCTCCGTACGTGTATCCCACCAGCGTACTTAAAATCATGAATGGGGTATCGCATACGACATATTTGACGTGTCTAACACGACCTTTTCGGGGATTTTTTTTTACATTGCTTCGGAATACGTCGATGGAGTAGTTGATAGCTGCGGTTACGGTGTACTTAACCAGCTCCTTATATTCTAGGCTATTTTGTGCGCTTACAACGCCTGATAGTGCTGAAAAAATACCTGCTATTGGAATAAATTTAGCATGAACCTCACTCGCAGCATTAGCCATATCTAACAAAACATAAGCTGCAAATGATAAGGCCCTTTGAAGTGCAGCAGCAGCAGTATCAGCATCTGGATCGGTTTTTTGTTTGCGTTTAGGAACTTCTTCTTCTCCCAATGCGCACATGCAGTTACATGTTGTGGTTATACTTACCGCAAGCTTTTTAATTACCTCTTCTCTGCAAGTTTTCTTTTTCAACTCTGTACTTAGTAATTGCAGAAGGTGTGTAAGTATGGAGCAAAAGGCATTCCTACACTTTATCCGATGCTTTGTATTCGAAGCTCCGTGTTTATGGATAGATTTAACATTAATACAAGCGACAGAGTTGATAGTAGCTTCCAAAAGATCGAGCTGTGATAAGTCAGTATCTATTGAGGGGTCCCTTATTTCTTGCCGTAAATCCTCAAAGTTTATAGATAGATACTGTATTAACACTGCAATATCAGTAGTGCCATATCCGTGTAATGCTGAGTGCGATGCCCTGGCTATTATCGTTCCTGGAGTTAGATGCGCACCGGGACGTGCTCCATCTAAATTAAGAGTTAAAGTGGAGGCACAACTATTCCTAGAAGCCCCCGCTCCTAGGGATTCCAAGTTGTCGCCCTCTAGTGTATGTTCTGCTACTGCCGGATCTTTTGCACTAGTATCTCTTTTTCTGCAAATCTGAAAACATTGTGCAAAAGCCTTTCGTATTCTATTCCAGACCCCACGATTACTATTGCTTCTTTGAGGAGGATTACACTCCTCTGCGAATACCGAAGGTGAAGTTTCTAAGTTGAAGCTAAAGTTGGAAACACTGGAAGCGAGAGAACTAGGAGCGCTCGCAGCACCACAACTAGATGCCCTCCTTCTCCGTATATATGTGCGGCTACTTTTGGAATGCTGAGTACGTAATGAACATTTTGCGTCACTACTTGTTCCTTTGGTAACAGCAGTTGCCTTATAACTCCCGAGAGATTGGGTTCTACCACGTCTTTCGGTGGTGATCTTATCACTTTGAGAAGAGTCTGCATAGCCAGGTCTGACAGAGCTCCTGCTTGCTCTAAAGCTTTTAGTGTACTGCGTAATGATAGGTGCGCCCAGGTTCTTGGAATTTGCATCAGTAATTACGGGACCGCCTCCTGCGCCATGAGTTTTAGGACTTTTACGCCTTACAACAGGATCACTACTAGCAGTACCACCGCTAGCTTGATCGATATGTGTAGTAACATCAGGACTGCTAGGTTCTACATTTCTCGTACTTGTATCAGCGGCATGTGTAGGACTGTCCTCTGCGCTGTCAGTTGTAGCAGTGGATGCAGCTTGTGGACTCTCATCGACAGAGTCGGTATCTGTGCTAGAATTATCGTGCGCTATAACCGCATAATTAGATTCAGTATTTTCTTCTTCATTTACACCAGCAGGTTGTTCAGTAGTCTTAAGCCCATTGTTGTGCATAGTTTCCTCAGCTTCACCTTTTGATTAAGGGTAGAAGATTCAAGCTTTACAGTGCTAAATGAACCGCCAGTTTGTCACTCACGTAGCAGTCGAGAAGTGTAACTTCCCAATAGTCTACACAGAGTATACACTGAGGCATCTACCCACTTTATTTCCGCAAATTCTTCCCAACAGGAACTCTTCAATAGAAAGTTGGAAAGCTGTTAAAAAAGTTGTGTAAAAGAACTTGAAACCGGAAGCTACATAATGGTTAACGTAACACAATATCCCTATTCAACGCCATTTTCACACACACTGCAACTCTACTATAAACTACTTACATATCTCTTAGCAAAGCTGCATGATAAATGAAAAAACTCCCTTCTATCCTGCAAAGAATAGCTTTTTTATTGTCAGCATTATAATGCGTTAACTTAAACTAGGAGTGAAGCTGTGCCATGACACTCCACGTGAATTATGATTCCCTAACAGAAACATTGTTATATAACTTTTTGTGTCTTTTTAAGAAAAAACACAAAATCTGCACAAATGAGGTGTATTCACTATAAACAGGGAAGGTCGCTACGTACTCTTTGCTTACAAGTTGCATACTGAACATGCATTTTGGTAAGATTAAAGTGTATTCTATGAAGGCCTAGTTTATCCAAAAATCAGAGAGTTAAAGAGCATACATACGATATGCTCACAGCGTAAAAAGCTAAGCTTTTCTTGAATGTGTGATGATTCATAAGCAATCTGGAAAGTATAGTTGTTATGCAACAGCGCGAGCATTCCATCTGTGCGTTTCTCTGACGCGTAAAAAGGACGTCTATCGCCAATATTGCAGGTGTTACCAATCAGGGAAAAAAATATCCCTGTGAGCATGCTTAATGCGCTACATATTTTCGGAGTGATTGGCAAACTTTGGGGAGAAGAAATATCGAAGATCACAAAAAGGTTATGTCCAGATTGTACATCAATACATTAGATGAAAGAGTGCTGTTATGATCTGCGTAACATACCGTCATCACCGCCATTGTAGTGCTCTTGTCAGCAGATTGATGTGTGAGAGTGATAACATGGCCTAAGGGAGGGCCCTAATGTAATTTAAAGCCCTTCCTTTGACAGCGGATTTACTTATACGTACTAAAGTGTTTAATGCGTCTTGAGGAAGAAGAGGATATTGCTGTGCTTGGTAAAATTTCACTTTCAGTACCCTGTATACGTGCTGACGTACTTGTCTCATTTTCCTGAAGACGCCCGTCCATCCTATACTTGCTTGATCTTGTTTCATGTCCACCAAGATCATAGTCTATAGATTGTCTTGCAGCAAAATCTATATCCAAAGCGCTAGAAGTTGCATGATCAGTTAATGTTCTTCGTATTGAGACCTCAGCATTATTTGAGCTGCTTTCAGAAGTGTGTTCTCGTACGTGTAGGGAATTAGATCGTGGACCAAAATTCTTTTTTCTTGAATTTGCAGTAGCCTTTAATGCAAGCATTGCGGGGATTTTCTTTAGTGTTTTTAGTGATAAGTGTGATGTACTAGGTTTATCACTTTTTTCTTTGTATAAAGTGCTTTTCTTCAGTGTTTTCGAATCACTAGCATGACTAGATGATGACATAACGCTTGGAATTTTTTCATACGAGGCGTGCTTACTTGATGCCTTTGCAAAGTAGAAAAAATAGAGAGTTTCCAGGGCAGATGTTACTGTTTTTCTTAATTCGCTGTACTGGGAGCGCGGATAAGATCGTAATATATAACTAAAATAGTCGTTGTCTAGTAACTTGTCAGCGCTCTCTAGGTTGTTCTGGATTGTTTCCATAACTGGTAGAGATTCTCTGCCGTACTTGCTAATTTTGCTGGAAAGATATGCGTTTCCTAGTACAGTACGTAGCCTATTTATATGAACTGGGCAGGGTTGGAAAGCGTCGCATATGCTGTCAAAATAATAGCTGTGCTCAAGATTTTTATTGTTCATAAGGGTGTTGCCCAGGTTCCGGCAGTTGAAGATATCAAGTTGAATCAGTGCAATGCTTGACGGTATTGAAATATTCTTCGAAGCTCTCCTAGATAGCTTGTTCAAACTGTTAGTAAGTAGAGTATGCGCAGTGTTTAACAGGTCAATGTCATGGTGAAATGAGTGTTTAAAGGTAGGTAAGGGTCTCCTGTTTAATATAGCAGAATATATGTTATCTATTCTTAATGCTAAATGCTGTGATAGCTGTATTCTATATTCATAAAGAGAGTCTTTATTAAGAATTCTAGCAATGCACGAAGCTACCTGCATATCCCTCTGTATCGCAGCATACTCTGATACTTGTACAGTTTGTGAAAGTATCAGGGCTGCATTATTAAAGGAAAACATGTGTTTTGTGATAGAGCTATCACGTGTGTATATCGCACCTTCTTCTGCTGAAGGAGTTCCTTCAATTTGTTTGTGTACAAGGTGAATTGCACACGATATTAAAGCGATTCCATTATCGATAGTACTACGTGTTTTACGTTTGGCAGGAGGCAGGAGGCTGACATCTTCACACAGATGCACAAGAGCATTACAACACTGAGTTAATACTACCTTATAGTCAAATGACACAGTCGCATCGGGACTATAATAGAATAGATGTATTTCATTAAGAACATTTTCTAATTCATGTAATGCTTTTTTGTTAGTACTCTCTCTATTACAAGATGATGCAGAGTTTGCTAGGAGTCTTGCGCTACTATTCAGTAGACGAAAAAGTAAAGGCTTTGCTTGGACAGAAGGATTATTGAACGACTTATTGTACTGCGCTATCTCTCGTTTTAGCTCACATTGATATGGTTCCTGGTTACTATGTGGAGAAAAGCTATATTGAACATCTTGAGATCCTTGATCAGTACCTGGTTCAGTACCGCGTACGTTATTATGCATAAGGTTTTCCTTTAAAATTTACTAAGAGTAATAAAAAAGATAAGAGGACTAAGTAGAGTGGTATCTCAGCCGTATAAGCGTGATAGTTTAGACAAGTGATACCAGGCGCGATTCCTATTGCATGCGAGACATTAGTGCAACATTGCAGTAATCTAAACCCCATTGCTGTTCGCAATCATGGGAAAGTGCTGCATAGCAATGCAAAATGCAGATTCATACATCGCTACAGGCATAAGATTCATATAGTATACACGGTACATCTTAATACGGATAGGTCAGGCAATACTCTTTGAAGTGATAGCTTTATTTGTGCCATCCTCAGGAGTAACGTTATGCTCTATAACAAAAGTATCTGTTAACCGCACTGTAACACGTTGAGGTACGTGTGAGATTGCAGCACTTGCTTGTATCATAGCTTTATCTGAAGTTGCAGCTTTTTCTTCAGGAGTACTATTACTTTTATCCGATATATCGATACTTCCTTGTGAAGTTTGGGTTTCTAGATCTTGTTTTTTGACGTAAATAACCGTTTCTTCTGAAGACGACGATAAGGACTCGACGTCTTCTTGTTCAAGAGAATTATCAAATACTGCACAAGGATCATGACCTATACAAGAGGTGCATCCTATAGTAAATCCTGCTATGCTGTCTCTTGCAGCTTTTACAATTGCTCTGGCGCGTTCATTACAATAAAAATCTTGTGTTTTTCCCGAGGATGAAGGTGCATGAATTCCACTTGATGTGCAATCTTGTATAGCATGTTGCGCTGCATGAATAGTGTCTTCTTTACTCTTTCGAGAGATATTACATAGTAGTTCGATTGCAATATCCAGTTCGACAAGATTTTTCTGGAAAGTACTATGATAACTTGAGATATCTTCTTCTTCAAGTGGGCTATCGTGCATGTTTTTGTGTATCTCCACAACGTGAACACTAATAGAGTCTTGTCCCTGTGCTCGGGATTTTGGTTGCAGAAACTGTGTTCTGCCGCGCACAGCAAGACTAGAATTTTCCTTCTCATACATTTGCAGCACTTGCGTGTCGTAGGGATTACTTTGTTCTTGATCATGCATGTGCCGGTATGTGTTCTCTATGCTTACTTTTTTGGGGAGTTGACTAGTTTTAGCTAGAATACCGTGTTTACTAGTAAAAGGTTGATGCTTAAACACGTCTTTTTCCGCTGCTGATGTCTTTTTTCTGAGTGAGCTTTTTCTTAAATGAAAGCGCACAGATTTTGAGCTGCTGGACTTCTGAACATAATTGCTAAACATCTTCTGTAAGGCGGTAACCTTTACTGGTACGCTATTCTGTTGCTTATCTTTAGGTTGCGTCCCCCCAGGGAATATTGGAATAGGGTGTGCAGCATAGTTGCTCAGAGTGCTGTGTTTCGACTTTTCCAAGCATCGTTGTGCGGATATTGCGGCCTTATTCAGTAGGATTAATATCTCTCCATGTTTATCATGATCAAGAACCCCATTGCAGTATCCCAAATGTTCACATACAGTTTTTAATTGGGCAATTACAATGTGGGTTTGAGAGAATCCTTCTACATCGTTATAGCACGAATTTATTGCCCGATTTAGGGACAGTGTAGTGTTACTCAATGTGATCATAATTTTCCGCACGCTATTATCGGCACTGTCGTGGAAATTAGAACACTTATAGAAGATTTCTTCTATGAGAGACTTACATTCAAACAGATATGTTTGTACTAATTCAATATCGCTGACTTCGCATACCGCTGGACCATCCAATGAAGCATAACGGTCTGCAGAGAGTATAAAGAGTTTAGCAGCTGTTATTGCTACTATGGAATTTGGCTGTCCAAGTGCTTGTCTAATAGAAGTATTGGCTTGATATGCTTGAAAGTTTGGAATAGCACCAGTCTCGATTGCCGAAGCTACGAGTTTTATGCCAAATTTTGTAATATATGCAACAATGAGCTTGTCATCGTCTGAAATGTCTCTTGTATTTACGAGACGGCTTAGAGAAGTAGCTGTGTTTATGCAGCTTAATAGGAATTCCTTTAGGCAATTGTGCCGCACGATAGTTGACTTCGCAATACTGTATGTCAACAACCTCAATGTACCCTGCAAGTTTGATAATGTGTTGAATACATGTAGTTCTTTCAGAGGCTCTGGCAGTAATATGGCTGTATTTTGAGTTGCATATACAATATCTGATATATTACAGAGCGCCTTCGATACGGTAAAATGGTAATCCTCTGTCATAATATCAGAAGAGGTGCTGTGAATCAGATGTAGCATAGCTGCGTGGCAATGCCTGACAATTGGCAAGATAATTGTTTCTGTTTCGGGAGATTGAGTGCTATTGTCCAAGAGATCGTGTATTGCATCCAATTCAGCATGACATTTTGTCCAGAGATTTTGTAAGAGCGCAGCTTGCACGCTTTCAGAGGTATCCTCTGGAGCATCTTGCAGGTTTTCAGGGAGCATGCTCTTACTATTCTTATTTACATAGTTGCACAATCCCTGTACGTCTAAGATTTTTTCAGTAATAAGATTGCGATCTAATGCCACAGGAGGCGAGGGAGATCCACTGGGTTCATAGATTAAGTGCCAATTCAAGGAATTACTTTCATCTAGATGTTGAGCAGGATGCCTTTCATCTAGCTGCTTTGGCCTAATACGTTCTTGCATTAATTTACAACGCAATACGTTGCCTTCACCTAATTCTTGAGATGCCCCAATACGGGATAATTTATTAGGAAAGTACAAATAATGCCTTTGGCGCGGTGCATTCTCTGGGCTTCGGGCGTTTTTTAATCCCAAAAAGTTTATAACCCACTTCCTCATGATATCTCCTAATAAATTAGGTAATAACGCAAATTATGCTTATTTTTTAATATATTGCTACAAAAAATAATGTTACCTGCTAAATAGTGTGAAATTTCGTGTGTGTTTATGAGAGAACACTAGATCTCAATATATGGAGGAGCGCAGTTTTTGCGATTTAAGAGTTGAATTTTGAGTATGGTAATAGTGTTATAAAAATACAAAAATAACGCTGAAAGTATGTGTCCTTTCAAACTTGGAGTAACAGTTAAAGAGAGGGAATTCTGTAAGGGGTTTGTAATAATTGTGGATTACCTGATGCATGAAATCCTCAAATTGCAGTATCTTTTAAAGTAGCTGCATTTGTTTATAGAGCCCGATATTATATGGTGTATGTATTGGCTTTTTGCATTCAGTCACGCATTAGAGATGTTCGTTGTAATATGGTGGAGCATATTCATATGAGAGCTGCTATGTAATTATAGTAAAGAACGTGTTTCTAGAAAACCATATCTATTGCTCTAAGTGGAAGAATGTTCTTTTGTTGGGTGAGGGAGAATATGTAGGATGTTCTATGGCAAGGGTTGCTTATGTAGCTTCAAAGCCGTATGCAATCACATATGCTTGCCAAATATGCTGTAGAAGGGGGATTTTTTCGTATTCTTGGTAGCTTTTAGAGCTAGTAGTATGTAATCCCACTTGTGTTGTTATGAGCTGCAGCATACTTGTACCTGGTAGACTCTTTATTTCCTTAATTCTTCAGTGTATTGGCATTTTTAGCTTTTATGTCTATTTGTGAGAGCGTAAGAGCATGAAGCGTTTTGATGCTTATAGAAGGACTTATTACACAGTAAGTTGGTTATTAGTGGATTGGCTGCTCTTGCCAAAGTATGTAACCTAATACGCTGAGCGTAGAGCAATTTTATACTATATTGTGAGTGCTATAGCTTTATTAGAGAATGTGTTCTTATAAAGGGCTATTCTGAGAAGCAAGAGCCCATAAATTTATCGTAGATCATCTCCAAATGATAATCTCCTATGAGATCGTCATTATAGTAGGATGGCTATTAGTCGCGCGTGATAAAGAATTTTAATAAAATGTCTCTCTGCGCACCTTTGAACTATCATAAGAAATAAAAGTATATTTTGGGTATATCTATCGTGCTTTAAACCAATGGATAATGTGGCTGGAGATATAACGAAACTTAGAAAGGTGATGTGTTATATAAATACTGTAATGCACGTATAATAGAGGTGTGCATGAACTTTTAACATGTGATGATTGCCTCAAATGAATCAGCTGGATTAGGCATAGCTTTACTGTGCATGAAGGCTGGTTTATCGGATGAGGTGCATGATTCGTGAGCCTATGAGTAGGTTGTTTATTTAGTGATATTAATAACGTATGTAATGATTTGACCTATATTGTTAAGTAATAGAGTTTGTATGATAAATAAGAAAATATAGATTGCGCCATATACCTATATTATGATAGAAGCAGTGTTGCTGCGTTATCATCTCCGGCACAGCCTGGTGTAGGGATATTGTTCAATGAAAGTGCGCGGTGTTGTGAATAGTTAGGGGCGTAGTGTTAGGTGCCCTTTTGAGACCTTTAGAAAGCCGATAGTAAGGGATTAAAAATACTAAACTGAACTAAGATAATACCAGTAAGTTTTTTAGTGTCTTTATTTGTCCAATAGCAGCGTTTATAGCGAACCGTATGTGAGATTATAAAAAGTTAATTAATATGTATGATATACTGATAGGTTATACTAGTATTTCATATGTCATAGGCTTTCAGCTTGTGTAAATGAATCGCATAGGAAAGGATAAAAATGCGAGATGACGGCCTTGTTTGACATGCCTAAAATACGTGATAGAATTGGGCTCTCTTTGTATAGCGACGGGTTATTGTATGTACGGTATAGAAAGTTATGGGTTGACTATAACTGGTGGTGCGGTCAATAAAATAAAGTCTGTCTTAGAAAGAGAGGGACATCCGTCTTTGCTGAGGTTATCTGTGCAGGGTGGTGGCTGTGCTGGGTTTAAGTATGAGTTCACTACTGAGAGTATTAGAGATGGCCTTATTGGTAGAAGTGATGGTGATGATGACTCAGAGTTTGACATAGATGATGAGGAAGAAGAGGAGGATGAAGATGGGCATGATGAGGTGCGAGGAGGGTCTGATCTCGTGCTTTCAGATGACTCTGGCGCTCCTATTTTGCTGATTGATCGTCATTCTAAGAAGTTTCTGAAGAACTCCACTATAGACTATGTAGAAGATATGAATGGGTCAAGGTTCGTGGTGAATAACCCTGGTGTAAAGTTTGGTTGTGGCTGTGGGAACAGTTTTTCGTTGTGAGAAGAAAGCGCCTCTTGGTTCAGTGCTGAAGGGGAAGAGGAGCGCTGTCGTTGAGTTAATCAAGGTATTGTTGGTAGCGTTAGTAGCGGTTGGTTGCTTCCGTAGTTTCGTTATAGAGCCTTTTCATATACCGTCTGGTTCAATGAAGAGTACTCTTTTGGTGGGTGATTATTTATTTGTTGGAAAGTATAGCTACGGTTACGGGCGCTATTCCACGGTTCTCACGCCCATTTTGTCGAGGATTCCTTTTTTGACTCTTAAGGGGAGGGTGTTATATACCCCTCCAAAAGCTGGTGATGTGGTGGTATTCAGGTTGCCTTCGGATCCGAGTACTAGTTATATAAAAAGGGTGATTGGTCTTCCTGGGGATAGTGTACAGATTAAAAATGGGCATCTGTATATAAATGGGAAGGAGATGCACTATGAAGTCGTGGGAGATTTCATGGACGGAGACAGAGCGGTGCGTCGGTATGTTGAGACTTTGTACAATGGCAAGTCATATGAGATATTAGATGAGCGTGAAAATAGTTCATTAGATAATACTCCTGTATATAAGGTGCCGCCTGGGCATATTTTTGTGCTTGGTGATAATAGGGATGATTCTCGGGATAGTCGCTTTGTAACAGAAGTTGGGAATATCCCAATTGATAACATTATAGGAAAGGCGCTTATAGTTGTTCTTTCTTTTCAGGGTAGTGATGGCTGGTTTCCATTCAAGATTAGGGCGGATAGAATCTTACATAAGGTGCGATAAAATGTTATATTGTGTGCAGTTTGGGAGAAGGGTCATAAGGCTGGTATCTGCAACTGTGCACGGTTTCTTTTTGACGCTTCTGGCAATGTTTAAGCCCAAAGTTACGTTGCGGTATCCGCATGAGAAGGGGCCTTTGAGTACTAGATTCCGTGGTGAGCATGCATTGCGTAGGTATGAAAGTGGAGAAGAGAGGTGTATAGCCTGTAAGCTCTGTGAGGCCATTTGTCCAGCTCAAGCTATAACGATAGAGGCGGAAGAAAGGAGTGACGGTAGCCGCAGGACTACAAGGTACGACATAGATATGACGAAGTGTATATACTGCGGATTTTGTCAGGAGGCATGTCCAGTTGATGCTATTGTTGAGGGGCCTAACTTCGAGTACTCTACGGAGACAAGGGAAGAGTTGATGTATAACAAGGAAAAGCTTCTAGCGAACGGAGACATTTGGGAAGAGGCTTTACGCTATCGGATTAAGAAGAACCAGCCTTACTATTAGTTTTCATTTGTGGCTTTGTGGTTTGGGGCGGTATAGCTACTGAGGTAGTTACTGTTCTATATCAGTATGGTGCTAGTTTAGTTTGGAGTGTTTCCCTATATTTTTCATTTAAGAAGTCGCTGCTTTGTATGAATGTAGATCTTTTGTGAAGAAGGTTTTTGCTATTCTTGGAAATAAGTAAGCGCTTCACGCAGCGGGATTACTGTAAAAAGGCTGCTATATGCATATCTTGCTCTTGTAAGTGAAATTTTCTGTTACAGGGATTTAGATAACGCAGCTGATTCTGCCAATATGGGACTCATGGTGCTAGGGAGAGAGGACGGAGTAGCATCGCATCATTTGGAGACAAGGCGCAGGCTACGGTGGAAGCGCAGTGTAGCGGTTTTGATGCGACTAAGGATTCTACACTATTGTTTAGCAAGTTTGTTGAAGGTGTAAAGATTGGCGAACTGTTGTCTTATTGGGAAAGTTACAGTTCTGTCTTGACGTAAATCTTTTAAGGTTGAAGTTTTTCCTAAGTGTGAGAAGGGAATGCAGATATTTCTACGAGTGGTTTGGCAATTTGTGTCCAGAATATACAGAAGCTTCAGGAGAAGAATGGCCACAGAATTTTAGGGTTATGCTATACGTAGGTGCTATTTCAAATCACGAGCTGATATTTGTTATGCCCTCCATCAAGGGGAGCAGAAAGTAGTAGTCATTCTGTGAACAAGTAGTGGAACATAATACACAAATCCACATCTTATCAAGTGTGTCCTGAGATATTATGAATCAATTGTGAACTGTGTCGAGTGGGTGGTAGAAGCCAGGAGGCATTTCATTTAGGATTACTATGCTTGTGCAGATTTAGAAGGAAGATGTGCAATCATGACATCGTACATGTAGTAAATACACCTACTAAAAAAGCATATTGAAGTTTTTTGGATGCTGGTCAAGTTTCAGCACACTTCTTTATCAATAAACATAGAAAAGTACTAGAACGTCTGATAGGCCGAAGTGTTGCTAAACTCATCATGCGATGCAAAAGATGTAATTTGAGAAGTATAGAAAGTATCTCGCAGACGCTGGAAAAGCTGTATGTGAATACCTAGCTTTGCATAGGAAGACTTCTCGCAGCAATGCTGCACGAATATTGAGAAAATCCGCATCCAACCCATAGAAAATCTCTTAACATTCTGCTAAGGAAGTACATCCCAAAGATACTGGAAAAATAGCAAGTGAATATCTAGCTTCATATAGGAATACTTCTCATTGTACTGCTGGAATGAATAATGAGAAAATTTCAACTCAAGCTATAGAGAATTTTGGATGATACCTTTCCATTGAGTAAGTCTTGACAGTACCTTTCAGATGCAGGAAAAAACGATATGTGAATACCTAGCTGCGGATAGAAAAATTCCACCGGATGCTAAGCGAATATTGAGAGATCTCAGCATAACCGATAAAATTTCAGATATATACATTACATCCATAAAGCAGGAGAATGCCTCTTCCGCATCGGCTTGAGCAATGCTTTATAATGGGCGCAGCGGTGATGCCTCAGGTTAAGAGCATCGCACCCAACACTAGGTACATTGTGAATCACACTGTAAAAACGCACTATGCCATTTTTTCAGGTAGAGTTTTAGATCAGCCCTGTAAGAATATGCTGAGATCTTTCTCATCTGTTACTTGAGTATATCCTGCTACTTTAGCATCTGTAATACTGTCTCTTAAGGAGTACTCCAAAGTGCTAAGTAGCGTTTGCTTCTTTATAAAGTCTTCCCACTTTAATATGGCTTCATATGTTTCACTGTCGCATGTATACACGCACACTTTAGCAAGGCTCAGCATGTCTAGGTCGCATTGTTTCCGGCCTTGTTGAATATATCTCACTATGTCTCGAGCAATTCCTTCAAGCAGCAGATCTTTAGTAAGCTCAGGGTCGATAGTGACGATGCCAACAGTCTGTCCACTTGAGATAATAGGGCATGAGTACTCATTGCGTACCTTCAAGCTCATGGAAAACTCATCAGCATGAAAGATGTACTGCTCATTTTTTGCACTGCCTAACGACAATTCACCACTAGGAAGCATTTCCCATACTCCAGCTTTCACTAGAGGAATGATCTCCTTGATTTTTTCAGGGATCCTTTTACCAAGTAATGGGAAGTTGAGTTTTAAGTCAAAAAATGCAACATCTTGGACATTATCGCACATCACAAGTTCCTTGATGTTTAGCTCACTCAAGATCACATTTTTGTATTCTGTAGGAAGAGATGACAATGCTGCACAATTATAAACATGTATTTTCATGCTGCTCAGTGGCTGTCTAATTCTCAGATTGTGAATGTTTCTCAAAGACAAAGCATGGCTACATATATCCATTACAAGCTGCATATTTTCAGCGTTTTTGACATGCTCTTCCTGAACTTGCAAAGCATTTGGAGCGGGAAAATCTGACAGATGTACAGATTCTTCCTGTTGAAAATCCAACCCTAACCAAATAGCTTCTGATATGAACGGCAAGAAAGGAGCAATCACTCTGCTAAAGTAGTACAGTACTGTATACAACGTGTTATATGCATCAAATTTATCTTGTGTTTTCTCAGTAGCCCAAAATCTTTCGCGACAGCGGCGGATATACCAGTTATTTAACTTGTCGGAGAATTGCACTATAGCAGTGCATGCAAGCTTTATGTCATAAGGGTCATGCCCTTCAATAGATTCCATAGCACTCAGCACGCTTTGCACCAAGTGCATACATTCATGGAGGATGTACTTATCCATGATATTATTTAAGCCGTCTAAGCTATCGAGCACACGTGCACGTATCTTGTCTGCATTTGCATATACTGTGAAAAAGCTGTAACTATTCCATATTGGCTTAACAACGTTCTTCAGCACATCACGGATTACTTGACCATCTTGATCTAGCAGTAGATCTCCCCCAGTTGATACGGAGCTAGAAAGCAACATGAACCGCAGTGAATCAGCACCAAACCTTTCGAATACTTCCATAGGGTCAAGGTAGTTATTTAACCTCTTTGATAGCTTTTGCCCTTGTATATCGAGTATCACTCCATGACATATGCAACTCTCAAATGGGTGTTTATCAAATATACCCGTTGAGAGAACAAACAATGTATAGAACCACCCTCTGGTTTGCGCTATATACTCAGTTATAAAATCTGCAGGGAAATTTTCTTCAAACAGTTCCTTGTTTTCAAAAGGGTAATGCACCTGTGCAAAAGGCATTGATCCTGATTCAAACCAGCAATCCAATACATCAGGTACTCTTCTCATCATAGACTTGCCAGAAGGATCATCAGGGTTGGGGCGTACCAAATCGTCTATATAAGGACGATGTAAGTCATCTATTGGACCAAAGTCTTCTTCCAGAGCCCGTACATTAGGGAGTACTTTTTTAATGGAGCCATATACGTCAATTCTTGGGTATTTTGGATCATCACTCTTCCATACAGGTACAGGAGCGCCCCAGAACCTATTTCTAGAAATAGACCAATCTCTGATCCCTTCTAACCACTTGCCAAACTGACCATCTCTGACATTATCAGGTATCCAATTTACTCCTTTATTGAGCTGCATCATGCGCTCTTTCAGCTTAGTCACTTCAATGTACCAAGATGGCATTGCGCGATATATGAGCGGGGTATCAGTCCTCCAACAGTGGGGATAGCTATGTGTATATGTACTTGTCTCCAGCCAAGAACCACGTTCTTTAAGATACATAATAACCTTATCAGTTGCGTCGAACACGTGACATCCCGCAAAGTCCGATATGGCTGCAGTATACACACCCGCGTCATCTATAGGACATATTATAGATAAGAGTTGTGAGACATTGCCATCTACGCTTGGGACGCTGTGCTTTTGGCACAATATAAAGTCATCTTCCCCAAATCCAGGCGCAATATGAACTATGCCTGTCCCAGTACCTTCTGTTACGAAATCAGCACCCAGTATTCTGAATGCATTTTTCTGATCGGCAAAATAAGGAAATAGGGGGTTGTACGCAAGTGATACAAGATCTTGTCCAGTGAGCTTGCAAACCTCAGTGTATTCTTGATTAATTCTCTTACAGTAATGCTGAAAGTGTTCTACATATCCCTCGGAGAATATCAACATTTCTTTTCCAAGAGAAGCAGCAACATAAGACATTTTTGGATTGACGGCTAACGCGAAATTTGCAACCAAAGTCCATGGGGTTGTAGTCCATGCGAGGATTTTACATGATTCAATATGAGGAGGTATAAATGATGGTTTATCTCGCAGTTCAAATTTAGCTACTATTGTTTTACTAACCTTTTCACGGTATGCATTGTCTAGTTTCGTTTCAAAATTTGACAACGGAGTCTGACAAGCCCAACTATAAGGCACTACCCTAAGGGATTCATATACGAGTCCCCTATCCCAAAGTTTGTAAAACGCCCACATGACTGATTCCATGAAGTCTTTATCCATGGTTTTGTAGCCATTATCAAAGTCTACCCAGCGGGCTTGTCTGGTTACGTATTCCTTCCATTTTTGGGTAAACCTCATGATCGAGTTACGACAGTTGGCATTAAATTTTTCAATGCCAAATTCTTCGATTTTTGTTCTTCCAGAAACATTAAGCTCTTTTTCACTTAGCATTTCGACTGGTAAGCCGTGGCAATCCCACCCAAACCTCCTATCCACTCGAAATCCTCTCATGCTCTTATAGCGCGCAACTGCATCTTTAATAAAGCCGGTTAAGAGATGCCCATAGTGAGGCAAGCCATTAGCGAAAGGAGGGCCATCATAGAATACAAAACGTCTAGTTTTTGGTTTATTCTCAACTGATTTCTCAAATATTTTATTTTTATCCCAATATTCAAGAATGTCCCGTTCAATTGAGGCAAATTCAGGATTTCCACTAACCTTGGGATAATACTTCACTTCTTTCCTCACTAAAGCCCCTGAGGAGGAAAGCATATTATTTTTTTCAACCATTGAAAATAGATTTTTCCTATGGAGGGGGAAATGAGATTACTATAACCTATGGTGATACATCTAAATTGCTGTTTTACTCAACTTTTCTGTTTCAAGGCATTTTCAATGGATAAACATGAAGTGGATATCTAGTACTGGGTACAAACTTCAGATAAAGTAAAGTCCGGCGTTTTAGCAATTGTTGATATTATATTTTGTACCAGTGGTTCAGTTTTTAAACAGCTGATAATGCGTGGGTCTCAAAAGACGGACTCTTTTTTCAGTTATACATTGATAAGCTAGTGTTTTAGTTGTTACTGATGCAATTCGCATTGTTTGCTGAAAATCTGTATTGCCAAAATTTCTGGTGATTAGTTTGTGAATGTTTCAGAGTACGTGTATCATCGGCTTGTGAATTATAGTTGAGAGGTAATTATGGTAGTTAGAGAAGGGGATAAGGCGCCGGGGTTCAAAGAGGAAGAGGGAGTAGTGTTTCCTATTTTGGCATCTTATTATGGGAATAAGAACGTAGTGCTATATTTTTATCCGAAAGATGATACTCCAGGATGTACCAAAGAGGCTGAAGGCTTTCGTGATGCTAATGACAAGTTTGCAAATCTAAATACCGCTGTTGTAGGGGTGTCTAGGGATAGCATAACCTCACACGAAAATTTCAAAAAAAAGTACCAGTTGCCTTTTGAGCTTATTGCTGATGAAGAAGCTATTTTGGCAAAAGCATATGGCGTATGGGTAGAAAAGAGCATGTTTGGGAAGTGTTATATGGGCATTGAACGATCAACTTTCTTGATAGATAAATGCGGTATTCTCAAGAGGATATGGAGGAATGTTAAAGTACATGATCATGTTGATACTGTATTAAAAGCGGTAAATGAGCTTTAGTAGTTTCTAGAAAAGCAATTATACTTTATGGTTTTCAAAAAGAAGCCCGTAAAAATCAGGCTATATTACAGCGATAGCGCACTGAATAAGGGTGAAAAGGTCCTCTTGCGTTCTGATCAAGCTCATTACATAAGAGACGTGATGAGAGTGAGGATATCAGATGCTGTTGTACTCTTTGATGGTGTAACAGGAGATTGGTTCGCTACTATTTCAGAAATATCTCGTAAGAAAGTAGAGGTGCGGGTTGAACACCTGGTTAGTGAATATGTAAAGAGCAGGGATCTTATGCTTTGCATTGCGCTTGTAAAGCAGGATACCATGCGTAGTGTTGTGCGACAAGCAACAGAGATGGGAGTAACGCAAATTCAGCCCATTCGTACGGAATATTCTGTAGTTAGTGATATAAATGTGCAAAAGTGTCGCCAATGGGCAATAGAGGCTGCTGAACAGTGTGAAAGGCAAGATATTCCGGAGATTGCATCGGTCATGGAATTTACGCATCTCAATGACCTTGGTAAGAAATTGGTACTATGTGATGAAACGGGTAAAGGAAGAATGCCTGCTGAGGTGCTGCGTAGTAAGGAGAACTTGGGCATCATAATTGGTCCAGAAGGGGGTTTTTCCGAGAGAGAGCTTGTCTGTGCAGAGAGTTTTTGTGAAAAGATGTCTTTGGGGCATAGGATTCTAAGAGTTGATACGGCAGTTGTGGCAGCTCTTGCATACGTGAATGAGTACTATATCTCATAGGTATTATTTCAGAGGTACTATCTACTGTATAATGAGCTGTTGTTGTGCTTATAAAGCGTCTAACAGCATGCATAATCTGGTATAAATACGGATTGATTATGGCACTGAGGCGTGTTGTATGTACTATCACCTGTTGAGGTTAGCGAGGAGTAGTTCTTATATGTCAAGGTATCGCTACAGTGTGGAGAAACATGCATTACATTGTGCAGCATTAAAAGTATTATGGTGACATGTGATATGGAGAAATCGCCAATGGTTAATAGAGGTTGCTGAACTATATGAAATGCATATTCATTGGTGCTCTATAGCATTTATGTATACCCCAAGATGTTAAGGGGCATATGTCAGTGTTGGTTGTTTGATCCAGAGCGACAGTGCCTTCTTATAGTTGTATTTGAAATATCCAGCTATGATGCCCTAAGTGAGTAGGGATCTTGCATGGCATTTGCGCATCTCAGTAAAGGTAGTCAGTACTATGTGATGAGACGGACAAAGGAAGAATGCCCGCCTAGGTGTCGTGTAGTAAGGAGAACTTGGGAATAACAATTTGTTCAGAAGGGGACTCTTCTGAGGGAGAGCGCTTGTGTGCGTAGAGTTTTTGCGAGAAGACGTCTCTCTAGGCCTCATGATAGGTGGTACTATGCGAATGCAGTAGTGAAGAATAATAAATTTTGGGAGTATATGGAAATTTGTTCCTTCACTGTGTATAGCATGTCTTTCATTTCAAGCGCTATGATCTTGCGTATACTCGTTTTATGATCATGTATTAGGCGCTCTGCAAGAGACTCTGTGACGGTATATGGCTTCCTATGTTTTAAAGCTGCTAGCGCGAATTGACAGATGCCCCATATGGAAGATATGGCATTAAGGTATGTATTCTTGGTGCGCGTAGCAAGTATAACTCGGCTTTAAAAGAAATTATCTTTTTATTTTGTTATGTAACTTTGTTGCTCAGCAATGAAAACACGAGCTTTTATAGTTAGATTTGTGAAGTGTTATGTTCATAAAAGCATTAAGAACTGTCCGGGAAATTCTTAATTTACAATGGCAAGAATTGTATGAGCGTGATACAATTCAACAGCTCTGTCTTATGGGTCGGGTTGTAGATTCCTAGTTAGAGGTAGGGTGTGTGTGGTGTATGGGCTTTGGAAGGTCCGTTGCTGGAATTGGTATATAGTTTGCGATTTATTGCGTTCTGTTACCGTATGCATGAAGGTGGCTGCATGATTGATAATCACCAGTTCTTACGTGTATGTGCCTGCTAAAGGGTGGGTGAATCTGTTTTAGATATTATAGTGTGTGTGTGCTATGGCTAAGTTGTTTTTCAGTTTGCGAAGCGATGACAGTAACAGAGGGGATCAGACGGCTTTGCCGGAAATTTTGTCGTTGCATCCTACATTGCAGCGTAATTTGCTCTCTGAGACGCATCTTTCAGAAAATGGTCTTCTGAGGTTGTGTAGTGATTTTACCTTCCGTGTGTCTGATGCGTTTTTCGTAGAGCCGGGTAATTGGGGTGATTTTGTTGCTGAATCTCCTTATGTTGTGGTAGATGCAAACGTAGATCCTTTACTTGCTAACTTGTGCGCTAGGTATTCTGATGTTGTCAGATTCTATGATCTTAGCATTTGGGATGGAAATGTACGGGGAAAAATACGGCTGAGCTGCAATGATGCCGGTAGTCTTAAGCGCGTTATGTGCTTTATCAAAGATGTATTGTCTTGTGGTGGGCTTGGTTTTGGGCGCATTTCTTCTAGAGCTCCTGCTTTTGGTCGAGCGCGTAGTCTAAGTCATGCAATTGCTAATGCATGTGATGGCTTTGTCAGATCGTATCTTTTGTTCTACATGCACCGTATAATCAGTGCTGGGTGCTTAGAGCAGGGTATGCATGGTGAGAAACTTAGGGTTTCTGCTGACTTTTTCATGCGCTTTATGGACGGAAGTGCCTTGTTGCATGATGAATCAGCGGCAGGTTTTTTGAGTGCGTTGTACTCGTGCATTGCCATTATTCCTTGTATGAAAGAGAAGGGATTTCGTGTGTTCTTTTCTGCGATTTTCCATGCTATTAGGCGGTTAGACAATACTGTTAAGCAAGATGTATTGAAAGATGACGTGGCAGCGGTGCGTGCGTTTTCAAATGCACGTGTTGCCTCTTTGGTGGGTAGTTGTGCTTCTGACGCTTCTGCTGAGGAGTTATTGGAGCGCTTATTCCATGATATAAGGTGTGTTGAAAACGGGCTTTCGTCGGTAGCTGCTGAGGCAATAGAGACATTGGCGATAATTCGCTGTTTCTCTGGAGCTCCGCTTCCTGGAGATTTGACTGAGCTTTTGGAAGGAGATGAGTATTTTACGCGTTATTGTCAAAAATATAACAAGATAGCTAAGAAGTTGAGGTTTCCTTTTAGGGTGATGTCGCGTAAGGATGTGCCTATCCATCGTGTTGTTGCTCCGGGTAGTTACCCGCTTTTATGTGATGTTAAGAATAAAACGGACGCTTTTTTGAGGAAAGAAAGAGTGTTAGGTCCGGTATTCATGGGGCTTCTTGAAAAATTCGAGAGGTTTTATCTCATTTCTGCCATGAGTGGTACTGAACCTGTTAGGGGAGTTCGCGCAACTTTGATGAAGTGGAGAAGTCCTGTTACGGCAATGAGGCGCTTTGCTAGATTCTGCCTAAGGGATTTTCTGATGATTTATGGTTCTGCTGCTTTAGTGCAGGGAGGATCTATGAATGTGGATCTGGGTGCTGGTATGGAAATAAATAGCAGAGCCCATAGTGTGCGTGTTTTAGGTTATGGAGGGCGTTTATTGACTACTGCGCATTGTTTAGATAGCGATACTGATGTTGGGCCTGATGATCTTAGTGATGCTGGTGATCGTGAAGGTGATGAATCAGGCTTGGCTGGGTATTCTCCTATGCGCAGAAGGATGTTGAAATATGTTTTGGTGGCGGTTTTCTTTATTAGCATACTGATGCTCTGTGCAGCTACTGTCCTTTTGATTATGTACGGGATGGATGATCTCATGATGGCTATAGTAGGGTCGATCATGGTTACTATTTTTGCGTTGCTCATACCGTATGTGTTGCACTTACTGTGTTCTATTTGGGAAGTTGAACTGCAGCAGAAAGCAGAGCTGTATTTGTGTTTGAAGATCAAGGATAACGATTTATTCGAGATTGCTGGGAATGCTTTTGGCGAAGATAGCATAAGTTTTCGTGATAATCAGTTGTACATAAATAATTCAGTAGTGCCTGCTGAGAAGTATGAAGTTACTTTGGTTGAGAGTCGGGATAGGGTTCCTCAAGGAAACTGTATTTTATTGGGCTTAAAGGCTTCTCAAGAAGATATGCGGATGTTTAAAGCTATATCTTCTGCGATGAATGCTCTTCCAATTCATGGGCTCAGTATAGCTGAAGGTGCTAGCAGTTGTGGAACGAGTGGTTTGTTACTCAGGTATGATGTAAAGTTAAATACAAGGTCTTCTTTCTTGCACGCGGCTGAAATTTTGGGAAGGGCTGGTCATGCTGAATTATTGCTTGCATATGTTGATTCGTATGTTGCTGCAGCCCTTTTGGGGGATGGTTCTTCTGCTGGGCTGTCGAAGAAATTTCTGCATTCCAGAAAGTTTATGCTCTTGTCGCAGGATCAGGATAGATGGGGTATTTTGGATATTATAGAGCAGACTTGTAGTAAATTCCTAGTGGGTGATCGTAGGAGATTTTTGGATTGTGTTAGGGAGGCTTTAAAAGAAGATAAGAAGAGGCTGTTCATTGATCCTATGGTGTCCATGATGATGGGGCCTGGGTTTCCTTTTGATCGTTCTGGATATAAGAATATTGCTATGTTTGTTTCAGGTTGGGATCCTGATGGTAATTGTTTTTCTGTAGAAGGGGTGGTGCATTTTACTGGCATATCTTTCGTGCGAGATGGTAATGGGGTTGAGTTTGTGGATGATGCTTCCCAATTTATCCAGGAAGCTGTGGAGTGTAATGTTAGTGATGTCCGTGTAGGAGGCGCTGCTGTAGACGGCCGCTTTAAGGGTGCGATGTAGAAGAAGAGGTATCAGGCTTCACTGTGGAGTCAATGTAAGTATTTGGCTCTCTGTATTTATGATATGCGTTTTTGCTTCTTTCGAGCTTTGCTATTGCCTTTTTCGTTAGGTACTTGTTATAAGGCTTTGATGTCCAGGTTGTAGTGCTTGCGTATGGTGTGTGTGCTTAACCTTGCATGTTTGTTAGCTGTGCTACAGTTGCGCTATTTTTTAGAGAACGGGTGTGTATAGCAATGCTTGTATCTCTAAGGTAGTTGCTTGATTATATCTCTAATCCCGTGTTTTTTCGCATGGAGGTGTTCTTTGAATCACGCACGATCACGCATTGCGATTTTATTGCACGTTGTGTCTTGTCGGTTCTCTATGCATCATAGACATGTGCAGTGCTTTGATTCTGAGCATTATTACTGTAGTATAGCAAATGTGAAAGAGACTTTAATTACGTACGGAAATGCCGTTTAGTATGAAAAAAGTGTAGAAATTTTGTGTACTGCGTCTGTAGTCGGGATTTATGCCCTTAACTAATGCATTCTTCGTAAATTCCCTCAACTTTTGTTTCGTGTTTATAGTGCTTTCCAAGTTGATGAGCTACTGCAGCGCAGCAACATATTTAGTTATCAGAGAAGAGAGAAGTAGGTTACATTGCCGTATTCTGAATTTTTTATCCAGTGCAAGTATGACACGTTGTATATCTCCAGCAGTGTATGACGCTAAGTTAACATGTCTTGCGGCGAGCACCTAGTCATCGAGTTTATGATTTGAGATATAGTGCTTTTATAGGATAAACGTTCGTATTGAGCTGAGAAATGGCTTCATGCTCACTCCCATTTTCAGGTGCTATAGCTTTGGAGTGAGGTGTCTACTATTGTTATAATGTAAACACCTCCACTTGTTGTATAATACGGTATAGTAGGTTCTGGAGTATTAGTAGTCGCAGCTTCTCAAAAGCATAGAAGCTTATAGGATATTGCTCTTTTTTATGTCTAAACTTCGGCATAAAGCGGTTGGACAAAAATGATGTGCTGTGAAATATCTGACGTCATCCTTTTAAGGATAGATTTTTCGTGACTATGCTATGTTTCAGATCTCAGGTTATGTAATCGCAAATCACAGGGGTTTTGGTGCTTGCTTGGAAAGTAATGATAGATTGCAACGGTAATCTTCAGAAGTAGTGTACATTTCGTATCTCATGTATGTTTTTCGTTGTACTACGTGCTTGGAGAATCGTAAGTGCTTGTAATCCATCAGGTAGTAGCCACACGGGAAGCACCCGCGCAAGATTCTACGGTGTAAAGAGTCTATAACGTATCAAGCTGAGTAGTATAAGAATCGGAGTAGGTATGACGCTTAGTGGGGGATGTTCTTGATGTTTCCAAGGCTGATAAAAGTTCTTATTTTCTTATATCTCAGTAGATTAATCTGTATTTTCTGCAACACATAGAAAAACAGTAAGTTCCTGCAGTTAGTGGTTAACAGCTACTGATGTAATCACTAAGCAGATAGGTCTTGCTAGTGATCCATTCCCTTATTATACTGCTATGTATGACTACAGCGTCTGTGTGTACGCTAGACTGTACCATACACAGATTTGTAACAACTCTGAGTACCAAACAGTGTCTAGTGTGTCAAAGGCAATACCTACATGATGCAAGACACTAAAAGGCTGTCTGTCTGAATTTACTCGTATAGACAGCCATCTACAGAACAAAACAAAGCTATAAAAGTAGAGAGCTATAATCCTCTTCCTTGACTAGGTGAGCTGCTAGAAGCTAGATATGATGCTGCCTTAGAAGAACTTGCTCCAGAAACTTGACTAGCAACAGCTCCTTCTGCTCCTTCGGCTTGAGGGTGAAAATCAAAGTCCGTACTTGTGTAAATCTTTGGTTTTACACCTGATAGTATGTCGTGTACGTTTATTTCAGGTTCAGAGGTCAAACCCTTGACAGTGCTCATTCCTTTCCATACACAGTGCAGAGGAATAGTAACCATAGCAAAACCAGCACCACCAGTTACTAATGAAACGCATAACATCGCAAATAAACTAATCGGAGCCGTTACAAGATCAGCACACAACTCATCTGTAGTCTGCTCCTCCTTCTTCCCGAAAATGTTCATACGTTCCTTCAGGAACTTTAAAGCTCCCCGCATGACACCGGGAATTCCTTCCTTAGCATTTGGCAATATATAGGAGACGAGCTTATCAAAGACAGACGATTTATCTATCTCGTATTTACCCTCGCGCTGAGCCTGTCTAATAGCTTGCTCCTCTTCATCAAAATCAGGAGTATTATTAGCGGCATCTACTAGGTCTAAAAAGCTATTCAGGTATTCAGGAGTTAAATCTTTTTTCACGAAGTCGCGAGATTCTTCAAACTGCGCAAGTTTATACATACTGAGCGCAAGTGTCCTTCTACGCTCACCAGTACGTAAATTATTAAACATATACTTGTATATCGCAGAGGCTTTTTCCTCACCAAAAGCTTCTGTTAGCAACTCCCTCATTCTTGTATTAAGGTGCTCAGAAGCGACTTGCTCACGCAATGCAGCATGCTCTGGTGAATTAGGATCAGAAACCTTCGCTGCAAGAGCCAGTTTTTCTTGCGTGCCACTAGCTAACAAGCTCGCTATGCTTCGCTCAACAGCATCAGAAATTTCTTTGTTTACAGTAGCAACTACGTCCGCATTGCTTTTTCTACAAATTCCTACAACATTTTCGGGTTTTAGATTACTATCCTCCAGATGGAGCTTGATGTTAGATATAGGCACAACATCACCTCATGTAAAATGCGATAAATTAGGGCTAAGGGTAAAGGGAATCACATACCTATCATAGAGGCTACAAAACCCATTGTATCAGTATAATACATACTGCAACAAATTGCAACAGTGGAAAAGCTTTTGAATCCGTGACAGCAAACAGTCCTAGATATACTATGTAGTGTAATACATTTGTGAAGTTTATGTAGTGATAGTAGGGATATTTGGTGGAACTTTTGATCCTCCTCATGAAGGACACGTCTATATTGCGCAGAAACTCAGAAAGTTATTGCGGCTTAGAGAGGTATGGTGGGTAGTTACTAGTAGAAATTACCTCAAGTCTTCAAGTAAGTACGATTTAGAGAAGAGAAAAGACCTTGTTCAGGAAGTTATTCTGAAGCTACAGGGTATGCGTGTAATTACAATGGATAGCCCTAGAGGATATGAAGTAGTACAATATTGTAAGAATAAGTATCCGAGCTTTAAATTTATTTGGATAGCGGGATCAGATAATATGGCTTCGATCCACCGCTGGTATAGATGGAGGGATTTCTGTGAAATGGTCCCTATTGTATTTTTAGAGCGTGCTGTATCCACGTACAAGGTTTTAAAAAGGCCATTTGCATCAGTGGTTCCTAGAGTGAATTTTTCTGCCGACAATGTATGTAACATATCGCGAGGATGGAGCATAATAAGGGCTAGAGCATGTGATATGTCATCAACTAAGATAAGAAATAAACTATAAATGTTACGGAGTATACGTAAGGCCTTTGAAATACTGTTGTTGACGCTGGGAGGGGATATTATAATAAAAAGAAGGTAGAGACGCTTGTGAACGTCATAATTTCTAGAACATAGGAGGCTGCATGTAGAATGTTTATATTACGTTGTGTTGCGATAATCGTGTAACATATTTATGTGTAGTTCTTAAAGTCTTTAGGTTACTTAAGCAGTATTTTCAAGGAGGATTTCAGTGCAGCTTGGTGTCAACGTTGATCATGTGGCAACACTTCGCAATCTCAGGGGCACAACATATCCCAGTATAGTTGAGTTGGCGAATATAGCGGTAGAACATGGCGCAGATTTCATCACTGTGCATTTGAGAGAAGATAGACGACATGTTCGAGATGATGATCTGTATGCGTTGAAGAAGCATGTGAATGTGCCTATAAACTTAGAAATGGCAGCTACTGAAGAAATGCTGGCCATAGCCAAAGAATTATCTCCAGAATTTGTATGTCTGGTTCCGGAGAAAAGGGAAGAGGTGACTACGGAATCCGGTCTGGATACTAAATTACTTTATGACACCCGTTTATTTATTATTAGTGAGCTGCAAAGGCATGGCATAAAAGTAACGTTGTTTCTCGATCCTAGCGAAGAAGACATTGCCTGTGCGAAAAGAATGAACGTTGACAAGATAGAGCTTCATGTCGGTGCGTATTGTATCAGTCGTGCCCCGCAGGAGTTGGAAATGATTACACGCGCAGCGCAACTAGTACACGAAGCAGGGATGATATGTCACGCAGGACATGGCATAGATTATGAATGTGCCGCAGCTATATCAAAGGTGAAGCATATCACCGCAATAAATGTTGGCCATTTTCTTGTTTGTGAGGCTATAACACAGGGTATGGGGAATGCGGTACGGAAAATGAAGGATATAATAACATCCTGATAGAAATGCTTAGAGAGGAAGTGTAACATCAAGTAAAATGAGATGTGGGGGAACTGTGAAGTCTGGGTGCGTAAATGCTGAGTTGTACGGTATGCTGACGGCGTTCGCGTGAGTGTGATATCAGCTGTCCTTCCAAGGTTCGCACTCTGTTAGTATGCGGGCTTCGCTCACATCTAAGTGGAGCAGTAATCAAGCTTTGTTGTGTTCGGAATATTCTGAGGCAGTACGGGGGATAGGGTAAGTGTCAACTATGCCTAATGAAGAAAGTATGAAACAAGAGAATATGTCACTCGTGATTTTTTATACTTCTGCTTACGGTGATCTCTAATTTGCAAAAGTGGAACAGTTTGTGTAGAACACTATGTCAATTTATGATGCGCTGTGCAGCATGTTCTTTAGTACTAAGAGTTTCCTATAGAAGCTGCTAAGGCCAGTATATGCGATCAATTTTAGTCATACTGCAGATGCAACGTGTATATTTTTCATTTAAGAATATGCTTTTAAGGAAGAATTTTTCTTGCTGAAAATGTAAATGCTGCTTGCTATATGTGAGAGTAAGACATGAGCCTTACTCCATCGTATTTATAAGTTATGCATTGCGTTGGTCGTTTGATGTGTGCAGCTTTCCAAAGTGATCTTATTATCCTATGCCCTTTGGTAGTCTATATCCGAGTAGAGTAATGGGTACGCTGTTCATAAGAATATACTCAAGGGGTAGTTAGAAATAAGGTGTAAACTCTGCCTTTCATCTCGTAAAAGCAGAAGATATCATCTAGAAATATCAAGAAGTATATGCTCTTCTTGATTTTTTGTAGATGTGCTTATTGGTGAAATTTGCAAAAGTGAGCAGTTAACACACTGCATCACTTTATGATACGCAGCGGTGAGCTATCCTTAGAGCTCATGAGAGAGCACCTTTTTCCTACAGCGAATATTGGCTCATCTTTGGCTGGTAGCGATAAATTTAGGCCACATTACGGTGGTAATGTCTGCAATTAAGACAGCCCTAGAAACCAATCATTCAATTCGCCTGCACAACGTTGGTACGACGACATGTTCGAGATGATAATGTGCCTATAAATTTAGAAATGGCAGCTACTCAAGACGGTAATACACCACTCCATGCGCTTCTTATACACATGTTGCGGAATAAGGATAATGGCAATATCAAACCAGGGCATATAGAAACTTTAAAGACCTTGGTTTCGCAGAGAGCACCTTTTTCCTGCAGCTAATATTGGCTCATCTTTGGCTGGTAGCGATAAATTTAGACATTATGAATGTAACGTGTATATCATTTTTAACTAAGACTATGCTTTTAGGGGAGAAATTTTCCTTATCTCAAATATATAAAGTCAATTAGTTATGTGGGATGAGCTGGGTATATCCCAAAAAGTTTTTAGTATCCATTGAGAACACCATAAATTGTGTGGCACTCATTTATCAAACACTTTTATAACCTATAAACCGTATATGCGATATTACATCTCCTTTTCCCTTATCCAAACCGAGGGCCTGTTTTAAACAGTAACTCTATGAACAGCAAGATTTCAGGGATATGCTATTTGTTAAAAGCAGGGTAGTGGCTATGAGGATTTCTAAGACCCACACATCGTAATCCGTATCTTGAAATTTGTGTATGTTGTCTAAGATGGACCTGATGGGTTTACCTTGGCAAGTGATTGTGGAAAACTCCTTTTAAAGAATAGTATGTTAGAGTGAAAGAATCGGGCAAATAGCACTATAGAGCTCCTTGCAATTTATTATGTAGTTTCTAGTATGATACTAGGCATAGGTGTGGATTTGGTATGTAAGGATACAAGCTTTAATTGCGAAATATTGTAGCAAATTCACAAGTGTGTTCTCTATTTCAGCAGTCAAACACTTGAATACCTCACAAGCTGTATTACAGAGCATTTACTCTTCTCCCCCTTGTTTTTAACACTGGGAATTTGTTTCTAGCAGTGACTGTGCGGCAATATTACAACAAAGCATCCTATATCACAGCAATGTAACAACACTTGAAATTTTTTTCTTCTCTCCCAGCAGTGTACCAAGAACTATGCATTGTGTGTCTTTTTCATTTATTAAACACTACAATCCTATATAAACCATATCTTGAGGCATCTTTATTGCGGGGCCTATTTCATTCTAAATGCATTGGGGGGCGACTGACTATGCAACGTCAGAATACTCAGCAAAGCGCTCTATCACAGGAGTATAATAGCGTTAAAAACCTTCCAGTTTTCAGGCAACAACATCCAGAACCGTGTACTGACCCTCTTACACTAACGGCTAGTCTATAGTACTAACAATGCAAGAGAATCAGGAACGCAAGATGACATTCAGCGATTTTTGCAAAAAAATAACGCCTGAAACTCCTTAGCACACTCGCAAAGCATTCCGACACAGTGTGGGTTTAGTCCTAGCTCCTTGTGTTTTATAAACAGTCAGAGCTAGTTTTGAGCACGTTCCAGAATGTGCTTAATCACGGGGATGATAGCAAGCAACATAACACCCTACGGATGCGCTCAGCAGTATATTACATGCTTTTATGTGCTACCACACGATTCATAACGCTATTACTAGGTTAAACAAAAAGAGCGGCACTCTCTATTTATAGTTATATACCAAATTCATAACCAGCATGCCTAACAACTGCAGATATTCCATTCTCCAAACAACTCCGCTATCGTCAGATCTTGTAACCTATCTGCCAAAACCGCACTAGTGAAGCTTTTTGTATATATAAGACACCTTACTCAGAAATACCTTATAACATGACGTGCTGCTATTCACCGAACGCATAACGTCCCACTATATGATACACACGAGAAGAGGACGCATTCCACGCACCCAGTATATAATAACGCAACAGGCCTACATTCTCGAAAACGACGCATACGCCACAACTCAAACACCCTTCCTTCAAGTACCCTTGTTATGGTTTCTAAAACTCACTTCATCTTCGAGAAACTAAGCACAGCTAGCCTTTACAAGGCAACAAT
Organism: Anaplasma phagocytophilum str. Webster; assembly: GCF_000964685.1. Classification (GTDB taxonomy): domain Bacteria; phylum Pseudomonadota; class Alphaproteobacteria; order Rickettsiales; family Anaplasmataceae; genus Anaplasma; species Anaplasma phagocytophilum. Next base: position 1,154,386 of record NZ_LANS01000001.1, read on the forward strand.
ATCCACTCAAAGAGCACAACACACCCACAGAGCTATAAACTGCACATCATTGTAACCTGTACATCCAAGCCAAACAAAGCACACACTTCAAACGCGAGGTGAAACCCAGCACAAACCAAAACCGCAACCGCCTCAAGGCACTCAACTCTTTTGAAGCTCGTAGCAACTCGATACAAATACTAATCCACTTTGTCTACGAAGCAACAACTCTAACAAGAAATACACGATCAAAAAGATGCTAGGTTCCTACCCGCATACAAAGTGCTTCTACACATTTACCGTATCTAACAACTTCCTACTCGAACGGAATCGTACACGTCTTTTTGGAGGTAATGTTTCTAAGTGACCAGTTTTTGGATTGTGGTACTTCTTCTCTGCGCACTGAATAACATGCAGCGTACCAACGTTGTGCAGGCGAATTGAATGATTGGTTTCTAGGGCTGTCTTAATTGCAGACATTACCACATCATAAGCGCTACTAGAATCTTTCTTTGTAAAGCCTAAACCCGACATCAACGCCCTTACTATGATTTCCTTGCTCATAAGTAAAACTCCTGACTCGACATAAGTTAACCGGACCTAGGATATTAGGTTGGTTGCTATAGTCAACTAAATTCGTAGCCATTAACTAACGTATTATTAAGCATGGACGACTTTTTGCCACAAAATCATGTAAAGACAGCGTACTTAGGTAAAGAACATAATAATTGAGAACATGAACACTAGGCAATATCCCTATTTTTTGGATTTGAGAAGATTTGATATAATCTCAGCTATTCTAAATAGGGTTACTTCCCTATGTATATGTAACTTTCGCGCGGTAGCAAAAATCTCCTGTGCTTTTGAGTACTTATCCAACATTGCAAGTATATTTGCCTCAGTCACGTAATTGGTGTTGCTTTCGTGCAACCTAAGTGTGCTCAGAATTGTGTCATATATCGCTTTAAGTGATAGGTACTCTATCTTGTGCATGGGAAGTTCTGTTTCCAGCACGTTTCCTATGGTGTCAGAAACGTTTTTTTTCTGTATCAAGTCAATTATGTTCTCGTACAGAGTTATTTCTTTGTCTATGTCTTCAGATACCATTCCTGGAATGCCAGGATATAAAGCTACTGCTTTATCTTCTAAGTTCATATCGGGAAATTTTAATCCTATTACTTGTCTTGTTTCCTCAAGACTAAGCTGAGAGAATGAAAGAATCATGCACCTAGACCTTATCACTATAGGCACGCTATATAGGTTGTGACTAATTATCAAGATAAGTGAGTGTTGTGGCGGTTCTTCCAAGATCTTGAGCATGGAGTTTATCGTGTTGCTGTTTAGCCCATCAATGCTATCAAGTATCACTATCTTACGTTCTGCACTTATCGGCGACATGTGTAAGAAGTGCTTAATTTTTCTGATCTTATCTATACCTATAGGTGATGTTTCATCATCTATGATAGCTACGTCTGGATGAGAATCCAAAGAATCAGAGCGAGTAAGAAACCTTGCATAAGCATGCGATAAAGTTGCTTTACCGATACCTCTTTTCCCGCACAAAAGCCAGGTGTTGACTTCACGATTTTGCCAAAGAGTCTCTTTTTGAGCACTATGTCCAACTACTGTGTCCATGTTGTTTTTCCACGGTTAATAGCATCAAGAATTTTGCTACTCGGTAGCATACCAGTTCTCAGTATTTTCTGCGATACCATGTCAAATACTGTAGAACACATTCCGCTAACAGAGCTATCATCCTCCCATAACTTAGAAACATGCATTCTAAGTTCTTCAGGAATATCAGAGGCCTTTAGAGCATCGCGCTCACCAGACAAATTCGCGCTAGTAGCTACAACAGGGAACTCAAACCTACTGAGTATATTACACGCCAGCGCATGATCAGGTATTCTCACGCCCAGGGTATCTTTGAAGAAGCGTCTTGGCAAGTTTTGTGCATAATGCAGAGGGAGTATGAAGGTTATCGGCCCCGGTGATAACATTTCCATTATCCTCAAGTCTGTATTTTTCATATTAGAAAACTTCTTAACTTGCTGAATATCACCTAACATTAGAGAGAAAGGTTTATCATATAAACGACGTTTTATGTCGTACAGTTTAGCAACTGCGCGTTCACTAAAAGCATTACATGCTAAAGCGTACAGAGTTTCAGTGGGGAAACATACTATTTCCTCATTTCTAAGCGCATTTACTATTTCTTCAACCATATATACCAATATACATAGTTACTATAAGCCTGCTGGTAGCCGATAATGAAGTTGTTAGGTCTTTAAAGGACATCTCCATGTATTAGGGTATCACATTCAGCTATGCGTATTAACTCTATTTATACTAAATTTTCAAGGGTACTTTATGGGACCTTGTATGCATGGTAGACAAATTTTTTCGTACTATTAGAGGGAGAGTAAAAAACATATAATGCGCTGTATAGCGTGCAACAATACGTAGTATTTGTACTTTTCACGTTGTATATGAGCTATGTAATCAGTCAATATGTATTCTGTTCCGAAGCGTACGAGGCATTCTTCCTTAATGGGTGATATAAGAGGTTTAAGCGATATGGCAGATGAGAAAGAATCTCTACGTGACTGCAGCTGATTTCTGAATACGGTAAATGTGTTGCTTTGTACATAGAATGTTGAGCATGTATACGCATGCAATACAGCGTTTTATTAGGTATATAGCGAGGTGATAGTTATTGTGTAAATTTTTGCGGCACAACAGGTAAGGCATGATAATTTTTGGCCTTAGTGGAGGGGTAGCTTCAGGTAAGACTCAGGTAGCAAGACTTTTTTCACAATTTGGTAAGGCAAGAGTTTTTAATGCTGATCGAGAAGTGCACAAAATGTATGAGCATGATGCCAGCATCATAGGGCTTGTCCGAGAGTATTTTCCAGACTCAATTCATGATGGCTGTGTTTCTCGGAAAGAGCTATTAAAGCATTTTGTAGAATATGGATCAAAGTGGCAAATGTTGCAGGCGGCCTTGTATAGTGAGCTGCTCATCAGACAAAATAGATTCATTACTGAGAGTCGCATAAGGAAAGCGAGATATGTGATATTAGATATACCTATGATATTGGAAGCAGGATATTGGAGGAGTTGTGATTTCATAGTATGGGTGCGTGTGAGCAAGGCAATACAGGTACGGAGATTGAGAGAAAGGGGTATATCGCAAGAGGGGATAAAGTGCCTTTTAAGTAGGCAAGTGCAGGCTGAAAAAAGACGAAATTTTGCAGATTTCAGCATAAACACATGTGGCAGCATAAGGGATACAGCCTTAGGGGTACTTGCTATTCTCAATAATTCTCGTGTCAATGCACAACGCGATATACGTTTCCACAGTCAGCGTTTATGCATTCTTCCTAGACGTAATGGGCTAGGTCGATTACCTAGTGTTCTGTGAATTATCAGCGGTATGTTATAGCTTTTGACTTTGCAGCTGCTCCTACGTAGGCCGGGTCTATTTCAGCTTTCTCTCTATAGCAACGGGTTTCTGTAATATGATGCCGGCATTAGCAACATCTTGAGGTAACACTCAGAAGAGGCACATCACCTTGAGTATAGGTTATTAGTCGTCCTGCAACACTTGGTCGCTATTGCTGTATCGCATAGTTCAAGCTGCAACTCAATGACTTAGAGCAACAGATCTTTGTAGTAAAAAAGCTGAAGCTTCATTAGTAGTAAGTTCTTGGCCTTGTTATGCTACTACTGCAAGTACAGCAGGTATAGATTTCTGTAGGTGTAGAAGGTAGAGCAGATGCTATGGCTTGACCTGTTTTCTCTCGAGCTTTTTTAATAAGAGCACCTGGAGCCAGATTCCCTACAGATTGTTTTCTTGTAGTGTGTGCAGATATGCCTCGTATCTCTATATCTTCTCCAGAGTTTATAGTGTCTTGAGTATTCATAGTATGCCCATTCTAACCACTTGCAGGAATGCTACTGCCATTTCAAGCAGCTAAATCCGTTCCGTCACGTAAAGACAACAGGTTACTGTAGTGTGACGCTGGCATTAGCAATACCTTGAGGTGATATACTCGGGATAGGCACATCACTTTGAGTTGATGTTCTTCATTGAACTTCAATCCAGCAATTCTACTAGTATCCGCAGCAGCGAGCATCACCATGACATTGATTGAGAGGGTGCTGTTGTTATACCTATGTCAGCAATTCAAGCACTGTACTCGGAGCATATGACTCGAATAGCGCCTTTTTTGGTAAAATGCCACCTTTAGGTTATTAGTGGATCTCTAATATGCGCGGCACGGGTTTTTATGCTGTGGAAACTTGAAGCTAATTAGCGTGTTTTACACCCATTATGGGGATTATCTCATGGATAATACGGCGTTATGGGCGATACTGAGTACGAATTGGGATTTTAAAAATGCAGAAGTATAATTGTGCGAGAGCATGCTATGGATATCTGCAGTTGTATGTTTTTAAACTAGATAATTTTGCGTCATACATGGCACATTCATAGTATGTTGATCGGTGTGGTTGCACACCACGGATATAAATCTAGGCACCATGTATGTACAATTCTTAATCACTGCAAAAAGCATGTAAGACTTGTTGCAAAAATTTTTCTCAATTTTGTGGAAAAAAGTACGAAACTGTTATATATAGGGAGCGCGCTGATATGCGTGAGTCTGGCTTTTGTTTATATAGCAATAGCGGTATAGTCTGCTTAGAGCTGTTCCCTGGTAGCTCAGCGGTAGAGCAACTGGCTGTTAACCAGTAGGTCGTTGGTTCGAATCCGACCCGGGGAGCTCAATGTGATGGGAAAGTTTAGTGTGCTTGCTTGACTTTCTCCATGTGCTGGCGTACAATCCTTTCGTGATCTTTCACTATGGCAATAAAAGTTACTTGGAATAGACGTTTTGGACCCGAGGGCAGTGCTCGGCATCTCCACGTGTTTGCGGGGATGAGACAGGTTAGACAGGCGTAGTAAAGAAGCTGGCTGTTGCTCGGTGGGAATTCCAGCCGTATAATTGGGTCATATTTATAAGTGCAAACGATGATTTCGTTGCCGCTAATGACAACGTGGAAACAGCTTTCGTAGCTGCAGCCTAGTGTGCCTTTAGCGCGGTCTCGGAGGCTTACCGGGCAACAGAAAAGCCTCCATTTCGGATACTATCGCTTCTTGTGCATCGAGTGTGGGATTATTTACTGGTCCTGTGAGTTGCATTTCATGATTTAATTTCTTTGCAGCGCGGTAAGTTTTATTTTAGCGACTGTATTTATTTATGGTATAATGGCAAGCTCTGCTCTATATGAGTATAACCCTTAGGGGATAACTGCATTTATATGCGTGAGAGGTTATATGGGTGATTTAGTAGATTATCGCAAGTTAGTATATTCTGCAATGTGCGGTGTTGTGAGGGAGGCTATGTCCTTCTTTTCTAAGCTCTCGCCTACCAGAGATGTTCATGTCGCCGTTTCTTTTGTGACGAATTGCAGTGGTGTTGTTCTTCCTGATTATCTAAGGATACAGTACCCTGAGAGCATGACTATAGTTCTGCAATATCAGTTCCGTGAGCTAAACGTTAGTGAGAATGGCTTTAGTGTTGTGCTTAGCTTTAGGGGTAAGGAAGAGCTCATTACAGTACCTTTTAGAGCTATAGTTAAGTACGTTGATATGATATCAAACTTCTCGCTTGATTTAGAGCAATACGGCGATATAGAGCTAGAGATGGAAATGGATTCCGACAATGACGATGATCTTGATGAGGATATAGTGTCATCGCATACAACCCAGGACAACATTATTTTTATTGATAAGTTTAGAAAGAATTAAGCGTATAGCATTCTGGGGAATGGGCTATGTTTTCGAGAGAGCAGTGTTGGGACAGGCTTTGTAGTTTCTGAAGTCTCCAATGGGAGAAGGGGCAGCCACCGGCAAAGTGGTTAGCTAGCTGCGGAGCGTAGGGTTTCGCGTGGATATAGGTCTCCGTTAAGTCTTTGAAAATAGGGCAGGCACTGTATGATAGTTCTCCTTCAGGGTGTTACATTGCGGCAAGTGCATATGCTCCTGTGAGGGGCGCAGTCACTAGGAGCACTTTAGAGCAGCGGATGCGCGTAGAGAAAAGAGGGTTATACATTTCTTAAAACGCAGAGGAAATGCACTATTATAATGCAGTGTTTACAGGCACTGTCGCATCTCGATCAATCTCGCCATGCTATAAATCCTTTTGCGGAACAAAGCCCTGATATTGTCTGTCATGTTTCTGACGCTGTTACAAAACTAGTAGATGCAATTGCAATACTAAGTAGAGCAAATGCATATGTCACCACGGGTAAGGTAGAAGAAAGCGCGGCTACAACCGATACAAAACGTCGTATCGAGAGATACATTAATACGTCGTGCTGCGCTATTAGCTCAATGTCAGACGCGTCAATAAGTCAATTAGTGACTGAATCTAATGGAAGATGCACAGAGCCTGAAATACGAACAATGGCATATCATCTCTTAACGGAGGCCGCTTATATCTCTAGCTTACGCGATGAAGAGCAGGAAACCAATCGTAAAAGTGCCTTACACGCCTTCTCTACAGCAGCATCTATACTACAATGTATGGTTGGGCATCCTGTACTCAACAGCACTGATACTCAATTGTGCAAAATAGTACAGAACGTGCCTTAGAAGAACACGAACGCAATGCAGCTGGTGTGTGCATCAATGATAATGTCTTTGGAAGCGGTTGTAACCTTTCCCAATGCTTTTAGAAGCTGTGTCTACCATGTACGCAGTGCACACTTCTTTCAATACAATACCAACAGTAATAGAAGGTGATATTGAGAACTGTAAGCGCACTGTTTTGGGTGTCGGAGCAAAATTACAAGCAGCACTATCTGTACTTCGTGGCAGAAGTCTCAATGAGGTTAAATCTCTGGGAGATGCAAATGTTTTTTCTCATATAACAGGGCTACTAGCTGATGCTAAACTGTTACTTGAAGCTATAGATGTGAGTTCATTACCAAACCCAGAACTGCATGGGGAGTTATTGAATAATGTTAGGAAGACACTGTGCGAAGCAGCAGCAGTATGCGTAAAGCAGCAGTGCATGGGAAATCCTGAGTATGGCGTTCCTGCAGAATGTGATTGTGCTAATCCTCAAGACTAGGATTTCCCATCTACTAACGTCGAAGCTGCTTATCCAAGTGTAGTTGCAGATTCCATGGGGTATCACATACTATAGTAGGTAATTTTTCTACCAATTAGCGAAAAACGGTGCTTGCACATAGACGGCACCGTGCCTTCGTAAAAGTGTACTGTATAAAAGCCCCCATAGCCGATGTAAGGGAGTGAATACTCTATAGAAGTGCACATTATTATCTTCATAGCAAGGCATATTTTCTTCTTTAGGTATTGCTTCTTTTTATTGATCAAATTATTGATCAAATCCCAATATTTTTTAAGAAATCAATAGTTGACTACTTGTGTCATGGCTCGTTATAGTTGTAGAGGTGGGTGTTTGGTGGCAAACACAATCCATAATGGGCTTGGGTATAGTTAGGAATTACGCATATGGCCATATGCGTTTACAAGCAGTAAAACCTTGTATACAAAACAACGAGCTTTCATGTCTAGGTCCGTAACATGGTTGGCTCAGACGGAATCATATTGACAGAGGTCGAACATAAGCCTTTTTAATAAAGGCAGTATATAACCGTTTCAGTAGTATGCCTTCCTGCACTACATTTCACGACAAATATCACTAGCTTCGTTTAATAGGCTCAAAGCCAAGTATACGGCACCATAGGAGGTGCTGGTACAGATACTAATTTTGCCTGAAAAGCACACGAGACAGAGAAGACATATTTTCCAAAACTTTTCCAACTCCTAGGGCTACGCAATATAAAGGATTTGCTGCTAGGGTGACTTGCAGCCCTGTTGCCTCTGCGATTACAACATCTAAGTTTTTCAGCATACTAGCTCCGCCAGTCAGTGTAATTCCCTGATCAACTATATCAGCAGATATTTCAGGAGGAGAACACTCTAAAGCAAGCTTGATGGCCGCAATTATGGTGTCTACTAATTCCGTAAGGCTTTCAGCAACCTCCTTCTCCGTTAGGGTAATTTCCCGAGGTACACCAGTCGTCAGATCCCGTCCTTTAACGACGGTACTATCTCCAGATCCTTCTTCAGGAATTCGCGCTGCGCCTATGTTCTTTTTTACCTTCTCAGCGGTGGCATCTCCAATAAGTAGGTTGTGATTCTTTCTTGTATAGGCAATGATCGCCTCGTCCATCAAATCACCTCCACTCCTCAAAGAGCGTGAATATACTATTCCACCAAGCGAGATAATAGCCACTTCAGTTGTGCCACCACCTATATCTACTATCATCGACCCTTCTGGATTAGAGACGGGTAAGTCTGCGCCTATAGCAGCTGCCATAGGTTCTTCAATCAAATAAACAGTGCCTGCTCCGGCGCATAACGCAGCATCTTGTATAGCGCGTCTTTCCACGGGTGTTGATCCAGAAGGTACACATATCACAGCAGTAGGACGATTAAGAGTTCTCCCCTTATTGGCAGTTTTTATGAAAAACTTTATCATCTCCTCAGCGCTCCTGAAGTCAGCTATGACGCCATCTTTCAATGGACGCACTGCTTCTATACCTTCGGGTGTTTTACCGAGCATCATTTTGGCTTCCACCCCAAAAGCATAAGGCACATAGCCACCATTATCCTTGAGCAAGGCAACAACAGAGGGTTCATTAATTATGATGCCTTTGCCTTTAACATACACGAGAGTATTGGCTGTGCCCAGATCTATGGCTAGGTCATTTGCCCACCAGTTTTTGCGGGTCAAAAATCCCTTACACTTTTCTATAATGCCTCCTGTGGCAGATATTGAGAAAAGAGACTGAAAATTGAAATTTGCCATAAAACACACCAAACTCTACGGAAGCAAGAACTCCTAATACGCTACTGCAAATCAACTAATACATCAATGAGTACGTGCTCTTGGAGTTTGTACAGTCTATATTGATAAACGCATTTGGCATAGGGGTTTTTCGTGATATTACTTCAGGAGTGAAATATAAAAGCTTTATATCGGCAATAGCCATGAAGCATGGATGGTTAAATATAGACAAACCATATGGGGTGAGCTCAGGTAGCGTTGTAGGCAAGTTAAAGAAGATGCTGCAGTGCAAAGTGGGGCATGCAGGAACATTGGATCCTCTTGCAACGGGCGTGCTTCCCATAGCGTTTGGTGAAGCAACAAAGACCACTAATTACGCGACTGACACCTTGAAGTCCTATGAAGTTACAATTCAGTGGGGTGAGCAGCGTGACACTGATGATAAAGAAGGCAAGATTATCAGGACTAGTACCCTTAGACCGACTGAGCATAGTATTAAAGAGGCGTTGCAACAATATGTTGGAGTTATACAACAAATACCATCGACTTTTTCTGCTATAAAGGTTGGAGGTATGCGTGCATATAGCTTATCACGAATGGGAAAAGAGGTAGCTTTAGCCCCGAGGAGCGTGTGCATTACGGAAATAGAATTACTGAGTGTGGATTCTGGTAGTAACACAGCTGATCTTAGAATTACTTGTGGGAAAGGGGTTTATGTCCGTGCTGTTGCGCGGGATTTAGGCATTACTCTTGGGTGTTATGGATATGTTGCGAGATTGCGTCGTACGATGGTTGGTCCCTTTACAGAAGCTAATATCGTAACCTTGCAGGAGCTAGAGACGTTAGTAGGTGAAAATAAGCTAGAGGAAGCGGTATTTCCACTTAGCATTGTTATGTCTGGTTTGCCACATATAGAAATAGATGTAGAAACGGCCAAAGTAGTAAAAAATGGCCGCAATATAAGATTGGTAGATGCTGCTTTAAATGGCTTGTACATCGTAGAGAATTGTGATATGTGTTACCTAAGCCAGGCGGGTGGCGTTCCTGTCGCTATCTGTGAAGTCGTAGATGGCACCGCGAAGCCGGTGCGGGTTTTTAATGTCTGAGTTTTTAATATAGTATGGGGGTGCTTGCGTTTTTATGTCGATTACACCTAGTAAAAAGTCTGAGTTGATTTCTGAGTATCGTATTAAGGAAGGGGATACCGGTTCTGCATACGTTCAATGTGCTATTTTATCCGAGAGAATACGTAATCTTACTGAGCACCTCAGGATCCATAAAAAGGATTATCATTGTAGGAGAGGGCTCATGGTCTTAGTTTGTAAGAGGCGCAAGAGGCTTCAATACATAAAAAACAAGTATGGGAGTGATTTGTATCTAGACTTGGTCAAGAAGCTTGGCATAAGAGACGTGTTCCATTGATTATAAATAAGTGATTTTAGCGCCTTGGCGTGTTTTTTAGAATGGGAATTTAAGTATGTTCGATATCACGAGGAAGTGTGTAGAGTGGGGAGATAGGTCGTTAACCATCGAAAGTGGTAAGATTGCACGTCAAGCTGGGGGTGCGGTTGTAGTTGACTATGGAGGCACATCTGTGCTTGCGACTGTTGTGTCGCAAAAGTCAAAGGAGGCAGTGGATTTTTTACCGTTAACTGTTCAGTTTTTGGCTAAGAGCTATGCGGTAGGGAAGATACCGGGTGGTTTTTTTAAGAGAGAGGGGAAGCCTTCTGATAGGGAAACTCTTATATCTAGAATTATAGATAGGAGTATAAGGCCGCTATTTCCTTCTGGCTTTAGTGATGAAGTTGCAGTGGTGTGCAATCTTTTGTCATATGATGCGAGTAGTCCTCCGGAGACTGTAGCTTTGATAGGCGCGTCTGCTGCTCTTGCGATCTCGGGTATTCCTTTTCATTGTCCAGTTGCTGGGGCTAGGATAGGGTATATAAGGGGAGAGGGGCGGTACATCTTAAATCCTTCTGCTGATGAACTGAGCGTTAGTGCGCTAGATATGTTCTATGCGAGGACGGATACATCGATCTTGATGGTAGAGTCTGAAGCTCATGAGTTGACCGAAGCGGAGATGTTGGGAGCTTTGCAGTTTGGGCATGAGCACTGTGAGGAAATAATAAAGGTTATAGGGGAGTTTGCTGAGGAAGCGAGGAAGTGTGCTCCTGCTGAGTTTGTTCCATGTGATTTGAGTACTATTATTGATAGTATAGGCTCTGATTACAAAGAGAGGTTTTTGGTTGCTTACTCTGAGAAGGAAAAGAAGGCTAGGGTAGCGAAATTAGATGCTGTTAGAGCTAGTTTAACAGAAGATTTGCGTGTCAAGTTTCTCTCTGAAAGCGAGGGTGGTAGCAAGTATATTGCGCAGGACATTGTTTATGCGATGAAGACGTTTGAGCGCTCTTTAGTTCGTGAGCGTGTTCTTGAAAGTAAATCTAGGATTGACGGAAGGGCATACGATCAGATTCGTAATATTGAGATAGAAGTTGATCTAATATCTAAGGCTCATGGTTCCGCTTTATTTACTAGGGGTGACACGCAGGCTCTGGTAATAACAGCGTTGGGTACTCCTCAGGATGAGCAAATAGTTGATGGCTTTGATGGGGACAAGAGGGAGCGTTTTTTGTTGCATTACAATTTCCCTCCGTATGCGGTGGGTGAGGCTTCTGCTCTGAGACCTCCGGGTAGAAGAGAGATAGGTCATGGTAAGTTGGCATGGAGGGCTATACATCCGGTTCTTCCTTCTAAAGCTGATTTTCCTTACACGATAAGGGTTGTATCTGAGATCACTGAGTCTGATGGTTCATCTTCTATGGCTACGGTGTGTGGTGCTTCGCTTGCATTGATGGATACGGGAGTGCCGTTAAAATCTTCTGTGGCCGGTATTGCGATGGGCTTGATAAAAGAGGGTGATAGGTACGCTATACTCTCGGACATACTCGGTGATGAAGACTATCTTGGTGATATGGACTTTAAGGTAGCTGGGACTAGAGAAGGTATCACTGCTCTGCAGATGGATATGAAGGTTAAGGGAATAGACTTTGCTGTTCTTGGGACTGCTTTAGATCAAGCTAAAGAAGGTAGGTTTTTCATCATTGAAAAGATGGATCGCGTAATAAAGGAATCGCGTGGTGCTGTTCGAGAACATGTTCCTAGGATGGAGTCTATGCTTATAGACAAGGGCAAGATAAAGAACGTCATTGGTGCCGGCGGGAAGAATGTACGTGAGATATGCGAAAAGACTGGTGCTAAAATTGAGATTTCTCAAGATGGTACGGTGATGATTTATGCCGTCGGGCGTGAGGCTATAGAAAGTGCAAAGGATATGATCACGGGAATAGTGTCTGAGCCTGAAGTTGGTAAGATCTATAGTGGTGAAGTTTGTGAGCTTGCTAAGTATGGTGCTTTTGTTACGTTTTTGGGTGCTAGAAAGGGGCTTGTTCACATTAGTGAGATTAGGAATGAGCACATAAATGCGGTGGCTGATGTTCTCGCGGTTGGTGATAAGGTAAAGGTTCTCGTCATTGATATGGATAAGGATCATATTCAGTTGTCAATGCGCAGAATAGATCAGGAGACTGGTGATCAAGTTGATTGTGAATTGTATGCTCCGCAAAGAAGGAATGGTGTTGCTGCCGGGAATACTGTTGGTGACAGTAGTGTAAATGGTGGAGGAGCAGGTTCTGTATATGTTCCTCGTGGAGATTATGGAGGTGCTTCCGCTGGAAGGAATGGTCGTGGTGGTGGAAAGCGCGATGGTGCTGCTAAGTCATCTTCTTCTGCGGGTAATGGAGGGGGTAGGTCATCTTCTTCGACGCGTCGTCGACATAGTGCTGGTAGTAGCGGTTATAGTTCTGATTCCTCTTCGGGAAACACTAAGTCGTCATCTTCTGAATCCTCTGGAGGTACAGGGGGACGGGGGCGTAATGGCGCTAATGGAGATGTTCAGAATGGTCCTGCTGCTCCTAAGAAGCCAAGGTTTTTCTAGGCTTTATGCTTTTTGATCGTAAGATTATAAGGCAATGTCGTGCATCGGCGCTTTCATTTTCTTCGTCAATTTTTTTTGAGGTGGCTGCTCTACTTGCTGGTAGAGTAGCCTTTCTTCAGTTGGATCGTGTTTCGGATATTTTGTTTTTGGGGTGTCGTGGCGACCCTATATTGAATCAATTTGTTCCTTTCTTCTCTTTGGACCATCGAGTTTTTCTTTGTGATGTTGTGGATTCGCAATCAGGAGATGGTAGAAGGTATTATAGGGTAGTATCTGATGACGAAGCCATGCCGTTTCTTGAGCAGAGTTTTGATTTAGCTATCAGCTATCTTACTTTGCATAACCTCAATTCCTTAGTAGAAGCAATTTCTAGAATTAATTCTATTCTGGGGAAGGGGGGTATATTCATAGCTGCCACTTTTGGAGAATCTACGCTAAGGGGTGTAAAGAAGGCTATAATCTCTGCTGAAGATGGATGTATTGTGCCTAGGATACAGCCTTTTCCTAGGTCAAGTGATATGGCAATGTTGCTACAGACCTGTGGATTTACGGATATAGTTGTTGATGTAAGTGTCATTTGCATCAGTTACATAAGTTTACATCACTTATATAAAGATCTAAAAGATATGGGTGAAGGTGATATGGTTAACAAGGGTTCTGAGCCTTTAGAGCCTGCTATTATGGAAAGAGCGTGGCATTTGTATAGGAAGTCACTGGCTGGAAAGGGGGAGGGGGAAGAAGCTCTTCCGGTGGAATACGAGATTATATTCTTAAAGGGCAGAAAAAAATAACTTTCGAATAGCGAAAAGAAGCGTACTGCATGTGATATCTCAGTGTTAGGTGTCTGTTGCGTGTAATAAAGAAATCAAATTGTTTGATGGAGAAGTGGTAGGCGTCTTAAAAGGTTGTCTATATGCCTTCTTGAGAAACTGATATAAATTATTACATTGAAAGGGAGATGATAGTAACTTAAACTTTGGCTTTAGATGTTGCTTGTGGTCCTAGAGTGAATAGGAGTTCGATACGGAATTTTGCGATAATAGCGCATATAGATCATGGAAAATCAACTTTAGCTGATAGGCTGATAGAGTCTTGTGATGCTTTGGCTGAGCGGGATATGAAGGAACAGGTTCTTGATTCCATGGATATCGAGCGTGAGCGCGGTATTACGATAAAAGCTCAAACCGTAAGGTTAAAGTATACATCTAAGGCGGGAGAAGTTTACTACTTAAACCTTGTTGATACTCCCGGGCACGTTGATTTTTCATACGAAGTTAGCAGAAGCTTAGCTGCGTGTGAGGGTTCATTGCTTGTTATAGATAGTAGTCAGGGTGTTGAAGCTCAGACATTGGCAAATGTCTATAAAGCGATTGAAAATAATCATGAGATAATAACAGTACTGAATAAAGTAGACCTTGTCTCTGCAGATCCTGAAAAAGTTAAGTCACAAGTTGAAACGATAATAGGGCTAGATGCAAGTGATGCTCTTTTGGTATCAGCTAAGACTGGTATAGGAATAAATGATGTTTTAGAGGCTATAATAGAGCGATTACCTGCGCCTGAAGGTGATGAGGAAGCTCCTTTAAAAGCGGTATTGGTGGATAGTTGGTATGACCCATATCTGGGCATTGTCATTTTAGTGCGTATTAAGGACGGTGTATTGAAAAAGGGAATGAAGATATGCATGATGTCCACGGGAGCGGTATATACCGTAGATAATGTGGGTGTATTTACTCCGCACAAGAAAATGGTTGATGCTTTGTCTGTAGGTGAGATTGGGTTTATCACTGCGGGCATAAAAGAGCTTTTAGCTTGTAAAGTAGGGGATACTGTTACAGAAGATGCTAGAAGATGTGCTGAAGCTTTGCCGGGATTTAGGGCTACCTGTCCGGTGGTCTTTTGTAGCCTTTTCCCTGTTGATGCTGGAAGTTTTGAACATTTAAGAGAGGCTTTGGGGAAGCTGCAATTAAATGACGCCAGCTTTACTTTTGATATAGAGAGTTCCACTGCTTTGGGATACGGTTTCCGCTGTGGTTTCCTAGGCATGCTTCATCTTGAAGTTGTCCAAGAGCGGCTAGAGCGGGAGTTTGATTTAGATCTTACTGCTACTGCTCCTAGTGTTGTATATAAGGTGACTGATAAGCGTAATGTCACAAGGGACATTCATAATCCTAATGATTTACCAGAAGCACATGAGATTCTCAAGGTGGAAGAGCCTTGGATAATGGCTACAATAATGGTTCCAGATCAGTATCTAGGATCTATGCTGGCTCTGTGCAATGGTAAACGCGGAGAGCGTGTAGATCTCTCGTATACTGGTAACATGGCTCTGTTGCAGTATCGGTTACCTTTAGCAGAAATAGTTTTTGATTTTTATGATAGGTTAAAATCTATCTCGAAAGGGTATGCAAGCTTTGATTGGCAGATGGATGGTTATATGCCTGCCGAGGTATCAAAATTGACTTTTTTGATTAATTCTGAGTTGGTAGATGCATTGGCGTGTATCATACATAAGTCAAAGATAGAATCAAGAGGGCGAGAAATTTGTGAACGCTTGAAGGATCTTATTCCTAGGCAGCAATATAAGATTGCAATACAGGCTGCAGTTGGTTCAAAGATAGTAGCGCGTGAGACTATATCTCCATATCGTAAGGACGTGACAGCAAAGGTGTATGGGCGCGATGTTACGAGAAAGATGAAACTGTTGGAAAAGCAGAAGAAGGGGAAGAAGCGTCTGAGGTCTATTGGAAATATTACTGTTCCGCAGAGTGCTTTTATTCAAGCATTGCAGGTGAAAGATTAGTTTCGGGTTATCTGTAAGTTTCAGAAGTGGATAGTAGGTATTCAGTCATTAATTTCAGGATTTTATCTTACTATATGAAACGCTGGGTTTGGAATATATCAAAGATTTTTTAGTATTGGGTGATTCTGCGCTCGGTAGAGGTTTTATGCAGTTCCGCTGTAGTATTCAGAACGAAGCGGTAAATGTGGTTTTGCTCTCTGATAATAATTCGCTCATACTGTTGCTAGTTTTACTTACGTAAAATTATGCATCTACCAATCTTTCCAACTGAAGAGTTACTGTATTTATGGGGTAGGGTATGTCTCAACTCCTGATGTAGATCCTATAAAGTGAGTAAAATACTGATGCCAGTGCATATTTTAATTACGATACCAGTACAATATTAGAATGGGTTGATTATTCTTAAAATACCTATAGTGCTGCTATACGTGTTACATCATATTAGTAGCTTTTTGTATATTAGCGAGGTACGGTCTTCTTAGTAAGACGATTTTTAATTTTACCATACTGCACGAGCAATAAAGTCATATGCTTTATGTCTACATTACTGCGGTTTTTGTAAGGAATGCAGGAAGATATATCGCTTAAAAGACATGTGGTTCTGCTGCAGTTTGTGCTGCTAGCGTTAGAATGCCGTTTAGTTACGTAGTTTTAATTCAGCAAAAACTGACTTCCTAGGTACTAGGTGTTGTCCAAGAATATGTAAGAAAGCATGGAGTTATAAGAAAGAAGTGGATGCACCGGTGATTTTTCTTTACACCCTATTCTAAGAGAGTGTGCTCTGCTTTTTAATATGCGTACTATCCTCTCTTGTGAATTTTCAAAGCCATTCTTGTTACAAAAAAGTATATTAATGGAGAGTCATGCGGTTATGTAACCAGTTATAGAACTTGTGCTATATAAGATGGGAGAATTAATACTAAAAGCAAGAGAAGAGATGCCGACTTTTTTCGTATGGTAAGCGCTTATTACGCGTTCAGACGTATGAAGGTCATACTCTTCTACATAGATTTACGTAATGCAAGCAAAAGTAAGTATAAGTATCTAGGAAAGTAATATTGATTACGCGGTAGTATGGGAAAATATTGAAGATTGTTGAACAGAAATTGTATCTACTATGTAATAAAAAGCGGTATGTATTTTGTATATGCTAGAGAACTTTAGCATAGTTATGGGCTTGATATGGCATGGTTTGTAGAGTTACCATTGGTGATGGAGTGCTGTTGTAGTAAGCTCTAAGGGTTTAACGGTATTGGAAAACAGTTTTCCTCGTCATCTTTGCGAGTCAGGAGACATGAAACATCTTGGAAAGGGTTACTTTGAATCGGTAAAGATTTTTGCACGAGAGTGCAATACTAGTCTGATGCTTGAAGAAGCTTTAAGTGAAGATTTGCTAAGGCTGTTGCACTTATAAACAAGCTTTTATAGCAGTATTTAGAGTTTTTAGTTGTTCTGCAGTTTGGTAAGAAAATTTATTGCGTTTTGCTAAAAACAAGGAGTATCCCATATAAAATAAGGCTCGCGGATAGTCTTGCATATATTTCAAGAATACCGCGCAATTGTTCCATATGAAAATGCTGCACTTCATTATTTTGATTTGCTAGAAAGGCTGGGTTCAGCTTCTC
This sequence comes from Anaplasma phagocytophilum str. Webster, assembly GCF_000964685.1. Lineage (GTDB taxonomy): Bacteria > Pseudomonadota > Alphaproteobacteria > Rickettsiales > Anaplasmataceae > Anaplasma > Anaplasma phagocytophilum. The sequence goes on from NZ_LANS01000001.1 coordinate 1,171,675, forward strand.
CGTTGGTGTGCTCTTCTTATATCAGATTATTTTGGGCTTTTACGCATCGGAAAAGTTTTGTTTATACTTGAGAAGACCTAACATTACATCATAAAATTTCGTCTGAAGTTTATCGCTACGGCGACCAACAAATAGCTATCCAAGCAAGGCCGTCCTGCGTGTTAACACATATCTACGAATAGATGATAGAATTCTTTGTGGAAAATTTTCTGTGAGAAGATAGCCTGAGTTCCTGCTACTAATCTCTGCAGCTTTAGTGGAAGTTACTCTGTGCGCTTTTTGTCTGTGAGTATTCCTAGCTTATGGCTTATTTTTCTTCTTCAGAATTAAATTTATATTCTCTAAATTCATATGTCTATTAAGGCATGCTGACAGCATTATGTTCTTCCATGCATTGTAATAGGAGGATATTAGTGGAGAAGGATACTATATCTCTCCTTTATGCAAGCGTTCTTTCTTATGATATTGCTTACGTCAGAACTTCCCCATACTTTGTCATCTAATTAATAGATGTGTACTTGTTGTATTTCTGAGAACCATATTTGGCTAGTAAAACGGTCCTTATAGCTTTCCAGATAGTGTTTTATCTGGTGCCGTGTATAGCTGAAATACCTCTAACTTTGTAGCACATCACGTAATTATACAAAAAAGTTCTTGGCTATATCTTTAGAAACGAAAATTAAGCTGATTATATGACCTTCTAACGTCTTTTATATTGAAAACTACATTCCATATGGAGCTTCACATCACTCATAGAGCTCCACTTATTCCTCATTCTGAATTCTAATTTAGTATAGAGTCACTATGCAATTCACTAAGTTTATAAAGCTAGTTTTTGAGACAGTTTCTCCAGGGAGCACGTACGTAAATAACTGGCACATACGTGTAATGGCCGACAGGCTGCAGGCAGCACATGAAGGGAAGATTAAAAGACTTATAGTAAATGTACCGCCACGCATGATGAAATCGATATGCGTGAGTGTAGCATGGCCTGCATGGATACTAGGGTTTAATCCATGTGCCAGAATCATTGTTGCAAGTTATTCTCAATTGCTTAGTGAGAAGCTATCTCTCGATACGAAGTGTGTTTTACAGTCATCATGGTATAGAGCAATATTTCCAGAGGTAGAAATAAGTAAACTACAGAATAGTAGAAGAAAGTTTATAACCACAAAGCTAGGATACAGAATGGCTACTTCGGTAGGTGGGACGGTAACTGGAGAAGGGGGAGATGTTTTAATTGTTGATGATCCGCTAAATCCGATGCAAGCATCTAGTAGCAAATATAGAAGGAGGGTGTTTGACTGGTTTAAAGAAAGCTTTTTAACCAGGATAAATGATAGGAAAAAGGGGATAGTAGTAATAGTAATGCACAGGCTGCATACTGAAGATTTATCAGCGCAAGTTCTTGCTACAAGTGCCCACAAGACATGGCACCACCTGTCGATACCTTTTATCGCTGAAAAAAGAGCGACTATCTTCTCTTTAAATAGGGATTATGGCTCTTCACGCTGTAGGGTGGCAATGTATAAACGCTCAAAAAATGAGCCCATTATCAAAAATTTAGGCAGTAGATATATTGAAGGTTTAAAGAATGAGGTAGGAATATACGCATTTTCATCGCAGTACCAGCAGAAGCCTATAAACATTGGTAATAGCGGAATCATACGAAAGGGATGGTTAAAGCGCTATCATAGTGATGAGTTTGATACTACGGAATCTTGCATAGTACAAAGTTGGGATACAGCATCCACTCTACACGCACATAGCAATTTTAGTGTCTGCATCACGTTAGCTATTCGGGATGGGAGCTTTTTTCTATTAGATGTATATAGAGCAAAAGCTAATTATACAGAGTTAAAGAAGAGGGTACTGCATCTAAGTGAGCATTGGAAACCGGATGTAATACTCATAGAAGAAAGATCTAGTGGGTATCAGCTTTTACAGGAAATGAGCAAAAAACTCCCCGTAATAGCGTTTAATCCTAAGAAGTATTGCAAATTATCTAGACTGCTTCAGATCATCCCTACAATTCAAAAAGGTCATCTTTTTGTGCCTCATTATGCTCCATGGTTACATGATTTTGAGAGCGAAATATGCGCGTTTCCTAATGGAGAGAATGATGATCAAGTTGATAGTCTCACCCAAGCATTCAACTGGTATCGTGATCAAGGAGTATCCAATATAGAAGAAGTACCTGAATGCAATATTCGATTTCTAATTTAAGAGCCTATAGCAACAATGGGTATGAAGCATAACTTGTAATGGTTTTTGCTAATAACTCATAGTTTCTTTTGCTGTATCATTATTATATGTTGTGCTCTGTTTACTTCTCTGAAAAGTGTTATCTTGGGTAAAGCAAGTAACAGGTATCGTGAAGACTTGCCGAGTAATTTCAAAAAGAAGCACATGCTCGTGATTATAAAGAAGATTGAATAAGAAACGCCTGCAAGGGTAGGGTATACGATAAGCAATTCATGAGATCTATGTATGAGAAGTATGCGGTGGTATTCATGCTAATAATATCTGTATCGATTAATATTTTCATACCAAACTTTTATATGAAAAATAGAAAGGTTATATAGATGCAGTGGATATTATTACGTATTTACGTTTATGCCACTAATTACATCTAGATGGAAATTGTATGTACACTTCAGTACTAGCGTAAAATTATTAAAGATGTAGCAAAGTCTTGAAAATTGCTCATACCATACCTATACTAGAGTGCGTACATAGTGCAATTAATAAACAGAGAGGCGTTGGTATATGCTTACCGCATCTGGGTTATCGATGGGAGCAGATGATTTACTTGCATATATGGAGCAAGTAAGGGCTTTTCCTATGCTAACAGAGAGAGAAGAGAAGGAATGTGCAGAGAATTGGCATAAAAATAGATCGGTAGCTGACGCTCATAAGTTGGTAACTAGCCATCTGAGGTTAGTGGTTAAAGTAGCAATGGGTTTTAGGAGTTATGGCCTTCCTCTCATGGAGTTAATAATGGAAGGAAACATAGGTCTGATGCAAGCAGTGAAGAAGTTCAATCCCGAATTGGGCTTCAGGTTGTCTACATATGCAATATGGTGGATAAAAGCGTCTATAAAAGACTATATACTGCGTTCCTGGTCGTGTATGCGTATAGGGACCACGCAGGCTCAGAAGAAGTTGTTTTTTAGTTTGAGGAAGATTAAAAGGAGAATATTAGGCTGTAGTGCTTCGGCCAGTCAGAGTGATATACGTGCTATAGCGGAGGAATGCGGTACTTCTGAAAAGGAAGTAGAGAGCATGGATAGGTTTTTCTCCAATAGGGACATATCACTCAGTGACAAGGTCTGCTGTGAAAGTGGTACTGAGCTACAAGATCTTATACCATGTTCAAGCCCCAATCAGGAGGTTATGTACCTATCCCATGAGGAGAGTGTGATGAAAGATCAGATGGTAAAGGAGGCTTTATCTACGCTGGATGAAAGACATAGAGATATTTTTTCGCGAAGAAAGTTAAAGGAACATCCAGACACTCTAGAAACGTTAAGTGAAGAATATGGAGTCTCAAAGGAAAGAATCAGGCAGATTGAGCTTCAATCTTTCAGTAAGGTAAGGTCTTTTGTAAACGCTAATAGATACAAGATATGCTGCTAGTTTATAGCGTCTACTGTGTTGGATTAGATTAAAGTCCGGTTTGAGGCTGATTTTCTGATAACATAAGTATGAGTAGATGTGCGGTAGTGTGTAAAGAGGTCATATGGATATGCTTCTGAGACATTATCTCAAAACACTGTTCTATTTGATAAGATATTTCTATTCTAGAAAGAGTAATCCTGGACACGCGCTATGATGCCGTTCTTATAGAGACTTAGCTACCTGTGTGTTGTTAGGATAGATTCTTTAAAAATGCCGTAAATAGGCCTTAAAGTTACACCATTGTTTTCCAAAAATAGCGATAAGTATTTTCGTGCCCATTTAGATTAGAATAGTAAAGGAGTTGTGTGATATAAGCAGGTATCCCATCCACCGACCCATATCTATATAGTAGAATCATAATTAATATCTATACGTGATGTAGTGAAGAGGTAATTCTGCTATTCTTGCAAAATATGCCCATACAGTAAGTGCTCACATACACTTTAAACTGGATTCTACTAACAAGATTGAGTTCTAGTGTTAAGGTTGTGATGCAAGTCGAGCGCATTCAGATAGACGTAATAAGTTTTTCCAAAATCTTGAAGAGCTGACTAAAGGCAACTCAATCAAGGTTCCAGAGTTGGATCAGGTGCGTTCTTACAGAGCTCTCTATAAAAAGAGAAACTATTAAAAATGAGAGGGTAATAGCATCATTTTATCTGAGTTATTCAGAGATAACTTCCCTTAATAACGGTGACGCATGGAGTTAAAACACATGAACCTTAAGGCAAGTAAAACACTCGCAGAAGAGAAGCTGCCTTCATATGAGTAGAAAACTAAATCCAAAACTTGTAAAGATCAGAGGCATAGTCCCGCTTGTATATAGCCAGATCTTTGAGAATCAGTCATGTATAATGATTATATCACATTAAATTCCCAACCTTAATACCATGATCCGATACATAAAATTACTCTAGACCTTTTTCTTTATCATGTAACCCGTATAATAAGTTTTTCAGCAGTTTGCGTACAGTTTCTAGGTTTTAAAAAAGTTTTCCTCGCAGTGATAGATTATTTTAGGTTCCTCATATAAGTTTATCACATTCTGAGCTGTAGACTCAATTCCCTCAGTATTTCATTTTTTAAAGACAGAGTATTATTTGTAACTCCGTGCATATCATCTATTTCATGAAGATTTTAATACTTTTAAAAGAAAATTTTATCGGAAATCGTATACAAGATCACAACATATATGAGAGCTACTGATATTATTGTGCTAGCCTAACACTTCAAAGCAATTCCCAAGAATTCATAGATGCTATCCAAGATGCCTCGCTTTGGAAGGAGTGAAAATGACGCATGATATAATGCTAACGTCCGCGACGTATGCTCAACATCTACCAATTTTTATTAGCGCAATGAGACCATGAGGATAACATGACGTTTTTATAAGGTATAGCTTTATATTGGAAAATACGCGGGAACTACAAAGAATATAAAAAACCTCCTTATATTGCCAAGCTGCATGTCAACTATGCGCATACAACTTATATCTCAATAAATAAGCTCGTGCCTATTAGTCTTAGAAATTTATGCTCTTCATTAAATTCCCTTCTAAAGGCTTTGAAAGAGAGCTTCATATGATATCTTTTTCCTCCTATGAACACCAGAGCAGGAAAAAGGATAAAGCAATTATTGCGGTGTTGTTATACACATTCCATTCATGTATAAACCACACATAACGCAAACAACACCACCAGAGGCGCTCCGTCACTCCATTCCCTGCTTCAGCACATAAACTTTAAAGACAGTAAAGTCGCACCGATTCTTTCCTATGCCACTTAGTGATTTGCAACTTTATAGCTAGGATAGTAGTGTAGCCTCCAAGATCTCGAGAGAAAACATACAAAACCAAAGACTTTCTACGCATGCAATAATAAACGTTTCTGCATAATCATGACAAAAAGCAGCAAACGCGCAGCTTAAAAGCTTTCCTGTTGTTGTAATGCTCACTATCCCAACACTTTTCTAGGATAAAAATACACTGCAACAAAAAAAGCCTTAGATTTTATCGCGAGACACCACTTCCATGCCCTGATCTACTACTTATTCTGCTACTACGCCCCCTAGGTGGAAGAACATCCACATACTCAGATTCCGCATTCTCATTAGCGGGCTCCTCCATAGCACTTATGGCCGAAGCGGTACCTATGCACCCAACAGCATCTATAGTTTTCAAATCACTTGCATTTAAGGCATACTCTTCTCTCGGCTTCGAGCCATCGTGGTCTCTAGATTCCCTATCACCATGAAGTAACGGTACCCCATCTTCAGAATCTACCGCAGCACTTTGTCTCATATTCACGCACGCGAAAGATATGCAGAGGAAACCTAAAGTCGCAGCCACGAAAGAAAGCACGAAGACGGATTGTATACTTAAAGTGATCCCTAACAATCCTCCAATACTCTCAAAAGGTATAGCCTCACTTCCATGTAGCATATACAGGCCCAGAGCGTATAATACAGAAAGCGCAGCGCATACAGCAAGAAAAATGCCGAATATATACATTGCTCTATTCAAATACCTACTTACATGTGATACTTCAGTCTTCGGCACACGCGGCAGCCAACGACCTTTTCTTCTTTCCACACCTTTGCCCACGCCCCTTCTCTCAAGGAAATTTCTAAAATCTATGTAAGTATCTACCACATTGGACTGCATGATAAACTCAGTGAGATCTTTATATTGAGGATTATCCACGAAATTACGTAAGAACTTTATCCGCTCAAATAACAGCAAAGCTATTTCCTTCGCATGAGCCATTACCTTCTTTCTATCGGTATCCTGACGACACACCCCTTCGCATATGTTACTCACTATATTTGATAGGAGTATTCCACCTTCTGCTGCATCATCACTTAAGCGCCTAATTTCCTCAGCAAGCGCCTCATAGTCTACCCCAAAACTACATCTCTGACGCGTGTGGTGACTCTCAATAAGTAAATTAACAAGTTCCCTACCTTCAGCAGAACTTAGCAGGCCATCGGACAACTTATGATAAGTGACACTCTGCTTCAACAACGCAAACGATGCGCTCGTATTGAAAGAATACCCAACCCTTCCACTATTAAAAAGCATAGCTCCAACATTGTCAGTAGTTATGCCAATTTCATTATTCAGCAACATACTGACTAGTAACAGCCTTTCCGCATTCACTGCAGCGCTCTTCCTAATCTGAGCACTAACCTTACTGTTTACTATATGAGGCCATTCATCATCATTTTTCAACGACGCCAAGAGCTCAACACGACTAAACGCAAGTGTCGCTGCAGATTCTGATCCACCAGACAAAACACTTCTGCGAATCTTATAATGCTTCGTCAAGCGAGGATTAAAATTGGATAACAAGCGAAGCTTCCAAGCCACGTTAGATACATAACCAGGATCAAGAGGCTCATCCATAGAAAGTAAAGCCAGTAAATCGTCACGAGACCTAGTTAGGTTCATGCAAGTGCTACTGGTATATACGGCATACGCAACACCAACCAAGGCAGAACCTGACATTTTCGACATTGCCTTTAAAAGCTTGCGAGAGCACGTTTTATATACCTCATCCCAGTTTAAAGTGCACTCCTCAGAAATATTTCCCGTATGCAATAATATTGCATCTACCACGTCACATACATCCTGCACAGCTTCACGAAGAGCATACGCAGGTGAAGACGGCGCTAGAAGGCTGCGCATCAGCGCCCCTCTCTCTTGAGGCATAAAAGCGCAAATAGCGACTAAATAACGACAGAGATTCTCCATGCCCTCTTCAGAAGCGATAGACCTCTTCAAGGCGGCTACTGCACAAGCCTCTCTCATACTGGGCACACCAATCTCGGCACCCGGTGTAGTGACATCGTAGGAATATCTCAGCCCATGAAAAGTAGGGTGCACCCTAAGGATATACTTTGGGGCCATTCCCTTGAAGATTGCACGAATGATCGCCCTTACCACTACTTCATTAACTACCCTTACGTCACGTTGCCCATCAGGACGCAATATCTCATTTGTAATTTCTTCAACTATTTTCCGCATCGTCTTGTTGTCTTAAGGATTAAAAAGGAATACATCCGATGCCATGAAGCGCACGCAGCTGCCACACACCACCGCATCCTAGATAACATAGATTAATACTTGCGGTCAAGACAAGAGCTACAGCCTCAGCTAGACATTGCTATACGCTAAAAATTTAAAACGCGTATAGTTCTAGTGTAGCACTATATATACTATGTACAGTTGTATCGAAAACTTGAGTATAAACTAAGGAAATTGCTGGAGAAAATAGGTTCACTAAACATAAGTTAAGTGTCGGCATTGTAATTTGCATACTATTCCGCTCTTATAAAAGCATGAGAGCAACTTTAGAAAAGATGGGAAATTCCTCTACTCAATTTCAGCATCAGTGAACGATTACATAGATTTGCAGATTCTACAAATATTAGAGTGCACTCACTCTACGTGATGGATATGCTGATTATTAGATTGTAAACTCAATACCAATAGATTCATATAGAGTACCATCCCGTTTAAAATCAATTTTATTTAGGTGTGGGAAATTGGCTTCCATAAAAACACCAGCATATATCGACGTGATGCTACCTATTTTGTACTTAATTCCGAAATTGATACTACATGGAACTCCATTCCCTTTGTCTATAGAAATACGTGACCCTACACGTAAAGCCAGGTTTTCTAATAGCAGTATGCCGTTCTTTTCCCAAAATAGCTCGGCATATGGAAGAGAATCACGTTTTATCTTTTCTTTTGTTTCCTGGAAAGAGGCAAATTCAAGCTTAGTAACACGATAGGAATACCCAACTCCTGCTGCGAAATTTCCCAGTGATGGAGTCGAAATAACATAGCTAATTCCTGCTAATGCGGAGTAGTGCTTGTGTATAATATTTGCCTTATTCTCAGGTTCATTTTTAGGTGTTGATGCTTCAGAAGTATCAGAAGGAGATTGTTTCTTTTTTGTTTTAAAAAGATTTAAGAAGTATTCACTTCCGTCTTTGTATGCACCTAAGCAAAACCTTAAATCTGCCTTTGTAGCGGATGAATTAGCATGTGATATGCTATCACAATATGCGCACTTGCTTGCAAGACCGATAACAATCACAAACTGAACAAGCGAATAGAAACGTTGTAATACTTTCATCCTTCATAACACATAACATACGGTTTGCTACAATACTACGTTTTGTAACTCTCAATACAATATAATATGCCAGATTATAAGAATATACTAAAAGTATCATGTTTTTATAATTAATAATTTAATATTTTTTACTAGGGATTTTGGTTATTTCTTGCTAAGAACTACTGCTTTAATGGCACATTTAAAATGCTGGCAGATGTAAATACAGTGGCATTCGTTGGTGTGTGTACTGTAGATGTTATTGTGCAAGTTCATATAGCAAATGGTATACCATCTTTTCATATCGTGGGTATGCCCGATAAGGTTGTTGCAGAGTCACGTGAGAGAATAAGAGCGGCATTAACATCTATCAAAGCTCCTCTACCGCTGAAACGTATAACGGTGAACTTATCTCCAGCGAGTCTATTTAAGGAAGGCAGCCATTATGATCTTCCCATAGTTATGGGCATACTTTCTGTTATGAAGATTATCAAAGAATCAGAGAAGCTTTCTTCTTACATAATGCTAGGTGAACTTTCATTGGATGGCAGCATTACAGCGGTAAAAGGAGTTCTTGCTGCGGCAGTATGTGCTAAAAATGGGTCGAAAGGGATAATATGTCCGTATGGCAATGCCAGAGAAGCGTCTCTCATTGCTGGTTTAGAAGTGCTGGGGCCGAGGCATTTATCTAATCTCGTGCATTACTTTAGTAATAATCATTATTCTGCGAATACCGACTCTGCAGAATTTTATAATACCTCTGATAGTAGGGGAAAAGAATTTCATATTAAAAGTAAAACTTTAACAATAGATATGGGAGATGTATTAGGGCAAGAAATCGCAAAACGCGCAGCGCTAATAGCAGCGGCGGGAGAGCATAATTTGCTTATGATTGGGCCTCCTGGTACTGGAAAGTCTATGATTGCAAAAAGAATTCCCGGTATTTTACCCGATTTAACTCCCGAGGAGATAATTGCAATTAATGTTATTTCCAGCATTACTCAAAGTGGGATTGAGTATCTTATCACTTCGAGGCCTTTTAGAGAGCCGCACAGTTCTGCGTCTATGCCATCTATAGTAGGAGGAGGGATGCGCGCGCACCCTGGTGAAATTACTTTGGCTCATAATGGTATTTTGTTTTTAGATGAATTGCCTGAGTTTTCTAAGAGTGTTTTAGAAGCGCTAAGGCAGCCTTTAGAAGATAAAAGTGTTGTAATAGCACGAGCGAATTCACATATTACCTATCCAGCAAATTTTCAACTTGTTGCGGCTATGAATCCTTGTAAATGTGGGTATCTAAATGATCCAAATAGGAGATGTTCTAGGGCGCCAAAATGCGCAATAGAATACCAAAGGAGAATTTCTGGTCCAATATTGAGTAGGATAGATATTAAAGTGGAGATGGGGAATGTAAGCGTGTTTTCGAAAATAACTGGAAGCAAGGAAGAAAATTCATCAGAAATGAAAAGAAGGGTCATGAGTGCAAGGCTTTTTCAAGAGCGTAGATATGGAGATGCTACGAAGAGAAATGCTTTTTTATCAGCGCATGACGTGGAGTCTTTTGTGATACCGTATATGTGTAGCAATGCGAGGAGATTGCTTGAACAAGTTTTTCAAAGGAATCAACTCTCTAATAGAGATTCTGCTAAGATCTTGAAAGTAGCAAGGACTATTGCGGATTTGTCTTGTAGTGAAGAGATCTTAGAGGAACATGTTGCTGAGGCCATAAGCCTGTTTGGTCATAATGTATTTTGTTTATAAACTTTGTTGCACTCTTGCCAGGCTGTATATTTTCTGAATCGCAGTTCTTTGCTCTCTTTGATAGTGCAAGTTCTTTTTGCTTTAGGGATATCTTAGCAGCATTGAAATTTAGGGCAGTGAGTACGCATTTCTCTAGGTAGAGTTCTGTTGTTTGTGAGCACTGGAGTTTAATAAGCCTTTTTGCATTCCAAAAGGCTTGATTATTCATGTGTAATTTAGCTTTTATATCTTAATACGAACGAGGGTGGTTTTTTAAACGCAAGTAGTTTTTTGCTCTTATTTAAGAAGCGCTTGTATTGAGAAGGAGCTTGTGCTGCTTAGTAAAATTGTCCATGACAATAACACTCTACCTCTTAAGAAGTGCATATAAAGTGCTATGGAGAATAATTACTAGCGATAAAGAAAATCCTCAATAATAGATATCGCAAAGAGCGCAGCTTTGTTACTTCAAATCTTGTAAGCAGTAGCATTTGTGTTATCAGTGGCAGGATATACATGGTCTCGCAGCATGTGAATAGCTAAAGCTTCTGGGTGATCTTGGAACAGTATGTTTCTATGAATGTCTTTTACTGACTTTATTATCCCGTTATCAGAAAATCTTACACCCAAAGATCCTCAAATCGTGTCATTCAGCAGGTAGAACCGTCCCTTTATGGTAGAGTATATATTATCCTCAATGAGGTTTTAAAGGCTTATTGATTCCAGAACTGGATGGGCGTATAGGTGTACATATCAGGTAATGTGGAAGCTATAAAAGCGCTGCAGTCTCAGAGTATAACCTTCTATAGAGCAGTATGGTGCAATAGTTGTGTAGATGGTGATCAATCTTTCCTAGACGCTAAAATTAAGGCACTGTTACGGGAGGGGGGATAAGGTTATCAACGCGGTGCTTTCTTCAGGGGTGTTACAAGTAAACCTATAAAGGTCTTTTTATGTGGTCATATCCGCACAATATGCTAGGTAAACATGCTCCTAAAGTGAGTATGATAAATTACAGAAAACCACGTACTAAATAATGGGGTCGCTGTTTGTCCGTGTGTTATGTTCGGAGCTCTTGACTTTTCCCGGTTTCATATGCCTTTCAGATGATAGGTTATCTGAGGCGTGTAAGAGGATTATAGAGGCCTGTTTATATCTAAGCTAGTTTTGGATCATTACATGAACATCAGAAAAAAACAAAGAATTCCATCCATTTGTTGCATCAGGTTCTACATGCACAGACACCATAGAAACCAATCTACTACCTGGCACGATTCTCAATTTATGTAGGACAACATCCTGATGATGCGGATCTAGCATAGATACTACATGTATAGCTGCAGCTTCAAGCTAACCAAGCAGCTTGTGAACGCGCACAAACTAAATAATGCCCATCGCATGCCATAATACTCTGCAATCCTCCGCAAACGCCCGTGAGGTTTATATCAGGATTTTTATGTACTATCTCAGCAATAGCCGCCGCAACCAATTGTCGATTAGTAGTTGGTGCATATGTGTGTATTATATCTTTAGCATCCATTCTAATTGCGTGAAATAAGGGAGTAATGCGGTAATGCAAGTAGTTATAGAACTGCTATAAGATTGTGCGCTGCTGTTTCTTTTTAAAAAGAAAGGACGTATATTCCTGTATACTTCTGCGTGTTAGACGTTAATTTTCATTGCATGAGGAAAATGTGAGAATAGTAGTTGGAATTTCTGGCGCTTCGGGTGCTATTTATGGTGTGCGTTTACTTCAGCATTTAAAAAATACAGATGTTGAAGTCCATCTAGTGATAAGTAATGCTGCAAAACTTACACTAATGCATGAATGTGCTGATATAATTACACTGAGAGAGTTGGAAGAGGACCTCTGCTATCAGTGTCATAATTGCGAGAATATAGGTGCGTCTATAGCAAGCGGATCATTTGCTACTGCGGGAATGATTGTTGCACCATGCTCCGTGAGAACCATGTCGGAAATCGCATCGGGCGCAGCATCGAATTTGCTCACTAGAGCAGCAGATGTAACTTTAAAAGAAAGAAGAAAGCTGGTACTGATGCTGCGGGAAACTCCCTTTCATTTTGGGCATTTAAGAAATATGACTGCACTTACAGAAATCGGAGCAATTATCGCTCCGCCCATACCATCTTTTTATCATCATCCTAAATCCATAACGGATATAGTAGACCATTCCGTTTCTAGGGTATTAAACATTTTTGGATTTTGGGATAAAGCGAAAGAATGGCAAGGGCTCAAGAAGTAACTCTAAGGAGTGAACATGTAATTTATTTGTAGAATATGATACTTTCAAAGCGGGAGTATCTTATACATGGCATATACATCAGATGCTCTAGAGATCTTAAAGTTTTGTGTGGATAAAAGCGTTTTGTCATAGCCAATCTGATAAAGGTTTGAGATTACTGTTACTACCAAGGATCCAATGCGCTTTTGCTGCTATACGGATACCTGATGAGTACAAATGCAGCAGTAGTAATGCTGCGCCTTCTCAAGTAAAAAGATTACATTTGTGACTTCGTGGTTTAGGAATAATATAGCATATTATATACAACGCTAGGCATTTTCAAACCCCTGAGTTTGTCCTTTAAAGGCTTAACAAGTCAGAAAAATGGAAAAAGATATCTAGAAACCCAGCCTCAAGACGCTAAAGATAAATACTATCAATATCCAGAATGGCATCTAAAGTGTGAGTTTAGATGTGGGGTACCGTTGTGTTTCGGAATTATGCCAATTGAGTATAGAACTCCTGTAATTATGGGAGTTCTGTAAGTATGGAAGTCCTGTAAGTATAGAAGTCTGATTCGGTTTCCTACAAAAGATTACAATGAGGGTGCTTTCGGTATTATCTCGAGAGTGGAAATACATGTATCCTATCCATGGTATTACGATAGCAGTAGGCTTAAGATACGTTTTCCCTATAACATAACTAGCAAATAATTTTGCTCAAATCTATAAACTCTCGACACACAAATATATGGCGACTGTTGCTACTTCTTCTGTAGTCAGGCACCTAAAAGTGGTGTAAGTGCTTTAGAAGATCACCAGTACGCTTGTGTATAACCGCAGCTACATTAAAAATTTCACCTTCATCGTAGTGCTTACCTATTACTTGTAATGACATAGGCAAGCCATGCTTCGTTAGGCCAGAGGGTATAGAGATGGCTGGAAGGCCTGCTAAGCTTGCAGGTACGGTAAAGACATCGCTATAGTATCTGTCTATCATTTCTAGTTTTTCGTCCATTCCAATGAAATTTCTCGGAGTTGTTAAAGTCAGTATGCAATCTACCTTTTTAAAGGCTTCATCGAAGTCTTGCATAACTCTGCGACGAACTCTCTGTGATTTATCATAGTATGCATCATAGCACCCATAGGAGAGAGCATATGCTCCGATAAGAATTCTACGTTTTACTTCTTCTCCGAAATTCAAGCTTCTCGTCAGCTCATACATATCATCTATGCTTTCACCTTCTCGTCTAACTCCATACCTGACGCCATCATAACGAGCCAGATTAGACGAAGCTTCAGATGATGCTATAACGTAGTATAAAGGCAGCGCGTACTTGGTATGATGCAAACTTATGTCTACAATTTCAGCTCCACAATCTTGTAAGTACTTTAAGTTTGCTGCCCACATTTCTGAGACACATTCCCGTTCCTTATTTTCAGGAATTGCATACTCCCTTACAATCCCTATGCGCTTTCCTTTGATATCGTAACTTATATGTTTTAAGAAGTCTGGTACGTCCACCGGTGAAGAAGTTGAATCTTTTTTATCATGTCCGCACATTGCCTGTAGCATTATAGCAGCATCTTCAACAGTGCGGGTGAGCACTCCTGCTTGATCTAACGAGCTTGCAAAAGCTATCATTCCCCAGCGAGAGCAGCGACCATAAGTGGGTTTTGCGCCTACTATGCCACATAAGGCAGCTGGTTGTCTTACAGACCCACCAGTATCACTACCAATGGCTGCTATGCATAGACGACCTGCAACGGCTGCGCTAGATCCCCCGGATGACCCTCCAGGTATAAGATCTTCGCCATAGGGGCCTTTCCATGGGTTTTTCACGGGTCCGAAGCAGCTGTAGCTGCTAGCAGAGCCCATGGCAAATTCATCCATGTTCAATTTCCCCATCATGCAAGCATTATTATTCCAGAGATTTTGAGAGATAGTAGACTCATAGCTAGGAACGAAATTCTTTAATATGTCAGAGCATGCGGTAGTGCGCACTCCTGCGGTGCAAAATAGATCTTTCACTCCTATAGGCATACCTGCTAATGGACTTATCTTTTCACCTTGAAGCAGTAGGTTTTCTACCTTTCTTGCTTGCTCTAATGCAATGTCTTGCGTTTTTGTTACAAAAGCATTGAGATTCTCATTCTCCATCTCATCTATGTACGCTTCTACAAGCTCAGTAGGGGAAAATTCTTTTCTCTTGAGGCAATTATGTGCTTCCAGTATTGAAAGCTTTAATAGTTCCTTCTTCATATTTAGCAGGCCACAAAAACGCTCAATTGTGATGGGAGGTTAACACACTTTGAGAGCAAGGCAACCGATTTAGTCACGTTATATGACTTCAAGCCTAGGTACTTTGAGTTTTATACGTAGCAAAACAATGATGCGCCATTTCTATACTTTCAAAATATTGATACAAATTTCTCCGATGTGGCAGTATAAGACTTTCTAGTGAAGCGCAAGATTATCTGATGATATATACGTTAGTCCTATGCCATTAAAACTGAATGCAATTTCAAAAGCCACCAGAGAACATATAAAATCTTTAGGCAACGGTAAGCTAATTTAATCCTCCATACCAATTGGTTATGTGGTGTGTGGAAGAATTGGTGAATACACTTGTGATTATGTGTTTTCCGCTCTACCGCTTGACATGCGGGTAGTATATTGCAAAAAAATAATAAGAATGCTACTGAAAGAGAGCACTTAGGGGGAGTACAGGGGTGCAGATGTGTGCACTGGGCATTTTAGAGATTAGTCATTATTAGGTGCTGAGCTAAGTGTAGTTGATATGCTCAATGCATAGATAGTAGGTTTTACATACATGTTGCTTGTAGAGGCAATAGCTCTGATTTTGTGATTTTCGGCTATGAGAGTATGGTATATATGCCACATTGGCCTAAGGTTTTAGAATTCAAACCTGAAGGTCTTACACTTGATAGAATGAGAGAAATTCTCTGTAGAATCGGGAATCCGGAAAATAACCTCCCGCCAGTTGTGCACGTTGCAGGTACGAATGGTAAAGGGTCTACCATAGCGTTTTTATCTAGTATATTGCAGGCAGCCGGGATGCGTGTTCATGTATATACTTCGCCGCATTTGCTAGAATTTAATGAAAGGATTGTTCTTAACGGGAGTAAAATCTCAGACAATCACTTACATGAGATTTTAGAAGAATGTCGTTCTAAGTGCGATGGGATGACGGTAACCTTTTTTGAGGCGACAACAGCGGCAGCGCTACTTGCATTCTCACGGGTTCATGCGGACATAGTGTTATTAGAAGTAGGTATGGGTGGTAGGCTGGATGCTACAAATGTGGTTATGCCTATCCTGACCATTATTACTTCAATTTCCTATGATCACACTTGCTTTTTGGGGGATACTGTAGAACTAATAGCAGGGGAAAAAGCGGGAATTCTTAAGGAAGGGGTGAGTTGTGTTTTAGCTCCTCAGAAGTATGATGCCGCTCGTAGGACGATAGAATATCATGCGGCTGTAAATCATGCTCCAATATACCGAGGAGGTATAGAATGGTCATGCACAAAAGATGCTGATGGAATGGTGTTTCGTAGTTCTGAAGAGTATAATTTTCCTCTTCCAGCGCTTCAAGGTGATCATCAAATAGATAACGCAGGCACAGCAATAGCTGCCTGCAGTGTATTATCAGGAAAGTTTGGATATGAAATAAGTCATGAAGACATAGAGGCGGGTTTGGTAAATGCTGTATGGCCTGCTAGGCTCGAAAGGATTGCTTCAGGAAGCCTCTATAACATGTTGCCAAAGTGCTGGAAATTGTTTTTAGATGGTGCCCACAACGTTGCAGGGGCAGAAGCTTTGAGAGATTGGATCACCGCTTATATGAAGCATGAGGATGTTTATCTCATAGTTGGAATGACGAAAGATAGAGATAGCAAGGCTTTTTTGGAGCCTTTAAAGCAGCACATTAGGTTTTTATGTACTGTATGTGTTAAGGCTGAGTATCGTGCTCAGTCTGCCGAAGATATTTTAAAGTGTGCGCTCGAATTGGATATTCCTGCATCTGCTGAAGAGGATATTAGAGCGTCTATACAAAAGATTATTGATATCGGTGATAGGGTGCGTAGCGCCACCATATTGGTTTGTGGTTCATTATTCCTTGCTGGTGATTTATTGAGAGAGAGTCTATAACATTGCTAATAAAGGTGAGAGATAGCAAATATTTTTGTTTATGTGCTCTTTGAATTTTCTACGCTATGCCTGTAAAAGCAAAGTTATATGTGTAAGTATGGGGAAGATTTTGGGTGTATGTGCTTTATTTATTACATGTTTTATCCATCTTTCCCTAAAATAAGGATTCATCTGATTTATATGCCGTAGTGCTCCGTTGGGTATAGTTATGGTTATTAGAATAGGTACAAGAGGAAGCCTTCTAGCCATGCAGCAGGCTAGAATAGTGAAAACTGCTATTGAAACCAATTATGCGGAGTTATCAACCCGTATAATTACCATAAAGACTTCTGGAGATATGAATACTCATGTACCTCTTTATGATATTGGTGGTAAGGGGCTATTTATAAAGGAGATTGAGGAAGCTCTTTTGGATAATATAATAGATGTGGCTGTGCATTCGGCTAAGGATGTTCCTGGCATATATTCCGAAGATCTAGATATTCCCTGTATTTTGCCCAGGGCATCAGCTTTAGATGCTTTTTTATCATCTAAATATGACAGTATAGCTTCTCTACCATTGAATGCAAAAATCGGTACTTCGTCGGTAAGGAGAAAGGTGCAATTATTGACGATGAGGCCAGATTTAGAGATCATTCCCATGCGTGGCAATGTAGAAACAAGAATATCAAAAATGCAGATGGGAGAGTGTGATGGTATTGTTTTGGCTGAAGCTGGTCTGTATAGGGTATCGAAAGATAATTTAATATCGGAAGTATTGCAGCCGGAAGTTATGTTGGGTGCAGTCGGTCAAGGAGCAATATGTGTTCAATGTCGCAGATATGATAGGAGGATACTTGAGATATTGAAGAAGTTAAACTGCCATAAGTCGTATACTACGGTATCAGCGGAGCGTAGCTTTATGAGGGCAGTAGATGGGTCTTGCAATACTCCCCTTGCTGCTATGGCGAAGTATATCGATATGGATATACTAACGATGAAGTGTATGTTAGCCGATGATGCCAGAAACATGGTATTTACAGAACGGGTTTTTGCAGAGCAAAATGCAGAAAGTGCAGGATATGAAATGGGGACATTGTTGAAAAATGAGTTACACCTTCACAGGTTATAAACTTCCTAAAGTTAGGGGAGTTTATAAAAGAAGCGTAAAAATGCATAGCATGACTTGGGTAGGCGTAGGTGGTGTTGCGCCATTGCTATTCAAGCCAAAGGACATAGATGATTTAGCGACCTTTCTAAAGAACACTTCATTAACAGCCAGTGCGATAGGTGCTGGCTCTAACGTTATTGTCAGAGATGGTGTATTCAACAATGTTGTGGTAAGGCTAGAGCGTGAATTTTCAGATATGAGATGCGAAGACAACGCTATTACTGTAGGGTGTGGGGCATCTATATCTGAGCTAGCTGCGTTTGCTAGGGAAAACTCTATTTCTGGTTTTGAGTTTTGTGTAGGTATGCCTGGAACTGTAGGGGGCGCGATAGCTACCAATGCGCGTTGCCATGGGAAGGATATAGCGTCTATATTACATGCGGTTATTGCAGTAAATGAGTACGGAGAGATTTGTACACTGTATAAAGATGACATGCAGTATTCGCGTCGTAGTCATGGTCTAGAAGGCAGATGGGTTTTTGTAGAAGCGAGGTTTGTGGGTAATCCAGCTGAGTTGAATACTATAAGAAATACAATGAGTGAATTGCTCATAAAACGCAATGCAACTCAGCCAATTTACTATGGAAAGTCCATTGGATATATCTTTCAAGATGCAGGTAATGCAGAAGCTAAAGCGCTTATAGAAGAAGCGGGGTGTCGAGGGTTGCAAGTTGGGTGTGCTGTCGTGTCGGAGAAGCACTGTAACTTTATAGAGAATATCGGAGGAGCTAGTGCGGCCGAAATAGAGGATTTAGGCAGCGAAGTAAAGCGTCTTGTAAAGGAAAAGACAGGAGTCAATCTAGAATGGAGCATTGAGTTTTTGGGTGCGCGAGTAGTAAAGTAAAAATTCCTGTGTGCAAGAGAATAGAGATAATACCGATGCTCGCCCGTACTGAGGGTTTTTATAAAGAATCATCTGATAAATACATGGTGATGTACCTTATAAAGGGAACAAGAGCATAGATATTGCAAGTGTATTCTTAGCTTTTGTCCTTAAATTTATCCGTCATGTTTATTTTAATTATTATGCTTTCATAGTGACCGCTTATAGGAAACTGTCTATATAGCTATAAGCTGCATAGACCGAGTTTTATTTGGGTTTATTGATCCAGAATTGCAAAATATCCCACTGCATGCTCTTACGGCTATAGTATTCCTATGTGTTGGTCTAAGGCATGGGGTTTCCCGTTGCATTCAAAAAGAACATATCTTGAGAGCGGAAACCGTAAGCGCCTGTCTAGGCTTTGTACTTGCTTTGCGTATACTGAAGAGGTAAAAAAGTCGAGGATAGGTGGCTTTTACTAAGAAGTGAAAGATAGAGACCTGGGGCCAGCTGCTAGTGCTGTAGGTATAAAACACCATAAGCAGTGGCTGCCGACACAGGTGTTATGGAGTAACAAACAGTATTGCCTGATCCAAGACTTTGCACCTATTCCGATATGTATCGAAAGATTTGCCGTATTTGAAGAAGAGTTTGAGCTATTTGTAGGGGGCTATTGGCTTTTATTCCAAAAAGTAGCGCTATGTTTTTGATCGGTTTCTAGGAGGTATTTTTAGGGATTGTTGAAAATATGGCCTTCCACGTATTTTAGCGTTCTTTTGTATACATGGTAGTGAAAACAACTTTCACGGGTAGGTGCAATGACATTGCTACCATATATAGTAGAGTTTTAGATATCATAAGAGCTGATATAACAGGTATAGAAGTATTATTTAGGGGAGGGGAATCTTCTATTTCTCAACTATAGAGGGTATTTAGACTTATATCTATGCTTTGATATGGGTATATATTCATAAAATGGAGGATAGCTGTTTTTACTGGAATTTACGATTTTCTGCGGTAATTACTAGAAGAGCTGCTATCTGTAATAAACTCTTCTATCCTTAAGTTATCAGATAAATTATTAAGGCGGTAAAGAAGCTTTGGCGTCGGAGTATAATCTAGAAACAGTGCTATGAGATAGGCTTTAGATTGCATTGCTCTAAGAATGTTCTGCAAGAGACAGTGTATTGACCCGTGAAAGTTGTTACCTGTGAGGTGAGTGGTATGCAATTTCAGAATACATTGCGCTTATGGCAAGCTTTTTAGTTTTCCAAAATATGCACAACTTTAAGGCAAGCATGGTAGGGGAATCTGCATTTTTTCACTTACATGCTTTTTATGGAATCACCATACATGCTCGGTATAAGATGCTTGGTAGTCGTTAATATACGTGGAGTTTAGCTAATTATAGAAAGGGCATAGTGTGAGTAGTTTTCATTATTTGGATGAAGCACTTTGGCCTTGCTGTTTTGTAAATAGTGCCATTATTTAGCTGAGATTCTTTCATAAAGGTCTAAGAGATGTATTTAGTCAATTAAGTATCATGGCCACTTTGCTTGGGCAAAGTGCGTGATTCCGTTTTGTCTTTTATATGTCCTTTAAAATTGAATAGTGCGTTTCAGTGACATCTATTTTAAAACTTTTTTATCTCTTATAGATTATAAAGGCAGGTGACATTTCGATGTACACATCTTGCAATTCTGGCATTTTTCTTTTGTCCGTAGGTAAGGTTTTTCGCCATCACCTGCTAGTTCCGGTTGTATGTGTTGGGCATTTTTATAATAATTTAATATTTCTTACGTTATCCTTTATTTCTCTAAGCAGTTAATTTCTTAAATCAAAAGATCTGGCGCCTGAGCGTCTGTAAGGCAGATTGTGCGCGCTAAGATAGGTTTAGTAAGACGTGTTTTTTATTGAATAAAGGCCCCAACAATGTTGACAGAAGAAGAAAAGAAAAAGAGCGCCAGTGCTCTGAAAGCCATTATCACAGGAGATTACGAGAGTTTTCAGGCGTCCATTCAGGGAATTTCTTCCGAAGGACTTAATACTCCCGTTGATAAAGAGGGGAGAACACTATTGCACTATGCAGCTTCATCCCGTAATGGTAATTTCTATGGCATTCTGGTTGAAAGAGGATGTGTTACTAATATCAAAGATGCTTATGGATTTACTCCAGAACAAGCACGTGAGAAGGCAGGGTATGCACGCACACAGTGGTATGGAGCAGATGTAAATGACCCTGGTGTATCTAGGCAGTTAATGACGCAAGCTGTTCAGCAGTCTGCAAAAGGTAACATGTATGGTGCTCTCGCTATATTAGACCTTGTGCGTAATGACGATGCAAACATTCAGGTCAATGAGAAAGGGCATGGTGTTTTGCATCTAGCATGTATTGAAGGCAGTGATCCATCTTTCACTTCATCCCTCATGCTAAAGGGTTGTTCTTTAAACATTAAGGATGTAGATGGTAATACGCCATTACATACAGCTGCATCTTCAGTAGGCAAAAATGCTTTAGGCAATCTTGATGTACTATGCGACAAAGCTCTTATAGCAGATGTTAATGCTAAGGGACCGGGTGGAAACACTCCGCTTCATATTGCTACGGAGCGTATGGATCACCAGAAAGTAAAGCATCTTCTCTCAAGGTTAAGTGATATTAGCGTTGCAAATGATGCTGGTGAAACCGTTTGCCACATTGTTGCAAAGCAATGGCCAAGGCGGGATGTTTTATCATACATTGACAAGATGCAAGAAGCGGTGTCGTCAAATATTGAGGGCAATCGCGAGTGTGCAGAGGCACTAATATTCCCGGATAAAAAAGGGATGAGTGCAGTACAGTATGCTATTAGAAGGCATATACCGGAGGCTGAGAAGATCTTCGAGAAGGCCATGAACATTGCAGATAAAGTGTATGGCTCAGCTTCTTCAGAAGTAAAATCTCTCTTTACATGTCCTAATCCAGAGGACGCATCAACGCTGGTGCATTTTGTATCTTCTAATGGGACCCCAAATTTTGATCCTCTTGCGAAAAGGGTATTGGAGGAAGCATATCATAGGTATGGAGAGGAACCTTTTACTAATTTAGATATTGCAGGTAATGCACCTATACATGCTGCAGCACAAAAATCAACAGTGGGGGTTTTTGAGCAGGTGGTAAGATGCACTCCTGAGTCTGTTGTAAATCAATTAGCACCGAATGGCAAAGCGCCTATTCACATGATAGTTGAGGATGAGCCAAGCCATAAAGGCGTAAGCGTTAAATTGCAGATGTTGATTGAGAATGTGCGTAATATTCCATCAATCAATGTACCATCTCCAGTGACAGGTGAAACGCCTGTGGTAGCTGCGTATAAAGGGGGCAACACTGAGGGTGTTAAGACTATGTTACGCTGTAATAGCATGGACGTAGATGCTCGGTCACATGATGGTGGAACTATAATACATTACGCAGCAAAGGATGGAAATTTAGAGATATTGCAGCAGGCTCTTGGAAGGAAGAGTAGTTATTCTAAGTTTCCTGTAAAGGATGGTGTTCCTACTCCAGGTGTATATGCGATTCGTGAAGCAAGTGGTGGAAAAGTATCGCTACCAGCACTTGACATGTTAATGAGATATGAGCCTTACCCGCAGCATGTTGCTGTCGAGGCAGTAAGAAAAGGTGCAGCAGATGTATTGAGGCATCTTATTACCACTGAAGTGATTAGTGTAAATGAAGAAATTACAACTCCTGAAGGAAAAAAGACAACTTTGACCGCTGAAGCACTAACTAGTGGTCAATATGCTGCAGTGAAGACGTTAATTAAAAACAGTGCTGATGTAAATGCGTCTCCAGAACCAGCTATTTCTGTGGGTATACAAGGAGGGTGCTTTCAGGGGGGTAAAGCTATAAAGCATTTAAAGCGTGTTGTAGAAGCTGGGGCACATATAAATACTCCTACCGGATCTATGAGCCCTTTAGCTGCTGCAGTTCAAGTGGCAAATGAGGCAAGTAACCTTAAAGAGGCTAATAGGATTGTAAATTTCCTTTTACAGAGGGGTGCAGATCTTTCGTCTACGGATCACACTGGAACTCCAGCCTTGCATTTAGCAACAGCTGCTGGCAACCAGAAGACTGCTAGGTTGCTCTTGGATAAAGGGGCTCCAGCAACGCAGAGAGATGCTTATGGTAAGACGGCTTTACATATAGCAGCTGCTAATGGTGACGGTAAGCTATATAAGTTAATTGCGAAAAAATGCCCAGATAGCTGTCAAGCACTCCTTTCTCATATGGGAGATACAGCGTTACATGAGGCTTTATATTCTGATAAGGTTACAGAAAAATGCTTTTTAAAGATGCTTAAAGAGTCTCGAAAGCATTTGTCAAACTCATCTTTCGGAGACTTGCTTAATACTCCTCAAGAAGCAAATGGTGACACGTTACTGCATCTGGCTGCATCGCGTGGTTTCGGTAAAGCATGTAAAATACTACTAAAGTCTGGGGCGTCAGTATCAGTCGTGAATGTAGAGGGAAAAACACCGGTAGATGTTGCGGATCCATCATTGAAAACTCGTCCGTGGTTTTTTGGAAAGTCCGTTGTCACAATGATGGCTGAACGTGTTCAAGTTCCTGAAGGGGGATTCCCACCATATCTGCCGCCTGAAAGTCCAACTCCTTCTTTAGGATCTATTTCAAGTTTTGAGAGTGTCTCTGCGCTATCATCCTTGGGTAGTGGCCTAGATACTGCAGGAGCTGAGGAGTCTATCTACGAAGAAATTAAGGATACAGCAAAAGGTACAACGGAAGTTGAAAGCACATATACAACTGTAGGAGCTGAGGAGTCTATCTACGAAGAAATTAAGGATACAGCAAAAGGTACAACGGAAGTTGAAAGCACATATACAACTGTAGGAGCTGAAGGTCCGAGAACACCAGAAGGTGAAGATCTGTATGCTACTGTGGGAGCTGCAATTACTTCCGAGGCGCAAGCATCAGATGCGGCGTCATCTAAGGGAGAAAGGCCGGAATCCATTTATGCTGATCCATTTGATATAGTGAAACCTAGGCAGGAAAGGCCTGAATCTATCTATGCTGACCCATTTGCTGCGGAACGAACATCTTCTGGAGTAACGACATTTGGCCCTAAGGAAGAGCCGATTTATGCAACAGTGAAAAAGGGTCCTAAGAAGAGTGATACTTCTCAAAAAGAAGGAACAGCTTCTGAAAAAGTCGGCTCAACAATAACTGTGATTAAGAAGAAAGTGAAACCTCAGGTTCCAGCTAGGACAAGTAGTTTGCCTACTAAAGAAGGTATAGGTTCTGATAAAGACCTGAGTTCAGGAACTAGTAGCTCTTTTGCAGCTGAGCTGCAAGCACAAAGGGGTAAATTGCGTCCTGTGAAGGGAGGTGCTCCGGATTCTACCAAAGACAAAACAGCTACTTCTATATTCTCCAGTAAAGAGTTCAAAAAGGAACTAACAAAAGCTGCCGAAGGATTACAGGGAGCAGTTGAAGAAGCTCAGAAGGGTGATGGAGGAGCTGCAAAGGCAAAGCAAGATCTTGGCATGGAATCTGGTGCCCCAGGATCTCAACCAGAAGCTCCTCAAAGTGAAGGCCCTAAGTCTGTAAAAGGAGGTCGCGGTAGGTAGAATTATACCGAAAAATCGCTGAGGTACTTTGATCAATATAATTCGCGCTTCTGAGTATTTAGGCGATGATCTCGCCACTTTAATAATACCCCTTTTAGAGTACATAACGCTCTAAAGGGGGCAGATTATTTTAAGTAGTAGGGTTTTGATTCTGAGATCTTTTGAGTACAACTATTCCTTAGTGTTTTTTTGGAATGCTATGTGCTTGATAAAGAAAAAACTTGCTCTGGGGTGGGATGCACTCTTGAGTACTTTCCGCGCTCTGTATATTCCTTTTTTTGCATCTGCATAATCTGCTGCATATGTGATTATGTGATAATGACGGAATTACCCAGAAAAGTTTTAGCGTGTGAGGCTATCATTCTCAGTAAAGTTACAGTAGGAAACTTGTCATTTTCATCTTGTATTTTTGTAAGTTGGCTAAGAGCACTAGCTATAACAAATGCATCTATGGCATTTTTTGAGAGTTATAATAATGAGCAACAAAGGGTGGTACTATTGTTCAAAATTTGTTTATGTGCTTTGTCTCACAATGGAGTTTAAAGTCATCTCCGTGTAGTACTACGACTTTAAGTAGAGAATACTTTGTATTTTCTTTATAGAAGCTCAGAGATATACTTCAGTATGTGTCGGAGGTTGTTCCCTTGGGAAAAAGGGCATTTTATCAACTGTGAACTATCGCTACTATGGCTGAGGAAAAGTAGATAGCAACAAAGATAGTATTCTGGTTTTATAATCAAACCGTAATCTTTCAACATGTTCGAAGATCGCTTTCACTTTATAATCCTTTTTGACTGCCCTGCTGAAAGGGCTTTTTTGTTATGAAACTATCCTCGCTCGATTTTCTTATCTTTGGATTCTATTACCACGGATAATGTTTGTTGGAATTATTTTAGAAGAAGCTTAGGCATTGCGTTATTTCTTTAACTCTTATGGTACTTGTACAGTTTTCAGCAGCTTTAATTAAATCTTTTTCAATGTGGGCTCAAAGAGTTGAGAATATAAGATTACGCTTATACTGTGACCATTTCTCTACTTTGCGCTGTAAGGGAAGTTCTTATGTTTGACTTCGTATTTAAGGTGCTTTACGCGACCTCGCGTGTGGGTAGATAGATAAATTTGCTATGGAGAGGAGGGATTTGCTTTGCATGCCAAATGCCGCATAATGTTCTGCATCGCGTGAACGATACGTTAATACTTTTTGCGTTGTTTTTGAGTTACGTAATCAATAAATTCACTGTTGTAATTTAAGAGATGCAAGATGTACACTCAGGCGTATATACTTATGGAATACTTCACATACCGCGTGATTAGGTAATAAAAAGGCCTCAGCTTTTCTAGAAGAATGTTCGCAGAAGCATTTAGTGATGTTTCAGGGTTTGTTTTTTATGCTAGGCGGACTTCCTTATGATCATCCCATGTAGGTATGCGGTTTTCAAATGGGCATGTAACGAAAAAATTCAATTTTTTTATTTATAAACATCTTGCTACTGTCTCAATAATTTGGTACATAGGAGAAAGTTGCACGGGTTTGTATGCAGCGCTTTCTTTTCGCGGGGTGGAGCAGTGGTAGCTCATCAGGCTCATAACCTGAAGGTCGATGGTTCGAGTCCGTCCCCCGCAACTTGTATTTCCTTAGTTCGCTATGTAGTGTTGTCCTAAGGGGCGGAATGTCTTTATCTCTAGCTATTGCTTTATCTTTAACTACTTGCGTGTTGTAGTAAAGCTGTTGTATCTATTGCAGCTCAGTAGAGTTCGGGGGGTAGAAGTACTAACGAAAAGTTTGAGATTAATATCAAAATGGCGGCTAATTTTATTCACCATCTACCGTATACTAACGCTTGGCTGCGCAATATCCGTATAGCTTAGCGGAATTATACTGTGTAAATAATATTCACTCAAAAGTGTGATGATTTTAAGATAACACAGGTTTTCACTTCGCTTACCACTAAGTGTTTATCTACATACCTCTTCCTTCGGAATGCTCTATGACGTTTGGCGAAGGAGAAGGGGAGACATGGTGCTCATGGCCTCTTTCTTCATGTGATACACCATCTAATCCTTGTGCTGCTCTTCCAATAGATTCGTCAGCATGTGGATACTGGTCAAAATCCCAAGGATCATATAGATGCGGGTCATTTCTTCCATCTAAATATCTCTCATCATCGCCACCGTCAGTATAATCTTCTCCTCCTTCGCCACCTCCTGATGCTGCTTCATCTCCTCCTTCTCCCCCTCCCTTTATGGAGTCAAAAAGTATAGGAAAGCCAAAAGCTAATGATGTTTTAGAAGGTCCATATATGCTAAACTGCGCTGATAGATTAGCTCCTAAAGACATTGCTGCTTTGTCTATATTACCAAGCAGGCTTCCTACAAGATCAGCCTTCATCGCTTCTACAGGGGTTGCCAGTACTGCATTCATTATTGCTAGAGAAGATCTATCATCTCCTTCTTCACCTCCTCCAGCAGCTTCAGCGCGCTCTTGAGTAGCATGCATTAAGGACTGTACACTAGCTATATTTGGTCCCATACCCATATCGGCACCGCCACCACCAGGTTTATGCATAATCACCTCTCAAGTAACATAGAAAATTCAAGGCATATCCTAACTACATCTACCATGCAATAGTGAATATTTTTAAAACGCCTCTTCCTCATATATAAGGGCTGTCATTTCTTTGCGCTGCTCTAGGAATTTTGAATCATCTGATAGTAAATGTCTATGGAGAAAATATCCTAGGATTTGTAAGCAGAGCAAAAACTCTTTTCGTGAACACTGTTCGGTGTGAGTTCCATTATGAAGATCGCGTAATATTTGTGGTAGAGGGAATAACAAGTGCCGATATGATACGCCAGCTCTTTCAGATATTGCGCGACCTGTTTTAGGAGATATGTACAATAGATTATCTTCGCAATGGTAAACAGCGCATCTTGAGAGATCTAAGGCGAAGCCCAGCTGGGATAAAATTTCAAGTTCAAGCTTTAAGTACTCGTTGTACCAATGGCCTCCACATTCTGCAGCTTCAGCAAACTCTATAAGATAGTCATATAGTATAGGATGTGCATCATTTGTGGGGACGGACTTGTATATTGTGGATGTAACAGAGGATAGACACAGCAACTTTGAATGATCTTGAAAATACGCATAAAAAGCTGATGAAATAATTTCACAGGAGTTAAAATACCCAAGGTTATTAGCTAATCTCGCACGCCACGTTACGCACACTCTATCTCCAATCTGCAGAGACTGCTTCTTTTTGTTTAGTCTGATCATGGCATTGCAAATTCCGTGATTACGCGTAAATACAGACAATATACTTCGAGTATCCCCATAAGGCGTCATGCTTACGATCATTCCATGGTCTTGCCATTGCATAGTGAATCAGCGCTATAGAACGAGCCTTAAGTTTTGATAAGTGGGGAAGAGCTGTCAAGGGCAATAATGTAGAACCGTAAATTTGTAGTGTATTTACTTCTATGAGTGTAGTAATACGCGTTTTTACAATTCAATGCACCGCAAATGAGCGCCTAGTACTGTAGTGATATTAAGGTAAGTGGCGGGTATTGGGTAGATTCTTAGTATATCTTACATGATATAATCAGCGTATACTTGTAATTGTATTTATAAGAACGCTGAAAAAAACGCTTACTGAAGTGGCAGTTCTACAGGTTATTCAAGCCATAGAGGTGTTTTTCCTGCAAAGTCATTAACTTAAGAAAAGGTGTGACTATAGCCCTCTTTTGATATTTTCATAAGGTTGTTATTTCTGTCGTATACACGTATTCCTTGTTCACGAGTAATGACTCCTATTCTTTTTACGGGGATTTTTATATTCGTGGCAATTTGCTCAACTTCTGGACAGTATTTGGGAGGGACCGTAAATGCCAGTTCGTAATCATCTCCTCCTGCCAGTACGTTTTCTAAAAGATCGTGATTTTGCATTATAGCAGCTGCGGCTTCGTGTGATAGTGGTACTTCATAAGCGTATAAATTTGCACCAACACCGGAAAGCTTACACAACAGCCCAATATCCTGTAATAATCCATCAGAAACATCTATGCATGCAGAAGCTACATTGCTAATACTGGTGCCTAACATAACTCTAGGCTGAGGTAAATCATATCTTTGCTTGAGATAGGAAAACTCACCAATTAGCTTTTTATTGTATGCTAGCAATCCTAAAGCAGCATCACCAATAGTTCCACTAACATATAGATAATCTCCTACTTTTGCATTAGATCTAGTAAGAATATTTGCAGATGGAATTCCCAAGGCGGTTATGCTTATTACGATGACATCTGCTAAATTATTGGTTGTATCACCACCTGTTAGCTTGATGGAAAAAATACTGTTATCTTCTTGTAAACCGGCGCAAAAGCTTTTCCACCATTCTTCATCAATAAATTTTGGAAGCGATAATCCCAAAAGATAAGAATGCGGTGTAGCTCCCATAGAAGCTATATCTGATAGGTTAACTCGTAGCGCCTTTTTAGCGAGTAAGAAAGGATCGCTATGATTTAAGAAATGAACATTTTCAACTAATACATCTTTTGTCATGATAAAAGACGATGTAGGGGAGGATACATGCGCAGCATCGTCATTTTCAGATGCAAACCCACTGCGAAGTAAAGGACGTATATATTTTTCTATACACTGAAACTCATCCATAATTCATCCAACAGCGTTCTGCGTTCCGTCTATATAAAGCGTTCCTTTCAAAAAATAAATGTGCCAACAGTAATATTTTGTAAAAATGCTGCCTAATATTCCTTATAAGTTTAGATAAAAACCTCTCTGCAATAAAAGGCAAACGTAGCCTCTTAATAGGCATTATCTCAAGCACATGTATAACTTCGCTTATGTTTTAAGAGTCAGTACATTGGAGATAGAAATCAAGATCGACACATTAAAATCTAAATGCCTGGTCATTATACGTTCTTCTGGGTCTTTAAATAGAAATCTTTGGAAGTAAGAAGATTGAGTAGATAAGCTCGAAAGACATACACCATTATTATCTATTGATCTTGTAGAAGTTTTCATTGCTGAATTTTCCATCCTTGTATAGTTACGGCTCCATGAAATGTCAGAAGTAATAAAGACTGAGCATGCCGTAAGTACTATCCAATAGGGTAGAACTGCAATATAACAAGAATTTAACAGCGCTTTTGTAAAGCAAATTCAGAGTATTGACGTATTTTTGTTGGTGACTTTCTTTCTAAGCGTAGCGTATACAAAGAATATTAGCAGCCACGTGCAATAAGCAAATTACTATCAGACAGTATTGGATTGCACACATAATTTCCTAAGTATTAAGTCATTCCCTGCTCATAAATTAAGAATATTGCTGTCTACTTAGAAGGCTAAAAAACTACTACTCACTCGGATGACCAACTCTTAGATTCCTCCACGACACAGAACACGAGATCTTTAAAAATCAGCATCTATGTGTGGCTAGAAGGTTTTTGCTATACACTAAAGCGTGGGAATACCTTTTGAGGTAGAATACTGAAAATTAAGAGGAGTATCCGGAAAGAGCACGGCACGTATATCTTGACATGCCAAAGCAGCCTCTGAAAAACCTACTAGTATAAGTTTTATCTTTCCGGGGTAAGCAGCTATATCACCCACGGCATATATTTTGCTACGTCTAGTCCTACATGTAGATTGCTCTACTGGTATCTGAAAGCCTTCTACGCCCAAGCCCCAGTTAACAATCTCACCCAGGTTTGCAGATATTCCAAAGAATGGTAAGAGAAAATCTGCTCCTATAGGGATTTCCTCCTTCGTGGTAATATTTCTGACTACAACGCTTCTGAGTTCTCCATTTTCACCATCAAGCCCTGCAAGTTGGTAAGGAATAAGCACATTTATGCGACCTTCATCCGCTAATTCTTCGAGTTTTTTTAAAGTATTAGGTGCGCAACGAAAAGACTTTCTTCTATGTATCACATACAGCTTATCAGCAACTTCCGCCAAATTTACAGCCCAGTCTGCAGCTGAATCTCCTCCACCAGCTATTACTACCTTTTTGTTCTTGAAGGTGGCCATTTGAGATACGTTATAGAATACGGACTTATTTTCGTATTCCATGATACCGTCAAGTGGGGGGCGGTTAGGGCCAAATCCTCCTGACCCAGCTGCAACTATTATTGCTCGACACTTTACGCTAGTACCTTTATTGGTCTGTAGAACAAAGCAGTCAGGACCTTCACTTATGCTTTCGACAAATTGCCCCATGATATAAACGGGAGCAAAGGGTTCTGCCTGCTTTTTCAGGTTATTTACCAGGTTTTGAGCCGTAATCATGGGATAGCCTGGGATATCATAAATAGGTTTTTCAGGATATAAAACTGCGCACTGACCCCCTACTATATCCAAAGCATCAATAACACAGGAATTCATTCCCAGCATACCTGCTTGAAACACGGTAAAAAGTCCCACAGGACCTGCACCTACTATAGCGACATCGAAAACAGAACTATACTCCACAGCTTTTGCTTTTCCAGTTTTTCTCTACCTATCACAAAGACACTGCTATATCTAGAAATAAAATACCTTTGAATGCTTGAAATTTATTATTCACTGGAAAAATTGACCTCTTTTACAGTGATTTCGAAAGAAAATGGGATTATAGATGATGCAATATTTTCTCAGATACTGCCTTTCTTTGTCTTTTGTTGGGTAATATGACCTCTACTGCTGTTACCGGATTTATTGCCTCTTTGGTAAGACGTTAGGGTTTTGTTACGTTTAGAGGTGCAAAAAAGAGGATTATATGCGGGTAGGAAAATATACGCGTAATCCGTGTGGCTTGAGGGTACACATAAATACTCATAAGGTATGTATTTTAGTGTATGTATCCCATAAGTGTGAATAATAGGGAGAAAATATTATATTAAGAAGTGTTGCAAGATATAAGAATTACACCATGCTCAATTATGGGCAGTATAGTGAATTCTCACGTTGTCAGGGAAACGGATTGACGAATTAGAACTTGACATCTGCACCTATTATAAGATACTAAAACTTGTTCTTTAGTAGCTAAAATGTCTGATAGCTCTGATGGCTATGCCAAGCCGATGACCATAAATTTTGGTCCTCAGCATCCG
Source organism: Anaplasma phagocytophilum str. Webster (assembly GCF_000964685.1). Classification (GTDB taxonomy): domain Bacteria; phylum Pseudomonadota; class Alphaproteobacteria; order Rickettsiales; family Anaplasmataceae; genus Anaplasma; species Anaplasma phagocytophilum. The sequence goes on from NZ_LANS01000001.1 coordinate 1,203,349, forward strand.
GCGGCGCATGGCGTTATGCGTTTGATACTTGAAATGAGTGGAGAGGTTATCGAAAGGATAGACCCTCACATAGGTTTGCTGCATAGGGGGACCGAAAAGCTCATTGAATATAAGACTTATCTTCAGGCGCTTCCGTATTTTGATAGGTTAGATTATGTGTCTCCTATGTCGCAGGAGCATGCTTATTCTCTGTGTGTGGAGCGGCTGTTGGGTTGTGAGGTACCGATAAGGGCGAAGTATCTCAGGGTTATTTTTTGCGAGCTGACTAGACTATTAAATCACTTATTAAATGTGGCATGTCAGGCGTTAGATTCAGGTGCTACTACTCCATTGCTGTGGATTTTTGAAGAGCGGGAGAAGATACTTTCTTTTTATGAAAGGGCTTCGGGAGCGAGATTTCATTCGGCTTATATTAGGCCGGGCGGCCTAGCTGCTGATGTACCCGATGGTCTTTTGGACGATATACATGAGTTTACTAACTATTTTCCTAAATTATTAGATAGTGTTGATGATTTGCTTACGGAGAATAGTATTTGGAAGCAGCGTAACGTTGAAATAGGAAAGGTTACTAAGCAACAGGCTCTTGATTGGGGATTTTCCGGGCCAATGCTTAGAGCTTGTGGAATCCCGTGGGATTTACGTAAAAGCCAGCCATATGAAATATATGATATATTAGACTTTAAGGTGCCTGTTGGTAGCAATGGAGATTGTTATGACAGGTATCTTGTGCGTATGGCTGAGATACGTGAATCGCTCTATATACTTGAGCAGTGTCTGCGTGATATACCTAGTGGGCCGGTGAAAACCGATGATAGAAAGATTGCTCCTCCTAAGAGAGAAGAGTTAAAATACTCAATGGAAGCATTGATTCACCATTTTAAGCTGTTCTCTGAGGGATATAAGGTGCCAGAGGGTGAGGCGTATGCTGCTGTAGAAGCTCCTAAGGGTGAATTTGGGGTATATATAGTCTCAGATGGTACTAATAAACCTTATAGATGCAGGATAAGATCACCGGGGTTTGCTCACTTGCAGGCCATAGATGCTATGGCGCGTGGACACATGCTTGCGGATTTGCCGGTTATTATAGGCTCTTTGGATATTGTTTTTGGTGAAATAGATAGATGAACTCTGCAGATCAGGAAAGCTTTAGGTTCACTGATGGTAACCTAGAAGAAGCATATAAGTGCATAAGTAGATATCCTGAAGGTAGGCAAGCGAGTGCAGTTATGCCTTTGCTGCATTTGGTGCAACAGCAAGCTGGAGGGTTTGTTCCTCGTTCTGCTATTGAGTATATAGCGAAGCTTTTGAGTATGCGTCCTGTGCATGTGCGTGAAGTGGTTGAGTTTTACTCAATGTATAATACTGCTCCTGTAGGCAAATATTTGGTACAAGTATGTAAGACTACTCCGTGTTGGTTACGGCGCAGCGATGATGTTCTCAATGCATGTAAGAGGGTGCTATGTGTGCGTGTTGGGGAAACAACTAAAGACAACCTTTTTACTTTAAGAGAAGTAGAATGTCTAGGTGCGTGCGTGAATGCTCCCGTTGTACAGATAAATGATGACTATTACGAAAATCTAGATGCGGAATCTATGGAGAAGATTTTGCTGAAATTAAAGGAGGGCAATGAAGGTTAGAGAGATTGTTTTAGATACGGAAACAACTGGCCTTGATGCTGATGGTGGCGACAGAATAATAGAGATAGGGTGCGTTGAGCTAGTAGATTATGTTATGACTGGTCGTGTGTTTCATAAATACATAGATCCAGAGCGTGATATATCTGTAGCTGCGACTAGGGTGCACGGAATAACAAGAGAATCTCTTATAGGAATGCCGAAGTTTGCTGAAGTTGCAGATGAGCTCCTAGATTTTCTTCAGGACAGTGCTCTCGTTATACATAATGCAAGATTCGACATGAGGTTTCTCGAGGTTGAGATTGAGCGCTTAAGCAATAAGCGGGCCATTACTAATACTATTGTCGATACTCTCGAGATGGCGAGAAAAAAGTTTCCGGGGATGCCGGCTAGTTTGGATGCGCTGTGTAAGAGGTTTAACATATCGACGCAAGAGAGGAAATTTCACGGAGCATTGAAGGATGCCACATTGCTGGCGCGAGTGTATGTAGAGCTGTTAGAAGCGCTGCAAAGGAGGCTAGTGTTTTCTCAAGAGGGAGATGACAGCAAGCAGGTTTCTGTAATCCATGATAAAGCAAAAAGAGTTGTATATCCTGCGCGCACATTTACATTGAGCTCTGAAGAGAAGAGGCTGCACAGGCAAACTGTTAGTAAGATGAAAAATCCTATATGGCTCATGTGTTTTGATGAAAAAGAGTTTTTCTGTAATGAAAACATTAACTCGTAATCCTATAGAATCCGCACTCACCAGTAATGCAAGCATATAAGCATAATGAGTTTGTTTTACCATGGAGCAATGAAGAGAAGAGGTAGCACATAGACTAACTGTACTATTGTCTCAAGCACTTACAGACGGAGATGTTGTTTACATGATATAACGGTTGAGAAATGCCATAAAACAATTGCACTACATCAAATTGTGATAAACATCCTTGAATATGATTAAAACTTTAGCAGCCGCACATATATGAGTAACTTATCTAGAGCTCATAGCTATGTAAAGTAATAACCTTCACCTCATGCTGTATTGAAATTTACAAAGGTAACACACATCCGCCTGGGATATAAAACAAAGCACTTTAATCTGTCTTTCTTAGATGCTGGAATCAAGGCATGTTCAATGCAGATTAGTCTATTCTCCTAGCAGCATTTCCTATAGATTGATATCTCCGATGATGCCAAAGTGCTATGTTTCACTTCTGATATCAGGAAGAGAATCTTAATGTAAGAGGCACTGAAAAAGCACTATCACGGAATAGCTTTATATATATTTTATCGTAATCTTCTTCGCAAAGATAAGATCTCATTATATTTTACTACCGTACATTGCATTGAACTCTTTAAAGGAACCCCAAACATTCACAAACGCTGGCCATACTAACTTGTATTATTTCCAAGAAAGCTTAAAAGAATGCGATGACACGTTGTGGTGTATGTAGATCTTCCTCAGTAAAAAGCTCGAGTACGCAGCATTCTCTACTTAATGCGATGGAAGGGGAGATAGGCCATCGTGATCAATGCGCTCTTCCTTCTCAGAGGTGGTTCCAGAAGAGTTATATCCTATCTTTGGAGTATTGCATCATGCACTCATTTCCCACTAAGGTACAGGATTATTATCTGTGCACTGCCATTTGTAAGATATAGCGACGTACTAGTAATTTTGAGCATTTTTTCTAAAAGTGCTTGCAGCACATAGAATATACCGAACCCCTGATAATGAGGTTGAAGATAAAGAGGATAAAAAAGGCAATGGGTCAGATTTAGATGATCCTATTATATACCGAATATTTTCCCTATCATCTCCTTTCTTATACATATTTCTTTGGCAGTAAATATACCATAAGGAACCTCTTATAGTTCTAGTTTGTACTGCGACGCAACAACGTGCTAGGTACAGATGCTCTTAGAGTGGGTGCGATAGGTTACTGGAGTGATATACAGCAAAGTTCTTACTAAATAACAGGGCAGCTGTGGTTCCAAGCGTTGTATTTGGCGCTCCTAACTTTTTTCTCTATTTCATGCTCTTTCAGATGACAGGTTTCTTAAAGCATTAGAAAGGATCTTGAAGCCCTGTTAACCCAAGCTAGTTTTAGATCATTATTACACAAGTGGCTAAGGAGGGATTCGAACCCCCGGCCCGGAGATTATGATGCTCCTGCTCTACCCCTGAGCTACCTAGCCCCAAGGTTATGGAGGTACCATATCTTTTGCGTTCTTGCAATATACTATTGCGCTGCCCTATGATTTCTATATTACGGGGGCTTTCTTCTTACGGGTATTTATGATGCATATAGCAATTCCAAGTTATAAAAGTTAAGTATTTATATACATTATCAGTATAACATTTAGAGCATTTGCATATGTTGTTCTTCTTATGCATATGGTCATTGCTTTAAATTGTCGAGGTTTATATTACCTATAGTCTAACCTCTAAGGATTTATGCATTGTATAGACGGCGTGCATGTGCTATACAATTTCTTTTCATTAAAATCTTAGGTCTTTTTTAACTAAAGATCTAATGGGGTCTAATTTATTAATAATTATAGGTATTACAAGGATAGTTAGGTTGTGTCTACCTATAACAGAGCATCTTTATATAGAAAAAACATGTTAGAAAATTTAAAGAAATTAAGTAAGGAGAGAGAAAATAATAACCTCTTCTACTTAGTAGATAGAAATAGAGCGCGCATCGATACGTCTCTGATGCATGCCTCTTCTTTAGCGCACTTAACCTCCATGGTCATGTGGTGCATAGTCTATGCAATAGCCTTGGTTGCTTTAAGTCAAGAAAAGTCGCTGGTGTGTGAGGCGCGGAAGTGTCTTATCTTATTTACTATGGGATTAGTGATTTTAGGATATGGAATATACGCATTACGCCTTGGGCTTGCTGCAACAAAGTCACAGCAGGAAGAGCATGAAAAACCACATGCAATAGCCGTAGCTGAGAAAATAGAGCTTGTGACCAGAGTATTAGAGGCAGCGATTTTTACCATACTAACATGTGTTTCAATGGCACTACTTGTCCAAGGAAAAAGCACGCCTGCATGCTTAACATTTTTCGGAATGATAGCCTCATTACTATCTATTGCTGCATCTACTGCTGGGATATACAGGCTGAATAAGCTATCAGAAACAGAAAGATCAAATCACTATAGAGCTCTTATAGCACTCCGCTTACTCTCTATAGCGCTTGGGGCAAGTAGTATATGTTTGGGAACTGTTTGTATGGTGCCTTCTATACAGATGTCAGAAGGAGTGCAAACTTCTCTAAGGTTAATGATAAGTTTTGGATGGATATTGGCAATTGCAGGAGCCATGATAGTTGCATACGCTTCTTCTAAATCTGTGCAGCATAGTAATCCTGACATAAATGCTTCGTTATCGCCTAGCAGCAATAGAGATGCTTCTGTAGGGCTATGTGTAGAGGACTGTATTCCTACTTTCCAAAATAACAGCATATCTGTTGCTCATTGATGTGTAGACAGGGGAAATATTAGCGGTTATGAAAATTGCATTTTTGCTTTAAAGAGTGTCTACCTCTTGGGCATAAGGCCATGCAGCATTTTTATATGTAGCTGGCTCTATGGCCTTCATACCAACAGGCATGGGTACTGTTAGCAAAGGATGGATGTATTGTATAATACATGTTAGCCAATCTGAATATGTCGACGATTACGTTGCTAATTTAGAGTTAGGGCATATGATGCACGGGGAGTAGCGCTCTCAGAGTGGTACCTTTTCTCACCTGTGCATGAGGGAGCTAGGCACTTCTTTTTCAATGAAGCTAGTGAGGTACCGTTTTTTATTTTGGCTATACGATGCTCTCATCTAGGTAAGACAGATACAGGCTCATCGTCAATTTTTACGTTTACTATCTGATGTCGTATATGAGATATGGGGAGTTACATAGTATTAGGAGATAATACAATAGAAATTGATTTATTATCTTCTTCGTACCTGATGTTTATATAAAAACTGATCTAAGATATGACAGACATCCTTCTCAGACTGCGTATTCATCCTATGCAGCTTTCCTTTCGTAAAAGTATATAAACTGATAGATGCAGTTCTTATGATAACTTACTACTATTATCGAAACAAAATGCTTTTATTAAAGTAAAGGTATAAAATCTAGCTGACGGATTTAAACCAAAACTTTTGTATGTTGTAGGCCTTTTACTTTACTATATCTAACAAGCCAAATCTGACACAAGCCCCATTCCTTGGAGCTTGTGTCAGAGGAATTCACCATTACAAACATATTTCCTAGTATGTTCCCTATGCATTCTTAGCAACTCTGTACGTAAAAATATTTTGATACATTCTCGTATTAATTCAGCTCATAGCTACATCATTAATCGTACCCAGCGGTGTAGAAGATATTTCTTCAGTTTTAGGAGATACAGCAGCCGGTTCACCAGTTTCATTTGCCACAGAAGGAATAGGAGTTTCTTGCTCCTGGAAGTATAGCTGAGGGCTATTTTTTCCGTCCCTACGTATGGTCATCAAGTAGTTTACGTTAGCATCAATTCCTCCATATGCAAGAATCAGATAGTACATAATTAAGGCGTAGACCGAAGCTATTGCCACTATTATTGCGGGTAATGCTATTACGTATACAGCGTATAGTGACGCAAATGTCCAGACAACAGCGGAAGAAGCGATGATGTAAGGGGTCTTGCGAAATAATCGGTGCTTTAAAGGTCTATGAGAGAAGGTTTCAATAATTTTTTTGCGTTTTGCCTCATCTAAATTACATAATTGATATAGATCTTCTTCACAAACAGGGGTATCGGATTCTAGAAAAGTTATGCTGTTCTCTTCATCTTCCGCACCTTTTTTTGCTGTAGAAAGATTTACTGAATAGTGTTTAAAGTTATTTTCTATGTCTTCGAATAATTGATGAACGTAACTTCCATCATCAGAAAAAACAGTGGCATTAGGTGATGCTGAGATTTCAAGTAGTTCCTCGATTGACAGAGCTTCGGTCTTGTAATTTCCCATGAGTTTAGTAAAGTGCTTCGCTGACGCCATAGCTTGTGCATTTTGCATGAATTTTTCTATATCATGTACTCTTGGCAATATACTCTCATAAGCTAACTGTGGTATATGCTCATGGTCGAACAGTATGACTTCGGACAAATTTTTCCTTAACTTATTATCAATCCCATCGCGTGCATCCTGATAGAATGATTTGCTATGAATTTTTCCACAAGCTTTCTTCAATTCCACTATAAATACGTCCCAGTTTAAATGGGGAACCATTTCCTGTATGGATGCAAAAATGTTTTGTATATCTTCAAGCAAAGCAAGATCTGCTGGAGATAATGTTCCTTCTTCAGATGTATTGAGAATATCTGATTTATTAAAATATAAATTATCTTTATCTATCTTTTCAAATCCCATATTCAATAAGCGGAGTTTTCCGTTTTCTATTATTATTTCTTCACCAGTAAATCTTTTTCCAGGATACAGAATAAGAGAGACAGCAGCTAACCTCTCTAACCCGTAATCTGTGTTATATTGCAGAGGTCCCATAACTTGCAGGTCTAGACTTTTTAGACTGGACACCATTGCGATGGCATCTTTTCCCTTCGATTTTATAAAATCACGGATGTCACTCTTCTTTATATCATTAGACGTGCACTTTTCCGCTTCAGTTGCTTTTAGTTTTAGAAACTCCTGTACGATACGGCGTAACTCATCACTATAGTCCACAAGTGGATGAAAGCATTTTTCAGCCGAATCTAATAGCGCTTCACCCTTTTCCTCTTGGGCATATTTGAAAATCATAAGATAAGTAATGAGCGTGTTATACGAAAGTTTTAAGTTGCCTATTCCGCCTACCATTGTCGTTAAGACGACATGAAACATAGAAAGATAGTCTTTCAGAGCTATGGTATGCAGTTCTTGTAGAAAAATAGGGTAATTTCTATTTTGCAGTGCTTTGTACAAACCCGAATTCTTTGTTATAAAAGACGTTGTATATGAATGTTCATCCTCGGGGTGTTTATCATAGTTGTCTACAACAGTTATCCAAGACGTATACAGTAACCTGAGAGCATCATCATCATTCAAATCTGCTATTATTTTTTCATCATTAAAATTTTTTGTTAAACTACTACACGCAGCAACCGCTAATTCCGCAGCAGTTTTTCTTATCATGCTTCTATTATAACTTAGCAAGGTAAGCGCATTATCCACATTATAGTTCAAGCAAACTCGATGAATTTCGCTTAAAGTTCCTTCTATCTTAAAGCCATGCCCGGCTCTATCAAGGTTACAAAAGCCCTTTAACGTTGTGACATGCTCTTCAATATCCAGATCCGCAGGCAAGTAATTATCTTCCATCAAGAGATTGTATAGCGGATCACAAATTAGAGCATAGCAAGTTTCAGTATTCAGCTTACCACCATTATGCCGACTTACATACTTTGCCATTTTTGTCGAAAAGAGAAGAAGATTCCCACACTTTTTTAGCTCTTCTTCTCTCCACTCATTAACCTTTGAAGCTTCGTCAACAGTAGGGTCACAAGCACCCACGCAATCTACTCTCTTTCCTTTTTTATTTTTATTTAAAACCAAACTAATGCTCATCGTAGCTCCAGAGAAAAGTAATTATTACATTTAATAAAGTACTAATTTTTTTAACGCAAGGCTGATGACATTGTTACTATATTAATAGTATGCAATATGATCGAAGTTATTTTAGAGCAGATTATTTATGCATTGTGCATTTCTCCGCGACCTACCTTTATCAATAATTGTTGAGAAATTTTCAAAGCAGCATTTTCACCGCTTCAGTAGAGCTTATAATCGCCCTGCGATATTGCTAAATCAGTTAAATCAAAAAAAATCATTGATTTAACTTATTAAATATCATCTAATAAGTTTACGTTTATTTAATAAATTAAATAATGCTTGGCTTACCGCAAGAGAAAGCATCTTTACACGTATATTCTATAATTTATATGTATTTAGAGAGTGTATCTACTATATATAGCAGAAGCAAAGATATTGCATTTTTGCTTTTAGCATGTTAGATAGCGCGGCATGTTGATTTTATGCAACATTTATAGAAAATGATAAGTATTATTAACGTTAGGATTTGGAGTAAAAATTAAAGAAATTAGGTTACCTGGTGCAGATAGGTTAATTTTCTTTATTTTATACAATGATGAAAGAGGGTTTGAGATAGGCCTTTAGTAGCGTATGTGTCTGATGGTTAGCTTTGGTGCTGCTATTTTAATAGTTATTGTTGGTTAAGTGAGTTTTGTGAAGCATTGTACTTATCTGTTGTGTTCTCGTAAGGGGAATGCTTACGGCGATTGGAAGGTAACTGGTTGCTATGTGTGCTGCATCGGGTTTTATAGATGGGATTTGAAAAAAGTATGAGAGATGAAGTGGGTAAAAGGTTAGTGTCTGGCAAAGCTCGAACCAATATTGGGCGAGAGTTTGCGTCTTGGGTGGAATCAACTGGATACACAAGGTCTCGTAATACTCTGGGTATTCTTATTGTAAGTACAATGAGTATAGGGTGTGCTTTTTCATACTATGCTTCTCGAGCTAAAGCAGTGATTGGGGTTACGGTTTTTTCTACGTATGCAATTATTTTTTTAGCGATGTCCACCGCGTTTCTTGTGGCTCTGGCTGTAGTTTTGCGAGATAAAGAGGATTTAAAAGAAATAGAGCGCTTAAATGAAAAGGTGAAATCTGGTGATATTGCATTTATAGCGATTGAGGAGGAGAAAACTAGCACAGCACATACAGGACTAAGTAAAGAGGAGGTAGAAGAGTCAAGCTGGGAAATAGAAGCTGATTCTGACGCCGATGAAATGACGTACACTTCGGGTGATGAATGGGGGGCAAAATTCTGTTTTGCAGGCGATAGGCTAGATGAGTTTATTGAGCATGCTAATAGCAGCCCTGAAAAAAATTTAGCTTTGTATACATATCCTCTAGCGAAGGGGATGGAACTAGTAAAAAGTGGGTTCTCAGGCGAGGAAGATATGCATACACCTTCACCTTTTAAGGGGGCGTTACTATCTAGATTGAAGATAGATTTAATGGATAGGGGGCAGCTATTAAGGATTATACTTGGGGAATACGATAGTGCACTGGGTTTTAAGAGGGATGGTTGCGCATTCGGTTTTTATTTAGATTACCATTTGAATCGTTTGGAAAAGCGCATATATTTGCTTGGCTTTATTGGGAGGGGTGGGCGAAGTTGCCGTGTTGAGACGGATGATGAAGTGCATTTGAGAGAGCTGCGGAGATTATTTGGAGAAACGGGGCTTTTAAAAGATTTTGACGAGAATAGAGCATATTTTGAAAATATGCGTGGGTGCTCAAATTTAGCTAAAAGCCATGTTGGGCTTATAGATTACCTCATCAACAACATTCCTGAAAATTCTACTAGTGGGCTAAGTGGCACGAGTGTTGATGCACTAAGGTCAGTTTGTGCTTTGTCAAGATATGGCAATCTATTTCTTGAAGAGACAAGTAAGGATAAGAGCGGGTCATGGTTTCCTAAAAAAATGCAGGAGAAAAATGAACTTAGCTACGGAGATGCGAGAAGGGTAAACACGCTACAATCACCCTTTGTGCGTTTAATAACGGCTAAATTTGCTCTTGATCGTGGATTTCGCTGCGCACTTCTTTCCTCTATTTTCTGCGCCATAAGTATTTCTGAAGAAGGACATTTTACTCTAGATACAGACAATGTTGCATATCTATGTCGCTTTGTTCCGTGGTTAATGCAGACAATGAAAATTTTTGTGGAAGCGGCTAATTTTAGAGGGAGTTCTATTGGGCTAAGAGGGGAAGAGGCGATACACGCGAATTTAAGCAGAGTAAAATGCTTTAAAGAAGCAGTTTCTTATGCTGATGAAGGAGTATTGGAAACCTTACAAAGCTATGTTGATGAAAGGATAATGAGAGATAGAAAGAATCCATTCATTGCTCAAGATCCAGGGGCTTACATCTTTTTAGAATACCAAGCGTTATGGAGAGCAGCGAAAAATGAAGAGTATAGTTTGGATAGTTTTCGAACAGATAGTGTACAACGCTCAGCGGATGATCTGGAAATAGCTCTTTGCCTTTTAGAAAAGGAGCATGAGATTAATGAATCAAGAGTTGCTTGGTTTATGCAAGAGTTTACTGCTTCTTTGGTGGCTTCAGAATTATTAACTGTAGAAAGAAGGATGCGGTGTCGTTTTAACGAAAAGATGGATTACAGTATTGATGGTTTAATTAAATTCGTTAAGAGCGGGAGTATTCAGCCAGATGATACAGAGAGACTGATTGCTTGGTCATTGGATGGTATATGGAAGGAAGATAGGGAATGGAAAAGTCGTGCACTATTCTCCGATGCTTTAAAAAGGGAATGTATAATAGATGATTATGTTCCAAGTGAAAAAATAAAAGTAGACATAGAGGGGTTGCGTAGTGGGACGAAGGCTACACGGGGTGACTCTCTAAGAAGAACGTTGCAGGCATCAACTATGGGTGAGGGGGATGATCTGTATGCCTCATCTTCTTTAGGTGCTATAGACATTACTGAAGAACATAGAAAATACGAGGAAGATCTCAGGTCATTGCCTAGCCAATCCACGATAGATAAGCAGAAAAGAGGAGAGACTCGAGATGATATATCTCAACCTCTTCAAGGTAGTACATGTGTTTCCTACGTGATGCAAGACATGGGTGCATTGTTTGGAGAATCTTTCCTGCTTGGTTCGTGTATAAAACATTGCAGGAGAGTAGTGGAGAGGTATATAGAGAGGGGTTTTACGTTGCAGGAAGCAATTGTTAAGACTGGTTTTCTATATGATTTTCACACGCACCGTGTGAAATGGGAGCAAATGAGGCAATCCGGAGATTTGGATTGTGACGACAAAAAATGGATTGGAAATGCATTAGAGGCTCTTGATCAAGGGAAATATGGAGGTCAGAGTTCACTTTTGTGCTCAGATAGCATTCCGAACATAGACATCAGAAACAATATACTAGGAGTACACACAGTTTTTGCCACAAGTTTGGTTGATAAGGTCATGGCAGAGGGAATGAAAGCGCTGCCCATAAAAGAAAGCGTGATTCATTTTCTGATAAGTCCAACCTTTTGTGAACTGCTTATGATCTCTATTTTAGGGCGTAATACATCACTTGCAGCGGTGAAATATAGTAATGATGTAGGTCTTTATGAATATATGGACGCGCATGTTGTAGATGCTCTTTGCACTTATATGGAAACGTTGTTTCCATATAAGTGTGCGGAGGATAACACGGTAAAACGTATTGCTATAGACCCGAGACGTAAAATTATTATCCAGACTGCATTGGGTGTGACTTTGCGAAATACCATAGACAGTATCGAGCTTAATCCTCACAACAAATCTATTATAGAGATTAACAAAATGACTGAAGGTGAAGATAGCGATTTATTACGTATTTTTATCTTTCTGAGAGTGGGGATGGATGGAGGGAGAGTTTCTGAAATTCTGTCTTCTTATAAGCAGTTCTCTTCTCGTAGCTCATATAAGGAGCATCTAGATGAACTTGTAGATGAAGTGATAATGGATAAAGGGGGGAGTGATTTACTATGCGACGCTATGATGTACGCAATGGGTTTGAGTTTAGGGAGAGCGATAAAAAGAGAGGGAATCAAAACTATTGATGAATTCCGTAGATACACAGCTGGAATCGATAAGATTATGGTTGACTACTGCATGCTGGATGGAGAAGAAGGAGCTTTTTTCAAGTTACTTGCTAATTCTGTAGGATTTAATGGAGATTGCTTTTTATATTCAGAAGATAAATCACAAGATGATATGATTCTTGGGATATTTAGGAATGAGAGCTATGGGAATGCTGCGATTGAGGGGAACCCTCCATCGTCTCTTGTATTGCAAGATTCGAAGGGATTGCAAGATAAGAGTTGGCAAGTTTGATTGAGGATAGGCGCGGTGTAATTCTCATAATCCTTAACCTACGTTAATTTTTTTGTTGCTATGGAGGGAGGGCACGGGTTCGCGTATTCATATAGAATTTAATATTAATATTTTAAAAGGTATTTATCTATGGCTAATAATAATGATAAGGCTCAGAAAGGACAAGCTGTTAAAACTCAACAGAGCAATGTTACTGTAGAAGGAGATGCACCTCAACAGAGTGCAGTTCCTGCAGCTGGGGTTGTAGAACAGAAGAGTGCAGTTCCTGCAACTGGGGTTGTAGAAGAACAGAAGAGTACTGTTTCTGCGGGACAAAGTAGTGATTCTACAAATAATACTAGGAGAAGAGGGTATATAGTTATTTCATCTATCATCCTCGTACTTAGTATTCTTTGTGTTGCTGCATCGATCTATCTATATCTCCATCAGATGCATGCAATGATTCTAAATCCGAAAACAATATATTGTATTGTTGGAGCGGGAGCACTTGCGCTCTGTTGTGGAGTATTGTCTCTGTGGAAATTGATTGCAGAGTGTAAAAAAGGCAAAGACAGCCCAGATGTTTCTGCTGTAGCATCAAGTGCTACAGCTGCTGAATCCAGGGTATCAGTTGACTCTACAGGATCAGAGGCATCAGTTGCCTCTACAAGATCAGCGGAAACAGATCGTGGAATTAAAGAGCTGTCTGAGAATATACAAAAACTCTCGCTTGATATGAAGGAAACAAAAGAAGTAATACAAATTATGGAAAGACGTCTCATGACCTTGCTTTCAGAGAATGATATTGCGGAAAAATGCTCTACTTTCTTGAAAGCCGCATTGCAAAAGTTAGAAGTTGGGGATTTTGATGAATTATCATCATCAGCTGCTCCGGGTACAGAGGTTAAGGTCAGAGATGCGGTGGTAGGTAGCGGCGGCGCTAAAGCCACGACGGTAGCTGCATAAGAATCCATTAAATTAATTATATTTCTGCATTAAAGTTTTTAGTATATTTACCAAATTTGGCCCGCTCTATATTTTTTGTAGTAGCGGGCCTATAGCATCAGTAGAGTAGTATTGACGGATTCAATATCTTTTAATTTTAATGCGAGAAATATATTCTGTTTCTTGGGCAATTGACCGTAAGATCGGTATGGAAATCTTTATAGTTATTTTTATGCTGCATAGGGGTATTGAATAGTGATTTTAAATAGGTTTAATTATAAAATTAAGATTTCTATGCTTTCTTCTTATAGGTATAAGCTCGTGGCACTTTTATAGCCTACATAATACAATGCTTTTTACTCATGAATTTGCAACTTAAGTAACGCTCAGTAATAGAGTTATAGCTAGGTGGCCTGCGCTACTGAAGAAAAAGATCGTGCCATATATTCAGAAGTATCTGATAAAACGGTAACAATGAGTTATGTTGCTATGTTGGTTTTTAGTATGCGTAATGAAAAGAGACTTCCGGTAAGAATCAATGTCCTCTGATACTGTTTCACCATTGAAAAAGTGTGAGTATTATTATTTTGAAGTACATATGCTATATGAGCTACGCTATGAGTTCTCCTTTTTAGAGAATTGAGGGTAGATTGTTTGCGTATAACTTAAAAGAGGTGTTCATAAGGTCCGCAGCAGGCTTCCATTGCGGTATAAGTGAGCAGTATTTCGTTATTTTAATAGGCGCAGTGCTCTTTATTTCAGAATTTCATTCTAAATCTAGTTATTTTTAAGTTACCATCCTATTTTTGATACCAGTATAGTTATTATGATAAATCGACATATCTACGTTATTATAGGTAAGCTCATAGTAAGCAATGCCCTTGAGAAATTATAATGATGTTGTCTTTATAATAGTAACATGACGAGCTGGAGATTTATCCTGTTCTTTTAATCGTTATAAGAGGCTCTTAATCTATTCTTTTAAATCCGCTATTTTTGTACCTGATTTTAGATCGAATATGCAAGTACTCTTGGTGCTCTTAGCTTGGGTTTTAACATATAAGATGCCAAGGAAAATGTGTGTAAACTTATGAAAAATCCACGTTATAATATTCATCAGCATTTTCAACGGAAAAACTGTTGCATAGAAATAGGGAGTTCAGCACCTTATCTTTTACGCTTTATGTAAATTATATCAGCAATATAGAAACAGAAATCAGACGTAATACTGCACATTTGTGTACATTCTTTCAAAAACATAAAACAAATGTGGCTCATAACCTGCAACAGCAGTGATCACAATTTTATTAATTTATATTTAAAATTATTTTTTAAATTAATTTTTTTGTGTTAGACTAAAGCATTAAGGTATTTGGATTTTTCTATTTATAGCAGCGATAATGTCAGCTTTTATAAGATATTTCCTGAAAAAGCCTAAAAAGAATTTTTTGTATCCGTATAATTTGTGAAATGCATTGCTAATGTATAGCTTAAAAGCAATGGTAATTTTTAAATAGCGATTATGTAAGGTAATCGATGATTTTTTAAGAGTATTAGCTCTTTGATCGTGTAAGTTGTAAGTGAGTTCAGGTAATTTATAAGTTAGGAAATAGTAAAAGGGTAATACAGCACGAGATATTTCTTACTTAAATCAGAAATTAAAGAAGATCTCATTGGAGCTATTAAGGCGTAGGTATGTCTTTTACTATTTTCTAACAGTTAATTTAAAAAGCTATAACAATTTTAGCATCTATGGCTCAGTTTTTTCTAAATATATGAAGACAGCTAGGGAGTATACGATTTTTAAGATCTTAGCACTCTTGTACTTTGTTCTTTGAGGGCCCCTTTAATTTAATATTGTTGAATAATATTGGTTTTATATGATTGATCATAAAAAAGATAAAAGAGAAGTTGAGCTCTCTCAGCTTGGAAAAAAGACGCGTTTGTCCTCGAGGCAGTTATTATATGTTGTAACATCTATAGTACTTTCGTTAGTAGCAGCTTTAGTAGCAATTCTACTTCACATGCAATATGGATTTCCTTTGATGGGATTGAGTATTCTAAGTGTTGCTATTATGCAAGCTGCGTTTGTTTCTCATGTGACTATAGATGCTTTAGCCACAAGGTATATTGGCTCTAAAATTTTCCTTCCTATGGTTTCTGTTGCTGCTATAGTCGCATTTGCATTGATGTTTCAATACGGGTTACCAGCTGCCCTTACGGAGTTAGGATTAAATAGTATCGTAGTATCAGTTTTCTTAGCTACATGTTTGTCTCATACATTGATAAAGTCATTAGCTATAAAGATATCCTCTAAGCTTGAGGAAAGGTCCTTAAAAGCGCAGGAAAATTCACCGGGTAAACAAAATAGTCAAGAAAAGGCTGTCAGTGCTGAGAAAGCTCGGATTATCGTAGAGGCTGAAGATGTGGCTCGTGAAGCTCAAAGAGAGTACAGTGAAGAGGTAGGTGTTTTCGTGCATGAAGGCAGAAAAATTCTGCGGGTAAAAGGTGATGATAAAGCTTCCGGTGCAGGGGCATCAAAGTCAAGTGCAAGTCCTGCTGAAGATGCAACGCAAGTAATTCTTCCGTCAGGAAATAATACATCTTCTGCAGTGTCTAGTAATGACAGTGCTAAAGTGCATCCTAAACTACTTGATAGGCAGCAAAATGAAAGGGCTTCAGTAAAAGAAAGTCATGCTTCTCAGCCTCCTGCAGCAACTCCTGCAAAAGTATTTGTAGGCAATGCACCACAAGGTACTCAAAAAGTTAACAGCTCGCAAGTTTCTTCGCAAGATAAGGGAGTAATACAAAAGGGAGATGCTAGTAACTCCGGAAGGGATGGATTAGTAAAAGCAATTCATGTGATCCCTAAATTCATTCCTAAGCTCAATACACCGGTAGAGCATGATGTCAGTGCCATTGCTCCTCAGGATGTAATGAATGATATTATGAAAGCTATTAGATTTGAGAATGGTGGTTATTATAGCAATAGTGGGCGACTTATAGAGGTCTTACATAGGGGTAATGGCGCTACTGCAGAAGACAAAATGCATGTATTTATTAATTTTGATATGATGCCATGGTCTAGGCGTACATGCGCAGATACGGAAGTTTTTGATGATATAAGACGAGGAAGTTGGAAAGAAGAAATTTTGCAAGAAGCAGCAAAAGATGGTTTTGCTACCTTGTATTATGATGGTTTTAGAGATAAATTTTGTGTAGGGCAATCCCGCAAGTTTCCAATCAATAAAATTATCGTATGCATAGGGGGGACTCAGGAGGATGCGGCAAAGCAAGTAAAAGCTCACGCACCGCTCGCTCGTAATGAGCTATTCCTACAGTTTGAATGCGATAATCTAAAAAGGAGTAATTATCAAATAAGGCTAAAAAAGGCACTAGAATTAAGCAGTAGCACGTGCAATGTAGAGCTATGCACATATATACCAACAACAGAAATAAACAACAGAATCGTTGCGAAAATGCTAGACGTGAATCGGGCACAGAAGAACGATTTATGGAGTAGAATGTGTGAGCAATATCTGAAATATAGTGCAGAATTGTGTAACAACAGCGGTGCGACTCTTGGCTCTGAAAGGGGATTAAAAAAGTATATTGCTAGAAATATTGATAAGGTTTCCGTGCTTCTAAAGAGTGGGATACTACCGGAAGAAAGTAGTACTTGTGCCAAAAAAATATTGGATACTATAAACGACAGAAGTATTGATGATCGTGATTCTTCTACCCTTGACCCTACTGTTGAAGAAAGTTGTGTGTTTACGCAATTCTGTGCAGTATATTCTAATGGAAATGAATTATTTAATGATTTAAGCCTTCGTGATCGCAAAGCGTTAGTACAGCAATTCTTAGCAGATAGTTCTTTTAGGGCTGCGTTGATAAATCACGCCCTGCATGCCATGTTAGAATTTGTGCAATCGGATAAAAACCGCGTGCATTATAACATGCAAGATATAGAAGAAAAGATGCCTTATTTATGTAGGCAGATACCTGGTTTGGCATTAATTGCTTTTCAGGTAGTATCTGCTGTTATAAAAAAGGAAGTGCTAAAAAAGCAAGATAGCTCTGTAGGCAAAACTAGAGGTCGTGAATCTGCAGAATCAGTACTATTTAGGATAGCAAATATCAACCTGTCAGATGATGCCATTATTGGAAAGACAAAAGAAGATATAGATAATGAAATATACCCATCTAGTTATGGAATATCCTTAGCTAATTTAAGTTTATTTCTTAAGAATATTATCTCTTCATCTAATCTTAAGGAGTATGAAGATTTACCAATAGAGACGCAGATACGGAAGTGCTTATATTCAAATGATCCTGCAGTAATAAACAAGCTAGCGACGGCGATTATTTTAACTGATCTTCAAGGAGGTCATATTATTGATACTTCCTTGTATGCTTCATTTAAGCAGAGATGTAATGCTCAAGAAATTGGAATATTAGACCACATTATTCATCCGCAAGATATTAAGAAATTTTTATTTTTGCAGGATGCATTAAAGCCGGAGGTAGTTGATATTACTCATTCAGTTATTAATTCTCAAGGTAAGTGTCAATTACATGGACTAGAACATGAACCACCTTCGCCGCCAATGCCTCCAAAACCTACATCTAAATTGCAAGATGTATTTAACAAATGTACTTCCTGGATAGGTGTGGGGTTACTAAACGGGGGTGATAGTAAGCCGGGTTACGTAACTTTATCAAAAGGTCATAATAGCATATTAAAAAGGATTGGTGCTATAGAGCCTAAGGGATTATGGGAAAATCAGGAAGCAGGTGTAAGTGACCTGGCTAACGCTTCTAATAGGCAAGTTATCTTATCGCTTTATGTTAAGACAAAAAGTGATGTTGTTATTAATCAACAATTTATTCAGTATTTAGATGTGGCGCGGACGAACACTAATGGTGTTCCTATATCATTATCAAGACGCGGACAGTTTGTAGATTTTGCTGCTAATGGGAAAGAGTTTTCCGTTCTTTCCGATAATGGTATACTCAATGCTCAGATGGTTGAAGGATACGGTAATGACGTTCGCGTCATTGATTCTATTCCAGACAATGTTATGCATCTTGTGTTGAAGTCCTCTATTCCTCAGGATGTGAGGATATGCGAGGATAATTGCAACATATACGTCAATCCTACTAAAGGGAGCGATGCCGTGTTGGTATGTGACGCAGAGGCGCCTCTATCTACTAGTAGTCTGCTTAGAGCTATGCTTTCTAACAATATTAAGTCAAGGGGTTTAAGTACACCATTTAGACTCTACTCTTGTCATTGCAATGACACTATGCAGGTAGATGAAATTAATCATGCTGCCCTTTTTTCTTCTTATAAAAGTGCTGCCAAGGATAAAGGCATTGCGTATGCAGCAATAGCAAAAGCGTCAAATGGACAAATTATTACTAATGGAAGAGGTACATCTTTGGATGATCTGTCTATGATTTTTGGACTTTCATACACAGGGGATGACCTTGCGCCTGAATCTATCACTCAAGACCGTCACGCATATTGTATTGAGGAAGTAGAGGCAAATTTATTAAGGCGTTTTTTCTCAGACATACATTTTCGTGATCTCATTATATCATCAGCATTCTTCCAAATTGCTAAAGCTATATCGGCGTATGGTCATGGCAATGCGCAAAGACGTGCGGATTATTTTCCAATCTTGCTTAAACACATGCCTGTATCACTAGAGATTTTCAAGGTAATAGCGGCATCTGCTACGGGGCAAGAGTTATCATTTGACGACGAACAATACATTGAAGCTTCTGTATGTAATAGCATTTTACTTGCTGCTGGAAAAGAAAACGCTGTTGTGGAAGAAAATGGAGGCCTGATAGAAAAAGCGTGCCGTCAAACTCAAGATTTCAATGAAGTTCTTTATGCATACCTTTTGAATAAGAAGGGCTTTCTGGAGGTAGCTGCAGCTGACTTCCAAGACGATCTAGAAATGATAAAAGGTATATCACAGAGAGCGTGTTCTCCAGATTCTGAAGTAAGAAGTGCTATATTTGGTGTTTTGCAATCTATTGATTACACAGAACTTGACTCTTCTTTGCTCTCAAAAGCCATGTCATTAGCATGTGCAGATTATTTCCGACGTTTTAAGGTTCAAACATTTATTCCTAATGAAAGTACCGGTAATAACATCGTCGTACAGAGTGTAACAATAGGCTTTTACAATGCTTTTAGTAGTTTTAGAAGTAATAGAAGTGATCTGATAGATTCGGGATTTTTTACAGAATACATGCCTAAATGCATAAAAATTAGATATCCCTTGGTGGTTAATAATTGTATAGGCATATATCACGCTAATGGACCATTCTATAAACAATATACAGTTACTCCAATTGAGAACGAGTCTATTTCTGTCTTACCTGCTATAGAAGATATAGAAGATAAAGTTAGATCTGATATTCAAGACGTTGTACCTTGGAAAGGTCATGTTGGTTTGCGAGCTTCCTTAGGAAATCAAACATTTGAAGCAATATCTAAAGATGAGATTGCTGCAAGAAGAGAATATGTAAGTGAGCTACTTGAAAGGTATTTCGATGCGGGCATTGAAGATGGTGTAAGAGAGCAGATTATAGAGCAATTGCTTGATATAGGTACAGGTTCTCTACGTCTGGTTAAGCAGTGTTTGCTAAATAAGTATAACGCTATGGGAGATCGAGATTCTGAGGAACACGCAAAGTACCAATCAGCTATAGTTTCTTGTGCTCAAGTTTTGTACACTGCATATATAAATAATCTGGTTGAAAAGTACATATATGCAAGAGGTGATGCTGAAGCAAGAGAGCAGATTGTAAAAGTACTAGACGCTAACAAGGTTCTAGATTTAGCAGAGACGTGTCTAGTGAAAAAGAGTGCCGCTGTAGAAGATAAAGATTTTAGAAGTATGGTGCTGATTAAGGAGGCTCAGAGTAGTCTGAAGTTAGCTGGCAAAGTTCTAGCTTCTAGAGCTGCATTTATAAAATATCGAGCTGAGCAGTATTTAGATGCGGGATTTAGAAGTGCTGAAGGAAAACTACTCGTAACAAAGATATTACGTATGAAGGCTTTACGGCCAGCTAAGCAGCATCTCTTTGAGAAGTATCAAGCTATAAAAGGTCAGGATCTTCAAGAAGAACGGCGAATTGAAGAAGCTATACGTTTTCTAGATGTAAATGTAATTCCTGTATATATCGCGGAACTAGCAGAGAATTATCTAGATGTAAGAGGGCGAGGTACTGAAGGAAAGCGACTTGTAAAAGAAATGTGCAGTATAGAGGGTATACATCCGTCCATAAAGTATCTCTTTAGTAAGTATCAAGCTATAAAAGGTAGCGATTTTCAGGAAGAACAGCGAATAAAAGACGCTATAAGTTCTCTGAATGTTGTTATAAGAGGTATAGATGCGAGGGGTCTAGATGAGGGAGACGAAAATCAAAAAATTGAAATAGAAGAGGTTATAGACGAGCTATATGCTTCAGGTGCTATAAGGCATGCAACTATAAAAGGTCAAGATTCTCAGAGAGAACAAGGAAACGTCATAGACTCTATTACTGCGGCAAATGAGCTAACTTCCATAAGGAGAGAAGCAAAGCAGGTAAGTGCGCTAGCTGAGAAGTATATAGGTGCAGTAGCTAGAGATGCTGAGTGCAAAGGGATAGTAAAAGAGCTCGATGCTAAAGGTGCTATAGGTATAGCTAAAAAGTATCTGAGGGTAAAGCATGCAACTGTAACAAAAGATTCTCAAAAGAATCGCCTTCAAGAAGCGATAGATAGCTTGAATACAGTTACTGAAGCTATGGCAAGGAGAGCTACACGTGCTCAAGGGCTGGTGAGAAGATATTTATCATCTCCAAATGAAGAGATGAAAATGCTACTTCAAGAGTACATTGATGCAAGAGGTAAGAGTATTGAAAGAAGTAGGATTATAAGAAAGTTACTTTCTATAGATGCTCTAGATATGGCTATTAAGTATCTTGAGGAAAGATATAAATATGAAAGAGGTACAGGTTCTCAAAGAGAATTGCAGCTTTTAGAAGCTCTAGATGCTCTGGATATAGAGAAGAAACGCGAAGAACGTCTGAAAGAGTTAAAGAGAAAAAATGCGCTTGTAAAAGAGCTAGTTGGAAAGTATTGCGACGTAATGTGCAAAGACGCTGAACGCAAAGAGATTTTAGAAGAGCTAAAATCTATGAAGAGCGTCGATATTACAATTGATCTAGACCTGGAACGTTCTGCTATCAAACATCAAGATTCTAAAAGAGCAGAGCTGCTTAAAGAAATTATAGATGCCCTAGAGTGGGATATGGACCTCGAACAAGTAGACAGTTTTATTGCAGACTATAAAGCTAGTGTACTAGGGAAAGATGATGTACTACGCGCAGAAACTTTAGATAATCTACGCTTGCACAGCTATACAGATCTAGCCATGAGTCGTTTGTCTGCAAGGCTGGATGCAGCTACAGAAGATCAAGATAGAGAGCAGCTTCAAAAAGTCATAGAAAGTCTAACACAAGATTTTGCAGATTTTGCAGATTATGCTAGAAAAAGTGCGCTTGTAAAAGAGCTAGTTGAAAAGTGTTGTGATGGAGTGGGTAAAGATGCTGAACGCAAAGAGATTTTAAAAGAGCTAAAATCTCTGAAAGGCGCAGATATTATGCCTTATCTACGTCAAGAATATGACGATCTCGAACATCAAGATTCTAAAAGAGCAGAGCTGCTTAAAGAAATTATAGATTCCCTAGAGAGGGATATTGAGCTCAAGGAAGTAGACAGTTTTATTGCAGACTATAAAGCTAGTGTACTAGGGAAAGATGATGTACTACGC
The DNA here is from genome assembly GCF_000964685.1 of Anaplasma phagocytophilum str. Webster. GTDB lineage: Bacteria > Pseudomonadota > Alphaproteobacteria > Rickettsiales > Anaplasmataceae > Anaplasma > Anaplasma phagocytophilum. Next base: position 1,225,697 of record NZ_LANS01000001.1, read on the forward strand.
GCAGAAACTGTAGATGGTCTACAGGAGAAGAATCATGTAGATCTGGCCATGAGTCGTTTGTCTGCAATGCGAGATGCAGCTACAGAAGATCAAGATAGAGAACAGCTTCAAAAAGTCATAGAAAGTCTAACGCAAGATTTTGCAGATTATGCTAGAAAAAATGCGCGTATAAAAGAGCTGCTTGAGGAATATATAGCTGCAAGAGGTAAAGATGCTGAAAGAGTCCAGATTATAAGGAAAGTACGCAATGTTGATACTGTGATGCTAGTTAAGACTATGCTAATACGGCATGTGGATGAAAAGAAAGGTGCTATAAAGCGCGAAATGCAAAGACATCTTGCAAAAGATATATGCGATATTGAACGAGATTTTAAAATTATTGAAGAAGAACAATCGCGTACCAAATATCTAGCTGATAAGTATCTGTGTGCAGGAGGTATTAGTAAAGATGCTGAAAGAAGGTGGATTGCAGAAGATCTATGTGATATGGATACGGTACAGCTTGCGATAGACCATCTATATACAAAGTGTAATGCAGCTGAAAACACTGAAAGTTCTCATAAAGATCTGATCAAAAAAAGCATAGTAGATTTAGCGCGAGATTGTGAAAATCGAGAAAAAATAATGGCACGTGCTGAAAGTCTAGCCATGAGGTGTATACGTGAAAGCAATATAGATGAGGTAATAAAGGAGTTACAGACTATTAATGGGCTAGATCTAGCTAGAAAGTATCTAACTGTAAGGTTTATAGATACAGGGGAGACATTAACGCATGATCCTAAACAAGAGAAGATAAGATCTGTTATACGTCTTCTAGAATATAAAAAAGGAGAAGAAGAAGTAAGACATCTGATTACAAAGTATCTAGCAATAGGTACAAGTGCAGAAAGAGCAGAGATGTTAAAAGATCTAAATACTGAAGAGAGCATTGCTACTAAGGATTTGTTGGTGAGAGAATATGCTAATAACGCACAGGGTTCTCAACAGGATTTGATTAAAGAAGCGATAGATACTCTCCAAACTATTACAAAGACTACGCTTGTCCATCAATTAGTTGGAAAATATCTAGCAAGCATGGATGACGGTGCCGCAAGAAGGAAAATTGCAGATGGTATACGCGCTATGGGTGTTGGCGAAATTGCTTGCCAGTATCTGATTGAAAAGCGCGATGCAGCTATGGAAAACCAAGATATTGAAACTGGAGCGCTATTCTCAGAAATTCTAGAAGGTTTTAATCAAGATGTTATGGCTTTTAATAGAAGCATAGCACCGGCGCGTGAGCTAGAGAAAAAGTATGCAGATTCTGTAGGAGGTGAAGGTGTTCTAAGAGAGCAGATTACAGAAAGGCAATATGCTCAGGGCACTACGGATCTTGCTGAAAGCTCTAGGAAAGTAGAGCATTCAGCTACAAAATATTCTCAAGAGGAGGGCCTTCAAGAAGCGGTAAATTCCATAGATGTGCCTGGAAAACCCGTGTTTGTCAGAAAGAGTGCTACTACTAGTGAAGCTGTAACTAGAGAATCTGCAAGTGCATCTACTTCTAAAGGTCTAGGCACAGAAACTGAAAATGCATCTACTTCTAAAGGTCTAGATGCAAGATGTGTACAGGTGTGTGAACTAAGTACTCAATATATGGCTGCTATAGCGAGGCAGAATGCTAAAAAAAGAGGGCAGATTATAAAGCAGCTATGCGATGCGGTAAATTCCATAGATGTGCCTGGAAAACCCGTGTTTGTCAGAAAGAGTGCTACTACTAGTGAAGCTGTAACTAGAGAATCTGCAAGTGCATCTACTTCTAAAGGTCTAGGCACAGAAACTGAAAATGCATCTACTTCTAAAGGTCTAGATGCAAGATGTGTACAGGTGTGTGAACTAAGTACTCAATATATGGCTGCTATAGCGAGGCAGAATGCTAAAAAAAGAGGGCAGATTATAAAGCAGCTATGCGATGCGGTAAATTCCATAGATGTGCCTGGAAAACCCGTGTTTGTCAGAAAGAGTGCTACTACTAGTGAAGCTGTAACTAGAGAATCTGCAAGTGCATCTACTTCTAAAGGTCTAGGCACAGAAACTGAAAATGCATCTACTTCTAAAGGTCTAGATGCAAGATGTGTACAGGTGTGTGAACTAAGTACTCAATATATGGCTGCTATAGCGAGGCAGAATGCTAAAAAAAGAGGGCAGATTATAAAGCAGCTATGCGATATGGATGCTGTTCATATGCTGATCAATTCTCTGAAAGAAGCGCTTGATCTTGCGAAACATAATCAAGATTCTGTAGGTATAGAAAGGCTGCAAGAAGTTCTAAGTACTATACCGCAGGATGAAAAAGCTATAAAAGCAGCGAGAAAACCTGTGTTTGTCAGAAAGAGTGCTACTACTAGTGAAGCTGTAACTAGAGAATCTGCAAGTGCATCTACTCCTAAAGATCTGGTTCAAGAAGCGGTGAATTCTACAGATATAGCTGGAGAATCTATGCCTATAAAAGAGACCATCGCAGCTCAAGCTGTAACTAGAGAATCTGCAAGTGCATCTACTTCTAAAGGTCTAGGCACAGAAGCTGCAAGTGCGTCTACTTCTAGAGGTCTGGATGCAAGATCTGCAAATGTATCTGCTCCTAAAGATCCAGGCAGAGAAACTGCGAGTGTGCCGACTCCTGAAGATCAAGACAGAAAAGCTGCACGAGTGTATGAGCTAGCTCCTCAATATGTATCTGCTATAACGGGGCGAAGTGCTAAAAAAAGAGAACCGATTATAGGAGAGCTGTACAATATGGACGCTGTACAGGTGCTTACTAGGATTCTGAGCGAAGAGCATGAAGTTGCAAAACGTAACAGAGATTCTAAGAGCATAGCAAAGCTGAAAAAAGCTCTAAAGGCTGTAGCTAAGGATGAAAAAGCTCTCAAAGCAAGGTCAAAAGGTAAGGTTCAAAACGCAGTTCTAAATGATCCAGGAAAATACAATGCAGATTTGCCTCAATTAGGGGCTACTGTAGAGTACACAGCTTCAATGGAAAAAGATAAAGGTATTGTGCCATCTATCTTGCATATGAAAGGTGACTCTGAGCTGATTGGAGAAGATATTATTCGAGGAACAGTATAAGAGTTATGACTAACTCTTTAAGTGATACCTTAGAAGAGTAGTAATAAAAGTGCTTGGAGATGCGAATTTAAAGCCGCATCTCCAGGTATATAAACGCTTATAGTACCTACCCTTTGGTTGCTGGTATACTACCCTAGATAGACAAAACACATCTGGGAGCATTTCTCACCTATGCAAATTACTTTCAACTCAGTAATTTCTAATCGTTTTAGTATAATATAAGAGAGAGAAGTGATACAGCAGTGCAGTATCTTAAAGAAGAAAAGATAAGGAAATTTATAAATTTCCTTTAGGTAATTCCCATAGGCATATCATGATGCATAATGCGCTTAAAGAGAAATTTGCTGTTTTCTGGAAAAGTAAATAGATTTTAGAAGCACAGATGCTTTGAATATATTGACTTGCAGGTAAAAGATTCACTTCCCAGGTTCCCTCTAAATAATGCCTTAGCTACTTAAATAAATCTTTCTTTTTATTAAATTAACACTAATGGCACAGTACAATGTTCTCGCGCCTGTGCGTACAACTAAGTGCAATATAAGACAATAATCTAGCTGATAAGTTGAAATTTTCACTCATTAGTTGCATCATTGCAGAGTATTATGTCTTATAAGTGGGTAAGGGTATGTATAGGCAAGGTGCCGGTAGAAAAGGAAGGGATGCTAATGATCGATTACAGAGATTTGGCGAAGCCCTTGCATATCTTGGTGCCTGTGCGCTACTTACAGCGGCCTTAATACTAGTAATCAGTCTTATCATATCAAAAAAGCATCGTCCAATTTGGGTGGTGGCGGTATTAGCCATAGCCGTTCTTGCTGTCTCATTGGCTGTATTAGTCGCCGTGATGTCTGGGAGTGTATTCAGGAAAAGGGTTACTGCCGACCTAGATAGGTATACGCCTTCTGAAAGACACGATACAAGGTGTGTTGCGTGTCAGCCTGATAATCCTAGGGATTTGCTTCCTGGATCTCAAATTGTTGCGCACGTAGAGAATGCAGAATTGCAGCAAAATGAAGAAAGTACGGGAGCAAGAAGGCGCGTATATGATGCATACATGATATGTGCTATATCGAGTGATGCCTTAGGAGATGATGCTGCTCACACAAGAGCCATTTCTTGCTGCAAAAGAGGGGATGTTGCTTTAGTTACAGAACCGGGAAACAAAGATAAGGTTGTTTTACGCATTGGTGAGAAGCATATTGATAGCAGTCAGTTCAAGTTGTTTTCTAGTAGATGCAGTGATTATAGGCCTAATATAGGCCATCCGTATAGGATGCGCTTAGTTTTTAAGATGAGGCGTAGCAACTTTAAGATTATTAACAACTCTAAAGTTCATCATGTTGCGTTGCTTGCAGAGAGGGGTGTTGGTGATACTCCTCCAAGGCATAGGGTGGATGCGTACTGCTTATCAGAAGTTGGAATTACATATTGTAACCTTGTCTCTGCGATGTTTTCGCGGGAGCTTTTGTGTAGCACTAGGGGTATGATGGCTTTCAAACGATATGCACTATTTTACTACTTGTGTACTCAAGGGTTTACTCAGATCGTGTATACCTGCGATGGCAATATGTGGATGGATATTAATCCTCTTTTTTATACGACTAGGTTGGGTATGAGGATTGCATCAGATATTAAGAGCAATCCTTTCGGCTTTGCGTGCCATATGCTGAAGCTCAGACAGAAAGGTGATGAAATGTCTCGCAGACTTCTATGCTTTTTAGAGGCTGTGCGCGATAATACTCCAGATGATCTACCGCAACCGCATGATACAAAAAATGAAGATGTTTACACTGCAATGTGTGCGGTATATGCATGCTCTGTTGGTTATAAAAGATTTTTTCAACCGCCAACTACGCCGCTGACAAGGCGGTCGCTATATTTCATGTTCCTTTACAATATGCAATTCCGTACTTCGGTAGTCGCACAGATGCTGGCTAGGGAGTTGCAGTCGCTTTTAGCTCCTGGTCATTGCGAGAGGGAATATTACTCTTTTGTTGAGAAGTCCATGCCTTTCGTCACTATACAAGTGAACTTTGTATTGCAAGTTTTAAATGAAAGATCAACAGAAAGGCTAAGGGATATGTATGTTAGAGGGGCAGAGTATGAACGAGAGATTATTGCTTATATCTTTCTAGATGAGCGTGTACGTACTGATTTTGTGGCAAAGGCATTAACACGGTGTCCAGAATTTCTAGATAATCTTCAAGAGCATATACGTGATCGTGAGTTAGGAGATAGCCTAGCTATTGGTTTTGATATTAGTCAGTCCAGTGAAGAAAGTATTAATGAAGCTTATAGGAGGGCTCAAGCATGTGTGCCTTATGCCATCGTGCGAGCACTTTGTGAGCTCTATAACACGACTGGAGTAAATTTGGCTTGCAGTATTGATCAAACAACTGGGGAGGTTTTATACAAAAGGCAACAAGAAATGCTTTTAGAGGAAGCAGATATGTGCCTTGCGGAGTCGGTGTCTGTTGTCACGGGTATGGCAGGTTATTATACTACAACATATCCTGAGCTTATGGCTGAAACAGCGGAAATTCATATGCGGGCTCCTGGGTATAGTTTATGCAGGGTTTATATCTCAGATGCTCCTGAATCAGGTCAAGGTACTGTAAATTGTGAGTGCATAGATATTTCTGCAAGTGGTGCTGTAGACGATCGTGGTGCAGTAAGTGAAGCTGCGACAGCGTTGGAACTAGAAACAATGCCAGAAAATTCCATAACGGAGGAAAATATCAAGCGAGCTTCATAAGCTAAAGTAGATCTTTTAATGGTGCGGCTGTGTAGTGGGGAGACTGATGTTTCACTTAGAAAGAAAGACTCGTATTTCAGATGTCTACTCGGGTGTATGTCCTCTTTGCATGCACAGTTGATCTATGCAGACATATGTTCTATTACCAAAGTAATGGCCACTCACATTGCAAATATATACCTCAAGAATAAGCATATCGCGCGTGAATACAATTTAGAGATATAATATATTTTAATGATATACCGAAGTTGCTATACCACAATATAAGCGGCGTAATATCTATGCTGGTATGTTTGTCATAGGTATTAGAGTAACGATGAAGTTATTATCGTATAGATAAAGGAAGAAACAAGATTGCGTTTTTCTACTAGAGATTATGATACTGGCTTTAGTAATGGATTTATGCTGTTACAAGTGTTCTATAATAAGGGAAATTTCAACAGGTATTATAAAGGTTTTATGCTTCTACAGCATTTTGCACGTCATTTTTAATTTATGGGTTACATATTCTACTTAAGAATGAGTACACATTAAAAATAGCGGCTTGATGAATGGTTGCTGGGATAATGTCTCGTGAAGTTTCGCATATGGCGGGTGGCAAATTCTAAAGCGATTTTATATTGGGACTGTACAACAGTTTTACAGTGTAAAAAGCCAGGTATGAGTTGATATATAGCGCATGAATATCAGGGCTGGCAAAGCTTTTTATGACATAAAGAAATGTTATATGCCTTTTAAGGCGTAGAGCTCATTTTTTGTACTGTGCTTTATTTTAAGTGGATTGAGGTTTTACATTTGTCGGATTTTTTGTATTATGGTGCATGGGTTTTTCTTGGTGATATTTAAGCATGAGTAGTTACAACGCCAGCTCTATAACTGTTTTGAGAGGTCTTGATGCGGTTAAGAAGCGTCCAGGTATGTACATAGGTGATACCGATGACGGTTCGGGATTACATCATATGGCATATGAGGTAATAGATAATGCAATTGATGAGGCGTTGGCGGGTTTTTGTAACAAAATCGACATCGTAATAGCCGCAGATGGATCAATTTCTGTAACTGATAATGGTAGAGGTATTCCTATAGATATTCATGAAGAGGAAGGAATATCTGCAGCGGAAGTTATTATGACTCAGCTCCATGCTGGAGGTAAGTTTGATCACAACAGCTATAAGGTTTCAGGTGGTCTACATGGAGTAGGGGTATCGGTTGTTAATGCGCTTTCTAGTTGGCTAGAATTGGTGATCTACAAAGAGGGTAGAGAATATTTTATGAGGTTTGAAGAGGGGAAGGCTGTTGCTCCTCTGAAGATGGTAGGAGAGTGTGGGAACAAAAAAGGGACCTGCGTTCGTTTCATGCCGTCTTCCGACGTTTTTTCTTTTACTGATTTTAGTTATTCTACTCTTGAGAACCGGATTAGAGAGCTTTCTTTTTTAAATTCCAATGTAAGTATTAGTCTTAAGGATTTGCGTGAAAGTCCTGTTTTAGAATCAAATTTTGGCAATGTTTCTGATGCAGCTACTAAAGGCGTTTCCTTGTTTGTGGAGTATCTGGATCGTAATAAAACTCCTGTGACGCCCGTTATAACGCTCAGTGGCATTATGAGCGGCTATGAGATCTCTGTAGAGGTTTCAATGTGCTGGAATGACTCTTACTATGAGAACATGCTGTGTTTTACAAATAATATCCGTCAAAGAGAAGGTGGTACACATCTAGCTGGTTTTCGTTCTGCTCTTACTCGGTGTGTGAACAACTATGCTACTAATGAGGGATATCTCAAGAAGGCAAAGGTATCGATTATAGGTGAGGATGTTCGCGAGGGATTAACTTGTGTATTATCTATAAAAATGCCAGATCCTAGGTTTTCATCACAGACTAAAGATAAGTTAGTGAGTTCGGAAGCTAGGCTTGTTGTTGAAAGTATAATGTTTGAAAAGCTTTCTTCTATTTTTGAAACTAACCCTAAGCTTGCGATGAGTGTTGTGGAGAGGGTTATACGCTCTGCAAAGGGACGGGAAGCTGCGCGAAAGGCTAGGGAGGTTATAAAGAGCCGAGGTACTCTGGATTTTACTTCTATACCAGGGAAGTTAGCTGATTGTCAGGAGAAGTCTCCAGAGCTTTCTGAGCTATTTATAGTAGAGGGTAATTCAGCGGGTGGTTCTGCTAAGCAAGGTAGAGATCGGCGCTGTCAGGCTGTATTATCCTTAAGGGGTAAAATTTTGAATGTTGAAAGAGTGGGCCTAGATAGGACGTTGTCATCTAGTGAAATAACGTCTCTCATCATGGCTATAGGTAGTAATATTGGGATTGGGAGCTTTGATATATCTAAAGTTCGGTATCATAAAATAATTATTATGACGGACGCGGATGTCGATGGTTCGCATATTAGGACGCTTCTCTTAACGTTTTTCTTTAGGTATATGAGGGAGCTTATTGATGCGGGGTATTTGTATATAGCTCAACCGCCTTTATATAAGCTAACTAAGCATAAGAAGGATACGTATATCAAGAATGACGAGGCTTTAAGTGATTATATAGTGGGGAATGCCACTAAAAACCTAGTTCTTAGCGGAGCGGGAGAATGTTCAGGAGATGAGCTTAAAGCTGTTCTGCGTAAGTGTGTACGTATAGCTAATATAACAAAGACTTATTCTAGGATAGTGCCGCAGGAGGTTTTAGAAGCGCTGATTGTTCGATATAAAAGGCATGGAATGGGGAGTTCGTCTGAGATCATGGCTTATATGAACAGCATGTTTCCTGAATACGAGTGGAATGTTGAAGTGCTGGAAGACGGTAGGCTGCAGATTCTAAAATTGTCACAAGGCATGGTTGATAGATACTATCTGGATGCGGATTTTATGAATACAAGAGATGTGCAGACTATATTATCGGTGCTTGATGGTATAGAGAACGTATTTACGGAAGATACGGTATTGACTGCTAAGGATTGCACGATCAGGGTGCATTCTCCTTGTGTTTTGGCTAGTAGTGTTGTGGAATTTGGTCGTAAGGACATGGCTCTTCAGAGGTTTAAAGGTCTTGGAGAGATGAATGCAGATCAGTTATGGGATACTACCTTGAACCCTCAGACTAGGACTTTGTTGAAGGTGAAAATTGCTGATGCAGAAGCGGCAGATGCCATTTTTTCTGTTCTAATGGGGGATTTTGTAGAGCCTAGACGTGATTTCATTAACAACAATGCTTTGAAGGTTCAGAATATAGACTCTTAAGCAGAAATTGATGTTCTGAGCATATGAGCTTGGTTGTAATTTAGGGTAGGGAGGCGGTAGACGGTGATTCGTGCTTCATGGTATGTTGTGAAGGCCAGCTGGAGGAATATCTTCGTTTTGCTGCTTGTATGGTACGATAAAGCATTTATGCGCAAGCTCATTTATGGCGTAGAAGCTGAGTTATCTTGAGTAAGAAATATGCTGCTATGATAAAGGGTTTTGGGGTTTTATATATGCATATCTAAGTGTGCTATATTGTTCACGACTGTATGCTTTTGCCTTTTTATAGTTTATTATGGTATACTAGGTATTCTTAAGATGCGTGTGTTATGTTTTGGTTATCTTGGAAGTGGTGCAAGTTAGCCTCTAAGACGTGTTAATCTGAGATTGCTTGGCTTATGAGCAGTATATGCTCTGCAGAAGTCTGCATATTCTTTTAAATAGTTTTGTTTTAGTGGTGTTACCGCTGCCCGTTGGGTTTGGTTTATGTATTGACGGAGTGGGGCTATTTGATAGAATTGTCTCTGTTTCTTTGTGGGTAATTAGTATGGCTAAGGGTGGAAAGGTTGCAAAGACCGCGAGTAAGAACAATCCTCTGCAACGGAAAAAGGGAATTACTGCAAAATTATACAATGGTAAGCAGGTAAAGCCTGTAAAGTATGTTAATCGTGATAAGGGGCAAGTCTTCATGGCTGCTCAGTTTGATGATGAGAGCCTGGTGAAGGGAGCTAATGGTGTTCCTCTCGAATGGTCTAGTATATAGAGGTCTGTTGTGGTTGAAGTTACTGTCAATTCTGTAAGCATCAATGTAGAAGATGGAATGACGGTTCTTCAGGCATGTGAGATTGCCGGGGTAGAAATACCTAGATTTTGCTACCATGAGCGTTTGGCGATAGCCGGAAATTGTAGGATGTGTCTTGTGGAGATAGTGGGGCAGCCGAAATTAGCGGCGTCGTGTGCTATGCCTATAGCAAATGGTATGGTAATCAATACAGATACTGAAAAGGTAAAAAAGGCCAGAAAGGGAGTTCTAGAGCTGTTATTGGTCAATCATCCTTTAGATTGTCCTATATGCGATCAGGGTGGAGAGTGTGATCTTCAAGACCAGGTGGTTGCCTATGGATGCGGAATAGGTAGGTATCACGAGGAAAAAAGAGCAGTATCCAAGAAGGCTTTTGGTCCTCTTATAGAGAACTCTATGAATAGGTGCATTCACTGTACTAGGTGTGTGCGGTTTCTCTCAGACGTTGCCGGAACTTACGAATTTGGTACTTTCGGTAGGGGGGAGAAGATGGAGATAGATACTTGCGTTGAGCAAGGGGTCACTTCTGAGTTATCGGGAAACATAATTGATTTATGCCCAGTGGGGGCATTAACGTCGAAGCCATACGCGTTTAAAGCCAGGCCTTGGGAGTTGTATCACTGTGATACGATAGATGTGATGGATGCCGTAGGTTGTAGTATACGGGTGGATTGTAGAGGTCTCAATGTTCTGAGGGTCCTGCCTAGGCTGAATGAAGATGTAAACGAAGAGTGGATTTCTGATAAGACGCGGTTTGCATATGATGGTTTGGCTTTGCAGCGGTTGGATAAGCCATGTGTTCGTAAGGATGATAGGCTTGTAGAAGTAAGTTGGGATGATGCTATTGAGATAGCTGCGGGCAGATTATCTGGTGTTCAGCGTGGTAAAATTGCAGCAATTGCAGGGGACTTAGTGGATTGCGAGTCTATGTTTCTTCTTCGGAGGCTTATGTTTCATCTTGGAAGTAGCATCATGGATTGTAGGCAAGATGGGGCTAAACTGAGTGCCCTTGCTAGGAATATGTATCTCTTTAATACATCAATCGCGGGGATAGAAGCGGCGGATTTCTGTTTGTTAATTAATGCAGATTTGAGAGTAGATGCTCCTATTATAAATGCTAGAGTGCGTAAGCAATATCTTGAGAGGGGTATGCGCATAGCATCTATAGGATGTAATTTTAGCTATAACTATCAAGTTGATCATCTCGGTGATGATATGGCGTTGCTGGGGGAGATATACAATGGCGATCATGAGCTATGTAAGGCTTTGATGGCTGCTGAGCATCCTATAATAATTTTGGGGCAGGATGCTATTGTGGGTGATAAAGGGCATGCTGTGCTAATGAATGTGCTGCGTATTGCTCGGAAATTTAATATTGTGCGAGATGGTTGGAATGGGTTTAACGTCTTGCATAAAGCTGCGGCAAGGGTAGGTGGTTTAGATGTTGGTTTTTTGCCGGAAGATCCGGTGAATTTCGGTGTTTCAGATATACTTTCTGCTGCTGCGAGTAATGATGTACAGGTGTTATATTTACTTGGTGCTGATGAGGTAGATATTTTTTCCGTAAAATCTAAGAATCCTGATCTCTTTGTTATATATCAGGGGCATCATGCTGATCGAGGAGCGCAAGTGGCTGATCTCATATTGCCGGGCGCTGCATATACGGAAAAGAGGGCTACTTATGTTAATACTGAAGGTAGAGTGCAGCGTACAGAGTTTGCAGTGCGATCTCCAGGGGAAGCGAGAGAGGATTGGAGAGTAATTAGTGATCTTGCTGAGAGGTTAGGGTGTCCTTTTGGCTATGAATCGGTCTTTGATGTCTGGAAAGGGTTAGCTGCTCTTGGTGCGCAATTTGAAGATGGTAATATAGGCAAGCTTGTGGTTTCTGAGGGAGATTTTTCTAAGGCTTTTGATTTGGAGGGTGTCGATTCTTCGCTTGAAGGCAAGTTTACGGTCGTTGGGAAGAATTTTTATATGACTGACCCTATAAGCAGGGCTTCGCCTACTATGGCTAAGTGTACTAAGTTTTTTATGAGGCAAGTCTGCTGATATGGATACTTTGTATGCTTTATATGGGTGGTTAGTTGCTTCGGGAATGCAGCTAGTAGGTATGGTCGCCTTGATGGTGGGTGTACTTGTGAGTGTTGCGTATCTTGTATATATGGAACGGAAGGTGATGGCTTTCATGCAGCTAAGGCATGGTCCTAGTGTTGTGGGGCCTTGGGGTTTATTGCAGCCGTTTTCTGATGCGCTGAAGTTGCTTGCTAAAGAGTGTATTATTCCGTTTAAATCAAGAGGGTGGGCGTTTTTTGCGGCGCCGGTTATTACCTTTGCGCTTGCGCTTGCGGGATGGGCTGTGATTCCTTTGGGTGCTACTGAGGTAATCAGGGATGGTGTTGTTGTAGTAATGCCCTATGTTGTAGCTGACCTTAATTTAGGAGTGCTTTATGTTTTAGCTATATCATCTTTGGAGGTGTATGGCATTATTATGGCGGGTTGGGCTAGTGGCTCAAATTATGCATTTTTAGGTGCTATAAGATCGGTTTCCCAGATGATTTCGTATGAGATGTCTATGGGGCTGGTTATGTTGTCTGTCTCGTTGTGTGCTGGTTCTTTGAGGTTGACTGATATTGTGGTAGCAAGGCACGCAATGCCATATTGGATGGATTTGCTTCTCTTGCCAATGGCGGGTGTATTTTTTGTTTCTATGTTAGCGGAGACAAATCGCCATCCGTTTGATCTTCCTGAAGCTGAATCTGAGCTTGTCTCAGGATATAATGTTGAATATTCCTCGATGTCATTTGCTATGTTCTTTTTAGGGGAATATGCCAACATGATATTAGTTAGTGCAATGATGGTTGTTCTATTTCTAGGTGGTTGGTATCCTCCGCTAAATATTCATATTTTGTATTACATTCCTGGATTTGTTTGGTTCTGTTCTAAAGTATTTCTTTTACTATTCTGCTTTATTTGGGTCAGATCTACCGTTCCTAGGTATAGATATGATCAGCTCATGCGTTTGGGATGGAAGGTGTTTTTGCCATTTTCTTTTGTTTGGGTAATGGTGATATCAGGTGTTCTTTTATGGGTCAAGGCTCTACCTGGTATGCAGAACTAAACTTCGGGTATATGTTTCTGCTCGTTGCGCAATCTCTGACATGGGGATGTTTCACTCGCGTAGCATGTCTTCAGTCTTCTAAAATGTGTGTTTGATCTATTCTTCGTTTTTGCTGATACAAGTTTAGCTAATTAAAGTGTTACATAAGTTTTGCTCAATATAACCTCAATTATCCGAGGTTATGGTTTTTAGCAGCATTTTCATTTTATCAACTATAGGTTTCACAAGCATATAATTATATAGAATAATGTTATGGATAGAGAGAAAGGCTTCTGTATTAGTTTTTCCCTTTTTATACAGCAGTGGATTTCTTGCTGATATACGTTTCTATATTGAAGCAATGGATTAAGAATATATCCAGATAATTAAATAAAAGTATTCTCTAAACTCTCTTCTATAGAGCACTTAGAACAGAGTTTTTATGATACCCAATCTTGCCTATGAATATAAGAGAAAGAACTGAAGTATAGCCAAAGCTCAATTTACTAGGGCTTAAAAAACGTATTTTAAAAAATGGGCTATATTGAATATTACCTCAATATAGCCCTAAATGCGATATTACCTATTACTTCTCCCTTCTTGATGTGACGCTTGAGAGACTATTGGAGAATGTCCAGGAGTTGTGATAGTAGTAGATGAATCATCTCCTCCTTTTACTCCTTTCATGCCATCAGCACACTTTTTTACCTCTTCTGCAACTCGGCTAACAGCTGCATCAACTACATGAGTAGGAGTACTTATACTACTCTTTGCAGCCGTAGACCGTCTTTTGGGTCTAGCACCTGTAGCGTAATAAAAATCCATCATAGCTGCTTCTGAGTCTGGCGCCGGCTCAGGAATAGGAGCTCTTGCGGGCATAGAAGCAGTACTAGATGCTCCTAGAGCAATATTAGCATCTTGCCGCTGCCTTATGGCTGATTCTCTTTGTTCATCTATGTCAGCTCGTGCATTAAAGGCGCTAATTTTGTCTTTTGCTAAGCCATCGATAATAACCCTACGTTCTGGTCTGTCTGAAGGAGTAATATTATAAGTACCACCCTTTGCTACGCAGATATTACCAATATGTGTGAGTATTCTTTCTCCACATTCTTGAGGTATAGGAGAATCATCCCCAGGCACGTTAAAGAATCTCCTACTAAATTCCCCACCATCCTGTGTGACTTGTTGAACCGCTACAGGTAGTGCTGGTAAAGATTCTCTGCTCATCTCAGAAAGTGAATTATTCAAAGTAGACCTTCTTGCGATTTTTGCGATATCCTCAGCAGACTCTATAATTACGCTGTCCAAATAAGGCCCAAAGCCCAAAGGAGAAATGAAATGGGCTGGAACCTTATCGGTAGGTCCAGTAATTGCTCCATTTTCAATGTTGACGGTACCATCACCAAGGTCTACATAATCGATGTAATTTCGCTTTAATGCTTCCGGAATCCTGTCCTTCAAAATCTCCTGAGTTACCTCATTACTCCGCTTGGAATCTACTGCCTTTTTATAGGAATCAAATACGTATCTAGCCGCCGATATAACATCTTCTGGCTGTTTAGCATGCATTGCTAAGTTCAGTCCTGCTATAGAAGAGAATTTGTTTAGCATTGCCCAGCTATACATCTCACATCTAGGCAAATCGTTTTCAGATTCTGAAAACATCTTGAGCATACTCTCCGCTGTTTTAGTATGTCTTTCATCAGATAGAATATAATAAGCCCCCACACTTGCCGTGTATATTTCAGGAGTATTATCTCCGACTGACATAGTCCCGCTATGTACTGTAGAGACGGCTAAATGTGGCTTATATGATGCGCCTCCGCCTGCTCCATCAGAACTTTCTATACTAGAAGTATCACTTTTTGTAGAAGAGATACTGTCGTAGCTATTTGTAGAAGCAATACTATCATAACTATTGGCACTTTCTTGCACAGGTTCAGTTAGCATCGCATCCATGTCAGCATGAAGCATTGGTTCTCCTTGAGAGACAAGCGCACGTTCAGCATCTATAACCTCTATAGTTGCTTTTAATGCTTCTATGTCGCCATCAGACAACATATTTTGTTGCATCGTTCCATGTGGAATAGAAGCCGCTGTACCTTCGTCTTCATTAGCCAGAGATGAGAAATATCTAATTAATCTAGAAACTTTTCTAGCTTCTGGATCATCACGTAATATGGAAGATCCTTTAAATATTTTTGGCTTTTCTTCGAGCATTGCAAGATTAGAAACTCCTTCTAGGAAGTTGATCGCGTCTCTGGAAGGAATTGGTGCATCATCATTTACTCCTAAAGAGGGAAGCGCCAACCCTTTTCGAGGATCTTTCATATTATTAACAGCTAACGCAATGCGCGGCAGAGAGAGTATATTAGGTCGAATCTCGCAATTCAGATCTGCTCTACGAGCTACCTCATTCACATCCCTCAATGCGGCTTGTATCATGCCATCTATTTTTTCGCCAAACCCATAAGGAGAAGAAAAATGCATCGCATCCTCAAGACCCTGCACATTTCCATTTTTTATAGTTAATTTTCCATGGTTTAAAGGGATATTTGGTATACCAAACTCACCTAATACGTCACGCATCTCTTTTTTAAGTGCGGCCCGTCTAGTAGCTGGATCTTGCAAGTCTTCCCGTTTAGCAAGTGCACTATATTTTTCAGCACATTTTTGAGCGATAGCACCAATATCATTCTCATTTCCGAGATCCATAGCAAACTGGCATCCGGCGTGCATTCCCATCCTGAGCATGGAGTGCCATCTCTGTAAGTTTACAGATTCCTGTGTAACCGCAGGAGAACGTGATGTACTACTTGAAGGAGCAACAGGTAAGATAGATCTATCAAGAGCAGCAGGTTCTCGTGGAGTTCTACTTTTATCACCGCCATCATCACCATGTGGACCTAAGTCTCTGCCTCTTGCAGCAGGGATAGGTCTTCCTGGTGTTCTACCTTCAGCACCGCCATCTTGATCTGGTACTTCATCGATAGGAGTAGTTATTTCTCTAGCACCAGCACCATCTCTAGCAGCTAAATCTTCAGGAGATGGAGCAGCAGTAGGTTCTTGTGGTGTTTTACTTTCAACACCGCCATCTTGATCTGGTACTTCATCGATAGGAGTAGTTATTTCTCTAGCACCAGCACCATCTCTAGCAGCTAAATCTTCAGGAGATGGAGCAGCAGTAGGTTCTTGTGGTGTTTTACTTTCAACACCGCCATCTTGAGCTGGTATTTCATCAATAGGAGCAGCTATTCCTCTAGCACCAGCACCATCTCCAGCAGCTAAATCTTCAGGAGCTGGAGTAACAACCCTATCACTTAAATCACGCATGTTTTGCGCTTCCACAGCAAGTGCAGCAATATCCTCAAGTGAGGGCGACGGAGAAGTGAGAGTGTTCCTACTACTAAAGAAATCCTCATCATCTGAATCTGAGTTATACCGTGAACCCAAACTACTACTCTCATCTTCAGATTCAGATAATATGGTCGGAAGAGGTACAAAGCCTCGAATAGGCATTGCTAGCCGTTGTTCAGCATCAGCAACATTGGAATCTTCAGGGAACGTAATCGTTGGAGTAGGTTCTACTGCACCTTCTCCATCAATAGGAGCAGTTATTCCTCTATCGCTAGCACCGCCATCACCACCATGTGGACCTAAGTCTTTACCCCTTTCAGCAGGGATAGGTCTTCCTTCTTCATCGAATACCTCTGCTTCTGCAGTTATTACCTGTCCTCTACCTGCGCTTGCTGATGGATAATCGTCATCTCCAGCATCTGTTGTACTAGATATAGAAGATGTTCTGCTAGTAGGAGCGTGACTAGACAACGCAGTACCGTCGCTACCTGGAATGGAAGTATATGGTATTGAATCATCTAGAGCAGCAGCTCCTAGCTCTCTTCGTTCATCGTTACCTGGTGATGGAGATCTATCTAGGCCATGTTCGCGACCATCAGGATCTATGTCAGGAGCAGATGTTTCAATTTCTTGATTAGCTTCGCGCCAACGGCCTCTTTGTAAGGCTTCAGCAAGTGAATAGCCTCCTATATAAACTTGGCAATTATGAAAATTAAGCTTTTCACCTTGTGCACCACATTCCCGTATGCTCTCATCATTTACTTTTACGGTACCATCTGCGAGTACATCTACCTGAACCTTTTGAGTTTTTCCTTCAGAAGGTTTCCAAGATAACTCTAGTTTTATAGTACCTTTTTGTACGGTATAGTTTCGCTTATTACCGACTTTTTCAACAGAACCTAAATCTTTTCCGTCGCCAAAATCAAAATTAGCTGAACTTAATGCATTTTCTTGGAAGACTATACTATGTAATAGTTTACTGCTCGTAAGCACTCCACCAGCGCCTATTTTTACAGCAACTTTGGAACCAGAAAGATCACAGAAAGATAATGTAGATTTTTCAATACCAGAAGGCCACGTGATATTGCTCTCTACTTTCTTTTTTACATCTTCTTTTAGATCGTGATATTGCAAATGAGCTTTAGCTACAAGATCTACGCAGCTATCTTCCTTCTTCCTGCGAAAAGAGAACATTGATCTTTTAACAGGCGATGGTAAGTGTTCTATGCTTTTTGCAAGATCACAGACACTGAACCCTTCCTTGTTTTTTAAATGAAGCGGTGCGCCATGCGAAACCAAGGTCTTTAAAGTTTCTATATGCCCCGGTTTGATATTGTTACTATCCTTATTCCGCAACATGTGTATAAGAAGCGCATGGAGTGGTGTATTACCGTCTTGATCAAGTAAATTGATGTTTCCACCTGTGACCATAACAGACATAAACGCATCGTGGTCTCCAGATACTGCAGCCTTATGGATACGTGATTTACCGCGGTAATCACTGTCCCCTATAGGAAATACTGAGTAATTTTTACAAATGTGATTTTGTAAAGAAGCTTGATTTGCAGATCTAGCTAAAATTGTATTTAGATCAGAATGTTCAGAAATTTTTTCAGGGGTAAGCGTAGTCTCCAACGTCCGGAATATGTCAAACGATGGAGAAACATCTGTTAGTGATTCGATAAAGTTTTCACCCTCGTAATTTTTATGCTTTAAGAAAACTTCTTCAAGAAGTTCCTTATGTTTTTTTTCAAGAGCTGATGCAACATCTGAACATACTTCTAGTAAAGCAGTGGTGCGCTGTTGACCAATTTCTGGGCTTCCTACTTCTGCAACTAAAGCTTTAAGAGCACTTTGTAAAGGATTGTTACCTTGAGCATCAACATTTTTTAAAGTATCCCTAAGGGTATTATCCCTGAGAAAGGCAGCTATAGCATGCCGAGCATTATCGCTTATACCATTAGTTTCAGTGTTCTTATCAAGCAATATGTTTGAGAGAAGGGCTGCAAATGGATTTGCTGCATTACGTGCGTGATTAGGGTAAACTCTCGTAAGCGTTGATAAATGCTGGACTGCATTAGGAGAAGCCTCTTCCATGACCTTGTTAATGGCGTCTGAGAATTTTTCTCCTATTTCAACTTCTCTATGTTCTGCCCTATCAGCAATATTGCGTAGCTCAGCTCCTGATACCCCTCCTATGTTTCTTAGAACATATTGTGCTTTTATACCACTATCAGATCTAGTGCTGCATCCAGATTTATCCAGTAAGTTCTTATACAACTCTAAGAACTCTTTATCCCGCAATACCCCAGGATTTTCCAGCATCTTACCAAGCTGTATAACAATATTATCCCCATTCTGATTGGTAATGTTTAGGGGTAATTCTTCAGCTCTGTACTCTAAAATTTCCTTGATAAAAGGTATGTTTTCACGTTCAATAGCAGCATCTAAAGGAGAAAAACCATAATCAGGGTTGCGAGAAGTAAAGGCTTCCATAGGAACGCAACGAAGTATATCTCGATCCTGCCCAGATAGAACCTCTTGACTACAAATAGAGAATAGCTTTTTCTGCTGCTCTAAAAGCAAGTGTCTATCCTTACTAATATAACGAACAGCGCCAGCTATAGGATTAATTTCTGTAAATGATCTTTCAGATGTGCGCTCCAAAGCATGAGGCAGCTGCTTTTTGTTATTTTTCCGAGAACTACTTGTGATTTTACGTAACTGACTCAATGCATGCTCAGCTGCAGTTGTAGAATCATCGCGAAAGTATTCATCGAGAAAGTCACCAAGAACGTTATCAGAACGATTCTTATCAATTCTATTTAGCTCATTCTTGATATACTCATTACGTTTTTTGCTGTTCTTAGCATATTTAACAAGATTTGCATCTAAGACTACTCCATCAGCGCTTCTGTCTTCCGTATCACCAGGCACAGATGCAATAATACGTTCAAGCATCGCTACGGTACGCTCTGGATGTATACAGGAAGCAGCATAAGATAGAAGGCCTTTTCCTACTTTATCTTTCGTATTTAGTTCTGGGTTTTCTCTTATCAGTTTTTCAAAAACAAATTCTCCATCAGTAGGAGTGAGCATGCCGCTTCTAGCTGTAAGATGAGCAATGTTCTGCCCATTAGAAGTTGATATATTCTTATCGCCTCCTAAAGTCAGTAATGCCTCCAGAGTATCATAGGAGCCATGCATAGCTGCTAAGTGTAATAAGGAATGGCCATCTTCTACTCTATTGATTTCATTAGCTACCTGGCGTTCTATTTTCTCAACTTCAGCAGGATCTTGCTGTTGGCATAGCTGATCGTGGTGAAGAAGATAGTGTCTTAAAAGAGCAGATGTGACGCGATAGTTCTTAGGAGAAGACAATGATGCACGCAAAATGCTAGGCGATTCATCAGACTGCTCAAACAACTTGCTAGCTGAATCACGAAGATGCCCGTCCAGAGTTGCAAGTTGCATTGAATCTAATTCTAGAGCAGAACCTTGTGTAGCGAGAATTCTAGTAACGGTATGGGAAAAATTCTCCCAATCTTCTTGAGAAATTAATTCATCCGCTCTAACGCCAGCAATACCTCTAGCTGCCGTTGCTTCAGATAAAGCAAAATCTATGGTTTGCTTCGCTAAGTACTTGATCAATTCTGAATGTTTTTTAGAATTAGCGCACTTTTTAACAGCGAAATCATATGGTAGCAGATTAGAATCACCTCCAGTTTCAGCAGCACCTGCCTGAGATTTAGCTATTAGAGTAGGATCCATCGCTATTAGATCTTTTACTCTATTTAAATCGCCGGACAATATCGCAGAATGCAATGTTGCCTCACTCAAAACAGCAGGGAGCTCTGCATCAGCACACCAAGCTGCATAGAAGTCCCTGGACTTCTTCATTTTACCTTGAGACTCCACCAAAGCCTTCTTAAGGTCTTGGTCTATATTTTCCAATTCTGCAGGTGTACTGTTCTCTAAACAGTACGATAAGAGATTGTCTTTCCCGCTTTTGATTAATGCAGACTTATCTAAGTGCTGTGCAATGTCTTGATACGGTATGTGTTTGATAAGGTCCGCATTATCGTGCTGCCAAGCCCCTTTTAAGAAAAATTCATTCTTTATGGGATCCTGAGCTTGTGACAATTCCATGAGGTTAGAATATACCTCAGGATGGTATGTGTTATTTGCTACTAAATATGCTAGTGCTTGCTTAGATAGCTTAGAAATATTTGCAGATGCCTCTTCATCAACAGAAGAACTTTGAATTCTCTCATTTATTTTTCTCAAAAGAAAAGGCGCAATATCAGGGTTTTGACTTTTACAAGCATCTCTCAATAGAGATAATTCATAGTTTCTATTTCCTAGTACCTGCAGCTGCTTAGATGACGCCTTGCCCTTCTTCTTTCCGGATGCTAATACTGAAATGTTATGCCGATTTTCAGTATCAAATATCCACCCTAACAGTTGGGTATTACCGTGCTCTATTGCTGTTTGAACAATGTTTTCACTTCCAATTAATCTTTCTATTTCAGAGTCCTTCAGAGAGCTACTGATAAATGACAGCAAAGCACTTGTATGCTGCTCTCCACTTGTCAGTGCTAAGTCAATAGGTGTCTGATTGTGTGCATTCTTTTCTAAAAGTGCTTTTAATACGCTTTTAGAATGTACTGAACTCTTCTTCGGTGAAAATGCTGAAGGCAAAACACGCAATAGGTCAAGATTAGATGATCCTACTATCGTGTGTAGAAGATTTTCCTTATCGTATCCCTTTTGTATACTTATTTCTTCAGCATCGCATTTCTCCAGCAAGTGTCTTGCCATGCTGCTATTTCCAGCTTTGACCGCGCATTGCAAGGCTGTACCGTGCGAAGAAGCACTATATCCAGGGTGCTTAGTCCAAAAACTGCACTTATCACTATATCTTTTAAGCAGGGCATCATATTGCTCTGGTGTCCCTAATATAGCAGCTAATGTGAATACATTATGCCCCGATCCAGATTTATGAGACGTTTTACGAAAATCTCTCTCATTGTTAAGAGAATCAAGGACTTTTTCTTTGAATTCGTGCGCATCATTCGCAGTGTTCTTTATCGATGATGCAAGGTGTTGTAATGATCCAAAATCCTTTAGTGCTTTAGTAGTAGATCCCGTTACACCAGATGTAAGAGATTTTTTCTCACCTATTTGTTGAGGAATAGAGGGTTGCTTATATTTCTCAGCAGCAGTGGTAGATTTCTCTGATGGAGAATGATATTTTAAAAAAGATAACGTACTTATCTCAGGGTAGATTGTCTCTAGTGACTGGATAAGAAGGCTTCTATCAGTTATATGGGAATTGCTTAATATTCGTTTGGCATCACCATGAGAAATGTATCCATTTGAAGATAAGTACTCACTCACCATGTGAGCAGCATCTTTTGCAGATACTTTAGATACTTCTTCAATGCTAGATATTGCATTACATGACTGATTTATAGGATCTTGGCTGATGTCCCTTTCTAAAACTTTTTTATGTTGGTCAATCAAAAGACGCACTACAGGCGTATGTCCAGCATCTGCAGCAACTTCTAAGATGCTCTTATCACTTGCGTGATCTACCGCATACAGTACGTGAGGCAGTGCCTTTACGATACCTTCAACTTTTGCGTAATTACCTTCTCTTGCATGCTTTATTCCCACATGCGACATTTCTGTCTTTAAAGCAGTCCTTCCGTGGAACGGTGTATTTGCTCCAGGATGTATATCGTTACGTACGGCAGAAGTAAGCAGACTATAAATCTTGTCACTAGGACATGAATCGCATATCTTTTCTATGATAGAAGTGCCATTACGATCCTTCCCAGCGAGTTTAAAGCATGCTTCTTCAAGCGCAGCAGGACTGCTTTTGTCTAAAATCAACTTGAGGGAGTCAGCTTGTGTTTTTTCATTAATTAAACCTAGAACCTGGCGGGCTTCAAGCTGTAAATCCTTAGGTAATTTACGACTATTAAACAACCTATCAAGCGCATTTTTATCTCCACCACTAATGCATATCGCACTTGATACAATGCTGCGTATAGCGTCGCTTTGGCACGGCTCTTCATTGCCTGTAATATTTGATACACGACGCCCCATAGGTAAACGACCAGGGATCAATTCGTCTACCCGATCACTTCCCGATAACAACCAACAGGCCATGTATTCTGGTGCCCGCTCAGCAAGATATTGTCTCCACTGACCATCTTCTATGAGCTTATTAGATATATCTTCGTCTTCTAAAGCTAAAATCCTGATCAATCTTTGCGGATGATCTAAAAGTTCCTTAACAGAGTGCTTTATCAATTTGTCTTTACGCTCAGGCGAGAAGCTATCTAAGTAATTATTTAGAAGATCTATATCAGAGTATTCTAGTAAACTGATTACACCTTCTACTTCACTTTTAAAATCACCTTTACAGACATCCAAAACGTGGAGATTTCCAACCTTCAGTGCTGTGTGTACCACGGAATTTTTCTCTAGGTCTTTAAGCGAAAGATCAACATTTACCTGCCCAGAATTCTCTTTGATATAGCGTTTAAGCACATCACTTGTCTCGCTATTATCCTGAATAGCATAGGCACTATGAAGAGGAGTCTCTCCTAGCCCATTCTTTTGCTCCAACAGTAATCTCAAATCTTTAGATTGCGAAATGCTTTTCTCAATACAGAACCTTAAGAGCTCCGCATCATCTGATGCACACGCGATGTGTAAGATATTATCTCCTTGTCTATTAACCCGATCAAAGGCATCGGGATACCTTGTTAATATTTGTGCAAAAATCTCTGAATTCCCATCAAACCGGATGTTTTTTACAGCGAATGCAAATGGGATATTTCCTTCATTATCTACTGATATACCCCAATCAACATCCCGAGAGTTCAGAAGAACCTGCGCATATTCTTTTCCCGCTTCTAAAGCCAGGGTGTGCGGATAATTTCCCTCATGATCAGGAACATTTAAAGTATCTGCTGTAGAGAAATTTACTATTTCTTGCACAGCTTCTACATTTGATATACCCCCTTTTGCTTCATGTAAGGAGTAATGTAATAACGGCTTTTCTTCAAATATAGGCCTGCAAAGAACAAATGCCCTTTCTTTTCCGTTAAGATCGGATAATGCCTTTTTTAGACCTTCAGCGTCGTTATTTCTTACAGCGTCGCGAAGAAATTCATTGAAACCTTTATTTCTTCTGGCATGCATAAGCTTATCTTTCACCTATATTTTTTTTATATCAGAATTATAGCACTTATTTATCCTGAACCGCCAATAATAGTACTAATGCCTCAACTACAGAGGGAAAAAATTTTCTTTTTTAACTGATTTCATGGATTACGTATTAGCAATCGCGCTACTATGTACAATTTTTACGTGAACAGAATATGAAGCAACACCGCAACAATTATACCTATCCTTATTAATAATTTCCTACTCTAGCGTTCGTAGTGGGGGATGGACGCCGTATTTAACTCCCTTCTATGCAGCCCTTAGAATAGAATGAAAAGAAGACTTTTATCGAGTTTATCTGATGTATTCTTAATGCATTGCTTCAGTAGCATGTTTTCCTTCTATTTTTGGCGTAGTGGAAACTTCTAGACTAGGAGGTGTGCGATTTATACATAAACGTCTATCATCCATAAGTAAGGGTGTATATAAGGAGGTAGAAAACCTGCTTAATAACCTAGATTGCAATAGCTCTTAAAGATGAGATATTGTACACAACTTTAACTTTACTCTATCATTCTGGAAGAGCACAAAGGCAGCTATTTAGTCTATTCGATGTGCCTTACTTTTTAGGTAAAAAATCCTCCTTCATAACATGGATAGGCTACAGTTATAAGTAAGCAGTAGCTGATTATTATAAAGCTACTTAGTATAAAAACATCCCTTGCTTTAGAACACACAAATAAGTTTTGAAAAAACACGTATTAGAAAGCAATACACTTCCATACGCTTTCCCTTGGATGGAACAGCTATCTCTCTCGCCTATTAAAACTTAAGGCTTGTTATATATAGCTCCGACTAGCATGATAGGGAGTAATAGTAAGCAGACACCCTTTGGGGGGCTAGAGATATTTTCTGTACTTACTCGCAATCACAGAATTTGTAATGCTCTGATTAGAAAGACACAATAGAGCAGATTTGTCATAGAGTATTCATAACATGGAGGAATAGACAATTTCCCCTATCTCTATTCAAAATCTCGGATATATTCAGAGGTATGCGTAGATGTTATAAGAGGTAGGGATAGTCATATCTTATGGGATATAATAAAATTATTATTAGGATATAAATAAATTAAAATTGATTTATTTATGAATTATATTAATAAATAGATAATCTTTATGGAATGAGATGTTTTCTACATCTCTTATGTAGAAGGAAGTATTTCATCTGGGAGTAATTTACAAAAACGGGAGACTCAACTCTATGCCCAGCGTGAAAATGGCATGAACGCAGAAAATTGTAAAATAGATTGCGCATCTTATGAATTATAGGGCTTCTATAATAGTTAGCATGCTTGCAGTACTGATATTAATTGCCGCAATGATAGCTATATTGCTTTTTCGCTCTTATATGGATCCCGCAAAGTTTTGGTGGAGTTTTGCAATTATTTTGTCTTGCTTTGTTTTATCCTCCATTATTTGTGTAGCTTCCTTTATAAAATATGCTAGCAATTACTTACAGGATAAGAAAACCGCCTTTGTAATTGAAGTCGGTAATTCTGATATATTAAATGAGCTAAAAAATGCACTTACTTATAGCAGTCATCTGAATAACTTTTTGATTAGCATTGGAGGAGAAGAGCGATCTTACACATTTAGAAAATCAAAAAGTGGATGGTTTTTTTCCAAAAATTGGAAAAAAGAAGAAGAAAAAAATGATTACTCCGCGAATAGAGTATATCTGAATTTATGCACTGCGCTAATAACACACTGTTTTGGAAATGTATCCAAATTCGCTGAGGCAGTTTCTAATATCATTGAGGTATCACTTGTCTTTTCAGGGGAAGGAAAGGAAGCACCAACACTTCGACTATGCTTCCAAGAAGCACTGAAACGAAATTCCTTCTTTAGCTATGTATATGAATCTTGCCGTACGCAGATAGAGGATAGTACATTCTTCAGAAACTACATTGAATTATTAAAAATTCTATTTAAAAGCGATATCGATAAAGACGCCACGATAGCCAAGAAAAATAGTGATTCATATAAGGTATTGAGAAAAAAAGCGATACAAAGGATGCTCTCAGATATGGCACAGAACAAAAAAGTATTCCACGCTGTTGGTGATAGCAAGACAGTTCTTTGGGAGGAGCATCACAGGAAAGAATATCTTCAAGACTTAGATGTTATCCATAGACAAGCCAGTAGTCTGCAGTCATATGAGATAGACTCATACAATAGTGATTATAGCAATGGGGTTTTGAATTTTTTAAATGCTGTAACGCCTAACAACGGTACATTGCTAAGAGGCCATTCTTCTCAAATTTTATTACACCTCTTGTCGAATAATAGAGCTAAATATGCTTTTGCAAGCATGAATGAAACATTTGGAAGCACGATATCAGATAAGTTAGAGGAAATAGGTTGTAAAAGTGGAAAATGCTTGAGAATAATGCGACTATTAATGTCAAATAACGTAACTTTAGAACAACTTATAGAACTCTTCGGCAGCAAAGAAGGCTATTGTATATCATACTACATTTTTAATAGATTTAAGAATAGCAAGTGGCGTGGTTCTGACTGGATTGGATATATTAACCAGAAGGCAAGAGATTTATTTCCGAAGTTTCGCCTAAGGAATGATCCTTATAATGACAATTATGACCTTTTATCTCGCGATACAACAAAAGAAGGGAATAGGGTGGAAAGCTATGCCAACGATAGTATCGGTAGCGAATACTGCGATACTCTTGATTATCAAATTTTTGATTTACTTGAGCGTAAATGTTTGTCCTTATCAAAAAGAGAAATGAGCTTAAGTGCTGCAATTGACTTTATTGCGGAGGAGAGCCTAAGTGATTTATGTTGCGAACCAATATGGAATACTTATTCTGTAGAAAAGAGATTGCACGTTGATATTCCAGTGGCGAGACATGAGGAAGCAATCTTGTTTTCTTTAGGTGATGAAGCTGCGATAAATAATGTAAAAAGCTTACCTATAGAAGGAATAACTAGCGACGTTAGTGCTTATATAGGTGATGATATCTCAATTGAGCGTTATCCTTATCGGAATTCTTCTTTTTTATGCTGAATAAATCTATGTAGTAAAACAACGTGCATTATGCGCAGCATAGCTCCACATCCATATCATATTTCTGTTATGGCAGTTTCTATCATGCTCATGCTTAGGTTTTGTAAGCCTAAGGAGTAATGCATATTTCAAATGCCTTATATGACAAGGCCCGAATAAATCAGCTAAACACGCTTCTAAGCCTAAACACGCTAGAGTTTTTTCCTAACTTAAAGCGAGGAGCCCAGTGCTGGTACAACATAGACTGCGCGCACCCTAGTAGTTAAGTGTGTGTTAAGAAGAAGCAGTAAGAGGCTTGGTCTATGAGAGGGGAGGGTATTGCGTATAACAGGGCGCATAATAGTGATAAAATTTCAGACACAAGAATCACTCATTGACACTGAACGTTATGCTCAAAATCTCATTTTTGTGAATATGACGCTAGAGGTGTTGCTACGATTTTAGAGCATAGCCATACGAAGCTTTATAAGGTTTTAGCAGAATGGATAATGAGTGAGATAAAGAGAATCCTGTGACTAAATTCTTGCTGCAATATAGCTGAAGCCTTAGTCTGGTAAGGCTATATGATTATGTTTTTTAGGCTTTCAGCAACATAGCTTTTGTACTGAGAAGCACGCCTCTTACACTCTAAATACTGGTGTATAAAATTTATAAAGTACTCAGTAAAAAAAACTCTAGACTGTTTTTAGACTTGTTAATGGATCAAAAGATAATATACTAGGGCTGTGGCTGTAAGGTGTCGGTATGGCAAGTCGAAAGGCTCTTTCAACAAGGATAAGAAGCGTTAAATCAATACAAAAGACGACTCGGGTAATGCAGATGATCTCTGCTTCAAAGTTTCGTACTGCGCGAGAGGGTTTGGGGCATGCTCGACGATACTGCGAGAAAGTGCTGAATGAAGCAAAAGAGCACAGTTGTAATAACATAGCTGTAGAGCGAGCTTCGGGAAAGTTACTGGTTATCTTCTCGTCTGATAGGGGGTTGTGCGGGGCTTTAATCACTCGGTTGCAAAGTCTCTGCGTGAGTATTTGCAAAATTCTGCAACAGACGAAGAGCTCAGCTTCCTTTTTATTGGTAAGAAGGCATATGATGCTGTGAAGAATGTAATAGCTGATAGCGGAAAGGTTCTGGGCGTTGTATCCCAACCGAAGAATTTAGGATTTTATGCTTTTAAAGGCTTTTTTTATTCATTGGGTATAGATTTCACAAGTTACAAGAGAGTGTCAGTTCTATATAGCAAGTTTCATGCCATAAATTTGCAGGAGCAGGTTATAGAGGATATTCTCACAGTTGATGACCCTAATGATTTCTACGGAAGCAAAGATAAAGTAGAGATCGAGAGAGGGGAAAATCTATATGATCCTGATTTTGCATCAATAAATACGAAGCTATGGTTTAATAGCTTTATGGGTAGGTTTTACTTATCCTTATGTGAAAGCGTAACCTGTGAACACTGTTGTAGGATGATATCCATGGAATCTGCTAATACCAATACAAAAAGTATGCTAAACAAGTTGGTCTTAGATTACAATCGATCAAGACAGGCGGCAATAACCACGGATCTAATAGAAGTGGTTAGTGGATGCGAAGCTTTGGGATAGGTATATGGCAGAAGTAACGCAATGTGGTAGAGTTTGTCCAACGATTGAAGAAGCTGAAGAGGCGGTTAGAGTCATAATAAGGTGGATGGGGGATGATCCTAATAGGGAGGGTTTATTAAAAACGCCTCGTAGGGTCTTGGATTACTATAAAAAGTCTTGTTCTGGTTATGCTCCTGAGCTTCTCTCTCACTATTCTATTCTTCCCTATGATGGGAGTAGTTCAGAAATGGTGTTGGTGAAGAACATAGGGTTTTCTTCAAACTGCGAACATCATCTTAGTCCTATATGTGGTGTGGCGCATATCGCTTATATGCCAAAAGAGAAGATACTTGGTATTGGTAGTATAGCGCATATTGTTGGTTGTTTTTCGAAAAGGCTACAGCTTCAGGAGCGTCTTACTAATCAGGTGGCAGAGTATTTAGAGAAGATACTAGATCCTCATGGTGTTGCTGTACTACTAGAGGCCGAGCATTGGTGCGTTGAATGTAGCAACAGGGATACTGCCTCTAGAGATGAGAGGTTGAATGTACAAACTAGTCAAATGTTAGGGGTTTTTGAAGAGCGTTGTGATTTGCGCAATGAATTCTTCTTAAGAATTAAAATGTATAAGTAGAGGTGTGTCTTGAGTGCCCTGAATATAGCAGAAGATATAATTAAACTTATAAAGTCTCGGGGAGTTGAGGGAGAAGTCGTATTAACTCAGCACGAGACTACCTCTGTTACCCAGCGTATGATGAGGCTCGAGGAAATGATTGCGAGCAGCGGATGTAATGTTGGGATACGCGTGATTGTGGGTAAGAAGTATTCATGTATTTCATCGAATGATTTAGAGAGGTCTGAAGAGCTAGTAGATGCTGCTGTAAAGATGGCAGACTTATCTCCTGAGGATCCATTTATCTCTGTAAGTGATCAACAAGGAACGTATACCAATACTGCTTCTGATCTTATGATCTTCGATGATTCTATTGTTGAGATGGATTCTATACGTGACATTCTTCAGGAAATGGAGGGTGAAGCCCTGTCGGTGGATTCTAGAATAGTAAATTCTGAAGGAGCAAGTTTCTCGAAGTCGTTGACGGAGACTGCGCTTATGACAACAAGAGGGTTTTGTGGTTCATATAAGAAAACATATTTCTCTTCATCTATATCTGTAGTAGCGGCATCTGATGATAAGAAGATGGAGGTAGACTATAGCTTTGCGGTGAAGAGTAAATTCAGTGATTTAGAGAAGTCGAGGGTTTTAGGGAGAGAAGCTGCTAATCGGGCTCTGCGGAAGCTGAATGCTCGCGAGCTTCAAACATGTAAAATGCCAGTTTTATTTGAAAATAGGGTGGCATCTTCATTGTTGTCCAATTTTGCTTCAGCTATTAATGGAGCTTCTATCGCTGATAAGACGTCTTTTCTTCTAAATGATTTAGGAACTAATGTTTTTGGCAGTGATATTTATATAGTGGATGATCCTCTCATGGTATCTGGTATATCATCGCGTCCCTTTGATGGTGAGGGTATACTGTCTACAAAGCGGAGCATAGTAGAAAGAGGTGTTCTCAAGAGTTGGATTTTAGATATGAGAACGGCAAAACAACTGGCATTGTCCACGACAGGTCATGCGGTAAGGAAAGATAATGCGTCTGTTTCTCCCGGTGTAAGTAATTTTTACATACAGAGATCGGATATTACAGTACAGGAATTAATGTCAGATATTAAGAGAGGGTTGTACATCACTGATCTTTTCGGATTTGGAATAAATTTTGCTACAGGAGATTATAGTCAAGGAGCTTTTGGTTATATGATCGAAAATGGAGATATAACCTATCCAGTCCATGGAATTACTATAGCAGGGAATCTACGAGATATGTTTTCAAGCGCACAAGTTGCGAACGATTTAATTTTTCTCCGATCAGTAAACTCTCCGACATTAAGGTTCGGTGATATGGTTGTTTCTGGTGCTTAGTAAACCATCAATATCAGTAGCGTTTTACCTTGTTAAAGCAAGTGGTAGTTATTCATGTAAATCCTACATCAAACAGTCATATGGGAATAAGATGAAATTGGTATAAAATAGCCATTCCAGCGTTTGATGCCTACGCAGAGTTTTTTTCCATTGTATAGTATCTTGAGTGCCCTGAATATAGGGAGATATAATTAAACTTATAAGGTCCTTGGGGGAAGATGAGGATGTATTAACTCAGCACGAGACTACCTCTGTTACTCAGCGTATGATGAGGCTCAAGGAAATGACTGCGAGCAGTGGACGTCATGTTTGAATACGTGTGAGATTGTGGGCAAGAAGTATTCATGTATTTCTTGAATGATTTAGAGAGGTCTGAAGAGTTAGTAGATGCTGCTATAAAGATGGCAGACTTATCTCCTATAGAAGGCCTTTTCGTACTTTATTTTTCGTATTTAGTTCGGGGTTTTCTCTTAACAGTTTTTCAAAAACAAATTCTCCATCAGTAGGAGTGAGCATGTCGCTTCTAGATGATCCATTTATCTCTGTAAGTGATCAACAGTGATCAACAAGGAACGTATACTAATACTGCTTTTTATCTTATTATCTTGTTTCTACTATATTCCGCTTGGTAGACAGTATACCCTCACCATCAAAGGGACGCGATGATATACAAGATACCATGAGAGGATCATCCACTATATAAATATCATTGCCAAAAACATTGATGATTCTATTTTTGAGATGGATTCTATACGTGACATTCTTCAGTAAATGGAGGGTAAAGCTCTGTCGGTTGATTCTAGAAAGTAAATTCTGAAGAAGCCAGTTTCTGGAAGTCGTTGACGGAGACTGCCGAATGCGTTTTATATCCTAAGTTTATAATATCGTACTAAGTTATGGTGGTATAATCGGCTGATAGTCGTACCAGCTTGCCAAGGTCTATAGCACTTTTTTCTTCCGGTTTTCATCAGGAACAGATGAAGACAAGAGATGACCATTTTCCCACGTGTTTTTGTATATACCGATCCCTGAGATAATACTACTCAAATATTCCGTTTATCTCATTATCTCGATAATAACTACGATTCGAAAGTTATATTTGTTGCGACTGCAAACAATCTCAATTTTTAGAAGCCTTTGCTAGATAGTATAGAGATAATCCAGCTTTCTGGGACGGAGGAGGAGAAGCTGCAGATTGGCCCCAAGTTTCATCTTATTCCTGGTTTACGTAGGAGCATGGTTTACGCGATAAGGAGGTGACATTAGACTAAATCCAATTTTTTATGTTTCTGTATGCATATGTGTTGTGATGGTTTTGTATGTCAGCTTTGTGTTTCTATTTTATTTTGTATGTGTTGGTGCCTATTTTCCATAATAGATATTATGTGTTCTTAATAATAAACTCAACTCATAAGCTAAAACCTAAACCTGTTGGTTGAGTATGGATACTATGGATACTGATGATGGAGATGCTTAAAAACTTATCTCAACCTAGTAAATTGCTAGTTCCGTATTGGTTCTATCATTCATCTATAAGTAGTAGCTTACCTTCCTTCTAATGCCTACTAAAAAAGGGATAACTCTCTTCTATTACTAGAAATCTCATAGGTTGCTACTAATGTCGTAAACACTAAGTGAGCGAAACGCTTCTGCTACTTCTATCAGGTAAAATGCTATTGTATGAGGCTCATAATTCTCAAATGACGTTTGATAACACTGGGCCATATTGATAGCCTGCTTAAAAAGGCTACACCAATTTGCAAGATAACTTCTTCTTCTCTTTCTCTGCTTGAATAGTATTTCACGCCGTGTGGTTTACTGATTGCGACTTACAAAGACTAAGAATTTAAACCTTGCCGATATTATACAGTATTTGGGTTAGTGAAAATTTTGGTTACTTAGAGATCTTCCTGACGGTTGTTCAATTATAGCTTATGGCATACGCTATTTTAAAACGGTGAAACGGTGAATATGAATTTATGAATTAAGGATTATATAAAAAACAAACAATTCAGATTGGCTGCTTTTTCAAAGCACGAAAATATAACACCTCTATCCATAATCATAAGCAGTGCCTGACTAGTTTTAGAATCAAGACGGATACACATAACAGAACCTTGTGTTTTTTTTTTGCGCTTACTACCTCATTTCTTCCGAAGGTGTGATGGAAAAAATATCCAGACCAGACGCTATAACATGGGATACGGCTATTGCTATATAAATACGGGCCGAAGTGGTATGTAGATCACCCTCTACTATGAATCTCATACTAGGATCACTATTGCCGCAGCCCCAAAGTGCATGAAACGCTTCCGCTACTTCTATCAGGTAAAATGCTATTGTATGAGGCTCATAATTCTCAGCTGACGTTTTGATAACACTGGGCCATCTTGACAATAGTCTTAGCAAAGAAAGCTCTTGCTCAGTAATAACACACGAAAAATCTATTTTTTCTATTGCTAATAACTCAGGACAACGCCGTACTATAGAACGTATTCTAGCGTGTGCATATTGGATATAGAATATCTGGCTATCTTTTGATTCTTCTCGAGCTTTAGCGAAATCAAAATCTAAAACCACGTCATTCCGGCGCGTAAGCATCATGAATC
Source organism: Anaplasma phagocytophilum str. Webster (assembly GCF_000964685.1). Lineage (GTDB taxonomy): Bacteria > Pseudomonadota > Alphaproteobacteria > Rickettsiales > Anaplasmataceae > Anaplasma > Anaplasma phagocytophilum. Next base: position 1,258,476 of record NZ_LANS01000001.1, read on the forward strand.
TCGCAACATCTCTTCCCACTTCATCAATTACATCTCGAACTGTTAGGAACTCCCCTTTCCTTTTTGACATTTTGACAGGCGTGCCATTTTCTAAGAAATTCACCAAATTATAAAGCTTAATATCTATAGATGCCTTGCCATTACTTAACGCAGCAACTGCGGCTTTTAGTCTTGAAACATAGCCTTTATGATCGAACCCCAATGTCATTATCATGGAGTCAAATCCTCGGGAAATCTTGTGAAAATGGTATCCAATGTCACCAGCAAAATACGACCAAGTACCGTCTTCCTTTTGCAAAGCTCTATCAGAATCATCTCCAAATTCCGTTGACTTAAACAGCATCTGAACACGAGGTTGCCATTCGCTTAACTCATCTTCCCTCTTAGGTTTTTCAAGCACTCCCTCATATATAATACCGCGCTCACGCAGGTACTTTACACATTCCTCAATAACATTACGGTTCTGTAAGTCACTTTCCGAAACAAATACATCATGCTCAACTCCTAAAAGGGCCAAATCTTCCTTAATTAAGTTAAGCATGCTACTCAGAGTAAAACTCCTAATTATCTCATCTTTGTCACTAGCGTTTAGTAGATCAGAGCCGTATTTCTCAACCAAATCCCGCGCTATGGGCTTTAGATATTCTCCGGGATATAAACCTGCACCTATTGTGATTTCTTCCCCCAATGCTTCTTTATATCTAAGAAAAACCGAGGATACCAACGTCTTTACTTGAGACCCAGCATCATTCACGTAATACTCTTTTATTACATCATAACCTACCCACTTAAGGAGATTAGACAAAACATCACCAAAAACTGCACCCCTAGCATGTCCTATATGTAGCGGTCCTGTAGGATTTGCTGAAACGAATTCTATATTAACTTTTTTATTATGACCTAAATCTGTACGTCCATATTCTCTGCCTAGCTTGTTTATATTCCTTACAACTCCATGCCAGACGCTATTTACACAGTGAAAGTTTATGAATCCTGGAGCAACAACATTTATACTTTCTATACCCTCGATATTTTCAAAGGCATTACATAAAGTACTTGCCAATTCCATGGGATTTTTCTTATCAAATTTTCCAAGAATTAGTGCTGCATTTGTATATAAATCCCCATGTTTTGGCTGCGCCGGAGGACCAACTATAATCCTCTTAAATAATGATTCAGGAATGTTATCTCCTGACCACACAGCCCTTATTCGCTCTTCTATTGCATTCCGGAAAAAGCCAAAGATATCCAATATTTTATCATCTAATAACATGCTATTTACTCCACTAACTGCACCTGCTGTATATATGGATTTCCTATTCTATAGAAGCAGACAAATATATATAGACGTATTATCTCCAGTTTTAGACTAAATCTAAGAGTAATGTACTACATTTAACAACACGCGCCCTCTCATAATATAATATTATGGCAAATAAATCCATTACACATAATTATTTTCGTTTGAAAAATCCGAAACGAGTTAATGCATTGTTTTATTATTGCCAAAGCGCCTATCACGTATACTCATAGCATCTGATAGATATACTTAGCTTTGAGTCCTATCTACCCTACTCTCTTTTCTAATGTTATAGCTATTCATACTATCAATTCATATGTAAAGCGCACATACGATGCCTTCCTATCCTACAAAGCACGCATTACCAGGTAGTAAATCACTACCGTATCCCTAATTAAAAAGCGCTGGGAAGTTTTATAAAACTCTCAATTTCTCCTTATCACCCTATATAAAATGGGAGAATATAACTTATAAAGCATATTCAGTAATAAGCCCCATGCGCAACATTTAGCCACGTTCTGCTTTTAAATTAGCTTTATAAGAACTTAGCATATATGCATCATACCTATCTCAGGATACCACAGAGCTACATATCGCGCATTCTATCCAGTTCAGTATCTCAAATCAGAATTATGATACAGTTTCACGTATTTAGTCGTAAGTAGACTTCCATGCACCTCTAATTGCGCCATAAATGCCTCCCCATCATAAACGCCACGAGGCAGAGATGGACGAGTTTTCACAGATATTCAAAGGCTTTTCACACTCATTTAGCTAAACTCAAGTTACTCTTTTCTTACACAGCACCTTCTAATGCTCGATCCTTTCTTTCCAATTTGCGAGTCACATTTACGTATTTTTTTCTAAGATGCATGACGGGGTGATGCAGAACAATAACGCAGCAACCACTTCTTCTTTCTTCATACAAAAGCTAGAAAGTAAACCTTTTAAGTATACGGCTATATTCCACTTAGATTATGATGCCCCCCTCCACTCTTTCGCGCGTTTTCTCCAGTAGAAATTCTCCTGTTACTCTTTCAGCAAAACTTCACCATGACGCACTTCTATACTCGAAAACACTCACAGAAAATGCCCTCAACGAGGGGTCCCTCACGTATAAAAAGCTATCCTATCACCCACTCATACATAGCACAGCGACAACAGTAGACTTAGAGAAGATAATCTCTCCTTACATCCCTCATATCTCCCTTTTTCCAGCTATAATATCAAAGCGAGCACCACCACGAGATACAGACCCATACAATTATAGATCCACCCCACGCCTCCTATATAATTACAAAGAGCAAATCACCAAACGCATCCGAACGACAAGAACAGATGGTGGGCCTGGGAAGAGTCGAACCTCCGACCTCACGCTTATCAGGCGTGCGCTCTAACCACTGAGCTACAGACCCTGACTACGATAACGACGCAGACACACTTTCCGGAAGCACATCCACGAAAACCCTTCCTTCAGCTTTACGCCTAAAGGATACAACTCCAGCGATCTTGGAAAATATAGTGTGATCTCGACCAATTCCCACGTTCTTCCCCGGATGATACTTTGTACCGCGCTGCCTTATAATGATATTCCCAGGTATCACCAATTCGCTACCAAACTTCTTAACCCCGAGCCTTCTACCTCTCGAGTCTCTACCATTACAAGAACTACCACCAGATTTTTTAGTAGCCACAGCCTACCTCACCTCTACTACACGCAAAACGGTCATATTTTGCCTATGCCCATTCTTCCGCCTATAATTCTTACGACGCCGCTTTTTAAACACTATAATCTTGTCAGAGCGACAATGAGCCACAACCTCAGCAGAAACAGACCCAGAGCTAGCCGAGAAGCTACCACTGCCATCATTATTAAATGTAGCAAGGCTCTTAAGCAGCACCTTCTCACCAATTCCCGCCTTCAGCAGCTCTACCTTGATGACGTCTTGTTCCTTGACCTTATATTGTTTACCACCAGTTTCAACCACGGCGAACATACACAGAGCTCCAGATCGACATATCACAAACACCTAGATTCTGCTTTACATAAATGGAGGTGTCAATAAAATTCTAGCTGACTTAATTCAGCCCTCATGGTGCGCATCGTGCTTAAGCATAAATCTATGTGATACAAAGCATGCTTTGCTGCACTATGACTGATATGAATATTTCTGCTTACGCTGAATAAAATCCACTACTCCCCCCAGGATTATCCTTTGAGAAACTCAGCATAGAAGAGATAGCCAAACTGTGGGAGAGTGGAGAAGGATACAGTTACTTTTACGATGAAACTGATACCGATAAGAAGCGGCCTATAGCGTATACACATCCACGCTCAGCTTGGAAAAATATACAATACTGGTGGGAATCTCATATAAAATCGACGGCGAAAACAGCCGGTAGCACAGGAAAACTTATAGATAAAAAGATATGGTTCATAGAATACGGTTTTCGTAGTGTAGAAAACTGCATAAACCGCAACACATCTCTAGACTTCATGAATGATATAATGGACTATACATCCCCCATAAATATTGATTATTTATCTCAAAAAGTCGCAATCGAAGGGACTTTAAAAGCCTGGAAATCATCAAACATGGTTGAAAGAATGTTCTTATATGGTTGGGATTTACGACCCCAACGCAATACAGATACCAACTCTTTTAAGCGCTGGCAAAGTAGCTTCTTTGTAAATCGTAAAATTATGCTTATTACCCTCTCAGACATAATACAAGATGTCCTACAATGCTCAGGAATAGATCAACTAACTGTGGAATTGAAATCTACCTCTCATAAAGGGCATTTTCCTTAATCTAAAGCCTTTAAAACATGTATTTAGTTAACCTAAATAAAGTACGAGGATGGACACAGTAGCAGGCTGAGCTTTAGCGATAATATTACCATCATTGAATGCAAGTATAAATCACATTCTAGCAACGCAAAGTCCCTCTACGCAATGAGAGGCCCTGCGCACAAATGCAAAACTAACGGCTGCAGGATATCTTTACTTTTTGGGGAATATTGTTTACACTGACGCCCACTCAGTATATCGAGAGTTGCGTGTGCTATATTCTAGGTCCGTTGCCAAAATAAATGGTGTCTCTGCTCGTCAGATACTTGATAGCAGGGGGCGTCCCACTGTTGAAGCAGTTGTATCGTTATCAGATGGAGCCCTTGGAGTTGTATCTGTTCCTTCTGGTGCGTCAGTAGGGAAAAATGAGGCCTTAGAGCTCCGCGACAAGGATATGAATAAGTACGGAGGCCATGGCGTAACAAAGGCTGTTGAGAATGTTAATTCTATAATAGCGCCGCGACTGGTAAACACAGACCCCTTTAACCAAAAGGCTTTAGATGATCTCTTGATAGAGCTTGATGGAACAGATAATAAGTCAAGGCTCGGTGCGAATGCGACGCTTGCTGTCTCCGTTGCTACAGCTAAGGCGGCAGCTGCTAGTCTTAAACTCCCACTCTACAGATATATAGGTGGAGTTGCCTCCAGAGAGATGCCAGTGCCATTGGTAAACGTCATAAACGGTGGCTTGCATGCAGATAATGGGCTGGATTTTCAAGAATTTATGATCATGCCTATAGGAGCCTCTACTTTTTCCGATGCTCTTAGAATGTGCGCTGAGGTGTTTTTATCGCTCAAAGAAATATTGAAAAGTAATAAGCTGAGTACAAATACTGGCGATGAAGGTGGTTTTGCACCTAATCTTGAGAGTAATGATAGGGTATTCTGTATACTGCTAGAAGCTATTGAGAAGGCTGGCTACAAACCTTCTATAGATTTCGCTCTGGCTCTGGATGTTGCTGCTTCTACATTCTATGATGGCAAAATTTACAAGTTTTCTGGCTCAAGCATGAGTAGTGCGGAGATGGTGTCGTACTATGAAGAACTAGTAAAAAAGTACCCTATAATCTCCATTGAAGACGGCATTGCTGAAGATGATCTCGCTGGCTGGAAAGAATTGACTGTGCGCTTGGGTAAGAAAGTGCAATTAGTTGGCGATGATCTGTTTGTCACTAATCCTCGCTTGATTAAGGACTTTTCTGAGAGAGGGCTTGCCAATGCTGTACTTATTAAACCGAACCAGATTGGTACGCTGTCGGAAACTATAGAAGCTATTAGGCTTGCTTCTATGTCAAATTTTAATTCCATTGTTTCTCATAGATCTGGAGATACAGAAGATCCGTTTATTGCTCATATTGCTGTGGCTTTGAACTGTGGTCAAATTAAGACGGGTTCTATGTCTCGATCTGAACGCATGGCTAAGTACAATGAATTGTTAAGGATTGAAGAAGATCTCTGTGGTACTGCCATACTTCGTTCCGTTAAGATAGGGCGACATTAGCTTTATGAGTTTCATTGACGAAGCCAAGGTTTTTGTTAAGGGCGGCAATGGCGGAAATGGCTGCGTGAGTTTCCGTAGGGAAAAGTATATTGAGTTTGGCGGCCCAGATGGTGGCAATGGTGGAGATGGCGGTTCTGTTATCTTAGAGGCTAGTAGCGCTGTTAATACTTTGCTATTCTTCCGCTATCATCAGCATTTGCGTGCTGAAAACGGTAAAAGTGGCTCTGGAAAAAAGAAATCTGGAGCTTCAGGTCGCGACCTTGTTATAAAAGTCCCTATTGGAACTCAGGTATTTGATAGCCCTGGTGGGAGTTTAATTGCTGATCTTTCTACTGTAGGACAAAGGTATGTTGTTGCCTCTGGCGGTAAGGGAGGCGTGGGAAATGCGCAGTATAAGAGTTCTACTAACAGGGCTCCTGTGTACTATACTTTAGGTGCTGTAGAAGAAGAGTTTCCTATTTTCATGCAGCTGAAAGTGCTCTCTGATATAGGGATAATAGGAATGCCCAATGCAGGGAAATCGAGTTTGCTGTCTAGATGCACTATGTCTAAAACGAAAGTCGCTGATTATCCCTTTACTACCTTGGAGCCGCATCTAGGTGTCGCTAGAATCAACGAGTATGATCTTATTCTCGCTGATATTCCTGGATTGATAGAAAATGCTAATGAGGGTGCTGGTTTAGGGCATAAGTTTTTAAAACACATAGAGAGGTGTTCTTTGCTCTTACATCTCATAGATGGCTCTACCGAAGATATAGTCGGTGCGTATAAATTGGTATCACGCGAATTGGCTATGTATAGTAAAGAGCTATCTGAAAAGCGTGAGGTGATAGTACTTAATAAATGCGACATGATCACTGAGGAAGAAATAGTCCAGAAAAAGCATTTATTAGAGGATTATAGCAATAAAACAGTTGTTACTCTTTCCTTGGATGATCCTTTAAACCCTTTGCTAGTAATGTTATATGAGATGTTACAGAAAGATGATATAGAAGAAGAATCAAAGAAATTCGATCCTTTTTTACACGTTGGCTACAACAAGAAAAAGACACCTAAGATATAACTTTGGCACGATCTTATACCATTAACTCCTCTTGTATGGAAAACCAAGAATGCGCTTCACAAGGCGCTCGCTAAGGGCGCAGTTAAGGGAACTCAGAATAGGTCTCCAAAATACGCTTTATAAATAATAAGAGCCGTTTTAAGTATGCTTTGCGCTTCTCTAATATTATATCTTAAGAACAAATGCACACCATTGATTTCTATACTAGGGAATTAAGAATGGAATTTTATAGGATATTTAATGTTACTTCTGATAGAGGTATCCTCAGTTTAGCTTAATATAATACAATGTATTTTTATTCTACAGCTATGTATACCACTAACCTCCTCTGTACTACAGAAGAAGTTGCATAGAGAACAATGATACATCAAAGAGTAGTGCTCTGGTTAGCGCGCATAATATGAACTTCATCTTAGCATATATCTTGGGCGTAATGCTATGGTAGCTCATTAGAAATAAGTGACAATACTAACAAGTGGTGTAGGATAAATAGTTGGGAATAATTGAGCTTTTGTTCTATGGATCACTTAGAGGAAAAGGTGCGACTCCGAAAGGAATATAGAAAACTGAGAAAAGCTGTTACTACTGTTGCTGATGCTGCGCAAATGTTATTGCAAAATACTATCAGCATATTAAGTTTCGGAAACCACGACATAGTCTCAGGGTATATTCCAATTGACGGAGAAATAGATGTTCTGCCTTTAATGAATTTTATAAGCAAGACATCGGTTGTTCTTGTACCTGAAGTGAAAAAAGATTCCAGAATGCTTACATTTAGGAGATGGTTCAGCGGTATTAATGAATTGGGCGAAGCGCTAAGCCCCAATATTCTTTTGATACCTCTCGTAGCATTTGATAGACGTCTATACAGACTAGGATTTGGCGGTGGATACTACGATTATACGATAGAGCATTTGAAAAGGAGAGGTCAATGCAAGTGCGTTGGCATTGCATATGACTTACAGCTTTGCGCAAATCTTCCAGTTTGCGAGCACGACCAAAAGTTAGACTTAGTTATAACCGAAAAAGGTATATATTCCTGATATTTTCCTGCTTACGTATACCTTGTATTAAGGTGTGACTGATGTTTCTTTTCACAGTAACACTCTATCTAGTACCTTAATAGAGAATCTGAAAAGAAGCATAAGCACGTCACGATAGGATAGCCTGCGTTTCATCAACAAGATTCAAAAGCTAAATTCTATGCCTTGCCAACAGGAGGACATATTTCACCTATCTTATCAGATACCGTCCTTGCGATTTTTTACCTCATCTAGAAAAAAAACTTATAGGAGCTGGAACCTTAACACTCGAGATAGGCAATATTTAATAATAAGTCAAAGTTCTGCATAAGTTCATGGGCATTTTTAGTGCTTTCGTTGTTACTTATTTTCCTTAGGTTAGCAGTTATTTGCGCTGTTTTCGTAGAGAATTTAAAACTTTTGTGTTGTCATGAGCGAATCCCAAGGTTATGAGCGTGATGGATGCTAACAGCGTTATAACTTAAGTATCGCCCCATATGCATGACTATCCGCATTTTTTTCATAATACCTCATTGGCACCAACATGCTCAGAGCGCTTTGAAATGCTCTGCATAATGCGTATTTATCTAACATGACAAGAGTACCTATACCTTTTCCCAAGCTGTGGTTACAGGATATACACATGCATTACGCGGGCCACGTCAAAAAAAGATCTACACCCCCCTTACCCGTACACAAGAGAAACACCATTTGAAAAGCACATTACAGACGAACACTAATCAGCGATCTTTATACCAGTAGCCGTTTTTCAATTAACAAACATAAAGAGTACTACAGTACCAAAACGTAACTTGTCTCTGTATATAATGCATTAAAGAGAATATACCTCCCTTGCAAATTGCATATCTCCAAAATTGGAAAAAATTCTCGTACATAATGCAAAAAATCTATATGCGAGTCTCAAATTAAAAGAAAAGATTGAAAATCCATACCCGTACCTTCACATCCGCCACCTAAAAGCGCAGATGATGCACAACCACCAGCAGAACCAGCATCAAAAAAAGACAACTGTCTCTCCGTAATGCTACTAGATATTGAGCATTTTAAGCAGGCAAATGACTCTTTAGGCCCATTAGGTCAAAGATGAAATACTGCAGAAGATATGCAATATTCAATAGCATTAGAATATCCGATCTGCTAGCAAGGTATGGCGTATAGGAATTTGTTATAATTATGCATGTGAAACATGTATAGAAGAGGCTACATTAGTTGCGGATAGGCTACGACGACGTATAATAAATCTCCCTTTACTACAAGTGCAGGTCATTTAAACAAAACTTCAGATCAGTAGGCAAAGGTCCACCATAGCAATACCACATAATGTTGCCAAGGTGTAAAATTGCTACTATTCATAACATAGTAATCAGTAGCCATAAGAAATTTGAATACTATATCAAGAAAGAGAAGAAGTTATACTGAAATTAGTATGCGGTTATTGTATTGCCACACTAAAAAGGCGCTATCGTATAGAGCTAAGGAACTATAATCGCTATAGTTCATCTTTAGAGACTCATCCCCAATGCACTTTTTTACCTTCTCTACAACATGCAGCTACTTTTCCTAGTTACAAGCTGTTTTAAAAATATTCTTAGCCTATTATTTAGGCATATCAATCACATGCCCTAAGCCATGTCCGCCAACACATACAATCCTTTATGATTACCCATACGATAAGACTATAATACAAACACTAAGCAAAATACTTATAATATTCGCAACTTTAGCACTTTTTACATACAGATTGGGCTTTATTCCCGAATATTAACTAAGTATACCAGTGCACTTTTCCTTAGTTCCATCAGCCCCTACATCACTACTCATTTACCCCGATCTAACATCTACTCAAGGCACTATTATAAAATCCGAAACTTTTATCTAACTTGAAAAATTTTACACATCACCTTATAAATCAGGCTTATGCATTACTTTAATATCAATATTATTTTAAAGCTATAAATTATATCTTCTATATAATAGAATGCATTTTTAGAGCTTTTACTTTCATTAAGTAATAAAGGCATTTATTTAAGTATGCTTAGTAACTGAGCTACATATGCATTTAATGCTACGGATATTACTTCAATTATCTCTAGTATTACTTTAGATAATTAGCGTATTTTTCACAAAAATAAAGTTTTACTTTAATTCTCACGTATAACTAGTTAGTTATATCGCATAATTAAATATCATCAATGCTATACTTGCTGCTGCATTAGTTAATATGTACTTCTTCTTTCATCTATAATTTCCGATGGCATAATGGGTATTTTTTTAGGTTGTGAGTAGTATATCTCACGTGCTTAAAACTGAGAAAAAAGAACTGACATTGCTGCGTAAGTAATGAGTTCGTTTATTGCTGATATCCTGCTTTCTTCTAAAGTGGATACGTTACCTATATTAGAAATGCAAGAAAGATATTAAGGTGCAATCCGCAAAGATATTGAAAAAATCATAACTCTTGCATTCCTATCCCCGTGCAGCATCTGTTCTACTGTTTAATAAGTAGCTAGATACCATATTTAAGGTAGTGACTATATATTGCCAAATTGACATGTAGAACTAGTAAAAAGCGTTATGGTCATTCTATCTTTAATCGTAATGCCTTATCAGAACAGTATGTAATACCTTATCACTGCCATCTTAGCGATTTATCTTCTGTGAGATGATAATAATATTCATCATTTTATTCTTTATTACATGCAAGAAAGTAAACTTTACTCGAGGCATACTCTCAAAGAGGATAACCAAAATAATCTACCAAAGAATATCGCTGCTTTTCATATAACCGAGAAAAAGCCCTGCAACTCGCCGTAATTACTTACTAATCAACGTAATTTTCTACTGTGATTACTCCTCTTTTACTATGCCACGCAATTTTGCTGATCGCGACCTAGTATTTTCGCTAATTTCTTTTTCAGTGGGCTTTATAGCTTTTTTATTGATAAGTTGAAATCCCTTCTCTCGTAGAGCGTTGAACTTATGTTTTACTATCCTATCCTCGAGTGAATGAAATGAAGTAACAATAATCTTGCCTCCAACTCCTACAATTTGAGAAGCAGCTTCTAGACCTGCTTTTAGCTCTTCTAGCTCATCATTTACCCATATTCTGATAGCCTGAAAGGTCCTTGTTGCCGGATCTATTGGATTTGCCTTACTGCGGGGCACAACAGACCTGATAATTTTTGCCAAGTCACTCGTGTTACGTATCTTATTATTACTCTCTCTAGCGCTGATTATAGCTCTGGCAACGCGTCTTGAAAGCCTCTCTCCTCCGTAATAGAAGATTACATCTGCCATGTCTTTTTCTGATAAAGAATTTACAAAAGTCGCGGCGCTTTTGGATTGAGAGCGCAACATATCCATTCTCATATCAAGTGGCCCTTCCTTCATAAATGAGAATCCCCTGTCTGGATCACTCAGCTGCATACTTGATACTCCAACATCAAATACAACACCATCTACTTGATTGTGATCAAAATGCTGTAACGCCTCTCGAAGCCTACTGAACTTGCTGAGAAAAAAGTGCACCCGTCCAGGGAATTGCGAATGTAAAGATTGATAGAATTCTGAAGCAATAGGATCTTGATCAATAGCTAGTACAGTACATTTAGCCCGTTCCAATATTCCCCTACTATAGCCGCCTCCACCAAACGTTGCGTCAACATATACTGCACCGTCTTTAGGAGAAAGAAGCTCTAGCATTTCGTTTAGTAGTACAGGTCTATGAGAATCCATTAATTCTACTTTTAAAAATCCTATGATATTCTCCACTTAATACTTAGATTATTATACTTAGTACTCGTACCCTAACAGGGCATAGCAGTATAAAAACAAATCAAAGCAGTTGTATGTTTTATATATCACAATTGAACAACGTTTACTAATATTATGGAGATACTGGAGAATAGTACCATTATATACCAGATTCCCTTCATAAGCTGGCCTCTACGTACAGTACATTTCCTCATCATATCGCTATACTGCGTGAAGTGATGCTTCATGCAATGAATACGTTAGCCAAAAACTGGCTTAAATGCTCTACTAACTGAGACTTCTAGGTTTAATATACCATGTAGGCATAGCGTATAAAATATCAAATTTTAGCTATAAAGATTGCAGAAATGTATTCCCTAGGTTCGTGCTGTTTCTTTTATATCACTCTAACGCTGTCCATAATGACGCATATTATTTTTATATGCGCTCTCTTCTTCCTATATAATCTCAGTAGCTGTTATTATGTGCTATAATCTTTACCCAATTCATCAGAATATACTAGATACTACAGCTGAAACACATACCTTTAAGCTACACAAATAAAATATAGGAGCGCCTCAACGAGTCATGAAGAAAATCCAAAACGAAGCCTAAGCGCGAATAAACTATTAGATTATTCCTTAGATACTAAATCTCATTCATACTATAAAGCCAGAACAAAGAAGAAGATAGATCGCATTCGAGCATTTTTCAAACCCTACCCCTGGCGCATCCAGAACCAAATCTAGTTTTCCCAAAGGATATAAAAAACCCCTAGCACATCTTGAAAAATACTGTCCTAATACCTTCTTGAAATAAAATTCTTTGCTTCTAGTTTAACTACAAAGCCTCAATCCTAGCAGCATTGTTGTTTATTATTGATGTAAGAGTTTGCCGCGTTACAGCTAGCAATAATCTACTCCATTGAATATTATCCATTAGAGTTTATGACGAGAGAAAGAAGAGTTGATTTAAGAAGTGCTAGGTGATAACTACGGATCTCACAGTAGATGCAAAGATTTGCGATAAAGTGCATGACTGGAGTAACACGAATGTTTGTCCAGCGAATGAAGAAACTGAAGAGGCTATTAGAGTCATAATAAGATGGATAGGATACAATCCTAGGCGGGAAGGTTGAGATAAAACCTCAGATGGAGTTTGAGATTATTAAGTATTGTTCCGGTGATGCACTCGAACTTCTTTCTCACTCTTCCTTATAATGGAAGTTGTTCCGAAATAATATCGGTAAAGAATATAAAGCGCAAATCTATGCTAAGTAGTTTAGAATATACAAAAATGCTTTCGTGCTCTACATAAGGGCAAGGTTACCATTGAAGTGTAAAGCTATATACTCATTTGCATGCGGCGTTCGTTTTAAAGATCACCTAAGCACCCGGCGCATATACCATATATAATAGAACACGCTCTCATTACTGTGTTTATCCGGAAATATTACACTTTTTCACTCCCGCGATTGTCTTTGATATTAGGGATAACAGCTCTTTTACTATTTTCTCAGTATAGGATAAAATTTCTCACCGCGCGCATTAACTCGTACAATCATAGTATAATGTATGCGCCTCCTAAAAAATCCCTAGCGCAGTAAGCTGCGTATAAATGCTGCTTTATGTATATTGCATAGAAACAGTAGCTTCTATAGTCTATAACAAGTACATCATTGCACTGCATTCGTGATTGTATAATTACATGCCCTTTTGGATTTTGATCTACTTGATAGTCATTATGACACTCAATATCAGATGAATGGTGCGTACATATCACAACGCTTAGATTATCCCGTAATAATCTACTTTGTAATATCACCTATTGATAAAGATATCACATTATCTCCCCTACTTAAGTAGTGATATAACACGGATTAAAAAACTACCCTTTCCTATGCTATTCTTCCATAAAAGTAAGATCCTTAAAATGTTTTCCGCAATATTAAAGTATGGCGTTTTCTGATAATAGACTAATCTATAGGTTGAAATACCGAATGCGGATCTGGAACGTGCGGTTCTCCTCTGAAGTTTACTGCATTTTGGAATTTTGTAATACATGTACGAAAATTTTTATCACATCCCGCTAGTAACGAATATTGGTCGTCCACGCTTATAGGATAAGGTGTGCATGAAGTAAGGGATATGATGGTCCCCGTATTTGAATGTATTTCAAAAGTACATTGTTTATTGTTGCCACTTAAAAACGTCACCAAACCATATTTGTAGTAGTTGTCGTAAGTAGTAAGGGTGGAATCTCCAAATTCTTTATACTTATCTAAGATAGAAGATACAGTGCTAAAGATAGAGAATTTACTAGCAGAAAGTTTACATAAGCTATCGCAGAATTGGGCTCTGCATTGTTGTGAAAATACACTTCCTACCTTATTGTATAGTGCATGTATATCACCTATTAGATATGCGTTGATTAGGTGATTATGCAAGGAAATTTCCCTGATTTTTCCTATAAATAGTCTGATTGAACCTTGTGATATATCTGAATAATTTACTAATAGTATTTCAATTTTTGCATCAGTATATAATTCAAATAATAGGCTACCATCTGCAACAATCGGGGTATCATACGGCAAAAATTCAATTTGTGCAGTACTATTACCGTGGCCATGGCTTATGAGTTTTACCTTGGTATGGGAATTGGAGAAATATGAAACACCATCTACTGTTAAGTCGTGATCACAATCAGTAAAGTAGACATGTGTACCATTCATGAAAGTAATCTTACAGCAATGAGCAATAGTAATAACTTCTTGTGACAGGTGAGATAATAGCGTTTGTTCTGGGTTTTTCATTGTCTAACTCGGTTATTGTATTTTGCTAAAATAAATAAGATCAAGACATAAAGGCTATTATGCCAAGTACACTTGATTGATAAGAAGTACACTTTATAATCCCAATAAAAGCGTACAGTAGCGTATATTCTTATAAATAGATGAAGCACCTTTTAATCCCATATCAATAATAGTATGAAGAGGTGCAGTGGCTATGCTTATTAATATATAATGTTATTATATTTCATAAAATTCATCCTGACTATTCAGCGTTCTTATGCTAGTGTTGACGCTTATCTTGAGTGACGGAAGCAGCTTATACGTTAACTCATTCCATCACAATGCTAGCGAAAGAAAATTCAGTACTGATAAGCATTGGTGATTTTATATCAGAGAAGTCCGCCGGGATAGTACTAAGGATATAGTTGCTTGGGGTTATGGTGGATTTATGCACTAAAGCACATAATTACTGAATGTACTAAGAATTCCTTATCTATGGAATCTCAAAGGCAAGTGTCGTTTCACTACCTATAATTTAGTGGTAATAGTATTGATTTTAAAAGATCTATACACCTACAACTTACAGGTTTGCGGCCAGGTATTGGGCGTTCTTCGGGAGTATGGGAGATATAAATCTTTTCTAAATTACAGCCACGAATCCTCATATAAAGCTACATCAGCCATAGCCATCAGCTGAGTATGTGTTCAAGTATAAGTATTTGCAAGACCTATAAAAAACATACAGATATGCTACAAAGTCCTTATCTGCTGCCTCTTGTTTCGTTGCCTTTCGTATAATAAAACCTTCCCTGCTATTTGATCCACATGACAAGCTAAATTTACAGCAGTAGTGCTATAGATCTCGTAAATTGCTTGCATAATAAGTATACAGTGAATACGTATGAACCATACTACAAGCTTATCAAGCTCTAATGCAGTACAAGGATGAATGTCGAAAAGACTTACCGCAAGCTATCGCACGATGTATCGCGTAATAGACAGCATATGCCCATAATTATACTCAGAAGATAGTACCGGCTTATCAACTAAATAGTGAGTATTTTTGTGCTTGAGAATTAGGTCTCATACAAGCAACACCACAATCTACGATACATCAGAATATTTAGCATCCAAAGAATTATAATCAAGAGGAAGATTTCACTGCATCTTTATATGCTATTAAAAAGGCAACAGTTAATGTGACAATTTTGCTACTAGTTAACAAGTAGCACAGACCCCTAAAAAGGATTTCTTGTGCTCATTTAGCTGCAGTACCATTTCCCTTTGCCCTGCTGTGTAGCTTTTGCTCTATACATATCTATCGAAAAAAACTCCTATCCTGAACAGCTAATGTGATGCAAACACTAAAATTGCCACATGCGGCAGAGTGGATACTGTATCCAATTATTTTGTGTATTGTACAAAACTCTCAGTATCAAAAACTTATCCGATATGCTATGATAGCGATTCAACCATCTCCTTTCGCATTATCCCGCTATTATCAATATTTTTAGATCTCTGCCGGTATTGCGATGAAAGTATATTACTGCCTCATTTTTTCAAACCTTTAATATATATACTGCTGAAATTTTTGATAATGGGCTCATTACAAGATATAGCAACAATGAAGATACATGGTGCGTGCATTGTGCGCTTATATTGCAGGAGTTTACTATATATGTGAATGCGACACGCCCTCCTCTCCTATATCACGAGAATATATACCATCTTACCTAGGTAAAGCTTTTACTGCGCAGATTTTTTTAGCCGCCCAAGTTTTAGTGCCATGAACACTGTGATAATTACCGCAAGAAATATAGGAGTAATCCATAAAAAATATGTATCAGCATTGTATGGTGTATCACCAAGAATTGCGCTTCCATAACGCTGTTTTAGGATATCTAAAATCTGTTCATCAGTCATACCACTTACGATTTGACGTCTTATAAAAGAGCGCATTTCAACCGCAAATGCAGATTGCGACTCATATAAGGACTCTCCCGAGCAAGTCATGCATTTTGTCGCCTTAAAGAGCTTTATGGCTCGCGACTCCTGGTCCTTAGATAGGAAGTCCTCATTTGCAGAAAACGCGTTGTTTACTCCGTTTTGAGCAAACGAAATAAAAAGTAAAAAAATAAATATCAACCGCTTCACAGCTATAGCTAAACTACTGGAATAAATACTGCTATAGTGTATAACGCATGGCTTAAAGAACCTACCTTTAAGACAGTAATGCTCATATTAGTGGGTATCACGGAGAGTTTTACCACAAGATGATAGCCATTTATAAAATCAAAATTAGCACTCTCAATAACATTACTGTCTCACCAATGCATCAGAATCATCACTAAAAAACCACGTATATAGGTGTACTCCGAGCATAAGTACAAGCTACCAAAAACATCTATGCGCCAAAGTACTTAATCTATTTTCTTTGAGCTTCTTTTGTCTTACAGATATACAAGTCAAAAGATGAAAAATAGCTGCCTAAAAGCAGCTACCGAAACTGTCGGAACTTCAGCGCTAGCCCTAGCAGCATCTAAAACATGCGCATAGAACCCCGGCACCGAAGCAGCAAGAACTTGTGTCTCAAATCCATAATTACTATACACACATCGCATCCCTTATCAACGCTGCTCTCTCTGCCCAGATTATCTATCCATCCTATCCATAAAACGGAGAAAAAACGTAAGCAGCACTTGCTGTTGTCGCAATTAACGCTTGAGTCCACCAAAAAACACAGCGTCATGTTCACCTTGCTCTCTCGTGAGAGTGTTACATGCGCGAATAGCATCAAAGGTCAACTGCAATTTTACTACGACATTTTTAGCGATCTTAGCCCTTCAGCTACCGTATAGTCTTCCCACTATATTGCCTATAACTTCACATAATAGCACGTCAGGGTACTATATTCATATAGCATTCATTGCACTATAGAAAAGTCTCTTGATGCACGTGAATATAATGCTCATAACTACCTATGGTAACCAAAAGCTTTGCGGAAAATAATACAGAACGCATTACGCCTTCCCTAGGTATAGCATTTTTGATACAGTTTTGCAGTAGTGCATTATGCTTTTTAGATATAGCTCCGAGTCTGCAATTCTCGAAAGTATATTGCGTTATAAAAAAGTCTCTATTGCCCCATGTGCAAGCAATAGTACTCAATGCTACTTATGGATAATCAAAAGCTCTATAGAATCACTCATAGTTAGGCAGAACGGAGAGATGCGTAAAAAGTATCTCTCAGAGAATCATCTCACTGTAGTTTATACCTCTCAAGATGGTCTCGTATATGCTGTTATATCTAGAACAAGCAGATACCACAGAACATATTAGCATATTGTCATAGAATATCTGGCTATCTTTCGATTCTTCTCGAGCTTTGACGTAAAAATCTTTCCTCATGAATGTCAGGAAAAGGTTTTAGCCCGCTCTAATTAAATCTCAAGATGATTTATACCCTTTTATCCCAAAGTTATTGGAGGAACAAATAAATGTCGTCCCCACTATTTGCAGCGATTGCCGATGCAATCGAGAAAAATCTCACTCAAATTATTCTAAAACCCATGGAGTCAATACTAGGAAGCAAGATCAGTAAAGACTTGACTCAAGCTTTTTTGCAAAGAGAACAATTCTCAACTCACGCTGATGCTACACTGCAAAAAAATCTGAAAATACTTTCTTCAACGTATGGTAGAACGATTCCCAAGATTTACGGCACAACCCGGGTAGTAGGAAACATTATCTGGGCAAAACCAATACAATACTCTCAGCACCAACAGGTTTTGCACAATAGCAGTCAGTCTTCCACGAAGAGCACAACCACTACAAGCTACAATGCTACTCTAGCAATAGCTATATGTCAGGGCCCTATACATGAAATATCAAAAATATGGGCCAATGAGAAACCTTTAAACCTTGCAACAATCACGTACCGCTTATACAAAGGTACGGAGACTCAAGATCCCGATCCACTAATCTTAAATACCGAAGATAATGCACCTGCGTATAGAGGAATAGCGTATATAGTAATAGAAAATCTTCCTCTTCAAAATTACAACAATAGCATACCAAGCATTGTATTTGAAGTCACAGCATACCCAGAAGAATTTTTGCAAAACCATGTAAGTAAACAAATCCTAGCAATACATATAGTAGGTCCCGGGGAATTTACTTACGACACTAAAATTCAAAAACGTTTTAATGTGGAGACCATAAATGGCAAAGAGATTCTCTATGGTACTGCAAAAAACATCAATGGAGAATTCGATAACACCTATTCAATACTTGGACTCAACTCTCTACACAACTACTGCGCCAACGTACAGTGGATCGCGGTTACTGTACATTGGTTTGCCTCGCACTCAGACATTCAAAAATGCACTCTAAAACCCGGCACTTCCCTCACAACTGCGTTAAAAACAATCCCAGATACTTGGCAAGTTGGTAGCTATAACTGCTCAAATGCTCATGCACTACCGCTTGTAAACAATCACCCTAAATTCGAAGGAACAACCTCCGACATATCATTACTGAGATATATCTCTGAGCTTCGATCAAGAAAATACAAAGTATTATTGCTACTTAAAGTTGTAGTACTGAACGGAAATGACTTTAAACTCCATTGTGAGGATGCAAAGCACATCAACAAATTCTTTGAACAACAGTACCAACCCTTTGTTGCTCATTATTATAAACTCTCAAAAAATGCTATAGATGCATTTGTTATAGCTAGTGGTCTTAGCCAACTTACAAAAATACAAGATGAAAATGACAAATTTCCTGCTGTAACTTCACTGAAAACAATAGCCTCACATGCTAAAACTTTTCTGGGTAATTCCGTCATTATCACATATGCAGCAGATTACGATGAATATCATTCACATAATGGTGTGTATAATATGGATGAGCTTTGGTTATCCAATGCAATAGACGTAATTGGAATAAACGCATACTTCCCCCTACTCCCCCCAGGATTATCCTTTGAGAAACTCAGCATAGAAGAGATAGCCAAACTGTGGGAGAGTGGAGAAGGATACAGTTACTTTTACGATGAAACTGATACCGATAAGAAGCGGCCTATAGCGTATACACATCCACGCTCAGCTTGGAAAAATATACAATACTGGTGGGAATCTCATATAAAATCGACGGCGAAAACAGCCGGTAGCACAGGAAAACTTATAGATAAAAAGATATGGTTCATAGAATACGGTTTTCGTAGTGTAGAAAACTGCATAAACCGCAACACATCTCTAGACTTCATGAATGATATAATGGACTATACATCCCCCATAAATATTGATTATTTATCTCAAAAAGTCGCAATCGAAGGGACTTTAAAAGCCTGGAAATCATCAAACATGGTTGAAAGAATGTTCTTATATGGTTGGGATTTACGACCCCAACGCAATACAGATACCAACTCTTTTAAGCGCTGGCAAAGTAGCTTCTTTGTAAATCGTAAAATTATGCTTATTACCCTCTCAGACATAATACAAGATGTCCTACAATGCTCAGGAATAGATCAACTAACTGTAAAGATTAAAAATATCGATAAGGCAATTTATGGATACTCCATTAGCAAAAAGCTATCCGCATGGGATATCATAAAAGAACTACAAAGCGTATATAACTTCACCATCAGAGAAGAAAGCAACCAAATCACTTTATATTCCATGCCTCCTGAAAATGTTATCACTATTTCTAAGAATGATATTGAAGTTGAAAATTGCACCGTAACTCGTACTGCAGCAAATTTGCACAATACACCCGTATTATCCTATATTAGTATGAGGTTTGATTATCAGATAAGATCGCAAAGCTATAGCACACATAAAACAACACACAATATTACGGACACTGTACATACATCACTGGTGCTCGATGACAAACAAGCAGAAAAAATAGTGCTACACACTTATGATGAAATAATCACGAAAAATACGATTTATAAGATGACCTTGCCTCTGAGATATTTACACCTCAAAATAGGAGATATAATTGAAGTTAAACTAGAATATCTAAACGATAATATTAAAATCATGGAAATGAGAATCCTGAGCACACATATCCATATAATGGGTTATGCTTGCTCAGTGGCACCGTTAAACGCAGGGGTGTTTCCCATATAATAGAATTAATACCCACTAGAATATACAAACAGCATTAAGATAGCAGAAGTCCATGGGCACACAGCATTCATATAGTTTGACCACCTGCTTAGTTACATAATTTAACTCTGAAGCATTATTTCCCACCTCCTGATCCTGTATTCCCTTGCCTGCTATTCTCTTCATTGTAAGAACTTCTTGTTTTACAGAATTGTAAGAACTTCTTGTTTTACAGAATTGTAAGAACTTCTTGTTTTACAGATATGAAAACTGTTATTTTTCTGTGTTTCCATTAATAGAAGATGTCTTACCTTTTTTAGCTTAAAAAGTCGTAATCGAAGGGACTTTTTAAGCCTTAAAACCATCAAATATGGTTGAAAGAATGTGTTTCTATTATGGATAGAATTTACGTCTGCAACACAATACAGATACTAACTCAGTTAAGCTCTGACAATGCTTCTTTATCAATCATAAAATCATGTTTATTACCCTATCATCGACAATATAAGATGTCTTACGAAACGCAGAAATAAATCAACTCACTGTAAAGATTAAAAATATCGATAAAGCAATATAAAAGAAGCCGGAAATATATAATTCTGCACTAAATAAAGTATTGAAAAGTGAAAAGTCTTGGTGCGAGGACACAAACATAACCTATTATACTCTCCTACCTAAGATACATAGGAAACTATCTTACCCAGCAATAAATACAACTTCTATGTTTAAAAGCATGAGCTGTGGTGCTAGACAATGCTACAGCTCATCGCATTACCCATGCTTTTGTCATCCTTTGATCACTACCGCCCTACCTACATTAAGAGCAATGTACTTGCCGTTCTATTGGGTGTGCTTGCGGTAAAAGCAGATGTTTTCTTCCGAAAAAGTGGTACTGTTCTTTGATTGCTATTATATTAATAAAGGGTGCTCTGTTATGAGCGGTGCGACTGGGTTCATGTAGAAGTAATACTGTCATTGCTAAAGGCGCTAAAAAGGTTCAAAATAGGATGTTAAAGAAGTTGCGCGCGGTCCTCTCGTGAAAGCTATAGCTTCTATAAGGCATAGCTCTTAGTGATGTTATAAAGGTTTTAGAAATTATAGAACGCGTGAGGGATGCGGAGTAATTGTTTTAAGATCATCTTTCTTGATTGAGTATAGAGAAGTCCCAAGGTTTTCCCAGTGCTAAATAATGTGCTTTCTTGACTATCATAGTCCTTTTAAGACGACATATTGCCGCGAATCTTAGAATATAAAAAAAGATCATAAAAAATAGCCTGAGATAATCCCAGCAAAAAAACTTATAAGCTCTATATAAACCCTTTTAGACCTGTTTAAAGCCCTAAAACTCCTATATAGACACTAGCACGCAATACAATGTCAGGTACATGCTATAGCACTTCTTCCATACTTAATCTTAAATGGGCTGACTAAAGACTCCAACTACATTGCTTCTATATCTTTTACGAGAACGTTAGAATGGTATTACTCACGCTATACAACTAGCACATCAATATGCGCCAAAACCTTTACTGGCAAATTATGCCAAATCTTGCGGTAACTATTTCACTAACCTAAAGCACTTACCACAGCAGGCAACTCTGCAGCTATAATATCCTTAGCCAAAGCACCTAAAATCTCTTTAACAAACTCATCATAACTAATTTTTCCTACGCGGAGTTCATCACCTCCTGACTCTACGGATAAAGTCATCGAATCATTCTCCTCTTCAAAAGTAGCAGCAACACCAACAGCCGCACTTAGAGCATCAACTCCTCTCCTTACATCCGCACCATCAAATCCGATTTCTGGACCAGAAGCTCCTTCTGCAACTTCATACATAAACTTTAAGAAATCCTGATAGCCTTGCACTTCCAAAAGAAAATCTAACCCACAAGAACGAAACGAATTAAAGACACACTCGCTAGCAAGAGATACCTCCCCCTTCAACGACATACTAAAATCTCTACGCCATAACCTAAACTGAGTGATATCAATATCAACACGCCTATCATCCCCATACTGATGCACTAGCATGTCTCGTATACTAAAAGACAAAAAGTCCGAATTTGCCCCCTTAGCAGAAACCTCAACATTTGCTTTGACTTCCGCATTACTAATAACATCAAAGTCAAACCGAGCACTACTATATACCGGCGTTTCCTCTTTGGTATTTTGATTTACACAATTAGCGGCGCTGCTATCTATATAACGCACAGCAACTATCTGATTAGCCAATCCCTCTTCAATCCCCAACAACCGCTTCATGGTGTACAAGAATAGATTGTCACGCAATTCAAACGAAAGCACAGCACCTATATTATTACATTGATAACGAACCTCTTCTCCTGACAGAACCGCAATACGCATTCCGCCAGCATTCGGCAAAAATACGCTTGTAGCTCCAACTATAAAATCATACGACAGAGCAACATTATCAATCTCCAGCCGCATACCATCTACAACAGCTACAAAATCCTCAACTAAAACATTAACTAATGGAAATAAACGCCTCTTACTATCCCCTAATAAGCCATTAGAAGAATATGAGAGTACAATTTTAATATCTCCATAATCAACAGAATCAAACGAGGTAAGACCAAAGCGAACTTCCTTAACAGAACGCAACAAATCTCCGCTAATATCCCTTATAATACGAGCTCCAAAAAACACTCCCGCAGACACGAGAGCACCCAACAACAAGATTATAAAAAAACTCCATTTGATAGCTCTCAACATGCCCTCTTCTCCTTAAAGTTACGCTCCGCTTACTCTCTATGATCAAAAGAGACATTCCGCGTCTCACCTGGTAAGATCACACAGAGACCATCTAGCTCCTTAGTCATCACCACCTGACATCCTAATCTAGACGTTTCCGTCAAACCAAATGCTAAGTCAAGCATATCGTTCTCTTCATCCGTCAACTCATTGTACTGTTCAACCTTACTATACCATTCGGGAGCTACTATAAGATGACATGTAGAACAGGCCATAGACCCTTCACACGCACCTTCTAAGTCAATCTTATTTCTATGAGCTAGAGTTAAAAGAGTCTCTCCCTCAAGTGCCTCATAGGTTTTTCTCGTCCCATCTGGAGAAACAAAAGTTACTAATGGCATACCACCGCACTCCTCAATATAACGCCGCTATTATCGTCGCCTATCACTAAGATATTACCCCTCTTTTTTCTTTAAATCTACAATCTTTGCATTAAGCTGCTTACTAATATCTCGAACCATACCAATATCCTGAGATAATAAAACAGCTTCGCAACGTAGCATTATTCCCCTAACATCGTTCAAAATAACCTCAGATAGCCCACCAAGAGCAATAATATCCTTCATCTTTTCTAAAATACGAGTACACTCAGCCTTCGCAAGACCCAACTCCCTCAACTGCATATCTGAATCAAAATTCTCTACAGAATCCCTAACACACTGCTCGATATCAGTTTCCGTGACTCCATACAAAGAATTTATCTCCACACTCTTCTCTATACCCCTAACATTGTCTTGCGCCGATACAGTCAACAGACCATCCATATCAACACGAAATTCAACCCTAATCCTAGCTTCGCCAGCAGGCAACGGTAACACCTCAAAATCAAACTTTGCCAACGAGCGATTTTTAGAAACTAATTCTCGCTCCCCTTGACATACATGAATACTAATAGAAGTCTGCCCATCAACATAAGTAGTAAACTCCTGAGAAACTAACGCAGGAACTGGCGTATTACGAGGAATTAGAACTTCCGCTATTCCTCCCATAACCTCAATAGCTAATGAAAGCGGAACAACATCCACCAAGACCCCTCCACTCGTTCCCGATAAAGGATTCGAGAGATTATAGGCCTGTATCGCTGCTCCAGTTACCACAACACTCTCCGGATCTATATCATCATATACCTTTCCTGGAAATTCCTTATCTAGCAGCAACTTCACATGAGGAAGCCGGGAAGACCCCCCTACTAAAATTACCCGCGCAACCTCTGAAGGCACAAGATCAGCATCAAGCATAGTGCTCTTTACTATTCCCAAAGTCCTAGAAAGAACTTTATCAACGATCTCAGAAAACTCGTCTATAGAAATCGCACAAGAAAATACTGCATCGCCAATCCGAAATTCATACTCGCCACTGCCAGCAGCACTAACCCCTTCTTTTGCTTTTTTCGCATCTAATAACAAGCTCCAAGAGATCTCACCAGAACTTACAGAACACGATGCCCTATATTTCCGCAAAACCAATTCAGCTAGTAAATAATCGATATCATCACCACCAAGATTCGTATCACCCCCAGTAGCAACGATCTGCATCACCCCGTCATGCATCTTTACTATAGATACGTCAAATGTACCTCCTCCAAGGTCATACACCAAACATATCTCACCATTCTTTATCTTCTCACCATATACTAAAGCCGCTGCAGTAGGCTCATTTAGCAACCTAATAACCTCAATACCAGCCCTAGTAGCAGCATCTCTAGTAGCCTTTCTTGCTACCTCATCAAAATATGCCGGAACAGTTACAACAGCGCGCTTTATTTCCTCTCCTATAGAATCTTTAACAATAGAATTGAGATATTTGAGAATTTCTGCAGAAATCTCTACTGGAGTAGTAGCTCCCCTACCATCAATCCCTAGAGCTACGCCACCATTATGCTCTGCAACAGGAATACCAGAAAATGAATTCCCTACATCACTAATACTCTTCCCCATCAAGCGCTTTATAGAACGTATAGAAGAGGCAGCAGCATCATGACCAACTCTAACTTCCCCTTGATTACAATACTCAACTACAGATGGTATTAAACACCTTCCAGATGCGTCTTGAAATATCCGCACCTGCCCATTTTCCATCCTGGCTACTAACGAATGCGTGGTCCCTAAATCTATACCAAATGCCACACTATCCGCATTAGGAACATCTGGCTCAACTATATCCACTAACTGCATCCTTTCGTTCCCCTCTCTACGCCCCTTAAGTACTTTAGCTTCTCAACTTGCATTGCCGCTGCATACATATCACCAGAAGCAAAAGCATTCTCTACAAGCTCCCAACACTCACCTACAGCTTCTTGCACCCCTGCTTCCGTGAGATCTAAATCAAATACCTCTTCGACAATCTTTTTGCGATCTTCCGCGCTTAACTTCACTCCCTTCTCTGCCAATATGTATTCCGCACGTGCTATAGGCGATTTTAGCACCAAATAAGCTTTATTAACTTTCGCAATGTGCCTTACAGCGGATTCTTTGTCTTTAATAAAGAAAAAACGGTCCGGATGAGAATTTCTCTGTATTTCTATATAATTCTTCTCTAAAAGCGCAAGATCAATGGAAAAACTCACATCACCCAGATTAAGCAGGGCAAAATAATCATCAGACATAAAAACTTTCTCCACACCCACATCTTCCTTTTTCATTGGGGTTTTTAAAAGTAAAACCTGACGACAGTTTATCGCTATAATAGTCTATCACAGTGCCACGAATGAACATCATAGCCTTTGGTTCTATGAGTATGGTAACACTGAACTCATCAATGACTTTTTCTACCTTCACTTCCAGTGGTCTTACATCATAAGCATACTCTATGTGATATTTCAGACCATAACACCCCTTCTGCTTGATCAATATACGTATCGCAACATTCTCTGCTTCATCCCCCTTAGCAAGCAGTAATTCCTTCATTCTACGGAGCGCGGCATCAGTAATAACAACAGGAACCTCCCTGCCTTTATCATCCATATTCTGAACAGCGCTATTATCCATATTAATTGCCTACCGCTTCTTGCTTTTTACGATAATCATTAATAGCAGCCTTCACAGCATCTTCAGCCAATATAGAGCAATGTATCTTTACCGGAGGAAGAGAAAGCTCCTTAGCAAGAACAGTATTCTTCAACAAAGATGCCTCGTCTATAGTCTTACCCATTATCCTCTCAGTAGCCAATTCACTCGCTGCTATTGCTGCTCCACATCCAAAGGTCTTGAACTTGGCATCGACTATCTTCCCGTTCTCGTCCACCCTAATTTGCAACTTCATCACGTCACCACAACTCGGCGCACCCACCAAGCCCGTACCAACAGAAATATCATCCTTAGGTAGCGAACCCACATTCTGAGGAGCCTTGCAGCGATTTAATACAGCATCACTATAACTCATAAAAACCTCTACTTACTATACATCCCACTTAATCGTACTCAGGTTAGTACCTTCCTGCACCATCTCCCATAAAGGACTAATATCCCTCAGCCTGCGTACACTGCTGATGATAAGATCAGCCGCACGCTCTACATCTTCCAACGTGGTAAACCTTCCTATACCAAACCTAATGGAAGAGTGTTCTAGATCTTGCTCTACATTTAACGCACGCAGTACATACGACGACTCAAGAGAAGCCGACGTGCATGCAGAACCCGAACTCACAGCCAAATCACTGACAGACATTATCAGCGACTCTCCCTCAACATACGAAAAGCTTAGATTTAAATTACCGGCTATCCTGCTAGAATAACTTCCATTCAAGACAACGTGAGGTAAGCCATTCATTATCCTCTCATATAACACATCGCGCAACTTCTTTATCCTCTCAGACTCAGAATCCATCTCTTCTAATGCGATTCTCGCTGCTTCACCAAGGCCTACAGCTAGAGGAGTAGGAACTGTACCAGAACGCATTCCCCGCTCTTGACCACCACCACTTAATAGTGGAACTAGCCTCACTCTAGGATTACGCTTGCGTACGTATAATGCTCCTATCCCCATAGGACCATATATCTTGTGCCCAGAGATGCTTAAAAGGTCTATGCCCATCTCATTAACATCTATAAGTAGTTTTCCAAAAGCTTGCGCCGCATCAGTATGAAAAAATACGTCCCTTCCTTCACTTTTGCATATCTCCCCTATCTCACGGATCGGCTGAATAACACCTATCTCATTATTCACCATCATAACTGATACTAATATAGTATCCTCTCTGATAGCCTTTTTTAGAACTTCCAAATCTATTAGACCATCTTTCTTGACGCCTAAATATGTAACCTCAAACCCCTCAGTCTCCAGATGACGACATGAATCTAAAACACACTTATGCTCAGTGCTGACAGTGACTATGTGATTACCTCGATTCTTATAAAAGCGCGCTACTCCTTTGATTGCTAAATTGTTGGACTCCGTAGCTCCTGATGTAAAAATCACTTCCTTAGGATCCGCACCTATCGACTGAGCAACCTGCTCCCTGGCAATTTCAACTGCAGACTCCGCTCTCCAACCATAACAGTGACTACGCGAATGTGGATTAGAAAACTGCTGAAAATATGGGATCATCGCCTCAAGAACCCTATCGTCAAGCTTAGTAGTTGCCTGATAATCAAAAAATACAGGAAGCTTCGCTCCCTTATCCTCATTATTTTTCATAGTCCACCTCAACTGCCTACAGGACAACTCAACTCAGCGAGTGAAAATTACTGTAGATTTTATACCAACATTCGATAATTTTATTTACTTGATCACTGCTTACTTCAGGACCTAAGCTGATCCTAATAGCATTCTTAGCATCCTCTTCACTTGCTCCTAGTGCTTCTAATACCTTTGACCTTCCTATTTTCCCGCTACTGCACGCTGCTCCTACACCAACCGCTATCCCATTGCTATCAAACCCTATAAGTTGTGTTTCACTGCTCACACCAGGCATTGATATACACGTCGTGTTAGGTAACCTGTCGGCTCCGGAACCCCAGATTATGCATTCTGGAACCATTTCCTTAATCTTCTTTTCAAGCAAATCACGCATACTCGCCACATTAGACATCTTTTGCAGACGATCTTTGAGATTTTCCAAGGCTATAGCCAAAGAATAAATTGCCGGAATATTCTCAGTACCAGCACGTAACCCTTTTTCCTGCATGCCACCACGTAACATCGGCACTACATTGACCTTTTTACCGTTGTAAAGCACAGCACCAGCACCCACAATTCCCCCGACTTTATGGGAAGAAATGGTTACAAAATCTGCACCAATATCCAACACACTTACAGGTATCTTCCCACACGCCTGCACGGCATCCATATGCACTACAGCACCATATTTATGAGCAATATTCACAACGTCTTTTAGAGGCTGAATTACACCAATCTCGTTGTTAGCTAACATAACAGATACAAGGCTTCCTTTGCTATCGCCCGACTTTAAAGCTTCCTCCAGCGCTTCTAAAGAAACAACACCATCTCCTGTTACCGATATCAACACCGGATCCACTGCTGCATTCATCACTGACGGATGCTCTATTGCTGAAATTATATGCCTGCCATTTACACTATTGAACACGAGATTATTGGCTTCCGTTCCAGAAGAAGTAAAAACCACTTCATAACCTCTGGCATCAAGTGCTTCAATAACAACTCGCCTCACGTCTTCTACTAAACTTCTGGCCTTCTGTCCTAAGCCATAAACCGCTGAAGGATTATAAAAATTACCAAACAATAGCGCATTACCTAACTTATGCCGAACTTGCTGGCACACTTCTGAAGACGCATTATCATCGGCGTAAATATAATCTCCACCACCACCTAGTTCTTTAAGCGTATTATTAGATACATCGAGTATTGTAGTATTGGCAAAGTAGTGCATCATGTACTTTTCCATACTTTCCCACAGGTCGTGACTATTACACTTCCCCGCATAGGAAGATATACACCCGGTATTCCCGTCTGCGTCACATCTGACCATTTTAACTTTATCTCCCACGGAATCTAATAGCATATCCAAGGTTATGCGATCTGGTGACATGCCTAAAGAGTACCCCCCTCCAGGCCCCTAGTGGGTTTTACTAATCCCCTGCTTTTAAGATGTGAAATGACGCGCTCTAAGTATCCTTCAGAGAGCGATTGCGAATCCGCTATCACCGATGCACGTTTCGGTTTGCCGTAACCAGAACACTCCTTTTGCACTAGACCAACCATGAACATAACGGCATAACGCAAACGCGTTGTCATCAACACGACAACCTCACAATTCAAGATAATAAAAAATGTACTCTAGAAGTTCCATGTATAGAGCAAAGTCAAAAAAACCTTTGGTATACAGCAACTTTTTGGTTAGCATCCCCATGTTGCACAGTGGTAATGAATAACATACCTCATGTCAAGTGGGTTTTTACTTATTAATTAGTGTGGTGTTGAATAACTGAAGTTCTGGGTAAATGGAAATGCGTGAAGTTTTTTTCAATGGGTCTGCTGGAAAGATAGAGGGAAGATATACAGGAGGAAGAGATGCTGATGCCCCCCTCGTATTAATACTACATCCACATCCACAATATGGCGGATGCATGGATAACAAGATTGTGTACAACCTTTATAAGGTGTTTGCGAATAATGGCTTCTCCGTATTAAGAATTAACTTTCGTGGTATAGGAAAATCTGCCGGAGTATTCGATAAGGGAGTAGGAGAATTAAGTGACGCAGCAGCCGCTGCCGATTGGTTACAAAATAATAGTCCCGTGGTGTCCTCGTTTTGGGTAGCTGGGTTTTCGTTTGGTGCATGGGTCGCAATGCAGCTTATGATGAGGCGACCAGAGGTTGAAGGCTTTGTGGCAGTATCACCTCCAGCTAATAGGTATGATTTTTCCTTCTTATCACCTTGTCCAGTACCAGGACTTATAATTCAAGGTGATAACGATAGCATTGCAGAAGAGTCAGCAGTGTCTCAACTTGCTGCACGCCTAAGCGCTTCTATCAAAAGTGAGTATATGCAATATTGCATAATAGAAAAAGCAGATCACTTTTTCAGGGATTATATGGATCAGCTTAATCAAGTGGTTGATACCTACATAAAGTCCCGTATGTCTGGAAAGGATTCAATAGTGACTGCAAGGAAGACTAGCAGTGCTAGACGCCCTGTATTTGCAGAGTAAGGCTCCCATAAGGCTTCTGCTTAAAAATGAGGAGGATGCAGCTGAGCAGGCTGCTCCTTCTGCTGCTTTTAGACAGAAAAGGGGGATTTTCGCTTTCCACACAATGGTACAAAATCCAGATGTATAAGCGCATGCCGAAAGTGTGCTATTATAAATCCATAAATTAAATTTTTTTTAAAATCACGTTGGAAGAGCAGATATTTACGTGAAATACAGTACTTTACTTATACATATCACACCTATAACTTGAAGTAAGTATTGCTGAGTTAACATTAATATTTCAAGTAAAAATTTAATTAAGAAAATAGGCCTTTTATCACGCACTATAACAAAAACAACTACAGCCGCTCAGCGCATTCTATTAAAAAACCTTCAAGAAACTTAATATCAAAAACACTAAAGAGCATAATATTTCAGAGATATTGCAGTGTAGTATCCAAAATAACAACAACGTAACCTAATGCTTATATGAGGTTTTATAGAGGGAAAAACGTCAAAAACCCCGCATAGGAGTGCTATATGCTCATATATATGTTAGCATAATGTCTGAAATAACAAATAGCGTCATGTACTTAACAACCTCGCACTTATATTAGAATGAAGGGGGATTTTTCTAGAAGGGAAAACAAAAATACGTTGAAGTATTGTATGCTTATATATTTTAAAAACAACAGCTTACATACTTTATATCCTCGATCTTATATTACCAAATGAGCGTGAATCTTAAAAAGCTGATATTTATTAGGATATGTCACTCTCACAAGATATCTAAAGTGAGACAAGTATATACAAAGACAGATAGCATTTGTCACGCATCTAAATGTTAAGCATAGCTATATGCTCCTTCCACTCAAGAGTTTTTATTGCTGTAAAATCGATAAATACTCTTAGATTATCGTTACCTGACTCTATATACTACTAGCCACATTAGAACTACCCTCATGTTATTCAACTAAATATATGCAAAAATATGCGGAGTCCCTTAATCAACATGAAATGCCATGCAAAGTATGTGATGGGAGAAATCTGGAGGAAATTATTCACTGTGCATAATTGGTGAATTACCGCACTGCAGAGTAATTTACTTTGAAAATTTTGACACAGTGCACCTAAAGTTGTACAGCTCAGAGATGTTACCTTTCTTGGTGGTATTGTGATTTTGTCGCTAAAACTTTGCTGCAAATTCTTGGCTGACAAACACTTATGCGCAGAAAAGAAACAAGTTAGGATTTATCATATCCTCAGAGAAGCATTTATAAGTGAAGTGATGCACCATTAAGTAAGATCTAAATCAAATGCGCCTCTTTAAAACCTTTTTACGATCCTCTCTGCGATACACAATGCATTCACTTGGGATTCATAAAAACGCATGAATGCTGAGGAAAATATACACTACCCAACAGCCTAATTGTTTAGGCAATGCGCTATTTCTAATAGTAGAACAATATTAACGACTCTCACCTGTTCCTAAAAAACAGGCCCACTTCAATAATTCGCAAAATAGAAAAGCTCAGAAAAAGCGCAGCATACCCCTTAAAGGTTAGACTACGCTTCCTCCAAGTTTTCTTTTACTCTTCTTCAAGGCATGCAAGAGCAACATTACCGCCAAGCGCCGTAGTATTTACTGTTACAGTCTTCTCAGTAACAAACCTATGCAAGTAGAAAGGCCCACCTGCCTTTGGCCCAGTTCCCGAAAGACCAGAACCACCAAATGGTTGCACACCCACAACAGCACCTATTTGATTCCTGTTGACGTAAACATTACCAGTTCTAATCTTATCGACAATCAAATCGATATTACTCTGTATCCGACTTTGCACAGAGAACGTCAGACCATATCCTGTCTTATTTATTTCCTCCAAGATACTAACCAGATCAGACTTCTTATATCTCACAATGTGCAGTATAGGACCGAACACCTCTTTAGCAACCTCAGATACTGACCCCACCTCGAAAATATGCGGCGGGAAATAATGCCCTACTTCCGCAAGAGAACCTATATCTAGCTTACATAACAGCTTAGCCCCCTTCTCTTCCATGCCTTTCACATATTCACAAAGCATGTCATAAGACTGCTGATCTATCACAGGACCAACATCACTACTTAGCAACATCGGATTACCCAGCCTTAACTCCTTCAGCGCCCCACATATGATCTCGATTTGCCTATCAGCAATCTCTTCCTGCAATAAAAGCACTCTCAAAGCCGAACACCTCTGACCAGCACTTCTAAATGCAGAAGTTATTACATCATCGCAAACTTGCTCAAGCAAAGCAGAACTATCGACAATCATCGCGTTTATCCCGCCCGTTTCCGCAATAATAGGCACTATGTCCCTATTACGCTTAGCTAGCGTTCTATTTATTATATTCGCAGTATCAGTAGAACCCGTAAATGCCACACCTGCAACGTGCCCATTATTTATAAGCACTTCTCCTAAAGCAGCGCCTTCACCAGGCAAGAATTGCAAAACACTACCCGGAAGACCAGCTCTGAAAAATAATTTCACAGCTTCATAAGCAATCAGAGAAGTCTGCTCAGATGGCTTAGCTATAACCGTATTACCAGTAACTAAAGCAGCTGCTATAGGCCCTAAAAATATTGCCAATGGGAAATTCCAAGGAGAAATACATACAAAGACACCCCTACTCTCGAAGTATATGTAATTCTCTTCACCCGAAGGCCCAGGAAGCTTAATCGTACCAGCTATATCCTTCCTAGCTATCATCGCATAGTATCTCAAAAAGTCTACAGCTTCTCTAATCTCTGCCATTACATCAGAAATCACCTTACCGCCTTCCAGCATTAGCAAAGCAACAAACTTACCCCTTTCTTTTTCTAGTAAGTCTGCAGCAGACTCCAAGATAGTAGCACGTTCTTCAACTGATAAAGCGCTCCACTCTGCATACGCAGCATGCGCAACAGCAAAAGCTTCCTTCACCTGCTCAGGAGTTGCATAAGATACTTCCCCTACCTTGCAGCTAAAATCTCCCGGAGAGAAAAACTCTATAGGAGCAGCACCCTCTACATCCTCCCCATTAATGATAGGAGTAGCCTTACGAGTGACATTTGTAAATGTCTGCACTTCCTCATTAAGCACAGACATAGCCAATGAATCAGAAGTATTGAGACCAATGGAATTTACACGATCCTTTCCAAACATATCTATCGGCAAAGGAATACTAGGATGCGGACAATACTCAAAACTCTTAGCCTTCTCTAAAGGATCGACCAAAAGCTGTTCAGCTAGAACATCAACATCATTTATCTTATTCACAAAAGAACTATTGGTACCATTTTCCAATAGCCTCCTGATAAGATACGGCAATAAGTCTTGATAACTTCCAACTGGAGCATATACCCTACACTTCACACTCGGAGCAACTTCACCTGTAACATAACTGTATAGACCCTGCCCCATAGCATGCAGCCTCTGAAATTCAAAACCCGGGTGATCCTTATCCGCTGATTCTAATACCGAAGCCAAAGTATACGCATTGTGAGTAGCAAAGCACGGATAGAAAGTATTTGGCTTACTCAAAATTCTTTGAACACATGCAAAGTAAGATGTGTCAGTATAAGCTCTTCTTGTAAACACCGGATACCCGTCCAAGCCAAGCTCCTGAGCATTCTTAATCTCATAATCCCAGTAAGCACCCTTAACTAGCCTCACAACCATCTTACGGTTAGCCCTAATCGCTATATCTTCCACGATATCCAGCACACCTAAGGCTCTCTTTTGATACGCTTGAACCGCGAGCCCCAGCCCTTCCCAGCCATCTAGCGACTTATCTAAAAACACCTTCTCCAAAACTATCAAAGAAGCCTCTAACCTCCGAGCCTCTTCCGCATCAATTAGCACCCCTATATTATGCTTCTTCGCCGCAGCACATATCTCCAATAGCTTAGAAGATATATCATCAAGAACGTAGTCGATTTGAGCAAAATCATAACGCGGATGCAAAGCAGAAAGCTTAACCGATATTCCATGTCTAGAGGAAATATCATCACCGCATCCCGCATCTGCTCCTATTACCTCTATAGCGTGCATGTATGCCGCAAAATACCTGTCCGCATCTTCCCTAGTTCTTGCAGACTCACCCAAAATATCAAACGAACATAACTGCTTTGAATCGTTACTCCTTGCAACAGCATCTTCTATGTCACGCCCCATGACAAAATGCTTACCGAGAATACACATAGCCTGGAGAGCAGCTTTCCTTATTATGGGCTCTCCCATATTTTTCAGGAGATTACTTAGTACACTATACCACCGAGAATCATCCACCTCTCTTAGCACACGCGCGCCTACACACAACGCCAAGGTAGACGCATTGACGAATATCGAAGAAGAACTCCCTATATGCTTTTTCCAAGTCGTACCTGCTATCTTATCTCTAATCATCTCATCGATGGTGCATTCATCCGGAATCCTCAACAAAGATTCCGCCAAACACATCAAAGCAACTCCCTCCTCGCTAGAAAGACCATACTCCTGCATGAAGGCATCTATGAGCGTAGAGCCCTTTCCAAAACGCACCTTTTCAATTATCTGCTTAGCAAGGTTATATATTCTTACTTTGGCGTCCTGAGAGACCTCGGCCTTCTCTGTTAAATATCTGATATAACTCTTCTCATCAGTATTATACAGCCCCTGCATACGCTTACGTAACTCATCGGGCACCTGCAATGAACTTATCATCATGTATTATCATCTCCCAAAAACATCAACAGCAACGCGAACTTCCTACGTCTACAGCCCGCTTACCAAAATAAAAGTACGGCTCCATAAAGATAAAGATTTAAACAGCCAATATACGAAGGCTTGCAATTATGGAAAGCTTCGCGATGCTATCAAATAATATTGCAATTATCAACTAAATTAGTTAGCGTTAGGCCTGTATGTCTTGTATGTGTTTTTTAGGGGTAGTTGCGGAATGTTTGATTTGCAGGGCAAGAAGTTTCTAGTTACAGGTGCATCTAGTGGCATAGGGGCAGCCATATCTCTTATGTTATCAAAAGCTGGAGCTCAGTTATGCCTCTCAGGCACCAGAATTGAGGCTCTACAAGAAGTGGCAGCTGCTTGTGAGAATGGGACTCACGTTTTGCAGTGTAACTTGCTAAATTCTGATAAGGTAGACACCTTAGTAGACAAGGCTGTAGACTGTATGTCTGGCATGGATGGGGTAATATGTAGCGCTGGAATAACGAGAGACAAATTGTCTTTGCGCATCACAGATGATGACTGGAATCAAGTAATTGCGGTAAATCTTACTGCGATATTTAAGATAAACCGAAATGCTTGCAAGGCGATGCTGAAGAATAAGAGTGGTAGAATCATAAACTTATCCTCCGTGGTTGGCATATCTGGAAATGTAGGACAAGCAAACTATACAGCTTCAAAGGCTGGGATTATTGGTATGAGTAAGTCGCTTGCTCTTGAATTTGCTTCTCGTGGCATTACAGTCAACTGCATAGCACCGGGCTTTATAGATACTCCTATGACTTCTGTATTACAAGACAAACAAAAAGGATACATACTGAACTCTATCCCTATGGGCCGTATGGGAACTGCTGAGGAGATTGCTTCCGTTGCGTTGTTTCTCGCAAGTGATGCAAGTAAGTACATCACAGGGCAGACCATACATGTAAATGGTGGGATGCTCATGTATTAATGTCCATAGCTCTCCGTGTTTGGGTGCATCTTAGAGAACGCACTGTAATACTGGGCATCTTTCTTGATGCATGGAGTACAGTCATCTCTTCTAGATTCTAACGGCTTTGTTTCTGTATACGGGGGGCATGACGTTTTATAAGTTGGTCGTTGTGCGGGAGGGATTTCTCTGTTTCTCATCTCTTAAGACCTGTTAGGCGGCCAGTTTTTATAATTGCTCTTGTGATGCTAGAAAGTATCACTAAGGTGAACAGAGATGCCTGAATAGGGAATTTGTACTACTAGAAAAGGCGTGTGATAGTGTGGCCTTTTTTGTTGACTTCCCAGTGGCACCATTAGCAATGTGCAGTTTAAACCATTTTCTATCCCCTTCCGTGTTTATTCGGTAGTTATTGTGATATTTATATCACTGTATATTAAACCGCAGAATAGTGACTCTACTATATTTATGAGAAGTGTACCGTTTTGTAAGCATCCAACCCGTACTAAAAGAAAACAATCCTTTCAAGTAGAATGGTTTTCCTTAGGGTTTTAAGTCCAAGCAATAAAAGACCACACTATACTGCCTAAGTTACAAACATAAGCTAATATGGTATCTAATTACCAATTCATAGTCGTGTCAGGGCATACAGAGAATATGCGTAAGCGCTCTTAAAAGAAAGCTTTAAAGAAATACTGTGATACTCTTAAGTAGCACACGCAATATCCATGAATATAACGCATAACTAGATACTATGCTCAAATAGCCCGACCAAAGGTCTTAGATTCGTGAACTACCAATGTATTGAGGGGTAAATCCCCCTTTGCTCAGGGGCGAAATTTGTGTCTCTATATCGGTATTATAAACCCTATATTTAGGAATAAAACAACCACTACATTGCTCTTTGAATACAAAAGACTCAGCTCTATGAACTACACATACACCCAAAGGTGAATCCTACCATAAAGCGCTGAATCATAGCTTTACAGCGATATCAAGCTTAGTGCTTTATTTTATACAGAATCATACGTCTGTACCCATCTTCATTATTTATTTTATCCTAGTTTTTTTTTGCATCACACTGCGTGAATCTAAGCCCTTATAAATGCAAAAGCCATTCTGGAATCTAATAGCACGTGACATGCCCCACATGTTAAAACGAATTTGAAATTGCACTTTCCCAAAAAAGTTCTGTAATTCGCCACTTCACATAGTAGTATATCTTGTCTGCATTCGCCCTATTCTCGTTTTTTGCGTCACACTGCATTAATACTAGCACTCACAAATGAAAACTTTTGGAATCTTATCACCGTGCCTCTATATGCACGAAACTGGTCAGTCTAAATGGTCTTGGTTCTAAAAAACACCAAAAAATGGCTATATCAGATAAAAATATTTTCCAAGGCAAGGTTAAAAAAGTTAGCAAACCCAAAAATGCGTTTTATCTAAGCGAGATACTCGGGCATTATGGAGAAAATCACGCCTAATACTAGCATATCAAACTCAAATTTCAGCCCATGCACTTTTTTACCACCATGGACGCTTGAGAGACTATTAGAGAATGTCGAGGAGGTGCTGTGGAGGTTGTTGCAGGAATTGAATCATCTCAAAACCAAAACGTTCTAGAATAAACTTGTGATCTTCTTTCAGATTCAGATTGCTTAATAATCTTCTATAAAACTCATGCTTCTTATAATTTTCTGGGAAACATTTCACATAAATACTAACAACAAAAGCTACTTAAACCCTGACCTCTACTACTTTATATATTATTCTAAAAACAATCATACAAACCCTTTAACTTCACAAAACCTAATATCAAGAACAATGCGTAAGAGCCCTCCATGCGCATGCTCATAAATATTCTATCTCTGGACAAACCTGCACATAATGCATATAGCCTTCCAAAATGTAACACCAATACATATCTTGCAGATGCACCAATACAAAAGCACTGTTAAGGGATTTAGCAGTGTTGGAGAAGCTTGCCAGCGTAGACATAGAAAGCGTATCTTTTCGTGCAAATTTTAGTACGTATCTGTATAGCGCAGCACTACTGCCACGCTATAGATTCATTATGTAACGTGCCAAAGACTAAAAGTATTAGATATTTCAGATACTACTGCATAGTACATACCGAAGACGTCTGCGTTGCCTTCAATTAAATAGCCCTTCTCAAGAAGGAAAGAAAGCCCCATGGTATACCGCAAAAATCATATTCATGCCTACTTTCGTACTGCTATAATCTAAGCATCAGCCATGACATAAAAAGAAAAAGTACGTAACACATCTTGGTAAGGCGTCGTTAGACACACTATAATGTCAAACACTAGTCTCCCCTACTTCTGTTGTCTACGTATATTGGCAGCTGCGCAATCATTTATCTCTAGAATTTGTGATATATGTAATTACCTTTTCCATCATATGAAACTTTAAGAAGTTTATCGCAACAAATTGGAATTGTTGTTAGAAATTAAGGGCTATCAGTCACCAATTGTATTACTCATTAATAATGAGAGAGATAATATATTGAATGCAATCCTTATCATACTATTAGGCTGTTTGGTAGCATATATTGTCCTCAACATTCATTTTTTATATGAATCTCAAGTAAGTGCATCTTTTATAGCAGAGTCTCTCCCCCCATAACACTGCTAAATATAAACGCCCGCGCTGCTACCACCCATGCCATTACTTTCCTTATAACAATCACCCCAGCTAAAAAGCAAATCTCATACCAAACTCACCCCCAGCATAACTCATTCTGAAATCAGCCATTGCAGTCTCCTTAGTACGTCCGTAAGGACTCACATCATCTATCAAGTACTCTACAGGAATGTCTGTATATTCGGTGCTACCAAAAACCCTATGGTAGAACCCTGCCGCAAAGATATCAACACCAGAGAAAAGCTTATAACTGACACCAGCCTTTAATCTATAAGCTGGCTTTGGAGTAAAGTGTCCCTTGACAATGCCCACAAAATTACTGCCTAATCCCATGCATCCATAGGGAACTATAGATCCTTCTTTACTCAAGAAATCGTAACACACATTTACCATTACGGAGGTAGAAGAAATTTCACCAATGTCTACTACTTCACCCCCTTCAATAGTATTTACCATTAATCCCGCAACTGCTATCTTTTCTTCTCGGCTTAAGACTGTTATTAGGTCTCTTGCTAATGCCTTTGCATTGTCGTTTCCCCGTGTCTTATCACCAGTTGTTGTTGGCCAGTTTGTGCTACCACCTAGCAGAGCTTCACGCGCGAAGTCCTTAAAAGAATTTTGAATCATGTTGTGATGTTCATGTTTATCGCTGTTACCTCCTATATCTCCACATAAGGCTGTGAGATTATTAGTATCTTTGAGCCACGAAGTGTATCTATTATACTTACCGTAGTTTTTACCTCCAGTAATACTGCGAGTCCTACAGATCTTTCTACCAATATCTGGACGGGTCTTCTCTAAGGCATTAGCGAGGCGCACAATATCTTCACCTTTTACTTTTGTCAAAGCTGATACAAGATCTTCGGTTTTTTCAGTGACTGTGCTATGTCCTAACTCCTTCGCAAGGAGATATATTGTATCAGATTCTTCTTCTCTTTCATTTCCAATATATCTCCCCCGGCTCTTAAAACGCTCATGAGAAACTTCAATTTCAAGTCTCATACTGCCCATAGCATAACCAATACTACTTCCTACAGCTACAAGCGTACTGTTTTTAAAGCCTATGCGCGGGTTTGGCATATTCCAGTCAAATCTACTAGCATCCAGTATTATCTCCTTATCTCCCCTAATGTACGGATATATCGCCTTAGTTTCACCGTTGCTTTCCTGTATAGTGAAGTTTCTTATGTTGCTAAATGCTGGACTGTAATCCAATCCTATATAGAAATACTGGGGTTTCTCAACCTCAAAAGTACTTTTCGCAGCATCCCTTGCTTGAGCTCCTTGACAAGTTATTAGCACGGCAAGAGACATCATTATGCTTCCTAAAAATAGGTTATTATAATTTTTAGCGCTCATATACCTAACTCCTAAAACTGAAGGGCCCTTACGTAAATAGACCCATCCCCCTTTACTATTACATTAAAAGGCTAACCTTACACCTAACTCACCACCGGCATAACTCATGCTGAAATTAGCAACTGCGGTATTTTTTGTGCGCCCCTTTGGACTTTCATCGTAAAATAAGCGCTTTACAGGAAGATCCGCATATCTCCCATTACCTAAAATACGATGATAAAACCCACCTGCAAAAATTGAAATTTCAGGAGAAATCTGACAGCCTATACCAGCTTTTAATTTATAAGCAAGTTTAGGAACGATATGGCTATCTACTATACCAACGAAATTACTACCTATTCCTGCACATGCGTAAGGAGCAATACTTGACTCTTTTCCATAAAAATCATAACAAACATTCAGCATAACAGAAGTAGTAGAAATAGCACTAATCTTTGCGGCCTCACCCCCTTCAATAGTCCTTGAAAATAATCCAGCTACTATGGCTTTCTCCTCCATATTGAGATTTTTAACTAAATCTGCAGCTACAGCGTTCGCATTATCGTTTTCCGTACTCTTAGTCCCACTAGATGTTGGCCAGTTCCTACTACCATCTCCTAGCGTTTTAGCCGCAAAATCCTTAAAGACATTCACCCTTGGACTATTATGAGCACTGGTTCCACCAATATCTCCACATAGTGAAGTATCATTACTGGACCTCGAGGTTTTTTCTACATACCTAGCATAATTTTTCTCACCACTTCCACTGCGCGTTCGACAAACCTTTTCCCCAATAGTGGGGCTAGTACTTTCTAGGGCTTTTGCAAAATTAACAATATCTTTCCCTTTAACCTTAGATAATGCTACAGCAAGCTTATCCTGTTGATTAGATGCTACACTATATGCAAGCTCCTTTGCGAGCAAATATACCGCACTTCCATCCTTCTCTTTTTTTCCACCCTTACCCCGATCCTTTATCTTAAAGGACTCGTAGCCAACTTCAACTTCAACTCTAGCTCTAGAAAAAGCATAACCTATACTGCTACCTATAGCTAAAAGTGTATTGTCCTTAAAGCCTATACGAGGATTTGGAGTATTCCAATCAAAT
Source organism: Anaplasma phagocytophilum str. Webster (assembly GCF_000964685.1). GTDB lineage: Bacteria > Pseudomonadota > Alphaproteobacteria > Rickettsiales > Anaplasmataceae > Anaplasma > Anaplasma phagocytophilum. The sequence continues at coordinate 1,299,567 of NZ_LANS01000001.1, forward strand.
TTATTGTATTCTATTGCATGGCTCCTCCCATCATCAAAATACGGATATACCGCCGCAGTTTCACCACTACTTTCTATTATCTTAAAATCTCTTATCTTACTAAATGCCGGACTATAATCTAACCCTATGTAAAAATGACTAGACCTCCTAGCATCTAAAGAAGCTCCATAATCTTGATCTGCTTTCGCGGCATTGCTAACAGTAACTCCTACTATGGATGCCATTACTCCTGCTAAAAACAGATTACTATAACTTCTAACTCTCATGTACTTTACTCCTAAAACTAGGGCAGAGGCTCTACCTCCCCCCAGATCCACCAATCACCCTAAAAAGCAAACCTTATGCCAAATTCACCACCTACATAACTCATGCTGAATTTCGCAACAGCCGTTTCTTTTGTACGTCCCTGAGGACTAAGATCATAAGATAAGCGCTTTACCGGAAGATCTACATATTCTCCATCACCAACAACACGCTGATAAAACCCTCCTGCAAATGCTGAAACTTCAGGAGAGAACTTATAACTCAATCCTGCCTTTAACTTGTAAGATAACTTCGGAGTTACTTTTCCATCAACTATACTAACAAAGTTACTCCCAAGACCAATGCAGGTATACGGCATAATACCAAACCCCTCACTGAAAATATCATAACAAGCGTTAAGCATGACAGACGTGGAAGAAATTGCTTTTATCTCTACAATCTCACTTCCTTCTATAGTCCTGGCTAATAGACCTGCCACCATTACTTTTGATTCCCTATCAAGAACACTGATATCCCCTGCTACAGTAGCTGATGCATCCAACGCATAAGGCTTCCCGTTGCTTTTACCGGTTAATTTTTTACCTCCATTATTGATCTTAGGCCACTTCTGCGCTCCTTGATCACCTAAAGCCGCTGTAAAGCTCTGCTCCAACTTTCCGCCCTTTTTATCTTTACTATTGCAAGAACCTTTCTTACTGTCTTTGAGCCCACCGTTGTCCAAAAGATCGTTTCCTCTATTGCAAATTTGCTCATTAATCCAAGGATGAGTAATCTTCAGAGTATTGGCAAAATGAACAATGTCTTGTCCTTTCACTTTCGCAAGAGCGGCAGCAAGCGCGTCAGTTTTGTTTGCAACAACATCATAAGCCAGCTCCTTAGCTAGTAGATATATTGTATCGGATTCCTCTCCTCTTATACCCTTGCCGTAGCGACTTTTGATTTTAAAACGCTCATAACCAACTTCAACTTCAAATCTGAGAGCACCCATGGTATAGCCAATACTTCCTTCCATAGCTAGTAGCACGCTGTTCTTAAACCTAATTTGCGGATCAGGTACACTCCAATCAAATCTATTGGTCTCTAATTTTACGCTCTTCCCATCCCTTAGGTATGGATATACTGCCTTGGTTTCTCCACTGCTTTCACTTATAGTAAAATCTCTTATCTTGCTAAATACTGGACTATAATTTAATCCTACATAGAAATAATTAGATTCTCCCATATCGGAAATATTCTGTCCAGAATGCATAGCTTGGACTTCCTGACTAGTCATTAGCACCGCAAAAGACAGCATTATACTTCCTAAAAACAGCTTCCTACAACTTCTAGCGCTCATACACCTAACTCCTAAAACTGAGGTCATGAAAATCGACCCATTCCCCTTAACCATCACTTTATCAATGCAAATCACACCACAAGTTCGGCTCAAACGTAATAAGTATTAAAATAGGCTATAGTAGAGCATTATAAATCTATCTCGAGTATCATAATTTTCAATCATACCTAACAAAAAAGTACATTGATCTCCTTTTTATGATAAGACGATAAGAATAATACTTGTAAGTTGAAAACTCCGGTTAATATAAGATATCTCATATCAATCCTTACAACCTATTCAATAAAAATCACTGCTTTAGCCTATGCTAGTAGGAGAAATAACACCTAAAGCTTCTGAAAAATCGTAACAAGCATTACTTAAAAGATAGTAACAACCATTGACCAGCCTGAAATTGAAATGAGCCGCGCATTTCCGCACTTTAATTTCTTAATTACTCATATAATAGTTTAGTTTATGCCTATAACATACTTTATATATCATACTATTATAAGCCAGAAGATAGCATTACCACCATCCAATAGGCTTTTATTGATATTTTTGAACTTTATAGGATATTTCGTTTATATCGCCTAAATACCAGAAAAATAACGCTTTTTATATACAAGATAAAACTGAAACTACTTTCCAATTTACTGGTATTTGAACCCCTTTAATGCAATAATTTCTCCTGCTGAAATTCTGTTTGCTACGTAGCGCTTGGAAAACTGCCTAGGAATTACATCTATATAACAAAACTCCCTTCTTTCCAAAAGAGAGAGTACACATATTCCTCAACCTGAAGGCCGCAAAATTCATTCAAAGAAGTAAGAAGAAACCCCCAAGCCTAGCTCAATATCCAGGCTAAACTCGCAAAAATTTGAATTGAATATGGGGACACAAACCAACTCTGTAAGCAATGTAGTAATACTCGCAAAGGAAAAGAAATGCCGCATATAGCTAAACGGGCTGGCTCATACCCGCAGAGACCTAGCAGCAAGACTTCTACCCCAAGCTCAATCTTACCCTACCACAGAGCACTTAAGATCCACATCTGCAACTCAGTAATTTTTTCTAAACCCCTAACACCAAATGCTAGCTTAGGTACGAACAAGCCTCCAAAATCCTCTCACATGCTTCAGATAACCTATCATCTGAGAGAGCATATGAAATACGGAAAAAGTTAGGAGCTCCAAAGGCAACACCAGGAACTACAGCCACCCTATGATTTAGCAAATGCTTCGCCATATCACTTCCGTCGTTTATCACACCAACTTTAGGAGCGTGTTTACCTATCGCATTACCGCATGATATGAACACATAAAAGGCTCCTTGTGGCACATCTGCCTGCAACACTCCTGAAGAAAGCACTGCATCCATAACCCTATCCCTTCTACGCGCAAATGCCTTAATTCTAGTGTCTAAAAAAGATTGATCACCATCCAGCGCGGCTATTGCAGCATACTGCGCTATGGAATTAGCATTAGTTGTACTCTGAGACTGTATTGTGGATACCGCTTTTATAGCTTCCGCGTTACCTAATATGTACCCTATCCGCCAGCCTGTCATGGAATACGCTTTTGAGACCCCATTAACTATATAGACTCTATCATAAAGTGATGGTTCTACCTGCAGAATGCCGCAAAACTCAGCATCATAGACAAGCTTTGCGTATATGTCATCAGTAATAACTAAGACATGTTTATGCTGCTTTAAAACCTCTGCTATAGCGGCTAACTCTTCTCTACTATACACTGCACCGGTAGGGTTGGACGGAGAGTTAATAATGAGCCATTTAGTCTTCGGGGTTATTGCTCCACGAAGTAATTCTGGAGTCAACTTCAAATAGTCACCGCAATTTACAATAACTGGAGCTCCCCCTGCTATTTTTACCATGTCTGGATACGAAACCCAATACGGCGCAGGAATAATAACCTCATCTCCCTCGTTTATGGTAGCCATAAACAGGTTATATATGCACTGCTTAGCCCCAGCCCCTACTAATACTTGATTTGCTACGTAGTCTATACCATAGTCCCGACGCACACTGCGAATAATGGAATCTTTCAATTCGGGAATACCTTCCACTGGAGTGTATTTAGTTTTTCCTGCATTAATGGCAGCAATCGCCGCATCCTTTACATGATCTGGAGTATCAAAGTCGGGTTCCCCTGCACCTAGAGATATTATGTCAAGCCCTTGAGCCCTAAGTTCTAACGTAAGTCTAGAAAGCTCTAAGGTAGGTGACGGTTTGATACAATTCATCCTTTCGCTTAGCATACATATCCCCCATTGAAATGCATCACTCCTGATGCCACTATTCTTAACCTAACTCGTTAACTCTAAATCAGAACACTTGCAATACCTAAAGCACTGCATACACCAAAATTACGTGTGTCAGTGAGCGTTATACCCTTACTATTTCACTTCTACAAGTTTTAAACTACCGTTAGTAGCATTGGTACTACTTATACGCTGCTAACCTGGAATACAAATGTCAGCATGCTACGTTTTATGTTCCAAAAAACACATTGTTGATCTAGTAATATTTTGTATACTGTTCCAAGTTTTTTTTGTGAGACGCCTTATGAATTTGGTAACAAAGCCGGCCATAGACTTTACTGCACGTGCCGTTATGTCTGATGGTAAGATGTGTGATCTTACGCTTAGTAAGCACGTCGCTGGAAAATATGCAGTGTTGTTCTTCTACCCTCGTGACTTTACATTCGTGTGTCCGACTGAGATACTGTCTCTGCATAGCAGAATACCTCAATTCAGTGAGCAAAACGCCGAAGTCATAGCGATCAGCACAGACTCCGAGTTCGCGCACTCTCATTGGCGTAACACACCTTTAGAAAAAGGTGGTATAGGGATGGTAAGTTTCCCCCTAGTAGCGGATGATTCTCATAGCATATCGGAGAGTTATGGTATGCTATTCGCAGGTAAGGTATCCCTGCGCGGCACCATTATTATCGATGAAAATTTTGTCGTTCGTCATCAATCCATAAATGACCTCCCTATTGGAAGGAATGTTGATGAGTTCCTCAGAATAATAGATGCGATCGAGCATCACAAAAAGCATGGAGAGGTATGTCCTGCAGGTTGGTCAAAAGGAAAGGTCGCTATGGAGGCGACTCAACAAGGGGTAGAACACTACCTTCAATCTCATATAGATAGTCTGAGCTAATAGTGATGTCAGAAGTGCATAAAGATGCAGTTAAAGTTCTGATTCTAGGTTCAGGGGCAGCAGGTTGTACTGCTGCCATCTATGCTGGCAGAGCTAATCTGAATCCCGTTTTAGTGACCGGAATGCAACCCGGTGGACAGCTGACTATTACCACTGATGTTGAGAATTATCCAGGCTTCTCGGCTATAGAAGGCCCTAAGCTAATGGAGTATATGCAGGAGCAAGCGGTAAAAAGCGGGGCTACTTTACTTACGGACGAGATAAGTGAGATAGACGCTAGCGTTTATCCATTTAAGTGCACCAGTATGTTTGGGGAAACGCTGCAAGCATACAGTATAATAGTGGCCACTGGTGCGCAAGCTAAGTGGTTAGGTCTCGAAAGTGAGCAAAATTTTAAAAGTAAGGGTGTTTCTGCGTGTGCTACTTGTGACGGGGCCTTTTTTAAAGATGAAGTTGTTGCAGTAATCGGTGGTGGAAATACAGCTGTTGAGGAAGCACTATATCTTACCAGAAGTTCTAAGAAGGTATTCCTCATTCACAGAAGAGATAAACTGCGTGCTGAGGCTGTAATGCAGCAAAGGTTGTTTAGTAACAGTAAGATTGAAGTTATCTGGAACAGCGTTGTAAAGGAAATTTTGGGTGATTCTGAGGGTAAAAAAGTAACCTCTTTGCTTTTGCAGTCTACGGTGGATAGTACAGAGAGCTTGCTAGACGTTGGGGGAGTATTTGTTGCCATAGGGCATACACCTAACACGCAGGTTTTGAAGAATATGCTAGGTGCTAAGGTGAATCTTGATGATGAAGGTTATGTGATCACTGCGCCTGGTACTACTATCACTAGCTGTCCTGGCATATTTGCTGCTGGAGATGTATGCGATAAAGTATATCGTCAAGCTGTGGTGGCTGCAGGTTCGGGATGTATGGCTGCATTGGATGCGGAAAAGTATCTAGCAGAGAAAGGCATCGAGTAGTAAGCTTGTGGTAGGTAGTAGTAGGGTTTTACTGCCTTTTTAAGTAACTGAAGACCAGAGTAGTCTCCATTGTCATAATGGGTATATTCTCTAAATTGCATTCGTATTTCCGTTCAGGTATTGAAGAGTAAGTCATAGGAGTCAGATATTGAGCTAGCCTCAAGGTGTTGTAGCCGTTTTATATATGTACTTTACTACCACAATTAGCGTAGTGGTGTGTTTTCATCAGGTATTGAGCAGTGAGTTGTTATACAGCTGGTCATAGGATGTCACTACCGTTTTTAGTAGCTTAAAGTCTTAGTGCCACTATTAGCGTAGTAAATGTCTTCTTGAGTTATACCTCTTAGTCAGATATTGCGCTAGACACTAGATGTTACAGCTGTTTTGTAATGGGTACTTTATACTAAAGTTTGATCAGCCACCATTAGCGTGCTGGTATGTCCTTTAGTGTTTTCTATAAGGGGTATTATAAATAGTAAGTTGCTGAAGCCAGTCATAAGATGTTGTTTGCATTTATATAGTGAAGCTTCAGTATTGAAATTAAGCATAGCGTGCTGAACGTCTACTCTAGCTACCTGCACGTTGTTTTCTATTGAGTAATGAGCTGCTGCTGCCACTCGTACAATGTTGCTGCGTTCTAGATAGGATAACTTAAATCTTAGGAGGAGCTACCGTTAGCATGTCTTATTTATTTCCTATGTATTTTTTTGTAAGATAACGGGTGCTCAGGTGTGCAACTACTCATACTGGCTCAAATCTTAGTTAGCAATTATTTATTTGCGAAGTCTTCCATGGCCACCTGCGCGTTTTTGTTGTGGTGATTCGTTGTAAATATTTATAAGCTGCAAATTTAGTAGATGAGAAGCCCCACGCTCTAGGATTAGCACAATCAAATTCTACAGGAACGCCATACTCAGGATTTCCCATGCACTGCTGCTTTACGCATACTGCTGCTGCTTCGCACAGTGTCTTCCTAACATTATTCAATAACTCCCCATGCAGTTCTGGGTTTGGTAATGAACTCACATCTATAGCTTCAAGTAACAGTTTAGCATCAGCTAGTAGCCCTGTTATATGAGAAAAAACATTTGCATCTCCCAGAGATTTAACCTCATTGAGACTTCTGCCACGAAGTACAGATAGTGCTGCTTGTAATTTTGCTCCGACACCCAAAACAGTGCGCTTACAGTTCTCAATATCACCTTCTATTACTGTTGGTATTGTATTGAAAGAAGTGTGCACTGCGTACATGGTAGACACAGCTTCTAAAAGCATTGGGAAAGGTTACAACCGCTTCCAAAGACATTATCATTGATGCACACACCAGCTGCATTGCGTTCGTGTTCTTCTAAGGCACGTTCTGTACTATTTTGCACAATTGAGTATCAGTGCTGTTGAGTACAGGATGCCCAACCATACATTGTAGTATAGATGCTGCTGTAGAGAAGGCGTGTAAGGCACTTTTACGATTGGTTTCCTGCTCTTCATCGCGTAAGCTAGAGATATAAGCGGCCTCCGTTAAGAGATGATATGCCATTGTTCGTATTTCAGGCTCTGTGCATCTTCCATTAGATTCAGTCACTAATTGACTTATTGACGCGTCTGACATTGAGCTAATAGCGCAGCACGACGTATTAATGTATCTCTCGATACGACGTTTTGTATCGGTTGTAGCCGCGCTTTCTTCTACCTTACCCGTAGTGACATATGCATTTGCTCTACTTAGTATTGCAATTGCATCTACTAGTTTTGTAACAGCGTCAGAAACATGACAGACAATATCAGGGCTTTGTTCCGCAAAAGGATTTATAGCATGGCGAGATTGATCGAGATGCGACAGTGCCTGTAAACACTGCATTATAATAGTGCATTTCCTCTGCGTCTTAAGAAATTTACAGTTATCGTTTCCTTATGCGTATTCGCTGCTCAGCAAAAAATTACCAATGCCAGGAGGACTTTCTTTTGTAGAAATCTCTCAGGTGCTTATTCACGTATAGAACCACAATATATATTTTCTTAAACATCCCTGCTACTGCTATAGCTTTTCATACTTCTCTTGGCTTTTAAGACAACACACTCTGCGCTTAGCAAAATTACGAGCTCAAGAAGGCGGCTATTTAGCAATCTCTTAGGTGCTCATGAACATTATGTGGCACAAATACACTCACATCTCCTCCTAATCTTGCAACTTCCTTGACAAAACTCGAAGAGATAAACTGAGTCTCCTCTGCTATGGGTAAGAAAATAGTCTCGATACCTGGTTGTAATTTATCCAGCTCATCTGAAATTCATAATCAAAATCTGTAACTGCACGTAACCCTCTAATGATCATTAAAGCCTTTTTTTGTTTGGCAAACGCAGTTAACAAACCATCGAAAACCTCAACCTTCACAACGCTCTTGCATTCCAAAACGTGCATCTCGCGCTGTATCATTTCGGCACGCAATTCTGCTGAAAAAATAGTGTTGTTATTCTAGATACTATTACTTACTTCGCAGAAGAATTATTATAGAAATCTCTCAGGTGCTCATGAACATTATGTGGCACAAATACACTCACATCTCCTCCTAATCTTGCAACTTCCTTGACAAAACTCGAAGAGATAAACTGAGTCTCCTCTGCCGCGGGGAGGAAAACAGTCTCGATACCTGGTGTCAATTTGTAATTTATCCAGCTCATCTGAAATTCATAATCAAAATCTGTAACTGCACGTAACCCTCTAATGATCATTAGAGCCTTTTTTTGTTTGGCAAACGCAGTTAACAAACCATCGAAAACCTCAACCTTCACAACGCTCTTGCATTCCAAAACGTGCATCTCGCGCTGTATCATTTCGGCACGCAATTCTGCTGAAAAAATAGTGCTCTTCTGTACACTCCTTGCTACACCAATAACCAACTCATCAACAAGAGTACATGCTCTCTTGATTATATCTATATGTCCAAAAGTTATGGGATCAAAAGTCCCGGGATATATCCCTAATCTCTTAGTCACGGCTTTAACTCCACAGAGTTACTATTATCCAGGATGATAAAAGAATTATCTACCTATTTTTCAAGTTTATTTTTCTTGAATGCTGATGCTTGAGCATATAATATACCTCTGATCTCGTGCAGAGTCGTGTAGTCATTGCTCTGCGTTTTTACCAGGCCTGGTAGCTCAGTGGTAGAGCAGAGGACTGAAAATCCTTGTGCGTTGGTTCAATTCCGACCCGGGCCACATTTCCCCAGATTTTAGGTGTGTACCATGAGTGTTTGCTTTCGTTCGTTTGTCTTACTCCTCTCCACCGTAGTTTGTGTTATTAACACAACATGTATGGCCGCTAGTGTTGTTTTTCAGCAACAAGCACAACAGGTAGTCGTAGGATTTTTGCAGACAGCAGAGGAAACCTATCCAGAGGAACTTACTTTTTCCCATAATATATATGAGCTCTTTACCGGACTTGGTGCAAAAGTTATTCGCTTGGATTATAACAAGGTACTAGATTTTGAACTTATACGACAAAGTGCTTTGGAAGAGGCACATGGGGATATTTCTAAGATTCATGACTTAGAAGCACGAATGATAAAAGAAGGGATACTGTCTTTTCTGAAGGAAAACGAAATAGACAGAGTTTTTATACCTGGAAACTACTATAATGTAGATGCTGAGCCATATGCGCCGACTCCTAATAGACAATTGGTTACTGCCGCCATTGCTGAGATAGTGCATGAAAATCCTGCTATAAAGCTTATGGGCGTTTGCGGTGGATTGCAGGGAGTTATGCATGCTATGGGCATTAAGGTTATCCGAGTTTACAAGTTGCTTGGTTCGCATGAATCTGCGGCTGTACATGCAGTATCTATGCCAGATCCGCATCATAAGGATGTTGTTCTACACAGGTTAAGAATTGTGCCAGGTAGTAGGTTGGCTTCTATAGTGTCTAAGCATGTGGAGCCTGATACAAATGGATGGTATTCCCTGTTTTTCCCTGATGCTCATGGGGGAGTCGTAAGTAATGATCCTGAGAATGTTAAAAAGCTTGAGGATCTCGGGTATAAGATTGTCGGATTTTCTGATGATGGCATAATAGAAGCAGTGGAAGATGTTCATGGAAACATACTCTTCCAAGATCACCCAGAAGCTTTAGCTATTAACATGCTTCGAGGGCATGTATATCCTGATGCCGATATCACTACCTCTTCTCAGCAAGATTTAAGATATAAAGCTGCGCTCTCTGCAATATCGATTATTGAAGATTTTCTTTATCGTCAGTAGATTCCCATTGCGCTTTATACGCGCCTCTAAAAGGCAGTGTTGTTATATTGAGTGCAGCGCAACAGTGCAGTGTGTGCTTGGATCTAAGATTAAATACAGAAGACGTCCTGTGCATTGCTGCTAGTGATTTAAGAGAATACTACTGTGGACAGTACGTAGTAGCCTTGCGAACATACTGTTCAGGAATTTCACCTATTTTGACGTTTCAAAGATTTGCATGTATTTAGGCTTACGTAGCAGGTTCTACTTTTTACCCTGTGGCGGAATTCACGCTGCTTTTCTTTATAGGAATTTTATTTCTCATAATGAGTGCAATACAGCACCAATTGAGGACTTATAGCATGTTTTACTGGATGCTTTTTATATGCTTATAGCACTTTTTTTTCTGAAAATACGCGCTCGCAAATTACTCAACAAATAAGGTATTACGTGTATGTTGGTATATAAGTGTATTTATTTTTAAGGCACATACATCACATGCCTATTTAGGACTTGTATAGTTGCTGCAATAATTTATGCTGCAATTAGGTTATTATCTCTCTAGATAATGGCTTTTTAAGCACACACGCTTTTTCATAATAATGCCCGCTATACAATAAACAGCGCTCCTCGAAATCAATATGATAAAATATCAATGGGGGCATATCAAAAAATTAAGCGTAATAAATCTATTTATACTTCCCTTATTCTCTATAGCAAGCTGTGGGTGATTTATCTTGACTCCTATTTTATTGTCTCGTAGACTGATGCCATAAAGTCAATCTCGATTCTTCCATGCGTCTGTCGGAGTTTTATTCTCCTACTGTTAAGAACGTGTCATCGGATGTCGTTTCTGCATCTCATAAATATTCCATTCGTGCTGGTATTGTATCGCAGACTGCTTCTGGCATCTATACTTTGCTACCATTAGGCTTAATGGTGCTGAGAAAGGTGGAAAATATCATCCGTGAGGAAATAAATGCAGTAGGCTTTTCAGAGATCTTAATGCCTACTATGCAGCCTGCAGATTTGTGGAAAGAATCACAAAGATACGATTCTTACGGTCAGGAATTGATCCGTATTCATGATCGTGGCGGCAGAGAAATGGTTTTAGGCCCTACGCATGAGGAAGTTGTTACTGATTTGGTTAGGTCTTCATTAAAAAGCTATAGAGATCTGCCAGTAAATTTATATCAGATTCAGTGGAAATTCCGCGATGAGTTACGCCCTAGAAATGGCATACTCCGTAGCAGAGAGTTTTTAATGATGGATGCGTATAGCTTCAATACCGACTTTGAGAAGGCTATGAAAACCTATGATGCAGTATTCCGGGCATATAGGAAAGCTTTTAAAAGAATGAATCTGCAGACTATAGCATTAAAAGCTGATATGGGTGCTATAGGCGGAAGTGTAAGCCATGAATTTCATGTTTTGACTCCTACGGGAGAAAGCACTGTCTACTATGACGAGCGGGCACTAGAGTTGTCGGAGATGAATGATTATGGCATTGAAGAATTGAAAGAGGTATATGCCGCAACCGATGATATGCATGACGAAAAAAGTTGCGGTATTGCTCCTGAAGACTTAAAAACTGCGCGTGGTATAGAAGTAGGACACATTTTTTATCTTGATGATCGTTATTCTAGAACAATGAATGTGAAGTTCTGTAATACTGATGGGCATAGTGGTACACATGTAAAGATGGGTTGCTACGGCATCGGAATTTCGAGGCTAATTGGGGCACTAATAGAGGTGTTTCATGATGATGCGGGAATCAAGTGGCCCCTGTCTGTTGCGCCGTTTAAGGTTGGTATTGTCAATCTTTTTTCGAAGAATGAAGAGTGCAAAAGAGTATCAGAACGCATACATTCCGTGCTCCCTAATGATTCTTTATATGACGATAGAGATGATACTCCTGGGGTAAAGTTGTCGAGAATGGACCTCATAGGTTTGCCTTGGCAAGTGATTGTGGGAAACTCCTTTATCAAGGATGGTGTATTAGAGTTAAAAAATCGTGCAACTGGTGATATAGAGCTCCTTTCTGTTGATGATGTAGTTTCTAGGATTAGCGTATGATACTGGGCATAGGTGTAGATTTAGTATGCACGAGAAGGATACAAGCTTTAATTGCGAAGTATGGGAACAAGTTCACCAATAGAATATTTTCTGAGAAAGAAATACTGGATTCTCTGAAGTATCGGGATGAGTATGCTCGTGCAAGACATTTTGCCAAGAGGTTTGCTGCTAAGGAAGCGTATGTAAAGGCGCTAGGTTTGGGTTTTGGTCGCGGAGTAGAGGCTAAGGATATATCTGTGCATAACGATCCTTATGGCCAGCCCATGATTTCACTTGAGGGCGGTGCTCTGCGCAATGGTCATGTAAAGCTTTCTATGAGCGATGATGGTGATTATGCAATAGCCTTCGTTACATTACATACTTAGTTTTGGTACAAAATTAAGAAGCAAAGTCGTTATCTGTGAAGCGCCGGTATAGAAAGTAAAAAACATAGGCGATAATACGAGTAAAAAACGAAGGCGCTGCGTTGTGCGCATGGGAAGGCACTGTTTATTTTATTGAAGAACTGACGGCAGCTGCTATAGGCGCAGACTTACCCGTATCTAATCCAGAAGGGTAGATGATAGTAGATATAGGTGGTGGCATAACTGAAGTGGCTATTACATCTATAAGTTTTTCAGCATACTAGCTCCGCCAGTCAGTGCAATTACCTGATCAACTATATCGGCAGATATTTCCGGAGGAGAACACTCTAAAGCAAGCTTTATGGCCGTAATTATGGTATCTACTATTCCATAAGGCTTTCAGCAACTTCCTTCTCTGTTAGAGTAATTTCACGAGGTACACCAGTTTGTCAGATCCCGTCCCTTAACGACGGTACTATCTCCAGATCCTTCTTCAGGAATTCGCGCTGCGCCTATGTTCTTTTTTACTTTCTCTGCAGCAGCATCTCCAATAAGTGGGTTGTGATTCTTTCTTGTATAGGCAATGATCGCCTCGTCCATCAAATCACCTCCACTCCTCAAAGAGCGTGAATATACTATTCCACCAAGCGAGATAATACTCACAGAGGCAACGGGCTTACAGTCACCTTAGCAGCAAATCCTTTGTATTGTATAGCCCTAGGAGTTGGAAAAGTTTTGGAAAAATATGTCTTCTCTGTCTCGTGTGCTTTTCAGGCAAAATGAGTATCTGTACCAGCACCTTCTATGGTATCTATGGTGCCGTATACTTTCTGGCTTTAAAGCTTGTTCAATGAAGCTAGTGATATTTGTGCGTGAAATGTAATAAGTGCCTTAAGTAATTTACTATGGAGCTACTTATATGAGTTTATGTTTGAGAATGGTGCAACATATGATTATTTTGTACTATAAATTTGAGGGATGCGCACTGCATAACAGATACTCCTTATAACATACCATAACTCCAATTAGATATAGCTCCCCTCTTGAATGGTAGACGTCTACTACTGGCTGTTATAGTACATTTGCAAAGCTAGAATAGGAGCCACTACATCATGTAAAAAATGTGCTGCTCATATGCTACAGGACAGATCACATCTTGTATGGGTTATATACCCAAAATGGCAACACTTGTGCGGTTTGCTGTGCAATATAATTGTCACGCTTGAAAAAGATCTAACAACATCGAAAATACCACGTCGATTATCTACTATTACACTAGAGTTAGGTAGCATTACTAGGTTGCCGCATAGCTGAAACATCTGCCATGTTCAAATGGCTTTAAATAACGTATTACAAAACCACATATGTAAGCGATATACATAATTATATATTGCGCAGAGATCTCACCTGCTATCTGGAGCGTCACCTTCAAGTTTGAAATGGTCCAGCTAGGTTCGGTGATATCCCAAATACTTAATACAGTAGCGTTTACCTGGGTATCATGTCCGAGGTGGCAACACCTGTGCAGTTTGCTATGCGATATAATCATCACATATAAAGGACAGCAAATAATGTTGTAAAATAATGTTGCAAATGTACGTTGCATAGAAGCACTATTTGTGCAAATCGTACGCTAAAAGACATCGAAGCATACATTGGCGTAACTGTCACACTCGAAAATGGTCTATCCTGTGCAAACGCTACCAACAATGGGCTATACATCCACTATATAGTGAGCAAGATGCAGGAAAGAACGTCTAAAACCTGCTATTAGAGATATCCTATGTCCTTAACAGTCAACTGCACGAAGCAGAGCGAACGCCCATACTCTAAAAGAAGAAACTACGCCATTGACGCATATATCCGCCTTCTATTTCTTGGGCGTGAATCTAAAATGGGTTACCGCATGGGAGCGGGAGAAGAGTCTCGCATCAACTCCCCTTCTCGCTCGTATAGCACATCGGACTACTTGCCAAAAGGCGAGCACCCCTTATACGCTCAAAAATATCCTCGTATACAGAGATCTTACCCAAAAAATTCTCTATATACCCGTTCATACGCTGGTACTGCTTCTCGCTTATAGCACCAGACTGGAATGCTTTTGCAACATCATGCTTGAAAGACTCAGCATATGTTTTCGTAACATCCAAACGGCTCAAAGTAGACTCTATTACAGAGTCGGCATCACCCCTATCCATAGTACCATCCTAGCAAAACTAACCTATGATAAGCTAAAAACCAAGGCGAACGCTACGACTATCTACCCCGTAAACAATAGGAGGCCATATCCACTTATACACCTCTTATTGCAGACTACCAAAGCGAGTGCCTCGCGACAGTAATACACTTTTGGAGACAAGCTGTAAACAAAAAATATAGGATGTAAAATAAATAAAGTATGGTCTATAAGCTATTTTGGCTTTATATTATTTGAACGCTCCATCAGGAGTTGTAATATGTGTTTTTCAGTAAGGTTATATTATCAATAGATAATAAAGTGTTAGTGGTAAAAAGGGTTTTTCTCTCCTCTGATCATGCTGGCGTAGAACTCAGATTGTTTCTTAGCGCGTATCTAAGAGACTTAGGTTGCGAAGTTTTTGACTGCGGTTGCGATCCTAAAGAGCATTCCGTAGACTACCCAGATTACGTACATGACGTTGTAAGAGAAGTATCAGATACGAGTTTTGGAGTTTTGATATGCGGAACGGGTATAGGCATGAGTATAGCAGCCAACCGTCATAAAAATATTAGAGCCGCTCTTTGTTCTTCTACCATGCTTGCAAAGCTTTCTAGAGAACACAATGATGCGAATGTTCTGTGTTTTGGCTCTCGTTATATAGATCCTGATACTGCACAGTCCGTATTATACACGTTCATGACAACGGCGTTCTTAGGGGGAAGACATGCCGTAAGAGTACAAAAACTTGGTGAATGATACGTATGAAAAAACTGCGTTATTAGAAGATCTTTCGTGTGTTAATCAAGGTCTGCATGGTGTTGCATATCACGCAGCTTTCCTTTTTCATCAGACCTTACTATTACTGTATGCGTACTTTCTGTCCCTGCGGGATTGCTCTATCCAAAACATTGCATTAAATCACGTATTTCGGCTCTTCTTCTATATGCCTACAGAATATGGCTAGATTGTACCTTGGGATAAAAACAAAGTTTTTAATCAGCCTATATGATGCCATGAATACGCATCGTAATACATATTAAAAAACATATCATTAATCTCTAACTAACCCTGACGTCCATCAATCTGAAACCTTCTAACACTTCTATAAAGACATTTCCCAATACCAGTACTCCCATTAAAAAAAGAAAAAATCCCAGTCACCCAGTCACCCAGTCACCCAGTCACCCAGTCACCCAGTCACCCAGTCACCCAGTCACCCAGTCACCCAGTCACCCAGTCACCCAGTCACCCAGTCACCCAGTCACCCAGTCACCCAGTCACCCAGTCACCCAGTCACCCAGTCACCCAGTCACCCAGTCACCCAGTCACCCAGTCACCCAGTCACCCAGTCACCCAGTCACCCAGTCACCCAGTCACCCAGTCACCCAGTCACCCAGTCACCCAGTCACCCAGTCACCCAGTCACCCAGTCACCCAGTCACCCAGTCACCCAGTCACCCAGTCACCCAGTCACCCAGTCACCCAGTCACCCAGTCACCCAGTCACCCAGTCACCCAGTCCGGTATCTTCAAATCATTGCATTGAAAAGGAGTAATTCTCCTTTATTAGAAGATAACGCATGGATATATGCGTCAATAGCGTGGTTTCCCCTTTAGATAACAATTGAATATTGCTATCCCGATCTCTGAGATATATAGAGGTTCTTACATCCATTTACAAAAGCCTTCTGTAAAACTTTTTGTAGCAGGAATATAATCTGCTGCAGCCATCTAAAATATTATTCTATAAGTTTTGAAGAGCGTTTTCTCAAAACTCTTCTATCAGGATTTTTACAGCTATCAGGATTTTTACAGCAGCAATATAAGCTATAATAACCATGCTAGATATCATTCCACCCGTTTTTAGGAGAGCATCTTTTTACTGAACGATCTATAGAATAAAAGAATTTTCCAGGTCATGACATGTTTTCCCTTGTATAGATAAGAACTCATGCTTATAGATCTGCGGTACACTTTCTATGTATTTCTAGTATCCCTGGTTTACTACCATCTATCCTTAGCTTGCTTCGAAGATGTTAAATAGCATATTGCCTTCTAGGTTCTACATTAAAATTTGCTGAACATACCCCGTGCTGCATTCCCTCTATTGTCTATTCACTCATCCTATAGCTAGAAGTAAGGTACTTATTCTCCTATTAATCAACTCTAATATCCCCTGAAAACCGAACTTATAGAGCCTCAACATGTATGCACACTATTTATAAGTCTTTTCTACTTATCGAAACTCAATTCTTTATAATTTCAGCACTGCGCATCCCATTGCCTTAGATATGGAAAAATCTCAAAACAAGTAAATTACATTTTAGAACATGAGTACCATCATACAGGAGAAAGTGCATCCCGTTACGTATACCCGCATATATCCCATAAATATCTTGCTTCTCTCTTGAGTAGCATTGATCTCACCATAGCATTTGCCGTGATTTTAGCATTCGTAATATCACAACATTCTCTTTGCCAGATTCCGAATACCGTGCCCATTAAGCTCGTTGTGACCAAAACCTTACTGATGCCGGAGTTTATTTCCCCACATATTTTCCTTCAAAATACTCCCGATTAGGTCATCATAATCTCTGGCATAAGTGCCCAGGCACTAAAGTGGAATACCGGCTAAAACAATAAAATGCACTGGAACAACTCTTTGCATTATTAGGGAAAACCTCTGTATATCCTTCCCCATATCACAAAAACTACCTGCAAAACACAGGTATTAGAAGTAAGCTCTACACTCAAATACACAATAAATTTCTCAAATATTGCTGAAAAAATTAGAGAGTATGATCTTGGTTTAGATCTCAATTAATAATATTAAGTTCTTAATAGAATTAACTTAGTATTCACATATCCTGCTTAGAATACAACAAGCGATTATCCATTAGATATCCCCACAATGCTCAGCAGCTCCTTCTCTCTGCACAAGCAGGTACTACGTTTAGCATTGCAGCGTAAAAGAGTACAAAAGCAATTACCTGGATATCTAGAGCAGCACAAGTCTTTTAAGAAGAAAAGAACGCCTTTAAGCAGTACGGCATTATCTTATACAGAACGTGAGAAAATTAAAAAAAGGGAGCGTAATGCTCAACAATATCGCTGTAACATAGCTTTTCAAAAGCCTACTAATACAAGTTTTGTCCTTAGGCTAACGGAGCAGCAACGCGGAGTTTCTGCAGTAATACAACGGATGCGCAAGGTTACTATAGCTCATGGTATGGATCCTGTTCAGAGGGCGGGACAAACCAAATCTTCTAATGAGAAGGACGCTGCCAGATTTGGGCGTGTACCTAAAGGGAAAAAGAGAACCTCTGCTATGTCCTTTTTGAAGATGCTTCTCAAATTCCTGCTGATGCTTCTTTTTCCTATTATGTTTTGTAGTAACCTCATTGTTAAGGGCATCCTGAAGGATTTGCAGTCTAGACATAAACCTACGAAAAAAACCTCTCGTCGTCCCTTCTCAGCTATTCTTCTTTTGGGGCCTTCGCGAAGAAAATTTGGTTTTTCACGATAGCAGAAAAAACTAGATGGTCTATCCATTTATCACTCTCTTGCCTTTCCAATCCAATTTGCAAGAAAAAGATACCCTAACACCATATAGCAGCCTAATCAACACACATCACAGAGCAAAGTATCATATAGCAGTGAAATCACGCGGCATTGGAAGTGCGTTTATAAAGCATCCTGTAAAGATTGCATTATACGCTCTAATTTGATTATACCGTAGAGACTTATTCGATAGCAGCTTTGATAACGCTCATTACGGCAAAGAAAAATATAGATAGGCTATAAATAAGGGCTTGTTGATGGCTATAGGGAAAGAAAAAAGGCTGCTTGTTATATAGCGAATAACACAAGGAATAGCGCACCTCACGAATAATCCCCATTGGCTACTCTTGTCCAACGCAACTTCAATCAGGTTTAAGTTCCTTACCATACTACTTGCTATCACTCCACAAGTTCATAATCATGTATGTAGAAAAAACA
This sequence comes from Anaplasma phagocytophilum str. Webster, assembly GCF_000964685.1. Classification (GTDB taxonomy): domain Bacteria; phylum Pseudomonadota; class Alphaproteobacteria; order Rickettsiales; family Anaplasmataceae; genus Anaplasma; species Anaplasma phagocytophilum. Next base: position 1,318,136 of record NZ_LANS01000001.1, read on the forward strand.
TGCATACTCCCCAAAGCAATATCCAGCTAATCAATAGTATAGACTCATTCCTGCTTGCACTGCTGTGGATACATAAAGCAGTTTTAAATTCATCAATCCTGCGGATAAAAGAAATCCTAAATTTACATACTGAACAACAAGTTTATCGAGGTGATGTATTGCATTATAACATCCTCAAAACCTCTGAATATTCTCTAATAACGAAAAAATATACTTTCAGCTTGATAATGATATGTATAGTACATAAAACTCTTCAGGGTACATGCATAGTTACACCGTTTTTTTTACGTATATTTTCTAATGGCATATAGGGAAAAATTTTGTATGCTCTGAGGTCGCTTTGGTAGATTTGCTTTGAGGACTCTTGTTGCCGTTGAGATGCAACTGGGTTTTATTGTGTAAATAGTTTTTTTCCATAGCAGGATTTTTGCAGATTTCTGACATCTGTTTACATAGGTAAAGCCTATATCTGATGTGCAGTATTCATATAGCAACCAGAGAAAATTTTTGGTAGATTAAAGTATATATGTTCTTTAACCCTGTAAACTCCATCTCAACGCATGAATGTCTCAAACTCAATACCAGATAATCTGGGGAAAATACTAAGATCTATACCAAAAAACTATTCTATCTCACTAATAATACAAGTATACAAAATGAGTTTGTTTTACCATGGAGCAATGAAGAGAAGAGGTAGCACATAGACTAACTGTACTATTGTCTCAAGCACTTACAGACGGAGATGTTGTTTACATGATATAACGGTTGAGAAATGCCATAAAACAATTGCACTACATCAAATTGTGATAAACATCCTTGAATATGATTAAAACTTTAGCAGCCGCACATATATGAGTAACTTATCTAGAGCTCATAGCTATGTAAAGTAATAACCTTCACCTCATGCTGTATTGAAATTTACAAAGGTAACACACATCCGCCTGGGATATAAAACAAAGCACTTTAATCTGTCTTTCTTAGATGCTGGAATCAAGGCATGTTCAATGCAGATTAGTCTATTCTCCTAGCAGCATTTCCTATAGATTGATATCTCCGATGATGCCAAAGTGCTATGTTTCACTTCTGATATCAGGAAGAGAATCTTAATGTAAGAGGCACTGAAAAAGCACTATCACGGAATAGCTTTATATATATTTTATCGTAATCTTCTTCGCAAAGATAAGATCTCATTATATTTTACTACCGTACATTGCATTGAACTCTTTAAAGGAACCCCAAACATTCACAAACGCTGGCCATACTAACTTGTATTATTTCCAAGAAAGCTTAAAAGAATGCGATGACACGTTGTGGTGTATGTAGATCTTCCTCAGTAAAAAGCTCGAGTACGCAGCATTCTCTACTTAATGCGATGGAAGGGGAGATAGGCCATCGTGATCAATGCGCTCTTCCTTCTCAGAGGTGGTTCCAGAAGAGTTATATCCTATCTTTGGAGTATTGCATCATGCACTCATTTCCCACTAAGGTACAGGATTATTATCTGTGCACTGCCATTTGTAAGATATAGCGACGTACTAGTAATTTTGAGCATTTTTTCTAAAAGTGCTTGCAGCACATAGAATATACCGAACCCCTGATAATGAGGTTGAAGATAAAGAGGATAAAAAAGGCAATGGGTCAGATTTAGATGATCCTATTATATACCGAATATTTTCCCTATCATCTCCTTTCTTATACATATTTCTTTGGCAGTAAATATACCATAAGGAACCTCTTATAGTTCTAGTTTGTACTGCGACGCAACAACGTGCTAGGTACAGATGCTCTTAGAGTGGGTGCGATAGGTTACTGGAGTGATATACAGCAAAGTTCTTACTAAATAACAGGGCAGCTGTGGTTCCAAGCGTTGTATTTGGCGCTCCTAACTTTTTTCTCTATTTCATGCTCTTTCAGATGACAGGTTTCTTAAAGCATTAGAAAGGATCTTGAAGCCCTGTTAACCCAAGCTAGTTTTAGATCATTATTACACAAGTGGCTAAGGAGGGATTCGAACCCCCGGCCCGGAGATTATGATGCTCCTGCTCTACCCCTGAGCTACCTAGCCCCAAGGTTATGGAGGTACCATATCTTTTGCGTTCTTGCAATATACTATTCCCAATTGTTTCTTATATTCCTTCTACATTATCGTAGGTTTTGCTAACAATGCCCCCAACATCATTAGTTATAACAGCATAGACATACGTCTAAAATCCCATCAATAGCGCTTTTTAGAGAAATCCAGCGTTGCACGAGATACGCTTAAAACTCGACCAAGCTATACTCCTGATATCAAAACCTATACCAGGTGTCTTTGCCGCAATTTTTCCGAGATACTCTACCTAAGAAGCTCCCTTATAATTATTTCAGCACACTTGATCCTTATCTCTTTGCACCCTCTTATTTATTTTTACTACTTACATAAAAATCCTAAGCAGAACGTGAGATACTTTCACATCGGGAATACTCCTCTGCAAGAACTGAGAAACCTCCTTGTGCTAGCCGCGCTGGGCGCTGTATAATTTTTATAGAATCATACGTGACAATGTACCTAGGCATACACTCTTCTGCAGTGGAGAGTGCACTGAGCACTTCCTGGATACGTATAATACAGTACAACTACACCTTGAAGCAGCTGCTACAGTACTAAAGCACGTAAGCGCTGGCCTACCGTTCAATCTTCTTGATGCTTACGGCTTAGTTACAGAAAACAGCACTGCTTTACCTAGTGGCAGCAGAACGTACTTGGAAATCACAAAACAGACAAGGTTCTCATGTCGTAGAAGGAGCACAATGTACCTTCTAACATCATAGTGTGATCATAGGGAATAGTGAACTCATCACCAGTATATCCATAACATCCGTATCTGGAATCACTTCGTCTTTACCAGCGCTTTGTTGAAGCTCAACTGTTCAATTCATACTAAAGACATGTTAGGGGGTCGTATTCAAGCTTTTACGGGTGGTTTCATTACATTGCACATACTGCGCTGAAAAATACATAGTCGTGCTTTGTTGGGCTCAACTATTTACTCCATGTTCGAAGATGTGCTTGAAAAAGCATATGCATTATTCCCTCTCATCGCTATAATCTAGTTTTCGTGAAAAGTTGAGTTCCCGCTGGCCGCATCTTATGATATTCACTAGAATATCATACCTTGCACTGCGGCCCCCACAGAGAAGAATCCCATGTCTTCAGTACTAGCGTCAGTACGCAGCTAAAAGGAATTAAAGTAAACCCCGTTATGCTCTGGAAATTATTTAAGTTCTAGCAGTAACATTACTTCTATTACTCTTCTCACTTAAGTATAGCCTTCGGCACACTGAAGACACTACTTGGTACTCAAAGTTGTTATAAATCTGAAGGATCTGTATATGGTACAACCTAGCGTATATACGGGCGCTGTAATCATACATAGCGGTATAATATTAAGGGAGGCGGATCCCGAGCTCTTATAGACCTATCTGATTACATTAGTAGCTGTTAGCTGCACAAACTTGCTGTTTCTGTGTATTGCAGGAAATATAGTTTAATTATCCTGTAAAAAATGCACTGCCCCGCTACTCTGTAAGATGGTAGTATAACTCTCTAAACTTCCAGCTTCACAGTGCTTTTCGTAAAGTTCTATAAAGCATTTAGTCCTAAGTTTTTCTTTCGTTTCGTTAGAAAACAGGATTTCACAACTTATAATACGATTCTCCATTGCAAATTCACGTAGAACAATCTCAGAACGAGAACGCCCTACTATAGCATTGATCTTAATGGTCACATGTTTTTCACCAGATCTCTCTAAAGCATTCATCCATCCATCTGAGCGTACACTTCTTATATAACTATTTTTATTACATAGTGTTATTTTGACACTCTTTACATTTTTCAGTGGTAAATAAACACCTGATTCATTCTCTTGGAAGCTCACTACTATCACTTATTAAGACCTCTAAATCTATGTTTGATTGAAAAACGTTCTGCGATAAATGTGCAATTCTGTATCGTATATAGGACAATACATACTTCTCCTTATCAGAGAAAAATGCCATACATACAGATCTAACCTGCTCTGTTATGTTCATAACCTCCTCAAGACTATTACTCAAGGAACAGCACATGATCATTGCCCGATATGCCAGTCTATCAAAAGTACAGATTTCTTCTATATAACGAAAATGCAAGTATACGTATGGCAGAGATGCATTTGTTGGGGCCTGCTCATATATATCACTTAGTAGATCTTTTAAAATCACATCAGAACGTAAGTACTCAACTAAAGCGCTGTATAACCTCTCGATACCTGTCATAGAACTAGTTTTAATTCACGAAACGGAAGATACATCTCTTTAAGAAAAGTCATATGCTTTATGTCTACATTACTGCGGTTTTTGTAAGAAATTGCAGTATGATGCAATATCCCATGTCTAACTTGCGCAGGAATTATTTCAGGAGCCAAATACCCTGCACTATAGACTATTTCCACACGCACTGAATTTAAACACGATGAAAGTTCAATACTTGAGCGCAACATATCAATGCAGTAATTATTGCTCTTTATTGCAACTTTTTCATCTCCAGCACTAGTTGTATTTACAGATGTTACGGAAATCAGCGGGCCAAACGGCAAGTATATTTTTTTCGGAACTACCTCACCGCTATAAGATAACTGCCATGTTTGCTGCATTAACGATCTTTCTATATACCACTGTGCATACTCTGTAGAAATAGAGATGAGATTACGTAAAAGCGCATCTTCCTTATTATTGTTGATGCCTAAAAATAACTTAGCATCTTCTAATGAAACCGGAAATTCCTTTGAAGAACTCTTCCTTAGAATTTGAAAAACAGAATTTTCCATCATTTACAAAAAACCTATATCAAGATAAATCTTCTAAAGCTCCTTGAACAATTTGCACAATTACGTCATCGAGGAACATATTAGAAGTATTCTCGCCTATAAGATTTTTCCCGTGTTTTTCACTTATAATTCCCGAAAATTCTCGTGACAGTAGATCTGCTTGCAATTTTTTGATTAATTCAGGTAATTCTCTTTCTAGCGACCTATACAGCTGCTCAGAAAATTTACGAAGTATGTCGTCTACAGAATTTTGAAATTCTTCTTCTTTTCTTCTCAGAATGGTCTCAAAAATCTTTTCTGAATAATCATATGTTACTGGTAGATTTTCTTTTCTTTCCATATATCACCTAGAATCAACAATAGACAGATAGCATTGTATTTCAGCTGCTTTGCTTACAGGAAGCACATATGATGTAGTTACTGATACAAACTGATAAGCTTTTTTCTGCTGCTCGTGCCAAAACCTTCTGTAAGGACATTGTCCATTTTGCTAAGGCGGTGGAGATTTCTTCCCCTAAGATCAATAAGCAGGTTTGTGTGACGAAACACGCTAACGGACAGCCGACTAGCTTCGGAAAGCACTGGGAAAGAACAGAGGAGTCAGGAAACGATGCGCGGATCGCGGTATATGTGGCGGTCAAGCATACGGAACAGGAACAGGAACAGGAACAGGAACAGGAACAGGAACAGGAACAGGAACAGGAACAGGAACAGGAACAGGCTATGGAGGTTTTAAGGACTTTGTAGCGAAAACTCTAACTAATGGTAGTGAGAATTAGCCTATGTCCAAGGCAAAAATAAAGGCTCAAAACCCCAACCTCAACCTAACGACAACGCCGAAGCGCCGTAGTCACGGACCTAGTAGCTCTTAATCGAGACTAAAAAACCATAGTAGCAGGGTTACTAGCTAAACTATTGAAGGGAGCGAGGTTGTTGAAATCAGGGCGGGTTTTCTTCTACTTCTATTATGGTTAATACTGTATTTGAGGTTATTCAGGATAGAGAGTGAGTTCTAGAGTGTCATAATTAGTAAATGATCCAGGGCTTTATAATTCAATACTTAGAGTTCTCTTAGAAAGTTATTCAAGGATCTATTATTAGAGAGAAGATGAAGCTGATACAGTATATCTACTAGCTAAGGAGTTAGCTTATGATGTTGTTACTGGACAGACTGATAACCTTACTGCTGCTCTTGCCAAGACTTCTGGTAAAGACATCGTTCAGTTTGCGAATGCTGTGAAAATTTCTGCCCCTAAGATCGATAAGCAGGTTTGTGTGACGAAGCAGCGCAAGGGCGGGACAAAGTTTGGAGAATATTCTGGAGAGACTAGCAACTTGAGTACAGAATGTGTGAACAAGGTTACTGTTTGTGGTATGCAGGCCCTAGGCAATGCCGACACTACTGGGGCAGCAGCTGCAGAGACTTTGAAGGACTTCGTAGAGAAAACTCTAAAAGGTGATAAGAACTGGCCTACGTCAACAACAGCAAGTGGAAAGGGTCCTGCTGCGGAAACTAACGACAACGCCGAAGCGCCGTAGCCACGGACCTAGTAGCTCTTAATCGAGACGAAAAAACCATAGTAGCAGGGTTACTAGCTAAAACTATTGAAAGGGGGTGAGGTTGCGCTTGAGATTAGGGAAGTTTCTTCTGCCCTCATAAAAACCTGAAAAGAGTTGCTAACGCTTCTGTCGTGGTTCACTTTGGGTAATTGATGATGTACATAGCGTCTGTGCTCTGGGAGTACGTTACAGTAATCCAAATATCTGAGACTTTAGGTGCTATTGTCAGGCACCTGGTTTATACCAGGATAAGCTATCTAGGATATAGTTGTCAGATATAAGGGTGATGACATATTGCGCATATTGTTGAGATTAGGGCCATTTCTTCTATACCAAGCATGACTAGCTTTGGGTGTGCTGATTGTTTTCTAAAATGTTGGGAAAGTTACAGCAATAGAATCTCATAGCAACCTCAATACACTACTCTGAGAATGTGTCTCAATTCTTGGAAGTGTGGTCAGTTCACCTAATGAATAGCTAGGTACACCAAGGTCCTACCTAATAATTCCTATTATTTAGAATCAGACTACGAAACTAGGAAAAAGCCTGGGCGTTGTTCCTTATGCTTGCATTGAGCTTGCTGGGAACTTCGTGGGTGTTATTGATGGCGCGCGTCGCACAATCCGTCTTTGATCCTGAAGACCCTAGTTAAGTAAAGAGGCAAAATCAGTGCTGCATCACTTACGAAACGTACTACAATCAGCAATTCTCCATACTTAGCAGGTCTGTACAGTGGCTGTATACTCTTACCCAGCATAAAATTACTTGTTCTCTAGGAATCTCCTCAAAACTTTACAGCAGTTATCTGTCCTTCGAGAGGAAGCTAATCTGTGACTGATGTGGATGGTGCGTTGAACGCATTACTGATCAAGCTGCCTTTCAGTTTCTGGAGATGTTTGTTATGAGGGTGCACCTATAGAACTCTGAAACATATCACTGCAATACGATCCTGATTCAAAAACACTGGTAAGTATGCCGATCACCCACAAATCGCTAGGTATACAAAGAGCTCATACAATAACTCTTATTATTAAAAACAAGACCAAAGGTATTAGAGATAGTGGAAAAAAGGAGTTAGCTTTTTGTTTTGCCGTATATCATATCTAAGAAAGAGTTTAATTTGAGAGAAGAAAAAGCAACTGCCCCCTTCTGTATATCTACTATCAGAAACACTCTCCAGATATGTTTAGTAACCTTAGAGTTTAATAGCAAGTCTACATATGAAGATCTATTATCAATATGTATAAGACAAGGACACCGTTCTCTTCGCTAAGGCTCTTGGAATTTCTCATCCCATTATCAATAACAAAAAATCCCTCTACGAAGTGCAACTAGCAGCCCATGCAGCAGACAAAAATATGCACTCCTTATACTTTAAAAAGCTCTGCACGTGGCACAATTCAAAGATTCAGGCAGCATCAACTACCTAATTTCCAGTACACAACCAATCACTGAAGAGAAGCCACAGCCCGAAAAAATATCATACAAAACGGCCTCCCCATGCACCTAACTTGACCACATCGCGAGAGCATAATACACAACACCGGTCTTATTTCATCCCAAACAAGATGAAACATCACCCACCCGAATGCATTCTGTCACGTAAGATACAATACTACTTTTGCTCAGAAATAATCTTCACTGAATTACTGATTAATCCCACTGATTTTTCGAAAATTTCCCGCTCTTCTTGTGAAAGAACGTATTCTATCACCTCTTCTACGCCATTCTTCCCTATAACCGCTGGAACCCCCACAAACAGACCGCCATTCACCCCATATTTACCATCCAGCCCTACTGAACAAGGGATCACACAGCGCTTATCGAATAAGTATGATTCTAGCATATTCATACAAGAAGCAGCCGGAGCATAATACGCTGAACCACTCTTTAGCAATTTAACAATCTCCTCTCCTCCCTTGCGAGTCCTTTCTATAATTGCATGCACATCCTCAGAACTCAGACGACCACAGCTTATAAGGTCTGAAACAGAAACACCTCCAACAGTAGAATACTTCAACAAAGGCAACATAAGGTCACCGTGCCCACCTAAGACAACAGATGACACGCTACTAACCGAAACACTCATGTGCTTAGCAAGGAAAAAAGAAAACCTCGCTGAATCCAGAACGCCCGCCATGCCAACTACTTTGTTCACAGGCAATCCTGAACATTGATGCATATACCACACCATAGCATCAAGAGGATTAGTCACAACTATAACAAAAGCATCGGGAGAATATTTCCTAATATTTTCGGCCACACCTTTTATCACTGCTGCATTAGCCATGAGCAAATCTTCACGACTCATCCCTTCCTTTCTAGGAAGGCCTGCAGTAACCACAATCGCATCAGATCCCTCAATAGCTGCATAGTCTGAACCACCAACTGCTGTTATATCCACACCCGATATTGCTAGCGCATGCCCAATATCCAATAACTTCCCCCGTGGCACACCGTCCATCACATCTACGAATACCAGCTCCTGACAGATACCCGCAACACCCAGCATATAGGCTAGAGTACCACCTATATTCCCAGCACCTACTAATGAAACTTTTACTGAACGATGAGACCGCATAGCCACAATGTGAAAAACAAAAACCCTCGGAGTATAGCAGGCCTTCTATACTTGTCAAGCAGGCTTCCCTACCTGTCCTTATTCCATATAGCAGAGATAGAAATACTCTTTGAATCCCGGAGAAAAGACACTACTGGCTTATAGATTTTCACCTCGCATGCCAACGTTGTCTCGTGCTCCAAAACTATAAACGATATTACATCGGATATTGCATCCTCCAAAAGGAGGTAATCTTTTGCCGTAAGTAATTCAATGATTCTTTGACTAAAGGTATCATAATCCAAGAACTCACCACCTTGCTCGCTGCTATACGTTACATTTATACTTACATAGACTTTTTGCTTGATTATTCTTTCCCAGTTGTAAACTCCTATGCACATAAAGACCACTAGATCTTCAATATTTAGCTGAAAAACCACAAAATTCTCTCTAGATAGGTATCAGTTAGTATAAAATGCGACATTAAGCGCTTTGTCTAGGAGAATACATATGCAAAAGCCTTTACATAAGTTACTGACATGGGCTTCAAACATGGCACTATACCCATTTGGACGCCCGAAAAAAGTGCAAAATGGTGAATTACACTATATATCTGGTACGCGCAGATGCATAGCTGCATTAATAGATCTGCTACTTGTCGTACTAGTATTACAGCTTATGCATGGTTGTTTCATGTATGTTTTCCCTAAAAATGAGGAGACTTTCAAGGCCGTTGAGAAATACAAAATGGGAGCTTCACTAAAGGAGAATGAAGTAATTTTAAAAAATAGATACCTGTACAAAGTTGTGGCACTGCAGACTATACAACTTGTTGCGCTATATATGTATTATGTATATATGTGGACGCGTTTTTCCGCTACAGTAGGTGCATATCTATTAGGACTTAAAGTAATAGATGAAAATTCACTTGCAGCCATGAACTTCACACAAGCTACCAAAAGGTTTGCGTATGTAGGGATTTCTGGCTTACCTCTTTGTCTTGGAATAATTTGGTCCAATTTTGACTCAAGAAAAAGGGCATGGCACGACATGCTGGCGAATACTGTAGTAGTAACAAGAAAGAGTTTACTTCAGTATAAAGAAAAGGCTAGCTAATGCTTTCCATAGGCCATCTAGCTCTGGGAGCAAATCCTAGTGAAGCAACTGCGTTACCCTTACGGAAGTTCTCCACCCCTGCCCAAGCCACCATTATGCCATTGTCCGTGCATAGTTCGCGTGGCGGGAATACCGCAGTAACACCCATGTCTTCTGCGCACTGCGATATAATAGTTCTTAAAAATCCATTCGATGCTACCCCACCAGTAACCACCAGCTTATCTATACCCTCCTTCAGTTGTCTAGCAGCCTTTATGGCATTCCGTATCCTACTCACCAGTATATCACCAACGCATTCCTGAAAAGATGCACATATGTCACATACCATTTCTTCATCCAGAGGCCCTTCTCTCTCGATCGCATAACGAACCGCTGTCTTTAATCCTGAAAATGAAAAATCACAGCCAGGTCTATTATGTAAAGCCCGAGGGAAAAAGAATCTATCCCCACGACCATTCTTAGCCTTACATTCTACAGCCGGACCACCCGGATACCCTAACCCAAGCATTCGCGCTACTTTATCAAACGCTTCACCTAGTGAATCATCAATTGCACCGCCCAATTTACTGTAGCAACCAACGTCATGAGCTAACATAAACTGACAATGGCCGCCCGAAACAATAAGGACAAGAAAAGGAAAGACAATCTCTTGATTCATCCGCGCTACTAAAGCATGGGCTTCTAAATGATTTACCGCTATGATAGGCTTTTTCGTTGCATAGGAAACAGCCTTTGCAAACATAACACCCACAATCAAAGAACCTACTAACCCGGGCCCGGCTGTAACAGCTATACTTGAAAGATCATCGAATTTTAGACCTGAATTGCTCATTGCCTTCTTCACGAGCACTTGCAGGAAATCGTAGTGAGCACGTGCAGCTATTTCAGGAACCACCCCACCATATGCAGAATGCTCTACTTGAGATAAGACCTCATGCGCAAAGACTTCCCCACTGTCGGTCAATATAGCAACAGCAGTCTCATCACAACTCGTCTCTATTCCTAGTAGTACTTCACCCACGCTAGCCTGTTATTAGACCAAAGTCTCTATAAAACTTTTCTGCACCCTCATGCAATGGCACCTCAAACGCACTACCTCTTGTTGATGCCCCGGAAGATCCGCCAATGTTAAATTCCTGAGAGCACCACTCAGCTCACGGAACCTTACTAAGTTAGAAGCGATTGACTTTACCGTAATATAAGCCATCTCATCAGAAAGCTCCGCAGTCCCATATATAGAAGCCCTGATCGAGATAGTATGAACATCATACGGAATATTTGAGTATGTATTACCAGGTATCATACCCGCCTGGTAGTAAGGATACTTTTCTATAACCTGCGCTATCAAATCAGCATCTAGAGACAATACAACTGAACCACACGTCGCAGCCACTTCCTGCATGGATGCATTAGGATGCCCAATAAAATCAGATATCACATCCACCTTTCCATCACAAAGTGCCTGCACCTGCTCAGAAGCCCTTAAATCCGACGTTACAAGAAAATCTTTTGTCGTCCACCCCTTCAACTCCATAAGCCCCAACATCGCCGTACGAATGCCTGTACCAGGAGCTCCTATGTTAACCCTCTTACCCTTTATATCATCTATCGTTTTTATTCCAGAATCAGCACGCACTATTAACGTGAGATACTCCCTATGCAACTGCGCCAGCAACCTAAGATTCTGCATTGGGTGCTCACCACTATACAAATTTTTCCCCGCATATGCATAGTACCCTATGTCTGATTGAGCAGCACCGATATCCATGGCACCCCTTCTCATGGCATTGAGATTGTATACACTTCCAGACGTAGATGCAGTAGAGCAGATAAGTGCATCACCAGGATGCCTCTCCCTATATCCCGAAACAACAAACTTACACAACCCTCCACCAATGGAATAGTACACTCCGGTCATAGACCCGCTCCCTATAAGGACGAAATCCCTAGACGGAGCATCTGCAGAGAGAGCTACATTAGTAAAAAACAAAAAAGAAAGGCTACAAAGCGCAACAAAGCAGGTAACTATTCCCCTTAGCATATATGACCTATAAGCATTCCATCACATTATCCAACATTCTAGCAAATCCATCAGCATCTAGACTAGCACTACCCACTAATACCCCAGCGATACCACTAACACCTGTTTTCAGCGAGCGTATGTTACTCTCATTTACAGAACCACCATATATGATACGAAGCCCAGGATTATGCGACTTAATGATAGAAAAAGCCTCCTCTATCATCGCAATATCAGGGATAACAGAACCACCTATAGCCCATATAGGTTCATATGCAACAAAAAACTCCCCCTCTTCAGGAAGACAACTTCGGCATTGCTCCAATAAAACCCTTCCAGTAGCACCACTTTCTCGCTCTTCCCTATTTTCTCCCACACATATTATCGGAATAAGGCATTCTCCTACAGCACTCTCAGCCTTAAGCTTTATCAAAGAGTCACTCTCATTAAGCAGAGTCCGCCGGTCAGAGTGCCCTAGTATTACATATTCACAGCCACATTCCCGCAGCATTTTAGCAGTGATTTCACCGGTACAACCACGACTCACCCCAGCAAAACAGTCCTGCCCACCTAACCTAACTACACAACTTCGCCCCCTTAATGAAGGCATAGCAGTATATGGAGGACACAACACCACGCTGCACGTAGAACCACCTGATAATGAGTTTTGAGAAGACAGAACATCCAAGAAACTTTCAGCTAGCCTTGCATTACCGTTAGCCTTCCAATTCGCAACAACAAGAAAGGACATATCATCCATAATAATTACACAGAGAGAGCCGACTGCCGGACTCGAACCGACAACATCCTGATTACAAGTCAGGCGCTCTACCAATTATAGCTAAGCCGGCCAACCATCGCGAAAACTAAATCCTATAACAGCTAGCGGTAGCTATGATATACATGTTAGGATAAAAGTCAATACACTAAAACATGACTATTTATGGAGATATGCATGAGAATTAATGTATGAAAATTACTAAATACAGGACGAAAAAATCTTTAGGGCAGTGTTTCATACTAGATCCTGCTATCGCGGAAAAAATTGTTTCATATGCAGGATGCTTGGAACAATATAACGTAATAGAAGTCGGACCAGGGCTTGGAATAATGACTCAATCAATCCTTAACAAAGAGGTACGTAGACTAACCGCTATTGAGAAGGATAGAAGATTATCAAACATACACAGCAAACTAAAAGAAGCACATGCTGAATATGATTGCATCTTTGAAGATATTTTGGATGTCAACATCGAACAGCTGCTATCGCAATCGCCCCTCAAAATGATATCCAACCTCCCGTACAATATATCTGTAATTTTGCTTCTAAAACTCCTTCCCTATATACATCGCTTCGAGAAGCTCATTCTTATGTTCCAAAAAGAAGTAGCTGATAGGATCGTAGCTCAGCCAAATACGAAAAGCTATTCTATTCTGTCTATTCTTGTGCAGCTGCTATGCGATGTTAGAAAAGTTGAAGATTTCCCACCAGAAATTTTCTCCCCATCTCCTAAAGTATATTCTTCAGTTATAGAGATAACTCCCTTATTATCTCCTAGATTCTCTGTAGATAATTCATACTTTGCACAAGTATTAAAAAAGCTATTCCACTGCCGACGAAAAACAATTCGCAACTCGTTAAAGTCATGTATAAAAGATGCTGATGCATTATTTATTGGATGTAATATTGACCCTAATGCAAGAGCAGAATCCCTGACTATAGAGCAATTGTGCTCACTAACAAATGCCTTAAAAGCGCGCAATATCAATATAATCTGACCATACCAACAGAAACTAGAAATGATAATCTGTCAATACAGCGTTATTTATGGTTTTATGCCCGATATTACTTCCGGATAAAAACACGATACAATTGATAAATACCACTTCACTCCGAAAATCAGTCAATACCGACTGAAGCTATGGCAAATATTCATTTCCGATTCAGAATACTCAGCCACAGTCAGTAATCTAAAACCCTTAATAGAGTGGTTCTGAAGAAGCTGGTTGATATCCCATAATTAGAAGCTATTTCTGCGAGAATCTCAAGCAGATCTAGATATAATTCTCTACTATTTCTTGATAAATATTACTGCTAAAAACAACAAGATATTGTTTTCAGTGATACACGATGCTTCTTCTCCCACAAGAAATAAAATACACACCGCTCTACTCTATCTCTATTGATTGGTCTCAGCCTCATACCTTTTCCTGATATATCGCTAATAGCATGCAACATTCTCATGCTTCCTAGTACCTTTGTCAGCTGTATCTATATGCACTACGCATCACTTCTATAGACAGCATAGACCACTAGTTTGTGCTGCATCAGCAGACTTTCCTGATGCACATGTGTTATCCAGGAATCTCTCATAAAGGGTGTGGAAAAACATTACGGTGTTCTAAAGCTGAAAATTTACCTAGCATGACTGTAAAATCCACTTACACACTTTACTTCTCGACATTTGCCATGATAGCCGCTTCTATAATCATAGGTAATGCCATGAAACTCACTACCGCAATATATCTCATAGTAACTCTGATCAAGGATATAAGCATGGTTATCAATCTGAGTAATTGCAAACTGCATCCCAGCTATTATTTCAAACTCTTATATGCAGATCGCTGAATACATACCGAAAAATACACTAAATCTCGGCGCAATACTCCGAGCAAAAGAGGTAAGATATTTTTATCACCTGTACCTATATGCTATACCTATAATACTATTGAAAACCCCTTTCAACGCGGATACTGCTTTAGTTATCTTACAATAATGCATGATAACTTTTTAAGCCAAATCAGGGTAGATGCTGAACCTTACACGCATGCAAATATCTCATTAGTACACCCTTCTTCCTTGCCTGTATAGTGCCATATCCCATAGCAATAAGCACTTGTAAACCTAGGCAAGCTACCTACATTATAGCAAGTGAAGGTTTATTACTTATAGATCTTGCTAGTTACCACTAAACTTGGAACACTCATAATGCTTATAGACAACGTTACTGCAGTGTTGCTATGCTAACCTTCTTCCCAAATAATGTAGACAAAATAGTGTATAGTAACAATTAAAGGTACCACTGTCGCTAGTTTTTAGAAGATTTTTCAACAAATAGGTCTGCAAGAAATACTGGGGAATTTTATGATATTTAAAGAGTAACATGTTTTCTGACTGCCTTTATCAATAAGAACGCATACTGATGGATCCTTGATATGCTCCCTGTACAAATGTATTATACGGGAATTTTAAATGCCATCGTCGTCTCAAGATATCTTACAACCCTTTTTCACCCTTATTCGGTGTGCTATCGCTGTAATCCAGCCTGACTTTTACGGGCTTCTTTTTGAAAACCATAAAGTATGATTACTTTGTGATAAGAATATCTTTCTGACCTAAGTGTTTTCGAGAAATATCAAAGCATTTTATCCAGCTCTTATAAAAACCTACAGAAACGAGAAGTTTTGTGAAAGATTAAAGCATCCTGACGCTACAGGTAATAAAAAACAAAGTAGCATAATTGCGCTTCTTGAAAAACTAGAAACGCCTCTGTTCGGCTCACTATAGCATCACTACTACTTACTGAACAAGTTCCGAGACAGATCCCGCATATATTTCACAAAAGCGTACAAATCTGCGAAAACAGTAGACACAACGTATTCTCAGGAAAAATGTAATCACGATACAAACATTGCAGCAGTATTCTTACTACTAACCACCTCAATTTCAACGTACTAAAAGAACTTTCACGATCAAAGATGTATTACTTCAGGCCTTATTACCAATTTGCAAATTATCTAAATGCATCATTACAACTTCGCGTACTACAATTTTAAGGCTACTACCTTAACTTTGCACTTGCTTTAGTAGACTGACTTGTTGCACTGAGAGTAAGTCATAATGCCCACACTCTATACCCTAAATGCAGCTCATCACAATCCAACGTACTCATAGCACGTAAAGCACACCCGAAGAATACATACGATTACAAAAACGTGATCTTTTTTTGATAATCTTAGGGTATCTATACAACGAGCTCGCTACATATTATTGTCGTCTCAAGCACAGACAACTGAAAGAAGATCATTAAAAATCCTAAGTATCTAGCGACACAAGCAAAGCTACTTCATACGTAACAATAGCCCATAGTTTTCATTAAGTTAAGGATGCAAAAACCCACGTATAGAACACACTACAAAAAAACAAAACCCCCAAGTGTCATTTACATAATATGCAAGCATGCAAACTCCGTAAAACGGCCATGCTAAAAACATCAAAGTATGACAAACATTCTAAACACGATAAAACTTCTCTGCTCATAGAGTAATAACCAAATATTTAGTTGCCTCTCCTATCCTATCAAAGCAGACTCCACCTCGTACCTAACTGAAGAGTATACAAGAAGAGACATAAGCCTATAAACGCACATAACCCCTCTCACAAGCAACCACAGGGGAATGTACCTAGGCAATTATTGCCTGATTTTTATTGAGTGTATCGCTTTGAAGCCAAAATAAACAGAGATCTTCTCTATCATTCCAGGTATAGCATATTGCAAGAACATTGCGTATCCCCCATTCTTTACCTGTAAACACAAGGCACCTGAGTTATTCCCGGTGAATACAACTCTATCTGGCGACGCCATATCCGCTATAGTGCTTCCCACTATAGATCGCCAATTCAGAAACAGACGAACCTCTATTTTACTGATGCTCCAAAGATTACAGTGCTTTAATACAAATGACTCAACTACAGAATTAACACTCTTATATCCGTGCTTAGTCACAAACCGGCTCATATACAGCCTCGTACCTCAATGCCGCCTGCACCTACACTGGCGGAGAGAGAGGGATTCGAACCCTCGATACAATGTTACTTGTATAACGGTTTAGCAAACCGCCGCCTTCAGCCTCTCGGCCACCTCTCCCCTTTCTATCGATGGGATTATTCTACATTTTGCAGCAAATATCAATAGTAATTATCCCTACTCTCTCCCTTTTACAGCCCTATGTACAGACATTTATATCCGTTTTGTGACTTCATAATCATACCTACTTCTTCCTTAAAGGGATAAAAACAAAGTTTTTAATCAGCCTATATGATGCCATGAATACGCATCGTAATACATATTAAAAAACATATCATTAATCTCTAACTAACCCTGACGTCCATCAATCTGAAACCTTCTAACACTTCTATAAAGACATTTCCCAATACCAGTACTCCCATTAAAAAAAGAAAAAATCCCAGTCACCCAGTCACCCAGTCACCCAGTCACCCAGTCACCCAGTCACCCAGTCACCCAGTCACCCAGTCACCCAGTCACCCAGTCACCCAGTCACCCAGTCACCCAGTCACCCAGTCACCCAGTCACCCAGTCACCCAGTCACCCAGTCACCCAGTCACCCAGTCACCCAGTCACCCAGTCACCCAGTCACCCAGTCACCCAGTCACCCAGTCACCCAGTCACCCAGTCACCCAGTCACCCAGTCACCCAGTCACCCAGTCACCCAGTCACCCAGTCACCCAGTCACCCAGTCACCCAGTCACCCAGTCACCCAGTCACCCAGTCACCCAGTCACCCAGTCACCCAGTCACCCAGTCACCCAGTCACCCAGTCACCCAGTCACCCAGTCACCCAGTCCGGTATCTTCAAATCATTGCATTGAAAAGGAGTAATTCTCCTTTATTAGAAGATAACGCATGGATATATGCGTCAATAGCGTGGTTTCCCCTTTAGATAACAATTGAATATTGCTATCCCGATCTCTGAGATATATAGAGGTTCTTACATCCATTTACAAAAGCCTTCTGTAAAACTTTTTGTAGCAGGAATATAATCTGCTGCAGCCATCTAAAATATTATTCTATAAGTTTTGAAGAGCGTTTTCTCAAAACTCTTCTATCAGGATTTTTACAGCTATCAGGATTTTTACAGCAGCAATATAAGCTATAATAACCATGCTAGATATCATTCCACCCGTTTTTAGGAGAGCATCTTTTTACTGAACGATCTATAGAATAAAAGAATTTTCCAGGTCATGACATGTTTTCCCTTGTATAGATAAGAACTCATGCTTATAGATCTGCGGTACACTTTCTATGTATTTCTAGTATCCCTGGTTTACTACCATCTATCCTTAGCTTGCTTCGAAGATGTTAAATAGCATATTGCCTTCTAGGTTCTACATTAAAATTTGCTGAACATACCCCGTGCTGCATTCCCTCTATTGTCTATTCACTCATCCTATAGCTAGAAGTAAGGTACTTATTCTCCTATTAATCAACTCTAATATCCCCTGAAAACCGAACTTATAGAGCCTCAACATGTATGCACACTATTTATAAGTCTTTTCTACTTATCGAAACTCAATTCTTTATAATTTCAGCACTGCGCATCCCATTGCCTTAGATATGGAAAAATCTCAAAACAAGTAAATTACATTTTAGAACATGAGTACCATCATACAGGAGAAAGTGCATCCCGTTACGTATACCCGCATATATCCCATAAATATCTTGCTTCTCTCTTGAGTAGCATTGATCTCACCATAGCATTTGCCGTGATTTTAGCATTCGTAATATCACAACATTCTCTTTGCCAGATTCCGAATACCGTGCCCATTAAGCTCGTTGTGACCAAAACCTTACTGATGCCGGAGTTTATTTCCCCACATATTTTCCTTCAAAATACTCCCGATTAGGTCATCATAATCTCTGGCATAAGTGCCCAGGCACTAAAGTGGAATACCGGCTAAAACAATAAAATGCACTGGAACAACTCTTTGCATTATTAGGGAAAACCTCTGTATATCCTTCCCCATATCACAAAAACTACCTGCAAAACACAGGTATTAGAAGTAAGCTCTACACTCAAATACACAATAAATTTCTCAAATATTGCTGAAAAAATTAGAGAGTATGATCTTGGTTTAGATCTCAATTAATAATATTAAGTTCTTAATAGAATTAACTTAGTATTCACATATCCTGCTTAGAATACAACAAGCGATTATCCATTAGATATCCCCACAATGCTCAGCAGCTCCTTCTCTCTGCACAAGCAGGTACTACGTTTAGCATTGCAGCGTAAAAGAGTACAAAAGCAATTACCTGGATATCTAGAGCAGCACAAGTCTTTTAAGAAGAAAAGAACGCCTTTAAGCAGTACGGCATTATCTTATACAGAACGTGAGAAAATTAAAAAAAGGGAGCGTAATGCTCAACAATATCGCTGTAACATAGCTTTTCAAAAGCCTACTAATACAAGTTTTGTCCTTAGGCTAACGGAGCAGCAACGCGGAGTTTCTGCAGTAATACAACGGATGCGCAAGGTTACTATAGCTCATGGTATGGATCCTGTTCAGAGGGCGGGACAAACCAAATCTTCTAATGAGAAGGACGCTGCCAGATTTGGGCGTGTACCTAAAGGGAAAAAGAGAACCTCTGCTATGTCCTTTTTGAAGATGCTTCTCAAATTCCTGCTGATGCTTCTTTTTCCTATTATGTTTTGTAGTAACCTCATTGTTAAGGGCATCCTGAAGGATTTGCAGTCTAGACATAAACCTACGAAAAAAACCTCTCGTCGTCCCTTCTCAGCTATTCTTCTTTTGGGGCCTTTTACTACTAAATTGCGTCACATCTATCCGTCACGCATTTCACCTACGTATTGTCATCTCGCAGGCTAATAACGCTAACTATATCCAGCTCTTCTACATTAACCGCCGCTGCTACTCTGTTGGACTTTAGTACATCACCTACATATATCCCATAAGGGAAACCCCCGATACCTGCAACGGTTATCACTATTGAGCCTATCTTTATCTCCTTGTCAGATGAGGAAACATTAGTAAAAACGGCACCTGTTCCAGAGCCAGACAGTAACGCACTGACCCCATTTTCTACAATAAAAACCTGAGCATCAAAACCCTTATCTGTCACAAGCAAAACTCGGGAACTACGCTCACTTACATCTACTATCTTTCCTACTAAACCTTTACTATTGACAACAGCCTGCTGATTTTTGATACCGTCCCTAGTGCCTAAAGGAAGAAAAACTTTTCTCGATATACCATCATATGAATGTATCACGCGTGTAGTAATATAAGAAAGGCCCCTATAATCAGAAACAAAGTTTAATAATCGCCTAAAATTTTCATTTTCCTCGGCTAACATTTCTGTACGCACAAAACAAGACGCAACTCCCATAGCATCTTGTATTGCTGTACAAGACTGAGCACAGAGAGAAGCGGGTACAGCAGATTTCATTACTACTTCAGTTGCTGCAACACATCTGTCTACAACATGAGTACGCATTCTCCAGAAAAAGCTGCTTTCATCTCCAGAAAACCACCGCCCAAAACAATAAAGCAGTGACCCTGCTATGACTAATACACATACCCTGTGCTGCATTATCTTAAAAAATCCCCTTTTAAGATAATAAGACACACCAGATGTTGGCTTTATACGTACGTATCTTACCATTGGCCCATTTTACCATTATGAAAGTACATCAGAAATTTGGTAAAGATATTATCAAAAATCCTGCTATGGAAAAAAACTATTTACACAATAAAACCCAGTTGCACCTCAATGGCAACAAAAGTCCTCAAAGCAAATCTACCAAAGCGACCTCAGAGCATACAAAATTTTTCCCTGTATGCATAGAGAAAACGGAGTAACTATCCCTTCCCTCTAAGAGTTTTTATTATGCACTAAATTATCAAGTTGAAGGTATATTTTGATCATTAGAAAATATTCAGAGATTTTGAGGACCTTATCATGCATTTTCTCACCCAAATATTTATTGCATATCTCATGCTCTATTCTGCGTTGCTATTAATGAATTGCTAACTATCTGTATTTTTAACATTGCGCTTGATCAAAAATTCTGTTTACATAAGCCCGATTAACATATAACCTACCGTTGCTTTTAAGCGCCCTTAGCTCAGTTGGATAGAGCATTTGACTACGGATCAGAAGGTCGGGCGTTCGAGTCGCTCAGGGCGCATTTCTAGGCTAAGGAATGCACTGTCGTTTATTTAGTACTTAGAAGTTATGAGTCATTCACTGCGGTTTCTGTTCCTTTTCTTGCTTGTTGCATCAGCCTTTCTCTTAGGTGATATGGTGCCTTATAAGATCCAATCTCTCTTTTACACCGTTAGTTTATATGTGAAGGAGTGCCTGGTATTTATATTGCCATTTGTGGTCTTCAGTATCATATTTCATTCTACGAGTCAGTTGCGCGGTAGTAGCGCTATAAAGGTTACATTTTTGTTATTTTCCATGGTATTGCTGTCCAATACCTTGTCAGTGAGTATATCTCACTTTTTGAGTGTACAGGTCCTTGATATATTGGACCAGGAAATAATACATAGCTCTACTAGCAGTGCCGAAACGCTTTTACCGGCTTATCCCGTTTTTACGCTTCCGTCGATAATGAGCTGTGCAAAAGCTTTGGCCTTAGGGTTTGTAGCTGCGATTATACTGCAAAGGATTTTTGGCGATACTGTTCTTAAAGTATCTGAAAAGCTCTATAGTATAAGCGTTTTTACGTTGGAAAAGATCTTTTCTCCTGTGATTCCAGTATTCATAGTAGGGTTCACATTTAAGATAAGAAGCGACGGAGCTTTGGATGTCCTAGCCAATAATTATGCTGCTATACTGTATATCTCTCTTCCCGCTTTAGCGTATGTAATCTTATTATACTTCATAGGTAATGGTGGATCCTTCAAGAAAACTGCTGAAGCGCTGAAGAACATGTTGCCTGCTGCGCTGACTGGTTTTACTACCATGTCCAGTCTATTGACTATGCCAATAACTCTTGCTGCTGTAAAGAAGAGCACTAGCAATTCAAACCTCGCCGATATTGTCGTACCTGGGTCTGTAAATATTCACTTGCTTGGAGATTGTTTCTTCACAGTTGTTCTTTTATCGCTCATGGCATCAGCTTTTGGAACGATGGATATGATGAGCACTTCGGATTATCTGCTTTTCCTGTTCTACGTCGTAATTATGAAGTTTGCTGAAGCTGCTGTGGCAGGAACAGGTTTGTTGCTGATGTTTCCCGTAATGGAGAAGTATCTGCACTTTACACCCGTGATGTTATCGCTTTCTACAACCGTGTACATACTACTCGATCCTATAATCACTATGTTAAATATTTTAGGAAACGGAGCATTTTCTATCCTGTTTATCAAGGCAAATAAATTATTGTTTGGAGGCTCTACGTTACCAAAGCCTAAATCCAAAAGCTAGCGTGTGTTATCTTGGTAGATCTTATTGATAGATTAATGTGTATTAAGTGTTTGTGTTGCATTAGATGACCTCTACTACTCATTTTAACTATTTACTTTGGCGCTTAGTACATTAAAGGTAGTATGCGTGCTTTACAGTATATCGTTTTGAGGTAAAGGTCTTCTTATATGAAAATTGTCAACACACACGCGATAAAATTCTCTCTTCTGCTCATTGCTGTTATTTCGGCGTTTTGTTTTGCAGATTTCATTCCCTATACTATAAGGTCCTTTTCCTATGCTATTAGCCTCACCATAAAGGAAGTCATAGTATTTCTATTACCATTTATCGTTTTTAGTATTGTTTTTCAATCTGTATCAAAATTGCAGGGATACAACGCTATAAAGGTGGTTTTTCTGTTGCTAGGTATGGTCCTTTTGTCAAATTCTGCTTCTGTCTCCGTTGCACATGTTGTTGGAAAGATTGCCATAGGCTCGGTCTCAGAAAATTTGACATGCTTTGATGATGCTAAGCCCTCTGTGGAACTTCTTCCATATTACAGCTTTAGCTTGCCGCGTCATATAAGTAGCCTAAATGCTGTAATCCTTGGCTTCTTATCTGGTATGCTGCTTCCCAGGATGCTAGGAAAAAAGTCTGAAAAGTTATCCAGTATGATGGCTACTTCCAGCGTTTTTGCTTTGGAAAAAGGGTTTGCTCCCATATTGCCTGTGTTCATAGTAGGTCTTGTATTTAAAATGCAGAGTGATAACCTACTCGATATACTAATAAGCAATGCAAACGTTGCCTTATTATTATTCTGCTCTGCTTTGTTATATATATCTTTTTTATACTTCGTGGCTGCGGGTTTTTCAATAAAAGAGGGGCTCAGAAAATTTAAGGGTATGCTACCAGCATCTCTATTCGCGTTTACTACAATGTCTAGCTTGATAACCATGCCCATAATACTGAAGGCCGTAAAAAAAGATTCGCAGGACGGCGATATTGCAGACATCGCAGTTCCTACTGCTCTCAATGTACACCTAGTTGGTGATTGTTTTTTTATTATAGTGATGGCACTAGTAATCTCTGCAGCATTCAATGGCGTAGGATGCATTACAACTTCAAGCTATCTTGCATTTCTACTATACTTTCTTCTTGCAAAATTCGCTGTTGTCGCCATACCCGGTGGCGGGATCATAGTTATGCTGCCGATTATCGAGCAATATCTAAATTTTTCACCAACAATGTTGTCCCTCATCACTACGTTATATGTAGTTTTTGACCCTGCAATAACTTCAATGAATGTGCTTGGAAATGGGGCATTTGCGATGTTATTTGTGCGAGTACATAGATTGTTCGTGAAAAATGGATAGTTTAGCAAGGTACCATTGTGAAGATAATGATTTTAAATACTTGCGGAGCTGAATGTGTTGTTGCGCTTTTTAGCCCTGGTAATAACGAGTTTTATGAAAGGAAAAGCGTTAAGGCAAATCATCATGCTGAGTCATTATTTCCTCTCATAGATATAGTGCTTTCTGAAGGAGGAATATCCTACCAAAATTTAACTGACATTGCAGTAATAATAGGCCCTGGAAGCTTTACTGGGTTAAGAGTATCTCTGGCAACAGCACAAGGTTTTGAGCTTGCTTCTAGTGTTGCTGTTCATGGGATCAGTCTTCTTGAACTACAAGCATATTCAATTTTGTGTGCTTCTGAACAAACTGAAGAAGATATAGTTGCTGTGATAGAATCTACAAAAGCCGATTTTGTCTATTATCAAATGTTCAATAACTCCCTCATTCCCCTAACAGGTGTGCATTTAGTGCCTCTAAATGAAGTGCCTCAAGGCAAAATATTGAAGGGCTCCCCTGCTATAGCTTTGGATACCAAGTCTATTGGGTTGTACCTTATTTATAAACTATCAAATCGACTTCCGAAAACTACACTTGCCCCCATTTATTCGCGCTTTTACCACTAGAGTGTCCATGATAATTTAACTGATAACATCAATCGGGCTAGATATGTGTCTAGCTTTTGTGCGTAAGCTCTTATGGAAATAAGTGTGATATTTTGCGAGCACATGGTGATGGAGAGCTCATCTAAGGCAGCCTCAGTAACATGCCCCGCGTCTATGAATTGTGATTGTAATGCGTATTAAGGATTCCACAATTTCCTGTGACAACCACTAAAAGTAGTCTACAAGCTATAAACTCTTAAATCTATAGATTGCTAGGGCTGATAAAGAACCTTTAGCATTAGAAGCGTAGAGAGACACTGATGGGTTAGAATTTGATACAAAAACATGACCTTATTACTACAATAGTTTACTTGTGAGCAGTGCACACCAAGAATATAACATTAAGCTTCTGAGAGGATACACTCACTGAGACTCTGTGAGATCTGACGTACCCTTACCCAATCTACTACACTCTACCTCTGGCAACGCATTCTACAGAGCACGTTTTAGCGTGAAAATCTTCACACGAAGATACCGTTGTATTGTGGCTCCAGTTAGCGTCACTAAGTATTGAGCTAGCAGTTCCACCTTGATTAAAAGGTACTGCATCTTATACAGACTTTAGCAGTCCCATTACATACTCACCTTGATCTAGAAAACAATGATCTAGCCGCACCTAACATTTCTATCTTCAAAAAACCACTTATAGCGTTTTTCTCTCCAACTTCTAAAACATACTCTATATACTTTAAAGGTTTTATTGAGGAAATCAGAAAAGATTTTTCAAGTAACACTGAGCTTTCTTTTAAACATCTGGTGCAGAGATATGTACTACACAAACTGAAATATAAACGTTTTGGAAAATATCTATAAATATGAAACATTAAGTTTTAAGCATAATATGCTTTAAAACTAGCAGAATATATTGCAACACATATTCTATACATTCTTGCTTGCATTAGAATAAAAATAGATTGCTCAAGGAAACTGCTAGGTATACATATACCTTTTCACCAAATTAGCAGTGTATACCTTCTGGAATACTCATAAGCGTCTTGTGAATACGATGTTTTTCTACACTGCAGGTAAGATGACGTTTGGCCTATTTTTCGTATCAGCAGGGCTTAGGTAAATGATGTATGTGCGGTGTTATTATCTATCAACAAATGCGTATGGTGTATTTTTGATGCCGAAAATTGTCTCCATCTCACAGGCAGCATATCTTACTCTTGTAAGCATATAAAATTTTAGTTCACAGTGTTAAGAAACACTGTTATTTGATCCCTTGAAGGTATGCTTAAACGGTTTGAAAATGCACGTCCTGCAGTGTGTTTGTAATACCTGTTCTAACAACCAAGAGCTTTAAGCATCTCGAAAAAGCTTTTAAGAAATTGATGCGTCCCCTAGTAGTGCCGCGGTAAGCATTATTATGAACGCTCAAAGGTATAGTATTTTTGGCATATTGAATATTACAGTACAGCATCAATATACAGTTTAAAACTCAAGTATCACATCTCCTACTGCTATTATCTATGCTGGAAAAACTCATTTATACCCTGTGATGCGCTTTTAAGAGTGTTACACTGTTAATTCTTTCCTCTGTTTAAATGTTATGCAGAACATGAGTAATAAAACTAATAGAAGATATGTGAGAAGAGGCATTCAGCCCATTACTTACTCATGGATTAGATAAGAAACTAGAGCCACGTTTGCTTCTGTTTTTCGTGACATGCTTATGTAGAATTCTGCACAAGCAGCAGAATGGTGCTTTCATTAACACGGATGTATATGGGATGGGTAAGGGCTCTTAAGCTTTGCATGGCAAGGTTCTATAGCTTTTTAGAACTTCATATATCGTACCGAAACAAATTAATACGGGTCTATCCATACATTACGTAATGGCTACTATGCAAAATTCAGAATATTGCCCATAAACAACTAGAAAAAGTCTTGCAGATTTTTTCTGATTACTATATTCCTTCGGGAATCTGACCAGCTATGGGCGTTCTGTTATGCGATCAAGGAAGATTTATGTTTGGGTGGTCATGGCAACGGTTTTAGGTGCCATGGCTTTTGTCACTTTTGGAAGCATGATACCAATGGGTAAGTTGTCTAATTCTGGCAACGGACAGTGCGTTGCAATGTTGGGTAATAAATGTCTACCATTGCGGGATTACCGTATAATGTACCGCAACGAGTTGGCAGAACTAGAGAAGATGTTACAACACAAATTGTCTGATGCTCAAATTAATCAGTTTGGTATTAAGGAAGTTGTCCTCAAGAACATGATAGCCGACATGGTCGTTGAAAAGTTTGCTCATGACTTAGGCATACGTGTTGGCTCAAATAGCTTACGGAGTCTGATCAAAAATATAAGAATATTTCAGGATGCTAATGGTGTCTTCGACCAGGAGAGATATGAAGCCGTATTGGCTGACAGCGGAATGACTGAGTCGTCCTATGTGAATAAAATTCGCAATGCTTTACCTTCTACTATTCTAATGGAGTGTTTATTCCCTAATAGGGCGGAATTACATATTCCTTATTATGATGCATTAGCAAAAGATGTTGTGTTGGGATTGCTGCAGCATCGTGTGGCAGACATAGTGGAAATATCTTCTGATGCCGTAGACATTTCAGGAAGTGATATATCTGATGATGAATTGCAAAAATTGTTTGAGGAGCAGTACAAGAATTCTCTAAATTTCCCTGAATATCGCAGTGCTGATTATATAATCATGGCAGAAGACGACTTGCTTGCTGATGTCATTGTTTCGGATCAAGAGGTAGACGTTGAGATTAAAAACAGTGAACTACATGATCAAAGAGATGTTCTAAATTTAGTATTTACAGACAAAAATGAAGCTGAGCTAGCTTACAAAGCTTACCAAGAGGGTAAGTCTTTTGAGGAATTGGTTAGTGATGCTGGCTACACCATAGAGGATATTGCACTCAATAATATCTCTAAGGATGTTCTTCCGGTAGGTGTGCGAAATGTGGTGTTTGCACTAAATGAAGGAGAAGTCAGTGAAATGTTCCGTAGCGTTGTCGGCTGGCATATCATGAAGGTAATAAGGAAGCATGAGATCACTAAGGAAGACCTAGAAAAGCTGAAAGAGAAGATATCTTCAAATATTAGAAGGCAGAAGGCAGGTGAGTTGCTAGTTAGCAATGTGAAAAAAGCAAACGATATGATCAGCCGCGGGGCATCGCTGAATGAACTAAAGGATATGTTTGGTGCGCGGATCAGTGGTGTTTTGACGAATTTTGATATGCATGGGCTCGATAAATCTGGCAACTTAGTGAAAGACTTTCCGTTGCAGCTTGGTATAAACGCCTTTACTACTTTGGCGTTTTCATCTGCCGTAGGAAAACCGTCTCATCTGGTTAGCAATGGTGACGCTTATTTCGGCGTTCTTGTTACTGAAGTAGTGCCTCCAAGACCAAGGACACTTGAAGAAAGCAGGTCTATTCTTACTGAAGAATGGAAGAGTGCATTACGTATGAAGAAAATACGTGAATTTGCTGTGGAGTTGCGCTCGAAGCTACAAAATGGCACTGAATTGTCCGTTGTAAATGGAGTTTCTTTTAAAAAGAATGTCACGGTAAAAAAGTCAGATGGCTCTACCGACAATGATAGCAAGTATCCTGAACGCTTAGTCGATGAGATATTCGCCATTAACATTGGTGGAGTAACGAAAGAAGTTATAGATTCTGAATCTGAGACTGTATACATTGCTCTGCTTAAAGAAATAAAAGATGCTGAAATAAGTGAGGAGGATCTAGAGAGCTACAAGGCACATTTTGTTAGTAGTGGCATCCTATCTATAAGAGAGCAGCTCTTAGGTTATTTGATGAAAAAATACGGAGTAACGATCGAAAATAGTTTGCTAGAGAAAGTGTAATTACGTACTTTCCTAAGGCTATTTTGTTTTTAGGATGAAGCGCGTTAGTGGATTTTAGTATCCTGTGTGTGCATCGTATATGTACAGTATATGCTTCGTTACATATGGATATGATATTGTCGATGAAGGTTTTGCTTTCTGATATAGGAAAACTCTTGGCATTGCTGTTATATTACGAAGAGAGAGGCGTTTCGCAAGTAGGATAGTGTGCACGCAGATAATGATTAACTGTAAACTCATGTGTCGCTGCTAAGTAGCTTATATTGCCGGATGATGAAATTACAGGCATTTTCTTAGTGCTGGGTAACATTGTAATTAAGTAAGTTATACTTATAAAAATAATGAATATTTGCATGCTGGTGGTGGAGCAAAACATATGAAGGGAGAAGTGGTATCTTGGCCGTTTATAGAAGCTGAAAAAATTTTAAAGGCATTTGGTGATAGCGAGGAAATAATACTTGCTACAGGGTATGGTCCGTCCGGATTGCCTCATATAGGAACTTTTGGTGAAGTACAAAGAACAGTATATGTAGCTAATGCACTGCGAGAGATCTCTCCTAAAACTAAAACAAGGATTTTAGCATTCTCTGATGATATGGATGGGTTGCGGAAAGTTCCTGATAACGTACCAAACCGTGAAATGCTAGAGAAACATCTGGGACAGTTACTGACCTCAATACCTGATCCGTTCGGCACATCCTCAAGCTATGGCCATCATATGAACGGCACTTTCTGTGCTTTTTTAGACAGATTTGGGTTTGAATACGAATTTATTAGTGCAACAGAGTGCTACAGATCCGGTAGATATGATGATGTACTGCTACGGCTACTAAGAAATTATGATAAGGCCGTAAGCATACTGTTGCCAACACTTGGCGAAGAGCGTCAAAAAACTTATAGTCCGTTTCTGCCCATATGTGAAAAAACATCTAGAGTGCTGCAGGTGACTATAGTCAAAACAGACGTAGAAAAAGGAACTATTTTTTATCAAAATGAAGACGGAGACTTGGTAGAGGTAAAAGTAACCGGTGGACATTGTAAATTACAGTGGAAAGCTGATTGGGGAATGCGTTGGGCCGCTTTTGGTGTGCATTATGAATCTCATGGTAAAGACCTAACTCCTTCTGCTAAACCGTCTGCAGAAATCTGTAAACTCCTAGGTAGAAGGCCTCCTGTTCTGTTTCCATATGAACTTTTTCTTGATAAAGAAGGGAAGAAAATTTCCAAATCTAAGGGCAATGGTTTCTCTGTAGAAGAGTGGCTTGCATGCGCACCGTATGAGAGCCTAGCCCTCTATATGTTTCAAAACCCGAAAAGGGCTAAGCGCTTGTGTTCTGAAGTAGTGCCAAAATTTGTAGATGACTATCTGTCATTATTACATAAATACAATGAGGCTCCTAGTACTCACAATCCTGTATGGCATATACACAACGGTAATGTTCCTAAAGTAGAGCTGTATGGTTTAACTTTTTGTCTACTCATCAACATAGCATCAGCGTGCAATGCAAACGATGTTGCGATGTTGGAGCAACTCATAAAAATATATAGGGACGGGATTGATTTAGAGAACAATACTCTACTAAGTAGGTTATTAGAGTTCTCTGTTGCGTATTGCAGGGCATTTGTTATGCCGTCTAGATCATATAAAACACCTACTGCTGAGGAGAGCAACATGTTACTTGATCTAGCAAATACTCTTTCTTGCATGGATGACAGTAAATCACCTGATGAAATACAAAATGAAGTATTTGAGGTTGGAAAGAAGTATCTACAGCCTAGTGATCTACGTATGTGGTTTAAGATGCTGTACGAAGTGTTACTTGGACAGAGTGATGGGCCTAGATTTGGGTCTTTTGTAAAATTGTATGGTATTGAGAATACAGTACAGTTAATAAAGCGTAGTATTTCTGCTACTGAATAGGAGGAGTCACACCATAATATGAGTATTGTAGCATCTATTTTTGGGTTGTTTTTTTGTGAGTAATGTTGACGAATCAGAGCTGGTGAAGTTCTCAAATTTGGCTTCAGAATGGTGGGATGGGGAGTCTTTTTCAGCTTTGCACAGGATAAATCCTTTGCGCGTTCAGTATATTCTTGAAAATTTACAAGAGGCTACTAACTCAGGTAAAAGGCTTTTGGATATCGGTTGTGGTGGTGGGCTTATTTGCGAAGCCATGGCAAGGCTTGGTTTTAGTGTCACTGGAGTAGATCCATGTAGAGAAGGAATAGAAGCTGCTAGACAGCACGCTGCTATCGAAGGCTTAGATATAGAGTACCATTTTACGGATATAGAGTCTTTTATACACTCCTCAGAGTGTTCTTCTTACGATATCATCACCTTAATGGAAGTTGTAGAGCATATCCCTGATTTGACTGAATTTTTATCTAGCTCCTGTAAGTTACTGAAACCTGGAGGTATGCTTTTCATTTCTACACTAAACAGAACTATCAAATCCATGTTACTTGGTAAGATAGCTGCGGAGTATATACTTCGCATGGTGCCTCCTGGCACGCACCAGTGGAAGAAGTTTGTCAAGCCTTCAGAGATTCACGATGCCCTATTAAAAAGCAGAGTGCTCGTTAAAGATATAAAAGGCATTACCTATAAAATATTGCATAACGATTGGGTCTTAAATGATAGAGATATAAGTGTAAACTACATATTAGCCGCTCAAAAAGAGCAATAATCTACTTAGTGATGTTTATACGTAGTGTGTACCACAGAATGTACTACTATTTAGGTTAGGTGTTATAGGCATTTCTTTTGCCGTCGTGAATACCATATAGCCTTATTCTCTTGTACAAAAATAGAGCTGCGCGCGCAGCTTCCACATACTTGCCATAGCTCTTACTTGCTTTTGCATCTTATAAACCTCGTATCTATGTTGAAATGGGAAATTTAAATAGTTACGACACTATATCCCCGCTCGACAGTAAAGCCCTCTTAGCGACTGAACCAGATATAGTAGAAAGAAGTATTCAAGGGTTAAATACTGAGAAAAAACAAAACCACTCATTTCATCTATAACTGCTCATGCGAGGAAAAGGATGTTATATCACTATAAGTCTGCATAGGCGTAAACCAGGCTCAATAGCATTTTCGCGTGTAAATAGTGGCTATAACATCAAGCAACTTTAGCTTGTGTCCTTCCAAGGGTTGCGCATGCTGTCTCTGCTCCTTGCTGGTATTTTCATGCTGCTGACCTTAGGTTACATACTTCGTTGGTAAGGTACTGTGCCTTTTTCTAGGAAGAGGGAGAAAGATTATGAACAGTCCTTTGCATTTTTAAGATATGAACACTTAACACTGAAATAAGGTGCTATACCCATCGATTTGTCAGCTCTGACTAGGGAAGCCAATAGGCCGCTTTTCACAGCCACAAATGATGACTTCAGTGCTCAATATTCAGTATATTTTAGTTTCTAAGATCTACACAAACTTTGCTAACGCGGTGCAGCAGAACTGTGTAAATACGGTGGTGATTATGGAGGCAATATAGGCTTTACTGGTACCTGCACTAGCGGAAATGAGATACTTACTGTCGCATCATGTTGGAATAACAGGCTACTACTCTGCTAACCCTAGATCAATGAGTAAGAGCTTGTAATAACGCTTTGTGCGATGTTATATGCTCTACTAACCTGAAATATTATGATAAGTGCTAATGCTGCAGACTTAGAATATACAGAATGCTTAACAACTGCTTCTATCTTCATTACGCAAGTTATATGTGCATTTCAAGAAGTGAACAGAGCGAACTACTAGCAAAAGAACGAACGGAAGAGGAAGTTAGAGAGCTGCGGAACATCCCGCGAATAATGCACGGATTAAGGTATATTTTAGTGCGTCTGTCAGCAATTCAAAATGTGCTACCTCGCCTATAGTTCTACCCCTCACCTATTGTTAAATATTATGATAAATGACGTGATATGTGCATCTAAGCTTATAGGTACACATACATCTGAGACATGCGCAGCCACAGCGCTAACTTACTCTGTTATGCACGTTGCAACAGTTGTTTCTCTTATAAAAACTACCACTTGAATAAGTTTTAGAAACACAAAAAAATGAGGCAAAGAACTTATTCAAATCTGCTGCATTAGTATGTGATATCCTCTTGGATAAGACCTTAGAGGGCGCAGTAAGAAGCGAAGCGGCAAAAAATCGTATGGGGCAAAGTACAATCCAAAAGGACTGCTTGTATATAGAAATAAGTGAGGGTATGTCGCTTGCTCTCGCTATGATGAATCATTGGAAAAAGAATTTAAAAAAATAGTACCGCCTTACAGAAAGCTGAGGCAGATTTGAGTGACTGTTCTTTAAGGAGTTCAGCAAACAGTAGATTGCTTAGCGGACACGTTGGCTGAGATATATAGCTAGGAGAAAATGCATTTATTTCTTATAGTGCAGTAAATTTTTTCGCATAAATCCATAATGTTACGATTTAAAATTAATGTTATACATTAAGAATAGAATTCTGCAGTGATATTCAAAATTCTAGTAGTATGCCCTCTCTACGCGCATGGCATTTTCTGCTTTCCATATTTTATATGCCCCTCCTACACTGCTTTGCTGATCTTAGTATAGCCAGTATAGTAATTGACAGCCAGAATTGGTATGCTATCCTTTAGCGCTATGTCGCGTAGGTCTGTTATGCTGTTAAGGTTTTTAGCTATATGCTGTGCTCTTTGCACACTAACTGGGTGTTTATCTCATGTTCAGTATAATGGATATCCGTCAACAAATATAAAACTCTGGGATAATGTAAAAGAGGGCGCTTCTAAGACAGAGATTATCAATGTTTTGGGCTATCCGGTGCTCGAAGAGGATAATAATTGGATATATCCGTCTTGTATGTTGCAAAAGGTTGCGGCTTCTATATTTCGTGAATACAGCTGTGACGTATTGAAAGTTGCGTTTGATGCTGATGATAATGTTGAAACTGTCGTGCGCCTTCACACTCCCACTAGAAGTTTACATAAAGTCTTGAAGTCAAAGACAAGCATCACTGGAATACATGATGGCATATGGCGAAAGGTTGAAAGGGTTTTTGGTGCGGCAAGCTAGTATCAGGTAAGCATAGGGTCTTCTCTGCAATGGTGGCTATGTATGTCTGCTATTGCACAGTGATGGGCATTTGGTTATGTTCCTATAAAAGTTGGCTCAGCAATGAGGTATGTGAGTCTGTTTTCAGTAATAGTTAGCTGGCAGAGTATATCGTTGCTTACTCATGTAAATTTCGCAAGTAATCTAAAAGCTTGAGCAAAACCTGTAGAGAATGCAGTTGTACACAATATATTAGGAATATGTTGTTCATAGCTGCAGTGATTCTATTATTTTAAGAGTTGTTGCAATATATTTCAGTATGCTGCTACACCTCTACATAGTGCGGAAACTATACGTATTTTCTACTACGTTTCTAAATTAGGTATGCTGTATATTTATGCCATGCACATTTGTCGCACGTTTATGTGCAATCACGCCGTATAAAAAAATAACGCCTGCAAGAACTGAATTCTTTGAGATAGCGTGCTTACTTGAGTGAGAGGAGGCAACTTTATGTAGTCATCAGAAGTACCCGTCAAAAGAATCGACCGGTGTGCTGGTATAGTGACAGAATATTATGAAGAAATTAGAGATAAGTCATAGTTATATATCACTCTTTGGCATAAAGCTTGATAATACGTTTTTGGTAATGTATTCATCTGCGCAAACGCCTCTATGGCTTTTATCACTTGCGGAATTTTGTAGCACAGCTTAACTCCTAGTCTATCTGTGAGTTAGTGCATTATAATGGTAAAGGAAGTTTTCCATTAATCGCGCAACTGCACTCTGGAAGCGGAGTTCATTATATTCGAAATAGCATTATTAAAGGAGACATAATGCTACTCTACCTTCTAATAGCGTGAAAATGCGGTATCCAATTGCTTCAATTAATGAAGAAAATGAAATCTTTACTTAATATGGCTTTATAAAAAAGCTCCACTGATAAAAATATATGAGAAATGTGATTTTAAAACCCTGTCATCCGTCGTCATAATGCAGAAATAAAAATGCTAAAAAGAGTTATTTTTATGCCTTTAGGAATATAACCTAAGAATCTACGGGAATAACATTTTCTTCAGCATATAGATGCTATCGCGATAAATAGAGACGCTAGCATAACTCTCCCCTATCCCCAAAAAGCAACTATTAGCATTTCCCATTTGGCTTTTAGTGCACGTTACATGCTTTATGACTTGAATATTATTAAAAATCTTCAAGATTTCCGATATACATCAAACACAAGCAGGTATCTAACTTAGCTAAAAAAGGCATGAGAGCATTTCAAGAAGTAAGCGATTGGCTATTACTTTGGAGAAATAATCAAATGACAGACAAAAGGGCTTAGAAGTCTTGTCTACCAAAGCCCTTGAACCTAGATCTTTAATCTTCGTACAAGTTATGTCGCTGATGAAAATACCATTTACATCAACAACCATATCCGTGAAACCATATGTTTGTAGTAGCATTGCCATATGGATCACTGAATCTATGGAAAGATATCATTTAAGGTTTATGTTTTACTTATTAAAAGGTCTGAGCTTTGCTTACGAGAGACAAAGTATTCCATCAAGATTCTATAGATAAGTCTCTTTTTAGATACGTAAAATCGCTACGAAGTGATATTATCGCTTTGCTATTACCTGAGAACTTATGATGGCATACCTTCCGTAAGACCTACTGTTATTACGATGATATATCTCACTCTTCTATAAAGCCACTGCCTGTATCCCAAGTACAGAAGAGTCATAGCAGCACGCGTGTATACTAAATCCTGCTGCTATATATCATTGCGCACATTACGTAACTTAGTCGCTTCGCTGTTGTCTCCTATAGATAATCTTGATTATTGACGAGTTGCAGAATTGCCTTCATAGCTTCGTTTAAACACTACACCTGAGCATGATGAGAATTCTCTAATGCTAAACCACAAATTGCGCTGTTAAGTTCAATGCTAAAACACTTACATGCTACCTTTTACCTGATAGCTTAGTTAGATCATACCAGGTACATGCAGAGATCTCTTGGAGTGATTAGGCACACGCCTTTTAGATATTTATTACCTGCTCCAAGATCAATGCGGGTACTACTAATACAGTGCATTTTATCAAGCCCGGTATGTGTGTAATATTGGGCATTCATCTTTCGGTAGGAGAATTACAGTAAGTAACAAGGGAATCCTATTCCTAATCTCTTTTCCACGTGTTACTTCTCCGTTGTACTAGATGTTCTCCTTGGAAGGATACTCTAGGACGGTACAGTACACGTTTTACTTCACACAATTAGTGTGTAGTTAATATATCACATCTTCTGACATAATATGTTTATAAAGAAGAGATTTTTATTTAAGATTGTATAATATATTCCATAAATGTATGCTAACCGGGAATATTTTTCATCCTAATGCACATGAATATTTCTGAAATTTACCCATCATCTAATAAAATATACATTAATTGCACTCTATATCCGGATGTTAAGGTCGGAATGCGTCAAATAAATATTAGAAATTCTTCGCAGCGTTTCCTTCTCTACGATACTGCTGGTCCTTATACTGATTGCGATATTAAGGTTAATCTGACTGAAGGAATATCTAGCATAAGGCGAGATTGGATAGCTCGCAGGAATGATACCTATCCTATACGTAAGGCTAAGACTAATTCTGATGCTCGAGGTGTAAAGGCTCTTTCTGGAGATGATAGAGTAATATTGAAAGGAATAGCTGGAGGTGCTCCAGTGACTCAACTCTTTTATGCTAAAAAAGGTATCATAACACCCGAGATGGAGTATGTAGCCGTGCGGGAGAACGCTTTGCTTGAACAGGCTGAAGCTATCCCTGGTCTGTTATTGCCTACTAAGACACGTAAAATAACACCTGAGTTTGTGCGTGAAGAGGTGGCTTGCGGAAGGGCTGTAATCCCATCAAATATCAATCATCCGGAATCTGAGCCTATGATTATAGGTAGAAACTTCCTTGTGAAAATAAACGCTAATATAGGAAATTCTGCCGTACTTTCAAATATCGAAGATGAAGTGAAAAAGATGGTTTTAGCAGTTACGTATGGAGCTGATACAGTTATGGATCTGTCTACTGGTCATGATATTCACAACATACGAGAATTGATAGTGCGCAACAGCCCTGTGCCTATAGGTACTGTGCCTATATATCAAGCTCTAAACAAAGTTAATGGCATAGTTGGAGATTTAAGTTTTGAAGTATTCAAAGAAACGATAATAGAGCAGGCCGAGCAGGGGGTGGATTACTTCACCATACACGCGGGTGTGTTGAAGAGCTACATTGAGCATACCCGTTCACGCACTACAGGAATTGTATCGCGTGGTGGTGCAATAATGGCACAGTGGTGCTTGCTACACAACAAAGAGAACTTCTTGTACGAGAATTTTGAAGAGATTTGTGAAATAATGCGTAGTTACGATGTAACATTCTCTTTGGGGGATGGTCTTAGACCTGGCTCAATTAATGACGCCAATGACGTAGCGCAGTTTTTAGAGCTTCGCACTTTGGGAGAATTGGTAAAAATAGCACGTGCGCATGATTGTCAAGTTATAGTAGAAGGTCCTGGCCATGTGCCTATGCATTTGATTGAAGAAAATGTAAAAAAGCAACTTGATTTTTGTGATGAGGCGCCATTTTATACACTAGGCCCTCTGACTACGGATATAGCTCCTGGCTATGATCACATAACCAGTGCCATTGGTGCTGCTATGATAGGTTGGTATGGAACTGCGATGTTGTGCTACGTAACACCTAAAGAGCATCTCGGATTACCCAATGCCGAAGACGTAAAAGCGGGTGTTATATCTTATAAAATCGCGGCTCACGCTGCTGACCTGGCGAAAGGTAATCCGGCCTCGTTTGCCCGTGATTATGCTCTCAGCCAAGCAAGATATGACTTTAGGTGGGAGGACCAGTTTAACTTGTCTATAGATCCCGCAACTGCTAAAAAGCTGCACGATGAATCTTTACCTGGAAAGGGCGGAAAAACAGCGCATTTTTGTTCCATGTGTGGGCCAAAATTTTGTTCCATGAAACTTAGCAAGGCTCTCAATGATTGACGTATTATTTCCGTTAATAGCATTTTTTGTCCATACGCTACAGCGCGCGTTTACAGCTTGAAATGGAACTTTTCGCAGTATATTCCCAAGGAAATGAGTTATTTAGTGTAATTAAGAGACTAGTGAGAGAGATGGTAGAAAAAACGTCATGTGATATTTTACCCACATTATCTATAGACGAGGAGCAAGCAGATGTTTTTTTCCAGTAGAAAATGATGATGGTATACCAATGCTATAAAAATGCAAGTGCGTAATATGATTCTCAAAGGTGTGTGATATTTACCAGTTTTTTTGGTTGTGTTCACGCGAACAGTAAAGGGACGTGCTGGTCGGGTATTGTTGCAACACAACGAGAGCTTTGTGGGATAGCGATGCAATATGGAATCTTTGAGGAGCCTTAGGTGTATTTATAATATTTTGCTTGGAATTGTTTCGTATAGGAACGGGCAATTTCTGATGTAATCATTTTTCGCTGATGCTGACAGAACCTTTGCATATATAAGAGAGCCTGTGGATATATTTACTTTAGCGGTAGATTAGTGCGTTTTGTGCTGGGGGGATATTTTAAAAGTCTCGAGAGACAGAAATGCAGTAGCTGAGCTTTACAAGGGTATTGTATTACGGTTCATTATCGCAGTTTGAAGAACTACATCGAGAGATTATTACTATATATAAAGCTATAATGTCTGAATGCTATAGCAGGAGCTGTATGCTTTCTTAGTGTGGGATATAACATGTTTTTAAATAATGCGTATATCCTTACTCTCTATTTGTTACGCACGTTGCTGTGAAAAAGCGCTAAGTTCGTGTAGTGTCTCGAGCTGCTTTACCTCTAGAGAGGTACTCCTGCAGGAAAAATGTAAATTTGGTAACAGCTAACTAACACATGATGCTAATTTACCATACTTATTCAAACTCCATATCAATTTTACAAACTCGTATTAGAAACCATTCCAACATAACAGGCAGAGCAGGGACTAACGGCTATCACATAGTCTTTGTTGTTGTATTTTGCTTTCTGTAAAGAGTATACATTTGCCTCTCGCAAATTTAACCTAGCGGCACGGCATAACGATAGAGAAATAAAGATTTTGCCACTTCAAAAAGAGATTGATTCCCTCACTAGTTATATGCGCACGTAGGTACTACTGCTTTCTCGGTGGGAGCGCAGCATTGCAGATATCTAGGAAGAGCAAATTAATACGCACTGGTAGCGTTGCTACTTTAAGTTATGTCAGTAACGATATAATCGCTCAAGATTATAAATAGCAGCTTGTTACAGTGCTTGTGGCTTCTGCTGCGGATAATATGCTTAATTGAGCTAGAATATATGCCCTGTATAGTTACCATGTGTGAAGATGCCATGCTAGCTATATGTCATAGATGTCAGTAGCACTTTGCTGCACACCATCGCAGATATTGAGTACGAGCAATTTAAAATACTTTATGGTAGCAGTACTGATTTATAGTAATTGTGTTTCACCACTATAAAGATTAGTGCATGGCTTATGCAGCGTACGATCTCTCGGTACCTATAGCATTACTTTCCGAGTCCCCACAATTAGTTGACGCATAAAAAATGCCACGCTACTACAGCGCAATATGCGCGAGCAGTGCTTTGGCGGGCGCACATCCTAATAGCTCGAGAAAAAGCAGCTTAACGCGTACTTGCAAGTTAACATCATTTTCTAGAGATCGAATTCAAAGACGGTGTCTTTTTGCACCCTATGCACACTTCTAAGGCAGAGTTAGTCCTAGAACACACCTGCTCTGTGCAAAATCTCGCTTTTATAGCTCTTAGCATAGC
The DNA here is from genome assembly GCF_000964685.1 of Anaplasma phagocytophilum str. Webster. Lineage (GTDB taxonomy): Bacteria > Pseudomonadota > Alphaproteobacteria > Rickettsiales > Anaplasmataceae > Anaplasma > Anaplasma phagocytophilum. Next base: position 1,357,266 of record NZ_LANS01000001.1, read on the forward strand.
GCCGAATGCATATAACACAACACCATTGTGCTGTAGACGAACACATTGTGATACGAAAATGCAGCTTTTACCACCCTTTACCTTGTTATAAACTCCTCACGCTCCTTCCAGATTGGTATCCCACTATGATTGCTTTGAAGAATTTGCCTTAGCAAGGTGCTTATATATTGAGCGTTACGTACATCAATAAGTTGCCTAAGAAATCAGTGGCGTGTCGGATATTATGCCAGATGTACTGCAGCTATGGCCAGTTAGGTGACGTGTAAGGCAGGGGTTTGTATAGGAAGCAACATGAAAGGGCAGATGAATGATGACATAGCCGATATCGATATATTAGTTCTGCACAAATGTTGCCGCTACATTTTATACATTAGCTCCTACATAGGTACTGCTACGAGGGAAGTATAAAGGCAGTAGGTGCGCAATAGTATTGTATAGCTGATAATATGAAGACGGATACAGAGCATTATGGCATGCATTATGAGAAAAGATGCTAACCGCTACGGTAGTCAGCATTCAGTAGTATATGTATTGTGGGCAGAGTTTTACAAGCAAGGGAATCATACTATTGCCGCAGTTAATATGGTGATGCAGGTTAGCACACGGGGGATATCTAAGAAGCCAGATGAATGATGATGTAGACGTCGCATTAGTTCTACGACAATATTGCTGCGCGGTAAGTATTTATGCAATACAGGCTGCTGTAGCGGTATTATACTATTAGTGCTGCATTTTTTAAAAGTAACGCGACTGTGTTGTGGATAATTCACGACGGAGAGCATTTTGGCATGCATTATGAGAAAAGATGCTAACCCGCTTAGCCTTTCCACTTTACGCATCTACAAAAGAACTCATCTCGATAGCCTTTAAAGATAACAGTCACAAACGCTACTCTTAGTAAACGTATCCTAAACAAACAGAGCATCTCGCCATAACTATAGACAGCTCAAGAAGATCAGGTTCTGTGCGCTTTTTCGTAATGCACTGCAAGGCTCATAAGCTTGCACCATTGCGCAGAGAGCGAAGTCTAGCCAATACCTCAGTATTGCGCCTACAAGGTATATCGTAGAGAGCTTTATGCACTCTTCGTCCAAGATAGGCAATATTGCACGTGCATCTTTTCTTCAATCAGCCAGATCTATGAATCCACAAGTGCCTAATGCGCATGATAAAGCCTGTTAGAGAGCACTCTATAATATAACGAGAGGAACTCACTGTTAAAGTTGTGCAGCAGGCTGAAGGCAGGAGAGAGCGCTTAAAAATGCGATCGACACATTACAACCCAGGCTACCCTAGCTTTATACCAATTAGCTCTTCTTTTACTGTTTCTGACTCAGTAACAATATAGCATCCTCTAGCGTAATGTCTTCAGATCTACCCTTGAGCGCTACACTTGTCTTGTCACACTTTAGGTAAAAGCCGTACCTGCCCTTACATACGTATATATCTTTACCATCCTTGTTCTGACCCAAAAGTTTAGCCTTTTTGTCAGATTGCTTATCTATTATTTCTACAGCTTCCTGATGGCTTATGTTGATGTAGTCTTCCCTATCTTTGATAGAAAAATACACGCCATTGTAAAAAAGGTATGGTCCGAAACGGCCAATACCCAACTTGATCTCTTTATCAGTATCCGGATAGCATCCAAGAACCAATGGAAGAGATAACATCTTCTTCGCAAGATCTACAGTAATTTCACCAGCGCTCTTAGTTAAAGAAACACGCTTTGTGCTGTTACCTAACTGCAAATATTCACCGTATGGCCCACGCTTTAGGAAAATCTCTTCCTGAGTCTCCTCATCTATACCCAAAATTCTTGAGGCATCATCAGCCGGAGAAGCGCTACCATCTCCACCAATTCCTCTCGTATATCTACATTCAGGGTATCTATTGCATCCCAAAAACGCACTAGTCTTACCGATATTGAGCATGAGCTCACCCGATCCACACTGTGGACAAACTCTGCTAATGCTTTCGCCATCTACTGAAGAAAATGCATAATTCTCCAAATCTCTGGTAATAGCTTTCAATATCTCACTAGCTTCAATAGTTTTTACGGAACTGACATCCGATATAAACTTATCCCAAAATTGACTCAAAACCTCCTTCCAAACCATCTTTCCATTTGAGATAAGGTCAAGCTCTTCCTCCAGATTAGCCGTAAAGTCATACTCCACGTACTTTCTAAAAAAGTTCGTCAAAAAGGCGTTTACTATTCTCCCCCGCTCACTTGGAATAAAACGCTTTTGCTCTAGTTGAGTGTACCCCCTTTCCTGCAAAACTGAAATAATCGTCGCATAAGTAGAAGGTCTACCAATGCCGATCTCTTCCATTTTTTTCACTAAACTAGCTTCGCTGTATCGCGCAGGCGGCTGAGTAAAATGCTGATTAGGATGTACTTCCAACAGCTCGCAGCTCTCACCTTCGCGAAGTTGTGGCAACATGCGACGCTTATCACTATCCTCAGAACCATATACTCTATAATAACCATCAAAACTGAGCGTCGATCCAGTTGCATGAAGACTTATTTTCCCACACGATGACTTAATATCCACAGCCACCTGATCTATTACTGCAGACTCCATCTGTGTAGCAAGTGTCCTTTTCCATATGAGAGTATAAAGCTTCAATTGCTCATCCGTGAGGTATTTTGATAGCTGCTCAGGTAGCATAGTAATGTCTGTTGGACGGATAGCTTCGTGCGCTTCCTGTGCATTCTTTACTTTTTTAGTGTAATTCCTAACAGATTTGGATAAATACTTCTCCCCAAACTGCATTTTGATTGTATCACGTATATAGTTTACGGCATCTTCAGAAATGTAAAAACCATCTGTACGCATGTACGTTATAAGACCTACTATTTCCCCTCCGATATCTATACCCTCATACAACTTCTGAGCTATCATCATGGTATTCTTCGCAGAGAACCCCAATTTCGTAGATGCCTCTTGTTGTAGACTCGATGTGATAAAAGGAGGATATGGGTTGCGCTTAGTCTTTTTCGACTCAACAGATTCTACAGTATAGCTCTGATTCTTAACAGTCTCTGCGTATTCCTTGGCTTGCTCTTCTGTGCCTATTGAAAACTTCTCGAGCTTCTCACCCGCATAACACTTAAGAACGGCCTCGAATTTCTCACCACCCTGGTTTTGCAGATCTACTCCAACATCCCAATATTCCTGAGTCTTGAACTGCTCTACTTCATATTCTCTTTCACAAAGTAGACGGAGCGCCACAGATTGCACTCTACCTGCTGACCTACTGCCTGGTAACTTTCTCCATAATAGCGGGGACAGCGTAAACCCCACGAGATAATCCAACACTCTGCGTGTTTGCTGCGCACGAACCAAGTCCATATTTATAGGACGGCAATTATCAACAGCAGCAGTAACTGCTCTTTTGGTTACTTCATTGAACACCATCCTGTTCACTGTAACATCTTTCGCTATGGCACACTTCTCCTTCAAAACCTCTACTATATGCCAAGCTATCGCCTCTCCTTCGCGATCCGGATCCGTAGCGAGATATATAGCCTCTTTTTCAGCACTGACAGTTTTTACTATCTTATCCAGGTGTTTTTCTGATTTTGGGATAATCTCATATATCATTTTAAAATCATTAGAAGGATCAACTGATCCACTCTTCGCTGGAAAATCCCTTATGTGGCCAAAAGAAGCAATAACATTGAATTTCTTCCCCAAGTACTTACTAATAGTCTTCGCCTTAGAAGGAGACTCTACTATGACCACGCCCATCTCAAACCTACAAACAACGCTCCCTTTGAAGCTAGGAACCTAATATTATAAAAAGGGGGTCTTGAAAAGTGTTTTGATATCATAAGCATCAATGCGCCTTACGAAATCTCTTCACAGATTACCAACTATCCTACATATGCAATTATTTCTGTATAGAAAAAAATAATTGCTAAATTATAAACTTTTTCTTAATCAATATAGCACTTTTATAAGAAGTTATACCCGATACTTCTATATAATTGGCAGATGTTTCATATGCAAGAACTTGAGATTTTGCCTTAGCGCAGTAGTTATTTTCTATAAAAATAGCTTGTTCCTTGCCATATTTGAGGATTTCGTCTTGAAATTATCTCTAAATTTACACTGATATTACATTTGCTCTAAATATAGAACTTACTCTTGGAATGTCGTTAAAAAACCTTATATCCGCAAGTATTGCAGGAGTACTCTATACAAGATGCACCATTTTCTGACGCTATAGAAGAAAACATAGTGTCGTAGGCAAAATATATCAACGCATTGTGGAGGTATAACTGATAGATATAAAACTTCGCAAGGATAGCGCTCTCTGCACTAGAAAGGAGCATTAATAGCGCGAAGATCTTTCAAGATTTTTCAAGTCTCTTCTGCAAAGAGATATTCAAAAAAAATCTCAGTATATGAGGGCTCGATTTCCCCGGTCTTCTTATTATATAAGCAAATATAGTTCCTATCCGGATCATGATCTTGAGCCATGATGCCAGTACTAAAAATGATCAGCAATACTTCAGATAGAGCGCTTGCAAATCATCATCTGAGCTAGTAGGCGATACACCTCTTAAAACCCCAAACAGGTAACAGAGCCATGCTTAGAAACATTCTGGAAATATGAGGTGAAAAATCTATAGATTTAGCCTTTGCCAAAAGAATTACTCTGTGAACCGCTATAAAAAACTGACATTTATGTACCACCCTCATGCATGATTTAACTGCTCTTCTGAATTGAATCGCTGAGCACTATATCACTAATGCAGAGCTCGTCTAATCTGCTACTGCATAAAAAAGATATTCTTCGTTTACGTCATGTCAGCGGTCAAGGATACTGTTTCTTTAGCAGGTTAATAGTATTTCTATTACCATTTATCGTTTTTAGTATTGTTTTTCAATCTGTATCAAAATTGCAGGGATACAACGCTATAAAGGTGGTTTTTCTGTTGCTAGGTATGGTCCTTTTGTCAAATTCTGCTTCTGTCTCCGTTGCACATGTTGTTGGAAAGATTGCCATAGGCTCGGTCTCAGAAAATTTGACATGCTTTGATGATGCTAAGCCCTCTGTGGAACTTCTTCCATATTACAGCTTTAGCTTGCCGCGTCATATAAGTAGCCTAAATGCTGTAATCCTTGGCTTCTTATCTGGTATGCTGCTTCCCAGGATGCTAGGAAAAAAGTCTGAAAAGTTATCCAGTATGATGGCTACTTCCAGCGTTTTTGCTTTGGAAAAAGGGTTTGCTCCCATATTGCCTGTGTTCATAGTAGGTCTTGTATTTAAAATGCAGAGTGATAACCTACTCGATATACTAATAAGCAATGCAGAGGCCATTATTCTTATATATGTGCTGACATATTCCAGCACTGCATATTGCGAGTATCCATTACAATGAAATATCTGTTCTATATATGAACAATTATTCTAGTCTTTGAAGTAATCTACTTACGTATAGAATCTTTTCTCACCAAATTCCTGCAACTTTCCAGATCAGATTGCATCACCCAATGGCATTTTACATACGTAATGTCCTAATACTTCTTCAAGCGCATGCGCAGTATGAGAGAATAAAGCGCTTGGGAAACACCCTAAAGAAGTAAAAAGCATAAGCTCTATGAAGAATAACCGTGCATTGTTGAATACAAATTAAATCAGAAAAGGCAGTGGAAGGAGGCCTGAAAGTATCGCGATAACCTACCCAATGGCAGTTTATAGCCCTATCTATGCATGTGCTTAGCTAAAAAAACCTTTGAGTGAGTGTAAAGCACTAATCTATCGCATATTTACAAGAAAACACACTGCTGTTTGTCACGCTCTCTATATTCCCACAAAACCCTACAGATACGTATGTGTGTCCGCTTGCCCATCTGGCAGGCTCTACTTCTTGCCAAACCCTTGCTTTTTGCAAGTATATCCAGCGAGATATTTACACACTACTCCCTACCTTCTATGCCTTTGCTCTCGGATATTATCCAAAATCTCCAGCGCATCATCATCAAGAGACGTTAGACTAGTTCCCGGAACAAGACTAGAAGCACCGCGAAAAGGACGAGAAGAAGTAGAAGGACCTGCTCGCGATCTACTATCTCTTGTCTGGTTGCATGGGGTATCAACATAGCGCGAAAGTTCAAAGACGCCATCAACCCTTTTAACAGCATCCATCTAGAGCGCTGGGGAAACTAAACTCTCCCACACTAGTTTATAGCAGTACATAATACAGTAGAAACTGCAGCACTATCTGTATTGCCATCGGAGGAATGTATCGCAAGCGTTACTAAGGGAAAAATATGACCTCGCTGCACTCGAAGTACAATACTCCACAGTCACATCTTCGTGTCTTGCTGTTGTATATAGAGTGGTACGTCCTTCAAAAAACGATGAAAAAGTCTGCGCGGATCAGCCGCGCCTATTGCATTATAGCGCTTTAGATCTGCAAATCAGAGTTTCTACTAGCCACTATTCCCTTCCCACTAGTATTCTGCCCTTAGCGTAATTGACAAGGTACTCAGAACGCGAGATGAAGCAACCATATTCAGCTCAACTTATATCGCCCGTTCAATTTTAGCTCTTCAGATCTATAAACATTAGTAACTTCCGACACCCTATAACCTGATATTTTTTCCCTTTGCAGCTGCATTGTTCTATATCTTCCATGAAATTACTGCTCGTAAACCTCAAATTGTATTCCTTTTCCAAATTCGAGCACCTACTAAATTTTTCAGATTTCAGCGCAATGTTGCTACTTTGAAGAGTACTTCTATTGCGGTTTTTTTCTTATAGAACACGCTCCTGTGCTGTTTTCTCATAAAACTATGCGTTATTGCAAATATGAATATTCACGATTACTGCTATGTATTTTGATTGTTTATAAAAGCCCCTTATACAAAAACCATTACGCTGGAGTGCGTATAGCAGTCTCTTCACAATGTTTACGCTAAGCAATAATGAATACTTTTCCAAAATGATAGAATTACATACAGCTTGTTGCTGCACAGATGCCTATTTTTCAGCCCATTTCCGCAACTGCTGTTATATACTCTGCTTGTATAGCTCATATCGAATCTACCTCCCCATAAAAGAAAGCATGGCTTGATTCTTGAAAATAAACGTACAAGCAAAATCAGGATAACTGGGGGAGCATCATGCTTGTGTTCGGGATTCTATATACATAGGCCACCAAACTAATTTCTGAAAAAATAGCGGCAAAATCCAATATCAGTCGGGTGCAGAGTAGAATGCTTGAACGAATACCCCAAAATTAAGCATAAATGCTGTAGAGCATTGCTATAGTGCAGACAATACCTCGGAAATTTGACTTATTATGTCTTCGGCAATTAAACCTAATCTGTATTTCTTCCCACATTCTCCATGTACCCATACAGCGCAACAAGCAGCATCAAACTCATTCATGCCCGTAGCTATTAACCCTGTAATCATACCTGCTAATACATCACCGCTACCTATTGTCGCCAACGCACATGGTGCATTATTATTCACTACAACCCTACCCTCAGGCGAAGCTATCACAGTATCATGTCCCTTTAATACAACAATAGCATTTGAGATTGTTGTAGCCGCACGCGCACGTTCTACAACGGTGCCTTTTAATCCTGGGAAAAGACGCTCGAATTCTCCTTCATGAGGCGTAAGCACCACTCGCTTTTTACTTATGCTTTTAAACAAGATATCACTGCAATCCTTAAAAACCGACAGGGCTCCAGCATCTAGCACATAACCCCTATCACCACTCTCCAATACATTCAGTACTTTGTTTTTTATAGAAGCGTCTGATAATTCACCACCAGGCCCTATCAATATAGAAGTGACTTTTTCATCACGTATAATCTCTTCATGTGCTTTATACATCACTGAGAGGAGCGTGCTAGCATATAATACAACTTCATCCTCCTCGCAAGCGACTGCAACTGCTCCAGGGCCAGTTCTCAATGCTGCAAGCGAAGCCAATTTTACCGCTCCTATAGACCTAATTCCTAGAGAGCAAATTGCGGCATAACCTCTATTGTACTTATGTGACTTATAGCTTAAGCGAGCCATTGATTTCTCCCACAACGCCGGAGAATTGAGGGATACTGTAGAATCACATACTTCCAAACCTATGTCTTTAACGCATACAACACCAGAATGCTGTCTCCCAGGTGATATTACATGTCCAAGCTTTAAACAAGAAAAGGTAACAGTAAGATCCGCCTTGATTGCTGCTCCCATTACTTCACCTGTGTCGCTATTTATACCAGTAGGGATATCCACAGATACTACAAATTTACCACTGACATTTATCTGCTGCACTATAGATGACAAATCCTCTTCCAATGGTCTAGACAATCCGATCCCAAAAATAGAATCTATGATTAATGGTTCTTCTAGTACAAAACCATCTGGCTCTAATGCAAATCCATCGGGTATATTACTCCGATAGCACAGTAGTCTAACAGACCACCCCTTATCACGTAGAAGATTAGCAATAACCGCACCGTCTTTTCCATTATTTCCCGGCCCGCACAGAACCAATACTGGTGACTTAGGAAAGCGAGATACTAACTCTTGTACGACTGCAGCGCCAGCTCGAGAAATCAGTTCTTCCTCTGCGATAGAAGAACCCTGCTCACATGTTCTAAATTGGTTAACAGAGAGAATTCTATGCACTACCTATACCTAGAAAGACAGCTTAGTGTAAATATAACAAGTTATGCTACAAACTAATATACTCTTCTATATATCTTCCTCTTAGCATAATTTTTCCTCTACTAAGCATGGCTAGACTGAGATATAAATGCACATAGTAAACATGTGTTTTTGCACATATATCACACGCAAGCCACCTCTTCACGCACAAACTCAGGTGTTATTTTACGTGTCTTAGTAGGCAATAACAGACCAGGGATAGCTTCAGCCTGTTCAAGCAAAGCGTTCTCCCGCACGGCTACATACTCCATCTCGGGTGTTATGATACCTTTTTTAGCATAAAAGAGTTGAGTCACTGGAGCACCTCCAGCTATTCCTTTCAATATTACTCTATCATCTCCAGAAAGAGCCTTTACACCTCGAGCATCAGAATTAGTCTTAGCCTTACGTATAGGATAGGTATCATTCCTGCGAGCTATCCAATCTCGCCTTATGCTAGATATTCCTTCAGTCAGATTAACCTTAATATCGCAATCAGTATAAGGACCAGCAGTATCGTAGAGAAGGAAACGCTGCGAAGAATTTCTAATATTTATTTGACGCATTCCGACCTTAACATCCGGATATAGAGTGCAATTAATGTATATTTTATTAGATGATGGGTAAATTTCAGAAATATTCATGTGCATTAGGATGAAAAATATTCCCGGTTAGCATACATTTATGGAATATATTATACAATCTTAAATAAAAATCTCTTCTTTATAAACATATTATGTCAGAAGATGTGATATATTAACTACACACTAATTGTGTGAAGTAAAACGTGTACTGTACCGTCCTAGAGTATCCTTCCAAGGAGAACATCTAGTACAACGGAGAAGTAACACGTGGAAAAGAGATTAGGAATAGGATTCCCTTGTTACTTACTGTAATTCTCCTACCGAAAGATGAATGCCCAATATTACACACATACCGGGCTTGATAAAATGCACTGTATTAGTAGTACCCGCATTGATCTTGGAGCAGGTAATAAATATCTAAAAGGCGTGTGCCTAATCACTCCAAGAGATCTCTGCATGTACCTGGTATGATCTAACTAAGCTATCAGGTAAAAGGTAGCATGTAAGTGTTTTAGCATTGAACTTAACAGCGCAATTTGTGGTTTAGCATTAGAGAATTCTCATCATGCTCAGGTGTAGTGTTTAAACGAAGCTATGAAGGCAATTCTGCAACTCGTCAATAATCAAGATTATCTATAGGAGACAACAGCGAAGCGACTAAGTTACGTAATGTGCGCAATGATATATAGCAGCAGGATTTAGTATACACGCGTGCTGCTATGACTCTTCTGTACTTGGGATACAGGCAGTGGCTTTATAGAAGAGTGAGATATATCATCGTAATAACAGTAGGTCTTACGGAAGGTATGCCATCATAAGTTCTCAGGTAATAGCAAAGCGATAATATCACTTCGTAGCGATTTTACGTATCTAAAAAGAGACTTATCTATAGAATCTTGATGGAATACTTTGTCTCTCGTAAGCAAAGCTCAGACCTTTTAATAAGTAAAACATAAACCTTAAATGATATCTTTCCATAGATTCAGTGATCCATATGGCAATGCTACTACAAACATATGGTTTCACGGATATGGTTGTTGATGTAAATGGTATTTTCATCAGCGACATAACTTGTACGAAGATTAAAGATCTAGGTTCAAGGGCTTTGGTAGACAAGACTTCTAAGCCCTTTTGTCTGTCATTTGATTATTTCTCCAAAGTAATAGCCAATCGCTTACTTCTTGAAATGCTCTCATGCCTTTTTTAGCTAAGTTAGATCTGTATGGCTGTTTCTACTAAATAACAAAGCAAGCAAATTTTGCTCTAGGGTAAAAGCCAAGACTTCTCGCCAATATGACAACTGCCACTCAATACACTATACCTAACCGCCCGCTTTTCTTAACTACAACGTTGCTCAATTTTTACAACAACAAACATAAGAAAAACCACTGTTAGTGGCAAAATTAACAAAAAAGCATAATATGTTACAAGAAAGGAACGACTTGTAACATATACACAACCAGTAGCAGCCAGAAATATCAGGCGTACTCTGTCTCTTCCGTAACTACCGAGACATCTCTCTCTTCTCCAGCAACGTGCTCCTTTCCTTTCCCCTGAGATACAAAACCCCTGGTTCTCTCGAAGCCCCTACGCCTCCTATGCCACCCGTATGTGTGCATCACGACCTTATTTTCTATCAAAGCTATAGTGCCGTCAGGATAGATTACCATGTCCATTCCCCGCCTCTGTGCTTCTAGAAACTTTTCCCTATACCTCTCCCGATATTCAGGATCCTGAAAAACATCAGCTTCTCCACTGCATTCTTTAGACATTACTGCATCTCCCCACTCTTCCCTAACTGCATAACAATTACACAGCTGCATGCAGCGCTCATACTCATGCAATGCCTACAATACATCAGACATAGCCGGCGGATCATATCACAAAATCAGCACAAATAAATATATATGCATGTCACTTATACCACATTTTCTATATACGTGATAAAATTATCACGCTGCATATACTTATAAAGTTAACGATATATTGAAGGAATTTATAAAAAAATATAAGATCTTCCTACAAATTAGAAACGTATAGGTAATAAGTGCGCAATGTCTCTTTAAGCAAACAAGATGAGTACCTTAATAAGCTTTTTGCTGTAGATACTGAGGGTGCATTGAAGGCGCATAAAACTGCACATTCTGAGTTGCGTATGGCACAATTAGGGACTGTTGAAGGACAAATGCTACAGCTTTTAATAAGAATGGCTGGTATACATTCAATAGTCGAAGTGGGTACTTGTGTGGGATTTTCCGCAATATGTATGGCGCATGCCCTGCCTTCTAAGGGACATATATACACAATAGAGAAAGATTACGAAAACGTAGTGACCGCAAATCAGAACATAGTCAACTGTAAACTGGAAGATAAAATAACGGTATTGCATGGTGAGGCTTTGGCGCAGCTAAACACTTTAAAGGAAATGGCTCCATTTGATATGATATTTATAGATGCAAACAAATCCTCATACCTTGCTTACTTAAACTGGGCTAAAATGTATATAAGGAAGGGTGGCCTCATAGTTGCTGATAACACCTTCCTCTTTGGCAGCGTATTTGATGAGCACCCAACTGAAAAAGTTTCTAGTAATGCTCATGCCAGTATGCGAGCGTTTAATGACGAACTCGCTAATAAAGAAAAATACCTCTCTACCATTATACCTACTAGCGAAGGCATGATGGTATCGATAAAGCTCACATGATTTCACGCCACAGACATTTGATCTCTAGACATCTTGTAATGACTCAAGATTTTAGAATACGCAAGAACATGTAGCGTGTGTTTATAAGCGGATCTATTCTCTAGATGCAGCTCTAAGTGTCGGGAGGGCTTTAGAGAAAGAATCACTGAGATTTTCGTCTCTAAAAGCTTGGAAAGATCACCTTGGCTCTTTGTGTAATTACTGCTGAGGTATTATAATAAAGTCTTCTTTCTGACGCAGTTCTACAGTGACCTCCCTATTTTGAAAGCGTTTCTTATAACCTGTGCGAGAGACGTTGTATTTTATCACTTTGCTCGATATGGAAAAATATATGTTTGTGTGATTTTACCCACTACACTCCCATGATAGACGTAATTGCAACTTTACAGGATCTCTATGTTACTAAAGTATCAGATTAAGTTGCAGACATTCATACTGCAAGGAAACAAAAAATCTCTACATACAGAGTCTACTTATACCTCATGACGCTTCATCGCCACTTAGAAACTCAACCCTATCTAGCCTTGAGTAGTAAAGTGTTCGGAGTTTGAACACTATGGGTTATAAATCTCTTGAAAAAACGTGTCTATTTTGCATTCCGAATACATTTAAAAATAAAAAGTTCCGGTAAGGAGTATGTTTTATTTACAAAAAAACATACTTACATGCCTAGAACAAAAGATAAAAATACCCCGTGAAACATCTATCAAGATACTGAACTCTGCAATTCTGTGATTATGACTATGTTCCCAGACGTAAAATGAAGCATGGAGTTTTAAAGACTACATTTGAGGTAATATTTACGCTGCATAATCTCCCTCCTCTATATTGCTGAACGATAATTCTGAATATACCGCAAGCCTTCCGAAAAAATATAGTATATATCTTACTGCTACATCATTTGTTTATAATACTTCTGTATTTCTTATAAAGAGCTCTTTTACAAGATTTTGACAATTCTTACTGAGGAAGAACAACAGACATATGAAGAACTTGCTGATTGTGTATAGAAGTTCTTGTAGCTTGCTAAAGACACAACGCTGCTATACTCGTACTGCATGCTAAATGCAGTTATTGCAAATGACAATACTATAAATTAAAACGAGTTAGAAAAGGAACAATAAAATGTACAGTATAAGGCAATATTTAAACTTTTAATTCAGTGATTATAGAAGTTTCATGCTTAATTTTTCATATGTACTTGCCATGCTCTTGAGCTACAGGTACATAAGCCTGGGGCGCTTAATCGGCCTTTTCTGTGTTGAGCAACGAGCTGGGAGTTGGTAGGTGCATAAGAGGTATACAGACAGTGAACGGAATCATAAAGTCGACTTTATGATTCGTGACTATGGAATTACAAAGATAAAAGCCGCAATTGTGGTGATATTACCATTACTTTGTATTTTCAGCATATACCTGTTCGGCATCGAAAACGGGTACGTTAGTATGGTGTTTAACTGTTTATTCACAAGCGCCATCGTCCTAGTGCTCTTACAAAAGCTAAGTCGCTATCCTAAGGTTATAGCTGCTATTGAGTATCAGAATATGATTTTTGCAAATGCATTAAATCACGATACAGAGTTTTGCTTGATATTAAACGGACAGGGAAATGTTGTATACTCAGATGCCAGGTTCAATACGCGATTCCAAAATTTTACTCAAAATGGCAATCTGAACCTATATAACGTGCTTAAATTAGGTAATTTGAGCGATAAGGAAATATCGAGATTTTTAGGTGCCTTAAAGAACAAATCACCTGTACGAACATATTGTTCAGTCAGTAAGAAAAATACCGTTTCAAACTTCTCTCTTATCCTTGATCCGATAGTAAATAATCCTCAAGTTGACATAAATACCGAAGCAACATTTAGTCTATTTCTTAGCCCCCTTTCAAGGCCCCAGGACTACTTCGTACTTAAAGCAGTAAAAATTACGAAGGAAGACGTGCATGAAAAGCTATTAAATAGACACAACGTAGGATCTTACTTACTCAGTCAGGATGGGGTCATAATTTCTGCAAATGCAACGTTTTTAAAAATTTTTGAGTTAGACACTTTAAAGCGTCATACATTATTGAGCGACTTTCTTAGCAAAAACCAATCAGATAGCGAAACCGATGAAGTTGTATTTTTGACATCAACTGGCACAATGTTCAGAGCATATGTCACACAAGAAGTCTTTCACGATAAAAATAACAATAGCTACATATATGGATTAATCACGCCTAAAAAATTCGATCTCACCGATTATCAGTTAAACCCGTGCTTTATCCATTCTCCCATCGCTATTGCACAGTGCAACATGGATGGAAAAATTATAAAGTACAACAAAGCGTTTGAGGCACTTGTAGATAAGCAACATCAAGAATACATATACTCTCACCTTACGGCCGTATACAGCAAGAAGATAAAAAAGTACTTACAAAACAGCGTTATAAACAATATGTCCATAGAGGGACAGCTCTGCAACAAGACTTACGTTAAGATATACATGAACAAGCTGATACATAATAACACTGTATCAGTGGTGTGCTACATAACTGACAGCGCTGACCGTAAAAGTTTAGAAACTCAATTGGAACAATCGCAAAAAGTACAAGCAATTGGTCAATTAACCGGTGGGATAGCACACGATTTTAATAATATACTGACCGCAATTATAGGATTTTGCGACCTGTTACTTATTCAACACCCTGCTACCGACCCTTCGTTTAGGGATATTATGCAAATAAAGCAGAATGCTAATCGTGCTGCCAATTTAATTAGGCAACTGATGGCATTTTCACGCAAACAGACTCTACAACCCAAGATTCTAGACATAAACAACATTGTTGCAGATCTAGCACAAATGATAAAGAGGCTCATCAGTGAGGATATCGAACTCAATATTTACTATCAGGAAAACATAGGGCTTGTAATGGTTGATCTTAGTCAGCTAGAGCAGGTAATTGTCAATCTAGTAGTAAATGCAAAATCTGCTATGAGCTCTGGCGGAGCATTAACTATAAGAACCTACAATTTTACAGTAGATGCCTCAACTACACCTAAGGGTATGTTTGCACCAGATAAAGATCGAATCGAGCATGGTGAGTACGTTGTACTTGAAGTCATAGACACTGGACATGGAATAGATAAAAACATAATGAAGAAGATTTTTGATCCCTTCTTCTCAACACAAAGTGATACTTATGGCACAGGCTTGGGACTCTCAACTGTATATGGCATAGTAAAGCAAACCGGTGGTTACATATACGTAAAGAGTAAGGTAGGAGAAGGTACAAAGTTTATGATCTTCCTACCAAGAATATACGCAACTGAAGGTCAAGAAGTAGGAAATCGCTCCGTATCAGATGAAAATACAGTAGAAAAAGAACTATTAGAAGGAGGGCTACTATTACCTAATGCAGCAACTGTTTTGCTTGTAGAAGACGAGGATCCAGTCAGGGCATTTACTTCGAAAGCGTTGTCACGCAGGGGTTTTAATGTCATAGATACAAATTCGGGAAAAGATGCCATAATTGCAGCATCCGATAACCACATAGATGTTATTATCAGCGACGTGGTAATGCCAGGTACTAGTGGACCTGAAACCGTAAATGAAGTGTTAAAAATACAACCCAACACCAAGGTTATATTTGTCTCTGGATATGCTGAAGAAGTGTTCCATCAGCAACATAAAGGGATAGATTTCAATGAAATACTATTTTTATCAAAACCATTTACATTAAAGCAATTATTACAAAAAGTAGATGAGGCTCTAGCGTGCAAAGGCCAGAAATAAGCACAATATGCACAGAAATATAATATCCCTAGAGAGGACTTGTCGATATGAGTAGTACGCTGCTTTTAATATACACTACAATGCCAGATCATGATAGCGCTCGTAATATGAGTGAACTTTTACTACGGGAAAAACTCATATCCTGTTCTAATATGATTAATGGTATAACATCCATGTATATATGGAATGGGGATATTAATACTAGCACCGAATGCATAGTAATAATGAAGACTACTGCCGGTTTATATGAAGAGATTGCGAAAAAAATAAAGGAACTTCACCCTTATAACACACCAGCAATATTCTCAATCCCTACTCATAACTGCGACCCAGAATTCTTAAAGTGGGTAAATTCCTCTACCTATAGAGATATTGACTGCTAAAGCCATTCTTAGACACTGAAGAAAGATGGAGTTTTAGTTATAGTGAGTGTGTTGCTCGCGTTTTTGGGAATCTCCGTCACAGTTGTTGCCTCGATTGCTAGTCTAAAGCTCGTAATGGGGCGCGTTAATATATATACAACATTCTAGCGCTTCATGAAACAAAAATACCACAACAGAAGTATATGAAAGACGATGCTTTTTCAAAAATTCATAACTCAGCATTTTTTGAAATCAAAAAGCATTAAGAATTATGTGCGCATACATTGGTAATATATAGTCACTACCTTAACGGTAACCCCTTCAAGAGCGTCTAATGTGCCGGAAGCGTCATAAGCGTGCGGCTGATCACCAAATACAACTTTGTTCAACATGTTATGCGCTAGCTGTCCCGGATCACTAGAATCACGTCTTATGTCTGATTTTTGACGCTCCTTTTCTATGACGAAAACCTCTTCATCAATAGGAGAATCTACCAACACCTCCCCTATCAATCCTAGTGCAAAATCTAAATTCTCGGAAAGAGTCTTCAACGTTACATAAGCATTGTCGCTGTCTACAGAAACATGAAAAATTATTCCTTTCTCTTGAAACAGCTTAGCAATACTTTCCCCATCCTTCGTCGTACCACGCGATATCAACGAGGTTGCTAACAACGCCAAACCCTTTTTGTCTATAGGATCATAAATGAAACCAGCATTTTTAAATGCCATAGTCATAGACACCAGAGGAAGCCCTTCTTTTTGCTTGTACCAGTAACCAATCCCTGCAGAAGTCTTCACGTCGCGAATGTCAATTTTCATATCGGAGGCAAAGCAATGAGTACCCCAAAACAAAACGCTAATAAAAAATAGCACATGACCAAATAGCTCACTCCTCAATAATGACGGCGGTGTGTAGATATTACTAAAGAGCAAAACGGCTATAACTAATGGGTAACACAAAATCGACCTATAAGAAGGTTTCATAGCATCACACCAACACACAGACAGATATAGATACAGTCCTGCCCCATGCCGCGCAGCAACCGGTCGTATATTCAATAACCACCTCATATAAAAAAGAGGCAACACGAGCATTTTCAAATGCCAGAATCGCAACTCAGGGCTATAGTAGCTTCACTAGGCAATGCAAAGCGAAATGTTCGTGTAGTAAATTGGAAAACGTACGCAATATATGGAAAGATAGCAGAGATAATTGCACCAACTCGCTCCACAGAAAAAAGCCGAAGTAGCTTCAGTAAACATATACAGATGATCAAGATAAAATCATCATACACTACAGAAAGGTTGTATAATAGCATCGAACTCAGATAGATACTGCCCCGGACGACATCCGGTAGGTCGTACATTCCCCGTGAGGCTAATGTAGCTTTGCTAGGCATGATACATTAGCAGACGCACATAATATGACGCAAAGAAATTCAGCAACACAACAGATGCTTGCACTAACTTAAGCCTACACCCTGATCGCACTATCATAGTACGTCAGAAACATATCAGTGCAATTATCAGAGAGTCTCATATACCGAACTATGCGATGCTGTGGTGTTAAGGTATACAGTTATATCTATAAACAAACGTAGCGCAGAATCGAAAGTCGCATTATGACGTTATAAAAGAATCCTGCTCCAAGACGTAAGTTTCGTTAAATCAAATTTGCCACTTGATCTTGAAAAGAATTAAACACTGGTAATACACACCAATAACGCAAAGCGCGTGTTACTAGGTATAGTAACATTAGCAGACGCACGCAATATAACATAAAAGAAATTCAGTGACATATGGGACTAATGGGTCTAGAAACCAAGTCAACTTAAAAGAAAAAAGGCTTAATGGCATAACAGCAACACGCAGTCAGATATAGATACCGCCCTGCTCTGGGGCGCGCAGCAACATCCGGTTGTATATTCAATAGCCGCTTCATCTAAAGCAGCAACACGAGCATTTTCAAATGCCAGAATCTCAATGCAAGGCTATAGTAGCTTCACTAGGCAATGCAAAGCGAAATGTTCGTGTAGTAAATTGGAAAACGTACGCAATATATGAAAAGATAGACAATGAGAATTGGGGAATGTTCATACAGTAAATTGAAGAGCATGTGTAATATGCAGAAAGACAGCAGAAATAACGATACCAACTCCAACACACTCACAATAAAAAAGCCGAAGTAGCTCCAAGCTAAATATATACTGGAAAATATATGCAACACACAAAATCAAAAAGGTGGCAAGGGTACAATCTCGCAATTAACTCAAGTCTCAATCAGCAATACCCCAATCTCACGTACTACGATACGCAAGACATAGAAAAGACAGCAGAAACTCTGCAAGGAGTTGTACAATTTAGCAATTAGTGCAAATTTTTGAGCACACAATATATAAGAAATATATGAGAAACGCGCAAATACTAAAAATTCACCCCCTGTCTTTTACAAGACAAAAGCTTCACACCCTATCATCCCACTACAAAACGTGAGACAATATTCCAAGAGAGAACAACACCAATCCCCCACATGCCCTCACCACAAAACCACGCAGCATGCAGAAATTGATAATCTTTCAGCGATTTTAGAAAAACCCACGCAATTTCCTAGCACGACTTGGATGACGCAGCTTTCGCAAAGCCTTTGCCTCTATCTGCCTTATCCTCTCACGAGTAACATTAAAGAGCCTACCTACTTCTTCCAAGGTATGATCCTTACCGCTCTTACCAATTCCAAAACGCATACGGAGAATTCTCTCTTCTTTAGGTGTAAGAGTAGAAAGTACCTTAGTAGTTATCTCACGCAAATCAGCAAGCACCGCGGCATTCTCAGGCTTTACAGCACGCTTATCCTCTATACAATCACCAAAGGTACTACTATCATCATCCCCTATAGGACTCTCGAGACTAACAGGATCTTTGACGATCTTCATCACCTTACGGATCTTCTCAACATTTATATTAAGCCTAGCAGAAAGCTCCTCCAAAGTTGGCTCCCGACCAATCTCATGCAGCATCTGCCTCAGCGTACGATTGATCTTGTTAACAGTCTCAATCATATGCACAGGTATTCTAATAGTCCTAGCTTGATCAGCAATCGCCCGCGTGATCGCCTGACGCACCCACCATGTAGCATACGTAGAAAACTTATAGCCACGCTTATAATCAAACTTATCTACAGCCTTCATCAAACCTATATTGCCCTCTTGCACTAAATCAAGAAATTGCAATCCACGATTCGAATACTTCTTCGCTATAGACACAACTAACCGAAGATTTGCCTTGATCATCTCCTGCTTAGCTCTGTTCGCCGTACGCTCATGCTTCTGAATCTTGGCTACTAACGCCTTGAAACTTCCAGGACAATCCTCCCCAGATAATAACTTCACCCTGTTCTGCATCTCCAATAGGGTGTCACCTTCCTTATCTAGCAGATTTTGCCATTCAAATGAGGTTTTCGCTTGTTCAGCTATAGTATTGTTATTATAAGCATCTAAAAAGCTCTTTCTATCTACACCGTAGCTCTCAGCCAACGAAATAAGAGAGGACTCCTCCGCCGCTATTGACTTACTTAAAGCGTATATTTGCTGAGTCACAGACGCAACAGCAGAATCGCTAAGCTTCATCTGAGAAACCATCTCCCATATGCTGTCGTGCAGTTCATTATAAGCATTCTCATCGTACTCGCCGCCGTCACGCTTTTTCTTCTTCATCTCCAAGATCTTCTCAGCAGCTTCTATCGTGGAATCCAAAATAGATATAACTTTCGGCAATAAAGCACTCTCCATCTCTAATATAGAAGCATTACCAAGAGAAGATTCATCGTCTTCATCAGCCTCATCATCAAGAGATGACTCCGGATCTACATCCCCATCATCTGGAGGCAATACTACATCACCTCGCCCGACACCATATTCTTCACCATCTCCCTCACCAAACCCAGGTTGAGGGAACCCACACCTGTAATTTGCATCTAGATCAATAAGGTCACGCAGCAATACCTGCTGATTTACCAAATCATCCCGCCAGGACATAAACGTGCGCAACACCAAAGGAGCTTCTACCATGCACCTAAGCATGTTGACCTTTTCTGACTTGATCCTTTTCGCGATCTCTATCTCTCCTTCACGTGATAAAAGCTCAACCGAGCTCATCTCACACAAATACATACGTATTGGATCGTCAGTCTGACCAAAATCCCAAGAACGAATACTAGCTTCATCCTCTTCGTCTTTTACAACACTCTCTCCAGTAACAGTATCATCTGTGTCATCCACATCGCTCTGCTCAAGAACACTAATTCCCGAATCTTGCAACATAGATATAGTTTCGTCTATGCTATCCGAGGTTACTACCTCATCATCAGAAAGAGCATCATTCAAATCGTCAAACGTAACTATGCCGCCTTGCTTTATACCCTTTGTTATTAGACTTCTAACAAGCTCCTTATCCATCAATGAATCCCGCAAAGGAAAAAAACTAAACTATATAACCAGACGAAAATACCAGCCACCTGCCTCGTTAGACCCTAAAAAATACCAACCACACACCGAAGACGACCCCATAACCCAATGCTATGGCAACAAAAACCGCAAGTGATACCGATATAAAACACAACTGGTAGGCACTCCCACTAACATAAATTCTGCAAAATGTCCAATAATTTACTACCTTTTACGCGTTTATCACGATGTTTGAAAAAACTCTGTTAGCTTTTCCCTTACCTCTACAGGGTCACTCATAGTGTTTACTTGCGCTCTAAAATAAGATGCACCAGAATAGGAACTGCTATACCAACTCAGGTGCTTCCTCAAGATTTTTACTCCTAGATCTTTTCCATAGTAGTCTAGTGCATAATCGTAGTGATCCAATATAATTGCCAACTTTTCACTTTTTGTGGGCTCTGGTAATATCTCCGAGTTTTTCATAAAGCTTAGTGCTTGCTTTATTAGCCATGGTTTACCGTAGGCTCCTCTGCCAATCATCACTCCATCTGCCCCGGATTCGTTGAGCGCCACTACGATATCATCCAAGGTTCTAATATCCCCGTTTACTATTACTGGTATTTTTACACACTCCTTTACTCTCTTGACGAACTTCCAGTCTGCAGAGCCACTAAACATCTGTGAACGCGTTCTGCCGTGAATGGTAATCATCTGAATTCCTACATCTTCAGCAACTTTGGCCAAAGTAGGTGCATTCAGATTTGTAGTATCCCAGCCCATGCGCATTTTTACTGTGACAGGAACTTTTACCGCCTTGACCACGCTTTCCATTATTTTCGTCGCGATAACTTCATCCTTCATTAATGCAGAGCCCGCATAGCCATCCACAACTTTTTTGGCAGGACATCCAAAATTTAGATCTATAGATTTCGCACCTAGATCTTCATTAATCTTAGCCGCTTCTGCCATAATTTCAGGAGTACAACCAGCCAATTGCACAGAAGTATTAGGACACACTTCCGATTTTTGCATACTTTGCCGAGTTTTTAAGATCATTGCCCTACTGGCCACCATTTCAGATATCAAAAGCCCAGCTCCCAGCTTTCGTACTGTTGTTCGAAAAGGCAAGTCGGTAACGCCGGACATAGGGGCAAGTATAACTGGGTTTTCTGAGATGAATTGCCTCATTTAAATATTGTTCATTAATCGCATATAGGCCGATAATAAAGCGCAACCATGACAGTCGCAATATAGAAATTATTACCATAGATAGTTTATTTAGTGATAATTTTATTTAAATTTTTAATAATTTATTTACAATAATGCAAAATAGAGAGTATTACATGTTTGCGGGGATGGGTTCTGTAGATCGGATGTATGATGTCGAAGTATTTTATTAGCGCGCCTGCGAAGATAAACTTGTTTCTCCATATAGTCGGTAAAGCTCCGTGTGGGTATCACTTAATAGAGTCTGTCTTTGCATTTGTAGAGTTATACGATGTTTTAGAGTTTGACATTGGCTCTAGAAACCGAGGGATAAGGTTTCTCAAACCTTCGTGTATTAATAGACGTGATAACACTATACAGCGAGCTATTGGACATTTGGTGAGGAGATGCTCGCCGGGCACTACGGATAATGTTTATGTTAAAGTTTTGAAGAATATTCCTGTATCGTCTGGATTGGCAGGCGGGTCAGCAGATGCCGCTGCTGCTATTAATCTGCTAAGCAAGCTGTGGGGCATAAATGAAAAAGAAACTGAGAGGGTAGCTTTTAGGGTTGGAAGCGATGTTCCTGTGTGTTTAGAATCTAAAACTGCGTTTGTTGCGGGCATGGGAGACGTAGTGGAATTGCTAGAAGACTCATTCTTGCCTAGGCACGTTATTTTGGTAGGGCCCAAAGTGGAATTGAGCACAAAAAGTGTCTTTGACATGTACAATCCCAAAGCGTTTTCTCCAAGTATAGGTAAGTTGCCTGGTAATTCTGAGGATTGGCTTTCTTTATTGAAGGAAGCTCGTAATGACTTAACGGAGGTTTCTGTAGAATTGGTACCGGAGATTCGTATCATATTGGATGTGCTGGGTTCATTAGATGGGTGTTGCTTTTCCAGAATGAGTGGAAGTGGGGCTATGAGCTTCGCTATTTTTGAGGATGAGAATTCAGCTGAGTTAGCCACTAGGTATCTGAGGAGAAATTACCCAGACTGGTTTATTTTCAAAACTAGGATTATTAGGTCGAGTGATCAGGAAGATAATAATATGGGTAATCTTTGAGGCAGGGAATTTGTCGTGATGATTTATATACTCTTTTCTCCTCTTGATCTTGTAGCTTCCTTAATAAAACTAGGAGAGAGAAACTAAGTCTCCTCTGCAGCAGACAAAAACAGTATCGATACCTGGTTGTAATTTATCCAGCTCATCTGAAATTCGTAATCAAAGTCTGTAACTGCACGTAAGCCTCTAATGATCATTCGAGCCTTTTTTGTTTGGCAAAAACAGTTAATAAACCATCGAAAACCTCAACCTTCACAACGCTCTTACATTCCAAGACGTGTATCTCGCACTGTATCATTTCAGCACGCAATTCTGTTGAAAAAATAGTATTCGTTTTTATATAGTTGACTGTAACGTTACCTTATAGGCAGCGTAACTTAAAGAGCCAAAACACTCGAAATACCGAACTGAACAAAGAAATCTGTTTTGCTGTCATCAATTCTACAACATGTTGTAGAGAAGAAAGGATAGTTTCAGCTCAAAGCGAAAGTATAGTAAGCAGTTTAAAATAGTACGAGGTCGTCATCCAGTAGTAGAAGTAGGAACGGATTTTATTGCGAATGACTGTGATCTTTCAGAGGGGAACAGTATGTCTCTCATTACCGGGCCAAATATGGCAGGTAAGAGCACGTTTTTGAGGCAAAATGCTTTAATAGCAGTTTTGGCTCATATAGGGTCATTTGTTCCTGCTGAGCACGCGCATATAGGGGTGATAGATAAAATATTTAGTAGGGTAGGTGCATCGGATAACATAGCGCTTGGGCACTCTACTTTTATGGTGGAGATGGTAGAGACTGCAGCGATTTTGAATCAAGCAACTTCGAAGTCACTGGTTATTTTAGATGAAATTGGCCGTGGAACCGCTATTAATGATGGCCTTTCCATAGCTTTAGCCGCTATTGAACACATATATGATGTTACAAAGAGTAGGGCGATATGTGCAACGCACTATCATGAGCTACCAAAACTTAGTTCGCATTTTGTGTATATGTAAGTTGTCTATGTAGTTCTTACTGCATGAAGATGTAATTCCTTATATTGGGCATATTTTTCAACCTCAGGAGTATAGAACAAGACGTGCTGTAACGACACTTTATATGCACTAGGAAAGGGTTATGGCTATATGTGCAACGCACTACCATGAGCTATAAAAACTTAGTTCGCATTTTGTGTATATGTAAGTTGTCTATGTAGTTCTTACTGCATGAAGATGTGATTCCTTATACTATGCATGTTTTTCAACCTCAGGAGTATAGGACAAGACGTGCTGTAACGACACTTTATATGCACCAGGAAAGGGTTATAAGGCGCGTTATTACATTGCGTGTGGCCCAACGTTGTTATAAGTGACTTTGCTATATGGCTTTAGCTTTATAAATGTCGCCAGTTGCACCTACTATACAAGAGCACACTGTGCATTTCACGCAACTGTATTATAACATGTGACTCATATATCTTTGTGCAGTATAACCTGATCTATGCGCTGCAACTTAAGCTTGTACTCCTGTATCTGTTCGTGAAAATTTTTAATGTGACGGTCATTTAAATACAGTGCAGAAATATCTCATATGTATACAGCTGGTCATGGGGTTATACGGCACACATATTACATTATGCCGTAATTGTGAGCTCTTGTGTATGGGCCTAGCACGAAAGAGCTTTAATAGCTTAGGCACGAAGCTTTATATGAATACAATCAATAGTAGGATCTTAGGTACATGAATCTCAAGCAATGCCTTGAAGCATAAAATTCGGAAGTATTATGCTGATTGCCACTTGAAACAGGTTTCAGCATTTCCACAGGCTACGCAATTTATCATCTATCTCGCGAGCATACTCAGATAAGTTCAAGGCTACATCATTCTTTCCTTCGAGTCTTAGCTTTACTATCTGCTCGTGAATCTCGTTCAGCTGCCTAGATAACATAAGCTTTTCCCATTCCTGCTTAGCCAATTTTTCTATACTCTCGTCGCTTAGTCCCGGCACTATAAACGCACATCCAACATTTGCCATACTTCTTATTATGTATTGAAGAATCGCCTCAAGATTCTGCCCTCGTGGCCTAAGCTTTTCCACAAGATCCTGCTTCAAAAACACGTTGTCACAGGTACTTTTTATATCAACAATATGTTGCTGTAGCACCCTTCTGTCTACAGAGGAAAAATCTATACTAGCAAACTGTTCAAAAATCGCAGGATCATCTAAAAGTTTAGGACACTCTATAATTGTGTACATAACACGCAGCTGATAGTTCTCTTCCATACATACTTTCATTGATACATCTTGAAGTCTGTCACACGATTTCACCTTATTTGCTCTACTAACCGCAGTTCCTGCATACGAATTCGCGTTCCACTTTTTATACCCTTGCAGTGCCTTCATCTGCTGATAAAAGAAATTCCTATAGTGCTTTGCTACATTGGGATCTTGTATTCTTGAAGTATATTCTTTTATCTTTCCTTCAAGCATCATGCACTGCTCTGGCACGACTTTATCGCCTATACCACTGCTAGAGAGTTCATACTCCCATATAAATTCTGAAAGCAACTTAGCGCGTTCTATTAGGTCTTTCACAAAGTCAATGCTTTGTTCTCTGCATATATCATATGGATCCTTACCTTCTGCAATAGATATAAACCTAATGCTGGAACCAGACTTCATGATAGATACTGCAAGTTGAGCAATTTTTACCGATGCTTTTAAGCCTGCAAAATCTCCATCAAGCCATACTATTATCTCAGGTACAACACTCCAAATGTTTTTCAGATGAAACTCCGTCATTGACGTTCCCAACAATCCCACCACATTGTGGATACCCAACTGACTGAGCATTAAGACATCCATGTAGCCTTCCACAACTATGATCTTACCTAGCTTCTTTGCTTGCCCCATAGCTAGATGTAAGCCATACATGCACTCTCTTTTTTTGAATAATGCATTTTCTGCGGAGTTTAGATACTTTGGAGTATGTCCTGGAGTAATAGACCTGCCCCCAAGGGCAATAACCTTCCCCATTGGGTTACATATTGGAAATATGATCCTATTATAAAGACAATCCTGGACGCTTTTAGTCAGCAAACCAGTCTCGCTCATTTTTTCCATGCTAATGCCCAAAGACAAAAGGTGCGCTTTTATCCCAGTGGAAGTCACATATCCTAACCTGAATCTATTGATGGTACTATCCGAGATTCCCCGATCTTTGAGATACGATAAGGCAGCTTTTGAAACACTTAGTTGCTGCGAAAGGAATACCGCCGCTTTTTCCATAACATCATATAGAGCGCTATGTGACGAATCAGGCCTCTTATCATCTAGAAGCTCTACGTGGTACCGCTCAGAAAGGTATTGCATGGCCTGCTTAAAATCCAGCCCTTCCGTATCAGATACAAACTGTATTACATCACCTGTTGCCCCACATCCAAAACAGTAGAATAACTCATTTTCACTATTAATATTGAATGAAGGGGTTTTTTCTGAATGAAATGGACACAAACCCACATAGTTGTTCCCACTCCTCTTGGTTAACTTAATCTTCCCTGCTACTACATCAATGAGCCTTATTTTACTTCTCAGTAAGGTTATATTATCGGTGATAGAATTATTATTCTGCATGATACTCCCCAACATCACACTGAAGATTATACTCCCAGTGCATCTTGTTGTCACACCAGTCGACTACTCACATAATACTTGCTGTTCGCAACAGACGTTATCACTATTTCATGATTCACGAATTATTGAAATTAATACATAAAACTCAGAAACATGCACATAGTAATATCAGCTACAGTAGACTAAAAAGGTACTATATCTATCTCAGAATTATACAAATTGTTGTATAATTCGCTGCTGAGAAATGCACCTGGAGAATTTTTGCAAGACTAATGGCATTATGCCACGCAGAACATATATATCAGTGATAACAAATACAGGTCTAAAGCAGATTTAAAAAAACTCTTCGATGCATGCTAAAGCTAGTCTCTCGATTCTAGGGCTCTAACACAATATGATACAAATCTACGCTTTTTCAGCCAGTATTTAGATTAAAAGGTGATAACAGGCGAGGTTATACCGCAATAAAACTCAATTTCTCATTCTACGGCTATCTCTTATTCGCAGGGTTTACCATAACTACGCTTCTGCATACAAAATAAATCAAATGTGATTCACCAGGGCTAGGATGCCGGCTATAACCTGTCAATGCTTACCTATCGATATCAACATCTTCTCATAATTCACACCACAATGCTCTGTATCCGTCGTGAATTATCCACAACACAGTCACGTTACTTTTAAAATGCAGCACTAATAGTATAATACCGCTACAGCAGCCTGTATTGCATAAATATTTACCTCACAGCAATATTGTCGTAGAACTAATGCGACATCTATATCATCATTCATCTGGCTTCTTAGATATCCCCCGTGTGCTAACCTGCATCACCATATTAACTGCGGCAATAGTATGATTCCCTTGCTTGTAAAACTCTGCCCACAATACATATACTACTGAATGCTGACTACCGTAGCGGTTAGCATCTTTTCTCATAATGCATGCCATAATGCTCTGTATCCGTCTTCATATTATCAGCTATACAATACTATTGCGCACCTACTGCCTTTATACTTCCCTCGTAGCAGTACCTATGTAGGAGCTAATGTATAAAATGTAGCGGCAACATTTGTGCAGAACTAATATATCGATATCGGCTATGTCATCATTCATCTGCCCTTTCATGTTGCTTCCTATACAAACCCCTGCCTTACACGTCACCTAACTGGCCATAGCTGCAGTACATCTGGCATAATATCCGACACGCCACTGATTTCTTAGGCAACTTATTGATGTACGTAACGCTCAATATATAAGCACCTTGATAAAGCAAATTCTTCAAAGCAATCATAGTAGAATACCAATCTGAAAGGAGCGTGAGGAGTTGATGATAATCTGCGTATAAGAGAGATGACTACCCTATGCGAGCAAGAGAAATAACATAACTAAGAGCGATATTACAATAGCATAATGAACAAGCCTTTGTACGTTACCAGATGATGCACCCCCAGTAATTAATGTCAGATATTAAGAAGGGATTATAACTCACTGACCCTTTCGGATTCTAAATGAATTTTTCTACCGGAGATTATAGCAAAGTATCCTGTATGACTACACACAAACACGAGCACATTACTATCCTGATGAATGAATATGGAACCTTTGAAGATATTCTTGAAGAGATAGTTATCGGTCTTTCTGATGGGCACTACATATTTCCTGAAAGCTTAAAGTTAGCGGAACGAGTGCCATATTGATGATAGAGCTCTTATAGAGATAGGTAACTTTCAGGGAATTTACCTGCATCATCGATCGTAACGGTAGCTGAGTTAATCAATCCTACATGATATAGAACATGTACGTACCTGAAGAGGGAAAAAGTTCTATCTACACGGGTTTTTGTTTAAATATATTGTTATTTCCAATCTCTCTGTAAGTGCCACTATACCCAGAACACCTAGTATCTTCTCAAACCAAAACTGTACACTCGATTCATCTAGAGCTTATGCTTGTTACAATACTGCACTCCTACAGAGTGACCATTAAACAAAACTCAGTATATGTAAAACACTCTACTTTTTCCTAGCCCGTGCTTGTTGACGCCGTCAGAAGTCACTTCAACCATTACCCTATCATGCATAAGAATACGTATCTTGCGTATTCTGCCAAAAGCGTGCGCAATATAATCTCATAACCGTCCCTCAATTTGACTATGAAAAAACTACTTATCCAGAGACGTTGCATAGTTAGTCAGCCCATAACGCATTCATAAAATGAACAATAAGGATGTCTCAAGATATGGTTTATATGGAATTGCAGTGTCTAATAAATGAAAAAGACACACAATACATAGTTCTTGGTACACTGCTGGGAGAGAACAAAAAAATTTCAAGTGTTGTTACATTGCTGTGATATAGGACGCTTTGTTATAATATTGCCGCACAGTCACTGTTAGAAACGAATTCCCAGTGTTAAAACAAGGAGAGTGTAGCGATATAAAGCACATAGGGCTACAGGATATACGTGATACGGTGTGATCTACAATGGAGAAATAAATCTTCAGTAAATACGGCATCACGTAGTCACTTGGTTACTACAACATTGTGCATGCCCATTGTAATACACGTACCACTAATAACTTAAGATCTATGCCCCAGAAGGTTAAAAGAGGGACAAAACATGAAGTCGGGTATGACCATTCTAAAGATGCGCTACAACCGCGGATATTCCAGATGCTGAGCCAGACGTAGAAGATGGGAATTATATTGCGAAGTTGGATCTACTTCAAAAATAGTGATAACTGGTAGGGGCGATGAAGCGAAGGTGGCATCCGAGGAAAGATATATTATGAGGTGTAATATCAGTACAACAGGCTCCATTATAGGAGCACCCTACCCCAACTCCTTACTAACTCTCACCCTATGTATGGTCAGGAGAGGCTTTATCCTATTCCGAATCACGTGATGTTTCTCACTTATCCAAGTGACAACAATAACCTTCGCAGCCGCACTTTTCATATTACTATGGGAAGTAATTACCTGAAGAACATATGTTGTTGGACCACACAATAATAAGAATATTCTCCTTCACAACATGACATACCTAAGTTCTACCACGCTGCACCCTACTTCACGCCTATTATAAAAAACTCAATACCTTCTTTCATGAAAACGGTGAGATATCAGATGTCGATCTGAAATAAAAGCTTCACGATGTTATAGTAATGCTTGTGGACGAGTTTATAGCCCCTACGTTAAAATTCTGTACTGCTTATAAGCCGCATCAGAAGCGCTCAAAGCCTAGAACGTAATGGGAAAATCATCAAAACCAATAACAAGTTTATTGGCTATAGCTTTAGAATCTATAAGTGCATATTCATTGTTGTCGTATTACAGCTACGCATTAACCGGTAGTACTATATATAATTTAATAACAAAACCTTGAACAAAGTACCCATGTTTTCCGTTAACCTAAGAAATCCACATTTAAGATCTTCCGCTTGCTTTGCTTGCGCTCGTTGCATAAGGAACTCTAATCTCTCACGTATACCAAATCTATAGAGAAATTCTCGCTGAGTCATGGCCTCGCATTTTATCTCTTTTAAACTTTTCTGCAACATAACAAAGTCAACAGATGCAGAAATGTCGCTCTCTCCTATGTGATCTAGAAAACTACAATACTGATGATTTCTCACAGCCTGAATCGTGCTTTTATAAACAGGATGCATGTACCCATAATCCACTATTAACGCCGTGCCACCGTGTTTTAGCAAAACCCCTTCTATATTTCTTATAATATCTGTAGCAGCTTCACATATCTCAATAACTCCTCCATCCGGCACATTGTTGTCTGGAAAAATAAAGTCCGTACTTTTAACCGGGATAATATCCAAGCCTTCAGCACATGAACGAACATAATTTTCAAACCACATTCCGTCATGAAATACAAACTGCTTGATAGGTAATGCATCAAAAAACTCATTGGCTATTAGTATAGTCGTACATTCCGGAAGATCATATACACTGTCATGCCAAAAAATTTTTTTACGTAGCATAGCTTCTTTTAGCGTCTCTTTCTGTATATTGCGCAACAGTGGACTAATCTCCACGAGGTGGACCTCAAACAAGCTGTCATACTGCGGGAAACAGCTTAGTATCCTTAGTATATCACTCATAAGAGTGCCTCTACCCGGACCTAATTCAACTAAAATGCACCGCTCAGAAAGTTTTACATACTCTAAATATTGCAGAAGCCAGATTGCTATAGTCTCACCAAATAATTGGCTAATGTCAGGAGATGTAATAAAGTCCCCACTCAAACCAAACGGAACATGTGTCATATAGTAGCCACATGTTCGATCATATAGCGCCTCCCTCATGAACTTATCAATAGGCACTGCGTTGCTGTCAGAAAAGATCGAGTGCTTCATTACTTTTACCAGTGTGTTAATATTTATTTTACTTCAATAAGTTAAAAAGTTGTAGCTGCTTAGGGCATATGCTCTAGTGCAGAGACCTAGCTTTAGATCAAAGGGAACAGTTAAGGGGGCGGTTGCGGAAATAGCCGACCCCGAGATTTCCTGCTGCATCGGATCTTAAAACCTGTTAGTAATTAGCAGTCGGCAAAATTGGTACTGTATGCTCCTATAAAAGCTTGTAATTCTCTTAGTATAAACAGTGTGGAGTAGTGATATGCAGAGTTTTTGAGTGATATATTTATCGTAGTATTGTATACGAACGTAGTACTGTATACGAAAAGGCCTCCGCCCATGCCATATGATAATATTGAATAGGTGTCTTCATGTCTGTAGTCAAGAAGTTCATAATTCCATGCGAGTTTGGGGGTAAAACCTCACCATTTGCAGTGTATATAGGTGAGCCAAAGCCAGATGCACATCCCGTGCAGCACCAGAATACATGGCTATCCAAAGAGCGCGGTGGTCAAGTGCCGGAAAGGGTTATTAACAGCCTTGAGAGGCTTCATAAATTGGCTAGGGAAAACGGTATATGCTTTGCCGAATTGTGCGTATACGCTCTAAAAGTTGCTACTACCCATGATGACAACGCTGAGAATGCGAAGTGAAGCATAGGTCACTGCCCTATTTCCATACATACTGAATGCGCTATAACAGCGCTGGCAGTGTTGTTGCTGCGGTGGTAGTCTTCACCCAGGATTTACGTCTGTAACTGGCACTGTACCTATTAACACATCCATACAACTTTTACCCATAACTCATCCTAACAAGGCGACATGGCTATAATTTGCTGTACAATTGTGATTATGTAAAAACGCATATTATCTAGAGTCTTTCCGGGAAGAGTTAAAACCATTCAGCGCTTCTATGCCCGACGTATGCGACATGACTATAATTTTGATGTTTTGTCTAATCTCCTGCAGTAGATGGGTTATGATGTTACAAAAAAGTATTACGTAAATGATGCCGTGTCTCAAGTAAAGACGTTGGTCTCCCCGGTTTTTCTTAGATATAAGGAGGCATTGGAAGAAGAAATCACCATAGGTGCAGGTTTATATCCCGGGGAATTATCTAAAGCCCATAGCGCAGGATTTGGTTGAGAAATACAGCTCCGATCTACTAAACACTAGTGATAAAAACGAGATAATTAGGAGTTTTACTCTGAACAGCATGCTCCACTTAATCAAAAAAGATTTAGCTCTTTTGGGAGTTGCAACATTGTGATTATGAAAAAACGCATATTATCTAGAGTCTTGCTAGAAAGAGTTAAAACCTCTTCATTGCTTCTATGCCCAATGTATGCGGTATGACTATAATTTTGCTAAAAATTGGTGATGCATATTATCCAGTCTCGCCAGAGTTAAAAACCTTCAGCGCTTCTACTCCCACTTTATAACGCTATATTTTCGCTATGCACAACTCATCTGTAAAGGAAAGAGAAATGCTGATAGGAAAAACCTTTGTGCATTGTCAAAGTATTTTGACTTTTACACAACAAAAGTTTTGCTTCACTGCAGATAAACCAATACCTCTACGCTACTCAAATACTATCACTTAGGTTGAGCATTTGCTAAAATGCAACTATGAGCGTCGTATTCTCTGGAAGATCGTATACACCGCCGGGGCAAAAAATTTCTCTATGTCTCATAGCTTTCTTAGCGTCTTATTCTGCATATTGTTTTCAATAACTTAGAACTGAATATCGAACAGGTTGTCGTATTGCGGCTCAGTACCCTTGGTAGATTACTTATAAAAGTGCTGCTATCTAGACCAAACTCAAGCATAATTCACCGCTAAGATAGAACCACAGGTAGTTCTATTCTATAGTTATTATGCCAAACTTACATTGATATACCCACTAACTCACATGCTAAACTGAATTTATGGAAAAAAAGTACTTTAATTGTGGGAAACTGCAACTTGGAAAAACAGAACTCACATCACCTGCAAGACGCAAACTGGACTGAGGATTGAGCACTAAGGAAGCTCACATCACATCTTTTTGCACCCCTAATCCCCTGTTAAGGTTAGTCTCAAGCAATAGTTGTCTCATCACCATTATAGAACCATGGTACATTAGGTCTCCAGAGCTTCTCACACATTATCAATTCTTAAACTCCATAGCCAGTAGCACCATACTGTAAAGGCTCATAGTTATGCAAAAAGCACTAAAATAATACCAAGGACATGCTGCATTAGGACTCCAGAGCTTCACGCACAATTATCAATTCTTAAACTCCATAGCTGCCGGGACAACCACACTGGAAAGACTCATAGTTATACAAAAAGCGCTAAAATAATACCAGGAGAAGAATACACCCGTATCTTATCAAACAGCTAAAATTTATAATGGCAATAGTACTACACGGCTTAGGAACATGGCATAGATGTAAAGTGCCAAAAACGCACATATGCATCAATATACATACCGCCCCTTTAATCTATCGTCGTGACTTTAAAGTCACTATTACTCAAAGCAAAACAGGCGGATAATAGCAACTGCATACTACCTTGTATGGGGCATATGCAATACTGTCAAAAGCATTTTTCTTCTTGCTATATAATATGCTTTTTGATCGTAAGATTATAAGGCAATGTAGTATATCGGCGCTTTCATTTTCTTTGTCAATTTTTGGAGGTAACTACTCTGCTTGCTGCTAGGGTAGCCTTTCTTCAGCGAGATCGTGTTCGGATATTTTGTTTTTGGGATGTCGTGGCGACCCTACATTGAGACAAAGTGGCGTATACCAGTACTTTAGGTTACATATTGCATATAATTGTTGAGTAATATAAAGCACATAGTACTACTTTTTCAAAAAAACTATAGATACGTTTAATAGTGGCATCGGTTTAGCAGACGTAAAAGCATAAAATTTAACAAGTGTGATTTATACATGAAAGCAAGTTGTGAAGTAATTACCTGAAGAGCATATGTTGTTGGACCACACAATAATAAGAATATTCTTCGTCACAACATGACATGTCCCCGTTCTACCACGCTGCACCCTACTTCACATCGCTATATAAAAAAACTTAATCCCTTCTTTCATGAAAACGGTGAGATATCGGATGGTGATCTGAAACAAAAGCTTTACGATGTTATAGTAATGCTTGTGGACGAGTTTATAGCCCCTACGTTAAAATTCTGTACTGCTTATAAGCCGCATCAGAAGCGCTCAAAGCCTAGAACGTAATGGGAAAATCATCAAAACCAATAACAAGTTTATTGGCTATAGCTTTAGAATCTATTGGCATAATGTAGAAATAGAATATGACTACTTTGTAGCCCATATAAGAAAGATCGATGCTTGTATGAGCTTCGAAGTTCTCAAAACCCCTGATAATTACATAAGCGTCGTCAACTTCTCAAAGACTCTAAACATACTCATGAGCAATAGTGTACTTCTATTCCGTTGCAATACATATCACTAAGCCAACGCAGATAAACACTTGGATCCTTGGCTATGTTTCATTGAAAATCTCCATTAGATAAAGATATCTACAGACAAACGCATCAACTACCAACATATAAAGAATGCATGTGATATGGCTATGATTTCTGAAGATTTATAGGTATAAAACCGGGAGATTATCCCTCATAACAGCACGGTAATGTCCTATTCCTGCGCTTGATTTACAATGGATAAAAGCTCGTTCTCTACTGCTGTATTCTCCCACTGCATATATCCTACAATGCGGTATATCACCTCCCCCTTCCTATTAACTATCAAAGTCAAGGGAATAGCCGTAACATCAAAATAATCAAAAAGCTCATGCTTTACATCAATGTACATGGGGAGAGTAAGACCATAGCTATCGCGTGCACGCAACACTTTAGGAACATCATCTATACCCACATCTGAGATGGGCAAAAACACCACTGTATCCCCTAAATCTTTTGCTGCAAGATTTTCTGAAACTCGCTGGATTCCCTGCAACAGCATTACCGAATCTAAATTCCAAGGCGCCCAGAATACAATGACACATACCCTATCTTGAGCGATATCTCGTAAGGTAAGCTCCGTTCCATCTAAATCTGCAAGGAACTTGTTGCTGACCTTAAAACCTCTACTAACTTTCCCTTCTACAAAAACCCGAGGTAATATCTCCTGAACACGCCTGTGTTGCAAAACTTGCTCAGCAGCGTGCGCATAACACGAAAGTACAAGCAATGCAGCTACAGCACATGTAAGCCACTTGCTAATCCTCAAACGCTTCCTCCCAGGTTCCCTCCGTTGCAGCTCTAGCATATTCTGTAACCCTATTCTCGAAGAAGTTTGTATGCTCTACCCCGTTTAAAATCTCATCTAACCATGGTAACGGGTTCTCCGCAACATCATAAATAGGCTCCAAGTGCAGCTGCTTCAATCTTCTATTGGCTATGAAGCGTATATACCTCTTCACTTCACACGCGGAAAGACCCTCAACATCACCTAAAGCAAACGCAAGGTCTATAAACTCATCCTCGAGCATTACTATAACTTTACACGCATCGTAAAGCTCTTGTTTCAGATCATCGTCCCATATCTCACCGTTTTCGTGGACGAAGGTGTTGAATAACCTTATGATAGAATCTGTATGCAAACTCTCATCACGCGCAGACCAAGCTATAATCTGCCCCATCCCCTTCATCTTGCCGAAACGTTGAAAATTTAGCAAAATCGCGAAAGAAGCAAATAACTGCAACCCTTCTGTAAACGCACCAAACACAGCAAGAGTCTTAGCTACATGTCTCTTATCGCCCCTTCTGCACTCTTCAAACCTCTGCATGTAGTCATATTTCTTCTTCATGACCTCAAACTTCAAAAACGCCTGATATTCTACCTCAGGCATCCCAATAGTATCTAGCAAGTACGAATATGCAGCCACGTGTATGGTCTCCATATTGGAAAACGCAGACAGCATCATGCATATCTCTGTGGGTCTGAAGATATTAGAATAGTGCTTCATATAGCAATTATTCACCTCTATATCCGCCTGAGTAAAAAAGCGGAAAATCTGCACGAGGAGATTCTTCTCTTTCTCAGAGAGCATGGTCTTCCAATCCTGCACATCATCAGCAAGAGGCACTTCTTCGGGCAACCAATGAATCCTCTGTTGGCATAACCATGCATCATACGCCCATGGATAGTCAAAAGGCTTGTATACAGGCTTAGCATCTAACAGCGACATGCTCGCTACCCCCAGAAAAAGTTCACGGCTAAACCTTACGAATAAGTGTGAAAATTGTCAATCTCAGACCACAACCTTCGTGCTATATTCTTAGTATCAATACAAACCGCTATATACAAGTACTGCATCGCAAAAGCTCTCGAACTGAAGCTTGTTTCCTTAATGAGTACAAGTATTTATCTTACATCGGATCTCCCAAATAGCACAGGCCTAAATTATCAGAAAATTGGATGTTTTACCTCAGGCTATAGAGCAATATTCTCCCTTCAACATAAAATTGAAAAAATTTTTTGGCTTTTTTAAAATGCATCATGCAAAAACAAGTACCCCAGTGCATACATACGGTACTATATATTGTATCAGTGTATTTTCATTCTTCATTTTATAAGATAGTGCTAAAGTTATAATCAAACAGCTCTTTGAGAAAATCTATACATAACATAGGGAGCAAATACGTTTACCCACTACAACTTTTGTCAGCAACCAAAACGCGGTGAAAAAAGTAAATCCAAAACTATCCCCTGCGAAATCCTAGGCATTAGCGCAATGTCCAATACGAGCCTTAACATATCAAACACAAAATATGCTAAGATTGATTAGTAATATCTATATTCTGATTACCTAATATTCTTCTATCAGCAGTAGTGCTTCTTATAATGTTCTAAAAACACTCAACACAGGTACTAGCAATAGAGGTTTTCTGAAACCCCATTCCCCTACCACTTTTATATCATCTCCCAAAAACAAGGCTACATACCCTTAACTTAAGTATCACGTAAAATACCAAGATAAAGAACAATGTCTAAAAGCTCTCCATGCAGCATGGATAAAATTCCCCATATCCTGACAGGATGCATAGAGCACGCAATATTAAAATGCAGATAAATACACGAATTTGATTACGCTTCCCCTCTCAATATACTTGTATGTGATATACACATTATTCAGTATTTTCGTACCTTGCAAAAGGCGGAACATACTTGTCCACGAATCTTCCAGAAGTCGGACTTTTTGTCCTGAAAACGAACTCCGTGTTTTGCTCATAATGCTAAGCCCATTGGCCTGTGCAACTTCTCCAGCGCTATCACTAACAATGAAGTGGCATTTCACGCTATTGGTTATGGAAGTGTAGTTCTCCGGAATGATAAGGGTGAGTATCTGAGATGTTCTTTGGAGTCAAGCTCATAGCCTGCAATATCTCAAAAAGAAAAACCTATACAAAAGCAACCTTGACAACCTGAATTTTCTAATTTGATATAGGATTGTGGAATACGCTATGGTACCTTACAATGGTACACTACTAAGTGATAACCCCTCTCAAATATCACTATACTTACTACCCAGCAACCAGATAACAATGCATAAATGAAATATTTGGAAATGCTATATCAGACGTGCTAGAAGCGATATACTGTAAAGCGCTTGGATATACCTTCTTTGCTGCCTTGCTCCACGTAAAAGGTACCACCCATCGGTCGCACTTCTCACCTTCACTATATGCTATGTTGTCTGCGAAAACGGATGATGTATTCGGGCAAGAAGAGAGAAAATCTGACTATACGAAGTTTTACGATAGTGCAACACAGTAGTAATCAGTACAAAAACTTCACGTACACGTATAACAGCAGATCTTCAGAATTTCTAGAATCTTCCGACAGAGCTTCTCCTTCTATTTCTTGAGGAATATCCCATAATCTCTACACAAAATCATCGAAGAATGTAAGGTTATAAGCACTATTTATAATGTCCCTACCTTACCACAGACATGAACCAGAGCTTTTAATGTTACGCGTTCTCATAAACACATTCCCAAGGTGATATAGCGTAAAGCATGCCAGACAGAGTAGCAGCCCATAAACAAACCACCAAATGCCATATATCTAAATCATTAGTCCATCCCGGACAAAAACATCTATACAACACCGAAGGCTAAAAAATGTAAACCCGTGTCCTGAGCTACCATCTCACATTTGATAGGCTTTGTACTACTAGCCCCAACCCCACAATACCATACTGCTATTGCCAAAGCCCTTACTAAAGGAAATCTCTACAATATTGAGATCTAAAATATCCTTAACTAAGCCCTAGACCAACGCGTAACACCATCCTTGTCATCCTTTATCACGATGCCCATAGAATGTAGCTGGTCCCGTATTTCAT
This sequence comes from Anaplasma phagocytophilum str. Webster, assembly GCF_000964685.1. Lineage (GTDB taxonomy): Bacteria > Pseudomonadota > Alphaproteobacteria > Rickettsiales > Anaplasmataceae > Anaplasma > Anaplasma phagocytophilum. The sequence goes on from NZ_LANS01000001.1 coordinate 1,395,455, forward strand.
CTGCTAAAGAGTAATTGCCACCATTCCTCGCTTCCCGTCTACGCTCTAAAAGTTCCTGAATCTTATCTACATCTACCGCCTCTTCAGCAGATTTCCCTGCAAAACCGTCGGTAATGCCCATTAACTTAGCACTGCGATTGAGCACCCGTGCCAACTTCAGCCGCTCCTTAAAATCAGTAGTTTTATTTATCTCTCCTACCAATGCATGCAATGCCGCAATTGCCATAGGCGTGTTCATATCATCTTTTAAGGCTTCTAGGAGCATATTATGCACCCCAACTGCTTCTATATCAGAATTCAGCTCTTCAGATGTAAATTCCTCGCAAGACCTACGCATTTTACTCAAAGCGCTCTGAGCGTCAAAAATGGCCTTTTCATTCCAGTCAAGCGGCTTTCTATAGTGTGTACATAAGAATACATACCGTATCACCGCCCCTTCAATACCGCTATTTCTTAATCCCCTTACGGTAATCACATTACCAAGGGATTTGCTCATTTTTTCCCCTGCATTGACAGTGAGAAACCCGTTATGTACCCAGTATCTAGCGTATTCACTACCAGAAAACGCACACATATTTTGCGCAAGTTCATTCTCATGATGAGGAAACATTAAATCAGCTCCTCCCCCGTGAATATCAAAACTTTCACCAAGATAGCGATAGCTCATGGCAGAGCATTCTATATGCCAACCAGGCCTACCCCCACCCCACGGGCTTTCCCAAGCTGCTCCCAATTTGATGTCTTGCTCAGTTGCAGGCTTCCACAAAACAAAATCCCCAGGATGCAATTTCTCAGCGTCAATGCTAACCCTATTCCCAGAAATCATCTCGTCTATCTTCCTACCGGATAGCCTACCGTAATGCCTATGAGATGAAATACTGAAATACACAGAGCCACCTTTCACATAAGCGTGCCCACTTTCCACTAGCCTACTAATAAGCTGAAGCATAGTATCTATTTCGGCAGTCGCCCTTGGCTCTACTGTAGGCGATAAACAGTTAAGCGCATCCATATCCTCATGGAAGTACCTTATATACCTCTCCGTGAAATCACCTATATTCTGTCCCGTTTCTGCAGCAGCGTTTATTATCTTATCGTCGACATCCGTAATGTTACGAACGTAAATTACCTCAGGATACAGCTCCCTCAATAATCTAAAGAGAACATCGTAAACAACAGCTGAGCGCGCATTTCCTATATGTGCCAGATCATAAACCGTAGGACCACATGCATAAATTTTCACGCATGCGCTATCTATAGGGTCAAATACCCTCTTGGCAGCACTAAAAGTATCGTACAGCTTCATATTACAAAAAATTTGTAGATAAAAGAGAACATCCCCATTACGAGCTTCGGACCAGCAATCAAGACAACAGATGTGACAGAAATTCCCAAAAACGCGAGCAATACACCCACTATAACCAAAACTCCATCCTTATTCAGTACACCAAGCGCCATGGCTGATATCCCTCCAGCAGGAATAAAGTTTGTCAAGGGAAGTGGTATAGCAATTGATATTGCGCATAACAGACACAGCATAGCTATTGTCCTCTCCCCAACATTGCAGAATATGAATAGCATCCTAGGCTTTGTCCACTTCTCTGTTTTTCTAAGAAAAGGCGATGTCTTCTCTATAACAGCTGCAAGAAAGCTACGCTTAAAGGATTTTCTTTCCAAAAACGCCGGCAACCATGGTATAGACATACCCATCAACATCTGCATGGAGAACAGCAGCAGCGGCAACGACAAAATTGTCGTATATCCGGGCACAACAGGAATCGGTATCGACAGAGGTAAGGAAAACAGCAGCATCAACACGCCAAAACCTCGGTCACGAAGTATCATTTTAAGTTCGTACAGAGTAACTGTGTCTGCACTCCCCTGCACACTGACCTCTTCCAGTATGTCAGAGACAGCCCTCCTGTCCTTACCAGTATCCATACAAAATCCACGAGAACGCAGGTCAGTCAATGAGATACCATAATAGAGAAATAGTGTATAGCGAAATATACGCCCAACACCACTACTCATCCCGTATTGGTAACCTATTTTGCATGACGAATACAACAACTCTGAGTACATATGCCATGACGCACGGTAGACCCATTATGAGGATTCTCCTATGCTATTTTCCATGAGAAATTCCAATAATTACATATCATATGTAATGTTATACTTATCATATACCGCAATGAATACTGCATCTCGAAAATACGGCGTTGCTATTTTTTTGCATATAATATCGCAGAGCACAAACCGCATTTAAATGCCTATCAAGGCCGCACCTTCTAACCTTAGACAAATCACGCTTAAACGCAGGATGTTTTAAGTCCAACAGCATAATTGACAACAACAAAGCTGCATATACGCCCTCTGAATAATCTAGAGCCTTTTAAGAAAATTTCGATAATTACAATATATTACATTCTATATATAATACTTTACTTTTAAAATCTAACTGATACCTTCAAGAATTGCGTGTACCTTACTCCGCAACAGCACTTACTGAGTATTGATTGTGGCTGTAGTTTTGTTTTGAGCAACATAAAATCGTGTTTGCTTAATCCCTGAAGACGTTCCGATAATGGGGTTAATTTTTACTCCGTCTATTGCCGCTACACTGTGTCTTTCCTTGAGTAAATAGTGTGCTATACCTATTCCAGCAGCCCCCCCAAAACCGACTATGAGGACTTTTAAATACATTAGGGGCGTATACATACCTGTATAACAGGCAATTTCCCACAGAAGGGGACGCGTGCACCTATTCCGGCAATACAGTTTTCCCGATACCAGCACCCGTAAAGTATAGTAGCATGTAACTATGCTATGGAATGCAAACTCACTTCCACATTCAAAACTCAAATACTATCGTATGCAAAGATGTCTTACTGTGTGTACATATGACGCATGCGAAACGCAAGGCAGCATTGTCTACAAGGGTTTAGTAATGCACCAACTTATACTTTGCATCCTGTATATAAATGCAATAGGCATATTGAAAAACTAACCTAATGTCCGCCAGAAAGGGCACTAATGATTTCAGCGGTCACTCCAACTTAGAAAAAACCCGTACCATAACCTTAGTTTCTCCCCTTACTGCTTGATGTAGGGTTCGTCGCGCCCCACTCCTTATAGTGGGTTAAAACTCAGCAAGCTCCTGGATTTTTACTGCATAACATGAATGCTGCTTAAGTGCTTTTTTAACATTTTAATACATGATTACTGAACTACTCTTGAGACGATGAGTTCGCGCGCAGTAATTTTGTCAAATTAGTTGTGTTTTGACAGCCGTAAGATATGATATCCTCTCGTTTGTTTTCTACAAGTCTTCTGTTATTAAATATACGTTAAAGATGCACACTACCGGAGACAGTTCTTCTAGTTTTGACGGGCATGTGGTTCCCTCTGTACTAGAAGCTTTGAGTCGTAAATCGCCTCAAAATATAAAATATGAGCTGCTGAAGAGCTTTATAGAAAAGTTTTATAACTTTTCGTACAGCACAGATATGGAATTGAGTGCTGAGTTTCTTCTACACATGGCAGAGGATTTATACCAATTTATAAACCAAAGAAAGCCAGGGGAAAGCTTAGTAAGGGTGTTTGACGTTGCAAGGCCAAACTTCCCTGATGAGTCTCTTACAATTGTTGAAACGGCCAATGATAATCTGCCGTTTATAGTGGATTCAGTGATGATCGCCATTAAAAAGCACGATCTTCCTATATATCACTATACCAACTCTGTGCTTCATATAAAGCGAGATGATAGCGGAATAGTTGATGTGGATATACTACCGTCTGACTCTTGTGCAGAAAATGGAACTTGTGAGTCTGTAGCATACTTTGTGGTAGGCAAGACCACTAAAGATTTGCAAGAAAAGTTAAAGGCTGATGTGGAAAAAGCCCTTTATTCAGTCACCTGCTGCGTAAATGATTGGAAGCCTATGCTCGATCGAGTCAGCGACTTATTGCATGACTTTGAGAAAGATCTGAGTTGTAGTGAAATCTGCCATTTTTTGAAATGGATGTCCTCTGATAACTTCGTATTCTTGGGATTTGAGGAATATGTTAAGTCACCATCTTCAAGTGAAGATCTGGTTTTGCTAATAGAGCGTAGTCTAGGCCTGGCTAGGATAGAAAGCCATCGGGAGTCCACAAAGGGCTCTGCTTATGGGCGCGTGCACTTATATGTAGCACAGTCAAACCTTGTGTCTAATGTGCATAGGCACGAATATATGATGTGCGTGGGTATAAAAACATTTAATACCTCAGGAGATGTAATTGATGTAATTAAAGAAAGCTGCTTTTACGGTTTCTTCACCTCTGCGGTGGCCTTTCAGAGCGTTCTTGATATACCTATTATTCGGCGCAAAGTGGAATACGCAGAAGCGCGGTCTGGGTTTATGAGATACGGGCACAATGGTAAGGCCCTTTTTACTATAATCCAGAAGTTTTCAAGAGAAGAGCTATTGCGCGCTTCTGAAGAGGAGCTCTTTCAAATTTCGATGGGTATTCTTTCCTTATCAGGTAACCCTAAGGTCAAATTGTTCACGCTAAGGGATACTGTAAACGGATTTATAGTATGTATTATCTTTATTCCTAAGAGTGTAGCTAGCACTGAACTCGCTGATAGAATAGCTCTGGTTCTAGAAGGAACTTTGATGGGAGAAGTCGTTGGAAAGTACTATAACATGTACAACGAGTCTGATCTTGTGAGGTTACAGTTCACTGTTAAAGTTGCTGCTGATGCTGAGTGTTTGCTCTCCGAAAGGGATATAGAAAAACTTGTAGTAGAGACAACAAAGCGCTGGGAAGATAGGCTTGCAGAAGTCATCATGGAGAAGATGGGCTCTAAATTCTTGGAGTATGTCACTGCTTTTCCAAAGGGTTATCAGGAATACTTTGCTCCTAGGAGCGCATGTCATGATATCCTAAAAATCCATAAAGTTCTGGAGAGTGGTATTGGAGAAGTGGATCTATATCTGCTTGATAATGACAGTCAATATCAACTTAAGATATACGTACCTTTGGAAAGTGATTTACGGCTGTCCAAGGTGCTCAATGTGGTGAAGAAAATGGGCGCAAAGATGTCTCTTCACTATGGCTATGATGTTAATGTTCATGGTCAGTGCATGCGGCTGCATCACTTTGTGTTATCAAATACTCATAGATCATTGGATCATCACAGGGTTAAGAGCCAATTTGAGACAGTGCTCAAGCAAGTATTCTGCAAGAAAACAGAGAATGACTACTTTAACAGTTTAGTAATTTTGGCAAATCTCCAGTGGAAAGAGGTTTTGCTCATTAGGGCACTCAGCAGATACTTAAAGCAAATATCGTTTAATTACAGTCAGTCGTACATACAGAAGGTGGTGCGCAAGTACCCTGACATGATTAACCTGTTTGTGAAGCTGTTTGAGGCTAGGTTTGATCCAAAGTTATCTGAAGGACGCGAAGAGAAAGTGGCGTCGGTTCGCAAGTCTATAGAAGATTTGTTTGCTCAGGTTTCTGACGTTGTACACGATTATGTGCTAAAGAGCATGTACATGCTCATAATGGCCATATTGCGTACTAGTTACTATCAGGGTGATAAGCCATATTTATCTATCAAGATAGACTCCTGTGCGGTTCCTGATATGCCGTTACCGCGCCCGTTCCGTGAAATATATGTCTATTCGAATGAGTTTGAAGGCATACACTTACGTGGTGGTAGAGTTGCTAGGGGTGGCTTGCGCTGGTCAGACAGGTCTGAAGATTTTCGTACTGAAATATTAGGCCTTATGAAGGCGCAGATGACGAAAAATTCTGTTATCGTGCCTGTAGGTTCAAAGGGTGGATTTATTCTTAAGGGTGATTCGAAAAAGGTTTCATCTGTGGAATATGCTGTAGAGTGTTATAAGAATTTCTTGCGCGGTATTCTGGATATTACAGACAATATAGTAGATGGCCAGTGCGTTACTGCTGATGGTATTGTGCGGTACGATGACGATGATTCATACCTTGTTGTTGCTGCAGACAAGGGTACTGCTTCTTTCTCTGATTACGCGAATGAGGTGTCCGCAGAGTATAACTTTTGGTTAGGTGATGCTTTTGCATCGGGAGGCTCTGTAGGTTTTGATCACAAGAAGATTGGTATAACAGCAAAAGGAGCGTGGGTAGCGGCACAAAGGCACTTTTGGGTTATGGGTAGAGATATCCAGAGGAGTACTTTTACCGTTATTGGTATTGGTGATATGTCTGGTGACGTTTTCGGAAATGGGATGCTCATGTCTGACAAAATTTGTCTACTTGGAGCGTTTAATCACAAGCATATCTTTGTGGATCCTACACCAGATCCTGAGAGGAGTTTTGTTGAGAGAAAAAGGCTATTTAACACTCCTGGATCATCGTGGCAGGATTATGATGCTGCTCTAATTTCCAAAGGTGGAGGTGTTTTCTGTCGATCTTCTAAATCTATTTCCCTGACCAAGGAAATGAGGCAATGTTTTGGAATAGAAGACCGGGAGAGTAGTATATCGCCAAATTGTCTCATTAAGCATATGCTTAAGGCCCCTGTAGATATGATATGGAACGGTGGTATAGGAACCTACGTTAAATCTTCGAAAGAAAACAATGCGGTTGTTGGTGACAAGGCAAATGATAGCCTACGCATTGATGGAAAAGAAGTAAGAGCATCCATGATAGTAGAAGGTGGAAATCTTGGGTGTACTCAGCTGGGTCGTGTTGAGTATGCAGAAGCTGGGGGGCAAATCAATACTGACTTTGTTGACAATTCTGGAGGGGTGATATGTTCGGATTTTGAAGTCAATCTGAAGATATGCATGGAAATGGCTGTCAAAGATAATTTTATATCTCTTGACGAGAGGAATAAAATACTAGACGAGATGTTGCATGACGTGCTTGGCATTATTTTGACACGCCATAATACGCTTGAAACCCGAGCGCTGATGCTGGAATGTATGCAGGCACCTAAGCGTGTTGAGCAACATCATAGAATCATGCAGTATCTAGAAAAAATTGGAATGCTTGACAGAGCTATAGAGTTTATGCCAAGCGACGAAGAGATTCAGAAGATGATTTCCGAATCTAAAGGCTTCAGTACGCCTCAGATAGCTGTGCTCATTGCTTATACTAGGATGTTTATTAAGGGTGAGATTATAAAGTCTGGCTTATTACTTCGCAGTGGCTTAGAACATGTGTATGAGTCGCGATACTTGCTGACATATTTCCCAGAGAGTATGAGGGATCGCTTCGCTCAGTACATACGGAAGCATAAGTTGAAGCACGAAATTCTTGCTACTTGTATATCTAACGATATCGTGAACAGGATGGGTTGTGTGTTTGCTAGTCATATCGAGAGCATGGGTATATCCATAGATATGATAGTGAGGATATACGTTATTATTGCTCGAGTATATAATCTCCATGACATATGGAGCGAATTGGACAGGGTCGATGGAGCTATTGGTGTAGACGACTATGTGAGGATAGTCCGCAAAGTTCAGAAGTTTGTAGGGCAGGCTACTTTTTGGCTCTTCAGGCATATGCACAAGTTTTCTGATATAGAAAAGAGGCTAGATAGTCTTTCGGAGAAGACCTTATTATTGGAGAGTCAGCTTACAAATGTACTTTGCGACGAGTTTTTAGATGCGTATCGTTCTGCGCATGAGGATTTACCTAAGACGGACATCAATCCAAAGGTTGCGCAACGGATTGCGGGGCTTGAGTTCTCAATTTTTGGTATGGACATCATTGACCTTTCGGAGAATTCTGGCGTAGATCTTGCAACTGTTGGACGGATATATTTTAAACTAAGGTCAGTTCTAAGCTTTAGCAGAATACGCGATTTGGCGACACAAATGGATTCTGTATCTCCGTACTGGCAGCGTATTGCTATTAGAAACTTGTTGGATGATTTGAGTGATTATCAGTCGATAATTGCTAAGAACATAATCAAGCACATGATACCGAAACAGTCTGACATGCAGGAATCTGTAGATACGGTTGCGCAGGAGTCTGTCGCTGCATGGTGTGAGCAACATAGGAATCAGCTTGACGGGTACTATAGGTTTCTTGAAGACATAAACTCAGCTCAGCTTGATCTTAGCAAACTTGTACTGATTATCAGGTCTCTGAGTGTATTTACTTTAGGTAAAGACTGCGATGCTTAATATTGGCATCTCTGAAGTATTACTTATAGTTGTAGTTGGTTGCTTAGTTACTGATCCGAAGAAACTCCCAGCCCTGCTAAAATCTGCTGGGGCGTACTATAGGAAGTTTGAAGCTATAAAGGGTGAAATACTAGATTCCTTGAAAGGCGTATGTGAAGAACCAGATCCAGATCTAGTTGCGGAAGATGCTGAGGTTATACGCGGCACCAAGCAGATTATAGGTGATGATGGCATGGTATACGAGGCTTTTGATGTCGGTGATTTAGTTAAAAACAGATGTACTGATATCAATATCTGTTTAGGCGATAGTCCTGAGGTTTCTTGTAATGAGGAAGATAAGAGGTCTGTTGACAACTTACCTGTACGTAAATGTGCGCTGACTACGGTGAATGATATTGATGCTGCATCAATCAAGGAGAATGATAAAAAATAACCCGCATTGTAAGGCATGCCTATGTTATTTTATGTGTAATACGAAATAAGAAATGTTTTATCTATTTCTTCTACACTTGTAAATCTTATATGAAGCAAGACTATAGTGTCAGGTACGATTCATCGTATTGTGCAAGACGGTAAAATAGTGAGTGTAATGTGACTGCTAAAATACTAATAGTGGATGACTTGCCTTCCAACATTAAATTATTACAAGCGAAGCTTACAGCGGAATACTATACTGTAATTACTGCCACAAGTGGCCCTGAAGCAATAAGGATGGCAGAGGAACATCAACCAGATTTGATACTTCTCGACGTCATGATGCCAGGAATGGACGGGTATGAGACGTGCAAAAACATGCGTACAAACCCTGCCATTGCGTATATACCTATAGTAATGGTTACAGCTTTAGATAATACTACAAGTAATAGGGTTAATGGGCTGAGTGCTGGTGCAGATGATTTTCTGATAAAGCCTATAGATGATGTTGCGCTATTTTCCAGAATCAAGTCCCTTACTCGGTTCAAGATATTAGTAGATGAGCTAAGGCTTAGGGGCAAGACTACTAAAGATATGAGCATGGTAGATTATAATATCATGCATTATGCAAATCAGATTTCTGATGGTAAGATTCTTATAATTGATGAAGACAAAATCCGAGCTGAAAGCATAAATAATCTCTTACAGGAAAGCTTCCAAGAGACTACTATACTCAGCGACCCTACCCAGAACATAAATTTCACCAACGCGGCAAAGTATGATTTACTCATTATAGATATGCACTTTGCCGGAGATGGGTTAAGACTTTGCTCAGAGTTCCGAAACAGCAATGAAGAGTCACGTTATACATCTATATTATTGCTCATCGATGAAAGCGAAGACACAAATATATTGCATAAGGCGTTTGACATAGGCATTAGCGATTACATCATGGTTCCGATTTGTAATAACGAACTTGTTGCCAGAGTAAACCTACAAATCAAAAAGAAAAGATATCAAAATGCCTTAAGGTCACACCTAAAGAACAATGCAGAAATGTCTATAAGGGATTCTCTTACAGGATGCTATAACAGGCGTTACTTCGAGATGCACTTCCAAAATATACTTAATGAGTCACAAGAAAAAGACAAACCTCTCTCCGTAATGCTGCTGGATATTGACCATTTTAAGCAGGTAAATGACTCTTTGGGCCATCAGGTCGGAGATGAAATACTGCAGCAGATATGTAAACGAATCTTCAATAGCATAAGAATATCCGATCTGCTAGCAAGGTATGGCGGAGAGGAATTTGTTATAATTATGCCTGAAACATGTATAGAAGAGGCTACGTTAGTTGCAGACAGGCTACGACGCATAATAGCAGAATCTCCCTTTACTACAAGTGCAGGTCCTTTAAACAAAACTTTAAGCATAGGAGCGGCCAACTTGAGAAGCGGAGAGACGGCTGAACAGCTACTTACTCGAGCGGATAAGTTGCTTTACGTTGCAAAAAAAACTAGAAACTCGGTTGTGTCTGAAAAAATCTAAATTTATTCTCGTTGGGATGATCGTCTCAACTTCCTTGGCTTTTAAAAAACCGCGTGATAAACGCCCTCTCGCATTCAATTAGCATCAAACTCTTTACCACCCCTTGTTGTATTTAAATGTGGCATAATACTATAGAGCTCTTACATGCCACTAGCTCTGCATTACAAGCATCTCTTCAATACTCCTAGATATGACCTCGCATAAATAAGATGCTATAGATAGCGAAAAGGCATTTTCATAAATAACTATGCCGCCGTATCACCGGAATAACACTTTTACTATAATCACCCCTACTCTTTTTTGTTTGCAAAGCTTATCAGTGACTATATTCCAATAGCGGTATACTCCCAGCATCTATATATACCTAGATACTATAGATCTCTTACATGCCACTAGCTCTGCATTACAAGCATCTCTTGAAGACTCCTAGATAAGACCTCGCATAAAGAAGATGCTATAGATCGCAGGACAGCATTTTCACCACGAGCGCACCGCTTCTTTCCATAGCATTTTGCTGCGTTTTGTATAACAGAAGCTCACTATCAAATTTAACTTTGATTCTTCCTCAGTAGCCATAGGACCGTCGAGCATATACTAAAAGCTTAAATAATGCACATTATGATATGCATGCAACGATAGTTAATCACAAGTAAAGCTCAATACATCTGTTGCATCATCAAACAACTCATTAATAGTTGCTATCATATATTCAGGTACTGGGGCTTTTATAACAATTTCTCGATCAAAAAGCTGAAACGAAGTACGAAAAGCGTGCAAATGCAATGAGTTATGCTGTTGTACCTCAGTGTCTTTAGAATACTTTGTATCGCCTATGATAGGACAGCAAAACTGAGACAAGTGTATTCTTAGCTGGTGTTTTCTGCCCGTTACCGGGGATAATAACATCACTGCATGCCTTTTAGATGATTGCAACACTGAAAAAACTGTCTTAGCTTCTTTGGGAATAAGAGTTTCCCCTACTCCTGACTGCTTTTTACAATAAATCGGCATAGTGATCTCGCCTTTACTGAAGGCCGGAACGCCTTTTGTAACAGCAATATACTCCTTTCTCACTCTACGAAAGCGCAGTTCTTCTGATAAGATCCTAGCTATAGACTGCCCACGAGCGATTATTAACACTCCACTCGTGTCTCTGTCTAATCTGTGCACAATGTGTAACTGCTCTCCGGGAATGATCTTATTTAATAAGTCACTCAAACTAATACTTACCTTTGTGCCACCTTGAACGTTTACCCCCGCTGGTTTATTTATTGCGATGATATTTTCATCCTTATAAATAATATTGTCACTCACAAGCCTGAGCAAAGCATCATCATGCACTTCCTTCGCTTCCTTGCTTCTGGAGGCAATTTTATCAACATTGCGTATACTAACCGTGTCCCCACGTTGCACCCGAGAAGACGCTAATGCCTTTGAACTATTAAGACGAATTTCACCCTTACGCAGTAGCTTCTCAACTAAAGCTTGAGGTACTCCTGGAAGAATAGAACGCACATATCTATCCAGGCGCATTTTGTCCTCTGCTACCAGATAGTCGGTTATACTCTTCACTGTCCAGCTACAGTAATGTTCTTTTCTATGAAGTCTCTCAAAAACAGGTTACTCGCTATAAAAAGGCCATTATCGGTGGTAACACCACCCTTGCTCTCTTCCACGAAAAGCCTCCCTATCTCTGCCTTATAATCATGTAATCCTGAGTAAACGAGCATATCATAACAACCCGCACACAGATACGAAAACCCCAAAACAACCGACCCCATAGAACGCAACACAACATGCTGCGCCGCAAGCTCGGAAACGATTCCCCTAACTCTTGAGCACCCTGCAGTAAAGTCGATCATCGAAGCATTTATGCTTTCCTTTTTTGTGACATACATTCTTACATATCTGCTCTGCACACTTTCAACAAATGTCCCATAACCCTTCTCAGCATAATATGTTTCACGCAGTATAGGAGCATCAACAACAGCTGCAACAACCGCTTCATCCTTTATCAAAGCAACCGCCGTAGCAAAGTACGGAAGACCGCGCATGAAATTTGTCCTACTGTCAATCGTACTCACGTACCAGAACATAGGACCCAACTCTCGATGATCCCGCGTGCCTTCAAAAAAAATCTCAAGCCCCTGCCTATATGCACTAAGCTCCTCAGCAATTATGGCACTAGACCTAGAATAAGCAGCACGCGTAAATTCACTAGCAGCTATATAAGAAGACTTTAAATACCTAATTTCATTAAAATCCCGCACTAAGCCACGTGATGACTTGCGCACTGCATTGATCATAACCCCTATAATAGGCGAGAATAAAGCTACCATACTTAGTCTTTTGCCCTCTCGTAATACGTGTCATCAGGAGTGTAAATTACTATCTTTTCTCCAACTTTTATAAACGGCGGTACACTCACACGACGCCCATTTTCCAATACCGCAGACTTATATGATGAGGAAGCAGTCTGCCCCTTGATAACTGACTCTGCCTCCACAACCTCAAGCACAACATAATCAGGAACCTTAGCTGATATCACCTGACCTTTGTGGAAAAGCAGGGTTAGTATCATATTCTCCTGAAGGTATACACTTTTATCTCCCAACAGCTCCACGGGTATAGAAATCTGCTCATAATTCTCAGTATTCATTAAAGTAAGCGAAGATGAATCCCCAAAAATATACTGAAAACTGACCTCTTCTATAATGGCACGGTTTACATATCCATCAGCACGAAACCTCTCCTGATACTTAGCACCAGTTTTCAGATTTTTTAACTCAGCCTGAATATATGCTCCACCCTTACCAGGCTGCGTATGCATAGTTTTCACAACTAGATACAGAGCCCCATTATGATCCAAAACTTGACCTGGCCGTATGTCATTCCCTCTTTCAGCCATAGCTACCTCCAAGAACGAACGTGAATTCTATGCGCAAGAATACTACAACTCAAGTAAAAAATTAAGAACAATCCTGCATTTGATACTCAGCACGTAATGCAATATTAGCATAGATGCTATCACTCTTGGTACATAATACACCTTAATACAGCCTTCATAATTGCAACCCAAAGCAAACATCCTTGAAAACTACCTCAATTTCACACTCATTATGCGCATCACAGAAGCAGACACCCCTCATACAAACAACAAAGGTACAGAATTGCGATCATAATTGCCGAGCCAACGTTTTTATCAAGTCCGCACGTTAAACTCCAAGAATTCACACAGCTTTATGGATCTTTCAGAGCGATACCAAGATGAACATCACCTCCTAGTAGCGAAACCACTCAATACCTTCACGTTATACAATATATAAAAAGTGAATTATTACTGAAACTCGCTACTATAGAGACATTTTCCTAGAAAACACAGACCACATTTCTCCAAAAATAGCCTTATGCTACAAAAAATAATGTAGCAAAAATCCAATTTTTTTTATCCCTCACCCACTACACCACTGCCCTGCATATCTACCCGTTGTATACAAATTATAATATGATAAATCCTTAAGATCCTTTGACATTTTATTGAGAAATTAATAAAATTTTTGATACTTAATAAAGTATTTATTTTTATGGGAAAATTAACAAAAATCTTTAAGAAGAAAAATAAGATAAGTTTTCCCGCGGAAGTAGATGCTGGTTCTCCGGTAAATGAGATCCCGCAATCTAATGATTCTGCGGAAGCTTCTCTCACAAAGGTTTCTCAATTATTTACTAATTCCCCTGAAGAAGTTGCCGGCTATAGCACTCCATCTACGAATGAAGCAGCTCAGGGAGCAACAAGTGATATTGAAGGGGGTATAGAAAACGCGCCTTCCAAAACTTCTAAGAAAGACGATGGAAAACATGGATCGTCTTTAGGTAAGAGATTTATATCGTTAATACAATCGGTAGAAAGGAAAGTTGGTAAAGCTTTCTCAACGAAACCCAAGAAAAAAGATCCGGAGAAAGAGCGTAGCAAAGTCTATCTTGAGGAAGTGTGTTCAGATACTGACTCAATATTAACTCTAAGTACGTATGCCTCTTATGAAAGCCTATCAAAGGAACTGGATTTCCAGAACTTTCTCGATGAAACAAGTTCAGAACGTGACTCAACACGAGCGTTGGCTGCGTCTTCCTCTAGTGAAAGCATGGTCTCAAATCCAGAAACCGTAAACTCAAAATATGTTCCGAATGTGTTCTTTGCTAAGGGTGCGCCAAAGCATTTATCAAAACAAGAGCTCGATGCTATTTGCGAGGACATTACTGCACATAGTAGCAGCTCTGTAAACCTTTCAGAAGCAACTGAACCCCACTATGCTGTCCCTCGGGACGTAAGTCTTAGCGCTTCTAAGCACGATGGGGAAGAGTCTAATTCCTCTAATAAGCAGTCTAATGCCCCTAAGAAGTCTAATTTATTCAAGAAAATCAAATTTCTAGGGCCACTTGTGCAATTCATTAAAAATGGTACTGTCATGCCTAAGAGTCCTCAGAACGATACCCCTACTCAAAGTAGTAGTACTAGTAGCGAACCACTATACGCTGAGCCTTTAAACTACGCGTATCACCCTATTCCTTTTAAGAGGCACAACTCTTGGGCGAGCTTGAGTACTATACCAGAAGAGGTTGAAGAGGTTTCAGACGCAGAATCTATTTCTCAAAACAGTAGAGCTAGTAGCGGACCGTTATATGCTACTCCTTCTACTGAAAGCAAGCCTACGTTTTATGTAAGTTCAAGTACTGAACAAAGCCCAACTCCGCCTATGCAATCTCCTACTCCAAGTAGTAGTAGTAGCGAACCACTATACTATGAGCCTCTAAACTACGCGTATCATCCTATTCCTTTTAAGACCAACACTGCACATAAATCAGTTTCACCTGTAGCATCGCCGACTCAAAGCAGTAGTGGCAGTAGCAACTCTCTATACGATACTCCTTCCTCTAAAAGCAAGTCTACATTTTATGTGAGTATGCCTACTGAACAAAGCCCAACTCCGACTATACAATCTCCTGCTCAAAGCAGTAGAGGCAGTAGCAACTCGCTGTACGATACTCCTGCCTCTAAAAGCAAGTCTACATTTTATGTAAGTATGCCTACTGAACAAAGCCCAACTCCGACTATACAATCTCCTGCTCAAAGCAGTAGTGGCAGTAGCAACTCGCTGTACGACACTCCTGCCTCTAAAAGCAAGTCTATATTTTATGTAGGTTCAACTACTGCACAAAACCCAACTCCGACTATACAATCTCCTACTCAAAGTAGTAGTATGCTGACAAACAAACCTACTACCCATCCCGAACCCAAATCTTTGAAAAACTCAGGTTCAGTTACGGGTTCTGTAAAAGTAAAAACTGCTGCTTTTGAGTCTCAGGCACAAAGTAACAGTGAGATTGAAAACAAGCCTGCTGTACTGCCTAATGCTCTTGCAAAAGTTGGTACTCTACAAAAATCCGCTTCAGCTATAGGATCTTCTACTCAAAGTAGTAGCTCAACTAGCGAAGCATTATATGCTACTCCTTTTAAACCTAAGCTTTCTGCAGAATCGCCTAAAACACAAAACTCAACTTCATCCATAGAGTCATCGGCTCATAATAGCAGTGCGATTGAAAGCAGCAACTATGCTACTCAACCCAAAGTTATCGGTGCTATTAAAAAACCAGCTTCAGCTGTAGGATCTTCCGCTCAAAGTAGCAGTACGTTTGAAAGCAAGCCTACTACTTCTATTGAGCTTAAATCTTCGAATAACACAGGTTCTGGAACAAATTCTGTAAAAGTAAAAGCTGCTGCTTTTGAATCTCAGACACAAAGTAACAAAGTTGGTGCTCTACAGAAATCTGCTTCAACTTCGGGATCTTTTGCTCGAAGTCTCAGTATGTTTGAAAGCAAATCTACTACTTATAATGAGCCTAAATCTTCGAATAACACAGGTTCTGAAACAAATTCTGTAAAAGTAAAAGCTGCTGCTTTTGAGTCTCAGGCACAAAGTAACAAAGTTGGTACTCTACAGAAATCTGCTTCAACTTCGGGATCTTTTGCTCGAAGCCTCAGTATGTTTGAAAGCAAATCTACTACTTATAATGAGCCTAAATCTTCGAATAACACAGGTTCTGAAACAAATTCTGTAAAAGTAAAAGCTGCTGCTTTTGAGTCTCAGGCACAAAGTAACAAAGTTGGTACTCTACAGAAATCTGCTTCAACTTCGGGATCTTTTGCTCGAAGCCTCAGTATGTTTGAAAGCAAATCTACTACTTATAATGAGCCTAAATCTCTAAAGTACACAGGTTCTGGAATAAGTTCTATAAAAGCGAAAGCTTCTGTTTTTGAGTCTCAGGCACAAAGTAACAGTGAGATTAAAAGCAAGTCTGTTGCTCCTCCTAAGCCCAAGCGTGGCATACTATTGAGTGATAGCATACAACATTCTGCACAGGGTAACCTTTCCGTAGCTAACTCTGTAGAAGGTGTTGCGTCTTCAAACACTCAAGAAGAGCATGGTACTCAGAAGAAAGAGCTTCATAATGTGTTGAAAAAATTCTCTAACCCTTCACAATTGTCAACACTGGAAGCAATGTTTGCTAAAGCGGGCTCATCATCAAGTAAGCCTGTCAATGCGGCCGCAACTGGTTATGGAAGCAGCAAGGCCTCTACCTCTTTCGCTTCGTCGAATAATGCTTCTGTAAAGGAGGGCCAAGCTTTTGCTCAAACTGACGCTAGCACTTCAGGTAACACTAGAAAATCATTTGTGCAAGCACTACAACAAGAAAGGCAAATGCCTCATAAAACTAAATCTGTACATGAATTAGCAAAACAACTTGAAGAAGGAGGAGTTCTTACGCAAGTGCTTGCTTCAAGGGCCAATGCATCAAGGGCACGTTTCTAGTTCTATCAAGACAGCATCCTATAAAATTTAGGATGATCTACACGCGCGCTGCACAGTTAATGTTTCTAACATGAATTGTGTGGCGCGTTCTTGATTCTAAACCCAAATCAAACGCGCTCAGTATACTTAATCCACCTCTAAACCTTAATCTCAATAACTCCTTTATAGTATTTCGCTCCCTCTGACATACGACTTAGGTATGCTGAAGCGCGTGACATCCCTCGATTTTTAATTACAAGAATTTATCTAACTTGCAATCAAACACACAATAAGTACATTAATGATGTTTCTAAGGTGATGTTTCAATTTGGTTATTGCATATTCCCTGAACGCAAAACAGCTGACCATCAGATAGAGTCACTATAGGTAAGTCCCTTTCAGAAAGGCTTGCATAAGGCGGGTTGCCTTTTAGTTAAAGTGTAAAAATCTATGTTGTTGCAGCGCTAGATGTATACCGGATATAATGCCTCGCTTGTCATTGTTTCCATGCATTTGATGAAGAAATCTCTACTTAGCACGGGCTAAGCGCTGATGTTAACATTAACACCCCAAGATCTGTACTCTATAGACGGGTTAAGGAAAATAGATGAACTATTTCAAGAAGAAGTTAAGCGGCATTGCCCAAACCTGCTTGAAAGGCTAATTGAAGCACGCTGTACTGGCGAAGGAGACGCGGAGCTTATAATAGAACTTGCCCATTTACTGGAAAGGTTTATCACAAAAATATTTCACATTGAAGAAGAGCTAAAGGCGTATCAAAAACTCCACGAAGAATTTCTAGATCTATATAAATGCAAAAGGAACTTCGTGCAGCGCTATGCCATAAAGAAGTTTCCTGATCGAGAAAGCCTAACTCTAAACGTTGAAGAAGCACTACTCAGTATCTTGGAAGTCGCTAATATCCCTGTTGATGAGAACGTCTTTGCCAGCAAAGTAAACGCTTGGATGGAGGATAAAGAGCAGTATGAACAGCAGCTCGATATAGCTGCCCAATATGCTGCACACATGGTCCATAGTGGTAGCAAATCTATTTTATTTCAGGTGCCTCAAAAATACGAAGCTGAAAATCTCATACCAGTAGATCGCGCATGTTTTGACAACAATATAGACGTTACCGTAGCAAAAAGTTGCCTTATCAAAGAACGTACAGGCTTTAATATTGCCAACCCTCCTTCGGCAAATAAAGCATTAAATGAAGTGCATTACTGCATTTTGTGTCACAAGCAAAAGCGGGACAGTTGCTCGAAGGGAATGGTCGACAAACAAGACATTGTGAAAGCATCCCCTTTACAGGTTTTGATGACCGGATGCCCGTTAAAAGTCAAAATTTCAGAAACAAATCTATTGAAAAGCCAGGGGCTTGTATTATCGCCACTTGCTGTGATTGCAGTCGATAACCCAATGTGTGCTCTTACCGGACATAGAATATGTAATGACTGCTCCCGCGCCTGTATTTATCAAAAGCAACAGCCTGTAGATGTACCTTCCATAGAGAGCTATATTCTAGATTCTGTTCTAAATCTACCTCATGGATTTGAGATATATTCCCTATTTACTAGATGGAATCCCCTTTCATTTACAAACATTCTGCCCAAGGAACCTACAGATAAAAACGTTCTTGTAGTTGGTTTGGGACCTGCGGGAATAGGTATAGCACACTATCTACTTAATGAAGGACATAATGTAGTGGCGATAGACGGACTAAAAATTGACCCATTACCGGAACATCTTTCAGGAGTTACAGAACACAATAAGAAGACTTCTTTTACACTTATTAAAGACGCAAAAACTGAGCTTTTTGAACACCTTGACTATAGGCTAGCATACGGCTTTGGAGGGGTATCTGAATATGGTATCACTGCTAGATGGAGCAAAAATTACCTGAAAATAGCACGCATACTTCTTGAGCGCAGAGCAAACTTCATGATGCATGGCGGAGTAAGATTAGGCAGTACATTAAGCGCACATGATGCCTTTACTATAGGATTCCATCACATAGCACTAGCTACTGGGGCTGGAGCTCCTAAAATTCCTATGCTAAAAAACATGCTGGTGAAAGGAGTCATGACTGCTTCTTCTTTTCTCATGGCCCTACATCTTGGAAATGCAGCACACAAAGACTCAATTGCAAATTTACAAATCCGCTTACCTGCGATTGTAATCGGAGGAGGATTAACCGCAGTAGACGCAGCAACTGAACTACTTGCGTATTATCCTGTACAGGTTGAAAAATTTTTACAGAGATATGAAACCCTGCTACAGGAATGTGCAACCAATACTTCAGAAATTTGCTGGTCGGACGAAGAACGCGAGATATTTAATGAGTTTATTGAACATGCTAGGCAGATCAGATGCGAAAAAGAACTAGCAATTGCCGAACAAAGATCTCCTAACATTCTCAAACTCCTCCAAAAATGGGGCGGGGTCACTATAGTCTATAGAGGGAGTTTCTCATCATCCACCGCCTATAGGCTGAATAGCGAGGAGTTAGAGCATGCTATGTCTGAAGGAATATATTTCGCTGAAAATCTTCAACTAGATGAGATAATAGTAGATAAGCACAATTCAGCTGCTGGCTTACAAGTACATGACATCGATAATGCAAAAAAATACATCGCCGCCAAAAGCATAGTAGTCGCTATAGGCACAAATGAAAATTCAATAACCTTGGAAGAGTGCAAAACATATAATTCCCATTCTGCATCAAGCATAGATACACAGGAAAATATGCCTCTAGACGAAAATAATTTTTATATTTCTGCAGAAAAAACTATCAGCGCATTCGGTGACATACATCCCTACTATAAAGGCAGTGTCGTCAAAGCTCTTGCAAGTGCTAAAAGTGGTTATACTTCCATCACAAAGGCATTGGAAGATTTTCCAAAGTGTTCAGATAGCGAAGGTTTTTTTTCAGACATAAACAGACTGTTTTCTTCGCAAATTGTTAAAGTTATCTCCTTGACCGATAACATTGTCGAGATAGTAGTGCGCTCACCTCTTGCTGCTGCAAATTTCCAACCTGGACAGTTCTACAGACTGCAAAACCTAGGAAGAAACAATCACCCTAACCTAGAGATGGAATGCCTTGCCATAACGGGGGCATATGTAGACAAAGAGAATGGGACAGTCTCGGTTGTAGTATTAGACGTAGGCGGCTCATCTAGACTGTGTAAACACTTACAACCTGGGCAATCAATAAGCCTTATGGGGCCCACAGGTTCTCCTACGCATATACCTCACAATGAGAATGTTATGCTTATCGGAGGAGGAGTAGGCAATGCCGTACTTTTCTCCATTGGTGAAGCAATGCTAACACAGCAGTGTAAAGTTTTATTTTTTGCTGGCTTTAAATCTGAATCAAGCATCTTTGGAAGGCAACAGATAGAATATGCGTCTGATGTAGCTGTATGGTGCTGTGAAACTGGCAAATTTCAGCCTCAGAGACCTGACGATAAATTCTTTTATGGCAATATATTAGCCGCAATAGAAGCTTATTATAATGATCCTCAAACTAAAATAACTTTAAATTCAATAGACAGGATAATTATGGTAGGTTCTAGCGGGATGATGGCTGCTCTTCAGCGTGTTATTTCAGGAAAATTCAAACACATGTTTAAGTCTAACATTAAGATAGTGGCCTCTATAAATTCTCCTATGCAGTGTATGATGAAAGAAATATGCGGACAATGCATACAAAAGCATGTAGACCCACTAACGGGAGAAGAACGCTTTGTATACAGTTGCGTAAATCAAGATCAATGCGCTAACAAAGTTGATTTTGATTTTCTACAAGATAGATTAAAGCAAAACAGTGTCCTAGAAAAATGCACATCTATGTGGGTTAGTCATTGCCTAAAGCAGGCATTCAATACTAACCAATCACGAAAAGACACTCATGATTAATGTATTAGTTTAAAAAGACCCTATATTATCCTTTATATAAGGAAAAAAGTTTATCTTTGCAGGCGCACTAAAAGTTCAACATTGCACATCCGTTCCGCAGAATCAATCCCCACAAACATGTAATATTCTGGGCATGATTTCATTTTGCATGGTTTTAGATCATTATATTTGCCATAATTACCTATGCAGACGCAACGGCACTGCTTACTGAAAGCGCTCAAAATGTATATAAGTAAGTGCTGAAAACGCGCATATAAAGCACTCTCAAGCACGACACTGTACAATGCCGAAAAAGCATCCAATCAATAGTTGGAGAAGCCTAGCCACATGCTCTCTCATCTATAATCATATGCTGTAGATATATGCACAGTTTCTTTTGTAACGAGCACCCAAAATGCAATGTATCTCAGCTGAAGATATTGGAAGTTTTCTCGCGCATATTAATGTGCAGCTAGCAATTTTAAGGGATAAACCTTCTATATCTGTCCCATGCATTCAATACATAGTGTACAAAGTAGTCGCACCGTTATCGAAAAATTGTTGCATTGTTATCAGCAAATATAGAACACATTTAAAAGATGCATTGCAATTTGAAAAACAAGTTCCTACAATCTGCGTGTTTACAGTAGCTAACGATGTGTTATGTGTTTTCCCAATATTCATAAGCAAGGGTATCCGTTTATAGCGATCGCGTTCGTGTTGACGTGCATTGGTTTCGCCTTTTCTTTCGGACTCGGATTGGTTTTTCAGATTATTACCGTACTTTGCGCGTGCTTCTTCCGTAATCCTGATCGTATTGTTCCAGTAGATGATAAGTTGATTATAAGCCCTGCAGATGGTTTAGTTACATCTGTGGCAGAGGTAGAATCTCCGATAGAAGCTGGCAAGATGGTCACTCGAGTAAGTGTGTTCTTGAGTATACTTAATGTGCATGTGAACCGTGCTCCTGTTTCAGGGTCAGTAAAGCTTGTTGAGCACAGACCAGGTAGGTTTTCTCCTGCATGCACAGATGGCTCTACAAGTGAGAATGAAAGAGTTAGGTCAGTCATAGAATCGACATTTGGTAACCACAATATCGTCATTGAGCAGGTTGCTGGCGTTCTTGCTCGAAGGATAGTATGCGATTTAAAGGTGGGTGATAACGTAAAGCTTGGAAGCAGAATGGGTATCATCAGATTTGGCAGTAGAGTTAATGTCTATGTGCCTGCGGGGGTACCAGTTTTGGTAACTGAAGGCCATACCTTAGTGGGTGGAGAGACCGTTATTGCTGATTTAGATAGCGAGCGTACTGCGGGATATCCTAGAGCAACTTTTGAAAAGGTGTAATTGCTAGCATTGTGAATTCGTGGTAACACTCCGATAGGTTCTATTTATGGTTGTGCTGTTTCATGGGAGAAAGTGATATCAAGGAAAGAAGCGGTGATGGATATCTTCCTATAGTGAAGCTATTCCCCAGTGTGGTCACAATGTTGGGGTTGTGCGCTGGGCTGACTTCTATAAAGTACACTTTCGCCGGAAATTGGGAACTAGCAGCCATATTAATAATTGTGGCTGCGTTTATGGACGGAATAGATGGCAGAATAGCTCGTTTGCTTAATTCTGCCACTGGTTTCGGTGCTCAGTTAGATTCTTTAGCGGATTTTTTGAATTTCGGCGTTGCTCCGGCATTTTTGCTATATTTTTGGCTGCTGCGTGACATGAAAGTCATCGGATGGATGCTGGTGATGATTTTCGTAGTGTGTATGTCTATAAGGCTCGCCAGGTTTAATGTTTCCTTGAACAAAGATAAAGAGAAGGATGATTGGAGAAAGTACTTCTTTGTAGGCGTGCCCGCGCCTATAGGTGCTGGTCTTTCGCTTGTGCCTGTAATGCTTACTTTTAGTGATATTAATATTGCTGTGCTTGATGATGCATTGCAGAACAAGAATATTATCGCGATCTACTTTGTGTTCGTTGCATTTTTATCTGTGAGTAATATACCCACAGCTTCTGCTAAGTATCATAGTATACCTAAGAGGCTGTCTTACCTTTTTATTACGCTTTTGGCTGTGCTAATGGTGCTGGCTATAACCAATCCTTGGATTACTTTTCCGATTATGGGTTTTACGTATCTTATGTCTATTCCCATCTTTGGGGTGTACTATATGTATGTTGATTCAAAGCGAAGTAATATGGAAGAGGAAGACGCGGAGGCTTTGCTATTTGAAAATGATGAAGATGACGACAACGTATAGCAGCCCGTAGTTAAGTAAGCCTGTATTTTCCTACATTTAATATGCTTTCGTTGATGGTCTGGTAACATGCACCTATACAGATTTTGAAATTGCTGAAATTACCCTTCTCCATAGCTCTTTCTCTAGAAGAGACCAGGATTCTTAGCTTTCACAGAAAAAATATCTACCTCATCCACACAGATTTGAAAAGGTGTAATTGCTAGCATTGTGAATTCGTAGATACAACACATATATATCATTCTTTGCAGCAGAAGAAAGTATAGCCGGATCTTACAGCAAAAACACAATATCCAAACAACCTACCCTTGCCTCAGCTTTATGCAAGACGTTAAGACCATTCCAACCGTCTCACACAATATTAAATTTCCGAGCAATACGCAGCACATTCATTAGCACAGCATGCCCTTTATCACCCACAATAGCATCCTGCCCCAAAATTATTATAGGATTCTCAGCAGCCATCAAAGCCTTACATATCTCATGATCGCCATTGCATATTTCTCCCAGCAACGCCATATCATCACCGAGATGATCAACTTGATAGTTATAGCTAAAATTACATCCTATAGATGCTATGCGCATACCCCTCTCAAGATATTGCTTACGCACTCTGGCATTTATAATAGGAGCATCTACTCTCAAATCTGCATTAATTAACAAACAGAAATCCGCCCCTTCTATCCCTCTATGGACAATGTTTAAGTTTTCAACGTGGGGGCTCTACTATCTTATGGGAATTGTAAAAACGTACGGAAAGAGAATTAAAAACTATTGTGAAGAGTAAGATTATAGGTCTACGGACTCTACAAGATATTTCTGCGAAAATGCGCCGCTATTTCTAGCAAATATCGATACATTCTGGCGTCTGAACTTTCTATATCTAAAGAACTTACAGAGGAAATTCATTAACAGGACTAACCTTATGCTTCTTAAATAAAGAAGCTATCTCCTTACTAATTCTAAGGTCATCGGTTTTATACAGTTCCTTTATTCTTAAAACCTCTGGCTGTAGCCTCTTGAGCTTAAACATTGAAACGTATGACCTCATCGATAGAGGAAAGGCTACTAACTTGATAGCTACCGTTAACATTACGATCGCTAAACCAAAATTTCCTAGCAGCTTATGAAAGTACTGCAACAGTAAAAATACAGGCTTTGTAATAAAATATAACATGCCAAAGTCTACTGCCTTATCGAACATTGGTATATTTAGCGTATCCTTATATTGATCCAAGAGCTCTAACTCTTTTGCTCCCATAAATAGATGCGTTACCGCCTCTACCTTATCATGCGCTCCTATCGTACCGTGCGATTTACATTGGCCATACGCGATATGGGCTCATAGCTTAGAGCAAGCTGCAATATCGCTCAGCCCCCTACTAGAACTCTCTATAAAACAGGAATAGTCTTTGAAAGCAATGATGCTGATATTATTCAGCCTTATGCATTAGAATTCGCGAATTACACATAAAATACCACTGATCTCGCAGAATTGTATTACATAGAAAACCCGCTTCATAGCTCATCGTTGGTTTACTATTGTCAACATACAGTACTGTACCCTTGGTTGCATACGAATGTCATCACCGCAAAATGGATTGAGGTCTCAAATAACTCTAGGGTATAAGTTTGTTAGATAGTAGAAGAAAACTTATCCTATGGATACTACCATGACTCGTCATTGTGGTATGTATCAAAGACTTTATATTGATTTTCACTCAAAAGATAAGAAAAAGGCTGTATTTGACTATAGTACAGCATAGCAAACGCTGTAAAAAATAGATGATAATGTCGCTTCTATACTTTAAAAAGAAGGGCTAAGCCGCGCACGTCGATTTAAAAAGACACATACTATACTTCCAAATGGCACATTTTAGTGAGCATATCCGTATTGCGTTGCAATGCTTTATATGCTAGCTTAGCTGATCCGGTGGCATGCAGTTCTGTGTGCTCTGAAGTCACTTACATGGCGTTTTGTGTATATGTCAGAAGTTCGTAATTTGATACTGGCGGTCGTTGCATCTGTTGCAATAATGCTAGGGTGGAAATACATTTATGGAGAGTTTTTCGCGGTGAAAACTGTTCCTGAAGGGGTTCAGGAATCGGAATCACTAATACCAGAAGTTGATGATATTGTTGATTATGCTTCTTATAGTGATGCGCTAAAGCAAGTCCCGCGCGTTGAGCTTAAGAACTCAAAGCTAGCTGCCTCCGTATCACTGAGGGGTGCTTTGATAGATGATGCGTCCTTGGTAAAATACCGGGTATCGCTTGATAAAAATTCGGAAAATGTGCTTCTAATGTCTCCTGAAGGGACAGTTAGTGATTCTATGGTAGAGTTTGGGTGGGTTGATCCCAAACATGTACTTAAGGTTCCAGGCAGGGATACTGTTTGGGCTCTAGAAGATGGTAGCGATGAGCAGAATTTTACAATCCGTTGGGATAATGGGGAAGGGTTAATTTTTCGATTGAAGTTCTCCGTGGATCAAGACTATATGCTCACGGTGGCTCAAGAAGTTATTAATAATACTGATGTTAACGTGCACCTTGCACATTATGGTCGGATTAATAGAGCGCATTCTAAGAGTAGTAAATCTTTCTGGATCTCGCACGAAGGTGCCATTGGTAGTTTTGGCCATGGGCTTAAAGAGTGGACATATAAAAATTTAGAGGAAGCTGGAAGTATACGGCTCAGCGGTGTAACTAGAGAAGATGGCGGACGCAGCTGGATTGGGTTTGCAGATAAGTATTGGTTTACAGCATTAATACCATCAGCATCTGAACAAGGAAAGCTGGCCTTCCGTACGCAGCGCGTTTACAGAGAGGGAGCAAGTCGCTTTCAGGTAGATTACAGTAAATCGCACGGTACGATAGGAGCGCATGATAAGGTAGAGGCGGTAACGCATCTATTTATGGGAGCAAAAGAGTTAGAGCTCTTGGATCAATATAAGGATACGCTAAATATACCAATGTTCGATAAGGCAGTAGACTTTGGCATGTTATATTTTATTACAAAGCCTGTATTTTTACTGTTGCAGTACTTTCATAAGCTGCTAGGAAATTTTGGTTTAGCGATCGTAATGTTAACGGTAGCTATCAAGTTAGTAGCCTTTCCTCTATCGATGAGGTCATACGTTTCAATGTTTAAGCTCAAGAGGCTACAGCCAGAGGTTTTAAGAATAAAGGAACTGTATAAAACCGATGACCTTAGAATTAGTAAGGAGATAGCTTCTTTATTTAAGAAGCATAAGGTTAGTCCTCTCTCTGGGTTTCTTCCGGTATTGATTCAGATTCCAATATTCTTCGCATTGTACAAGGTGCTATTTGTTACTATCGAGATGCGTCATGCTCCTCTATTTGGTTGGATAAGGGATCTTTCTAGTCAAGATACAGCAAACTTCTTAAATCTATTTGGATTAATTCCTTTGGAGCCACCGTTCTGTATAGGTGTTTTGCCTGTTGTATTGGGTCTTACAATGGTATTGCAGCAAAAAGTAATGCAAAAAGATCAGGCTACGCCGGATCGATATGGGGTCATGAAATTCTTGCCATATATCTTTGTGTTTGTATTTTCCTCTTTTCCTTCGGGACTTGTGCTATACTGGATATGTAGCAACGTTATAACCATTCTGCAGCAAATCGTAATCAGGTACTTTGTCTGTAGAAAAGAGCTAGGTGCAAATGGTTAGTGTGTAGTCGTGATGGGAAGTGTTATGGATGCTAAATTGAGTGCTTTGATTGTTGTTGGGTCTTTTCATACTGAGGTTTGTGGACAGCTTGTAAAGGGGGCTATAGAAAGGATCAAGGCTTATAATGCTGCTGCAGAATGTGAGGTTATTGAAGTGCCTGGGGCTCTAGAGATACCACCGGCAATCTCTTTTGCTGTCATGAGTGATAGGGAGTCTTACGATGGGTTTGTAGCGTTGGGATGTGTTCTAAAGGGATATACAGACCATAATATTCATGTTTCGAACTCGGCTTTTTCGGCCCTGAGTGACATTGCTGTGCAACATGCAGTGCCGATGGGTACGGGTATAATAACTGCTGATACTATGAGTTTGGCTATGGAAAGGGCTGATGTAAATGGAATAAATATAGGTGGTAGAGCGGCTGCTGCAATGTTAAGAATGCTGGAATTGTATAGAAGGTTTTTGGGCTAGCATGATGGAAAAAGTGGTTAATGGAGCTCACGATGACATGCCATGGCATGTTGGAAAAACTTCTGCTAGATTCCTAGCGGTACAGGGTGCTTACGCCATGATGTTTGGTGCTTACACAGCATCTGATCTGGAGGACCTCTTGGAGCACTTGTGTGAAATGCAGGAAGTGCTAGATTTACATAGGGTGGACAAGAAGTTGCTGTCTAAAATTCTGGGGTGCATGATAGAGAAATGTAACGAGGTGGATAGTTTAATTTCGGTGCATCTAAATGAAAAATGGTCGATGGAGAGGATAAATTTGGTGAGCCTAGCTGTGATGAGAGCTGGCGTGTGTGAGTTGCTCTGTTTAAAGACTAGTGAGTGTGTTATAATAAATGAATATGTAGGGATAGCTTCTACTGTGCTGGAGAAGAGTGAGGTCAATTTTGTTAATGCCATATTGAATAAGGCAAAGACTGTGCGGTCTCCTGAATGCGATTTGTCATTATCAACTTTTGCAGACGATTCTGATGGGGTCTCTACGGCGAAGTGTGAGAACGGGCTAAATCTGGGCGCAGGAGCTAGGGTGAAGCTAGAAAGCGTTGATAATGCTGCAGATGCAGATTTGGGTGGTGTCTCAAAATCTGAAATTCCCGTAGTTTCTAGGGAAGGTACTACTGGTAGAGTTTTGGGTGATTCTGAAATCCCACATATTGAGTGCTATCAAGAAATTGAGGAGGATGATAACGGAGGGACCGAGTCTGTAAGTCTGGATGATCTTATGGATTCGGGTGGAGATACGAGCGTGGCTGAAGCTCTTCGTACCGTATCCGAAGTAGAGTCTTCTGATCTGCTGGTGGTAAGTTGCTAGTGAGTGGCTCGTAGAGGTATGGCTTGTCATGGCTAAAGGGGTCATCAGCATTCGTGGTGCAAGGGTTCATAATCTTAGGAACGTTGATGTAGATCTGCCTAAGAATAAGCTCATAGTCATCACTGGTGTTAGCGGTTCTGGAAAGTCTAGTCTAGCATTTGATACGCTTTACGCTGAAGGTCAGCGTAGATATGTCGAGAGTCTTTCTTCTTATACAAGGCAATTTGTGAACCTACAGGCTAAGCCTGATGTGGATTCCATTGAAGGATTATCACCTGCTATCTCTGTGAGTCAGAAAACGGCCGGGAAAAACCCGCGTTCTACTGTTTCTACGGTTACGGAAATACATGATTATCTGCGTTTAATGTTTGCTAGAGTGGGAGTGCCCTATTCTCCTACGACGAATCGTCCGATCGTGAAATTTACAGCATCGCGGATGGTGAAGGAGATAGCAAATCTTCCTCCCGGAGCGAGGGTATACTTACTTGCGCCCATCGCCCAGGATAAGCATACTGAGTATGTTAAAGAAATATCTAACATACGTAAACAAGGTTATGTTCGAATAAGTATAGATGGGGTAGTTTACGATATTAATGAGATTCCCAAGTTAGAGCATAACAAGCGCTACGATATTTCAGTGGTGGTAGATCGTTTAGTTATAACTAGAGAGAGATCGAATCGCATATCGAGTAGTGTGGAAAATGCGTTAGCTGTGGGTCATGGGGTCTTATGCGTTAAAATAGTAACCTTACCTGGTGATTACACTGATGGTGAATATGTAGAAGGCCAAGTATTGGTATTTTCAGAGCATTTTCTCTGTCCTGATAGTGGCTTTAATGTGGGAGCAATAGAGCCAAAGCTCTTTTCGTTCAACATAGTAAATAGTGCATGCCAATACTGCATGGGTCTAGGAAGAAGCCGTGCTGTAGATGTAAATATGCTAGTACCCAATGTGGAATTATCTATCATTGAGGGCGCTATAGATCCTATTGGCCCGGTAAAACCCGCGTGTTATTCGTCGTATGAGTCTACTTTCGTGCATAAATGTTGCACTGAGATACTTGCTATCGCTAAAAAGTTTGGCATCGATATAGCTCAACCCTGGCACCGTTTGGATTTGAAATCCCGCAACCTGCTAATGTTTGGGAATGAAGAGGGAGATCTCAACGCGGCTAAGGTGGGAAATTTTAAGGGTGTCGTGGGCTATTTAAGTGATACAGGAAACGTAGTGGCTGAAAAAATAGCGGAAAGGTATTCTGTATTTAGAAAGTGTCCTCACTGTGCCGGTTTTAGATTATCACCTCAGGCTTTGAGTGTGAAAATTGACGGGAAGCATATTGGTAATGTATGCGCCATGACGGTAAGTGAGACGATTGAGTGGTGTGAGGGGTTACCTGCTAGACTGACGGATTTCGAGAAACAAATCTGCTCAAAGCTGTTAGATGAAATAATAAGGCGGCTTACTTTCTTGTCGAACGTCGGGCTTGGATATTTGACGCTAGATCGGGAGTCTAGGACACTATCTGGCGGTGAAAGTCAACGTATAAAGTTAGCGTCTCATGTTGGATCTAGCCTCACTGGAGTTCTATATGTTCTTGACGAACCTTCTATTGGGCTACATCAACGTGACAATGCTTTACTAATTGAAACTTTAAAGAATCTTCGGGACTTGGAAAACACTGTTGTAGTTATTGAGCACGACGAAGAGACTATGATGCATGCGGACCATATAGTTGACGTGGGTCCTGGTGCAGGGGTTAATGGAGGACAAATTGTTGCTCAAGGCAGTTTGGAAGAGATACTTTCTAATACTGATAGTATAACAGGGAGATTTCTTAGCGGAAAGATGGATATTCCGATTTCTGATTGCAATAAAACGTTCTCAAAATGGATTAAGATTCGAGGTGCTTATAAAAATAATCTCAAAAATGTTGATGTAACGATTCCCATTGGTGGATTTACCTGTGTAACGGGGGTTTCTGGGAGTGGAAAGTCGAGTCTCATAGGAGATATACTGTATCCGTATGCTCTGCATAAAGTCTATGGGGTTACACCTCCACCAACGGAGTGCGCTGGAATCCTAGGGCTTGAGAATATAGATAAGGTTATAGAGATAGACCAATCCCCTATTGGCAGAACGCCTGCTTCAAATCCCGCTACTTACGTAGGGTTATTCACGCATATACGTTCGTGGTTTGCTGGGCTACCTTTAGCAAAATCACGCGGATATACGATGAGTAGATTTTCTTTTAACGCTAAAGGTGGAAGATGCGAGTCTTGTAAGGGTGACATGTATATGAAAATAGAAATGCACTTTTTACCTGACATGTACGTCACCTGTGAGGAGTGTAACGGGCTGCGCTATAACCGAGAAACTTTAGAAGTTCTATACAAAGGAAAGTCTATAGCTGATGTTTTGGATATGACTGTTGACCAAGCATTGGACTTTTTCTCAGCTATTCCTCTCATCAGAGAAAAGCTAGAATCCTTACAAAGTGTAGGAATGGGGTATATCAAGATCGGACAGCCCTCTACTACCCTATCTGGGGGTGAATCACAAAGAATAAAGATGTCGAAAGAACTATCGAAGCGGTCGACTGGGAACACATTATACATTCTTGATGAACCCACTACAGGGCTGCATATTTCTGATATTCAGAACTTGCTACAAATTCTACATCGGCTTTCTGACATGGGTAATACTGTAGTGGTGATAGAGCATAATTTACACGTAATAAAAACTGCTGATTACATAATAGATATTGGGCCTGAAGGTGGGACTCATGGAGGTGAAGTTGTGGGAGTCGGCTCACCGCATGAACTTGTGAAGAACTATCCTAACAGCATCACTGCTAAATACTTAGCTCCTTACTTAAAGAGCGCTAAATCCTAAATGATCTGAAATTGCAGCCTATGAATTGCTGCAGCTGAGTGCATAGTCTAAGCCTATGGCCCATTGCTATATACTATTCCGCAACACATCTCGCGACTTAATGAACATTCCATTGGCAATACCTACGCATCTAACATTGTTGTTGCTAAAAAAGATCAATATCAAAGACCTTATAAGTCTGAAAATTTATTGATTGGAAGATTACTAAAGAAATGGGATTTCCACCCTAAACACATTTCAGACACTAACTCTCTGAAGCGCTGGTAAACTTATAAAAATGAAATTTAAGGAATTTGAGAAGGATATAGGCTCTTAGGGGAAGTCGCACATACTTTTTAGCTACCTCTATTCTATGACATCTAGGCCTATGTCTTTGCATTTTACTGCATTTGTAATGCAGCCTACGGATATATAGTCTACCCAGCAATCAGCAATCAGCAATCAGCAATCAGCAATCAGCAATCAGCAATCAGCAATCAGCAATCAGCAATCAGCAATCAGCAATCAGCAATCAGCAATCAGCAATCAGCAATCAGCAATCAGCAATCAGCAATCAGCAATCAGCAATCAGCAATAGGTCGCACGTTTTCAGATTTTCTCAACCAGAAACTTCTATTTTTAAACGTGAATTAACGATGCTGTCTGACTTTTTTATATTATCCAGAGACATGTTATCCAGCATTACTGTATTCTCGTTGTTCAGAACAGATTCCTAAACTTGCATCACATTCTACGATAATGACAACGTTACCCAATTTTTCCCTTACCTTGTGAACGCATTCCGATATACCGCATGGTTGTCTTTCATTAGTACTCTATCAAACAATCCGGTCCTAAAACTTTCTCCTCCCCCAATATGCTCTGCATACAGATCAGATTTACTCAGACCGGGACATGTTTTTCTAGTACTGCAAATGATTGCATTGGTCTCATGATAGCTTGCTGATTTACCATACAATACGTGGAATAAATCACATCAGGGTAGAGATAAGGCAATTTATGGATATTCAACCCACAAAAATGCTGTCCGCATGGGATATTATTAGTGTTAGTATCTTGGAATTTGCGGTGTTTTTGCCCGTGACACTTACTGTATAAGTATAAAATCCCCATCATATAGTTCTTGTAGCTACATGTCTGTGTCATGCAGTCGTTGGCTATGAGAATACAGGTAAAAATTGCGGAAAAGGTCTTTGATAAGTGTGGAGATTGTGCATGTGGATTACTCAATATGGAAAGTAAGCAAACTATTTTAGAAAGTCATATTAAAGCCCAACAATCTTCGGTGGAAATATACAGTAGACAAACTTACCTAGAAGGTTATGGAGCTTTGATGGAAATTGATAATGTCTTTAGCATCTTCGATGAGAAGTATACTATCGGCCTACGGGTGCAAACATTTACACAAGCTTAGAACGTTCTTGATCAGTCCTTCACTTATCAGCTATGAAAAAAAGACTATATGCGGCTGCGGTTATCTGTAGAAAACATAAACCACAGAGCAGGCTCTTGTTTGGAGAGAAAGTATGCTAAAAAATACCGATAAGTTTTCCCCGCTAGTAAATTCAGAAGATCTTACCGAAAAACGGTGGGATTTGTGCTCAAAAAGTATATGATGCTGTAGGTGTCAAAGTATCGTTCGGTATGTGCTATACTAAGCGGGATTCAAGGAGGAATAGCTTATATCTAATAAATTAACTCAAGATAATAAATTGCGGTCCTCCAGGGACAGCCATATCACAAAACCTTAGCGTTGGAGAATTTATCGATACCATTGGTTCAGCTATTCCCGGGTATATTGCCTTTGGATGCCAGTGCGTGTTTTTCTTATCACAATAATTCTGATAAAATTCAAATCGTTTTGTGCTCTGGCAAACATATCCGATACAAATTACTCGCTACAGTAATGTCCTGCTCAGAATTTCCATTTTCGATCATAAACCAAAGGCTTCTTAGATAATAATCTCTTGCAGCAAACCAAATCATAAAAGATCAGTAATATATTCCCTTCTTGATATCGGACATTGATTCTTGAACTGTTTTTTCTGAACCCTACATATAAAAATTACTGACACAACCGCAAAATGAGTCACTCCATTTTGGGCACAGTATATAGCTTTGCAAATTCTCACATCCTAGTACTTTAGTAGAAGATTCCTGCTTTACCCTACTACTGAGAAGAAAATTCCAGATTCCCCCAGGTTCGTTCTCGTCGATAGAAAATTGATACTGACGAAATTTATGATACTCCCCACTGATACTGATAAAGAAAGTGGCGTGTTTATGCCACTCTATGCAGTATATTCTCAAGGGCATGAGCTATTTCATTACTTAAGTCTTCAGGACCGTCAAAAGTTACAACGTATAGTGTTTGAGGATGGTTCTTTTAGGGCTAAGTGTAATAAATTACGCGTTGTATTAGGTGTTTGCATTTCTGCAATCGAGGAAAGAGCAATAATATACTGGGAAGGATATTGAAGAACAGATTCCTTTTTATGTAGGCAAATTCCGGATTCAGTTAGCGTTGCTTCTCACCTGGCGCCATATACCTATCTGGTAAAACTGCTACTGTGTATGGCAAAGTTTTTTAGCATTATATGAAAGAATTCACATGCTAGACGCATTGCAGTGCATTAACACTTTTGCCACAAACTTGGAGGGTATTTTATATTCAGGAATAGGAGGCGTTTTCAAATCATGGCCCATACTTTCGTTAAACATTCTCTTGATTTAAGCTTAGCAAACTGAACAATGTCCTGACCGGAAGTCTTGGCAAGAGCAAGCTTGTCAGTCTGACCAGCAACTACACCATCAGCCAGCTCCTTAGCTAAGTGGAATTCACATAACAATACTACGCTTTGCTCATGTATTGCTCTTCTAGATTATATGGTATAGTTAGCAAATGGTGACGCGCACTCTGTATGCAAAATCACCAAGCATTTTAGTGGAATATACAAAACACCGGGGCCCATTGTACATGAGTTATGATTTTAAAAATATAGAGAGTGAGATACAACAGCGGTGCTGCTTTACTATTGACAAAAGCGAAAATATAAACTGCTATGTCCTTAGTATGTTCCCATATCCTTCGGGAAATATACATATGGGACACATACGTAATTACGTCATAGGGGACGTAATAGCTCGGTTTAAGCGTGCAAAGGGGTTTTCTGTTCTGCACCCCATAGGATGGGACTCTTTTGGTCTTCCGGCTGAAAATGCCGCTCTGTCCTATGGTATTAACCCTGAATTGTGGACGAGGAATAATATAGATTCCATGCGAACACAGCTCAAAGCGATAGGTATCTCATATAACTGGGATCGGGAAATTACTACCTGCTCGGAAGACTACTATAAGCATGAACAAAGTTTCTTCATCGACTTTTTACAGAATGGATTAGCCTACCGCAAGGAATCATGGGTTAATTGGGATCCGGTAGATAATACAGTTTTAGCTAACGAGCAGGTAATTGATGGCAGAGGTTGGCGCTCCGGTGCGCTGGTAGAGCGTCGCAAGTTATCCCAGTGGTTTTTGAGGATTACTGATTACGCTCAAAGCCTTCTGGATGGGTTGAATCATCTCCCAGGGTGGCCTGAAAAGGTTAAGCTTATGCAGCAGCGCTGGATTGGGAGAAGCGAAGGCGTTGTAATAGAATTTGATACGGACTGTGAGCAAAAGTTAGAAGTGTTCTCCACCATGCCTCATATGCTTTTTGGAGCGACGTTCTGCGCTGTTTCCATTGATCATCCTATATTGCAATATGCTAAAGCAGCAGGATTTGCTGAACGTATTAATGAGCTCACGAAACCTGCTCTGCAGTGCAAAGATGCGGAAAAGGCGGGTATAGACACAGGACTGGTAGCAAAGCACCCGTTTTTAGACAAGAAATTGCCTATTTACGTCGCGAATTATGTTCTTGAAGACTCTGGCACAGGTGCGGTGTTTGGATGCCCTGCTCATGATCAAAGGGATTTTGAATTTGCCAAGCTTTATGGATTACCAATACAGCAAGTGGTGTTTCCTGAAGATGGTTCGGTATGTAACTTAGAGGAAAGAGCATACACTGGGGATGGGGTATACTGTAATTCCGGCTTTCTTGATGGAGTACGTCTTGGCGATGCTAAACGTGTAATGCTGGAAAAGCTGGAGTCACTTGCCAATTGTAAGCAAGTAACCAACTATAGGCTGCATGACTGGGGAATATCACGGCAGAGATATTGGGGGTGCCCTATTCCGATAATATATTGCACGCAGTGCGGAATAGTACCCGTGGATAAGAAGGATTTACCCGTGCGGTTACCAAAAGATGTAGATTTCTCAAAAGGTGGCAATCCGCTCGCAAATCATCCAACATGGAAACACGTAAAATGCCACGTTTGTGGGGGAGATGCAGAACGCGAAACTGATACTTTTGATACCTTTTTTGAGTCTTCATGGTACTTTGCAGCATTTTGCAGCAGACAAAACGAGTTAAACCTGTCTGATAGCAACAGAATTCTGCCGGTGGATTACTATATAGGTGGCATAGAGCACGCTGTTCTACATTTGCTTTACTCTCGATTTTTCTGCAGAGCGCTGGGTAAATGCGGACACTTACAAATCGAGGAGCCTTTCCGGAATCTTATTACGCAGGGTATGGTTTGTCACACCACATATCAAGACGGGTCTGGGAATTATCTTTTTCCCAAGGATGCCGAAAAAATGGCTGCTGAAGGTAAAAAAGTCCTTCAAGGCAAAGTTGAGAAAATGAGTAAATCTAAAAAAAATGTGGTTGATCCCAGCGAGATACTCAAGCAGTACGGAGCAGATACTGTAAGATTGTTCATGTTATCAGATACTCCTCCAGAGCGGGATATCGAATGGACTGATTGTGGTGTCGAAGGTGCATGGCGGTATTTGGAGCGCTTGTGGAAGGTTTTAGGAAGTAATACTAGTATTAGCACTGAGTTTAACAATGAGAACGTAAGTGGCAAAGATCTTGAGTTCCTGTCTAAAGTACACAAACTTCTCAATGG
Organism: Anaplasma phagocytophilum str. Webster; assembly: GCF_000964685.1. Classification (GTDB taxonomy): domain Bacteria; phylum Pseudomonadota; class Alphaproteobacteria; order Rickettsiales; family Anaplasmataceae; genus Anaplasma; species Anaplasma phagocytophilum. Next base: position 1,431,510 of record NZ_LANS01000001.1, read on the forward strand.
CATTGAGGGTGATATAGAGCACTGTAGGCTAAATTGTGCCGTAGCAAAATTCAGAGAGATGAGCAACATAGTTTTTGAAATGATGAAGTGTTCAGCTAGCAATTCCGTCATTAATGAATCTGTGTGCATTTTACTGAGAGTTATGGAACCATTTATTCCTCATTTGACTGCGAAGTTATGGGAGATTATCGGCGGAAGAGGCATGCTTTGTGAGCAGCCTTGGCCCAGTGTAAGAAAAGCCCTACTCGAAGAAAACTTTGCTACCATTGCCGTTCAAGTAGATGGCAAATTTTGCGGTACTCTTAGGGTAGAGTTGCAATGTGACGATGACAAGGTCAAGACCGAAGCCTTAGAACTTGCGCAACGCAGAATAAAAGAGCGTTTGGTAAAGAACGTGCACTATGTGCCTGGAAAGGTAGTGAACATTGTTACAAAGGCCTAAGATTGATTATGTGTAACGATAATGCGCTATGGAGGTGCAATATGAGAAGGACTATGTTTTGTGGCAGCCTTGGCCCCGTGTAAGAAAGGCCCTACTCGAAGAAAACTTTGCTACCATTGCCGTTTAAGTAGATGGCAAATTTTGCGGTACTCTTAGGGTAGAGTTGCAATGTGACGATGAAAAGGTCAAGACCGCAGCCGTAGAACTTGCGCAGCGCAGAATAAAAGAGCGTTTGGTAAAGAACATGTGCTTGGAAAGGTGGATAATAATATTGTCACAACAATCTAGGAGTATGTGATGTATCGCATACTCTATGGAGCATAATGCAATAAGAATCTATACGTTTGTGATGCGTGTAATTAGATGCTCCTCAGCAAATGCGAATGGTACTGAATGCTATGACGTATTTTAGTGCGTTTCTAGGGAAATGAGATTTCGATAGATAAGAATTTGAAGAGTACTAGGCATGCAAGACAATTTAAATAGTCCACAAAAGCTTCTATGGTGTTTTTTTGAGAAACGAAATTTCAATAGGATGAGAAGTTGCCACGGGTGATATGTAACAAGTATCATGGGAGTGATACTGTTCTTGATGGAGAGGAATAGCCGTAGAACTATACCCTCTAAGTTACATTGGCTCCTATAATCATGTTTTTTCCACCGCTAACATGTATGGTCAACATATCGATAGCAGGAGGGTTTACCACGGACTGTATTAGGAATATCGTGCAGTTTGAGGTCTAGAAATATTCTAAATCCTAGATCAACAATTTTCTGTACACCGGAAAGTCCGTGAGCTGTAAAAAATTCTAGCCCTACCTTTGCCGTTGATGTTGATGATGACGTCTTTGATATTTCACGCCACGTTACTCCGCGCAACCAGGCAGGAGAGAGATTGCGTGCAGGTACTTCTTCTTCTCGTGCTCTTCAAGGTGCTGCTGGTCTTGCTCCGGGAACTAGCCTAGTATCTCTTGAGAGTATGACGTATGAGACAGAGAGCGTTGCCTCAGTTGACGCGTCTTACTGATGAAGCACGGAAATGTAACTGTATAGCAACCTTACCAGATATTGCCTTTGCTAAGGTAGTTGCACGTTCTAGATCTGCTGTATCAAGAGCGCAAATTATTGGATTCTTCTGATGCATAGTATAGACGAGCACATTTATCAAAAAGTGTGAAAAAATTCTTCGTAGTTATTTCGCTAACTACGTCAACGCTTTCTTCCCATATCTGAGCCAAACTTTCTACGACAAATCTGGTCATTTCTGGAGAGTTTTGTTTCTCTCTGTGGGGCTCTGGACATAAATATGGTGAATCGGTTTCGACGCCATCGATCTTCTTTATTGGCAATCATGAAATTTAGCAGTAGAAACACCTTTGAAGATGTGAAAGCTGAATTTACTACTAATAGAAAGAATAGCAAAAGCGCTAGGAGCTGGCATAGAAGCGCAACAGAGTAATCATGAATGGAGTGATGCCAACTCCTATCAAGGGACTGAACATTGATATTGTTAGGGCATGTGCTCGCTAATATATACAAGGAAAAACATCTTTGAGAGCCAATATCTCAGCACAGTCTGCACATACATGCCCTACCAAAACATCATGACCTCTTGTCTTACCCATACTTTTGGCTCCTTGAACGAGATAGAAGATGGTAGCTGCTCTAGTAACAATGCATGAGCACGACTTTGAGTATTACTAGCACTTAAAACACTGCTGTCTTAATCTAGCAATTTATTAAATGTCTACGTTGTGCTTCTCGGCAAACCTGATAGAATCCAGAGGTTGCTTTGGTTTTCACTGAGTATTGTTGGTGATAGTAGATTCGCACTGTCATTTAAATTATTTTGATTCTGCAAGCCTGCGGGATATTATCGATCACGCATGTGCCGTGGGAGTGTCTCTTATGCAGACTGTATGCACTACTATAGAAGAGTTTCCTGTACTACTAGAGATAGCCAATGGCTATGCACAAGTATATGCCTCTGTAGGTGTCCATCCTTGTAATAGTGCCAAGGGCGAATTTAGTTCAGTAGATGATTTGGTTGCCTTTGCGCAAAATAATAAAGTCATCGGTCTGGGGGAAACCGGTTTAGATTTTTATCGGAGTGAAGAGGGCATCGATAAACAAGAGAAAAGCTTTCTTGCTCATATAGATGCAGCTAGAGTAACGCAGTTACCTGTCATTATTCACTCAAGAAATGCTGATACTAGAATGGCTGAAATCTGTGCCTCTGAAATGAAAAATGGTGCATTCAAAGGAGTTATGCATTGTTTTGCTTCCTCGATGGAATTGGCAAGGCACTCGCTCGATGCTGGACTCTATATCTCATTTTCTGGCATTCTTACCTTCAAAAATGCAGGGTTTTTGAGAGATATAGCTAAATTTGTCCCCAGAGACCGTGTAGTTGTCGAAACCGATTCACCATATTTATGTCCAGAGCCCCACAGAGGGAAACAAAACTCTCCAGAGATGACCAGATTTGTCGTAGAAAGTTTGGCTCAGATATGGGAAGAAAGCGTTGACGTAGTTAGCGAAGTAACTACGAAGAATTTTTTCACACTTTTTGATAAATGTGCTCGTCTATACTATGCATCAGAAGAATCCAATAATTTGCGCTCTTGATACAGCAGATCTAGAACGTGCAACTACCTTAGCAAAGGCAATATCTGGTAAGGTTGCTATGGCAAAGGTAGGGCTAGAATTTTTTACAGCTCACGGACTTTCCGGTGTACAGAAAATTGTTGATCTAGGATTTAGAATATTTCTAGACCTCAAACTACACGATATTCCTAATACAGTCCGTGGTGCGTTAAAATCCGTGGTAAACCTTCCTGCTATCGATATGTTGACCATACATGTTAGCGGTGGGAAAAACATGATTATGGGCGCTATCGATGCTCTTAAGGAATGCGATATAGAACCTGTCGGGGTGACTGTCCTCACTAGTATGGACGATGTTGATCTTCGAGCTTGTGGGATAAATTCCTCAGTTGAAGCACACGTTATGAATCTAGTAGATCTTGCCGTGAGCTCAGGTCTTAACGCAATAGTTTGCTCTGCAAAAGAAGTGGCTAGTATACGTAAAAAGTATCCATCTTTAAAGCTTGTAGTACCGGGCATAAGGATGGCTCAATCTGCAACAGGAGACCAAAAAAGAGTTGATACTCCTAAAGATGCACTTGCAGCTGGAGCTGACTACCTTGTTATAGGCCGTGTGATTACACAGAGTTCAGATCCTGCCGGTGAGATAGACAAGATCTTAAAGACGCTTTAGAACCCTTTTGCACAAGTCATTGCGTCTATGTACGTAGAATCAGATTGAACATATCCGGTGGTTTATAGCGTAAATGCGGTCACCGCTGCATCACATTTGTTAGTTATTGTGAAAAACCTGTAGTGGTCTACGCACAAGTTATACGCAGATACGCTATTGTCCCATAACTTTAAAGGTTACAAACAATTTTCTGCCTGAATATCGTCTTGGCCCCTCACAGGATGCTATTGCCGCATAACCTCGCTTGTAGCTACTTCCGATTTCATAATGTTTCGTAAAAAACTTGTAGAGATGAAATACGAAGGGAATGTCATAGATCAAGATAGACTTCCAAACAATCTTCTGTATATCGTCATTAGCATACCAGTACAATAACACCTCTGCGTGTAATTACCGCTGAGGCACGTTCATCAACAGAGAGCATGAAAGTTTTACTGCATCACTGATTTTATATACGAAGCTAGCAAAGCAGTTCAATCTAAAGACGTGCTAATGGCCTTGAGCACATGTGTTCAAAAAGTGAAAAATATTGAGAGGATAAGAGTTCGCTGAGATATATCAGCAACATCTTGGAAATGGTGTTCTCAATCCATAGCTCGAAAACTAACAAAAGAACTATTACCTAACTAGCTAATGATCTTAATTCTAGTATCCAGAGTGATGAAGTCACAAGTACAAAGGCATACCTCAGTAATGAACTGAGATATCTTGAGAAGAGAATAGCGATACAAAACACCTAATGCACGATTACATAGCAGTGATTCACATGGCTTCCACGCAATTTCGCTGTAGATCTCCCAATAATAGACTAACTACTACCAATAACAGCGGCATCTGATGATGAATACTTTTTAGGCATATATTTCTCATCGTGTTTGGCTAAGAGTTCCTCCGCTATAAATACCCCATCTACAAATCGCCCCTTTGCTATAGCACCAACATCCTCACCAAACATAGGGGGTAATACCCCTCTATACGTAACCTCAAGTTCAGTCCCTAAATCCGTTATAGAAAAAGTTACTGAATCACCATGCCGCACAATACTACCCTTCACTATCATTCCCCCTACACGGATAGGATAGCGAGACGACTTTATGGGATCAGCTACAAGTTCGGTAGGAGTGCAGAAAAAGGATATACTTTTGCTGAGCTCAAACAACACAAAAGCAGATACGCACCCTAAAGCTATAAATGAAACAGCTACAAAAAGAATACGTTTATGTTTTCTTTGCATTATTGACTACTTCTCTAAGCACCCGCTTACTCTTCAGAAAGCTCCTCACAACATACACACCAAACAATGCCAAGATGCTGAAGCCCAGAGCATAAGCCAGGTATACCGGATACATAATAGTTAACCCTTGCTAACTACCTAGCATGCGATTCAAAGTACTATGGTCTGTGAGATCAGAACCAACCGGAGTAACTATAATATACCCCGCACGCAACATCTCGCTGCTCGCCTTTTGGAATCGCTCTAATTTTGTCTCTCTATTCACATCGCATATTGTATAGATAGTGCAATCTGGCTCCTCTCCAGGTGCATCAGCAACGTCACCACATGGGCAATAATCACCTTGTTCAGTGAAGTGCATACCCAAAATATCAAAATGTGGAACATTAATACTCATCACAGACTTTCTATCCCAACGCGGATCATCCATTAGCTGCTTTACTATATCTAGCACTACTTTCTCTGAATTCCCCCAGTTGATATCAGTACCACAATATTCCTGACTAATGGCAATCGACGGGATCCCCATAGAGGCGGCAGCAGCCGCTGCAGCTATAGTACCAGAATATAAGACTTTGCTCCCAACATTAGAACCGTAGTTAATACCGGATAATACCAAATCCGGCAAAACTCCCGCAACACTCTTCATTATGTGCAGTCCCAACACCGCACTGTCAACTGGTGTACCAGAGATAGTATATTCCCTATCATTGACCTTACGTGCTTCTACAGGCACACCTACACTTATAGATCTGCTCATACCACTGCAATTCCGCGCAGGAGCCGATATCCATACTTCTGAGAAAGCCTGAGATACAATGCCCTTCAGTACCTGCATGCCCTGAGCGAAAAACCCATCGTCATTTGTTAGCAGAACCCTCACCTATACACCTCATAGCAAAGCTTACGGCAAATCGCAACACTCTAGCATAAATCGCTATATGAAGTAACTACCTTTTTTATTTTAATGCACAACGGCATATATTCTACTTAATATAGAATAAAGAAGCATGTTATGCGCCTATAGGGTGTTATAGATAATTTCACCGTAATTAGAGATAGTACTACGTAATTTCTAGATAAATACTACGTAACCAATCTCCTGATCGTTAATGCAAAATTCATTACCGCCGCTTTTTCAATTCAGAATTAAAGTGCAATACGCAGTACTGCTGAAACATCAGTTAGTATTGATCACCATGCCGTTGGACAATTCCATAAATTACGCATAAGTGATTGTGCACCACAGAAATTGGGCTACCTTTCAGCGCATTATCAACCCTGACGCATAGCCATGACAAACTTACTACCCTAAAAAAGTTACTTTATGTTTTGTCCAAGGCATTTCCCTGTCGATAGGCAGGATAGCACACTGTACATCCCTATTCTGCATCCGTACAAATCCCAAGTTGCACTCACACCTCCTTCTGTTGCAACGTATGCGTTACTCCCCAGTATCCAGAGACACTGCTCAAAACCAGGGCACGTACTCCCTGCTGAGTATATATGTCACTGTTCTTCAAGTTGGGTCCGAAATTATGCCTTTTAAGTCGCACAAAAATTCAGGTAATTCTTAGCATGATAGAGTCATCAGAAATACACTACAGCCCTACTTCTTGGCACGTACACGAAAAAGAAATGGTAAGTTTCTCACTTGCAATATCCGAGAAGCATCTCAAAAAAGTATAGTGACCCTACTGAAAAACAGAGTTGCGCAGCATTACTGTGTCAGAAAAACTTTACAGGCGCTAAGATACGCACGCAAAACAGCGGAGAATATACCAGAGTGTTCTATCCTGTCATAATAATGTACAAAGACACAAACTCATGATCTGTACCTGATACAACGCACTTTAATGATCCATAGAAGTATTATCTTTGTGTACGCCCATTGCGATACACGTTACCATTCATATCACTTAAGATAAATACCCTGGAAGGTTAAAAGAGATATATAAGATCCCTATTCGTAGGCTATACAAGCCCCCTTACATCGAAGACTTCGCCCATAATTTAGTGAGTGCTTGAGAATAAAGAAAATAACAAATCAAACGCAATTCATAGATCTATAATTTTAACTATGAGAACATACCAAAATGAGTACCAAGAAGGTAGTGATGTAATCCTAGCTCAAGACTATAGAACTTTAAGTACACCTCTCTCACAAACGTAAATATTACCCTATTACAGGTATCAACAAAGAACAAAAAGCGCTTCCCTTACATACTTCCATGACTTACATCTGCAATACAAGCTGAGTAAGGTACAATCCTTATTCCCCTACAAAAAGGCACCTGAGCGTACTCCAAATTCCAGCTTAAAGTACCTACACCACAAAACATACCACTAAAAAACAGAATGTTCCACCTATCTCGCTATAGAAGGAGATTATAATCTCGATAAAGTATGCTCGTAATCTTGATAAAGTGGTACACATAATCTGCAGTACATGCTTCTATGAAAACCACAGTTCTTTCAGCATGCATCAAGGAATCTACATAACTGAAGATTAGCACCGAATTTAACACCGCACACGATATATTGCGCTTATCACTTATAGAAGCAGATTAATATACTGTTCAGGTACGTAAGTAGCCTAAACACAGTTCATTCACATATAAAAAAATGACATTCGGATATCAGCTATGAACCTAAGCGTTAAATGCATACTAAGAAAAGACAGAGCATTTGCTGCCACATATACCACACCACTACAGACATTTCATACTGCTGACATATCTCGTGCTAGAGAGATATCTATCAATTCTCTTCGTAGAAAGAACTATTTTTTAAGTAGTTGTGGTTGGCACAATAATTTGTACTGAGAGTAGGTTTTATATCCTGAGGGATTGGCTTTCTCATTACTTGATAACTTCAAGTGTGTTTATCTTTTTCAGGATATATACCGAAAATGTTTATGCAGTTATTTCTAAAACCGTAAAAGTTTCTAACTCTCTCATATATTATAGGGTTTACGCACAAGCGCATGTCTAACGTGCTCTTGTGGCTTATATCGGCTATTGCTAGTCTTCTATTGTATTACAGAATTTACCTATACAACAGTGGTGTTACGTACTGGTGGATCGAGTCTTATAGGCGGGTATATATTCCACACAAAAGTCTACATTGATTCCAGAATTACTTACGGAGTGTGCTAGAATCTTGCGGCTTTAAAGTGTGCAGAACACGGTTATATCCATACTGCGCTCACGGTATCAAGATAGCAATCCTATAGCAATAATGAAGTTTAGAACGTTGTGATCATTTACTGATGCGGCACAAGGCAAGATGTGTAGTAGGTATGCTGGAGTCTTAAACAGCAGGATAAAAAATGCAATATCTACAAAAATTCCCATTGCAAAGATAATGTTCTGCGTGAAAGAGCAGTTTCAGTTGTGGTAAGAGATAAGAAGACGTAGATGAGTTATCTGCAACAACACTGCGAATAAGGTATCAATGGCGCATAAACAATTCGAGAATGCCATACCCTATACTGCCGCAATAGTGGGTTATACATTAATTACTTGTAGCCTTTCCATGGCGACATTGAATTGAATAACCTAAAGTTTTGCTGCAAATCCACCGGCTGATATGCCACCTTCCCTTTACGGAAGTCATATCGTATCTCTTCGTAACCCGTGAGCGGAAAGTCCTTTAGCATTGGGTGACCTCGAAACCCGTAGTCTGTGAGAATACGCCTCAGATCAGGATGATCACTAAACTCGATGCCATACATATCGTAAACTTCGCGCTCAAACCACCCCGCGGATCCAAAAACTGAAGTTACAGAAGGTATAATACTTCCCTCAGTCAGCGCAACCTTACAGCACACCCGTATGTTATAAACAAGACTAAGAAGCATGTAGACTACTTCAAATCTAGATTTCTTGTTGTGATAGTCGACCGCAAAAATATCAGTCAGCACCCTGAGCTTAGTCTTGGGATCATCCCGCAGAGTAATAAGATTATCCCGTATACTCTGCGCCTCAAGATAACACTGCAGCACACCATCTTGGCGCAACACAACATCAGTCTGCAACAGTTCCTGTATATGCGAGCTAGCAACAGGCTCAATATCTAAAGACATTCTACGCCCTCCAAGTTCCTTGACCGTTGCGAAGGATCTTCTGCTGTAAACACAGCAAACCATATAACAAGGCTTCCGCTGTCGGAGGGCATCCAGGCACATATATATCTACAGGAACTACCCTATCACAGCCCCTAACAACAGAGTACGAGTAGTGATAATAGCCACCCCCATTTGCACAACTACCCATTGAAATAACATACTTAGGGTCTGCCATCTGGTCATATACACGACGTAACGCGGGCGCCATTTTATTAGTAAGCGTACCAGCCACTATCATAACATCAGCCTGCCTTGGACTGGCCCTGAACATTATCCCGTATCTATCTAGGTCATATCTACTAGCAGCAGTGTGCATCATCTCAACCGCACAACAAGCCAGGCCAAAAGTCATAGGCCACAAAGACCCACTGCGCGCCCATTTCAGCACTCTCTCTATTAGGTCCGAGAATTGCGTTACCACAAAACCCTGATCCTTATAGCCCTGCCATAGATCATTTTCTAGTATCTGATCACATTCACCCATGCCTACTCCCATTCTAAGGCACCACTATTCCATTCGTATATAAAACCGATAGTTAGCATTCCCAGGAAACATAGCATCGAAAAATACCCCGCAAAACCAATGCTACCTAAGCATACCGACCAGGGAAAAAGAAAAGTGACCTCAACATCAAAGATCACAAATAAAATCCCGATAATACAAAACTTGATATCAAATACAGAACTTACCTCCTCCTTTTGATCAAACCCGCACTCGTAAGGAACTAACTTCTCCATAGAATCCCTACGCTTTGCTAAAAAGATCGGTAAAACGGCAAAGAGCGAAGATAGCACCGCTGCAAGCGAGAAAAAGATCAAAACTGAAGAGTACTCTCCAACATCAAACACGCAAATATATCACCTAGAGTATATCACCGAATTGTGACTAATTTCCTTTAAAATGTCAATTTTTGATAAAGCATACTACGCCTAACGACTACTACTGAATAGTAAATTTACTTAATACATGTAGCAGTCTTGCAAATAAATAACTCTAAATAGTGAAGACGCAAACCAACGAATAAAATTCCTCATATAGCAACAATGGTGCAACACGTTATACACGCACATAGCCTTGCACATACGTCACTATTAAAGCAGCGCAAAACAAATTATGTCACACTGATGCAACGCCCTACTAAGATGTAAAACATTTTAGCTCTGCCGTTTTATACATATATAGAAGGTTTACCGCGTTATACATGCAAATTGGTTGATGTATGACGTATAATGACGAACAGTTGCATCCACGATATTGAACAAAAACACACTGAGTATTTTTACAACATTATCATAAGATATGATGCATGTATCCCCATGCAATAGAACCTGATGATCTATGTGCTACAGCTTATCCATATACAAATCCTGCATCTGTCAATGAAAATTATGACGTATTTTCTGCACTAGCATTTTCATAATCAATAATATAGCTCCTTATGGAAACCCCCAAGTTTCCACCACTTTCAGAGTTCACCCCACTATCAATAAGGAAGCAAGTTCTGTACTCAAGGCGCATGAAGCAGTCGTTTAGGAAATGCATAGAGCCCCAGCTTAAGAAGCCCATAATTCGCAACACCTGACAACACGAGAAGCAGTGAGAAAGACTTCTATCATACCCTCCCCCGTAGCCATGCTATATTAACATTAGGTAAATTCGTCGTTCTGTCTCAGCGCATGCTAAACCGTTGGTATTTTACCTATAGCCTTACAAACCCAAATTACAGCCTATGTAAGAAATTTCATGAGCTGCAAATGAACACCAAATCTAAATATGCTATATTAACATTATGCAAAAAAAACGTTGTCACCCCTAGCACTGCCGCTACCTAAGCTCACACCCAGTATACCTGAATGAAGATTAGGTAAATGAAGGTTTAAGCACAATTTCCTTAATACGTCATCAAGACAAAATTTCTCTAAATATTGCACTCAGTGCATAAGCTTCCATTAAGTGTGTATAAAATGTTCGCTAGCTGTAGATAATAATGTCATATGTACTACTAGATGTGCGATAATTTAGTCACACTTCTGACAGAGTCACGTAATCCTCCTTATAGGCATCTTAAAATATGGACTATAGCACGTATTGACATGATATTACGGTGCTTTTTTCACGCACTTTAAGTTGACATTGAAGTACAATATTCTCCCTGTGCGCAGACTACGCTCTACTTTAACTAGCAATTTTACCTTCCCGCTTTATAAAAAAATTAATCAATTTACACTAGTATGATCGCAGTTGTAGTGGCTATGCTGCCGTGTTTCTTTGTTGTAAGAGCATGTGGCTGTTTGGCATTTTGATGTTTTGCAAAATCATAAATTGAATCGGTTATAAGTTCACCTGGTGGAAGGTTCTATGAGAGAAAAACGTCGTCGTAACGGACAAAAAATTAAGCTCCAAATTTTAAATATCATAAGAGATACAATACAGAAGAGTCAATGGAGTCAGATGGCTGCCGCTAAGGTAATAGGGGTAGATCAGCCAAAAGTATCTCAAATCATAAACGGTAAGGCTTCCGGGTTTTCCCTAGAGAGGTTGCTGGTATTCCTATTAAGGCTACATTGTAAGGTAGAGTTATCGGTGTCCATAGGGGAAATCCCACAAAATATCTTAAATGAAGTCGAAGGCTCACAGCTGTCAGATGACTTAAATGCGATAGATTTGAAGGTTATCTCTAAAGATAGCAAGTAATCCCTGGTACATAATTTATACTCCTTGCTTTCGTAAACATTCCAGTCATAGAAAAAGTCTACACATTTACGTGTAGCCTCAGGAGTATGTAGTATGGTCTTGTGCGATAGTGTGACTTTAAGATCACGCATCACAATATCTAGTGGTATATGTGTCGATCGCATACCGCGTTTTTTCGACACGTGTATGCTGAGTTTTTGGATCACGTAATGCTATTGTCTTTAGTGACATGAAATCTGTAGCCTAGGATGCTAGTATGGTCCTCCAATGTAGATAAAAGAAGAGAAATACTTTCGGCGATACTTCATCAACATATTGCATATGGCGCCTTATGAGGGTATAATTGCGGGTTTGTTATGTGCTGTATGAAAGAAAATGGACTCTGAAGAAAGTAGGTGCTTTTCTGGTTATGATGGAAATAGATTTAAGCTGGTGATTCTTGCAAGTCAGAGAGCTCACGAGTTAAGCTCGGGCGCAGCGACTCTGGTAGACCGTCAGGGTGATAAGAATACGGTTGTCGCACTGAGGGAGATAGCGTCCAATCAGTTAGATCTCTCTACCGTATTCGGGTTGGCTGTGCAAAGATGTAGAAAATATCTAGAAGAATTTGCTGGTTCTCGTGGTATTGCGGGGCACAGCTCCCATGTCTCACCTTCTCGTAGTTCCCGACATACCGGTCTTGGTAAGAGCTTTGTAGATAATAAGAGCACGTATTCTGCTTCGTTTCTGGATCAGGATAAGTTTCTTTCAGGTGGAAAAGATGATGGTATAGAAGGTTTCTAAAGACCTTCTCCTGTGAGTTATTAGAGGTTGTGCTGCGTCTGTTGTACGTGTGTGGTGTGTGTTTGCATCTTGCTGTCTGATTGTAAAAATTTCGTATCATAACCTCCTGCTGTTGTGTTTGCCGTGGCTTAACTGAAAGCTACTGGCGTATGCGTTTTTCGGGGTTTATCGTGAGTGATGCTGGATGTGAAGACTTGACCGATGCTCTGTGTTGGGAAAGTGTAGAGAAAGTAGCTCGTCCCCTCGAAAGAAATAACAGGGTTCTTTTCGCACCACAAACGGTGTTTTGCAATACGGAGTGCGAAAGAGCGCATCATAAAGTATTGCCTACCAATCGTATTTCTAGACCTAGTACACGTCAGATAGTGTATGACAGGTCAGATGTACTGTTGTCTTCTCTTGATAATGCCAAGGGCCTTGGAGAAAAAAGCGTAGTTAATGCCTCTCAATGCACTGAAGATCAGGGGATCCTATCTGCCATAGCGCACAGGATGAAGTTAAAGGTGGACAAGGGAAAGTTTCGTATCGACAATGTTATTGACTTGCACGGTTATACAACTGATGTCGCTTACGATCTACTAGCAGATTTTATTATAATGAGCTTTCAATCCGCCCATAAGTGCGTCTTGGTAATTACGGGTTGGGGAAGTAAACAATCTGGAGAAAATGCTTTGCGGAGGAGTTTGTATAAGTGGCTACAAAGCGATAAAATAGTAAACATGGTTCTTTACTATACGCGTGCTGTTCCCGAGCACGGTGGGAGGGGTGCTTTTTATGTTCTGCTCAGATCAAAGCACAAAATATCCAAATTAATGCAACGGACAGAGTTGTAAATCTATATAGATCCCTAGCCATAGGTAAATTCGCTGTTCTTCGTCCTCAGCGCGTGCTAAACCGTTGGTATTTCACCTATAGCCTTACAAACCCAAATTACCTACTACGGCATGGATCAGAGAAATCTAAATAACTGAAGATAAACGCTAAATCTAAAACTGAAAAGCAAAACGTTTTACCTATCTCGCTATAGAAGGAGATTATAATCTCGATAAAGTATGCTCGTAATCTTGATAAAGTGGTACACATAATCTGCAGTACATGCTTCTATGAAAACCACAGTTCTTTCAGCATGCATCAAGGAATCTACATAACTGAAGATTAGCACCGAATTTAACACCGCACACGATATATTGCGCTTATCACTTATAGAAGCAGGTTACAATACCATGACAAAGTACGTATGGAAGGTCACCCCAGTTAGTTCATCACGTATTCGAAACAGCAATACTCTCTGGAAGATACAGAATGGTCAGATGTTTAGTAAGTTCAACATCTTGTAGTAAACGGTGATGCCTTAGTTCATCTTCTTCGGTAAAAGGAAAAACACCTGGAATTATGAATATGACACCGTATACATGCGGTGCAAGAGTGCTCTATAGGGTATAGTATAAAAATACAAACAGTGGACGGAGTTCTATAAGAAACTTCATATAAACGTAGCATACACAACTTCCCCTCTACCTTATTTTCTTCTGGTGATCTATGAATCTAAAATCGAAAACAGAATGTTCCACCTATCTCGCTATAGAAGGAGATTATAATCTCGATAAAGTATGCTCGTAATCTTGATAAAGTGGTACACATAATCTGCAGTACATGCTTCTATGAAAACCACAGTTCTTTCAGCATGCATCAAGGAATCTACATAACTGAAGATTAGCACCGAATTTAACACCGCACACGATATATTGCGCTTATCACTTATAGAAGCAGGTTACAATACCATGACAAAGTACGTATGGAAGGTCACCCCAGTTAGTTCATCACGTATTCGAAACAGCAATACTCTCTGGAAGATACAGAATGGTCAGATGTTTAGTAAGTTCAACATCTTGTAGTAAACGGTGATGCCTTAGTTCATCTTCTTCGGTAAAAGGAAAAACACCTGGAATTATGAATATGACACCGTATACATGCGGTGCAAGAGTGCTCTATAGGGTATAGTATAAAAATACAAACAGTGGACGGAGTTCTATAAGAAACTTCATATAAACGTAGCATACACAACTTCCCCTCTACCTTATTTTCTTCTGGTGATCTATGAATCTAAAATCGAAAACAGAATGTTCCACCTATCTCGCTATAGAAGGAGATTATAATCTCGATAAAGTATGCTCGTAATCTTGATAAAGTGGTACACATAATCTGCAGTACATGCTTCTATGAAAACCACAGTTCTTTCAGCATGCATCAAGGAATCTACATAACTGAAGATTAGCACCGAATTTAACACCGCACACGATATATTGCGCTTATCACTTATAGAAGCAGGTTACAATACCATGACAAAGTACGTATGGAAGGTCACCCCAGTTAGTTCATCACGTATTCGAAACAGCAATACTCTCTGGAAGATACAGAATGGTCAGATGTTTAGTAAGTTCAACATCTTGTAGTAAACGGTGATGCCTTAGTTCATCTTCTTCGGTAAAAGGAAAAACACCTGGAATTATGAATATGACACCGTATACATGCGGTGCAAGAGTGCTCTATAGGGTATAGTATAAAAATACAAACAGTGGACGGAGTTCTATAAGAAACTTCATATAAACGTAGCATACACAACTTCCCCTCTACCTTATTTTCTTCTGGTGATCTATGAATCTAAAATCGAAAACAGAATGTTCCACCTATCTCGCTATAGAAGGAGATTATAATCT
Organism: Anaplasma phagocytophilum str. Webster; assembly: GCF_000964685.1. Taxonomy (GTDB): domain Bacteria; phylum Pseudomonadota; class Alphaproteobacteria; order Rickettsiales; family Anaplasmataceae; genus Anaplasma; species Anaplasma phagocytophilum. The sequence continues at coordinate 1,446,790 of NZ_LANS01000001.1, forward strand.
CGATAAAGTATGCTCGTAATCTTGATAAAGTGGTACACATAATCTGCAGTACATGCTTCTATGAAAACCACAGTTCTTTCAGCATGCATCAAGGAATCTACATAACTGAAGATTAGCACCGAATTTAACACCGCACACGATATATTGCGCTTATCACTTATAGAAGCAGATTAATATACTGTTCAGGTACGTAAGTAACCTAAACACAGTTCATTCACATATAAAAAAATGACATTCGGATATCAGCTATGAACCTAAGCGTTAAATGCATACTAAGAAAAGACAGAGCATTTGCTGCCACATATACCACACCACTACAGACATTTCATACTGCTGACATATCTCGTGCTAGAGAGATATCTATCAATTCTCTTCGTAGAAAGAACTATTTTTTAAGTAGTTGTGGTTGGCACAATAATTTGTACTGAGAGTAGGTTTTATATCCTGAGGGATTGGCTTTCTCATTACTTGATAACTTCAAGTGTGTTTATCTTTTTCAGGATATATACCGAAAATGTTTATGCAGTTATTTCTAAAACCGTAAAAGTTTCTAACTCTCTCATATATTATAGGGTTTACGCACAAGCGCATGTCTAACGTGCTCTTGTGGCTTATATCGGCTATTGCTAGTCTTCTATTGTATTACAGAATTTACCTATACAACAGTGGTGTTACGTACTGGTGGATCGAGTCTTATAGGCGGGTATATATTCCACACAAAAGTCTACATTGATTCCAGAATTACTTACGGAGTGTGCTAGAATCTTGCGGCTTTAAAGTGTGCAGAACACGGTTATATCCATACTGCGCTCACGGTATCAAGATAGCAATCCTATAGCAATAATGAAGTTTAGAACGTTGTGATCATTTACTGATGCGGCACAAGGCAAGATGTGTAGTAGGTATGCTGGAGTCTTAAACAGCAGGATAAAAAATGCAATATCTACAAAAATTCCCATTGCAAAGATAATGTTCTGCGTGAAAGAGCAGTTTCAGTTGTGGTAAGAGATAAGAAGACGTAGATGAGTTATCTGCAACAACACTGCGAATAAGGTATCAATGGCGCATAAACAATTCGAGAATGCCATACCCTATACTGCCGCAATAGTGGGTTATACATTAATTACTTGTAGCCTTTCCATGGCGACATTGAATTGAATAACCTAAAGTTTTGCTGCAAATCCACCGGCTGATATGCCACCTTCCCTTTACGGAAGTCATATCGTATCTCTTCGTAACCCGTGAGCGGAAAGTCCTTTAGCATTGGGTGACCTCGAAACCCGTAGTCTGTGAGAATACGCCTCAGATCAGGATGATCACTAAACTCGATGCCATACATATCGTAAACTTCGCGCTCAAACCACCCCGCGGATCCAAAAACTGAAGTTACAGAAGGTATAATACTTCCCTGTTATATGCCCTCCCTTGCTAATCTGGTAATAGAGTCAAAAGTATCCCTTTAGGAAAGATTTTGCTCAAGCCACTACCCTGCAAAAACTCACAGTACACTTTTTGCCGTCAATCAGACTACTATGTCCCATCCTTAACCCCTAACGACTGAAGTCAACACGACTTCCTACACAAATTGACTACAAGATATGCCAACGAAAGCGCGGAGCAATCCTCCATATCATGTTGTTCGTGAAAAAATACCAGCTTGCACACAGAAGGTACTCCACATGAAATAAACCCCTGTACAACTAAGTGCTGCTGCAGACTAGAAGAAGCCTTCACATATCAAGCTATAGCTCTGAAAAATGGATCTGAAAAATTCTTAGGTAGGCATAAACATATTCGTACAGGCATTACGTTCTGTTAATACTTTTCGCTACCTTCCCTTTATGGAAAAGCCATACCAGACTACTAATGCCGGCGCATGCATATAGAAAAGGAAATTATTCAACCACACTAAATCCCCAAAAGTTGAATAAATAGTATCTATACCGCTTACTCATGCGACTCACTGCATGATTTTAGCCTGAAGCATATGAGACAATAGCTGGAAACTTTGATCTAATTACTCCCATAGAACAGAAATGTCTCTGTCAGGGCACCAGAACTGTGTAAACTGAAAAATAACAAGATAAGGCAATGCATACCCACTATAGAAACTCACTACAAATTTCCCATGATACCACATTGCACATCACTACAGCACCACGTCTACTAAAAGTACTATGTCACCAAAACTGAAAATCTCACACTAATAGTTAGATAGTGTTTCGGAAAAAACCTGCCTTGAACTCATGTATCCAGTGGACACAACCCAACTTGGAGAGTCTAGCTCTGCACTTTTGCGCGCTAAATCACCACATCACTAGGCAAACCATACCCTGAAATTCTCACCACAAACACCACCCCGCCATGGAAACAGGAAGTGCAGTAACAGAGCCTCCAACTGCCAGCCTTGCATCTTTATGTAACTCTATAGCTCAACAAGACTCCTTGTAAGAACGCGGACACGCCTGCAAGAGTCTCCCCCTACCCTGCCTATAGCATTACAGATCACACAAAACCACCCGACGTGCGTTCTCTCACCGACACTCAAGACAGGTGCGAAGCCATAGCCAACAACATACTATACGCACGTGCAACGCCCACCGAGAGACCACGCCGCAGAACACTTACTACGAACTAGTACCCCTGACGAGCCTTAAATCTTGGCTTTTTCTTGTTGATTACGTACACGCGGCCCTTCCGGCGCACTATCTTACAGTCCCTATCTCTGCTCTTAGCAGACTTCAAAGACCCCATAACTTTCACAACATACCCCACGCCTACAACAAACGCAGAGTATCTCAATATTTACTATAGATCGTCAAGAGAAAATCTAGCCTTCTCTCACCAATAAATTGCCAATGATACCATACTGGCACATCAAGTTAAATGGCACCATAACAAAGGTAGCTGCAGAGCTAAAGTACTCGTATGTTGCATACTCCGGCTCGTATTCGTGCACTATCTCGATATAGGATGTTTTACTCTACAAATAATTAATTTATTTATTTTTTAGTTGAAAATATTAAAAATTTAATACAGGATTCCGCAGGGCGCTTCTCTTAGGTTTTCCGTTGGAAAAGTGCAAATACTGTTCGTAGAGAGGGGGAGCTTGTGCTGGATTTTTCACATATGTCTGTTGCATTGCCGTACTTAAGAGCTTTGACTCCTGTAGAATATAACATAGGCTATACGAGAAATGTTGCGTTTTCTGACCCCTTTAATGTGGGATATAAATCGCAAATGGCTAACTGGAGCTTCACTGCTTCGATGTTATGGCCAATATTTAACGGTAAGTACTATCACGAATTTGAGCTTCATAGCGCTAAAGCTGTACCATCATTGAACGTTGATACTCAGCATGGTTTTGGCATAATCAAGGCGATGAGGAATGTATACGGAATACACGACTTATCTGCATCATCCGCTGAGAATATGCTCACCATAAGGTCTACGGCTGCGTCTTACGGTTTTTATAGGTATCACCCAATAAACGAGTCATCGAGCTTATATGTTGGCACTGGAATTGGCATTGCTAAAATACTACAATACCAGGGATTCAGAAGGAATTCTGAGGACTTATTCGGTATAGTAAAAAACTTTAGATTGGGTATAGTACACAAATTTATTTCTGGATTGTCTGCTTATGTAGGGTATACCTACAGGATTACCTCTTGGAAGTATAAAAGCGACACAATATACGATCAGGATGGTAATAGCATCACGTATGATCTGCAGAACTTTGAATTCTCTACCCATGGCTTAGACCTAGGCGTAAGATTTTCCATGTAAAAATGTGTATACGCAGCTCAAGTACCCGCAATTCATCTTTAGCGTGAATAACATATGCTCATGCCTATGCTTACAGCGCCTTTTTTGCTACGAAGCATAATTTTGGCAGTTGTACTCCGCCTATGCTGTGGAAGAGAGAATGACATTATGTCACGTGTTATCACGCTGGATTATTTTAAGAAATATCAACATTCATTTTGGCGATGCTATATGGTAAAAAAAGCGTTTTATATGTGTATTACGCTTAGGAATCGCATCCTTGGTAAAAGATCGACTTGACATGCTCAGTAGCTTACTATCTAACATCCTAATACATAATTAAAACGTTTAGTGTGCGGTATGATCAGAGTAATAACATGGAATGTCAATTCGATAAGAAAAAGAATAGAGCACCTGTGTAGTGTGCTATCAGAGCACAGTATAGACGTTGCTATGCTACAAGAAATCAAGTGCACAAATGAGCAATTCCCTTTCGTTGAGCTAGAAGCACTAGGTTATAAATGCTACGTGCATGGTCAGAAATCTAGAAATGGAGTTGCGATAATAAGTAAGTTGCCCGTAGTAGAAGTAGTTTCCTACAGCGTTTTAGACGAAGGAAAGGAGTTGGAAAGCGCAGGAAGTTATTCATCTGAGGAATCAAGATATATAGAGTGTACACTGGAGTGTACTGGGAATAAGAAAATAAGAGTAGTGAGCGTCTACGTTCCCAACGGGCAGGAGGTAGAATCTGAGACGTTTTTCTATAAATTGAAATTCCTGGAACATCTGAAGGACAGATTGTTAAACATCATGAAAACAGAGGACTTCCTCATTGCTGGGGGTGACTTCAATGTTGCACCTGAAGAGATAGACGTGCACGATCCTAAAGCTCTTGATGGCAGGCTATGCTTTCATATTTTAGAGCGTGCTAAATTCAGAGAAATTCTAAATAACGGTATAGTGGATATTTTTCGCACTTTTGTGGGTATTGATAGAAAAGAGTTTAGTTGGTGGAATTACAGAGAAGGCGGATGGCAGAATAATAGAGGTCTTAGAATAGACGCTCTGCTATCTTCTCCTCAAATCGCTGATAAAGTTCTAGATTGTTCTATACTATCGAAGGTTAGAGGTTGGGATACTCCTTCGGATCATGCTCCGGTTATGGGCGACATAGATGTCTAATGTGGGTTCATGTGCTTAATTCTTGGTGCTATTTGGGGTTTTGATACGTATAAGTTGTGGGGTGTCTTGACTCTCTTATGAGGTGTTTTTAAGGTATTGCTCCTTTACAATTGATAGGTATGTATAAGGCAGCTTTTGAGGCATGTGTTCAGTACCTGACAATTGATTCAGGAGTCATCTAGCGGTGAGATAATGCGATTTTGGCAGGATCTATTAGACCTGTGTCTGCTTGGATCAGTGATTTTTCATTATGTACTGACGTGGAATAGATACAATTCGCTATTGTAGTACAATAGATACGTACTGTTTTGTCTCTAGATCCGCGATGGCTTTTTCATTCGCTCTTTTTCAGCTGCTTCATACTTTGCACTTAGATGGTTCAAAGCTAGATCTATAGCATCTATCTACTCTAATAGGGGGAGCGTGTTGTATTTGCTAGTGATTTGCGAAGAGGGACGACGGGTGAGAATATTCATGTGGATTGTACGCACCATGTACTAAGGTTGGAGTCAGTTATTAGATAAGCGAAGGTTGATAGTATTGAGGGCAAACCTTGTTCTCGGATAAATCTTTAGCAATTATTGGGGTATTGGGCGGCAATATTAAGAACTGCCTGTGAATTTTGGAGCCATGAGGAGTTCAAATCTCACAACTACAGTACATTTTCTATCACCTGTTTTCGCAGCTTTTTTTCCTTCGCATGGTACAGAGCAAGAAGATGCCCCTATAGTAAGGGTAAAGACGGCAAAGGGAAGGAAGATATCTTCTACGAATTGGATACGTAGACAGGTAAATGACCAGTACGTATCACTTGCCAAGAAAGAGGGGTATAGATCAAGATCAGCGTATAAACTTATAGAGATTAATGATAAGTTTAAGATCCTGCAACGCGGGAGGTTTGTCCTGGATTTAGGTTCTAGCCCTGGAGGATGGGCTCAAGTTGCCTCTAAGAATACTGCTATTATCGACAGCACCGAACCAACCGTTGTGGCGGTAGACATTCAGAGTATGAAAGACATACACAATGTGTCATTTGTGCAATGTGACATTGATAGTGATCACGACCTATTGAATGAAAAATTAAGCGGAAGAAAGTTCGACGTGGTACTGTCGGATATGGCTCCGAAGTCCTGCGGTCACAGGCAGGTTGATCACGCTAACATAATAAACTTATGTGAACTTGCAAGAGATATAGCTTTGGAATACTTGAATCCTAATGGAAGTTTTGTGACAAAGCTGCTACACGGTGAATATGAGCAAGAGTTTAGGCGTTCTATAATGACGCATTTTGGTGTAGTTTCTTACTTCAAGCCCAAGTCGAGTAGGAAAGATTCCTCAGAAATCTATCTAGTAGCTCTGAAGTTTAAAGGATAGTGCATGCTAATAGAGTTTAAAGCTTCTCAAATACTGCATGGAAGCTCAGAAGCAGGTTTAACTTTTTGTTTAGGACGCCAAGAGAGACGAGCAGTCACACCATCAGAAAACTTCTCATACAAAGCATCTCTGATTCTGCCAAAATCTTCACAACTTGGCAAGTAACGTGATACTCCTTCTCCGCGCCATTATCGTGTTCTTCAAGATCTATAGCACCGAGGCTAGTAGCCTCATCAAAAATCACATCAAAGCTTCCAACCTGCGAAGCACCATAAACTATTAGCCCCACATGATCAAACAGATAACTTATGCTTCCTCTCTCTCCGAGCTTTCCTCCGTGCCGCGTAAATATATGGCGTAGCTCCCCAGCAGTGCGATTTCTATTGTTGCTCAAAGCATGCACTACTATAGCGACACTACCAGGACCATAACCTTCATACGTTATTTCCTCATAGCTATCATCAGCCTCATTGCCCTGAGCGCTTCGTATAGCAGCTTCTATACGGTCTTTAGAAGGCAATATACCTCCTCTCGAACATTAACAAACTGATAGCTAGGAATTTTGAAATAATGTATACCACACAAAAGCTACTGACGTAGATTTTAAAAAGTATGTAACTATGCGCTCAAAAAGTGCATACAGTTATAGCCAACTACGCACAGTGTAGAGTAAACTCAGCGGCTCTAGAGCACTATACTTAAAAAAACATAGCATTTCACAGCCTGTATCAGAAGAGAATTAAATTAGATACGGCCCCGCATACTGCCTCTTCAAGTAAAGCTAAGCAGTTTCTTCAGATTTCAACAAAAAACATAATATACTCCGAGCTTTTTGTGTCGCGCATATTACCTTCGTTCGTTAATAGTCAACTCTTGTTAGATAAAGACCATGGGCTGGTGCTGTGATTCCTGCAGCTGCTCTATCCTTCTTTTCTAGTATTTCCAGTACATGTGCAGGTGGATATAGCCCCATGCCGCATTCCACAAAGGTACCCACTGTTATTCTCACCTGCTTATGTAGAAATGACTGAGCCGATATATTAATGTTTATTTCCTCTTCTGCTGCGATGATGTCTATACTATCCACTGTTTTGATTGAAGACTTAGATTGGCAATCTTTGGCGCGAAAGCTGGCAAAATCGTGCTTTCCGACAATGTAAGACGCTGCTTCACGCATATTTTCTACATTTAACCTTTTTGGAACATGCCACATTCTCATTAAATCAATACATAGAGGAGCCTCTCTATTCGAGATTTTATATGTGTAGTGGCGCTTTTTTGCAGAAAACCTTGCATGAAACTCCTCATCAACCCGTTCTAACTGCAATATTGACACCTTTTCATTGCGTAGATAGTGATTGAGCGCATTCTTTATAACGTAATCCTCACGGGAAACCTTCAGGTCAAAATGTACGACCTGACCTGTTGCATGCACTCCTGCATCCGTCCTTCCTGCTGCGTAAACTATCACACTCTGTTGACAGAACTCTTTGATAGAGCGCTCTATAGATTCCTGAACTGACTTTCCTACCACTCCGTGTTGCCTCTGCCAGCCTATAAAGGAAGTGCCCTCGTATTCTACAACTGCTTTATATCTCATCCCAACATATAGTGTAAAATTGCTTTTCTTACCGCAACCCCCATCTTTACTTGCAGTAAAATAGACGAGCTTGCATCAGCTACTTCATCTGAAATCTCTATCCCACGATTCATAGGTCCTGGATGCATTATTATCACATCATCTTTTGCTATCGATAGCTTCGCATTGTCTAGCATATAGTGCCGAGAGTACTCATTTGCAGATATAAACGAGGCTCCTGACATACGCTCCTTTTGAATCCTCAACAGCATGATAACATCTGCATCTTTGATTCCTTCCTCAAGACTATGTGTTATTTTTGTCACGTTACTTGATGGCACAGAGGCAGACCAGCACGGTGGCGTAACGACATTTATATTAGCACCATACCTAGAAAGTAGTCTCATATTAGATCTAGCAACCCTACTGTGAAAAATATCACCGCAAATAGTAACGTTTAACCCCTCAATGTACTTACCCTTTAAGTAGCGTATGGTAGCGTAATCAGTAAGTGCCTGAGTTGGGTGCTCGTGATTTCCATCTCCGGCATTTATAACACAACAGTCTCCCACTCTTTCTACTACTTCATCTATGAAACCACTGAACCCTGATCGTACTACAACTAAGTCGACACCCATAGCACTCAAAGTACTGAGAGTATCTGAAACACTTTCACCTTTTTTCATGGATGAAGTTTCCGCATTGAGCGTAACAGAAACAGCTCCTAGGGATTTTTCTGCAATTTCGAATGCCAGTAGAGTTCTTGTGGAGTTCTCGAAAAATAAATTGGCTATAACTCTGCCCTGCAGCACGTTGTTAGCGCTACTATCCTGCAAGTATCTATGGGCCAGCGCTACTATATTTTCTATGTCTACATCACTTAAGCTTTGAATTCGAAGAAGTTTATTTAACTTTTTCATACCCTTGTACGCAACAACGTTTCACAAACTTAGCACTATTTTAAAGGTATAAAAAGGCACATTATCTACACATGTTTTGTAGAGCATTGAATTACGGAGAAACACGATGCGCTGTAGTTCTGCAGAATACCTCAGCTACTAGCATGCACTATCCTTTAAACTTCAGAGCTACTAGATAGATTTCTGAGGAATCTTTCCTACTCGACTTGGGCTTGAAGTAAGAAACTACACCAAAATGCGTCATTATAGAACGCCTAAACTCTTGCTCATATTCACCGTGTAGCAGCTTTGTCACAAAACTTCCATTAGGATTCAAGTATTCCAAAGCTATATCTCTTGCAAGTTCACATAAGTTTATTATGTTAGCGTGATCAACCTGCCTGTGACCGCAGGACTTCGGAGCCATATCCGACAGTACCACGTCGAACTTTCTTCCGCTTAATTTTTCATTCAATAGGTCGTGATCACTATCAATGTCACATTGCACAAATGACACATTGTGTATGTCTTTCATACTCTGAATGTCTACCGCCACAACGGTTGGTTCGGTGCTGTCGATAATAGCAGTATTCTTAGAGGCAACTTGAGCCCATCCTCCAGGGCTAGAACCTAAATCCAGGACAAACCTCCCGCGTTGCAGGATCTTAAACTTATCATTAATCTCTATAAGTTTATACGCTGATCTTGATCTATACCCCTCTTTCTTGGCAAGTGATACGTACTGGTCATTTACCTGTCTACGTATCCAATTCGTAGAAGATATCTTCCTTCCCTTTGCCGTCTTTACCCTTACTATAAAGGTGCCTCATTCTAATGGTCCGGTGATTATAGTAAAGAATTTACGCCATAGAGTTAAGTAATATCTCATGATGTTTTGCACACTTGCACATATATCAAGAATGAATGAGTTTTTGATGCTGCAGATTGCACTGCGTGAGTTACATGGAGTAAGAAATAGAGCCTCACAGTGATGGGACTAACTTGAACTACTTATAGATTCTCCTTTCACGCGATGTATGCAGCAAAACGCTCAGTTGAGATACATTACAGCATAAGGACCACCCCCGTTTTTCAAATATGACGCAGTTTGCTTATTAGGTATAATTCTGCAAGATGTAACATTTTCTCAATATAAAAAAGCCCTAAAAGGGATATCACACATACACAAATGCATCTTCTTAAACAAACTGAGAAGGTCTATTCCCTGATGAAAGGTGATAACATTAAGATATGGCTCTAGAAAAAACTACATCACTTTGCCTGTATTGACAGACTACAACACTGTGGTATGAGCGTATATAGGCGCGTATTCAAAACAAGATAATAAAAGAAGAACAAAAGGATCATATAATTACCGAAAACTTACTCATGAGGAAATGCTACGTAGCCACTGGTAGAGGTCTTGACACTAGAGCATGTATGCTATACCATGACGGGGCTTCGGGGTGTGGCGCAGCTTGGTAGCGCACTTGGTTTGGGACCAAGGGGTCGGGAGTTCAAATCTCTCCACCCCGACGCGTTTTCTGTCACGTACCATCTTTCTTTTGCTCTCTATGTATATCGCTGTAGCACTATAATATAGCAGTGCTGATTAGGGTATTTGCTCTTAGCAAGAGAGTTTCCCACAGTATAGGGAATCGATCTGGTTGAGTGCATATACGGTACGGCTTGTTCTAATTATCTGAATATTCCTTGATGGTTTCGATGTTATGAATTGTACAAAGTATCTAATAATGCAAAGAGATTTGTGTGATGGTACTAGCCTTAACGCGTGCCTTAAACTTCCCCTTTAACGCAACTTATTCTGCAAAACGCGTAATTACCCACAGAGATATGCAATACAGGAGTAGTCCCCTGCCCTAGTTTTTCAAATACTGATGCCGTTATCACCTATAGAATTCAAGTATATTGCGCTCATGCTATTAATTAAGAGACATCTCTCCCTAGTATTCGGTGAGGCATGCTTAAAATTTCGCGATATTTTTACACGCAGCATTGCCTAAAGTTCTCACTATACGGTATTCCCTATACAAGCACTGCTTAAGTCTTCACGAATCAAGCCTGGATATTCTAATATCATACGCTACGCACAGATCACAAGTTTGTACGTGAAACTCAAACATTAAAAGTACAGCTCCACTAAAGACGACACATAAGCGAGCATGCAGATTCGTTACATCTTATAATTTTTGGCGCAATATACAAAGGCGTGTTGCTAATTCGAGCATTGGTGCTAGTACAAGATTTTTTGGATCCCAGTAAGAAATAAAGTGAATAGTCACGTACTTTGGCAATGATAGGGAGCGCAGATGTTGGGTGTATATGCTAAGAGTTACGAAATGAATGAGTATTTGGATGCCGCGTGTTGCCCCAATTAATACATGGAGAATGTGATACGACAACTTTCCAGCTATAATTCAGTTCTGCTCAGTATACAAAGTACATAGCAAAAAGCATCTCCGCTATAATATCTGTAAGGTTACCATATATTGTTTTAAGAACTTAAAAGGTTTATAGGTACCCTGAAGAAATGGACATCAACGTCCACGTTGCTGCAACAACGTCTGTTCTTGACATAACGACTACTACGTTCTGCCTTACCTTAGGAACCATGCAATACATCCAAGAAACATCTACCTACCCATAGACTTTAAGCACTCCCAATGCCCATCTATCACTTCAAAAAAGGAAAAAGTGCCTCAAATAGTGCACTTAACATCGTCACAGCAACTATTATTAATGCCAAACATACTGAGCAGCCATCTTAGCAGCTCTGATTGACAGAGTTAATACTATTATGGGAATGAATAAGTTTGATCCCGCATGTTACGCCATATGAGTATAAGGGGATGCATATATAATAGCGGTCTGATGGGCATGGCCAGGTACTGCTTGTAGTCTCTGATTGCTCCTTGATGATTCCTATATTTATGAATTGTACCAAGCACCTCATAGCGTTGAGAGCTTTGCATAATGGTACTAGCTTTAACATGTGCCTTTTTTGAATTTCCATGCGATTTATCCTGCGAACTGTGCCATTACCTACGGACAAAGCAATGCGGCAGGGGTATCCTACCCTAAATTCAATATATAATGCAGTTTGAAGATGCAGCATAATACCGAAGAATGCTACGTTTTCTCAAGATAAGATCCCCATATTACTTTGAGAAAATATCACCCGCATCATAAATGCATATTCTGTCACTATCTGAAAAGATCCCTTCCCTTTGGAAAAGGTGATCACATTAAAAATAGCTCCCAATCCTCAGAAGAATAAACACACCTTATGACTTCATAAACACTATTATCGTGAGCTACATGGCAGAATCAGCGCTAAAAAATTCAACAACATAGGAACAGCTGCCCCAGATAACATGGCTATCGAAAAGGAACCTCACGTATCATAAAACGCACGCTCCACGCTGTCTCGAAAGGGCTTGTTCCTTGTGTAACAGGTGATCACATTAAGAAGAGCGTTGCCAACCCTAAAAAGAATAAAAACGACATTATGTCGCTTGCGGCGCATACTATTATGGAGGACGAGATGGCAGGGTCAGCCCTGAAAAAATTCAACAACATAGGAACAGCTGCCCCAGATAACGTGGCTATGGAAAACGTTATTATCATAGATATTGCAAAAAGCACCTCTATAGAAACATCTCTGAATCTAATCACTACTGCTACGGACGCTATTGCCGCGATTATAATCCCATTTACAAGGCCTACGCATAACTCTTTGAGTAGCAATCTCTTAGAATTTCTATAAGTAAGCTGTTTTGTAGCCAAAGCGCGTACTGTTACTGCTAGAGCCTGCAATCCAGAATTTCCGCTCATTGACGCGATCATAGGCATAATCACTGATAAGGCCACAAAACTTTTTATCGTGTCACTAAACCAGCCTATCACCAAAGAACTTGCGGTAGACGTCAATAGGTTGACTAGAAGCCATGGCATTCTTCTAAAAACTGTCTTCATTAACGGAGCACTTATGTCGCTATCAGACACCATTCCCAAATGAAGCGCATCCTCTTCCGCCTCTTCATGTACCACGTTTATTATGTCATACACCAGAATAGATCCCATTATACGACCCTCTTTGTCGACAACAGGCGCAGACAATAGAGAGTACTGCCTGAACATTTCTGAGACTTCTTCTTGTTTTGCGCTTGGACGTATCACTTTAATATCCTCGTCCATCAATTGCTGGACAAGACAACTCTTATTTGACGTTATCACATCGTCCAAAGACAATATCCCTATGGGCTGCAACTTAGGGTTTACTACGAATATCTCATGTAATTTTCTGTTTTGCTTAGCATTGTCACAGAGGTACGTGGTTAACTGTTGAATGCTCCAGTGTGCAGGAACAACAGTGATGTCCTTGTGCATCAGCCTACCGGCGCTTTTTTCTGGATATGACAACAATTCGCTAATAAGCAAACGTTTTTCTTCTGGAAGCAGACGTAGTATGTCTTCTTGGTACTCCTTACTAAGGTCTTCCACCACCACAACTATGTCTTCGCTGTCTAAGGTGGCAATAAGTGCTGCAACTTTTGATACACCTAGAGTACTGACGGCCTCCTGCCGCAGTCCAGGTACAAGATGCACCAGGGTATCAGAGACAAGCTCATCCCCAACGTATTTTAGAAGCCCTTTCCTTTGATTAATGGTTGAGGTAAGAAGGAAAGATGCAAGCTGCACTCCATCAACGTTATCAAGAATCTCACGAATATCCCCTGCTCTTTCCTCTTCTATCGCATCTATGAGAAAATCACTGGTCTTCTTATCCAACAAATGGTACGACATAGCAGGCCTGGTAATTGCATCAATTATGGTGAAGCAGCGTCCGGTTTTTCTAGCATATTTTTCCTTCCTTGTATATTGGGAAATTCCCCATTTTCGCGCCTAATTACATCCGCTTACACACCATTAGAAGCACTTGCGTAAACTTCATCCAGCGCTCGTATATCAATCATATACTCTTAGGCAAGTTGCCGAGAATACAAGAAACTTAAAATTGCAGGTTCTACCTTAACACTAGGCAAATTTCTGTACAAATGTACTTCAATCAGAAGGTAAGGTCTAGAAACATGTTTTCAATATAGGTAGGGATTGACTTGCAGAAAATAGATTGTAGTATCAGTACGTTGATGCGGCCCTTATGGCGGAATGGTAGACGCGGTAGACTCAAAATCTACTGCCCGTGAGGGTGTGCTGGTTCGAGTCCGGCTAAGGGCACATCTGGTTTTTAGCATGCCTACGGTGGGCTGTTTTTGTCGTGTGGATAACTCTTCTTGGTTAGGTGTAGAATGAAGAAAGTCAAAAAGGAAGTTAGTAAGGTGAATCAGGATTCTGGCTGCGAAGGTGTTGGAGAAGTTGTCAGGGTGATGCCTGCGGTCGTTGATGTTGAGTTTGCCCACGGAGGTCTGCCGGATATCTTACATGCTTTGAAAAGTGAAAAGGATTACCAAGGAAAGCAATTGGTTCTAGAAGTAGCACAGCACCTCGGGGATGGGGTTGTTAGATGCGTTGCCATGGGTAGCACCGATGGTCTATCTAGGGGGGATAAGTTTATCAATACTGGCTCGCCCATTTCTGTTCCTGTGGGACGTAAAACATTGGGTAGGGTCTTTGATGTTTTAGGGGAGCCCATAGATGGAGTTGGTGATGTAGGCGCAGATGTCGAATACCACTCTATACACGCTCATGCTCCGAAGTTATCAGAACAGAAGGTTGCTACTGAAGTCTTAGTGACAGGTATCAAGGTAATCGATTTATTGGCTCCGTATCTAAAAGGTGGAAAGGTCGGTCTGTTTGGTGGGGCAGGTGTTGGAAAGACAGTCCTCATAATGGAGTTGATAAGCAATATAGCTAGGGCACATAAGGGTTTCTCCGTTTTTGCGGGTGTCGGTGAGCGTACTCGTGAAGGTAATGACTTATATCGTGAGATGGTAGAGTCTGGGGTAATTAATGAAGATGAGCGCGAAAAATCACAAGCGGTGCTTGTGTATGGGCAAATGAATGAGCCTCCTGGTGCCAGAATGAGGGTTGCGCTTTCGGCATTGACCATGGCTGAGTATTTTCGTGATGCTGAAGGGCAAGACGTTTTGTTCTTTGTTGATAATGTATTTAGGTTTACGCAGTCTGGGTCAGAGGTTTCTGCGCTTCTCGGGCGTGTGCCATCTGCTGTGGGATATCAGCCGACGCTAGCTTCTGAAATGGGGGCAATGCAAGAGCGTATTACTTCTACTCACAAGGGGTCAATTACTTCCGTTCAGGCTATATACGTCCCTGCGGATGACTTGACAGATCCGGCTCCTTCTACTTCGTTCCTGCACCTTGATTCTACTACAGTGTTGTCTAGGCAGATTTCGGAGCTTGGTATATACCCTGCAGTGGATCCTTTGGATTCAACTTCACAGGCGTTGTCTGTTGATGTGGTTGGTGCTGAGCACTATGAGGTTGCTAGAGAGGTTCAACGTATTCTACAGACGTATAAGTCTCTTCAGGACATTATTGCGATACTTGGTATGGATGAGTTGTCTCAGGAAGACAAGATATTGGTTGCTAGGGCTCGTAAAATTCAGAGATTTTTATCGCAGCCGTTCCATGTAGCGGAAGTCTTCACTGGTAATCCTGGTGTTTTTGTATCATTAGAAGATACAGTGCGTAGTTTCAAGGGATTGGTAGAGGGGCAGTATGATGATCTGCCTGAAGCAGCGTTTTACATGGTTGGTGGTATAGATGCTGCCGTTGAGAAGGCGAAGGCTCTGAATAGCTGTTTTTCTGAGAAAGGTTCGGGAGAATATGTCTGGGGGGTTGATCTACTTCGGTGTTGCGGCTTGTAATTGATGTGGTGAGGATTATTCATGGATAGCTTTAGCGTAGAGTTTGTCTTACCGGATTGTACGAGTAGTTTTACGGGCATATGTTCTCTTGTTGCGCGAACTGGTAGTGGTGAGCTTGTGGTTATGGCGAATCATGAAAGAGCTGTGATGGACTTGCCTCCTCAAGCCTTGCTCCTTCGTAATGAGAAAGGTGAGGAAACTGTAGTGCTTGTATCTAGCGCTGTGCTTACCGTGAAGGATAATGAATGCGTGGTTATAGCTGATGCTATAGTTTTTGCCGGAAGTAGTAATAAGGAAGCCCTGGAGCGTATTAGGGAAGAGATTAAGAAGTCTGCTGATGGGGATAGTCTGCTTGCGGAGATAGCAAAAGGAGATTTGATGTTTATTGATATGGTCTTAAAGGCATGAAAATATTTTTAGACACGATAGATGTAGATAGTATAGCTGTGCTTTATAAGACCGGTGCTGTTGATGGTATTACTACTAATCCGGCGCTATTATCGAAGTCTGAGAGACCGTATAGGGAATTGCTAGAGGAAATATGCAGCCTTGTGCAAGGGGATATCAGTGTGGAGGTTGTTTCCGTTGATGCTGATGATATGGTAGCTGAGGGGCTAAAGCTGGCTAAAATTGCTAAAAATGTCGTAGTAAAATTGCCGTTGACCTTTGATGGTATACGCGCATGTAACATTCTCGCAAGGGAGCGTGATATAAAGGTGAACGTGACGCTGTGTTTTTCGGCAACTCAAGCGTTAATGGCTGCAAAGGCTGGTGCTACTTACGTTTCTCCGTTTATGGGCAGGATAGATGATCTGGGAGGAGATGGAGCGGCATTGATAAGAGATATACGGTGTGTATATAGTAATTATGGTTTCAAGACGCAGGTTCTTGCGGCTTCGGTGCGGAGTCCTATGCATGTTTTAGAGGCTGCTAAGGCTGGTGCTGAAGTTGCGACAGTTCCGGTATCTGTTTTCAAGCAGCTATTTCTTCATCCGTTGACCGATAAGGGACTGGCTGACTTTCTTAAATCCTGGGAAGTGAGTGGGAGGTCCATCTTATAGATCTATAGAGATGGCGCTTTTTTCGCTGCTTTTACTGGAGATTCATTGCTTGGGATGTTTTGTGTAGCGCTTGATTTGTTGTAGGTGGGTTAGCTTACTTTTTCCGGGATGTGTGCCTGACGGAAGCTCTAATTGCATTTTCTTTTTTCTTAGAAAGCTAGAGGCGTATAGGTAATATATCTTAGGGTGTAAAATGAAGGCCTAGACTACGCTTCAAGTTATATATTACGAATTTGATAGAGGTATGATTTCTCGTGCTATCTGGAAGGTGGGTACTATATCTGGTTATTGGTAGTGCGCTGTTATGAAGCGGCAATTTCGGCAAATTTCGTTAAACAGTTCTGTGACATTGCTCCGTAGAATGTAAGGATCTATAGAGTCCGTAATCCGCTGCGGCTTTTTTTTGCAATTTGTTGTGCTCGACTTAGTGGTAACTCAGGTTATAGCTGACTTTCTAAAAACTTGATGTATAAGTACTTCAGGCTTGGATAGGGCATACTGTTTCCTTAAGCATTCCTAGTACTGGAAATGCCGTCATAACAAATTTATTCATTACGATATAAATCCGAAAGTCAGCATCTCAACAGGCTACCGTTTCTACGGACCTTGGCACACACCATTGGAACCCTGATATAGGCTGACTTTCTGAAAACAGCTTTTTTTTGCAATTTGTTGTGCTCAAATTAGTGGTAACTCAGGTTATAGCTGACTTTCTAAAAACTTGATGTATAAGTACTTCAGGCTTGGATCAGGCATACTGTTACCTTAAGCACCCCAGTACTGGAAATTCCGTTGTAATAAAAATATTGGAAAATAATAGCTGTGCTTCATAGAGTTGATTGTGAGAATTCTCTGCAAAGCGCTACAATGAGCTTATAGTTTTCATCTTCTTGGAGAAAAATAAGACGCTGCCATGGTTCCCTTATATATGGAATTACTATAGGAATCATCATTATATCCTCTCTTACGTGCTGCAATACTCCTCAGAATTTCCTCTTGCAACAAAGATGAAAAGTCAGGGCATGCCGCGCGTTATCTTTACCATGTGCATGATCTGTCTGCGATAGAAGGTTGTTTACGGCACCAATTGTTGACGTAAAGTCTACAAAGGCGACTACTGCTCCGATATGTTGTAAAGCATTTCAGGTTTTAGCAATTTTTTTGCGTTCTTAACAGGGAGTATGATATGTGAGTAAGGGTGATTGATCTAAGTGTGGGGAATATAGGGATAATGGCGCACATAGATTCGGGAAAGATTACTAAGACAGAGCGCATACTTTTTTACACTGGGAACTGCAGAACAGGATAGGGGAAGTTCACGAAGGTGCTGCATCTATGGACTGGATGGAGCAGGAAAAGAAGCGTGGCATTACGAACGATTACATCTGCTGCTACTACATGTTGTTGGAATGGATGCAGAATAAATATCATCGATACACCAAGGCACGTTGATTTCACTGTAGAAGCGGAAAGTTCTCTGCGGGTTCTGGATGGTGCTGTAGCTGCGTTTAATGGGGTGCAGGTGTAGTGCTTCAATCAGAGGGTGAGCGTCCAGCTGATCGGTATGATGTGTCGCGTATCTGCTTTGGCTATAAGATGGATAGGTGGGCGCTGACTTTTATACTGGTGGCGATATGATTAATGCTATTTAAACAAGCAGCTATAACGTGATAAGAAGAGGAAATAAAAACACACATGACCTCGATTAAGGGTGGCATGGTTTCTCTTTTATATAGAAAGCGCTATCCGCTTTTGTTTCTTGTTGATCACATGCAGCATTATGCAATTACTAATACGCGTAATCCTTCACATAATCATAAATTATATTAAACCTCCAAAGCTAGGGGCTGCACAGACAAGAAATCTTAATCTGATTTCCCTTAATGTAATAGACATAAATATTACACCTTGCCTCTGAAGGGGGAGAATAATCCCGTAAATTGCTTTTGGGAAATGCATCCCATGTGTAATGTACGACGATTATTCCGTAAGATTAATAAGCTGCTAGCAATATATTGATCGAAAACATGGGGATACAGGAATAAAACCTATATATTCGTCACATATGCTTCTAGGAGCACATTCCCACTCTACTCTTCTTCTAGACAACAATGCGCTCTCACCGAAATAAAATCTTGTTTGATTCCCATAGTACGGATTACTACAGCAAAATCCGTGAGCACGGTCATACCGGTAGGCTGCTGATAAGACATCACTCAATCCTACATTTAACCCGCAAGATAATAAAATGCCCACTATTATTAATCCTGTAATTATTGGCGCTGAGCATACCATAACACATGTAAGGACTGTTTCAGCTATTGCATATTGCACATCCATGGGCATATAACTAACAGCGCTGAATAAAATACAGAAAAAAATTATGATAAATAACGCTAAGTAAGTTGCTGATATTATGACAAAGGCTCGTATACTATCTTTATACCACTTAGAAATACTCTCTTTCAGCTCAAGCTCTTCTTTACTACCGCGTGACACGTTTAACCTGATATACCCTCTGTATTACTAGTATAAAAAATACATCACATGAAAAGACCGCGTATTCATAATAATACACCGGGAAACATTTGATATTTCCGTGAAATTTGTATCTATCATATTCTAAGCTTCTGGAACAGACTGTTAAAAATTGCCAGATGGCAATCTGTAAAGAATAAAAAAGGCGTGTACATTAAAAAGTATGATCTCTAAAACAATATGGAGACGCGATTCGTCTCAGAGAAAGAATTGCATGAACTTTGGGCCTTTGTGCTCCCTTAATAAATAAGTGCTGAAAAATGCAGGTCTATCGCGGGGCCACGGCGGTATAGCGTGGATTTATGCGGTATAGCATGGATCTATATTGATAAATTAAAAGCTTTGTTCGTGTTTTGAGTTTTATATGCAGCAACAATATATGTACTAATGATTTTAAGCAGGTGTGGGTAATGACGTCTTGTAATACAGAGAAGAAAAGTCCCTGCATAGTGATAATACTATCTATGCCCGCGATACGTACTTAATTTACATATCTGTGTATCAACTGCACAGAGAACATAGCTCTTCTCTCTCTGCTGTATTGACCCTTACTGTAATCCGTGTTTTTGACAACGTCATAGTATATACATGGATGGAAACCAGGATTGCGTATACTAATCCAACTCCTTGAAGGGCAACTTATAACCTAATGCAGATCCTTAGAGAACTGCCTTCTTTATCTAATTGTTAAACTCACTCAGAATATCCCTTTCACAAGCGCAGCAGTACGACGCGATACTTTATAGAGATACTGTTCCATTCTGCAAAATATTGCGCTTTTCCATGTAATTCTAATTTGAACCGTAGTAAATCAAACAAAAGGAGACCGGGATTGAAAGCCATCTGCACACTTCGAAGAAGTGGCTGAAAAACTTCAATCCCGAATCAGAAGACAGCCCTCTTGCCTTTTAATATGCAGAAGAATCATCCCCAAGCAAATTAAATAAAGCACAAACATCTCCTTTTGGTATACCACACTCATATGGAGTGCGATATGTGAACTGTTGAAATTTTGGATAACAAGTCACACACATCTACTTGAGATCCTCTCGTTTTCTCTTATTAGAGATGGAAACAAGCTATGCACTTATACCATTTGCAATTTCTCTCCCCTCTGCATTTCCATTCTCTACATGAGATAGGGGCTTATTTTCCTTACCACTATTGGAACAAGTCGAAGAAAGAATAGCCTCTCTTCTTTCAGCGCTTATACCATACTCGACCATTAAATGTGCGATGCGTTCTGGGATTGCGGATAATGCTCCACAAATATTCGAAAGTTCTTCTTGTCTTTGCTGCTCAAAGAGTGCCTGCGCTTTCATTACACATTCCGCATTTTGCATACAAGAATTGAACGACTCCAAAAGCCCATCTTGTTCTTTCTTGTTAGAGATATTATCGGTATAGTTTTGCCATTTTATACTCATATTAACCATGACTACAAGACACGCAAGAATCGCTATATTCCGCAGCAGAAAGTCCATACTATTACCCGCTGTAATAAACTGGATTGCTACTACTACACTCATGATTACAGCAGCGACAATGCAGGCCTTAGTTAGCGCATCCGCCACGACTCGACCATCAATTCCCTCTTTCCAGAGAAGCTTAATGTTTCTTTTTTTACTATTAAACCAGTTGTTTTCTTTAAACCATTTCACGACTAATCCCACTACATGTATTAACTACTTTATAATATTATTAGATAAATAAGTAAAAAATAAACCTTTATATGAATTAAGATAATAATAAGCTGAGCAACTTCGTAGCCTCTTGTATCATATTTACGGAAGCGGAATGTGCGCTATACTTCATGGAAACCCTCTTCTATAGCTCTTATTTGCATTCTATATTTTCATTGAGTTTCGTTCTAATCTCGCAAACTTAAAAAAAGCTACAGCACGTAAAAGGAGTAGGAAATTAAGGACAACAATCTAAGGAAATACCTTTTCTCTATACAGCGTGTAATACGCAATTTGCGCATCATGACACAATTCATGCACTAGTGCCATAATATAGAATTACAGAATTTCTCCCATAAGCTACATAAACCTTTCATAAATCGTGTCTTCTTGAGATTTTTAATATCTTACTAAACTGAAATTAAGTGCTACAGTTAACTGATAAGACTATAATACATGGCGCAATGCATACCACACTGCGTTAACCATTGATAAATGGAAAAAATTAAGATTATCTTCATGAAAGTACATAGCAATTTTCCATACAGATGCACAGAAATTAAGTTATGACAAAGCCTCTACTCAGTAATTGTGTTACGTTCGAAAAAAGAACATGAGTGTCGTATCACCTAGCCTCTTAAAAACCGGATTGTCTTGAATTTGGAGTAAGCATACTGAATACTGTGTGACCACTCTGACGTAGTTAGAGATCCTAATTTCCACACCTAGGAGAGAGAATTGTTACTCATGTAAGGGTCATGCAGCACCCGTAGTAGAATATCCAAAAAAGGCTACAATTCCCCGTGGGCTTCGTTGTAAATATGCAGCAACGTACACAATCCTTGTCGTATGATGAGCGGAGCTATCAGCAACGGAAACTTAGAATAAAGCATCACAACACTTCACTTAAATTAACGCGTTTATGAGATGGAATAATCTTATATGGCTACTCGTAATGATGCTTTGTCTTGTTGACAAACAATTTCCACACCACCTGAAGTCATATCCGATAAAGTTGAAGGATAATCATGCTTTGTAGCATCGAGCCCTGTACATTTCTCTCTAACAGCAGAAATTTCTCCTACGCCACTCTCTTCTTCTCTAGCACCCGATACACTATTTGTATCATAACTAGGACTCTCTGCTTCCTCACCCTCTGCAAGACACTCCAACAAACGTGTATCTTCCTTTTTTATACCTTCTACCTTAGTAACGTACTCATAGCAGTATACACATAACAAAGGTATAAGAACTAAGCATGGAAGGGCTCCTGCATACCGAAGATAGGAAAATATCATAGATTCCCCACTTAGCCCCTGGAAAATCTGAATCAAGCTAACAAGGCAAAGAACAGTCGCCGTGAAAACCATGCACCCAAGGATTACCTTATCCTTATCATATCCCTTATGTCTTTCCTCGAAAATCCTCTTCCATCTGTGAATATCCCTTCTGCGATGACTTGGCACAGTACACACCAAAATGCTGTTATATGTAAATAGCGTAGCAAAATTTGCTACATAATAAAAGTCTTAAAAAATAAACTTATATAAAATAACTACACCAATTCCACTGCTATATCTGCAGGCAATTTACTACCGACTGAAGATAAACACACTGCGTTAAGATGCTTCCTATTTCTATTTGCATCATGAGAGCATATTTCCTAATCTTTCGCGCAATTTTCTGATATTTACGCATAAAATCGTTTTTGAAGAAAACTTATTAATATATAATTTACAATTAACTTGTAGTGTACTCCGTTAAAAATGACCTTATGGTAATATACATGAACCTTGGAAAGAAGCCGCTACTTAGAAAACCACAAACCACTCCCTTTATTTTGGAAAAAACTGCTATAGGTGATGCATCACCTGATCACCTTAAAAAGCCAGACGTTACTAACTCGTCAGCAAACACAGCTGCTTTGCAGGATGCGCTACGCTCACATAAGAAAGATACTAGATATTCAGACAAGGTATATATCTTTTTCTCTGAAGAAGAAAAGAAGGGCATTGTAACTTTATATGAATCGTCCATCCAGAGCATACAAATCTATAGCAACAGTTCAGAGAATTTAGACACCCAATATACAATGGTAGCCATATTGAACAAAATTACCGTTGGGCAAGATAAAAAACGAAAAGCCTCACGGAATATAAGTATTCGTGCTTTTCATCATGAATGGGAAAATAAAGATTTCCAGAACATCAAGCCTGAAATAACCTTGATAGCCGCGGGAAAAGACTATAACACACGTACTGAAACTTACTTCTCTCCTCCAAAAAATCAATCCATACCTTTAATAGGTATAAGCACTAGTAAATACGTAGAGTATCGCCCAATGATTGAAAAACACAGCAAAACTTTCCTTGAAAAAGCCTTACCGCTGCACATTAATAAAAAGTCCATTATAACAACAATATTAGAGAGTTATATCCTAAAAAAAAATTCTAGAGCTAACACTAAAGTAGCTATTTATCTGGTAGAAAATTTTCTCCCACTTATCCCAAAAACAACCTTAGCAGCATTGAAGAAGGGAGCGCTAAAGCTAAAACGTATATGCTTAGAAGAAGGGAGCAACACTACTGATTTAAGTGAAGTAGATAGATTATGCCTGTCCTTAAATTCAGCTTCTTTTTCTGCACCTTACTCTATTACTGAAACAAATACCAAAGCCTTAAAAGAAGAAGTATTCCATTTAATAAAGGAAAGGGCATGCCAATATGAACACCTGCACGAAGCCTTAAGTAAAGACGCGTATAAGAGTATAATCTCTGTAGATTTAGAGGAAATAGTAGCCTGCTATACCAACAAGTCTAATCAATTTACGAGTACATTATTAAAAAAGTGCATCTCCGCAAATAAGAATTTATCCCACAAAATGGCTATAGTACATAGATATATAGATGAGCTTAAAAAACGCTCTGTGAACAATAATGCCAAACCTTTGATATTAGATTGCCAATTACCTTGCGCTGGCGAAGATTTCACATTCGCTCACAATTCCCTTATATCTCTTGCAAAGAAGAATGCTCCTCAAGAAGTTGAATTCTGTGTGGACCACATTATAGAAGAGGCAAAAAGACAAGTGGCTGAAAAATATAGCACGATATTCCTGCGTGATGTTATGGGTATAACAGAAAAAGTCTCAGCACACGTGAATAAGATGTCTGTTAAGATAAATAAGATGCAACATAATGACGAACTACAAGCTTCAGTGCCCCATAATAGCACCGAAAGCTGTAATCTCATATAACGCTTATTGAATATGATGGACAAGAAGGAGGTCTGAGATTAGTCACGTGTTCCCCAAAAATGATAGAGCTCCATGGCATAGTGCAGCCCTTTATGTACCTACGCGATTAGGTGATTAAGTAATGGCTATACAGAAATGAGATTGCAATGTGAGCTCCTACACCGCATTTTGCAGATCTGTACTGATTTCTCTTTTTAATCTGTAACTCTGGAAGTTGTAGTTCTATATGAGCACGCATTCTTAATCACAGCGTTCTTATCCAGAGTAAAAGGTATGGGTACCATGGCGAACAGTGCATCATATTGCGGCGCAAGTCTGCTTACCATGAGGGCATCCGCTGAATAAATATCAGACTTCTTAACATAATACTCAATGGCAGTTGAGCGCGACAATCTAAGGGAGATAATCAACAAATGTGTTCTTTTCCTCCTTTATGAACCAGATAGAATTAAATAATCCTAGCGATTTTCGACAGATTGCATGCACCACCGCTCCAAACAGGTTGATGTATGCTGTAGCGCTATTCAAACCCTGTAACTGTTGGTTATGTATCCCCAGACTTAACTAAAGATACAAACCTTGTATTCCATATATTTTGTGAAACTTACTCTACCACAGAGTAATTCAACATTCATCCTCTGCAGCGAGGGAGGAATGCATTACTCTACTCCCAAGGCACCGTCGCATGCACGATATCAACCCTAGAAGCACCCAATCCCCCTACACAACACTGTGAATTATCGTACCATTGCGTACTTAACTCGAGACACAACATTGAAAATATCTCTGTGATATCACAAATACTAATTACTCCCTCTATCACCATTTATGATCCAAACTGCGATTATGTTGCTTTGTAAATGCACTCAACATAAGCAAATTGCCGCTTTCAGAGCGTGAAAGAAAAACCGGACACATATACGCGCAGTATAACCACAATTAGCTATGCATCTTTCACATAATTAAAGGGCTACATAAAGATAAATCATCCTGGCAGAGTATATCCAATACGTCTACCTGACACTTCTATCTTCACAAATCCTTGATGCAAACTGCCTTATTCCTCAGCTATCATCTCTCTCGATGTGTATGTCACAGAAGTATCTAGCTTACATGAACACAATACCTTAATAGTGGGTGTAGCTAAATACTAGATTCATCATGGTCACAGTATTTATCCTATTCTGCAACGCAACAAGCGTTATCGTCTGCCTACAATCACATGTCACATTTTAAAGTTTAATTCGTGTACACCCATCATCTTGCAACATACACATCCAGAAGCAACAGTACGGCTGAAAATAAACCTTCCAGTATTTTTGCCTAAAATACTAAGTACTTATCTTCTACACTCGTATACCAGTGTTTTCAATGCAGAAAGCAATGCTAATAGCTCATCCTCTGCAATTGTGAGCGGTGGCATCACATACATTACAGTTTTAATTGGCCTGATCCATATACCCAAATCTAAGAGCTTTTGTGTCATGCCATTTTTAAGCTTTTCCACGCACTCGTTCTTAATATTAAAAGCTGCCATAGCCCCTTTTATTCTCACATTGCACACGTAATCTAAAGCATGCAGTTCTTCCAATTCGGCTTTTAAAATTCTTTCTATTCCCGATACCTTCTGAGTGTACGACTCACCCGCAAATAAATCGAGAGAAGCATTAGCAGCAGCACAAGATAAAGGATGTGCCATAAATGTATTACCGTGCATAAATGTTTCTCCACCGGATATAAAAAGTTCGGATATATTACTGCTAACTACCGCTGCTGATAGTGGACAAGTACCGCCGCTAAGGGCTTTTCCTATTACCATAATATCAGGCTGAATAGAAGCCTGCTCACAAGCAAAGGATGTTCCTAATCTATAAAAGCCTGTAGCAACTTCGTCAGCAATAAACAGAATCTCATTTTCTTTCGCAATCTTTCTCAACGTAGATAAAACATGAGGAGGATAAATCACCATACCACCTGCAGCCTGTAAAAGTGGCTCGACGATAATTGCGGCAACTTTATCCGCTATGCTCTCTATCTTCTGCTGCAACAATACTACGTCTTCTTCACTTGCGGGTATATCAAGCAGATATTGCTTCGGACAATATCTTGTAAAGGAGTCTCCATGAATAGCTGCAGGATCAGAGATCGATATACATCCCATGCTATCCCCATGGTATGAATTTTTGAAATATATAAAGCTGTGTTTTTCTCGCTTACCCATACTGTACCAGTATTGAACAGCGAGTTTCAGCGCTACTTCCACTGCCATAGATCCAGAATCCGCAAAAAACACCCTATCAAGCCCTGGCGGCATTAACTTAGCGATGCGTGATGCTAGTACGTATGCTCCTTCATGAATTAAATCACGGCAAAACATCACATGTGATAACTTTGCCAATTGCTCCTGCATTTTGCCTACTATATAAGGATGCGAATAGCCATGACATACACTCCACCAGCTCGATATACCATCCAATAGCCTTTTGCCATCTTCAAGTTCTAGATAACTTCCCTGGCCTGACACCACTCTCATCGGGGCCACTGCAGGCACTGCGCTACTGTAGGGGAATAATACTTTCTCTTCTTGAAACCAATGTGCATGTTCGTACATGGAACCTCACAACTCCCATAAAATAGGAAGTATGGTAACACATTTTCCACAGTAGTCGTACTCTATATATGTACACTAGAGTGACGATTTGAGAGTCTATAATTCAGTTCTGCTCCGTATATGAAAAATATGCTAAGTATGTAGAAAAACAGCATCGCTGCTATAATACCTGTAAGATTACCGTATATTGTCTTGAGAACTTGAAAGGTTGAGAGATACCACGAAAAAGCCATTGATGTTAACGTCCATGTTGCGGTTACAACAGCTGCACCTGGCAGCACGACCAGTATATTCTGCCTTACATTTGGAACCATGAAGTATATCCAAGAAACAGCAATAAAAAGTACCACTTTGCTAACTACAAACCTCAGGAACTCCCAATGTCTACCGACCACTTCGAAAATTATAGGGACCAATACCGCGAATAATACACTGAGCATCATCACAGCAACTATTATCAAAAACTGCAGTATACTAAACATACGGCCCAATATGTATGGTGGAGGCGCTGATACCCTAAGGGCTTTATTCAACACGTGCCTTATCCCCTCGATAACTGAGGAAGCAGTCCATATTACACCACCTATAGCGACAGTCAGCAGGCTCTGGGGAGGCCCTGATAGGATCTCCTCAATTCTAGGCAATAGTGCATCCATGGTATCGTGCGGCAATTCACCTGATAGTACATCAAAAAGCCTTGTATATAGAAATTGATCCTTATCCAATACTGACACTATAGAGGAAGTCAGAGCATTGAAGAACACGAAAAAAGGAAACATCGACAAAAGTACTATAAAGGACAAATACCCTGCATACTCCATCCCATCATGATCTCTAAAATCAATAACGGCTTTACAAATACACTTGAAAAACGTCAACACTTTCTGCAGTATCATTTCTTTTAGTACGTATGCGATATATATTCCCGGGAGGTTGTATTATGACGCATCTTACTGCAAAAACAATTCCCATTTATCCCCATTTTAAATACACATCGGTATGTCAAAGTTTACTTTCACAGGCATGGCGGGAGTAAAATGTATTCTTCATTCTTAAAATATCATAAAATCTGAACATTGCGCTTTCCAACGCTTTAGTGTTAAACGAATGCCTTATTGAGTTCTATAAAAAGCAACATGTAGCCCAACTATTACCCCAACTGTGTGCTGGTATCAGAACACAATCGTCTAAGTGGTCTAACACTTCCCTGTATTAAGCAAGTAGTTAGGATCGATCACAATACATTCCCAACTCAGATATATATCTTATATACCTCATGGTACAATCGATAATAGTTTAAGTAAGATTATAAGTCCTCATAATAAGCTATTATTATAGTCGTAATTTTAATGCACTTTAGACACAAAGAGTTACCAGACAAAAATGTGTACATATCGGGTGGACTCTTCACGATTGTCACATAATTATTGCTTCTGGCAACTGGACTATCACTATATTGAGCATCTGTATTTCGAGATTAACGGATAGTTGCTTATTAACAGAGGTATACTGCTGATGTATTAGAGATGCCGTAACACCGTTATTTTTAAGGACATAGGCCTGCACAGAAAGTGTATATCGGATGGGAAGAGGTTAGTTGCTTAGAATACGTAATACACATAGATGCGTCGTCTTGAGTGACCTCAGAGTGCTAGTATGCGGTTTGTGTGTATAAGGCCGAACATAAAACAAAGCTGGTCGCGATACTGCTACTTCCCCTTTGTTGTCACTCCTATCACGTAATGCCACTCTGCACTGTTCTCAATTTTCAGTGATATATAAATTAACCATGCGTATAATGACCTATACAAACATATAATTAGTATTGCATATATTGGTTATAGGTCTTAGACTAAGTGGTATCTCGTGTATACATACCATGTGCTTAGCGTTGTAGGATGAGTTATGGCTGGTCATTCACAGTTTGCGAACATCAAACACAGAAAGGGCGCGCAAGATGCCAAGCGTGCTAAGCTGTTCACAAAATTGAGGAAGGAAATCATAGTAGCGGCTAGGAGTGGTTCTCCCGTTCCGGAATTGAACCCTAATCTAAGGTCTGCAATAGCCTCTGCCAAGGCTTTTAATCTTCCTAAAGACCGTATAGAGGCTGCTATACGAAGCGCTCAGGGCAATGAGGCTGATGATAGCTATGAGGAAATAACGTATGAAGGTTATGGTCCTGGTAGTGTCGCTATAGTAGTGCATGCTTTGAGCAACAATAGAAATCGCACTGCTGGGGAGCTACGCCATATATTTACGCGGCACGGAGGAAAGCTCGGAGAGAGAGGAAGCATAAGTTATCTGTTTGATCATGTGGGGCTAATAGTTTATGGTGCTTCGCAGGTTGGAAGCTTTGATGTGATTTTTGATGAGGCTACTAGCCTCGGTGCTATAGATCTTGAAGAACACGACAATGGCGAGGAGAAGGAGTATCACGTAATTTGCCAAGTTGAAGATTTTGGCAGAATCAGAGATGCTTTGTATGAGAAGTTTTCTGATGGTGTGACTGCTCGTCTCTCTTGGCGTCCTAAACAAAAAGTTAAACCTGCATCCGACGAAGCTTCTGCTAAACTTATCAGTTTCCTGAATGATCTGGATGATAATGATGATGTCCAGTATGTTGAGGGCGATTTCGAGTTGTAAATTGACGCGTTGTTAGTGCCTCGCTGGTTGTGGCGGTATCTTTTGTAACTTGCTTTTATATGTGACATCTGTTAGTATTCTGGCAGTCGCTTAGCTATGGTATTTATGTTAAAGATGCTGTTATGCTGCGTTTTACTGTATTTAGTATTTGGTAGGTTATCTAATAGAGTGTAGTTAGTATAGCATTTTGATGGTTTGTGATGCATGGCAGGTCGGTAATTTTAGAAGATATATCAGAGATTGGTGAAGATCTAGCTTCGATAGCGAGGTGTCTTTGACATTGTGGGGCTAGAATCTACGTTGGAGAGCCTGGATCTAGAGTGCTCTTCACCTTCCTTATGGGATGACGCTGAAAAAGCAAAAAGCTTGCTTAGTGAACGGTCGAGAGTGAGCGCCGTTCTCACATCTTTTCGTGTTTTAGAAAAAGAACATAAGGACTTAGCTGAATTAGCAGAAATGATTTCTGACAGTGATGACAGAGACTTTCTTGCAACGATAAATGCTGAGCTTCAATCCTTGAAGTTGCGTATCTCTCAGAAAAAGACTGAGTGCATGTTCTCTCACGAAGCTGATGCTAATAGTTGTTTCTTGACTATTCGTTCTGGAGCTGGTGGAACCGAAAGTAGCGATTGGGTTTGCATGCTTTTACGCATGTATACAAAGTGGGCTGAATCTTTTCATAAGTTTACTGTTGAGACTGTTGATTCTGTTGACGGTGAGGAAACAGGTCTGAAGGCTGTTACTGTGAAAATATGTGGTATTGGCGCCTACGGGTGGGCACGTACTGAAAGTGGTATTCATAGGTTAGTTCGCATTTCTCCCTTTGACCATGCTGCAAAACGGCACACCAGCTTCGCTAGTGTTGAGGTATCTCCTGTTGTGGATCATGAAATTGACATAAAAATTCTAGAAAAGGATCTTCGTATTGATACTTATCGTGCTTCTGGTGCTGGGGGGCAGCATGTTAATAAAACAGAAAGTGCGGTCCGTATAACACATATTCCCTCTGGCATGGTGGTACAATGTCAGACAAGCAGGTCGCAGCACCAAAACCGTGCTGAAGCCTACTCTTTACTTAAAAGCCGTCTCTATGAAATGGAGCTGCAAGAAAAAGAGAAAAGAATGGCTCAAGATCATCAAAACAAGTGTGAAATTGGTTGGGGGCATCAGATAAGATCCTATGTAATGCATCCATATCGTATGGTGAAGGACTTACGTACAGGGCATGAAACTGGCAATGTAGATGCAGTAATGAATGGAGACTTAGACGCTTTTATCACTGCGGCTCTCATGCGTGGATCTCTTGCCAAGGTACAGCGATCTGGATCTTAAAATATTCCATGGTGCTTACCTATGGGATAGGATAGCGATACGCAAAATCACTTGAGAACATAATACGGCAGTACGGGTATGGCCCACGCTGAAGAAGATTATTATGTGCAGAACTAATAACATGGATGTGCACTGTTGCATTCCATGCGCATATCCCTATTCTCCGAACAGTTAGCTATAGTGCTTACCTATGGGACAAGATAGCAATATACAAACCGAAGAACATAATATAGCAGTACGGGTACAGCCCACACTGAAGAAGATTATTATGTGCAGAACTAATAACATGGATGTGCACTGTTGCATTCCATGCGCACGTCACTATTGTCAAAACAGTTCTCTATAGTGCTGACCTCGTAGGGCGTAAGAGACTAACTACAGACTTTCAGGAGAACATAATACTGCGGTACAACCCGCTTTTATAGAGAACTACGCTTTGTAGTATTCTACACGTACATCATCGCGACAAACAATGTAGTGTTGAACACAACGTAGTCAGTATTTAAACTTCTGCTTTATAAAGCACGCTTAAATCCTCTAGCATCTTATAAAATGCCTCTACCACATATTGTTTTCTTATAGTTTGTGCCTTTACCTAAAATGCATTATGACCTCTACGAGAATGTATCGCCACTTTCACAGTAATAGCTATAAGATTCCCGTGCAAAAATACAGTTTCTGTGTGAATTTCCAGACTTACGTGTATCAGGATATTCCCTAGATACAGCCCTAAAAGCACATGCGACATACCCCGCATACGACCATGAGCAGGCCTCTGGCTGGGAGATGCAGTTTGCAGAGTATGAATTTTCAAATTCTGCCAAATAGCTAAGCAGGTTTTTGCAACAATGTTTGAGACAGGAAAGTCCGCATCAAAGATAGCGGAAGAAGAGCAATTGCCTCAGATAGCTGATAAAGGGGTCTCAGGTAGATGGTTGAGAGAGCGCTCGAGAAAAACCCGGATAAAGTTCAGCAATACAAGCAGGGTAAGGAAAAGCTATTTGGATATTTTGTGGGGCAAATAATGCAGGAAACAAAGGGCAGAGCGAATCCTGAAGTTCTCAACGCACTCATTAAGAGCAAGCTGAGTCAGTAGTAGTATTTTACTCCATTGATAAGCCTTTTCGGGCTTGTTGTGTCTAGTGAAATGTGGGGGCACTGGGAGATAAGCTCTAATTCCTACAGCTTCTGTAGGCGTTATATTACAAGGTTTAGCCACTGATAAACAACCATAAGCCGTTACTTCACAGCCTGGAAAGGTACTAAGCTTTATGAAAGACTAGAATGTGCATATGTGTGGAAGCTGTGTCTGATGGGCTAGCTGTCGGGCTCTTGGTTCGTAAAAAGGGGTTTACCCACTTTGAAAACTGGCCCACAGTTATGGATAATAATTGAAAATATTGCTGCTGCGTTATCAAGATGATGTGCTTTTATTTTTTATAACTTCTTCATACAGACCTATAGTAGTCTTCATGATTCTATAACATTATGGTCTGCAGCATTAATCTCCAGTACACCATACTTTTTTTTCTAAGTATCAAGACCTATGCATACTCTTAGAAGGTGCTCTCAAAAATCACCCGCTATTCGTATAGTTTGCGTATTCACCTTAAGGCAATTTTACTTCCTCGAGAATGCATTGCGAATTTAACGGAAATAGCTATAAGATTCCCAGTACATAAGATACAGTTTCTGTATGAATTTCCAGACTTACGTGTATCAGGATTATTCCCTAGATACAGCCCTAAAATCACATGCGACATACCCTGCATACGACCATAATTAGAGGAATAGGCAGTTACTGTACTAATTCTCACATAAACA